>CAWAMP010000014.1:0-544129 GCA_963783255.1 uncultured Acidobacteriota bacterium | reverse complement strand
CGCTGGTATGATCGAGACATGAACCGGCACCAGACGGTCGCGGTGCGCGTCGGCAGGATCCAGGTCGGCGGGGGCGCGCCCGTCGTCGTCCAGTCGATGTGCAACACCGACACGGCCGACGCGGCGTCCACTACGAAGCAGTGCCTCGAACTCTCCCGCGCAGGGTCCGAACTGCTGCGCGTCACCGTGAACCTCCCCGAGGCCGCGGCGGCGGTGCCCGAGATCAAGCGCCGCCTGCTCGATGCCGGATGCGATGCCCCGCTCATCGGCGACTTTCACTACAACGGCCATCTGCTGCTGACGCGCCACCCCGACTGCGCGCGCGCCCTCGACAAGTACCGAATCAACCCGGGCAACGTCGGTTCCGGCCGCCGGCGCGACGAGCAGTTTGCGACGATCTGCAAGGTCGCCGCCGACGAGGGGAAGCCGGTGCGGATCGGTGTGAACGGCGGGTCGCTGAACCAGGAACTGGTGATGCGCCGCATGCAGGAGAACACCGACCGGAACCTCGGGCGGACCTCCGAGGAGGTGGTCAACGAGTGTATGGTGCTCTCGGCGCTCGAGTCGACGGCGCTGGCCGTGGAATCGGGTCTTCGAGCGGACCAGATCATCGTCTCCTGCAAGGTCTCGCGGCCCGCGCACCTGATTGCCGTCTACCGGGAGCTGGCCGCGAGGACCAGCCAGCCGCTGCATCTGGGCCTCACCGAGGCGGGCATGGGCATCAAGGGCCTGGTGTGGTCCGCGTCGGCGATGGGCGTGCTGCTGGCCGAGGGCATCGGCGACACGATTCGCGTGTCGCTCACGCCCCGTCCGGGCGGCGACCGGCGCGAGGAGGTGTATGCCGCCTGCGAGCTGCTGCAGGCGCTCGGGCTCCGTTCGTTCGCGCCGAGCGTGACGGCGTGCCCGGGGTGCGGCCGCACGACGAGCACCACGTTCCAGGAACTGGCCGAACGGGTTCAGGATTACGTGCGCCAGCAGATGCCCGCGTGGAAGGCACGCTACGAGGGCGTCGAGACCATGACGCTGGCGGTGATGGGCTGCGTGGTCAACGGGCCCGGCGAATCGAAGGCCTCGAACATCGGCATCAGCCTGCCGGGCACGGGCGAGGCTCCGAACTGCCCCGTCTACGTCGACGGGCAGCACTTCACGACGCTGAAAGGCACGTACGAGGAACTGGCCGAGGCGTTCCGGAGGCTGGTGGACGACTACGTGGAGACGAAGTACCCGCGGCGGGGCTGAAGCCCCGCCCCACGCCGCTGGCAGCTCTTCCCTACCGCCAGAACATGAGCCTCTGGATCCACGCCACACGGGTCAGGTCGTTGTAGATTACCGTCACCATCAGCAGCATCAGCGCGGCGAACCCGGCGAGCAGCAGGCTCTCCTTCACCTTCGTGCTGAAGTCCCGGCGCGCCAGCCCCTCGAGCGCCATGATGAAGATGTGGCCGCCGTCGAGCACCGGAATCGGCAGCAGGTTGAGGATGCCCAGGTTCAGGCTGATCGAGGCCATCAGGCCGAACAGCGCAATCCACCCGAGCGCCGCCGCGTCTCCTGAAAGCTGCGCAATCCCCAACGGGCCCGTCAATTGCTTGGGCGACGTCTCGCGCGTCAGCAGGCCGACCAGCGTCTGGAAGATGGCGCCGCCGAACTCGTAGTTGCGCCGGACGCTCAGCTTGGCGGCCTCCCACGGCCCGCGCTGCACCAGGATGGAATCGTCGAGGAGGCTGATGCCGACCCGTCCCTTCTTGCCCTGCAGGGTGGTGGTCACCGAAACGGCCTTCCGCTCGCTCCCGCGCTGCACGTCGAAGACCACCACCTGACTCGGGTGCTTCGCGATCGCCTCGGTCAGCTGACTGGAGAACGTGATCGTCCGGCCGTTGAACGCCAGCACGACGTCGCCAGGCTTCAACCCGCCCCTCTCGGCCGCCTCTCCGGCCACGACCTGCACAATCGACGGATGCACGTCCGGGAAGACGCCGATGTCCCCGATCTCGTACTTCGTCTGAGCGTCCGGCGTCACCGTCAGCGGCACCGTCCGGCCTTCGCGGATGACCTCGATCGCCACCTCTCGCCTGGCCCTCGTGCCGATGGCCATCGAGAACTGCTCCCACGTGTCGACGCGGCGGCCGGCCACCGTGGCGACGACGTCGCCGGGCCGGACGCCGCCACGCTCGGCCGGCGACCCCGCGGCAACGGCGCCCACCTTCGGCGCCCGGTAGAGGAACGACGGCTCCCGATCGCCCTGCATCAGCACGACCCACATGAGGACGACGGCCAGCAGGATGTTCATCACGGGGCCCATGATGAGCACCTGGAACCGCTGCCACTTCGTCTTCGACAGGAACTCGTCGGGCTGGCCCGTCCGCGGGTCGTCGGGCGTCTCGCCCGCCATCTTGACGTAGCCGCCGAGCGGCACGGCGCTGATGCGGTACTCGGTGTCTCCGCGGCGGAACCCGACGAGCTTGGGCCCGAAGCCGAGCGAGAAGGTGATGACGCGGACGCCGATCCGCCGGGCCATCAGGAAGTGGCCCAGCTCGTGGACGAAGATCAGCACGCCCAGCACGAAGACGAACGCGACAATGGTCAACAGCAAGAGAAACCCTCAGACTTCTGATTGTAGCTCCCGCGCGAGTTCCTGGGAACACGCGCGCGCCCAGCTGTCGAGGCGGCGAGCCTCCACCAGCGAACGGACCTCGGCCGGCGCGTGCGCGTCCATCGTCCGCTCGATGAGCACGGGGATGGCGGTGAACGGCAGGCGGCCGGCCAGGAACTCCTCGACCGCGACTTCGTTCGCGGCGTTCAGCACCACGGGCAGCCCGCCGCCGGTCTCGAGCGCCCGATACGCCAGCCTCAGGCCCGGGAACCTCTCGTGGTCGGGCAGATGGAAGTCGAGGCGGCCCGATCGCGCGAGGTCCAGCCGCGGCAGCGGCGACGCCCAGCGTTCCGGGTACGAGAAGGCGTACTGGATGGGCAGGCGCATGTCGGTCACGCCAAGCTGCGCGAGGATCGAGCCGTCGATCATCTCGACCATCGAGTGCACCACCGACTGCGGATGCACGACCACGTCGATCCGGTCCGCCGGCACGCCGAACAGCCACCGCGCCTCGATCACCTCGAGGCCCTTGTTCATCAGCGTCGCCGAGTCGATCGTGATCTTCCGGCCCATGCGCCACGTCGGGTGCTTCAGCGCGTCGGTGGGCGCGACACCGGCCAGCTCCTTCCGGGAGTGGCCTCGGAACGGCCCGCCGGACGCGGTCAGGACGAGCCGGCTGATCTCGTGCGCGGGTCGTCCGTGCACGCACTGGTGGATGGCGTTGTGCTCGCTGTCGACCGGGAGGATCTCGACGGCGTGCCGGCGGGCCGCGTCCGTCATCAGCGCGCCCGCCATGACGAGCACTTCCTTGTTCGCCAGCGCAATCGCCTTGCCGGCCTCGATCGCGGCCAGCACCGCCTCGAGCGCGGCGGTGCCGGACGAGGCGCAGAGCACCATGTCCACGTCGCGGCGCGTCGCGAGCGCGATCAGCCCGTCGGAGCCGTGGCCGGCAATCTCGGCGCCGCCCACGTCCGCCATGCGGCGGAACCGGTCGATCGCCTGGCCAGACGCCATCGCAATCGCCCGCGGCCGGTGCGCCCTCACCTGCTCGGCGAACAGCGCGACGTTGTCGCCGGCCGCCATGGCGACCACCTCGAGACGGTCGCGGTGCGCCTCGACCACCGACAGGGCGTTCCGCCCGATCGATCCGGTCGCTCCGAGGATGGCCAGGCGTCTCACGGGCGGTCCCTATCCCCCGTACTTCAGCAGGACGTAGAACACCGGCGCCGCGAACAGCATCGCGTCGATCCGGTCGAGCACGCCGCCGTGCCCGGGAATCAGCGCTGCGCTGTCCTTCACGCCCGCGCTTCGCTTGAGCAGCGACTCGAAGAGGTCCCCGGCAATCCCGAGCCCCACCATCGCCAGCCCGACGAGCAGCAGCCACCCGGTCGACCGGCCCGGCAGCCACCACTTCGCGGCGATCGCCAGCACCACCGGCGCGACGAGGAAGCCGCCCAGCGCGCCCTCCAGCGTCTTCTTCGGGCTGATCGCCGGCGACAGCCTGTGCCGGCCGAAGGCGCGGCCGGTGAAGTACTGCGCGCTGTCGCTGACGACGATGGTGAGCAGCAGCAGCATGACGCTCTCGCGTCCGGCCGTCGCGTGCAGCGCAATGAAGCTGCCGATCGGCAGGCCCAGATAGAGGATGGGAAACGCGGCGGCAGCCACGTCGGCCAGCACGCCGGGCGCCGGCGCGCGCGACCCCACGACGAGCGCGCCGAGTCCCACGAGGGCTGCCGCGAGCGGCAGTTCGAGCGGAACGCCCAGGCCCACGGCGGCGCACATCGCCGCTGCCGCGGCTCCCGACGCGGCGCGCGGAAGCCGCGCGCCGAGCGCCTCGGCCAGGCGGGCGTACTCGAGGAACGCGAGCAGCAGCACCGCCTCGGCCACGGCCAACAGCGGCAGGGATGGGAGGAGCCAGATGCACCCGAAGAAGACCGGGATGAGAACCGCGGCGCTCAGGATTCGAACCATGGTGTCGGCTACTCGACGCCGGCGGTCTGATGAGGCGGCTCGATGCCGCCGTAGCGGCGGTCGCGCTTCTGGTAGGCCACGATCGCCTCGAGCAGGTGCTGGCGGCGGAAGTCGGGCCACAGCGTGTCGGTCACCCAGATCTCCGCGTAGGCAATCTGCCACAGCAGGAAGTTGCTGACCCGCATCTCGCCGCTGGTGCGTATCAGCAGGTCGGGATCGGGCTGGCCCGCCGTGTAGAGGCAGGAGGCCAGTCGCCTCTCGTCCACGTCGGCGGCGGCAACGCCCGACTCGATCAGCCGCCGCGCGGCATCGACGATTTCAGCCCGGCCGCCGTAGTTGAGGGCGATGTTGAACTGCATGCCCGCGTTGCCAGACGTCCGCTCGACAGCCCGCGCCAGCTCCTCGCGAACATCCGTCGCGAGTTCGTCCGGACGCCCGATCACCTTGAAACGGATCCCGTTCCGCAGCAGGGTGTCGAGCTCCAGCCTGAGGTAGCGCTTGAGCAGCGTCATCAGCGTGGAAACCTCGGCGCGCGGGCGCTTCCAGTTCTCCATCGAGAACGCGTAGAGCGTCAGAACGCGAATCCCCAGCCTGGCGGACGTCTCGACCGCGTCGCGCACCGCGTCGATGCCCGCGCGATGTCCCTCGACGCGCGGGAGGCGGCGCCTGGCGGCCCACCGCCCGTTGCCGTCCATGATGATGGCCACGTGCGACGGCAGACGGGTGAAGTCCACCTGCCGCGCCAGCGCGTCCTCGGCCGAACCTGGCGAGATCCCTTCCAGGACCTGTTCGAGAGACATACCTGTGCCCAACAAGGCGAGGCTTGATCTTACAGGCTGCCTTCCGGCGGAGCAAGGAGAGCAGCAGGATAGTCCACGCCCACGAGGAACAGGCCGCGGGCCGGAGCGGTCGGACCTGCCCGCGCCCGATCGCCGGACGCCAGCACGTCGGCCATCCATTCCGGCTCCCTCTTCCCGAGCCCGATGTCCACGAGGGTGCCGACCGCGTTCCTGACCATGTGCCGAAGGAAGCCGCTGCCGCCGAACTCGAACACGATCAGCCGGCCCCGGCCTTCGGGGCCCTTCGGCAGCAGGCTGCCGCCGACCACTTCGGCCGACGTGGACTCCCGCACCGTCGCGACCTCCAGCGTCCTCACGGTCGTCTTCGTGGCGCTTCCCTCGGCCCGCAGCGCCGCGAAATCGCGCTCCCCCTCGAGGTGCCGCACGCCGGCCGCCATCGTGGCGATGTCGAGCCGCCGGGGCACGTGCCAGACGTACCGGCGCTCGAACGGGCTGACGACGGCGCTGTTCTGGAGGAGGTAGCGGTAGGTCTTCAGACGCGCGTCATAACGGGCATGGAACGACTCGTGGACCTCCGCGACCTCGAGCACGCGGACGGCGCCGGGAAGCATGGCGTTGAGCGCGTTCACGAGCTGCGCCGCCGGCAGCCGGTGCTCGAGCCGGCAGCTGACCACCTGGCCGAGCGCGTGCACCCCGGCGTCGGTGCGCCCCGCTCCGACGACGGTCACCGGGAGGCCCTCGATGGCCGACAGCGCGTCCTCGAGCCGCGCCTGGACCGAGACGCCGGCGGGTTGGCGTTGCCAGCCCACGAAGTCCGACCCGTCGTAGGCCAGCACGATCTTCAGGGTGCGGGACATGGGTGCAGCCACGCCTGGCGGGACACAGGGCCGTGTGTGCCTTACTTGTCGTGCGGCACGGCCACCTGTCGCGAGCCCGGCTTCACAATCGGCACGCCCTGCGCGCAGAGCGGGCAGGATTCCGGCTCGTAGGTCGGCAGCGACAGGTCGAGCAGCGCGTGGAGCGGGACGTCGAGCGCGGCGCGCCCGCCGCTCCGGTTCACCATGGCCGTCGCCGCCACGACCTGCGCGCCGGCTGCGGCGGCCACCTGGATGGTCTCGCGCGTCGACCCGCCCGTCGTCACCACGTCCTCGACCACAAGGACGCGTTCGGCCTCGGCGATGCTGAAGCCGCGGCGGAGGCGGAGCGCGCCCTCTTCGCGCTCGGCGAAGATCGCCCGAGCGCCGAGCGCCCGCGCCACCTCGTGGCCGATGATCAGGCCGCCGAGCGCCGGAGACAGCACCGTGGTCGGACGCAGGTCGCGCACGCGTTCAGCCAGGGCCGCGCCGAGCGCGCCGGCGTGCTGCGGGTGCTGGAGGACCAGCGCGCACTGCAGGTAGCCGGGGCTGTGCAACCCGGACGACAGGCGGAAATGCCCCTCGAGCAGCGCCGAACAGCGGCGGAACAGGTCGAGTAACTCGTCGCGGCTCATGGTGCACTCCCCCCGTGCGGCCTCTGCTGGTAGACTGCCCGATACGGCGCCCGGATCCTGGATCCTCGGTTCAGACGCCGCTTCTTGTCAAGGAGATCCGGCGCCCGGCCGGCGCAGGCGGCATGAACCTCGGGTCCTCGAGAATCGTCTACTACAGGGACCAGGATGGGAGTCACTTCGATGTTTGACACCGCTCGCCGTCGCTCGCTCAGGCTCGTCTTCGCCGCATGCCTCGTCCCGGCCTCCGTATTCGGACAGGCGGGACAGCCCCAGCCCGGCCCGCCCGCCGCAGGAACGGTCGCCAGGCTCTCGATAGACGATGCCGTGCGCCTGGCGCTGGAGCAGAACCTGTCGCTCCAGGTGCAGCGCCTCGATCCGCAGATTCAGAGCCTGAACATCGACTGGATCAAGACGGCGTGGACGCCCATTGTGAGCGGAACCGCCACGAACGCGAGTTCGACGAGCCCGGTCAGCAGCTTCTTCGCGGGGGCGACCGACGCGCTCGTCAACGACCGGTTTGGCGCAACGGTTCAGGCCGATCAGCTGCTGCCGTGGGGCGCCAACTACAACGTCGCCTGGAACAACGTCCGCACCAAGAGCAACAGCGTGTACGACAGCCCGAATCCGGCCCTGGGGTCGATGCTGAGCGGGAGCTACACGCAGCCGCTCCTCCGCAACTTCAAGGTCGACAGCACGCGCCAGCAGTTGCTCATCAGCAAGAAGAACCGCGAGATGACCGACGTCCAGCTCCGCCAGACGGTGGTCACGACCCTCCGCGCCGTGAAGAACTCCTACTGGGACCTCGCCTACGCGTTCGAGAACCTGAAGGTCCAGCAGCAGTCGCTCCAGATTGCCCGCGATTCGCTCCGGAACAACAAGTCGCGCGTCAGCGTGGGCACGATGGCGCCCATCGACATCATCGAGGCCGAGGTCGAGGTGGCCCGCAACGAGGAGGGGGTGATCATCGCGGAGGCGCGGATCTCGAAGGCGGAAGACGACCTTCGCCAGCTGATCTACGACCCGAAGAACCCCGGGTTCTGGGCGACGACGTTCGAGCTGACGGATCTGCCGGTGTACCAGGCGCGGGAGGTGGACCTCGAGGCCGCCGTGAAGCGCGCGCTCGAGAACCGGACCGACCTCATCAACATGCGGAAGAGCCTCGAGGCGAACGACATCAATATCCGGTACTTCAAGAACCAGATGCTGCCCGACCTGAACGTGCGCGCCGGCTACGGCCTGACGGGGCAGGGCGGCACCCAGTACACCTTCTCGGACACGTTTCCGCCGGTTCCGATCTCGATCGTCGACAACGGCTGGGGAAGCGTGTACTCGCAGATGCTCAGCAACGACTTCCACAACTGGTCGCTCGCGGTGACCGTCGGCTATCCGGTCGGCCGCAGCAGCGCCGAGGCGGCGCTGGCGAGGGCCAAGGTCTCGTACACACAGGAGGCGTTGCAGCTCCGCGACCTGGAGATGGTCGTCGCCAACCAGGTGCGGGACGTCGCGCGGACGCTGAACACCAACCGCAAGCGCGTGGACGCGACGCGGGTCTCGCGCGAGCTGGCGCAGCGGAAACTCGCGGCCGAACAGAAGAGGTTCGAGGCCGGCTTGTCGACGAACTTCTTCGTGGTCCAGGCGCAGCGCGACCTGGCCTCGGCCAAGAACGCCGAACTGCAGGCGATCCTGGACTACAGCCGGTCGTTCGTGGATTTCGAGACCGTCCAGGAAGCGCCTGTCATCGGCGGGAGCATCTCGCTGGCCGTCGCCGGCCGCGTGGGGCAGGTGCAGTAGGACGCGCTATACTCCCCGTGTGCCGAAGCTGACGGTCACCGTCATCACCCGGAACGAGTCCGCGAACATCCTCGCGGCCCTCGACTCGGTGTCCTGGGCCGACGAGCTCGTCGTCGTCGATTCCGGGAGCACCGACGACACGGCCGCGCTCGCGCGGCAGCGGACCGACCGCGTGTTCGTGCGCGAGTGGCCCGGCTATTCGGCCCAGAAGAACTTCGCGGCCGACCAGGCGTCGCACGACTGGATCCTGTCGCTCGACGCCGACGAGCGCGTGACGCCGGGGCTCGCCGCCGAAGTCCTGGCCCTGCTCCGCGACGAGCCCCGGGGACGCGGGTACTCGATTCCGCGAGTCAGTTTCTACCTCGGGAAGTGGATTCGCACGACCGACTGGTACCCGGATCACCAGCTGCGGCTCTACGACCGGCGGGCGGCGGCATGGACCGGCGAGGTGCACGAGGGCGTCCGTGTGAGGGGCGACGTCGGGCGGCTCCGGGCGGAACTGCAGCACGTCCCGTACCGCGACATCGCGCATCACCTGCAGACGATTGACCGGTACACCGCGCTGGCGGCCGAGCAGATGCAGGCGCAGGGGCGGACGATCGGCCCCGCGGGGCTGGCGGCACGACCGCTCGGCGCCTTCCTGCGCAACTACCTGGCCCGCGGCGGCTGGCGCGACGGCGCGGTGGGACTGGTGGTGTCGATCCTCAACAGCTACTACGTGTTCCTGAAGTTCGCGAAGCTGTGGGAGTTGGGAAGGAAGAAGTAGGCCGCAGGCAGGACGTAGTGGTCAGTTCCCAGTGATCGGTTGTCCGTCGATCACGCGTGACCGGCTGACCACTGACAACTGGCCACTGGCAACTGACGCGGGAGCGAAGTGTTCTCACTTCAGATCGACACGGCGCGCACGTGGCGGGGCGGACAGAACCAGGTCCTGCTGACCGCGGCGGGCCTCCGTGCCCGTGGCCACCGCGTCGTGGCCGTCGTCCACCCGAACGGCGAGCTCCGCAAGCGCCTTCCGGCCGACATGGAGGTGGTGCCGCTGGCGCCGCGGGGCGAGGTGGACCTGCCGACGGCCTGGAGGCTCTCGCGCGTGATTCGGGACCTCGAGCCCGATGTGATCCACGCCCACGACCCGCACGGCGTGGCGGTCGCGGCGACGGCCCTCTCGATTGCCTCGCCGCCGCGGCGGCCGGCCCTCATCGCCGCCCGCCGGGTCGATTTCCACATCAAGAGCAATTCGTTCTCGCGCTGGAAGTACCGCCAGGTCGATCGCTTCGTGACCGCCTCGGACGCGATCCGCGCGATGCTCGTCGAGGACGGGGTGCCCGCCGACCTGGCCACCACGGTCCACGAAGGCGTCGACGTGGAACGCGTGGCCGCCATCGAACCGCTGAACGTGCGCGAGGAGTACCTGGTTCCCGCCGCACTCGTTGATCGTCGGCAACATCGCCGCGCTGGTGCCTCACAAGGGACAGAAGTACCTGATCGATGCCGCCGCGACCGTGGTGCGCGAGGCGCCGGAGGCTCGCTTCCTCGTGCTCGGCGAGGGCGAGCTCAGGGCAGCGCTCGAGCATCAGGTCAAGCACCTCCACCTCGCCCAGCACGTCGTCCTGGCCGGGTTCCGAACGGACGTCCTCGCCGTGCTGAAGGGGCTGGATCTGTTCGTGATGAGTTCCACGACCGAGGGCCTCGGAACCTCGCTGCTCGACGCGATGGCGGCGAGCCGCCCGGTGGTGGCCACCCGGGCCGGCGGCATCCCCGAAGTTGTCGCCGACGGCGAGACGGGCGTGCTGGTGCCTCCGCGCGACGCCGGGGCGCTGGCCGCCGCCATCCTCGACATGCTGCGCGACGAGGCCAGGCGGAGGCGCATGGCCGACGCCGGGTTCGAGCGGGTCCGGACGCGGTTCAGCGTCGAACGGATGGTCGAGCAGACGCTCGCCGTGTATGCCGACGTGGCCGGCACCAGCCGCGGAGCGGGCACCGGGCGTCCGCGAGCGGCCGGTTGAAGCCGCACTGGTCGCGCATGCCGACGTGGCAGAGCGCGAAGTCGTAGCGGACCGGGTCGGCTGGATCCAACCTCCGGAGCGACGCCGTGATGTCCGACGCCATCTTCCACCCCGGGCTCCGATAGCGGGTCAGCCCCAGGCACTGTCCCAGACGGATGACGTGCACGTCGAGCGGCACGATCAGCTGCGACGGCGAGACGCCCGACCACACGCCGAGGTCCACCGAGTCGCGCCGAACCATCCATCGCAGGTACAGGTTGAGGCGCTTGCAGGCGCTGCCCGCCGACGGCCGGGGGAAGAAGTAGGCCAGGCCCGCAGGACGGCGCCGCGCCTCGCCGGGCGCCAGGGCCAGCGCCCGGCGCGAGAACGAGCCGATCGACGCTTCGACGTCGGTCCCGGACGGGTCGTGCCCGGTCAGGAAGAACGCCTCGATCGACCCGGCCGAGTCCATCATCCGGCGCATCGTGAGGACGAGGGCCGCCAGGTCTTCCCCGCGCGTCCAGCGGTGCACCAGCGACTCGAAGGCGCGGCCGTCGCGCCGCCGGTCGAACCCGCGGACGAACTCGGCGGGAGCCGGGCCCATGACGGCGAGCATCCGCTCCACCGACTGCAGGACGCTGGCGACGCGGCCGAATGCCAATCCGGCGGCGCAGAACCCGACGACCTCCCGATCGGCGCGGTCGGGATACCGGCGGACGATGTCGATGGGATCGGGGACGGCCTCGGCCCTGTTGTACTCCTCGTAGAGGCCGTCGAGGGCGGCCTTCAGGCCGTCGCGCCCATCCGGCGACGCGACGGCCCCGGGTCTCATGCGCGGGCGGCCGCCGGTCCGAAGGCCGCTGCGCCCGGAACCTCGTCGTTCACGTAGACCGTCCGCCCGCCCACGATCGTCGCCGCGACCGAGCCGCGCAGCGTCCAGCCGTCGAACGGCGAATTGCGGGAGAGCGATTTCGACGTCGACAGGTCGACGGTCGTCGGGACGGACGGAGCGATGATGGTGAGATCGGCCGGGCGGCCCGGCCTGAGCGTGCCGCCGGTGACGCGCAGGATCCGGCACGGGTTGACCGACATCAACTGGACCATCCGGCGAAGCGTGATGACGCCGGTGTGCACCAGCCGGTCGAGCGTCAGCGGCACGGCCGTCTCCAGCCCGATGATGCCGAACGGCGCCCGGTCGAATTCCACGTGCTTCTCGTCCTGCTGGTGCGGCGCGTGGTCGGTCGCAATGACGTCGACCGTCCCGGCCCTGAGGCCCTGGAGAAGGGCGTCGACGTCGGCCCGCTCGCGCAGCGGCGGGTTCATCTTGAGGTTCGTGTCGTAGCTCGTCGGCGCGGTCAGCCGCTCGTCGGTGAGCGCGAAGTGATGCGGGGTCACCTCGCACGTGACCGCGACGCCTCGTGCCTTCGCCGCCCACACGCCGCGCAGCGCCTGGCGCGTGCTGAGGTGCGCGATGTGCACCGCGCTCCCGGCCATCTCGGCCAGCGCGATGTCGCGCTCGACCATGATCGACTCGGCGGTGGCCGGGATGCCGCGCAGGCCGAGCATCGATGCCACGTAGCCCTCGTGCGCCACGCCTTCGCCCTTCAGCGTCGGCTCCTCGCAGTGGTCGATCACCGGCAGGTTGAACATGCCGGCGTACTCCAGCGCCCGGCGCATCAGCAGCGCGGTGGCCACGGGCCTGCCGTCGTCGGAAATCGCCACGCAGCCCGCCCCGCGCAGGTCGGCGATCTCGGACAGGCTCTCGCCCTTCATGCCCTTCGAGACCGCGCCGATCGGGTAGACCCGGACGGCGCCCACCAGCGCCGCCCGCTCGAGGATCGCGCGCGTCACGGCGGCGCTGTCGTTCACCGGCTGGGTGTTCGGCATGCAGGCGACGGCGGTGAAGCCGCCGGCCGCCGCCGCCGCCGTGCCGCTGGCAATCGTCTCCTTGTGCTCCTGACCCGGCTCGCGCAGGTGCACGTGCATATCCACGAAACCCGGACAGATCACGCACCCCTCGGGGACCGCCACCACCTCGACGCCTGCGGCCGCCGACAGGTCCCGGCCGACCTCCTGCACCCGGTCGCCGTTCAGCAGCACGTCCCTCACGCCGTCGATGCCCAGCAACGGGTCGACGAGATGTCCGCCCTTAAGCAGCCGTTTCATGTTCAGCTCCACCGGACAGCAGGTACAGGATCGCCATGCGGACGGCCACGCCGTTGGCCACCTGGTCGAGGATCACCGAGTAGGGGCCGTCGGCCACGTCCGACGCGATCTCGACGCCCCGGTTCATCGGGCCCGGGTGCATGATCAGCACGTCCGGTCTGGCGCGCCGCGCGCGCTCGGCCGTCATTCCGAACACGTTGAAGTACTCGCGCAGCGACGGGAAGAACCCGCCCAGCATCCGCTCGAGCTGGATGCGGAGCATCATCACGGCGTCGGCGCCCTCCACCGCCTCGTCCAGCGACGAGGTGATGTGCACGCCCGTCCGCTCGAACCCTGCCGGCACGAGCGTCGGCGGGCCCGACAGCCAGACGTCGGCGCCCATCCTCGTCAGCAGCAGGACGTTCGATCGGAGCACGCGGCTGTGGAGCAGGTCGCCGCAGATGGCCACCTTCAGCCCGGCCAGCCGCCCCTTGCGCTCGCGGATCGTGAAGGCGTCGAGCAGCGCCTGCGTCGGGTGCTCGTGCATCCCGTCGCCGGCGTTGATGACGCCGGACCTGCAGATCCGCGAGAGGAAATGGCACGCCCCGGACGAGGAGTGCCTCACGACCAGCAGGTCCGGCGACATCGCCTCGATGTTGTGCACGGTGTCGGCCAGCGTCTCTCCCTTGACGACGGCCGACGTGCCGGCGGCGATGTTCAGCGTGTCCGCACTCAGGCGCTTCTCGGCGATCTCGAACGACGTCCGCGTGCGGGTGCTGGCCTCGAAGAACAGGTTCACCACCGTCTTCCCGCGCAGCGCCGGCACCTTCTTGATGGGCCGCGAGGCGATCTCCTTCATCGCCACCGCGGTGTCGAGGATGAGCGCGATCTCCTCGACCGACAGCTCCGCGATGCCGATGAGGTCCTTCCGTCTCAGGCGGTTCGCCGGGATCGGCGGGTCGTCGGGCGGCGCCGCCGATGTGGCCTTCGTCGCGCCGGATGTCTCGGCTTTCATCACGCGTCCTCTCCATCGATCTTCTCGATGATGACTTCGTCGCACCCGTCGGTCTCGAGCAGACGCACCGACACGCTCTCGGCCAGCGACGTCGGGAGGTTCTTGCCGACGTAGTCGGCCTTGATGGGGAGCTCACGGTGGCCCCGATCCACCATCGCCACGAGCTGGATCGCGCGTGGCCGGCCGAAGTCGATCAGCTCGTCGAGCGCCGCACGCACCGTGCGGCCGGTGTACAGCACGTCGTCCACCAGGACGATGATCCGGTCGTCGATGGAGAACGTGATGTCGGTGCTGCGGACGAGCGGCTGGGGGCCGACCGGGTTGTGCATCAGGTCGTCCCGGTAGAGCGTGATGTCGAGCGCGCCGACGGGGACGTCCTGGCCCGAAATCTCGCGCAGCCTCGCCGCGAGCCGGGCCGCGAGCGGCACGCCCCGGGTCCTCACGCCCACAAGCGCCAGGCGCTCCACTCCGCGGTTGCGTTCGACGATTTCGTGCGCAATCCGGGTGAGCGTGCGGCCCATCCGGTCCGCATCCATCACAACGGGCATAGCGACTCCTCGCTCGAACGAGCGCAGAAACGGGGACGACGGCCGGTCGCGGCCGCGATGACGGGGTTCGTGTCGCCGGGGAGGATCTGGTGGCGCATGAAGGATCTTGCCGGCCTCTCCGGGCTGGCTTAAAGAACGGCGGCAGTATAGCACGGCGGCGGCGGTCGCCGTCAGCGCTCGTAGGTCTGGATGCCCGCCATGGGCCGCCCGGCGCTGAACTCCCGCCGGAAGACGTCAATCCTCGCATACCCGTCCATGTCGTGCGCGACGGGCAGCCCGAGATAATACAGAATCGTCGGCACGACGTCGACCACCGAAGCACGGTTCTTCCGGCCGGGTGCGACGGCCGCGCCGTACGCCAGCAGGAACCCGTCAGGCGCATCCTCGTGGGTGCCCGACAACTCCGGAGTCCCCAGGTAGCGCTCGAGCATGCGCTTGTCGACAGGGAGCGGCTCCATCCCGAAGCCCGACACGACGAGCAGGAGGTCGTCGGGCCCGAGCGCGGCGAGCGCCCGGCCGACGATGGCGTCGACGCGCGCGTACGCGCCCTCGAGCACGAGACCGAACCGCCGCCGCTCCTCCGGGGAGACGTCGCCGAAATCCCTCGGCATGGCGTAGCGGAGGAAGCGGTGTCCGGCCACGTCGAGTTCCCGGTAGCGGACGGCCGAAAAGTCGGGGCGGATCTTCTCGTCGAGCGCGGCCGCCACCTGCTCGTACATCCGATCGGTCACGAACGGAGGCGTGTCGAGCAGGTCCCGCCGCGGCTCGTTGTCGGGTGCCGGCGCCGCCAGGTACCCGGCGGCCCTGGCCTCCTCGAACAGCGCAGGCGGCTGTATCGTCAGCAGCGCCGATCTCGAAGCGGGGTCGGCGTCGCGCCCCGAGTCGTCCGGCTCGAGCAATGCGGTGCCGGGCCGGTAGAACTGGTCGGAGACGACGTAGCCCCGGACCGGCTGGGCGGGATAGGTCAACGGCCAGTTGACGACGCCCGACGTGAGCCCCGCCGACCCGAGGATGCTCCACAGCGGACGCGCGCGCACGGACGCGGCGGTGTGCGGCACGGCGGTGATGAAGCCGAAGTGCACCAGCCCGTGCGCGAAGCAGTGAGCCGGCAGCAGTTCGAGCGGGTCGTTGGAGGCGGGCACCAGATAGCGGGCCGCGGATCGCACGCCGCTGCGCGCCGGCAGCTTGCCGGTGGCGACCGTCGTCCAGACCGGATCGGGCTGGGTCGGACGGATCGTCGCCAGGTGCATGGCCGCGCCGTTGTCGAGGATCTTCCCGAAGCTCGGGAGCCGCCCTTCGAGGGCCGCGGCCGACACGAAGTCGAGCGAACCGCCGTCGAGCACGAGGAGCACCACGCGGCCGGCTATGGTCGGGCGCGCGATGGCCGCGTCGACATCCAGCGGCCGCGACACCAGCGGGCCGAGCTTGCCCGGCCCGCGCGCCACCAGGGGCAGCACGAGCGATGCGGCGAGCGCGACGCTCACGAAACTCGCACCCACCCGCCCCTTCCGGCGCCCGAACGAGTAGTGCGCCAGCGCCACCCCGAGGAACATGAACGCACACACCGTCAGGATGGCGGCGCCGGCCGCCATCCGCCGGGATGTGTCGAGACTGAGCACGGCCGCGTACGACCGCAGGTTCGACCACATGAGCGCCGCCACGCCGGCGGCGACGGCCGTCAACAGCCAGGCCTGCAGCCGCAGGCTCACCCAGCCGGGCGACAACCGCTCGGTCCCGATCATCTGCCGCAGGACGATCAGCGCGTAGAACCCGACCACGAGATGGACGCCGTAGAACAGCGCCAGGGTGACGGTCAGCGAGACGAGATTCAGAGGGTAGAGCGGCACGCCGGGGTTCAGCTGGAGGAACAGCATGCTCAGGTAGATCGCGCCGAACCCGGCGGCGATCACGGCGTTGCTGAACATCCGGAGGAACCGCATCCCGAGCATGATAGCAGCCCGCGGCGGCAGTCCCCCCCTCCTTTCGGCTATACTCTGCGCGATGCCAGTGGACGTCTCCGCTGAAGTCCTCTTCTCGACGCCCCTCGCGGACGACTACGCCGTGGTGGCGTTTCGGGCCCCCGATCTCGCCCGCGCGATCCGGCCGGGCCAGTTCGTGATGATCCGCGCCAGCGCCGGGGACACGCCCCTGCTGCGCAGACCGTACTCCGTCTTCGAACGGCTGCGCGGGCCCGACGGCGCCATCGTCGGGTTTTCGATTCTCAACAAGCGGGCCGGCGTCGGAAGCCGGCTGATTGCCGACGCCGCGCCGGGCAGCCGGCTGTCGTGCCTCGGTCCGCTGGGCCGCCCGTTCTCGACGCCCCCGGCCGGCTCGGAGGCGTGGATGGTCGCCGGCGGCACGGGCCTCGCGCCGTTCGCCACGCTCAGCGAAGACCTCGCGGCCGCCGGCATCCCGTGCCGGCTGTTCTACGGCGCGCGCACGGCTTCCGAGCTGTTCTGCGTCGATCGATTCGAGGGGATGGGCGTCGGCGTCGTGCTCGCCACCGAAGACGGAACGCTCGGCGATCGGGGGACGGTCACCGCGCCGCTGGCGCGCGAACTGGCGTCGCGGCGGGCCGCGCCGCCGGTGACGGTGTACGCCTGCGGACCCGAGGCGATGCTCGCCGCGGTCGCCGCGCTCGCCGCCAGCCACGGCCTGGCGTGCGAGGTCGCCACCGAGCGGCGGATGGGCTGCGGGATGGGCGGATGCTACAGCTGCGTGATCAGCGTCCGCACCGCGGACGGCGGCACCCGCTACGCGCGGTCGTGCATCGAGGGTCCGGTCTTCGCCGCGACCGACATCGTGTGGGACGACCGGCGGCCCTGACAGCCGCGGCGTCGGGAATGACACCCATGGATCTCTCCGTCCAGATCGGGGCCCTCCGGCTGAAGAGCCCGCTCATGTCGGCGAGCGGGTGCTTCGGCTACGGCGTTGAGTACGCCGACGTCGTCGACCTGTCCTCGATCGGCGCCGTCGTGGTCAAGGGCCTGTTCCTGGCCGAACGGCCCGGTCACCCCCCGCCCCGGATTGTCGAGACTCCGGCCGGCATGCTGAACGCCATCGGACTCCAGGGCATCGGCGTGCACCGGTTCATTCGCGAGAAGATGCCCGAGCTGCGGGCTCGGGGCGCCACGGTCATCGTGAACGTCTGCGGCACGACGATCGACGAGTACGTCGAGGTGACCCGGACCCTCTCGGACGTCGAGGGCGTCGCCGCGATCGAGCTCAACATCTCGTGCCCGAACATCAAGGAGGGTGGCATCTCGTTCGGGTGCCACCTCGGCAACACGCACCAGGTGGTTTCGGCCGTCCGGCGCGCGACGACGCTGCCCCTCATCCCGAAGCTGACGCCGAACGTCACCGACGTGGCGTCGTTTGCGAAGGCTGCCGAGGAGGCCGGAGCCGACGCGGTCTCGCTCGTCAACACGTTCCTCGCGATGGCGATCGACGTGGAGACGCGGCGGCCCAGGCTGTCGAACGTGATGGGCGGATTGAGCGGCCCGGCGATCCGGCCGATCGCGGTCCGGATGGTGTACGAATGCTCGCGCCGGGTGCGCATCCCGGTCATCGGGATGGGCGGCATCGCGTCGGCCGCCGACGTGCTGGAGTTCCTGATCGCGGGCGCCACCGCGGTGCAGGTGGGCACGGCCAACTTCGTCGACCCGTTCATCTGGGGCAGGCTGGAGGCGGGGGTGCGCGACTACATGACCCGCCACGGGATTGAGCGCATCTCCGACCTGACGGGAACGGTGGACATGACCGGGGAGAAGCGCGCGTGAAGGCACTGCTTGTCGCTCTCGACGTGGACTGCGCGGACCGCGCGTGCGAGCTGGCGAAGGAACTGACGGGCGTCGTCGGCGGCGTGAAGGTGGGCAGCCGGCTGTTCACCGCCGAGGGGCCTGCGATCGTCCGCCGGCTGGTCGAAGACGGCCACCGCGTCTTCCTGGATCTGAAGTTCCACGACATCCCGAACACCGTCGCGGGGGCGGTCGCCGCGGCGACGCGCCTTGGCGCCTGGATGGTCAACGTCCACGCGTCCGGCGGCCTCGAGATGATGCGCGCCGCGGGCGCGGCCGCGGCAGAGACGGCCGCGGCCGAGGGCCTGGCCCGGCCGCTGGTGATCGCCGTCACCGTGCTGACGAGCCTCGACCAGGCCGCGCTCGCGCGTGTCGGCGTCGCGGCGTCGGTGCTCGATCAGGTGAGCGCGCTCGCCGCGCTGGCCGCCGAGGCCGGGATGGACGGCGTCGTGGCCTCGCCCCAGGAGACCCGCTGGCTGCGCGAGCGGCGCGGCCGGGAGTTCGTGATCGTGACGCCGGGGATCCGCGGGGCTGAAGCCCCGCGCCACACCGGCTCGGCAGGCGTTGCTGTCGCCTCCGCAACGGGGGCTTCGGCGCCCGGGGAAGCCCCGCGCGGCGACGACCAGGCGCGGACGCTCGGCGCGCCCGAGGCGATCGCCGCGGGCGCCAGCTATCTGGTCGTGGGACGCCCGATCATCGCGGCGAAGGACCCGCGGGCGGCTGCCGCGGCGATCGCACGCAGCTGCCTGCCCGCACAGTAGCGCGTCTTCGTCCGCGCGACGCCATCCTGCAGAATCGCCCGGTGGACCGACTGCTCGCAGCCACGTCGCAGGCCGAAGCGTGTCATTTCTGGTTTCGCGGCCTGCGCCGGTTCGTGAGCCCGCCGCTCGCGGACGCGGTCGCCGGGCGTGACCGGCCGCGCGTGCTGGACGCCGGATGCGGAACGGGCTGGAACCTCCGGTCGCTCCCGCAGATGGCCGGCGGTTGCGGCATCGACCTGAATCGGACCGGCCTCGGCCGCGCGCGGGAGGCCGGGCTCACCAGGCTCGCACGCGCCAGCGTGACCGCCCTTCCGTTCCGGGACGCGACGTTCGACCTCGTCACCTCGTTCGACGTGCTGTACGCGCTCGCCGAGGACGAGGCGGGGCGGGCGATGTCGGAAATGGCTCGCGTGCTGAAGCCCGGGGGGACGCTGCTCATCAACGTGGCGGCGCTCGAGGCTGCGCTGATTCGCCTCGTCAACCTGCCGTTCGGAAGTTCCTTGCTCTGCGTCGCGAGAAAGGTGCCGCGGTAGCTACGACACCTGCCGGAGCGGCAGGACCTCGTTGAGGCTGCCCGAGCGGTAGCCCTGGAGATCGAGGCTGACGTAGCGATAGCCGATCGCCTTCAGGTCCCTCACCAGCGCTTCTCTCACGTCGTCCACAACGGCCCGTGCCATGTCCCCGGGGGCGAGCTCGAGGCGCGCCACGTCGCCGTGGTGCCGCACGCGGCAGTTCCGGAAGCCGAGGGCGCGAAGCACCTCCTCGGCACGCTCGACCGAGCGCAACCGCTCGACGGTCACTTCGGTCCCGTAGGGAATGCGCGACGAGAGGCACGCCGACGCCGGTTCGTTCCACGTGGGCAGGCCGAGCCGGCGCGAGATCTGCCGGATCTCCGATTTCGCGAGGCCGACCTCGTCGAGCGGGCTTCGGACGCCGCGGTCCCGCGCGGCCTCTCGGCCCGGCCGGTAGTCGCCCCGGTCGTCGGCATTGTTGCCGTCCACGACCGCGGCGAACCCTCGCTCGCGCGCGAGCGCCGTCAGGCGGCCGAACAGTTCCTGCTTGCAGTGGTAGCAGCGGTCGGGGCCGTTGGCGGTGTAGCCGGGAGAGTCCATCTCCGAGGTGGAGATGAACTCGTGCCGCAGCGAGAAATCGCGCGCGATGCGGAGCGCGAGGTCGCGGTGCCGCGCCGGATAGCTCGGGCTGTCGGCCGTCACCGACAGGGCGCGGTCGCCGAGCACGTCGGTTGCCACGGCGGCGAGGAACGCGCTGTCCACACCTCCACTGAACGCGACCACGACCGACCCGAGCTCCTGCAGGCACCGGCGGAGCGCCGCCTCCTTGACTGCGAGCGGGTCGGCCGAGCCGTCCGCCATCCCGAGAGGCTCCGGGTCGACTACACGTCCCAATCCTCCTCCTCGTCGTCATCCTCTTCGAGGTCGTCCTCGTCGTCGGCCTCGTCCAGATCGTCTTCGTCCTCGTCCTCTTGGACATCGAGCTCGAGCGGCGTGAGGCTGACGACCTCGAGATCGCTGCCGCATTCGCGGCACGTGATCACGTCGCCCTTGTCGACCTCGTCCTCGTCGACGTCGATGTCGGCTTCACACTCGGGGCACGTGGCCATACCCCACCCTCCTGCAGGTCGATTCCCGCGTCCGAATCGGCTCACCCTCCCGGCGGGACACATTCTCTCGCGTCCGCACGTCTCACCAGGGGAGTTTCGGATTATAGCGACATTCGAACGCCATCCGCAATCGCCCGTCGGCACGTCCGTCGCCAGGCGACGCCGCGAGGCGGTCCGCTCTAACGTCCCCGGCTTCCCCTCCCGATACAACAACACGATGACCACCGGGGCCGACGCCGCCAAGACCGTTCTGATAGCCGACGACGCGTCGTTCGTGCGGGAGCGGTTCCAGTCGGCGCTCGAGGACGCGGGCCATCACGCGGTCGTGGCCAGGAGTGCCGCCGAGGTGCTCGGCCGGGTGAAGGCGGGCCTCGGGGACCTCCATCTCCTCGTGCTCGACCTGCGCCTCCCGTTCTCGTCCGGCATCGACCTGGTGCGGGCGATCCGCAAACTCGACGGCGGCCGCCTGCCCATTCTCGTCTTCAGCGGGACCATCAGCAGCGCCGAAGAGGTGCGGGAACTCGCGTCGCTCGGCATCGCCGGCTACATCAACGAGTACAGCGCGGCGCAGCACATCATGCCGTCGCTCGCGCCCCATCTGTTCCCCGACAACTTCAACCGGAGGTCCAGCCCCCGGGTCGTGCTCGGCATCCCGGTGGCGTACCGGTTCGGCGACACCATCACGGCCGCGCTCACGCTCAACCTCGGCAAGGGCGGCGTGAGCGTGCGCACGATGAGCCCGCTCCCGACCGGCTCACCGGTCAGGCTGCGGTTCCGGCTGCCGGGCGCGAAGCACGAGATCGAAGCCGACGCCGCGGTGACCTGGTGCGACCACCGGATCGGGATGGGGCTCGAATTCCAGCGGCTTGATGCCCTCGACCAGGAGTCGGTCGCCGAGTTCGTGGACGGCCACTTCTTCGCGCCCGAAGCGTAGCGCGCGTCCCGCCGGTTTGCATCCCGCCGGATCCCCCGCTAGAGTTCCCCCATGGATCAGGCGTCGCTCGACATCGCCGGCCGGCTGGCGGCCGTCCTGGTGCTGGTAGGCACCAACGGGTTCTTCGTCGCGGCCGAGTTTGCCATTGTCACCGTCCGCAAGACGCGGATCGACCAGCTGATCGCCGAGGGCCACCGGCGTGCGATCGGCGTCAGGCAGGCCATCTCCCAGCCCGATCGCTTCATCGCGGCGACCCAGGTCGGCATTACGATGACCAGCCTGGGGCTGGGCTGGGTCGGAGAGCCCGCGGTGGCGCGGTCGATCGAGCCGCTGCTCGGCATGATGCCCGCCGAGCTGGGCCCGTGCAGGCGCCCACTCGATCGCCGTCGGCATCGCCTTCGCCCTGATCACCTCGCTGCACGTCGTCGTCGGCGAGCTGGCGCCGAAGACGATCGCGCTCCAGCACGCCGAGAAGACCGCGCTGTTCGTCACGGCACCCACCCGCCTGTTCATGTGGCTGCTGTGGCCCTTCATCGCGCTGCTGAACGGCCTCGGCGCCCGCATGGTTCGGCCTCCTCGGCCTGAAGCCTCCGAGCGGCCATTCGATGGTCCATTCCGAGGAAGAGCTGAAGATGCTGGTCACGGCCAGCCAGGAGGCCGGGGTGCTCGAGGAGGACGAGGAGCTGATGCTCCACCGCGTCTTCGGGTTCGGCGACTTGACGGCGGGGCAGGTGATGGTGCCCCGCACCGAGATGAGCGGCATCCGGGTCGATGCCACCCTCTCGAACGTCATCGACCAGATCTCCAGACAGCCTCACCCCTGGCTGCCCGTCTACGAAAGCGGCCTGGACGACATCCTGGGATTCCTGCACGTCGAGACCCTCTTCCCGGCGCTCGGCCGGCCCGCGGAGGAATTCCGCGTCACCGACTACCTGCGCGAAGCCATGACCGTCCCGGAAACGCTGAAGGCGGACGATGTGCTCGACGAGATGAAGCGGCACGGCACCCACCACGCCGTGGTGATCGACGAGTACGGCGGAACGGCCGGCCTGGTGACCTTCGAGGGGCTGATGGAGCGGATCGTCGGCGAGGTCGGCAGCGAGTTCAGCCCGGGCGGGGCGAGGATCTCGGTGCTGCCGGGGGGGTCGGCGCTGATCGACGGGCTCGCCCTGACGACCGACGTGAACGCGCAGTTCGGCCTCCACATCGACGAGGACGTCTACACCACGGTGGGAGGCTACGTGCTCGGGCAGCTCGGCCGACGCGCGCGGCTCGGCGATCGCGTCGAGATCGAGGGACGGACGTTCAAGGTGGAGGCGCTCGACGGGCTGCGCGTGGCGCGGGTGCACCTCTCGGACACCGTGCGACGCTAGGCCGTCCGCCCGCTGTCGGGGCGGAGCAGGCGAAGGCCGTTGGCAATGACCAGCAGCGACGCGCCCATGTCGGCGGCCACGGCCATCCACAACGTCGCCATGCCGGCCACCGCGAGAGCCAGGAACGCGGCCTTGAGGCCCAGCGCCACGGCGAGGTTGGCCCTGATGTTCCGGACCGTCGCCTTCCCCAGGCGGAAGAAGCCGGGCACGGCCAGCAGGTCGTCGGCCATCAACGCGACGTCGGCCGTTTCGAGCGCCGCGTCGGTGCCCGCCGCGCCCATGGCGATGCCGATGTCCGCGGCCGCGAGCGCGGGCGCGTCGTTGACCCCGTCTCCGACCATGGCGACGGCCCCGTAGCGCCGCGCGAGCTCCTCGATTACCGATACCTTGTCGGCCGGCAGCAGCTCGGACCGCCACAGATCGATGCCGAGGCTCGACCCGATGGCGGCGGCCGTCTGCTCGTTGTCGCCCGTCAGCATGACCACCCGCTCGATGCCCAGGCGCCTGAGCCTGTCGATGGCCTCGCGCGCGGTGTCGCGCGTCTGGTCGGCGACGCCGATCACGCCAATCGTCCGCCCGCCGCGCGCCACGAGCACCGCCGTTCGGCCGGCCTGCCCGAACGCCTGGACCTGCCGGTCGATGGCCGGCGAACACAGCCCGCGCTCTCCGAACAGCCGGTGGTTCCCGACCAGCCCCGGCTCGCCGTCAACCGTCGCTTCGGCGCCCAGCCCGGGCAGGGCCCGAAACCCCTCGCCCGACGGCAGGCTCGCGCCGACGCCTGCGGCGCCACGGATGACCGCCCGAGCGATGGGGTGCTCCGACCGCGCTTCGATGGCGGCGGCGAACGCCAGCACCTCGGCCGGCAGGACGGCGTCGAACCCGACCGTGTCGACCACCTCGAGCCTCCCGCGGGTCAGCGTGCCGGTCTTGTCGAACGCGACCACGCGCACCGCCGCCGCGCGCTCGAGGTGGACTCCCCCTTTGACCAGCACGCCCCGACGCGCAGCGCCCGCCAGCGCCGACACGATCGACACCGGCGTCGAGATGACCAGCGCGCACGGGCAGGAAATCACCAGCAGCACGAGCGCCCGGTAGAACCAGGCGCCGGGCGGCTGGCCGAACGCCAGCGGCGGAACGACCGCCACGGCGGCGGCGGCGGCGATCACGGCAGGCGTGTAGTAGCGGGCGAAACGGTCGACGAAGGTCTGGGAGGGAGCGCGACGGGCCTGTGCGGACTCCACCAGGCTGATGATCCGCGCCATCGTCGTGTCGCGGCGCACGCGGGTCGCACGGATGACGAGTGCCCCGTGACCGTTGATCGTGCCGGCGAAGACCTCGTCGCCGGCCTGCTTGTCCACCGGCAGCGCTTCCCCGGTGATGGGCGCCTGGTTCAGGTCGCTCGCGCCATCCGTGATCCGCCCGTCGATCGGGATCTTCTCGCCGGGCTTGACGATGATGGTGTCACCGACGACCAACTCCTCCGCGGGCACGCGCACTTCACGGCCCTGCCGGCGCACCAGCGCCTCGGACGGCGCCAGTTCCATCAGGGCCCTGATCGCGTGGCGGGCGCGGTCCATGCTGCGCGTCTCGAGGTGCTGCGCGAGGGCGAACAGGAAGATGACCGCCGCAGCCTCAGACCACTGCCCGATGGCCACGGCTCCGCACACGGCCACCAGCATCAGGACGTTCATGTCGAGCGCAAACAGGCGGGCGGCCGACCAGGCGCGGCGAACCGTCTGGACGCCTCCCGCGGCGACCGCCACGCCGTAGGCGATGAGCGCGGGAACCCGCTCCGCGCCGAGCGCCTCGAGCAGCAGGCCGGCGGCGAACGCGGCGCCCGAAAGCACGACCAGTCTCACCCGGTTCGCCACGGCCCCGCCGGCGGCGGGCGCGGGCCCCTCGTGCTCGAGCCAGGCGCGCATGCCGGTCGCGTTGACGGCCTCGGCAACGCCATCGGCCGGAAGCCGCGCGGCGTCGTGGGTGACGTTCAGGCGCTGGCCGAGGATGTCGGCGGAGAGCGCTTCGAAGCCCGGGAGACGCCCGAGCCGTCGCTCGAGGAGCTGGACTTCGTCCTGGCAGTCCATCCCCTCGACCCGGAAGCGTGACACGGTGTGCTGCTCGCACACGGTGCACACCGTCGCTTCGGTACCGGCCGACATCGCGCCTCCTGTTTGCCTGCTGCTATCGTAACCCGCCTCGGCGGGGTTCGACCGCGCGCCGCGGACGGCGGCCCGGTCTTGCCGTGGATCCGAGGCTTCGACTACCATGAGGGTTTGGGTCCGCTTGAATGGAGCACTAGTGTGATCGAGGTCCAACACCTGACGAAACGATACGGCCGGGTGACGGCCGTGGACGACGTGACCTTCCGCGTCGAACGGGGCGAGATCCTCGGATTCCTCGGCCCGAACGGCGCCGGCAAGACGACGACAATGCGCGTGCTGACCGGGTACATGCCCGCGACGTCCGGGCGCGCCATCGTGGCGGGCTTCGACGTGTTCGAGCAGCCGCTCGAAGCCAAGCGCCGCACCGGCTACCTGCCGGAGACGCCGCCGCTCTACCCCGAGATGGGCGTGCGGGAGTACCTGGATTTCGTCGCCCGCATCAAGGGCGTGCCCTCCGGCGAGCGGAAGGTCCGGGTGGAGGTCGCGATGGAGAAGGCGCGCGTCACCGACATGGCCGCCCGCCATTGCGGCAAGCTCTCGAAGGGCTACCGCCAGCGCGTCGGGCTGGCGCAGGCGCTGCTCCACAACCCGGACGTGCTCGTGCTGGACGAGCCCACGGCGGGCCTCGACCCGAAGCAGATCATCGAGACCCGCGAGCTCATCAAGGCGCTCGCCGGGGACCATACGATTGTGCTGAGCACGCACATCCTGCCGGAGGTTTCGCAGACCTGCCAGCGGGTGGTCATCATCAACCGCGGCCGCGTGGTGGCCGTCGATTCACCCGCCAACCTGTCCCGCCGGCTCGGCGGCGCCCAGGCGATGTACGTGCAGGTCGACGGCGCGTCCGGCGGGGCGACCGCGGCGCTCCAGCAGGTGGCCGGGATCACGCGCGTGACCGAGGTCGATCGGCTGGACGGCGTGGTGGGCTACGAGGTGGAATGCGAAGCGGGCCGCGACCTGCGCCGCGATATCGCGCGGGTCGTGGTCACATCGGGCTGGGGCCTGCTGGAGATGCGGCCGGTCCGCGTGAGCCTGGAGGACATCTTCCTGCAGTTGACGACGGAGGAGCAGTCCGGGGAGGCAACCATCCAATGACGAACATCCTCGCGATCGTCCGCAAGGAGTGGAGAGGGTACTTTGCGTCCCCGATCGGCTATGTCGTGATCGGGATGTACGCGCTGGTCTTCGGCTACTTCTACACCGTCGGCCTGAGCTGGTTCATCCGGCAGAGCATGCAGGGCCCGCAGATGGGCGGCGGCCCGATGAACGTCAACCAGCAGATGATCCGATACGTCTTCCTCAACTCGACCGTGATCTTCCTCTTCGTGGTGCCGCTCATCACGATGCGGACCTACGCCGAGGAGAAGCGGTCGGGCACGATCGAACTGCTGATGACCTCGCCCATCACCGACTTCCAGATCGTGACGGGCAAGTTCTTCGGCGCGATGTCGCTCTACGTCGCCATGCTGGGCATCACGGTGATTCACATCGCGGTGCTGTTCGCCTACGGCAGCCCGGAGTGGAAGCCGATCCTGACCGGCTACCTGGGCCTGCTGCTGCTCGGCGGGTGCTTCGTGTCGGTCGGTCTGTTCTTCTCGAGCCTGACGAAGAACCAGATCGTCGCGGGGATGTTCACCTTTGCCGTGCTGCTGCTGCTGTGGGTCATCGACTGGGTCGGCAGCTTCGCCGGCCCCAACGTGGAGAAGCTGACGACGTACCTGTCGCTGACGGGCCACGTGGAGGACTTCCTGCGGGGCGTGGTCGACAGCCAGCACGTGGTCTATTACCTGAGCTTCATCACCTTCGGTCTGTTCCTGACGGCCAAGGCGGTCGACAGCGAGCGGTGGCGGGGGTAGCGCGATGCTGAAACGAGCGTTCGACACGATCGGGTGGCTGGGGACCGTGCTCGTGCTGGCCGCGGTCGCCGTATTCTTCCTCAAGGCCGAATGGCAGCCGTACTCGCGCTGGCTGGCGTGGGGCGGCCTGGTCTGCATCCTGCTGTACACGCTGGGTCAGTGGCGCGAGATTGCGCGCGTGTTCGCCGGGCGGTCGATGCGGCTCGGCACGGTGTCGGCGGCCTCCGCGGTGGTGGTCCTCGGCATCCTGGTCGCCATCAACTACATCTCGTCGCGCGAGCACAAGCGCTGGGACCTGACCGCCAGCAGCCAGTTCACGCTGTCGCCGCAGTCGGTCAAGGTGCTCCAGAGCCTGGATGCCCCGCTCAGGCTGACGGCCTTCGCGAAGGACAGCGAGCTCTCCGCGTACCGCGATCGGCTGAGCGAGTACCAGTACGTGTCGAAGAAGGTCTCGACCGAGTACGTCGACCCCGACAAGAAGCCGACCCTCGCGAAACAGAAGCAGATCCAGGCCTACGGCACGGTGGCCGTCGAGTACAAGGACAGGATCGAGCGGGTGGTGGGCAACTCGGAGCAGGATCTGACCAACGGAATCATCAAGGTGGTCACGGGCAAGGAGCGCAAGGTCTACTTCACGCAGGGCCACGGCGAGAAGGACACCTCGGGTGCCGAGCGCACGGGATTCAGCGGCATCGCCAAGCAGCTGGCGCTCGACAACTACAAGGTCGAGCGGTTGCCGCTCGCCCAGCAGGGTTCCGTGCCCGACGACGCGGCGGTCGTCGTCGTGGCCGGCCCGAGAACGGACCTGCTGTCCGGCGAGGTCGACGCGCTGAAGGCCTACCTGGCCAGGGGCGGCAAGCTGATGATGCTCGTCGATCCCCAGGAGAAGCCGGACAGCCCGCCGCTCACCAATCTCTCGGCGCTCGCCCACGAGCTGGGCGATCGACCTCGGCAGCGACGTGGTGATGGACGTGAGCGGCATGGGACGGCTGCTCGGGACCGACGAGACCGTGCCGGTCGCCGTGAGCTACCCGTCGCATCCGATCGTGCGGGACCTCGACCTGCTCACCGCCTTCCCTCTGGCGCGGTCGGTGTCAGCGGTGTCCGGCGGCGTCGGCGGCCGGTTCTCGCAGGCCTTCGTCGAGACCAGCGCCAACAGCTGGGCCGAGACCGACATGAAGGCCGTGCTCGGCGGCGGGAAGGTGAGCCTGGACGAGGCCAAGGGCGACAAGCGCGGACCGGTCTCGATTGCGGCCGCGGCGTCGGCGCCGGTTACCAAGCCGCCGGCGGATGGCAAAGCCGGCGCGGAGAAGCCCGGCGAGGAGACCGAGAAGGCGGAGTCGCGGGTGGCCGTGTTCGGCGACTCGGATTTCGCGTCGAACGTCGCGCTCGGGATTAGCGGCAACCGCGATCTCTTCATGAACGCCGTCGCCTGGCTCGCACAGCAGGAGAACCTGATCGCGATCCGCCCGAAGGAGGCCGACGACCGGCGGGTGTCGATGACGGCCAACCAGCAGCTTCGCGTGCTGATCCTGGCGCTGT
Source organism: uncultured Acidobacteriota bacterium (assembly GCA_963783255.1). Lineage (GTDB taxonomy): Bacteria > Acidobacteriota > Vicinamibacteria > Vicinamibacterales > Fen-181 > FEN-299. The sequence goes on along the minus strand of CAWAMP010000014.1, from coordinate 515,749 downwards.
TCGTCGTCCCCGTCGTCGTGTTCGGCGTCGGCGTCTACGCGTGGTGGCGGAGGCGATAGATGCGCGGATTCAAGTCGCTGATCGGCCTCGCGGTGGTGCTCGCCGGCCTGGCCGCCTACATCTACTTCGTCGAATCGAAGAAACCGCCGGAGAGCGAGACCGCGGCCGGGCCGAAGGTCTTCTCGGTCAAGACGGACGCCATCGAGGAGATCTCGGTGAAGTCGGCCGGCGGCGATTGAACCACCCTCAAGAAGGTCGGCGGGGCGTGGCAGATCACCGCGCCGATCACGGTGCCCGCCGATGAGGCCGAGGTGTCCGGCATTCTCACCAACCTCGCGACGGTCGACATCGTCCGGACCGTGGAAGAGAACGCGACCGATCTCGCGCAGTTCGGGCTGGCCGAGCCGAGAGTGGAGATCGAGTTCAAGGAGGCGGGCGGCAAGTCGACCGGGCGCCTGCTCGTCGGCGAGAAGACGGCGACCTCGGGCGACCTGTACGCCCGTCTGCCGGGCGACAAGAAGGTGTTCCTGATTGCGGGCTCCTACGACGCCACCTTCAACCGCGGGACGTTCGACCTGCGGCAGAAGACCGTGCTGGCGTTCGAGCGCGACAAGGTGGATCAGGTCGAGGTACAGTCCGGCACGACGACCGTCGCCGTGGCGCGCGCCGCCGGCGAGTGGAAGCTGGCGAAGCCGATCCAGGCGCCCGCCGACTACGGCGCGGTGGAGGGATTGATCGGACGCGTGCAGTCGGCGCAGATGAAGGCCATCACCGCGCAGGACGCCGCCGACCTCAAGCCGTACGGCCTCGACAAGCCGGCCGCCTCGGTCACGTTCGGCCTCGGCAGTTCCAGGGCGACGCTGCTGTTCGGAGGCCCGGCCGACACGGGCACGGTCTACGCCAGAGACGCATCGCGCGCGATGGTGTTCACGGTGGACTCGACGCTGCTCGACGACGTCAACAAGCCGGCCGGCGACCTGCGGCGCAAGGACGTCTTCGAGTTCCGCGCGTTCAATGCGACCTCGGTGCAGATCAGCCGCGGCGCCGAGACGCTGATCTTCGAGAAGTCGAAGGGCCAGGGCAAGGACGCCGCCGAGGTCTGGCGCGAGACCAAGCCGGCGGCCAAGGACGTCGACGTCGCGGCCTTCGAATCCTTCCTGACGAAGCTGACGAGCATGCGGGCGCAGTCGTTCGTCGAAACCGGAGGCAAGACCAAGACCGGCCTCGACGCGCCGGCCCTGGTCGTCGCAGTCCGCTTCGACAGTGGCAAGAAGGAAGAAACGGTGACCTTCGGCCGCGCCGGAGCCGACGTCTACGCGGCCATGGCGGGCCAGCCCGGGGCCGCAAAGCTCGACGCCACCGAGTTCGACGACGCGGTGAAGGCGCTGGAGGCGGTCAAGTAGAGGCCGGCTCTCGGCTCCCGACTCCCGGCCCGACGGCAGGATCACGAATGAACCAATCCAGCCGGCCCGGAATGACGCGGCCCCTCGCCGCTGTCCTTCTCGGCCTCCTGCTGTTCGGAGGCGGCTGCGTCAAGAGGACGCCGCCGGCCACCGTGCCGCCGTCAAGTCCTCCGATGGCGGTCGCAACCCCTGCCGTGCCGGAGCCGCGGCCCGCGCGACCCGGGGCCGCCGCGACGGCGCCCGTCGGCATCGAGGCGCTCCGAGCCGACCTCGGCCGGGTCTTCGAGAATCCCGCCTTCGGCCGCATGCAGTGGGCGGTGCTGGTGCAGTCGCTCGCGAGCGGCGAGACCGTCTTCGACGAGAACGCCTCGAAGCTGATGATGCCGGCGTCGAACATGAAGATCCTGACGCTGGCCGTGGCGGCCGAGCGCCTGGGTTGGGACTACACCTACGAAACCACACTGGTGACCGCCGCCCCGGTCGTCGGCGGCGTTCTCAAGGGCGATCTCATCGTCGTCGGCACGGGCGATCCGACCATCGGTGGACGCGGCGGCAGTGCGACCCGCGTCTTCGAGGACTTGGGCCGATCGGCTCCGGGCGGCGGGCCTGACAGGAATTACCGGTCGGATCGTGGCGGATGCGCGCGCCTTCGACCGTGAGACGCTCGGCGCGGGCTGGTCGTGGGACTACCTGGGGTCCGGCTACGCCGCCGGGGTGTCGGCCCTCCAGTTCAACGAGAGCGTGGCCGACGTGGTCATCAGGCCCGGGATGTCGCCGGGCCAGCCGGCGGTGGTCGAGGTGCGTCCGATCGAGAGCGGCCTGATTGCCGACTCGCGCGTCACCACGACTGCGGGCGGCGAGCCGGACGTCGAAGTCTCCAGGCTGGCGGGCTCGAACCGCCTCGTCGTGCGCGGCAGCGTGCCGGTGGGCGCGGGCAGCGTTGTGCGGGCCGCGACGGTGGACCGGCCGGCGCTCTACTTCGCCCGGATTCTGCGCGAGGTGCTCGTCGCGCGCGGCATCCGCGTGGGCGGCGCCGCCTGCGAGTACGAGGAGGTGTATCCGGTTCCGCCGGCCGAGTCGACGCGCGTGCTGCTCGCGCACCAGTCCGCCCCGCTCTCGGAACTCGCGCGGGTCCTCATGAAGGTGAGCCAGAACCAGTATGCCGAGACGCTGCTGCGTACGCTGGGCACGCGGTCCGGCACCGGCACGGCCGAATCCGGGCGGACGGTCGTTCGCGAGGTGCTGGACGGGTGGGACATTTCGCGCGACGCCTACCTGCAGGTCGACGGGTCAGGACTCTCGCGGTACAACTACGTCTGCGCCGAGGCCGTGGTGAGGATTCTGCGGCAGATGCACGGCGATCCGCGTCACAGGGAACCGTTTCTCGCGGCACTGCCGATCGGGGGCGAGGACGGTTCGATCTCGCGCCGGTTCGTCGGGACTGCGGCGGCAGGCAACGTCCGCGCGAAGACCGGGTCGATTGCGAACGTCCGTGCGCTGTCCGGGTACGTGACGTCAGCGGACGGCGAACCGCTGGTCTTCTCGATCCTCGCCAACAACTTCACGGCGCCCCAGTCGGCGATCGACGCCGCCATCGACGAGGCCGTCGTCCGCCTGGCCACCTTCGTGCGGAAGGCCAGCGACCGGAACAGCCCACACGGATTCAACCACTAGGACTACAGAGACCACGGGGGCGGACTGATGTCACCCGTGGAGAGCGAGACGGCCCTCGTCGTGAGAGTCTTCGTGCTCTTTGTGTGCTTTGTGGTTTAGATGTGGACCGGCGTCAGACGCGTTCGAGTGCTGCGCGGGCTGCGGCGAGGATCTGCACGAGATCGCCGTTCAGGCCGCCGCCCAGAGCGAGTTCGGGCTTTCCGCCGCCGCGGCCGCCGAAGGCCGCCATCAGCGCCTTGAGCGCCGCGGCGCAGTCGCCGCTGGCATCCTTCGACCGCGCCAGGACCGCCATGTACGGCGGCGTGGTCGTGAACAGCGCGGCCTGGAAGCCCGGCCGTCCGCAGATGGCCAGTGCCATGCTCTTCAGCGTGTTCTGGTCGCGGCCGTCCAGCGCCTGGACCACCTGCCGGACGCCGTTCGCCTCCTCGGCCTCGGACGCAAGCGCCGCGGCCTCGTAGCCGGCCAGCCGGTCCTGCACGTCCTTCACCGTCCGGCGCTGCTCCTTGTTCTCCGTCTGGAGACGCTCGATCGCCGCGGGCAGTTCCCCCGGCGCAACCGAGACGTGACGGATGCAGCCGGCAACCGCGTCACGGAAGGTCCGAAGCGATCCGAGCGCGCGCGTGCCGCAGACGAACTCGAGGCGGACGCCGCCTCGCAGGCGGTCGGCCGACAACACGGCGATCAGGCCGACATTGCCGGTCCGCGACACGTGCGTGCCACCGCACGCCGACATGTCGTAGCCTTCCACGTCGACGACGCGCAGCGTGCCGCCCCGGCCCGGCTCCTTCCGCAGCGGCAGCTCCGCCGCCTCGGGTTCGGACACGAACCGAATCCCGACAGGGCGGTCTTCCCAGACGATCCGGTTCGCTTCGGATTCGGCCGCGGCAACGGCCTCGGCCGACAGGTTGATCGACAAATCCAGCGTGGAGACGACGGCGCCGAGGTGAAACCCCACCGTGCGGGCGCGGCTCAACCTGTCGAACGCGGCCGACAGGATATGCTGGCCGGTGTGCTGCTGCATGTGATCGAACCGGCGATCCCAGTCGATCGTCCCTCGTACGCGCCGCCCCGTCTCGATCTCGCGGTCGAGCACGTGCCACACCTCACCGGTATCGGCCTCGACGACGTCCAGGACGCGGGCCTCGCCGAGCGTGCCGGTGTCGCACGGCTGCCCGCCGGACAGGGGGTAGAACGCCGTCGTATCGAGCGTTACGGCTGGCCGACCGTCCAGGCGGGTCGTGCCGGTCACGGCCGCTTCGAAGCCGGTGCACTGTGCGTCGGTGTAGTAGATGCGGTTCGACATCAGGCACTCCACTGCGGCTTGCGGCCGGCGACCGGCGACTGGCGGCCCTCACCGGTCTGCCCTGGCCGCAGCGCCGGGTCCGGCACGCCCGCCTCGGCGAATCCCTTCGCTCGAAGCCTGCAACTGTCGCAGCGACCGCATGGCTCGCCCGCCGCGTCCGGGTCGTAGCAGCTGTGGGTCAGAGCGTAGTCCACGTGCAGCTCGAGCCCGCGTCGGATGATCTCCGCCTTTGTCATGCGGATGAGCGGCGCGTGGATCCGGAGCCTCTCCCCTTCGACGCCTGCCCGGGTCGCCAGCGCCGCCAGGCGCTCGAAGGCGTCGATGAACTCGGGCCGGCAGTCCGGGTATCCCGAGTAGTCGAGCGCGTTGACGCCGATGTAGATGTCGCGCGCGCCCACCGCCTCCGCCCAGGCCATCGCCAGTGACAGGAAGACGGTGTTTCGCGCCGGCACGTAGGTGGCTGGAATGTCCGCGGAGGCGAGGTCGCGGTCCTTCGGCACGTCGATGCGGTCGGTGAGGGCCGACCCGCCGAACACGGACAGATCCACCGGCAACTCGACGTGCCGCGCCGCACCAAGCGAGCGGCCCACCGCCCTCGCGGCGTCGATTTCCACCCCGTGCCTCTGCCCGTACGCGACGGTGAGGGCGAACAGCTCGAAGCCCTCGCTCCTGGCGATGGCCGCGGCGGTGGCGGAATCGAGGCCGCCGCTGAGCAGGACGACGGCGCGGGGACGTGCGGACATGAACCCTCCCCTTCACCGGCAGGACGTCCGGGGCAGCTCCCGCGCGCCCGCGGCGCTACACGCCGCGCGTCGCCGGTTCCCAGATGTACTTGTGAACCTGCAGCTGCACGCGCGCCGGCAGCCTGTCGGCGAGCACCCACGCGGCGAGGTCGGCCGGCGGCAGCCGCCCGTGCACTGGCGAGAACAGGATGGCGCCGACCCGGGACGCCAGTTCGTCGCGCTCGACGACCGTCTTTGCGTAGTCGTAGTCGGCCCGGTCGCCGATCACGAACTTCACCTCGTCGCGCGAGCCGAGCCGCGCGAGATTGTCCCAGTGCATCCTCCCGGCCTCGCCGCTGCCGGGACACTTCACATCCACGATGCGGACGACGCCCGGCGGCACGCGATCCAGCGGGAGGTGGCCGCCGGTTTCGACGAGCACCAGGTATCCGGAGTCGAGCAGGCGCTGCAGCAGGAGGCTCACGCCGGGCTGCAGCAGCGGTTCGCCGCCGGTCACTTCCACCAGCCGGCACCCGTACGACGCGACTTCCTTCAGCACGTCATCGACCTCGCGCCGGCGTCCTTCGTGGAACGCATAGGTCGTGTCGCACCAGGAACAGCGAAGGTCGCAGCCCGTGAGCCGCACGAACACGCACGGGAGCCCGGCGTAACTCGACTCGCCCTGTATCGAGTAGAAGATCTCGGTGACCGTCAGCATCCTCCCGTATTGTAGTGTAGCGGTGGCCGGCCTCAAACCGGGCGGCGGCGGGCGGCGGCATCGGCCGCGAGGCCGGCTATAATCGTCCCATGCCCAATCCGCTCTTCTACTGCAAGCCGACCTGAACGACCTGCCGCCACGCCAGAAGTTTTCTGGAGCAGATCGGCATCGACGTCGACTACAAGGACATCACGAAGGAGCCGCCCACCCGGGCGTTTCTCGAGAAGCACATCGACGAGGCCAGGTTCCTCGACTTCGTGAGCCGTCGCAGCCCGGTGTGGAAGGAGCGACCGCTGCCTGCGACGAAGAAGAAGGCGATCGACCTGATGCTCGAGCAGCCGAACCTGATCAAGCGCCCGGTCCTCGTCGCCGGTTCGCGGGTCGTCTTCGGGTTCGACCAGGCACAGTACGAGGCGCTGAAGACGAAGTAGTATCTTGCGACCCTTCGACGCGCTCAGGGTCGCCCCGAGCGAAGTCGAGGGGCGATCGTGCGATCTTGCGAGCTTGCGATCTCAGGATCGGGCGATCTGAAGGTCGGGCACGCTACTTCGCAAGATCGCTACTTCGCAAGATCGCTACTTCGCAAGATCGCTACTTCGCAAGATCGCAAGATGACGAGTGTCCGTATCGGAACGTCCGGCTGGAGCTACCCCGAGGGCCGGGGGACGTGGAACGGCGTCTTCTATCCGCCCCGCGGCAGTCAAGGGTTTCGCGCGAGCGACGAACTGTCGTACTACGCCGAGCATTTCGACACCGTCGAGGTCAACTCCACCTTCTACCGGCAGCCGAGCGCGTCCGCGGCGTCGAGGTGGGTGGCGCAGACGCCGGCGGGCTTCGAGTTCTCGGTCAAGCTCTATCAGGCGTTCACCCACGTGACGCCAGTCGGACGGGGACCGTCGGCCGACCGGCCGGAACGGCCGGCGTCCACGCTCCCGAGGCCGGCGGCTGGCGACGCGGATGTGTTCATGGCGGGGATCGAACCCGTCGCAGCGGGCAACAAGCTGGGAGCGGTGCTCGCGCAGTTCCCACCTGGTTTCCACTACAGCCCAGAAGCCCTGGACTACGTGGCCGGTCTCCTCGAGAAGCTCCGCGACTACCCTGTCGCCGTCGAACTCCGCCACCGCTCCTGGAGCGACGCCGCCACGGCCACGGCGGACGTGCTCGGACGGTACCAGGCCGCCTGGGTTCAAATCGACGAACCCAAGTTCCGGCTCTCGATTCGGCAGGACCTGGTGCCGAACATCGACCGGTTCTCCTACATGCGCCTGCACGGGCGGAACGCCACCCAGTGGTGGTCGCCGGAGGCTGCGGAAGACCGCTACAACTATCTGTATGCGCGCGAGGAACTGCAGCCGTTTGCGGCGGCCGTCACCGCGGGCCGCTCGGAGGGCCGGAAGGCTTACCTGTACCTGAACAACCACTTCGCCGCGAAGGCGGTCGTCAACGCCACCGTCCTCAAGCACGAGCTCGGACAGCCGGTCACCGGCGAGTTCCGTCCGGAAATGCTCGACGCGTACCCGGAACTGCGCGCCATCGTCCCGCCATCAGGGCGATTGCCTGGCCTGCCAGGTTTCTCGCGGGGCTGACGTCGGGACGCGGCGTGCCGCGCCACTCCCGCGCAATTGTCGGCCGCGACCCTTCATCGTCAGTGCCGACCACTCATCGTCAGTGCCGACCACTCATCGCCAGGCCCGACCACGCATCGTCAGCTCCGACTATCCGACCCCCACCCGCGGACACCACCGACTGATGACGCAGGCGCCGCAGCGCGGCCGGATCGGCCGGCAGACGTTCTGCCCCCACGTGACGAGGTACAGGTTGATGTCGGCCCACCAGCGGCGGTCCGCCACGCGGTAGAGCGCCTGCTCGGTCTCGTCTGGCGTCCTGGTTCTCACCCAGCCGAGCCGGTTCGAGATGCGGTGGACGTGGGTGTCGACGCAGATGTTGTCGCGGCTGGCGAACGCGAGGATCAGCACGAGGTTCGCGGTCTTGCGGCCAACGCCGGCGAGCGTCAGGAGATCGTTCATGGTGCCTGGCACCCGGCCGTCGAACCGCTCGAGCAGCAGCCGGCACGTCGTGCGCACGTGCCGGGCCTTGTGGCGATAGAAGCTCACGGGGTAGATCAGCTTCTCGATCTGCCGCGGCGTGAGCCTGGCCATGGCCGCCGGCGTCGAGGCCGCCATGAACAGCCGCTCCGAGGCGGCGGCGGTCGTCGCATCCTGTGTGCGCGCGGAGAGCAGCGTGCCGATCAGCACGTGGAAGGCGTGCCGATCGCGCGATTTTGCGATCTTCTCGACGGCCGGGAGTTCGTGGTCGGCGATCGCGCGCGAGAGCGCGCGCATCACCTGCGGGATGGGAAGCGTGCGAGGAGGCATATGGAGTCAGGCGCCAGATGAGGATCGCCGATCAGATCACCGACGCGCCTTGAAGGCGTCACGGCACTTCTCGGAACAGAAGTAGCGGACGGCTCCGCTGCGCTCCGCGAGGCTCACGGCCGCATCGGGGGGAAGGAACGTGCCGCACACCGGGTCGCGAACCATCTGCACGCCGCGGTCGGGTGGCCCGCTCCGCTGCCCCGGTTCGGGTGACGCGCCGGCGATCAGGCCGGCGAGCATCTTCCCGAGCGCGCGGAGGATGAGCATCCCGAGGAGAAGGATGAGGACGTATCGGAGCAGGATGCCCATGGAACCTGGCCTCGGCCGCGCCTACTTGCCCGCCAGGTCGGGATGGGCCGACCTCAGCCCCTGCAGCGCCTTCCTGGCGGTCTCCGCCTCTGGCGACCCCGGCGCGAGCTCGATCACCTTCTCCCAGGCGGCGGCCGCTCCCCGCACGTCCTGTTTGCCGAAGGCCTTTACGATCCCCTGATTGAGCAGCGTCTTCGCGTGCTTCGGATCGGCCTTGAGCGAAACCTCGAACTGCTGGAGCGCGCGGTCCGGATCGTTCGAGTAGTAGAAGCAGACGGCCAGGTCGGTGCTGACGTTCGGATCGCCGGGGTTGATCTTCAGCGCCTGCTGGTACCAGGCGATGGCGTCGGGATACCGCTCCGCGTCGAAGTACAGGTTCCCGAGATCCACCCGGGCCTTCGCGTCAGCCGGATTCTTCTCGGCCGCGGCCTGAAGCCGCTGGGCTTCGGCCTGGTCGAACGGCCGCGCCGCCTGGGCGGCTGGCATGGAGGTCTGCCCCTGGGCCGGCTGCGCCTGCCCGGCGACGGCTGCGGGCGCCGCTGCGAAACGGGACGGGCCGGCCTGCTGACTTCCGATCACCCAGCCGACGATCAGGCCGAAGAAGGCTCCAGCCACGGCGAGCACGATTGACTCAGGCTTCATCTCTGATTCACCCCGGAGAACCTTCTGATCATAGCAGCGTGCGGCGAAACCAGTCCACCAGTGACGCGGCGAGCTCGGGCTGCTTCGCCAGCATGGCCGTGCCGTGTCCGGCGGCACTCAGAATCCGCAGATCCCTGATGCCGGTGCCCGGACCCGTGACGGCGAGCTGGCGGGCGGAGTTGGTCGCATAGTTGTCTTCCTGGCTGGCGACGATCAGCGCGGGCCGCTCGCCGTACTTCTTCATGGCCGCCTCAGGACGCAGCCCGCGGTAGTCGATTCCGGGCGACAGGAGCGCCAGCGACCGGACTGTCGGGTCGATTCCGCCCATGAGGATGGCGAGGTTCGCGCCGATCGACGCGCCGGCGAATCCGACCCGGCCGGGCACCGCCTCACGGCGCGACGCGAGGAACGCGCGCGCGGCCTTGACGTCCGCCATCATCTTCGTCAGGTCTTCGAGACTCGTGCCGTCGGGCAGCGGCCCGGATGCGCCGTGCCCGCGAAGGTCGATCGCCAGCACGACGAACCCCGCGTCGGCGAGCCGCGCGGCGACGGCGCCCCAATCTTCGCGCGTCCGGCTGAGGGCGTGCACGAGCACGATGCCCGGGCCGGGCCTCCCCGGAAGGTACAGCGAGCCCGCCATCGCCACGCCATCGTCGGTGTGGAATAAAACCTCCTGCGTGCTCGCCGCCAGCACTTGGCCGGCGGCGAGCACGAGGAGCGTCGCGAACAGAAGGGAGCGGCTCACGGCGGCTACTCCAGCAGCGCGACCATCTCGCGCACCGCCCGCTCCAGCCCCACGAGTGCGGCGCGCGCAACGATGCTGTGGCCGATGTTGAGTTCCTCGACGTCGCGGAGAGCGGCAATCGGGTGGACGTTCACGTAGGTGAGCCCGTGTCCGGCCAGCACTTCGAGCCCGAGGGCAGCGGCGGCTGACGCCGCTTCGGCCACTTCGGCCAGGCGAGCCGGGCGCTCGGCCGCGGACGCGTCGGCGTAGCCTCCCGTGTTGATCTCGATCGCGTCGGCGGCCAGGGCCTTCGACGCCTCTACCTGCGCCGGGTCGGGGTCGATGAAGATGCTGACGCGGATGCCCGACCGACCGAGCGCAGCCACCGCGTCGCCCACCGCCGTCCGGTTCGCCAGCACGTCGAGCCCGCCCTGGGTTGTCAACTCGTGCGGCTGCTCCGGTACCAGCGTCACCTGATCGGGCCGGACGCGTGCGGCGATGACCGTCATTTCGACCGTCGCGGCCATCTCGATGTTGAGCTTGGTCGACACGACCTGCCGTAGCAGTTCGATGTCCCGCTCCTTGATGTGCCGGCGGTCGCCGCGCAGGTGGACGGTGATGCCCCGCGCGCCGGCCAGTTCGGCGAGAATCGCGGCCGCCACGGGCTCCGGCTCGCGCGCCTTGCGCGCTTCGCGGATGGTAGCGATGTGGTCGATGTTGACGGCAAGCCGCATATGTCTCCTGATCGCGGGGCTAAAGCCCCGCGCCACGGCGGTCGGCTCCACGCCACGGCGGTCGGCCCCGCGCCACGGCGGTCGGCCCCGCGCCACGGCGGTCGGCCCCGCGCCGCGGCGCCTCACGCCAAGTGAGCCCGCACCTCGGCGGCGATCTCCTCCGCCCACGCTCGAATCTGGTCCTGGTCCTGCCCTTCGAGCATGATTCGGAGCAGCGGCTCCGTGCCCGAGTACCGGACCAGCAGGCGTCCCGTGTCACCCAGGCGGCGCTCGACGTCGGCGGCCACGGCCGCTACCGGCGGCACCTCCGAGAGGTCCCGCTTGGCCCGCACCCGGACATTCAGGAGGATCTGCGGGTAGGTTCTGAGCTCGGACGCGAGGTCCGCCAGCTCCCGGCCCGTCGCGGCCATCACCTGCAGCACGTTCAGCGCGGTCACCAGCCCGTCGCCAGTGAACAGGAAGTCGGAGAAGATGATGTGGCCCGACTGCTCGCCGCCGAGCGCGAGGTCGCGCGCGATCAGCTCTTCCATCACGTACTTGTCGCCCACCGGGCACCGGACGAGATCGATGCCGCTCTCGCGAAGGGCGATCTCGAGGCCGATGTTGCTCATCACTGTCGCGACGATGGCGTTGTTTCGAAGCCGGCCGGCGGACTTGAGGTGTCTGGCGGCCAGCAGCATGATCGCGTCGCCGTCGACCACACGGCCCTCGTGATCCACGAAGATCGCCCGGTCGCCGTCGCCGTCGAACGCGATGCCCAGCCGGCATCCGCGCGCCACGACTGCCTCGGCCAGGGGTGCCGGGTGAGTGGAACCGCACGCCAGGTTGATGTTCCGCCCGTCCGGTGAACATCCGAGCAGCTCGACGTCGAATCCGAGCGCCGTGAACAATCGCGGCGCGATGTGGGCGGTGGCGCCGTTGGCGCAGTCCATCGCGACACGAAGGGCGCCGAGATCGCCCGCGCCGGGCAGCGCCTCCCGCGCGTGTTCCAGATACGGGCCCAACAGGTCCTGGTCTACGATCGCGGGCGCGTCGCCGTCGGGCACGCTCCACGACTGGTCGGCCACCTCGCGCTCGATCTCCCGCTCGATCCGCTCGGTGAACTTCTCGCCCGCGCCCGAGAAGACCTTGATGCCGTTGTCCTCGTAGGGGTTGTGCGAGGCCGAGATGACCACGCCGGCGTCGTAGAGACCTTCGCGCGTCAGGTAGGCGACGGCCGGCGTCGAGATGACGCCGGCGCTCGTGACGTGGCACCCGGCCGTCCGCGCCCCGTGGGCCAGTTCCCGTCCGATCCACTCGCCCGATTCGCGCGTGTCCCGCCCGACGAGCAGCCGGTGTTCGCTCGAAGCCCTCGGCAGCGCGCGCACGAGCGCCGCACCCAGACGGCGGACCGTCGCCGCATCGAGCGGCGATTGGCCGGCGCGTCCGCGCACACCGTCTGTTCCGAAAAGTCGTTCTGGCATCGGTTGGTGAACCTGGACTCGATCGTCGACCGCAGAGCGACCGGGGGGAAGCGCTATTTGATCCTCACCTGCAGCGTGGCGGGCTCGGTCCGGACCACCACGACGTCGCGCGCAGGATCGACCTGAACCGGACGATTGTACCGGCCCGGACCGAGGCCGGCAAGGTCCACGAACGCCGCAATCAGGTCGGGACGGAGGGCCTCCACGACGTCCTTGGGCCCGCGCACCGCGACCGCCACGACGGCGGGCGTCGCCTGGGCCGATACGCCCCGTCTGGTGTTGCGAATGCGGACCGGCACCGCTGCGAACAGGCGGTCAACCGGCCTCGCCTGAATCGGAACCGTCACCGTGACCGCGCCCGGCGACGCAAGGCGCAGGCTGCCATCCGGCAGGCCAATCGTGACCTCCCGGCGGACCTGGTCGCGCCGGCCCGATACGGAAACGGGTTCGGTCGTCGCTTCCTTGAGGCGCCTCATGGCGCTTTCCGGACCGGACACTTCGACCGTCGCCGGTTCGACGGTCGCCTCGCCGGCGACGAACCCTGGCGCCGGCTCGCCCTCGACAGCAGGCACCACCGGCACGCGCCTGGACACCGACTTCTCGAACCTCAGCGGCACGTTCCCGGGCTTCACTTCCACGACCTCGATGCCGCCCGGCGCCCGAACCTGGCCGCGCGTCAGGTGCGCGTACATCCGCCCCTCCGTCGCGAGCGACAGGTCGATCATCGCGATGACCTCGCCAGCCGACAGCTGGCTGAGCCGGCCCGAGGTGCCGCGCACCCGCACCTCCACCGAGCCCGGCGGGCTCTCGACCAGCACGAGCTGCTCGGGGGGATTGATGAACTCGAGCGGAACCAGCAGCATCCGCTCGACCGTCCGCTCGCCGGCCACGGTGAACCAGAGGCCGAGGGCGACGCCCACCGAGAGGAACTTCAGGCCGAGATGGCGAAACGGATGGTAGACCATCACTCGTAGGTCTGATGCGACAACTCGCGCGATTCCCGTGCCCGGCGCCGGGGCGCCAGCAGCTCGCGCAGGCGCTGACGCAGAGTATCGCCGGTCAGCCCGCTGTCGATGCCGCCGTCGAGCGCCAGCGAGATGCGACCGGTCTCTTCCGACACGATCACGGTCACCGCGTCGGTCTCCTCGGTCAGCCCGATCGCGGCGCGGTGCCGGGTCCCGAAGTCCTTGCTGACCTGGGGATTCACCGTCAGGGGCAGGAAACACGCGGCAGCCGCAATCCGCTCGCCCTGGATGATGACCGCCCCGTCGTGCAGCGGCGCGCCCGGCCGGAAGATGGTCACCAGCAGGTCATACGTGACCGTCGCGTCGAGCGGGATGCCGCCCTCGATGTAGTTCCGGAGGCCGATGCTCCGCTCGATCGCCACGATGCCGCCCACACGCTGGGCCGACAGCAGCCCGGCGGCCACGACGATCTCCTCGATGGTCTCTTCCGTGCGCCTGGTGCGCCCGAAATACCCTCCGAACGGCGTCCGCCCCACGTGCGCCAGCGCACGTCTGATGTCCGCCTGAAACAGCACAATCAGCGCGAACACGAGGTAGCCCACCATGTTGCGGATGAGCCAGTTCAGCGTCTCGAGATGGCTCCACCGCGACAGGTAGAACACGAGGACGAGCACGCCGGCGCCGAGCGCCATCTGGACGGCGCGCGTCCCGCGGACGAGCTTGAGAATCTCGTAGATCAGGACCGCGACGATGAGGACATCGAGGACATCCCACCAGCCGAAGTGGCGCAGCACGGAAAGGATGGGTTCGGCAAACGTCACAACCGGCTCCGCGCTCTCAAGATCTCGTCGGCAACCCGCGCCACCTGGGCCATCGGGCCGACCGCATGAACCCTGACGATGTGGGCCCCCTCGAGAATGGATGCGGCGACCGTCGCCGCCGTGCCCCAGTCCCGTCCGGCCGGCGCCACCTCGCCGAGCGCGCGCGTCAGGAACGACTTTCGCGAGCTGCCGACCAGAATCGGGCGATCGAGGGCGGCAAGGTCCGCCAGATGCGCCAGCGCCTGGTAGCTCTGCTCGGCGCGCTTGGCGAAGCCAAGGCCCGGGTCGACGATCGTCGAGTCCCTCGCCACGCCGGCCCGCCCGGCGCGAGCCAGACACCCGGCCAGTTCGTCGCGCACCTCGGCACCGACGTCTGCGTACGAGGCCTCGCGGTACATCTCGCGCGAGGTTCCGCGCCCGTGCGTCAGTACCAGTGCGGCGCCGGCGCCGGCCACGACCTTCCCGAGGTCCGCATCATACCTCAGGCCGGAGATATCGTTCACGATGGTCGCGCCTTCGTCCAGCGCGACCCTGGCCACGGCAGCCTTGGTGGTGTCCACCGAGAGCGGAAGGCGGGTCTTCGCCGCAATCATCCGGAGCACGGGCAGCAGGCGCCGGACTTCCTCCTCGGCGTCGACCGCGTCCGCCCCCGGTCGTGTCGACTCGGCACCGAGGTCGAGGATGTCCGCGCCGTGTGCCTCTGCGGCCTGCGCGAGATCGAGGGCACGAACCGGGTCGATTGACGGTTCCGGCTCGGCAAAGGAGTCCGGCGTGACGTTGATCACGGCCATCACCAGCGTGCGCTCGCCCAGTTCGAGGCGGCGCCCGCCGGCGAGGGGCACGATGTAGCGTCGGCGTGTGTGCACGTCACCCGGCGCCGTGCGGCAGGAGGCGGGGCGGAACGGCCCGCCCCCCTTCGCCGCCGGCTATTGCTGAGGCACCGGATTCTGGATGGGTTGAAGCGGGGGAACCATCGAGGCGCGCGCCCGCTGCCGTGCACGCTGCTCCTCGTCGGCCGACGCCGGCGCCGCAGGCGAAGCGGCCTGCTCCACCTCCTCCAGCGTCCCCCCGGCGACGAGCAGGCGTACCTGCTCGCCATCGAGCACTTCGCGGACCAGCAGCGCTTCGGCGATGCTCGACAGCGCCGGGCGGTTCTCCATGATCATCGCGTGAGCGCGCTCGTACTGCGCGCTGACGATCAGTTTGACCTCCTGGTCGATCTTGATCGCCGTATCCTCGCTGTAGTCCTGGTGCTGGGCGATCTCGCGGCCGAGGAAGATCTGCTCCTCCTTCTTGCCGAAGGTGAGCGGCCCCATGGACTGGCTCATGCCCCACTCGCACACCATCCGCCGCGCGAGGTCGGTCACCCGCTCCAGGTCGTTGCCCGCGCCCGTTGTGACGTTGTCCGAGGTCACTTCCTCCGCGATCCGCCCGCCCAGCAGGACCGCAATCTGGTCCTCCAGGTAAGCCTTCGACAGGTTGTGCTTCTCGTCGACCGGTAACTGCTGCGTCAGGCCGAGGGCCAGGCCGCGCGGAATGATCGTCACCTTGTGAATCGGGTCGGCACCCGGCAGGAGCACCGTCAGAAGCGCGTGGCCGGCCTCGTGCACCGCCGTGACACGCTTCTCCGCGTCGCTGATGATCATCGACCTGCGCTCGCTGCCCATCAGGACCTTGTCCTTCGCGAACTCGAAGTCGAGCATCCGGACGACCTTCTGATTGAACCGCGCGGCGTAGAGCGCCGCCTCGTTCACCAGGTTCGCCAGGTCGGCGCCCGAGAAACCGGCCGTGCCGCGCGCCAGCACGCTGATGTTCACGTCGTCAGACAGCGGGATCTTCCGGGTGTGCACGCCGAAGATGCCCTCGCGCCCCCTGACGTCCGGCCGGTTCACCATGATCCGGCGGTCGAACCGGCCGGGTCGGAGCAGCGCCGGATCGAGTACATCGGGGCGGTTGGTGGCGGCGACGAGGATGACGCCCTCGTTCGATTCGAAGCCGTCCATCTCGACGAGCAGCTGGTTGAGGGTCTGCTCGCGTTCGTCGTGCCCGCCGCCGAGGCCCGCGCCGCGGTGGCGGCCGACCGCGTCGATCTCGTCGATGAACACGATGCAGGGCGCGTTCTTCTTGCCCTGCTCGAACAGATCGCGCACGCGCGACGCGCCGACGCCGACGAACATCTCGACGAAATCGGACCCGCTGATCGAGAAGAACGGCACGTTGGCCTCGCCGGCCACCGCGCGCGCCAGCAGCGTCTTGCCGGTTCCGGGCGGGCCCATCAGCAGCACGCCCTTCGGAATCCGCCCGCCGAGTTTCTGGAACTTCTGGGGCTCCTTGAGGAACTCGATGATCTCCTGCAGCTCTTCCTTCGCCTCGTCCACGCCCGCGACGTCCTTGAACGTCACCTTCTTCTGCGCGCTCGACGACAGCTTGGCTTTGCTCTTCCCGAACGACAGCGCCTTGTTGCCGCCGCTCTGCATCTGGCGCATCAGGAAGATCCAGAAGCCGATCATCAGGAGGATCGGGGCCCACGAGTAGAAGATGGTCGACCAGGGGCTCGCGGCCTGCTCCTTCGCCGTGACCTGTACGCCCTTCTCGATCAGCTTGTTCGCCAGCCCTTCGTACTGGGCCGGGGCATACGTCCGGAAGGTCTCGTTCGCCGCCTTGTAGATCCCGGTCACCTCGCTCCCCGTGATCGTCACCGAGGCGACCTGGCCCGTATTGACCTTCTCCATGAACTCGCTGAAGCTGATCACGCTGTCGCGCTGCTGGAAATTCGTCGAGAAATTCCAAATCAGCACGGCCACGAGGACCAGCACCATCCAGAACAGCAGACTCTTGAGCGTGGAGTTCAAACTCGTTCTCCCCTCAATGTCAAGATTACCACGGCGCGCGTGCGTCCGCTCACACGGAAATCCCCGGAAACCGCGTGTCCCGCGACCCAGACGACGCGGTCCTCTCCGTTCACGACGATCGGCGTCCGGTCGCGCTCCGAACGCGGGACCTTGCGGTCGACGAAGAAGTCCTGCAGCGTTTTGCGGCCGGCGAGCCCGAGCGGCCGGAACCGGTCCCCAGGACGACGGAACCGCACGGCCAGTTCGGTGGCGAGATCGGCATCCACGACGGCCGTGCTCGCTCCCCCTTCCGACACCTCGGCGGCCATGACGGCAACGCCCCCAGAGCGAAGCTTGCACGAAACCGACCGTCCGTCGCCAAGCAGGGCCTCTCCTGGGATAGACAACGGCGCGCGGAAAAAGGTCCCGGAAGAGCTGGATCCCCCGCCGTCACCCGAACCCCGGCCACGGGTGGGGCTCAGAACCAGGCTGCCTTTCGCCGTGAGCTGCGCACGCTGGCCCGGCAGCTTGATTGGCCCCCGTACGGCCCCGCGAGCCAGCGCCACGACCGTCTCGGCCTGCTCGAACCCCACGAACCGGCCGCCGGCCACGGCCGTGAGCGCGAGCCGCGCCACCCGCCTGCCAAGCGCCTTCGGCATGCCAGCCAGGGCCCCGGCATCGAGGACCCTCTCGCCACCGGCGCCTGACGGCCGCGAAACCCCGGCGAGCGCGGCGGCGGCGAGCTCATCCAGGTACTCGGCGTCCGCGCGCGTGATCTCGGCGGCGCGCGCAATCGCGTCACGGGCCGACGGGCTCACCGACGAGAGTGCCGGGAGAATCTCGTGCCGAACACGGTTTCGGAGATAGCGCCGGTCGAGGTTCGTTTCGTCCTCGCGAAACGGGATGCCCGACCCTTTCAGCCACTCCACCAGCTCCAGGTGCGCGCAGTCGATGAGGGGCCTGACGATGGTCCCGCGGCTCGCCGGCATCCCGCCAAGCCCCGTCGTTCCGGCGCCACGGAGGAGATTCAAAAGGAGCGTTTCCGCCTGGTCGTCACGGGTGTGGCCCACGGCCACATGACTGCCGCCCGCGCGCACCCTCGCCTCCTCCAGGAACCCGTACCTGAGCCGCCGCCCGGCGTCCTCGACCGACGTGCCCCACCGACGCGCAGCCGCCCGCACGTCGGCGCGCCCCTCCTCGAACCGAAGCCCGAGCCGCCCCGCCATCTCCCGGCAGAACTGCTCGTCGGCATCCGAGGCCGCGCCTCGAAGCAGATGATTGAAGTGCGCGAGCCCCGCCAGCCCGACCCCCAGTCGGGACGCGGTCTCGCGCAGCAGGTAGACGAGGGCGGTGGAATCTGCCCCGCCCGACACGGCCACGAGCACGCCGGCGCCAGGCGGAAGCAGGCGATATCGGTCGATCGTCCGGCAGACTCGCTCGGTGAGGACAGGCATCGAGAGCGAGCGCAGTCAGGGCGAGCGGTGAATCTGGTGGCGGTGCAGGGACTTGAACCCCGGACTCCGCGGATATGAGCCGCGTGCTCTAACCAGCTGAGCTACACCGCCGTAAACGACTATTTTATCACGGCTTCCCGTCGCTCTCAACCAGCGCGGCGGCAAGAAGCGGGATCAGGAGTTCGTGGTGGCCGACCAGGTAGTAGCCCCGGCCAATCCCCGCCGTCGGCCGGCTCACGACATTCACCTGCGGCCGGTACAGCTTCGCGAAATCGAACGTCACCGTCGTCAGGCCGTCGAGCCGCCCGCCACGATTGCGGGCGAGCGACACCGCCTTGAGGAAGACCTCGGGCAGAATCACGGCCGAGCCGCAATTGAGATACACGCCTTCCCCGAGGCGGGCGACGTTGGCCGTGAAGTACCGGAAGTCCCGCAGCGAGCCCTCGCCGAGCGCGGCGCCCGAGGCGGCCGGATGCATGTGGATGATGTCGGTCCCGATGGCGACGTGCACGGTCAGCGGGATCCCCAGCCGGCATGCTGACGCCGCGATCGACGAATGCTCGTGCTGCGGATGCTTCTCGCACAGGAACTTCCCGACGGCCTGCCCGATGCCGAGGCCGGCTGCCACACCCTCGTTGATGGCACCGTTCAGCAGGCGGCCCGTTTCCTCCGCCATGCCGAACCGGCCCTCGCCGAGCGACGCCTCGACATCCTCGGAGGTCGCACCCGACAGGGCGATCTCGAAGTCGTGGATGATCCCGGCGCCGTTGGTCGCCAGCGCCGACACGAAGCCGCGCTCCATCAGGTCGATGACGACCGGCGACAGCCCCGTCTTGATGACGTGGGCGCCGAGGCCCCACACGATGGCCCGGCCCGCGCGGCGAGCCTCGACCATCGCGGCCACGACGGCCCGGAAATCCGTGGCCGCAAGAACCGATGGCAGCGAGTCGAGGAGGCCGCGGACGCCGGAACCGGGCTCGTAGGGCCTGGCAAAGTCCTCCGCCCGGGCCTTGCTCGGCCTGCTCTTCAGCGGATACGTCTGCACGTCCGACAGGTCGAATTCCTCGTACGTGAGCGTCATAGCGCGGCTCCCGGCTTCCGCCTCCGCCCGCAGCGTCGAGCCATGCGGGCTGCGGCGGACCCGCCGAAGCGCTTCGCGCGAAGGCGGGCGCGGATCAGGCTAATGGATTCTGAACCCAGGAGCCCGTCCTGTCAAAGGACCAGCATCGCATCGCCGTAGCTGTAGAACCGGTAGCCTCGGTCGATGGCTTCCCGATAGGCGTCGAGCACGGCTTCCCGTCCGGCGAACGCGCACACCAGCATCAGGAGCGAGGACCTCGGAAGATGGAAGTTCGTGAGCAGTCCGCCCACGACCGTGAACCGGTGCCCGGGACGGATGAAGAGGTCGCTCGTCCCCGGGCCGGCGGCAACGCGACCGCCTCCTCGCTCGCCGAGCGTCTCGAGCGCGCGCGTGGTGGTCGTACCGACCGCAACCACGCGGCGTCGTTCGACTGCCGCCGCGTTGATGGCGGACGCCGCACCGGGCGAAACGTCGAAGGTTTCGGGATCCACCTGGTGATCCTCGACCCGTTCGACGCGAACCGGCTTGAACGTCCCGTAGCCAACGTGAAGGGTGACCTCGGTCCTGTCGACGCCATGCGCGGTCAGCCGCTCGAGCAACCCTTCGGTCAGATGGAGTCCCGCCGTCGGCGCCGCGACCGAGCCTCGGCTGCGGGCGTACACCGTCTGGTAGCGTTCGCGGTCGCGGGAGCCGTCCGGCCTGTGGATGTAGGGTGGAAGCGGGATGTGACCGATCGAATCGACGACGGCATCGACATCTTCGCCGGTGTCGCTCCAGAGGCGGATGGTCCGGCGGCCGTGGAAGTGCTGCTCGAGCACCTCGGCGCGAAGCGCCCTGCCGGCGCCCTGGAACACGACCTTCGCTCCCGGATGCAGCTTCTGGCCCGGGTGCATCAGCGCCTCCCACCGGTCGGCGTCCGCACGGCGGATGAGCAGGCATTCCACGGCGCCGCCTGATGGATCGCGGCGGCCGAGCAGCCTGGCGGGAAACACCCTGGTGTTGTTGAGAACGAGGAGGTCGCTCGGTCGGAGGAACTCGGGCAGGGCGGCCACCGTGGTGTGGCCGAGGATGGCGCCTGACGCGCGATCGAGAACGAGCAGCCTCGCCGCCTCCCGATCGGCCGCGGGTTCCTGCGCGATGTGTTCTGGCGGGAGATGGAAATCGAAGAGGGCCACGTCCACGAGGGACAGTGTACCCCGGCTCTCCTAGTGCACCACCTGACGGAATTGTTCCTTCGACTGCCGCCAATCTTCCGCCAGGATGGACCACATCAGCTGATCGTGGTACTCGCCGCGGCAATGGAGCCCCTGGCGGGCGACTCCTTCGGGCACGCCGCCGACCTTGCGCGCCGCGCCGTTCGCGCGGCCGTTCTGAACGGCGGCTCGCGCCTCGAGGCGGCGCATGCCCACCGTGTCGAAGACGAACCCGAACAGCAGGTCGGCTGCGGCTTCGAAGAGCCCCGTCCCCCAGAACTGCGATCCGAGGGCGGCCCCCCATTCCCCCATCGTGAACGCGGCGTCGATCTGGCGAACCTGCATGATGCCAACCGCGACGTCGTAGCCCTTCGGCACGACCGCAAAGCACAGGTAGCGTCCGATGCGCCGTTCGGCGTGCGCCCACTCGATGAAGCGGCGGAAACCCTCCACGTCGGAGGGCGGCGTCGACATGTAGCGATGCACTTCCTGCGTCGACAGCATGGCGAACAGCGAGGGTGCGTCGGAAACCCGCAGATCGCGCAGCGTCACCCGCTCGTTCGACAACTCCGGGAGTCCGGATTTCCAGTCCGGCCGAGACTCGTCTTCCGGTCGAGCCACGGCCGGACTGCTGGTCGCGGGGGCGAGCCCCAGTCTGAACGCCATCTTCTCAATCATCGGTATCCGCCTGCCCGCGCGCCTGCCTGCTGCGCGCCGCCGTCGTTGACGCCCCACACGATGTTGCGCGAGACACCCCACACGATGTTGGCCGCGTCGAGGTGCGCCCACGCGGTGTTCGCCGGTCCGGCCGGTTGGCCCCACGTCACCTGGCCGGGATTCCCTGGGTCGGACATGCCGACCATGTTCACGCCCCAGACGATGTTCACACCCCACACGATGTTCACGCCCCAGACAATGTTCACGCCCCACACGATGTTCACGCCCCACACGATGTTCGTCCCGGACACCAGGGGATCCGGCACACCCCACACGATGTTCGCGCCGTCGGACACGCCCCAGACGATGTTGCTGCCCCAGCACGGCTCGTTCGTGTAGAACACCGTTCCAGGAACCTGCCACACGCCCCAGACGATGTTCTGCGACCACTCGAGCGGTTCGCCGGCGATCGTCGTCGTCGGCTGCGGGTTGGGCACGAGCCACGGAGATCCGAGCGGGGCATCCGTGTCCACGGCCAGGGCCAGCGCCAGCGCGCCCGCGGCGTTCAGCCCGCCGCCTCCGGCCGCCAGGCGGTCGTAGTCGGTGCCGGCGTCATTCCGGACCGGAATCGCCGAGAACTGGAGGATGGCCTTGAGTGCATTGGCCGACAGCGACACCTGTTCGCCAGGCTCGCGCCCGCGATTGGCTTCGATGGCCAGCGCCACGACGCCGGTGGTCACTGCGGTGGCCATGCTGGTTCCGCTCAGCCGCAGGTAGGGGCTGCCGGCGCGTCCCGACACCCGCAGCGACGGGTACTGCTGGTACAGCGTGCTGCCAGGCACGCCCACCGAGACCAGTCGGTCCCCTGGCGCCACCACGTCCGGCTTGGCGAAGGCGTCGTACCAGGTCGGTCCTCGCGAGCTGAATGGCGCAACGTCGTCGTCGGACCTCGCAGGCGTCCCCCGCGTGAGCAGCGCACCCACGGTGATCGCCGACGGCGCATTGCCCGGGGACGTGATGCCCGCGTAGCCGGGTTCCCCGGTGAGCGGGTTGATCCCGCAGTTCCCCGCAGCCGCAACCACCACGAGCCCGGCTCGCGTGGCCCCTTCGATGGCCTGCACGAGCGGGTCGGAGGCGGCCGGCTCGAAGATCGGATGGCCGATCGAGAGGTTGATGACGTCGATTCCGAGGCGCTGGCGGTTCTGCACGATGTAGTCGATGGCGCGGACGACATCGCTCGTGCGCCCCTGGCCCGTCGCGTCCAGCACCTTGAACACGGTGAGGCGGACGCCAGGCGCCACCCCTTCGAACTGGCGCGCCGACGACACGCCGCTGCCGGCAATCAGGCCGGCGACGTGCGTACCGTGGCCGTAGTCGTCGTAGGGTGCCGCGCTGCGCATGGTGCCGCCCGTCAGGTCGAAGAATCCGCTGATGCGTCCAGCGAGGTCTGCGGTCGGCTCGACGCCGGAGTCGATGACTGCCACGCCCACCCCAGTGCCCTTCGACCCGTAGCCGGAGAGGCCAAGCGTGCTGCGCAGGAGGCTGGCGTCCCCGTCACGCCAGGACCCGCCCGAGCCCTGCTCGAGGCCGCCGGTGGGCATGACGATGGCGTCGGAGGAGATAGAGAGGATGAGGGGATTCCGGGCCAACTCGAGAACGGCCGCCGCGGGAACCTCGACGGCGAGGGCGTCGATCGAGGCGTGCTCGCCCTTGACACGGTAGCCGCTCGCCTTCAGCAGGTCGCTGACCGCAGACCGGGCGCCGGGCGAGACGCGCACGATGATCGGCTGGGTGCCGGCGCCGTCAGCCGCCGCCGTCTCAACCGCGGTGTCGAGCCTGGCGCGCCAGGGTTGAGCGTCGGCCGAAACCTGAGAAGCCGCGGCGGCGCCGACGGCGACCGCCGAAATGAGGACGAAGTGGCGAAGGGTATTCACGCCACCGATGAGAGCAATCTGCCGGCCACAGGCAGGGCGGCTTGGCGAAATCAGCCTAAACTATTACGTATCAGTTATTTACAGAATTGTGCTTGGGCGGCGGGCGACGGGTGCGTCGGCCGAAGCGTGCAGAAACTAGACACGCCAGCCTGAGGCGGGCTGCAATATCTTCAATTTCCTAAGGTTTTCACGATCCGGCCGTGCCTCGTTCCTGGACACGCCGCTGTGTCCGCCCGGGACAGGCGCGGCGGTGGACGGTCGCCGCCCGCGCCGGGCAGGCACGGGCGGCGGCACGAGCGGCCGTCAGATGGCCCAACGCAGCAGAACGCCGCCGACGGTGAAGCCGGCACCGACCGAGGCCAGAAGCACGAGGTCGCCCTTCTTCAGCCTTCCGTCCTGCACGCAGTCGTTCAGCGCGAGGGGGATGGTGGCCGCGGTCGTGTTGCCGAACCGCTCGAGGTTGATGACGACCTTCGATTCGGCGATGCCGAGGCGGTCGGCAGCGGCAGTGATGATCCGGCGGTTGGCCTGGTGCGAGACGAACAGCGCGATGTCGTCCGGCCTCAGGTTGTTCCGCTGCATGATCACCCGGGTGATCTCCTCTGTCTTCCGCACGGCGAACTTGAACACCGCCTGGCCGTCCTGCTTCACGTAGTGCAGGCGTTGCTCCACGGTCTCGTGGGTGGCGGGCCTCAGGCTGCCGCCCGCCGGCATCTGGAGGAACTGCCCGCCCCCGCCGTCGATCTCGTGGGCGAAGTCGAGGATGGCCAGCGCCGGGTCCTTGGCGGCACTGACCACGGCCGCGCCGGCGCCGTCGCCGAACAGGACGCACGTCGCCCGGTCCTTGTAGTCGATGATGCTCGACATCACATCGGCGCCAATGACGAGCGCGTGATTGTGGCGTCCGGTGGAGACGAGCTGGCTGGCGGTCGCCAGAGAGAACGTGAAGCCGGAGCACGCGCCGGCCAGATTGAATCCCCAGGCGCGGGTGGCCCCGATCTTGTGCTGGACGAGCGCCGCCTGTACTCGGGAAGAACATGTCGGGCGTCGTCGTGCCGACGATGATGAGGTCGATATCCTCGGGCGTCAGCCCGGCGGCGGCGACCGCCTGGATGGCGGCTTCCTTGGCGAGGTCCGACGTGGCGACGCCGGGGTCGACGACGTGGCGGGTATGAATGCCGGTCCGCTGAAGAATCCAGTCGCTGGTCGTGTCGACCATCTTCTCGAGGTCGGCGTTGGTGAGCAACCGCGGCGGCACGTAGGTCGCCAGGCTCGAGATCTCGGTGGGTCGCCCGCAGCCAAGTCCTGCAGGCCGATGATCGGGGATAGGGGTCGGATCGTCACTCGACACTCACGTTCTCCTTTACCACAACTTCTGGTCCCGGTCCGGCGCGTGCAGGCCGAAGTACTCGTAGGCCCGGGCCGTGGCGACCCGCCCGCGCGGCGTCCGGTCCAGGAAGCCAATCTGAATCAGGAACGGCTCGTAGATGTCCTCGATGGCGTCCTTCTCCTCGGAGATGGCCGCCGCGATCGTGTTGAGCCCCACGGGCCCGCCCCCGAACTTGTCGATGATGGTCCGCAGCAGGCGGCGGTCGATTTCGTCGAACCCGTGCGCGTCCACCTCGAGCAGTTCAAGCCCGGCCTCGGCCACGGGCATCGTGATCTCGCCTGCCGCGCGGACCTGCGCGTAGTCGCGCACGCGCCTCAACAGGCGGTTCGCGACGCGCGGCGTGCCGCGGGACCGTCGAGCCAGTTCCCTGGCTGCCCCGCCGTCGATGGCGACGCCCAGCAGGCGCGCCGACCGCCGCACGATTTCGTCGATGTCGGGTTCGGTGTAGAAGCCCAGGCGGTGGACGATCCCGAAGCGGCCCCGCAGCGGCGAGGTGAGGAGGCCGGCACGCGTGGTCGCGCCGATGAGCGTGAATTTCGGAACCGGGAACTTCACCGATCGCGCGCTCGGGCCCTGACCGATGACGATGTCGATCTGGTAGTCCTCCATCGCGGGATAGAGAATCTCCTCGATGGCAGGCGGCATCCGGTGGATTTCGTCGATGAAGAGCACCTCCCGCTCCTTGAGGTTGCTCAGCATCGCCGCCAGGTCGCCCGGCTTCTCGAGGACGGGTCCCGACGTGGCCCGCACCGGCACGCCCAGCTCGTTGCCGATCACGTAGGCCAGCGTCGTCTTCCCGAGCCCCGGCGGGCCGTAGAGGAGGACGTGGTCCAGCGCGTCCCCTCGCTGTCTGGCCGCCGTGATCGACACGACGAGATTCTCGCGGACGCGCTCCTGCCCGATGTACTCGTCGAGCGTGCGAGGCCGGAGCCCCGCCTCGAACTGCGCGTCGTCGTCCACGCGCGCCGGCGTGATCACCCGGGGGTCAGGCATAGAAGATCTTGCGATCTTGCGAACGTGCGATCTTGCGAACGTGCGAACGTGCGAACCTGCGATCTTGCGAACGTGCGAACGTCCGAACGTCCGAACCTGCGAACGTGCGAACGTCCGAACGTCCGAACCTGCGAACGTGCGATCTTGCGAACGTCCGAACCTGCGAACGTGCGAACCTGCGAACGAGAGGGCGGCTCGTTTCAGATCGCACGATCGCCACATCGCACGATCGCAAGATTCTCAGCGCCTCCCCGTCCGGCTGAGGGCGTCCTTCAAGATCCGTTCGAATGTCCGCTCGCCTGGCGTCTTCAGTGCGGCGTCCACGGACTTCTCCGCGAGAGTGCGATGGTACCCCAGATTGAGCAGCGCCGAGACCAGGTCTGCGCGCAGCTCCCCATCCCCGGCTGGCGCGCCGGTGCCGGCGCCCAGTTCCGCGGCCAGCTGCTGCGGCAGCCGGTCCTTCAGCTCGAGGCCGATGCGCTCGGCCGTCTTCTTGCCCACGCCCGGAATCATCGTCAGGCGGCCGACGTCGCCCGCGTGGACCGCGCGCACGAGATCGACCGGGTCGATCCCCGAGAGCACCGCCAGGGCCAGCTTCGGGCCGATGCCGCTGATGGCAATCAGGCGTTCGAACAGCTGCAGCTCGAGCGAAGTCGCGAACCCGAACAGCGCCAGCGCGTCTTCGCGGACGTGCGTGTGGATGCGGAGCGTCACCTCGGCGCCGGGTTCCGGCAGGTGGTAGAACGTGGACAGCGGCACCTGCACGTCGTAGCCGACGCCGTGCACGTCCACCACCAGGTGCGTTGCCTGTTTCTCGACCAGCCTGCCGCTGAGTCTCGCTATCACACACACTCCCCGCCGCCGCGGTCACCAGTTCGCCGGCTCCCACATTCGCGAGATCGCACGATCGCGAGATCGCACGATCGCGAGATCGCACGATCGCGAGATCGCACGATCCCAAGTTCGCACGATCCCAAGATCGCACGATCGCAAGATCGCACGATCGCAAGATACCAGCGCTCGCCTACTCTCCCGGCGCCTTCATGTCGCGCCACGACTTCGGTGTCAAGCGCGTCGCGCGCAGGTGTTCGGTGACGACGCGCGGCCCCTGGCTGTGCAGGTGGCAGATGGCCACCGCGAGCGCGTCGGCCGCGTCGTGCGGCGTCGGCACCTCGGCCAGTCCGAGGAGCATCCGCACCATCTCCTGCACCTGGTGTTTCTCGGCCCGCCCGTACCCCACCACGGCGCGCTTGATCTCCGCCGGCGTGTATTCCGCGAGGGCGTAGCCGCCCTCCGCCGCCGCCAGCACCGCGACGCCGCGCGCGTGCCCCAGCTTCAGGGCGCTCCGCACGTTCGCCGCGTAGAAGACGCTTTCAACCGCCACCGACTCCGGCCGGTGTTCGGCCAGGAGCGCGGCCAGTTGCTGGTGAATCCGGAGCAGCTGTGCGGGGAAACCCAGGCGCGGGGAGGTGACGATGGCGCCGCAGGCGACCAGCCGGTGGCGGCTGCCATCGCTCTCCACGCATCCGTAGCCTGTACGTTCGGAGCCGGGATCGATCCCGAAGACTCTCACGAGAGCGACGCCTCGATCTCCTTCTCGTCGATGTCCACGTTCGACCACACGTGCTGGATGTCCTCGTGGTCCTCGAGCACGTCCAGCAACTTGAGCATCGACTGCGCTTCCTTGCCCGTCAGCGTGACGAACTCGGCCGGCACCATGGCGACGGCCGCACTCATCGGCTCGACGGCGAGCGAACGGACCGCCTCGCGGACCGCGTCGTAGGCGGCGGGGGCCGTGAGGACTTCCCAGCTGTCGCCGTCGTCCACCATGTCGTCGGCGCCGGCGTCGAGCACGGCCGACATGAGCGCGTCCTCGGCCACCTTCGCCTTGTCGATGATGATCTGGCCGCGCTTGCTGAACTTGCGGAGGGCCGTGTTGCGGTCGGCCATCTTGCCGTTGTACTTGTCGAGGAGGTGGCGCAGCTCGCCGACCGTGCGGTTCTTGTTGTCGGTCAGTCCTTCGAGGATGATGGCCGTCCCGCCGGGGCCGTAGGCCTCGTAGACGACCTCTTCGTAGTTGACGCCCGGCTCTTCTCCGGTGCCGCGGCGAACGGCCCGCTTGATGTTCTCGGCGGGCATGTTGACGGCCTTGGCCTCGGCGATGACCGTGCGCAGTCGCGGGTTCGAGTCGGGGTCACCCCCGCCGGCCCGCGCGGCGACGGAAATCTCCTTGATGATCCGGGTGAAGATGCGGCCGCGCTTGGCGTCGGCGGCGCCCTTCTTGTGCTTGATCGTGTGCCACTTGGAATGGCCGGACATGGTGTAACTCCAGAAAAACAAACGGGAAAATGGAGCGGGAATTGTACCACACCCCCACCCGGGGAAGGTAGCTGCACGGCGGCATCACCTGGACCGGTGGTCGGTTGCCAGTGGCCAGTTGTCAGTCCGTCACGCGTGATCGACTGACAACCAGCAACTGACAACTTACTGAGGCATCCCCCGCCTCGGCAGCCTGCCCGGGTTCCGCCGAGCACGTTCCTTCCACAGGTGGACGATGCCCAGCCAGGGGTGCCGCCACAGCATCCGCGGGCCCGCGTAGCGCATCACGACCCTGATGGCCTCACGTGGCTCGGACCGGTAGCAGTGGACCGGGCAGTCCTTGCACGTGGGTTTGTCCTCGCAGTAGGGGCATCGGTCGAGGCGTTCGAGCGCGTAGGCGAGCAGCGAGCGGCAGTCGGTGCAGAGGCCGGTGGCCGAGGGGTGGTGGTCGGCACAATAGACCCCGACCATCGCCCGGACGGTCTTCTTCTCGCGCACAATCGCACGGGACTCGCTCGGCCCCATGAGCCAACTCCCCTCGCGGGTCCGAAGACCCGCCACCCCGCGCTACGATCTCACAGCCAGCAGCAGCCAGACGTCCGCGCGGAGGTCCCAGGCGCGGCCCTGGTAGTCTCCAAGGGCGGCCGTGACCCGGAACCCGGCCTTCTCGACCCGCGCGACCATCTGCGGCAGCGGCAGTGTCCGGAAGGTCAGCGAGAACCGGTGGCGCACCCGCCGCCCGCCGCGCAATTCCACGTACTCCTGGTCGAAGACCGTCAACCTCTTCCGCCGGTCCTGGCGCACCGACTCGACCAGCGTCACGTGACCGGCTGAACGGCCGAGCCGGCCCCTCAGCCGGGTCCTGTTGCGGTATTCGTCCCACGCCGGCAGGTCCGGCACCAGGTCGATGCCGAGCGTCCCGCCCCGGCGGAGCACCCTCGCCAGCTCGGCCAGCGACGTCTGGAGGTCCCGCTCCCGCGTCAAGGACTGGAGAATCCCGTAAGGCGCCATCGCCGCCGAGAAGAAGCCGTCTTCGAACGGAAGCGCGCGGATGTCCCCCCTGACGAGGTCGGGCCGCAACGCGACGGGCAGCCGGCGGGCGCGTCGGCGGGCATACGCCAGCATCGGCTCGGACCGATCGATTCCAACCACCGGGACGCCGGTCCGGGCGACCGGGATGGCCACGCGGCCTGTTCCGCAGCCGAGCTCCAGCACCGGCCCTCCCTCCCTGCGGGCGAACGCCTGCCAGAACCGCACATCCTTCCGCCCCATCGTCCGCGCGTTCTCCCAGTCGTAGAAACGGGCGTACTCGTCCCAACCCCGCCAGCCCTCTGTCGCCATGGGTGTGATGATACTATCTGCCCATGCTCCCGGCCTCGCCGGATCCGCTCGCGAGCTGGCGCGACGAGTTCCCCATCCTGAGCCGCACCCTCTACATGATCAGCAACTCGCTGGGCGCGATGCCCCGCGCCGCCGCGCAGTCGCTCGCCGATTTCGCGGACGCCTGGGCCACGCGCGGCGTGCGCGCCTGGGAGGACCGCTGGTGGGAGATGGCCCTGGAGGTGGGCAACAAGATCGGGGCCGTCATCGGCGCGCCGGCGGGCTCGGTGAGCATGCATGACAACGTCACCACCGGCCAGATGATCGCGCTCTCCTGCCTGGCGCCGCGCGGCCGGCGAAGGAAGATCGTGTGCGCCGCGGCCGACTTCCCGTCGATGCTCCGCCTCTACCGCGCGCAGCAGGCGCTCGGATTCGAAGTGGAAGTGGTCCCGGCCGGAGACGGCCTCAACGTCACCGAGGACCAGCTGGTCGACGCCATCGACGAAGACACGCTGATCGTCGCTTTCTCGCACGTCCTCTTCCGCACGTCTTTCATCGTCGATCCGCGCCCGGTCGTCGAGCGCGCCCGCGCGGTCGGTGCCCTGACGATGCTCGACACCTATCAGTCGGCGGGGATCGTGCCGCTGAACGTCGGCGAACTCGGCGTGGATTTCGCGACCGGCGGCTGCGTGAAATGGCTGTGCGGCGGTCCGGGAAACGGCTACCTGTACACGCGGCCCGACCTGCTCCAGACGCTCCGGCCGCGCTATACGGGCTGGGTGGCGCTGGCGCACCCGTTCGCCTTCGAGGTCGACGACGACGAACCGCGCGGCGACGCGATGCGCATGATGAACGGAACGCCGCCGATTCCGGCGTTTTACGCCGCCATCCCCGGCCTCGACATCGTCGCCAGCGTGGGCGTGGACCGGATCCGCGAGAAGTCGATCCGCATGACCGCCCGGCTGCTCGACCTCGTGGACCGGCACGGGTGGACGACCGCCACCTCCCGCAGCCCGGAACGGGTGGCGGGAACGGTGGCTATCGACGCTCCCGACGCGCTTCACGCGTCGCGCGGTCTCAAGGCGCGCGACGTGCTGGTGGATTATCGGCCGCGTGTCGGCATCCGCGTGTCGCCCCACTTCTACAACACCTTCGACGAGCTCGACCGCCTCGCGAACACGCTGGAGGACGTCCTGACGTCGAGGGATTTCGGCGAGTCGCCTTCATCCCGAGTGACCTAGCCCCGACGCGGAGTCATCCATGAGCACACTGTGGAATCATCGCTACGCCCAGCGGACGCAGCGGATGACGAGTTCGATCATCCGCGAACTGCTCAAGCTCACCGCGCTTCCCGACATCATCTCGTTCGCGGGCGGGCTGCCTGGCCCGGATCTCTTCCCGGTGGAAGAGATGAAGGAGGCCGCGGAGGCCGTCCTCGAAACCAAGGGCCGCGTGGCCCTGCAGTACAGCACGACCGAGGGCTACCCGCCGCTTCGCGAGATGATCGTGCGCCACATGGCGCGCTACGGGATCGTGGTGGACATCGACAACGTCCTCATCACCAGCGGCTCGCAGCAGGCGCTCGACCTCATCGGCAAGGTGCTGATCAATCCCGGCGACAAGCTCCTGATGGAGAACCCGACCTACCTCGGGGCGCTCCAGGCGTTCACCACGTACGGCGCCGAATTCGTCACGGTCCCGACCGATGACGACGGGATGGTGACCGACAGGCTGGAAGACGCGCTGCGCTGCGGGCCGAAGTTCATCTACGCCTTGCCCAACTTCCAGAACCCGTCGGGCGTGACGATGCCGCTCGAGCGCCGGAAGGCGCTGATTCACACGTCGGATCGCTACGGCATCCCGATCATCGAAGACGACCCGTACGGCCAGCTGCGCTACGAAGGGGAGCACATCAAGCCGCTCGTCGTCATCGACGCCGAGTGCCTCGAGTGCAACCGCAACGGGAAGTACACCGGCAACGTGATCTACCTGAGCACGTTCAGCAAGACGCTGGCGCCCGGCCTGCGGATGGCCTGGGTGGCGGCGCCCAAAGAGGTCATCAACCGGCTCGTCCAGGCCAAGCAGGGCACCGACCTCCAGTGCAGCACGTTTGACCAGATGGTGGCGTACGAGGTGGGCCGGGGCGGGTTCATCGACCGGCACGTGCAGCGGATCCGCGAGGTGTACGGCCATCGCCGGAACGTCATGCTGAGCGCGCTCGAGAAGGCGTTTCCCGATCCGTCGGTCGGCGTGCGCTGGACGCGCCCCCAGGGCGGGCTGTTCCTCTGGGCGACCATGCCCGACTGGATGGACACCGCGGAACTCCTGAAAGAGGCGGTGAAGGAGAAGGTGGCGTTCGTGCCGGGATCGCCGTTCTTCCCGGGCGGCGGCGGCCACAACACGATGCGGCTCAACTTCAGCAACGCGCGCGACGAGCAGATCGAGGAGGGCATCGCCCGCCTCGGCCGTGCGGTGATGCGGCAGATCGAGGCGCGAAAGGTAAAATAGGTGTCATGAAGAGCCGAGTGGCCGCGCTGCGCGTGGAGCCCTCCACGGTCCTCGAATCGACCGTGCGGCTGTGCGAACTGGGAGGCATGCGGGAGGCGCTGTCGCGAGAGGCGCCGACCATCCTCAAGGACAACATCTCCTGGCATTTTCCCTTCCCCGCGGCGAACACGACGCCGTGGCAGCTGGAAGGCACCATCAAGGCGCTGCAGTCGTCCGGGTACCGCGACCTGAGCTGCGTCCAGAACAAGACGGTCGTCACCGACGCCTTCAAGGGCGAGGATCTCAACCGCTACGTCCCGATCCTGTCGCGGTACGGCGTGCCGATTCTCTACAACTTCCGCGACCAGGACATGACGTGGATCCGCTTCGAGCCCAAGGCGCGGATGCACGTGCTGCAGAACGTCTTCCCAGACGGCATCTACATCCCCGACTACTTCCCTGGCAAGAACATCGTCCACCTGCCTACGGTGAAGTGCCACATCTACACCACCACCACCGGCGCGATGAAGAACGCGTTCGGCGGGTTGCTGCACACCCACCGGCACTACACCCACTCGTGGATCCACCGGACGCTGGTCGACCTGCTGGCCATCCAGAAGGAGATTCACCCGGGCGTCTTCGCCGTCATGGACGGCACGACGGCCGGCAACGGTCCGGGGCCTCGGACGATGTACCCCGTCGTCAAGAACGTGATGCTGGCGTCGGCCGACCAGGTGGCCGTCGACGCGGTGGCTGCGAAGATGATGGGCTTCGACCCGATGAGCATCGAGTACATCCGGGTGGCCCATGAAGACGGCCTGGGCGTGGGCGACCCGCGCGACATCGAGATCGTCGGCGACGACGTGTCGAACGAGTCGTGGGGGTTTCACGTCGGCGACAACCTGGCGAGCATCGGCGGCGACCTGTTCTGGTTCTCGCCGCTGAAGGTGTTCCAGAAACTGCTCTTCCACACGCCCATTGTCCACCTGTTCGTGTTCGCGTCGGAGACCTACCACGACTACTACCGCTGGCCGGTCAAGGACAGGCGGACGTTCGAGCGGTGGAGGCGGGACACGGAGTGGGGAAAGCTGTTTCAGCAGTACGAGGGCTCCGGACGCTGAGCGAGTGGCCGGGGCCCAGTTGTCAGTTGCCTTCTGTCTTCTATCTTCTGGCTTCGGGATTCCGCCATGGCCCACACCCCTTCGACCTTCTACCCCCGCGTGTTCGGGCTGGTCACCGCGCTCGTGCTGGGCGGCGCGGTGTTCCTGATCATCCGGCCATTCGTCGGCCCGATCCTGTGGGCGTCGCTGCTGGCCTTCATGTTGTTCCCGGTCAACGAGAAGCTGCGGTCCGCGCTCCGGGGCCGGAACGCCGCCGCCGCGCTGGTGCTGACGATTGGGGCGGTCCTGGTGCTGGTGGTGCCGGCCGCCGTCCTGGGGACCGTCTTCGGCCGACAGGCCGCCGACCTGTTGGACCGGCTGCAGACGAGCGCCTCGGAGCATCAGATCCAGAGTCCCAACGACGTCCTGCAGCTTCCGGTGGTCGAGGCAGCCGTACGGTGGGTCGAGTCGGTCGTGCCGGTGAAGACCGAACAGATTGCCGGGTCGCTGGTGTCGGCCAGCCAGCAGATCATCCAGTCGGTCCTCTCGCTCGGCGGTTCGCTGTTCGCGTCGGTGATCGGGACGTTCGTCTCGATCGTCCTCGCGCTGTTCCTGCTCTTCTTCTTCCTGCGCGACGGCGAGGCGATGACGGCGCGGACGATGGCGGTGATTCCGCTCGAGGAGAGTCGGAAGGCGCTGCTGCTCACGCACCTCTCGAACGTGATCCAGGCCATCGTCCTCGGATTGCTGGTGACCGCGCTCGTCCAGGGCACGCTGGTCGGCATCGCGTTCGCCCTGGTCGGCCTGCCGTCGGCTGTCGTCTTTGCCGTGCTTGCGATGGGGGCGTCGATCATCCCGCTGGTGGGAACGGCGATCGTCTGGCTTCCGGCCGCGCTCTACCTGGGCCTGACCGGGCATT
This sequence comes from uncultured Acidobacteriota bacterium, assembly GCA_963783255.1. Classification (GTDB taxonomy): domain Bacteria; phylum Acidobacteriota; class Vicinamibacteria; order Vicinamibacterales; family Fen-181; genus FEN-299. The sequence continues at coordinate 482,218 of CAWAMP010000014.1, read as the reverse complement.
GGGGCGCGGCATCGTTCATGGTGATCTGGAGCGTGGCGGTCGTCTCGTCTGCCGACAACGTCGTGCGACCCCTGTTCATCTCGACCCGGGCCAAGATCACCACGCTGCCGGTGTTCATCGGTCTCCTGGGCGGCATCGGTGCGTTCGGCGCGATTGGCATCTTCCTCGGGCCAGTGGTCATAGCTCTGGTGCTCGCGTTGTTCGAGTTTGCGGAGGAGACGCTGGCCGAGCAGAAGGCGGTGCCGCCCGCCGCGAAGACCCCGGCGGGCTCTGCCACGCCGTAGCTGACAGCTGGCAGCTGTCAGCTGGCAGCTGGCAGCCTTTCGACTTCGCTCAAGGCTGCCCCCCATGTCCTTTCTCTCCGAACTCCCCGGCGCGCTGGTCCTCGGCCCGATGACGAAGGGCTCGAATCTCCCGTACAGGCGGCTGTGCGTCGAGCTGGGCGCGCGCGTCACGGTCAGCGAGATGACGGTGGCGCGCCGCCTCAAGCAGAAGCGGCGCTCCGAGTTCGCCCTGATCCGGCGGGCTCCGGACGAGCCGTGCTTCGGCGTGCAACTGGCCGGCAACCAGCCCGACGAGATGGCCTGGGCGGCCGCGTTGGCCGCATCGCGCGGAGCCGAGTTCGTGGACGTCAACCTCGGCTGCCCGATTGACTACTTCACGAGCAAGGGGCTCGGCGCGGCCCTGGCCCGCCAGCCGAAGCGGGTGCAGCGCATCGTCGAGGAGATGGTACGCGCCGTCCCTGGCGTCCCGGTGACCGTGAAGTTCAGGCTCGGCTGGAGCGCCGACAGCCTGAACTACCTGGACGTGGCGAAGGCGGCGGTGGATGGCGGCGCCGCGGCGCTGTTCGTGCACGGCCGGACGCGCGACGCACGCTACCGGACGGCTGCCGAGTGGGAGGCTGTCGGTGACGTCGTCCGCGCGGTACCGGTGCCGGTCATCGGGAACGGCGACGTGCTGTTCCCACACGACGTGGATGCCGCGCGGGCCCGCGCGGGGTGCATCGCGGTGATGGCCGCCAGGGGCGCGCTGGTCAAACCGTGGATCTTCCGCGAGATGAGCGAGGGCTACCAGGATCTCACCGCGGACGACCGGCTGGCCGTCTACCGCCGCTACGTGGCGCTCGCGTTCGAACACTGGGGTGATCACGATCGCGGCCGCTCACAGGTCGCCGATTTCACGCGCTGGCACTTCGGCTTCTGGTGCCGCTACGCCCCGCGCCGGCCGGACGGGTCCTGGCCTGGTCTGCAGTCTCGCGAGGATATGACGTTCGGTCGCACACCGCTCGAGCGGCTGCTCGCGCGGCAGGATCAGGCCGCTCATGCCTGGATCACCGAGCGGTTGGTCGCAAACGAGCCGGTGGACCCCGATGCCGTGCCGCCGCCGTCTGACAGCGACGGCGACGAGAGGAACGCGATGCAGGTTTCGGGGTAGAAGAGAGAAGCCGGAATCGAGGAGTCAGAAGATAGGAGACGGAACCAGACCGTCACGCTGAGCAAGCCGCCGGTCACCCGTCGCGGGCCGTCGTCAGAGCCACTGACGCCGGCGGAACCACAAGAGCATTGTCACCGCCGTCACCGCGCAGACGATCCAGAAGAACGGGTAGCCCCAGAACCACTCGAGTTCGGGGAGGTGCCTGAAGTTCATGCCGTAGACGCCGGCCAGGAACGTCAACGGGATGAAGATGGTGCCAATGATGGTCAGCACCTTCATCACCTCGTTCAGCCGCTGACTCATCGCGCTCATGTAGGTCTCGGTGAGGCCCGTCGCCATTTCGCGGTAGGTCTCCACGATGTCGATGATCTGCACCGTGTGATCGTACACGTCGCGCATGTAGGTGCGCGTCGCGTCGCTCATGCAGGGGTGCGGTTCGCGCTGTAGCGCGCTGATGACCTCGCGCATCGGCCACACTGCCCGCCGCAGCAACAGGAGTTCCCGCTTGAGCGTGTGGATGTTCTGAATCGCGGCCGGCGTCGGGCTGGCCAGCACGTCGGTTTCGACGTCCTCGAGGCGATCGCCGAAGATCTCGAGAATCGGGAAGCACGCGTCCACGATCGCATCGAGCAGGGAGTGCACGAGGAAGCTGGCGTCGTTGGCGCGAAGCCGCGAGGCGGGCGCCTGGATGCGCTGCCGAACGGGGTCCCACACGTCGCCGGGGCTCTCCTGGAACGTCAGGACCGTGTTATGGCCGAGGAAGATGCTGATCTGTTCGCTGCGCAGGTGGCCGTCAGCCAGTTCGAGCATGCGCGCGATGATGAACAGCCGGGCCTGAAGCGTGCCGTCGTCCTCGTACGCTTCCACCTTCGGCCGGTGCGTGACGTGGAGGACGTCCTCGACGGCCAGCGGGTGGAGGCGGTACTTCTCGGCGAAGCCGCGGATGACGGACATGTCGCCCAGGCCGTCGACGTTGATCCAGCGGACCGTGGCCCACTCCGGGCGATGGGCTGCGAGGAACGCCGCGACGTCGGTGACGGATTGCACCTGGGCGTGCTGCGGCCCATAGTCGATGCAGGTCACCGACACCGGTTCCTGGGTGACCGGCATGCGCGCCAACTCGGACAACTCGATGCCGGCGACGGCGCCCGGCTTCGAGCGCTTGCGCACGCGAGGCACGCCGAATCGCGGCTTGAGCGAACGCACGCCCTTCCGCCGCTGACGCGCCTGGCCGGCCCCGGGGTCGCCGGGCCCGGTCGCCTCCGGCGCTGCGGCCGCCGTGTCCGCCGTCGCTGCCGCCGTCGCGTTCCCCTCGGCCCCCTGGACCATCGCGCCAACACCTCCCTGCCGTTCGGTGGTTCGTAGTATACGCCGCTGGATGAGGCAGTCTCCTGGAATCGTGCGATCGTGCGATCTTGCGATCTTGCGATCCTGCGAAGTGAGGTCGCGTTACGCGGGACCGCCCTTCGCAGGACCCCCACTTCGCAAGATCGCAAGATCCCCACTTCCCAAGATCCCCACTTCGCAAGATCGCAAGATTCCCACTTCGCAAGATTCCCACTTCGCAAGATCCCCACTTCGCAAGATCGCAAGATTCCCCCTTGCCTGCATTTCTCTGCCGACTCCGACCCGTTTCGTGGTACATGATCGCCAACATGCTGAACCGCGCCGTCGCTCCACTGGCCCTCGGCCTGCTGGTCGGCACCGCAGTCGCCGCCAGTCAGGAGCGCGCGGCGCCAGCCTCGCCTGCCACGCCTTCGTCGTGCCTGGCGAACACGCGTTCGTTCCTGAGCGCGCGGATGAAGGAAGTCCCGCCGCCGATGACCTCCGAGAAGTACGTGGCGCTGCAGCAGGAGAAGGCCCAGTTCGCGAGAGCCTGCATCGCGAGGATTGCACTCGACGCGCTCCCGGCCGGCCAGCTCGTGCCGCTCGCCGAGCTCTACATCGAGGCCTCACAACCTGAGCTGGCCGACAAGGCGATGGAGCGCGCCCTGGCCGCGACGACGGACGACCCGGCCCGGCGGGCGACCGCGCTGGTGACCGCCACCCGGCTGCTGATGCGGCAGCCGAAGTCCGACGAGCGCAACGCGAAGGCGGAGAAGTACGTCGATGCGCTCGAGGCGCTGCCCGAGTCGTTCGCGCGCGAGAAGATCGATGGGCACGGAATGCTCAACAGCTACTACCGCGCGGACGACATCGACGCCGGGATCCTGAAACACTCCACGCGGATCATCGAGCTCGGCCAGCGGCTGGCCCGCGAGCAGCGGATGCCGGTCGTCGGGACCATCGCCGCGGCCTACGTCAACGCGGCGGAGGCGTACGCCGGTCAGGAACAGACGCCCAGGGCGCTGGATCTGCTGCGGACCGCGCTGAAGGAGCTCGGCGGGGCGGAAGGCGTCGACGCGCAGGTCAGGCCCGCGCTCGAACGCTACGAGCTGGTCGGCACGCCGGGTGCGGCGGTGGAGGCACCGCAGTGGCTGCACGCATCGCCCGCGAACGGACGGCTGGACATGCCCGGGCAGGTGACGCTGCTCGAGTTCACCGCGCACTGGTGCGGTCCGTGCCGACAGAGCTACCCCGGCATCGTCCGGCTCGCGAACGCGTTCGACCAGAAGGGCTTCCGCGTGGTGATGGTCACGCAGTTGTGGGGCTACTTCGAAAGCCGGCGCGATCTCTCCCCGGCCGACGAGCTGAAGGCGATCGGCGAGTACTTCCCGAAGCACGGCATCGTGGTCCCGATTGCCGTGGGCAACCGGGTCACCGGCCAGGCCGGGGGGCGCGACGTCAACGACGCCAACTACAGAGTGGGCGGGATCCCGCAGATCCAGATCATCGACAAGAAGGGCGTGATCCGCCTGATCATGGTCGGCTACGACCAGACGAACGAGCCCCGGCTCTCGGCTCTGATCGCGCGGCTGCTCGCGGAATAGCCGACCCGCGGGGCTGCCCGCCTTCGCCCCACAGGGCTTCGGCGGGTCCGCCGTAGCCGGGCGCAGGCAGAAAGCCCCGCGCCACAACCGCCGTCTCACCGCCGGCGGCGCGCCGCGGCAGTCCTTTCTGGAACTTCCGTTCCCACAGAACCGAATATACCCAGAGTGCGTCGAACCAGGAGAACGTGAGCAGCACCCCGACGACCGATCGGGTCCCGGACGACGAACTGGTCCGGCGCACGGCCGCAGGCGACGCGGACGCGTTCGGCACGCTGTACCGGAGGAGGCGGCCCGACGTGTACCGCTTCGCCCTCCACATGACCGCCGATGAAGCCGTGGCGGAGGATGTCGTCCAGGACGCGTTCATGACGGTGATGCAGCAGGCGGAGCGGTTCGATTCGGCCCGGGGTGCGGTGACGCCGTGGCTGTGCGGCATCGCGAAGAACCGCCTCCGCCAGCGCTTGGCCCGAGACCGGCGCCTCGAGCCACTCGCGCACGACGAAGAGCCGGCGACCGAGGCGCTGGCGGCCGGTTCCGACACGCTGGGGGAGCTCATTCGTGTCGAGCAGGTCGAGTTGCTGCGGCGCGCGGTCCTGCTGCTGCCGCTTCGTTACCGCGAGGTCGTGGTGCTGTGCGACCTGCAGGAGATGTCCTATCAGGACGCGGCCGACGCACTGGCGTGCGCCGTCGGGACGGTGCGATCGCGGCTCCATCGCGGGCGGGCGCTCCTGGCCGTCAAGCTGGCGGCCGCCGCAGCGCGAACGGCGGACGCGGCGCCGACGCTGGCGGGCCCGCCCGGCGGACAGGTGGGCCGGACGCGAACGGCGGCGGAAGCCGCCCTGCATCCCTGGGGGTGTCGGTCATGAACTGCCAGCGCTTCGAAGCCGACCTGGTCGATCTCGCCCGCGGCGCGCTGCGGGATGGCGACACCGGGCCGTCGGTCCGCCGCCATCTCGAGGCGTGCGAGGCGTGCACCGCCCGCTTCGAGCGCGAGCGCCGGCTGACCGAGGGCCTGCGGGCGCTCTCGGCGGCAGCCACCGTGCCGGCGAACGACGTGGCCGAGCGGCGGCTGATGACGGCGTTCGCCTCCTCGCGTCCGCCTTCGCGCCGGTCCGCCTGGCGGCGGGTGCTCCCGGCGCGTCGGACGCGACAGGCGGGGGTCGTCTCCGACCGTTGGTGGCTGGCGGCTGCAGCCTGCATCTTCTTCTTCATCGGCGCCTGGGCGACTGTCGAGTGGCGCACGCGGACGGCGTCACCACAGGGGTCGGCCGCTTCGGTCCGGGCAGCGGCGCCGGCACCGGCCGAACCAGCCAGGGCCGTGGAGCAGGTGGAGAGCCCGCTACCGGCTCCCGACCCGTTCGCGGCTGGCGCTCCCCGCGTGCCCGCGCCGCGCGCGGTTCGGGCAGCGCAGCGGAATGAGCTGCCGCAGGAAGCCGATCGGCTCGCGGGATTCATCCCGCTGCCGGCGGCCGACGGCCTCCCGGGGTTCGACAGCGGGATGGTGGTGAGAGTTGCCCTTCCAACGGCCAGCCTGCCGGCGTACGGCCTGACCATCACGCCGGAATCGGCGCAAACCGTGAACGCGGACCTGCTCGTCGGCCAGGACGGCCAGGCGAGAGCCATCAGACTTGTCAGCTTGGTTGGCGGATCAAGGAGAGAACCACAATGAAGAAGGTCGTGCTGTTCGTCATCGCTGCGTGTGCGGTGTCGGTCGTGGCCTCGGCGCAGGGGACTCTGACCTACACCTTCGAGAACAAGGTCTCGGCCGACCAGGCGCCGCAGATCAAGGTCGCGGGCGCCCAGGTCTCGATGGCGTTCGAGATGAAGACCGTGCCGAACGCCCCGTATCAGGGCGAGGCTCTCACCGAGTCGGTGATGACGCTCTCCGACGGCAACCGGATCGTGAAGAAGACCACGACGCGCGTCTACCGCGACAGCGCGGGCCGGACGCGCAAGGAGACGGTGGGTCCCGACGGCCAGGTGACGTCGGTGTTCATCAGCGACCCGGTCGGCAAGGCAAACTACTCGCTCGACCCGGCGAGCCAGACCGCGAGCCGCCTCGCGGTCTACTTCGTCGCCCACCCGAGCGGCGAACCGGCCGTGGCCGGAGGGACGATCGCCCACGCCGGCCTACCTCCGGGCGGCGGCACCGTGACGGTCATGACCTCGTCCACCGGGGGAGCGACCGAGGTTCACGAGGTCCAGAAGTCCGTCATCGTGACGGCCGGGGCGGGCGGCTCGTTCAAGGTCGACTCGTTCAACTCGGCGAAGGGAGACGTGGTGAAGGAGGACCTTGGCGAGCAGACGATCGAGGGCATCCTGGCCAAGGGCACCAGGACGACGACGACCGTCCCGGCGGGCGCTCTGGACAACGAGCAGCCGATTCGGATCGTGTCTGAGGAGTGGTTCTCGCAGGAGCTGCAGGTGCTCGTGCTGACCAGGCACAGCGACCCGCGCGTGGGAGACACGACCTACCGGCTGGTCCACGTCTCGCGGACGGAACCGGAGAAGTCGCTGTTCGAACTGCCGGCGGGCTACACCATCAGGACGCCCCAGACGGGCACGCACATGGAAATCATCAAGAAGTAGACGGACCGAATCTTGCGACCCCTCGACTCGCTCTGGGGGAAGTCTGCGGCTCGCTCAGGGTCGCCCCGAGCGGAGTCGAGGGGCGATCTTGGGAAGTAGGATCTTGCGAACTGAACGCCTGATGTCAGAAGCGCGCGACCGGGCCTGACGGTCAGGCCGCGCGCTTCACTTCGCAAGATCGCCACATCGCAAGATCGCAAGATCGCCACTTCGCAAGATCGCAAGATCGCCACTTCGCAAGATCGCAAGATCGCCACTTCGCAAGATCGCAAGATCGCCACTTCGCAAGATCGCAAGATCGCCACATCGCAAGATCGCAGGATCCTCACCTGTCGTCCGCGAGGAACTCCCCAAGCGAGATCGGCACCGCCACTTTCAGCATCAGCGTGAAGACGAGAAAGCCCAGCGCGAAGACGCCGGCCGCGACGCGCAGTTCGTTCATCGAGGGGTAGTACTCGTAGATCTCGCCCAGCACGTCCGGGGTCAGACCCGGGATGATCAGCCCCATCCCCTTCTCGATGTAGCAGCCGGCATAGGTCGCCAGACACCCGATGTTGAGCGTCCACCAGTTCTTCCTCAGGCGGGGCGTGATGAACAGGGCGAACGCGAGGACGTTCAGCCCGACGGCCGCCCAGGCGTAGGGCACGAGCGTGCGGTGCACACCGAGCCCCTCGTACCAGTAGCGCGTGAACAGCAGGTGCTCGGTGTCGGAGTAGTACTCCTTGAACGCCTCGGCACCATGGAGGAACAGGTTCAGGAACATCGCGTACGCCATCAACTCGGCGATCTTGCCGATGGCCTGGTCCTGGATCTCGAAGGTCGTGAACCGACGCAGCACCTGCAGCACGATGAGCAGAATGGCGGGGCCGGCGCAGAAGGCCGAGGCGAGGAACTGCGGCGCGAGAATGGACGAGTTCCAGTAGGGGCGCGCGGCCAGCCCGTTGTAGAGGAACGCCGTCACCGTGTGGATGCCCACCGCCATCGGAATCGAGAGCAGCACGAGGGGCACGACCAGCTTCGTGTTGTAGTGCCGCCCCGAGAACGCCCGGTAGAGGATGTGCGTGGCGACGGTGAAGTTGATGAGGAAGTAGATGTTCAGGACGAGCACGTCCCAGGCCAGAATCGAGCGCGGGAAGTTCATGTGCCCGACCAGCGGCAGCAGGTGCCAGAACCTGTCGGGGCGCCCGATGTCCACGAGCACGAACAGCAGGCACATGATGATCGCGCTGACGGCCAGCAGCTCGCCGTAGATGACAATCTCGCGGATCGGCTTCCAGTCGTAGACGTACGCCGGAATCACCAGGACCACGGCTGCCGCGGCGACTCCCACCAGGAACGTGAAGTTGCCGATGTAGAAGCCCCAGCTCACCTGGTCGCGCATCGCCGTGACGATCAGCCCCGATCGGAGCTGCCCCGCGTACGCGGCGGCGCCCGAGGCGATGAGCAGCAGCAGCGCCGCGATCCACGCCCAGTAGGCGCGGTTGCCGTGCAGCACGAGGCGGATGCTTCCGGTCACGAACCTGGAATACAGGCGAACGGTGTTCACGCGCACCTCATGTGGCGTAGAAGTAGAAGAACTTGGGGACCGTGTTCAGGTCTTCCTTCAGCACCAGCACACGCTTGTGCTCGATGATGTACCGAATCTCGCTCTCGGGATCGAGCAGGTTCCCGAACTTCCTCGCGCCGACCGGGCACACCTCGACGCACGCCGGATAGCGGCCGTTCCGCGTCCGCTGGATGCAGAACGTGCACTTCTCCACGACCCCCGCCGGCCGAGGCCGGTTGCCGAGCACGTGCGTCTTCGGGTTCAGCTCTGCGGCGGGAATCGACGGTTCGCCCCAGTTGAAATGGCGGGCGCCGTAAGGGCACGCGGCCATGCAGTAGCGGCACCCGATGCACCAGTCGTAGTCGACGACGACGATGCCGTCCGGGTCGGTCCACGTCGCCCCCGTCGGGCACACCTTGGTGCACGGCGGGTTGCGGCACTGCTGGCAGGCCACCGGCACGTAGAAATGCCCTTCTTCCGGCACTTCCTTCGGCTGGTAGTAGGGATCGGCGTGCGTGAAGTCCACGCCCCGTTCCTTCTCCATCTGGAGCACCGTGATCCAGTGAACCTGCGGGTCGCGCGACTGGTTGTTCTCTTCCGCACAGCCGTACACGCAGCGCCGGCACCCGATGCAGCGCGAGATGTCGAGGGCGTACGCGAACAGGACGTTCGGCATGGGCGGCGTGTCCGCCACCGTCACCGCCGTCCCGTACCGCTTCGAGTACCTGACGCTCGAGTTCCCGGAGACGGGCGAGCAGCCGGTCCTTCGGAACCTCGTTCAGCGGCTTCGCGCCGCAGGCTGTCATCAACCACCCGGCCGCCGCCGCCGCGGCGCACGACGCAAACTCGCGCCGGGAGACTGCGGAAGGCCTCATGGCGCCGGTCGACTTGCACGCCGGGGCCATCGCCCTTTCGCTCACGGGTCTCTCCATCGGGGAACTCCTGGTCACTTCCGTCCGCCGGCAGGACGGATTGGCGCGGGCCTGGGCTCGACCGGCTTGAAGCGCGGCTGGTGGGGATTGTGGCAATTGGCGCAGAGCAGGTAGGCCTTGTGCCCGTTCCACTCGCCCGTCCGGCGGCCGTGGACGCCGGCCCGCCAGTCGCGGTACTTCTCGCCGTGGCACTGGCCGCAGAGCCGGTACGACTCGTCGAACGACAGCCGCTCCCCGCTGGCCAGGTGGAGCATGTCGCGGTTCTCAGCGTCGTGGCAGTCGAGGCACCACCGGTGTTCGGCGTCGTGTGTGAACACGATGTCGGCGTGCATGTCGGCCAGCGGACGGCGAGTCCGGTTGACCTTCATCCCGGCGTGGCAGGCCGAGCAGGGGAAGATCCCCTCGGTGAACGGAGGGGGCGGCACCTCGAGGCGCTCAGTGGGACGAGGCGGCCGACCCTGGGCGGCCGGCCCGGCACCAATCGCAAGACCCAGAACCAACAGCGCGGCGGCGGAAGAAAGGGGTCGCACGCCCCGAATCATACAGCGTCCCCGGTGCCGCGCGACAACTCGAGCACGCGCTTCATCTCGCGCAGCCACATCGCCTGGAACACCTGGAGACGCTGACCGACCGTTGCGGCCACGTTCCCGACCACCGCGTAGCCCACCTCGGGATGGGCATCGAGGTGGCCGAGCAGTTCCGCCCGACGGAACGCAAGAAGTTCGGTGTCGATCTGTGCCGTCGCCTTGAGCGTGAAACGGTGCGGGGGGATCAACGCCGACCAGCCCAGCGTCTGGCCCGCCACACGCTCCTCCACCAGGATGTCCTGTTCCCGCCCGTAGACCTGCATGGGCAGCGTCAGGTTCACGCGTCCGCGGATGATGACGTAGAGATGGTCCGCATCCGCCCCGAGTTCGAACAACACCGCGCCGCTCGCCAGTGTCAGGGTTCGTCCGAGGGCCAGGACCGCGTCGGCGGCGGCGGCTGGTATCGACTTCAGGAGGTCAGGGTAGCTGTCCGGCATCGGGTGCACCTTTTCGCCAACCATGCGTCTATATGAGAGACCGCGATTCTGAGTTGCGGCTGGCCGCCGGACCCTTCCCTCCCTCGCCGCCTCCGCACCCCGGGAAACCGTCCTCGCTCTGGGCCGGTTTCCAGATCGCGCATCCGCCTTGCGCTAAAGCCCTGGCTCGAGCGGCCGCGCGGCGGCGGGGAAATCCGGCCCACCCGCTCGTCGGTTTCCGGGCGATGGGAACGGGCTGCTCCGAAGCGGCTCGTCCGGCAAGGGCCCGCCAGCCCGCCGCAGTCCCAGATCGCAGTCTCCTATTCAGTGAACGAGCGGCGACTGCGTCCGGCAGTTCAGGACTTCGGGCGAAGGCAGGCTGATGAACGACTCGGCCGCTGCCTGCTCGAGGCGCACGTGCCGCTCGATCTGGAGCAGCAGCACCTCGATAGGCACGTTCGGCTGACGGAAGAAGGCCGGATGGCTCTCGGCGAAGAACTTCTCGGGCGCGAGCTGGATTCTCGGCTGGATGGGCGAGTCGGGCTTTGGCTGGACCCTGGTGGCGGCCCCGAATGCCATGGCGGTCACCGCGAATCCGAACATGCCGAGCGACAGTGCCATCAGGAACATGATCATCGCCCACTCCTTGCCTGCGTGACGGGTTTCCGGGTTCGAGCGATCGCGCCCGGCGTTGGCTTACCCACAAGCGCGCCGTGCTGGTCAGCGCATTAGCGGGTTTGATGCCATTCGTGATCGGCAGATTCTGTTCGAGAATCCAGCCCGTTCGTCGAAGTCGGCCCCGCCACCTGCCAACCTGTCAGGCGCGCCCCTGACAGATTGGCAGGCCTGGAGGTCGTGCACGGCCATTTGACGCCGGCCCGCAAGTTCTGTCACGATGCGGTCGGGACTCCAACCCCCAAACCCATGCGCTTCCGACTCACGGGCAGCACCATCGGCCTGGCGCTCGGCATCACCGTGGCGGTGTCATCGGTGCTGGCCACCGGCGCGTATCTCTACTCGAGGCACCACTTCGAGAGCCTGCTCGAGACCGCGCGGCAGACGAGCGTCGCCCAGGGCGATCTGATTCGCGTGGCCCTCGAGCACCAGATGATCGAGAACGACCGGACGCTGATCGCCAAGATGATCCAGTCGTTCGGCAGTCAGCCGACCGTCGAGCGCGTCGTGCTGCTCGACCGCACCGGCCACGTGCGCTACTCGAGCGTGCCCGAGAACCAGACGGGCGACCTCCAGCTCGGGTCGCCCACGTGCCAGGCGTGCCACCGCTATCCTCCGGAGCAAAGGGGGTCGAGCCGGGTCCTGGAAACAGGCGGCGGCACGGTTCTTCGCACGGTCGTGCCCATCCCCAACCGGGAGGCGTGTCACCGTTGCCACGACCCGGCCCAGCGGATGAACGGCGTCCTCCTCCTCGACCGGAACGTCGGCGACGTTCGGGCTTCGATCAACAGGGACCTCGAGTGGATGGTCGGCGGCACCGGCCTGGCCACCCTGCTGCTGGTGGGCGCCATCGCCGGCGTGTTCCGCTTCGTCGTCCTGCGGCGGCTCCAGCGGTTCGAGTCGACCGCGCGCCAGATCGCCTCGGGCGACCTCGACCGCCGCGTGCCCGACGAGGGCTCCGACACGATCTCCTGGCTGGCGCGCGAGTTCAACGCGATGGCCGACTCGGTCACGGGCCTGGTCGGAGAGGTGCGCAGCCAGCGCGAGCGGCTGGAGACGGTGATCAACAGCATCGACGACGGGATCGTCGTGCTCGACACGGCCCGCACCGTCATCGCGGCCAACGACGCGTTCCTCGCCCGCACGGGCGGGCGGCGCGAGGCGGTGCTCGGGTCCTGCTGTCAGGACCCGGCGTCGGCCGCGTGCAACGTCGGCCAGTGTCCGACCTCGGGCTGCCTGGCATCCGGCGAGCGGCAGGTCCGGCTGTGCGAGCGCACGGCTGCGGATGGCGGCGTGCGCTGGGAGGAAATCCACGCGTCTCCAATCGCCGACGCCGGCGGCCGCATCACTCACGTCGTGGAAGTGTGGCGCGACATCTCGGATCGCCGCGCGGCCGAGGCCTCGCTGGCCGAGTCGCACAAGCTCGCGTCGCTCGGCGTGCTCGCCTCCGGCTTCTCCCACGAGCTGAACACGCCGCTGGCGACGGTGCTCGCCTGCGTGGAGGGCATCCTGCGCGATGTCGGCGCCTCGGAGCCCGATGGGGACGGCGTGCGCCGCATCGGGGAGAGCGCCGCCATCGCGCGCGAGCAGATCCTGCGCTGCCGCGGCGTCACGCAGCATTTCCTGCGGATGGCGCGCGGCCAGTCGTCCCCCGGCGACATCGTGGACCCCTCCGCCGTCGTGTCGGCGGCGGCCCGGCTCGTCGAGCCGACGGCGCGGGCGTCCGGCGTGACGCTCGCCGTCGATGCCCCGGCCGGCGGCCTTCGCGTGCGCGCCGACGAGGCGTCGCTGCAGCACGCCGTCATCAACCTGCTCCTCAACGCCGTCCAGGCGTGCCAGCGCGGCGGGGCGGTCGCGGTCGGGACCGTGGGAGGCAACCCGCTCCGCATCCGCGTGAGCGACAACGGCTGCGGGATCCGGCCCGAGCACCTGAAGCAGATCTTCGAGCCGTTCTGCAGCATGAGGAAGGGGGGCACGGGGCTCGGGCTGTTTCTCTCGCTGAACTTCGTGAGGGCCTGCGGCGGCGACATCACGGTGTCGAGCGCCGTCGGCTCCGGTTCGACCTTCGAGGTCAGCCTGCCCGCCCTCGGCGGCGAGGCGACCGGGGAGCGCACGCCATGAAGCCATCTCCCTCCCTTCTCCTCGTGGACGACGACGATGCGTTCCGGACGGTGATGGCGGGCCAGCTGGAGCGGGCAGGCTTCGAGGTCGCCCGCGCCGCATCGGGAGGCGAAGCGCTCCGGGCCGTGGCCGACCGGCAGCCCCAGGTCGTGCTGCTCGACCTGAACCTCCCCGACATGACCGGCCTCCAGGTGCTCGAGCGCCTCCGCGCCGCGAGCCCGTCGAGCGAGGTGATCATGCTCACGGGGCACGGGTCCATCGACACCGCGATCCAGTCGATCCGCGCCGGGGCGTTCGACTACGTCGCCAAGCCGTGCCCGCTCGACGAGCTGGAGGTGCGGCTGCAGCGCGCCCTCGAGCGCCAGTCCCTGTCCCGGCGCGCGACGCTGCTCGAGCGGGGCCTGACGCCGCCCGACATGGCCAGCGCCTTCGTAGGCCGGAGCCAGGGGTTCGTCCGGATGGCCGACCTGATCGCGCGGGTGGCGCCATCCGACTCGGCGGTGCTCATCACCGGCGAGACCGGGTCAGGGAAGGAGATCGTCGCGAAGCTGATTCACGCCCGGAGCCGCAGGCGCGATCGCCCGTTCGTCGTCGTCGAGTGCGCGGCCCTCCAGGAGACACTGCTCCAGAGCGAGCTGTTCGGCCACGAGCGGGGCGCCTTCACCGGCGCCGACCGCGCGAAGCCCGGACTGTTCGAGGTGGCGCACGGTGGGACGATCTTCCTGGACGAGATCGGCGAGGTCAGCGCGGCCACCCAGGTGAAGCTGCTGCGCGTGCTCGACACGTCCACGTTCCGGCACGTGGGTGGCACGTCGGAGATCCGGGTGGACGTCCGCCTGCTGGCGGCCACCAACCGCGACCTCGGCGCGATGGTCAGGCAGGGGCTCTTCCGCGAGGACCTGTTCTACCGGCTCAGCACGATTTCACTGCACGTGCCGCCGCTCAGGGAGCGCGAGGGCGACGTCGAACTGCTGGTGCAGTACTTCGTCGGGCAGTTGAACGAGAGGTTCGGCTGCCGCAAGGAGGTCGGGGAGGCTGCGCTCGACGTGCTTCGCCGCCACGACTGGCCGGGCAACGTGCGCGAGTTGAAGCACGTGGTCGAAGCGGCCCTGGTGGTGTGCGACGGGCCTGAGGTGCGGCCGGAGCATCTCCCGGCAGCAGTCCGGGAGACCCGGGCACCCGCGGCGTCGGCCGCACCGGTCGAGTCCATCCCCACGCTCGAGGAACTGGAGCGCGGTCACATCCGCCGCGTGCTCGACGCCGTGCACGGCCACCGGGGCCAGGCCGCGAAGGCCCTCGGCATCAGCGAGCGGAACCTGTACCGGAAGCTCAGGGACTACGGGTGGCTCGGCTGACATCTTGCGATCGTGCGATGTCGCGATCATGCGAAGTGGAACGGCTGCCCTACTCCGCAAGATCCCTACTTCGCAAGATCCCCACTTCGCAAAATCGCAAGATTCGTACTTCGCAAGATCCCTACTTCGCAAGATCGCAAGATCTTCAATCGTCGTCATCATCGTCGCCGACGATGAGCGCGCGGACGAATGCGGCGCGCACCGGCGGAGGCATGATGCTGTTTGGCCCCTTCACCGACTTCCAGACGATGATGTTCAGTTCCTGCTCCGGCGCCAGGTCCGCCTCCGCGAGGTACATCCTGGCGGACGCGTCCGCGCCCCAGGCATCCGCCGCGTTCTTCTCCTGGATGTCGATGCGCGCCGGCCGGAGCGTGTAGGGCGTCAGCACCGGCGTCGACTGGAACGCGGCGTACATCGGCGTCGCGCCCGCGTCCAGGTTGCTCATCGGCGGAAGCCCGAGGATGAGTTCGATGGTGCGGAGCATCGCGGACGTGGTGTAGAGCGTCGAGTCCACGCTGGCGCGCTTGATGAACGGGCTCGCCACGAGTGCGACCGATCGGTGGGTGTCCACGTGGTCCGGCCCCGCCTGCGCGTCGTCTTCGAGCACGAAGATCGCGGATTCCTTCCAGAACCGGCTGTTGCTGATCGCCTCGACCACCCGGCCGAGCGCGACGTCGTTCTCGGCCACCATCGCGCGCGGCGTCGGGTAGCCCGCGCGGGTGCCCGCGGTGTGGTCGTTGCCGAGCCTGATGATGTTGAGGCGCGGCAGGTCGCCCGACTGCTCGAACTTCCTGAACTCCTCGAGCCAGACGTCCACGCGCTTGTTGTCCGGGATCGTGAGGTCGTAGGGGGCGAAGTTCGGATGTACCTTGCCCTTGAGCCCCGGCACCGTCGCGACGACCTCGCCGACGCCGCTGTCCTTCTCTCCCTCTGGCTCGGGCCCGCGCTGCGCGAACTCGCCGTAGCTGCGCACGCTGACGTTGGCGCGGTTGCACGCGTCCCAGATGTACCCGTTCAGCGGCGCGGTCACGTTCCCGTAGGCGTTCCGCATCTTGCCGCCGCCCTCGCTCATGTAGCGCGCGCCGCGGCCGCCGTAGTTGGTGGGCCAGATCTTCTCGACGAAGTCGGTCGCGTACGCCCCGGTCGAGTAGGCGTGCCCGTCGTAGCTCACCTCGGCGTCGACGTAGAAGCTGTCGAACACCACGAACTCGCGGGCGATCGCGTGGGCGTTGGGCGTGACGTCCTCGCCGAAGAGGCAGAGGTTCGGATCGCCGTTGCCCTTCTCGAGGTCGCCGAGGATCTGGTCGTACGTGCGGTTCTCACGAATGATGTAGAAGACGTGCTTGATGGGCGACGGGCCGCCGACCTTCTGCGGGATTGGCGATCCGACGGCCGCCGCGGCTGGCGCCAGAATCGTCGCGCTCGTCATCGGCGTGAGACCGATGACGCGCCTGGTCATCATCTGAAGCGTCGGCGCGTCGGGCGTCGGGATCATCGAGAGCGAGCCCTGCAGCAGCGCACCGCTGTACTGCTCGGCCATGCCCGGCACGCCGGGCTGGCTCACGCGCGGGTTGTTCTGCGAGGTCAGGCCCTTGCCGCTGAGGACGAAGATTCGCGAGCCGTCGCGGCTGAACTGCGCTGCGGTCGGGTACCAGCCCGTCGGGATGAACCCTGTCACCTCGCTCCGGGCAGGGTCACCGACGTTCACGACCGCAACGGCGTTGTTGTCGGCGTTGGCGACGAGCAGCGTGCGGCCGTCGGGCGAAAGGCCGAGGCCGTTGGGCGTCGCTCCGGGCGGTGCGTTGGGGAAGAGCGCGACCGAAATCTGCTCCTTCGCCGTCTTCGAGGCGACGTCCACCACCCACACGGTGTTGGTATTCGCGCAGGCGACGAACAGGCGTGCGCCGTCCTTCGAGAGGACCATGGCGTTCGGGTGCTCGCCGACGGCAACCTCGCCTCGCTTCTCGAGCGTCGCCGCGTCGAAGGCCAGGATCCTCGCGCCGCCCCAGACCGAGACGAACACCGTCTTCCCGTCCGGCGACACGAGGCAGGTGTAGGGCTCGGCGCCCACGTCGACGGTTCCGCGAACCAGGCCCGACTTGATGTCGAGCATTGTCAGCGCCTCGCCGAGGACGTGGACCGCGTAGACGTATCGGCCGTCCGGCGAGATCGCGATTCCGCCGACGAAGCTCTGCTCGACCGGCTCCGGCCGGTTGATGCCAGGCATCGGCTTCTGCGTGTCCCGGCCGAGCGCGTAGACGGCACCGGCCGTGAGTTTTCCCGGCGTCCAGTAGAACTCGTTCACCGTCGTCTGACCCGCGCCGGATGAGAAGACGCGGCGGCCGTCGCGGTGCCACGCCAGGCCGAGCCAGGCATGCTCCATGTTTGTCTTCGAGGCCACGTAGCCGCGCTTCAGATCGACGATAGTGAGCGTGGGCTTGGCGTGGCCGTTGTTGGTGACCACCAGGTAGTCGCCGTCCGGCGATTCGACCATGGCCAGCGGCAGGTCGCCGACGGGCAGGTGGCGGCCGGCGGGTTGGATCTTCCAGCCGTTGGGCAGCAGCGTCACGCCGTTGCCGAGGCTGCCTGGCCAGGCGGGCGGTGCCGGTGCCAGGCGGGCCACTGTGCTGACCGCAGCGGAGACGAAGATGAGACAAGCCAGGGCGATGGCGGCGAAGTGGCGGTTGGACATAGACACGATTCTATTCGGATCTTGCGATCTTGCGAACTGGCGATCTTGCGAACTGGCGATCTTGCGAACTGGCGATCTTGCGAACCGGCGATCTTGCGAACCGGCGATCTTGCGAACTGGCGATCTTGCGAACTGGCGATCTTGCGAACTGGCGATCTTGCGAACCGGCGATCTTGCGAACCGGGGTTGCGTCGAGGTGGCGCCAGGCTAGCGCAGGGCGGCGTATTCCTTTCGGGCAGCCAGGAGCAGCGGGATGCCGGGGTCGGCTGATTTCCAGAGATCGAAGAAGGCCTCGTACGCCTTCTTGGCGCCGGCGGAGTCCCCGGAGGCGGCGAGCGCGCGAGCCAAGCCGACCTGGGCGGCGTTGTAGGCACTGGTCAGCAGCAGGTTCGCCTTGACACCGACGATCTTGCGGAATTCCTCAGCGGCTTCGGCGGGCTCGTTCGACATCAGGAACGCGTCGCCGCGTGCGAGAATCACGCTCGGCCATGCGCGTTCGAAGGGACGGGCCGCCTCGAGCGCCGCGATGGCTTCTGCGCGTCTGCCCTGCGCGAGACGCATGCGGGCCTGGATCACCGGTAGTTGAATGCTGGCCCAGACCTGGCCGCCGATGCCTGTCTTCGCCATGCCATCGGCGAGGCGCTGCGCCCCGGTCACGTCGCCGCAGGATGCGAGCGCGGCGGCTGCGCCGGGTCCCCAGGTGGCGTCGGCTCTCGGGAGCTCCGGGGTCACGACCGCCTCCACGTCGCGGCAGAGACCGGCGTTCGCCTGGTAGGCGGTCGCCTGAAGCCGGAGGTTGAGAGCGGCGCGGCCCAGGTTCTGACGACGGGCGGTCTGGTCCGCGCTGACCTGCAGGGCCTCCGCGCTCCGGAATCTTCCCACGGCGAACGCGTAGGCCAGTTGAGCACGGAGACTTTCCAGCGCGTACCCCGTCCCGCCCAGATCTCGAATCGCCGCCTGCGCGGCCGGCAGGTTGCCTTCGAGGTAACTGAGCCGCAGGAGCATCAAGCCGACATCCGGTGGATTCAACCGCTTCACGACGGGCGTCTCTGCGATGGCATGCGCCTCCTTGAATCGGTCCAGCCTGATGAGCGTATTCAGAACCTGGGTGTACCCGAGGGACGCCTCCGGCACCAGGCGGACGACCTCGTGGTACATCGGCAGGGCCTTCTCGTACTCGCCCGCCTGCCGGAGCACGTTACCGATTGAGTTGAACCCCAGGACGAAATTCGGGTAGAGCCGCACGAGCTCCTCATAGACCTGGCGCGATCTGTCGATTTCGCCCTCCGACTCGTAGTAGCGCCCTTCTATCCAGAGCCGTTGGCGGTCGCTCGCGTTCATCCGGCGCTCAAACGCCTTGCGGAAAAGCTCGCGGGCGCGGCTGCCGTCGCCTCCGACCGCAATGCCTTCCTGCGCATAGGCGATGGCAAGGTCGGGGTCGAGCTCGGTCGCCCGCTGGAAATGTGGGATCGCCGCGGTGTATTTCCCGAGGCTGGACTGGACCATGCCCATCGCAAACGCCTGGTAGGCTTCGGGGGAAGGCGTGGTCGCACCGACGAGGTTGACGCGCTGAGCGAGCCCGCGCTGAATGCTGGGAAGCGACTCGCCGAGTTCTTCCCGAATGCCATTCACGACTTTGGTGAGCGCACCGAGCACGTGTTCTTTGGCAGACGCCTCTGCCGACTGGCTGGCGAGCGTTTCTCCGGTCTGGCAGTTTGTGGCCTTGAGCGTGAGGGCGTACGAAGTGCCGAGCGCGGCGATGGAGCCGGACAGCGTGGCCTTCTCGCCCGCGCGGGCGCAGACTTCACTGGCGACGGCGGCGGTGATTGGCGCGCCCGCCGGGTGCTTCATCTCCGCGAGGATGGCCTGTATCTGGCCGAGGCTCATGGCCCGCAGCGTCTTGGAGTTCTCGAGCTGATCCGACACCCATTCGCGCAGAGTGGCGTCGAAGACAGGGTCTCCGGTCGAGTTGGCGAAGTCCGCGAGCACGATGACGTCCCGGCTCGTCAGGACGGGCTTCGGTGGAGTCCCGCGCAGGCCGTACCGCCAGAGCAGCCACGCGCCGACGACGACGAGCGGCAGCACGGCCAACGCCGCCCAGCGCCACCAGCCCCGCCCGCGCGCCGACGACTTCGCGGCTTGCCGCTCGCCCGATTCGCTCTCCTCGCGCAGCTCGCCCAGCGCGACCCGCAGATCGGACATCGCCTGCCACCGCCGATCGGGCTGCTTCTGCAGGCACCGCGTGATCAGCTTCTCGAGGTCGTGCGGCGCCTCGGGCGCCACCTCCCGGAGCGGTTTCGGATGATCCTTGATGACCGCGGCCAGCGTGGCGACTGCCGAGTCTCCGCTGAAGACCCTCTGCCCCGTCACCATCTCGTACAACACCGCACCGAACGAGAAGATGTCCGAGCGCCCGTCGAGCATCCTGCCTTCCGCCTGCTCGGGCGACATGTAGGCCACCGTCCCGACGATGGCGCCTTCTTCGGTCTTCACCGGCACCGTGTGCGTCGTCGCGTCCTCACCGGCCTTGGGTTCCTCGGTCAGCTTCGCCAGACCGAAATCCACCACCTTTACCACGCCGTGCTCGTCCACCATCAGGTTCGACGGTTTCACGTCCCGGTGCACGATCCCGGCCTCGTGGGCGCGAGCCAGCGCATCTGCCACCTGCGCGGCGATCTTCAGCGCCTCGCCGAGCCGCATGCCCTTGCGCGGAATGAGCGCATCCAGCGGCTTACCGGCGACGTACTCCATGGCGATGAAGTCGACGCCCGCGTCAGTGCCGATGTCGTAGATGTGGACGATGTTCGGGTGGTTCAGCGCGCTCGCGGCCTTCGCCTCCTGGACGAAGCGGGCCTTGCGCTGCGGGTCGGGAAGCTTGTCGGGGTTGAGGACCTTGATGGCGACGAAGCGGTCCAGGTGGGTGTCCCGGGCCTTGTACACCTCGCCCATTCCGCCGGCGCCGAGCCGCTCGACGATCTGGTAGTGGGACACCGTGCGGCCGACCATCACGCCTCCCTGGGGGCCAGGCTCAAGCGATGATGCCGAGCGGCTTCGTCGTCTTCCAGTTGCCGCGCGTGAAGTCCGGGAACTCCTGCGGCGTGCCGTTCTCCTTCACCGACTTCTCGCTGAGCGGTGCCACCGACGACCAGAAGCAGCCCTCGTAGACGTTCTGGTCGAGCGGCAGCCCTCCGCGCAGGCACTCGACGATGCGGTAGAGCATCAGGAAGTCCATCCCGCCGTGGCCGCCCATCTTCTTGGCCAGCTCGCCGGCGCGCGCGATCAGCGGGTGCTCGTACTGCGCGGTCAGCTGGGCGTATTCCTCGCCCTGCGACCAGCTGTGAAACTTGTTCATGCCCTCGACGGCCAGGCGGCCCGGATAGCCGGCCAGCGTACCCTTGGTGCCCTGGATCAGGTTGAGGCGCGTGTAGGGACGCGGCGACTCCTCGTCCCACTGGACCATGATCGTGCGGCCGGCGACCGTCTTGATGATCGACGTGTTGATGTCACCGGCGGTGAACGTCAGCTTGTTCCACTTGTGGTCGGCCGGGAAGTTCTTCTGGCCGTACAGCGTCCGAGCCTTCGACGGCGACGAGAAGGACACCAGCCGGCCGAAGTTGTCCTCGCCGCGGGCGAGATTCATGTACTGCGCGACGGGGCCCAGGCCGTGACACGGGTAGAGGTTCCCGTTCCTGCGCGCGTAGTGATACGTCCGCCAGGATCCGGTGCCGCGCTCCTCTTCCTTCATCTGCTCGCGAAGATCGTGGATGTAGGCCGCTTCGCCGTGGAGCAGTTCGCCGATGACGCCCTGCCGGACCATGTTGAGGTAGAGCAGTTCCTCGCGCCCGTAGCACACGTTCTCCATGTGCATACAGTGGCGGCCGGTTTCCTCGGAGGTGTTGACCAGGTCCCACATCTCCTCGAGGGTGACGGCGATCGGCGTCTCGATGAACGCGTGGGCGCCGGCCTTCATCGCGGCCACGCCCATCGGCCCGTGCGCCTCCCACGGCGTCGAGATGACCACCATGTCCGGCTTGACCTCGGTCAGCATCGTCCGCCAGAGGTTCTCCTCGCCGAAGTAGATCCTGGGCTTGTGGCCCCTGGCGACCACATTCTTCTCGGAACGCTTCGCCCAGTCCTCGTAGAGGTCGCTGATGGCGACGATTTCGGTCCCCTCGATCGACGCCAGCTGCTGGGCGTGGCCGGTGCCTCGGGCGCCGACTCCGATGAGCGCGATCTTCACCTTGTCGAGCGTCGGCGCGGCGAAATCGCCCATGTATCTAGCGCCGGCCCGGCGGGCGGCCGCCGAGCCCTGCGGAGCGGCGGCGGCCGGCAGGGTCGTGAACGCGGCGGTCAGGCCGCCGAGGGCCTTGAGGAAACTGCGGCGTTCGGGCACGTGCGGTTCTGCTGGGCTCATGTGAGTGCCTCTCCGGCCCCGCGCCGCCGGGGCCAGGGAGATTCTACCGGACGGCGCGCTCCGGGGCCAGGGTCCCGGATCATGTCGAGGGGGCTGCGGGCCGGGTTCCGCAGGTCCCGGACGACGTGCGTGTAGATCATCGTAGTTTCGACGTGGGCGTGACCCAGGTACTCCTGGATCTGTCGGATGTCCACGCCGTTGAGAAGGAGGTGGGTGGCGAAGCAGTGCCGAAGCGTGTGCACCGAGACAGGCTTGACGATTCCGGCGTCGGCGGCTGCCGCCCTCACCGCCTTCTGAATGACGGACTCGTGCACGTGGTGACGGCGCACGACGCCCGCCCGCGGGTCGGTCGACAGCGTACGGCTTGGAAAAGCCCAGAACCAGCCCAGTTCGCGGCCGGCGTTCGGGTACTTGCGCTCGAGGGAGTCGGGCAACCGGACTCCGGCCAGGCCGGCGCGCCGGTCGGCCTGATGGAGCGCGGCCGCTTCGCGCAGGTGCGCCTGCAGTTCCTCCCGCCCGCAATCGGGCAGCAGCGTCGAGCGGTCCTTCTCGCCTTTCCCGCTCCGGACGAAGACGAGACCCTGGTCGAAGTCGATGTCCTTGCTCCGGAGTTCGCAGCACTCGGACACACGAAGGCCGCCGCCGTAGATCAGACGGGCCATCATGCGCGGCGTCCCTCGCATGGCAGCCAGGAGCTCGGCTGTCTCGGGGACGCTGAGCACGACCGGCAGCCGGTCACCGCGCCTCGCCCTGGCGGCCGGCGCGATGCCTTCAGGGCTGAGCCCGAGGATGTTTCGGCAGAGGAACAGAAGCGCCGACAACGCCTGGTTCTGGGTGCTGGCCGACACGTGCCGCCTCGTCGCAAGGTGCGTCAGGTAGTTGCGCACACCGGCTTGGTCGACGCGGGGATGTGAGACGGCGTGCAGCTCCGACAGATACGCGAGGAACCGGCGAACCCAGTCGACGTAGGTGCACTCGGTGCGGTAGGAGTAGTGGCGCGTCCTGAGGCGCAACCGGAGTTGCTCGACGGCCGCCAGAGGATCGATCGTGCCGTCTTCGCTCCGGACGCCGCCTGCCGGACTGCGGCGCCAGTCGGTTCGCTGGAGGAAGTTGACGAATTAGACCTCGAGGGCCTGCCCGGCCTGGCGGATCTGCCAACCCTCGACTCGGCCGCTCCGTTCGAGATTCTCGCAAAAGTGCCGGACCTGGTCGGCAAGCGGCTGGTTGGCAGCTGGGCGGTTGAGGAACTGCCGAACCCATCGGACGAAGTACGGCGCGGCGCGTGGTTGGACCATCTGGGTCTTGAGCAGGAACTCACCGTACTGCTGGAGGGTGGATTCGGTGTCACGCATGGGGCCTCCCGGGCGGGCGGGGAGCAACACGCGAGCCACCCGTAGTTGGTCCGGCCAACTCACGGGGAGACTTGACTGGGTCGGGCTCGGTCGGGCGGACCGAGTTTCCTCAGGCGCCCAGTCGTCAGCGACAACCCTGAGTGACGCGGCTGCCTGCAACCCACACCGTCGGCCTACCACCGGGACAACCGCGTTAGGCCGCGTGCGGCCTTTGGCGTCGCCGGGCGAAGTCGACTCGCCTCAACTCACACTCGCCAAAGTCCTCGCCAAAGTCCTTGCCTCGTGGAGCGGCGCCCAGAATAATGTCCGCGGTTGGGAGTTCGGACTCGTGGAGGCGCGGGCGTTCTTGCGTTCTCCGGCAGCGACCCGCGCACTCCACCTATTGAACGTTAGGCAGATCAAAGGAATGAATCGGATACTGCTGCGAATCATCGCGTTGGCGACTTCGACACTGCTGCTTTGCGCCTGCCGCCAACAGCCGGCTGTTTCCCATGACGAGCTGGTCCAGCTGCTCGGGATTCGCAAGTGGGTGGTCCCGGCACCGCGAGACCAGCGCTTTCAATGGGCGTTTGAGGTCAGAGACGGCGAGATCATCCCGACCAGAAACAACGGGGACGACAGCTGGATGGATCGGGCACGTACCGCGACCGTCATCTTCATGCCCGTGGGTGACGGTAACGTCTATCGCTTCTGGTTTCTTCAGAGCACCGGCACGTCCAGCGGCCTGGCCCGCGTCGACGTCTGTGAGAACCCCTATGACGTCAACTCGCCGTGCGATGCAGGCCAAGTGGAAACGTGCTGGTTCGACGAACCGCGCAGAGCTGCTGACGGAAAGACATACGTCATCGGAGAAGTCCGCGAAACTCTTGGCCTTCGTCGGCATAAGCAGATCGTGCTCTGCTTGACCGGAATCCGACCAGAGGACATGGGAGCTGCGGCCAAATGACTGCCTAACTAGGCGTTGCACCCGTCGCCGGCTGGCGCGATCATGAGCCGGCGCGGGTGAACGCCGGACGTTAGACCGAGCGGACGGTCGCGATTGACACATCCTGGCGATATGCATATGATACATATATGCGGGTGATGTGGGATCCGCAGAAGGCCGGACTCAACCTCGCGAAGCACGGCGTTCGGTTCTCAGATGCCGAACTCGTATTGTCGGATCCGAACGCTCTGAGCCGCGACGACCCAACCGCCGAGAGCGAGCAACGATACCTGTCCATTGGCCTCGACGCTGTCGGGCGCGTACTGGTTGTGGTGTATACCTACCGCGGGGAAGACGTTCGGCTGATCTCGGCGCGTTCGGCCACGCGGAATGAGAGGCGGCAGTATGAGAAAGGAATACGACTTCAGCAAGGGGAAACGCGGTGCGGTCGTGCCGCAACCGGGCAAGACGCGGATCACGATCTACCTCGACGACCAGGTGCTAGAAGCGTTTCGCGAGCGGGCCGACGCCGCCGGGCGAGGCTACCAGACGATGATCAATGAGGCGCTTCGGCAGCACCTCGGCAAGTCGCGGGAACCCGTAGATGCGGACACCGTTCGCCGCATTGTTCGCGAGGAGCTTCGACAAGCCGGATAAGCCGGTCTAACGCGTGCAGGCGTCGGCGCTCGTGAGATCGTGAAGCGCCGCGGCTGAAGC
Organism: uncultured Acidobacteriota bacterium; assembly: GCA_963783255.1. Lineage (GTDB taxonomy): Bacteria > Acidobacteriota > Vicinamibacteria > Vicinamibacterales > Fen-181 > FEN-299. The sequence continues at coordinate 457,533 of CAWAMP010000014.1, read as the reverse complement.
GCGCACGTTAGGCAGATCCAGCACGCGCATTTCATATGAGAGAAGATGAAGCGGAAGCACGCAAGCTCGTTGCGAGTCTGGCTGAGCTTGGCGTTGCCGCTCACGTCGAGGGTGCTGGCGTTCACTGGCATGTCGACGTATTGCCCAGCGGCGGGCGCTCAGCACGCGTGCACTGCTTCTGGTACGAGCGATACCTGTCCGGACGGATACATGGAGTGAATCCCGCCAACGCTCGCAGCCGGCTGTTTCAGAAGACAGACCCTTACGAAGGCCCCGAATTCCACGTCATCATCGATTCCGAAGGAACGCACATCGCGGACGGACGAACGCACATCGCCAGCGAAGTGCTTCGATGCATTCGCGCGTGGCTTTCTGGGGCATCGTTGGACGATCTCGTAGGCGAAGCGCCGTTCATCGACGCGAAGCGCCGTGCAATGAAGGCCGTCGCAGCGCGACTAGACCCTCGGCTTGTCTGGGACATTGGGGGTGATCCGGCATTCGACCTGTGGGTATATGGCGGGCGCCGATCAGCTCGGGTCACAGGCGAATGCTGTGCGTTCCTTGTCGGCCAGGCGCAAGTCGCCTTCACGCAACGTACAATCGACGCGCCCGGCGATATCGCAGCGTGGTTGCTGGACGGCGTCCCCCTTGCCTCGCTCGCGGCTCGCGGCGCCGAGTTGGAACGCCATGCGGAGGTCATTGAAATCGATCCAGCCCGTTGGCACTGGCTACATGTTCGCGACCGCATTGCCAATCCTAACGACGTCCTTTTCCCGCTCGCACCGCTGATCGCGACCCTGGCGGACAGCCCCGTCGCGTCGAGGTTCTTTACATACTCAAGCCTTAATCGGTTGTGCTTCTCGGCGAGCTCGCACTACCCGTGGGTTGGGGACTATCCGGTCGTCTCGCCCGGGCACCGTGGGAACTACAACGTTGACGGCGTATCGTGCGGCCTGCAAGAGGCAGTCACCTCAGTTGAATCTGCGCTTTCAGCATCACCGGTGCAACCGTTCTTCGGTTCACGGCCTGACCACGAGATCCACGTTGTCGCACACTCACTTGCTGCCCGGGGAAGCACACTTCAACCGGAGATCATCCGGCGGGCCGAGTGGAGCGATATTTGGCTAAGGCTCGGCTCACGGCGCTGCCGACTCGCCGAAGATTGGATTACCTGCGTCGAGGGGTCGTCCGAGTTAACGGCTGCTTGTGCAAGCCTCGACGACGTCGTTGCCGTCGCACTTCGCTTTTTGCAGGACACTGCGACCTTCGCCGAGCTAGCGGCGGATCCCCGCGTCATTCGCCATCAGAAAGGGTCTGCCTAACGAGCCGCTGCAGCCGACGAGGGGCGCGTCGGTCCGAGGTCGGTAGAATCACTGAGTTCGCCGCTCGCGGGTGAGCGCGACACGTCAGGCCGTCCACCAACCCACAGGAGACACGTCGTGCGAAACGTCAAGGTCGGGGACATTGCACTTGCCGTCGTTGTCGCCGTTGCGGTCGGCGGTGGAGTGGGACTACTGGTCGGCTTCGCGGCGCGGAGCTTCGGCTGGCCTACTGGGTTCGTTGGCCCCCTGACAGGTGGTATCGTGAGCGCCCTTACGATCGCGATCTATCAAATCCGGGCTGGTAGTGCTGACGGAGGTGGGCACTAGCCGGTGCGAATCTGAGCCGCGCGCAAGTCAGGCCGAGCGGTGACGGGATTGAGTCATGACCGCAGTGGCCGGCAGTCAATCGCATGATCTGAGGGGAAGGCGGGGGCGTCGCTGCCTGCTGGACGGTTGGTCACGGGCGGTCAACGGCCGGTTGCAGCGGACGGCCCGCTGCGCGGCCCGCCGCCGCTGATGCTGAGTGCTAGGCGCCACATGCGACCCATCGGCTATATGTACAAACGCGTCTGTGTCGCACCGCAGTGGCTCAATGCGCCGCACGTCGCCGATGTTTACTCCCTAAGCAACCATGTTTCCGAGGACTTCGCGGATTACATCAACTACTGGCGACATAACGGCTATTGGCTGTTCAACTCCGCAAAAGTCATGCGAGCGCTTGCTGAAGAACACTCCATCTCGCTTCAGGGTCTGAAGCTGTTCTACTTCGAAGCGCACGATCTCCAATACGACGACTCTTCGGGAAAGTGGGTCTCGTTTGAAGCGGAGTCGTCCTTCGAGACGAACGTTCAACCGCCAGGTGCGTGCACGCTTGAGGGGTTCGATGTCACCACGTTTTCAGCCGGCACGTCACCCGAGTGCTCACCGCTCTCATGCAACAGCGTTGCAGCGGACCTCCCTACGAACTCGCATTGCCTCTTCCCTACGTTCGAGGCGGCGGTCCGCGCGGTCGAGGAAGGGCGGTTCAAGAACGCCGAGCCGGGCCCATACCGCATCATTGGCGTGTATTCGGTCCATGGCGCCTAACCCTTCGCTCCACCCGACGTTCGCCAGCCGGCTACGCCGCCTGTCGCCCGCGCGTGAGCTCAAACGTTGGGTGGCATTATCATCAGCTTCTTCAATGAGGAGTCGCCTTCAGCTCGCATCATCACGAGGAAGACCTTGAACAAGCTCAGGAACCCGGCAGCGTTCATTGGGATCGGCCTTGCGATCGGCGCTGGGGCCGGAGTGGCAATGGGCAACATCGCTATTGGAGTTGGCATGGGCCTCGCCATCGGCGCGGCGTTGGCAGCGGCCACATGGAAGAAGTTGGCATCTCAACCTGAAGACGCGGAACATAACACGAGAGACGAGTAGCTGGCCTGCCGACCGAGGCGTTGAGTGGTTCCGCCTTGTCGCAGCCGCCAACGGCTGGGCACGCGGCGGGAGGGATCACATTGCTGACGGCCGAGGGGGCAACGGAAGACAGCATCGCCCAACAGTAGCTTCCAGCCGACGCCGCTCGGTCTCACCGGTCGGCGGCGCGGCTCAGGCCGCCACGTTCGGCATGACAAGAGAAGTGAAGGACACCTGCCATCTCTACACCGAATTGGCGTGGCTGTGGCCGATGTGGGGCGATGCCGGCGCTGAGTACGCGCAGTACTGCCAGCACGTTACAGGCCTGATTCGAGAGTACGCCAAGCGTCCGGCTGCGACATTGCTGGACATCGGATGCGGGGGCGGGAAGAACGTCCTGAGCCTGAGTCGGCATTTCGATGTCACCGGTCTGGATCTCAGTCCCGCCATGCTCGCGCAGGCGAAAGAACTGAATCCTGGCTGCTCGTTTGTTCAAGGCGACATGCGGACTTTCCGACTCGGCCAGGCTTTCGACGCTGTGCTGATGGACGACGCCATCTCACACATGAACTGCCGGGCCGACTTCGTGGCGGCGCTTCGCGCCGCGTATGCCCACTTGAACCCCGGCGGCGTGCTGATCACCACACCGGACGTGACAATCGAAACGTTCCAGCAGAACAAGACCACGACCACCCCGGCCACGCGGGACGGATTGGACGTTGTTTTCGTCGAGAATGTGTATGACCCTGACCCGACGGACGAGCAGTATGAAACGACGATCCTGTACCTGATTCGCGATCACGGCCGCCTGCGGATTGAGACCGAACACTGGACGATGGGGATCTTCTCCCTCGACGCATGGAGGCATGTTCTGCGCGAAACGGGTTTCGAGGTGCATGAGGGACAGTACAATCCGGGGGAGGACGCGTACACGGTATTCACGTGCGTCAAGACGGGATGAAAGCCGAAGCAGCAGGGGCGGGCGGCGCCTTGCAGCGCGCCTGACCTGCGACGTTCGCGCGCATGTTCAGGACCCGTCTCACGACAGGAGTGTTCCCACGAGAACACTCATCGTATCTACGTTGGCATCGCTTGACTGTGACATCTGACAAGGGAGTAGCGCAATGACCGACCTCGATCGGGCGATCGCAACCCAGCTGGCCAACATCGAGAAGCGAACCGGGAAATCGGTCGCCGACCTCGCGGCGATCGTGAGGAGCAGCGGCCTCTCCAGGCATGGAGAACTGGTCGCCATGCTCAAGTCCACGCTGGGAATGGGGCACGGCGACGCCAACACGCTGGTGCACACCGTGCTCAAGTCCGACGGGCGGAGCGCCGCCGCGGCGCAGGGACTCTCGGCGGAGCAGGTGCTCGACAGCCTGTATACGGGCGCCAAAGCCGCGCTCCGGCCGATCCACGTCACGCTGCGGACAGCGATCCGGAAGTTCGGTGACTTCGAGGAGGCGCCGAAGAAGACCTACGTCAGCTACCGCCGGACGAAGCAGTTCGCCATGATCGGCCCGGCCACGAACACCCAGGTTGAGGTCGGGCTCAACATGAAGGGCGTGAAGGCCACCGGCCGGCTTCGGGAACTGCCGGCGGGCCAGATGTGCAACTACAAGGTGCGGCTGGCCGACCCGAACGACGTGGACGAGGAGTTGATCGCCTGGATCAAGACGGCATACGACACATCGGGCTAGCCTCGCGGGGAGGGACACGGACCATGAACCGGGTGATTCACTTCGAGATCCACGCCGCCGACCCGGAGCGAGCGGCACGCTTCTATCGAGCCATCTTCGACTGGGAGATCCGGGAATGGACCATTCCTGGAGCACAGATCCCCAACGAAAGCCGGTACTGGCTGGTGGCCACGGGGGCTGACCCCGAGCCCGGCATCAACGGCGGCCTTCTGTTCAGGCGCGGCCCGGGACCTGCTGAGGGACAACCGGTCAACGCTTTTGTGTGTACTGTCGGGGTGTCCTCGGTCGACGGGTGCCTCGCGAAGGTGACCGAGGCGGGTGGAATCCTCGCGGTGCCGAAGATGCCGATCAAGGGCGTGGGCTGGCTCGCGTACGCGAAGGACCCGGAAGGGAATATCTTCGGCGTGATGCAGGACGACAAGACCGTCGGGTGACGGTCGGCGCCTGGCGGGCGGCGATCCGGCGCTCGCGGGTTCACGAAGGGCCAGATCGCCATGAACTCACTCCGTGCTCGCTATCTCGCGACCGCCGCAGCTGCCGTCGTGGCGCTGCTGGCCCTGTCGGGATGGGACCCCTACGACCGCGCGACCTGGGCGATGGAAGTCGCGCCCGTCGTCGTGGCGCTTCCGGTGCTGTGGCTCACCTATCGCCGGTATCCCCTCACGACGCTCCTCTACGTCTGCATCTTCATCCACGCCGCGGTGCTCATGCTGGGCGGGGCCTACACCTACGCCCGCGTGCCGCTCGGCTTCACGCTCCAGGAATGGCTCGACCTCGGCCGGAACCCCTACGACAAGATCGGACACTTCATGCAGGGGTTCGTGCCGGCACTGGTAGCGCGGGAGATCCTGGTGCGAGGCGGCTACGTCCGCGGGCGCCGCATGATGGACTTCATCGTCGTCTGCATCGTCCTGGCAATCAGCGCAACGTACGAATTCGTCGAGTGGGGGGCGGCGCTTGCGCTCGGCCAAGGGGCTGAGGCCTTCCTCGGCACCCAGGGCGACGTCTGGGATACGCAGTCCGACATGTTTTTCGCGCTGATCGGCGGGCTTGCGGCGCTGGTGTTCTTCTCGCGGCTGCACGACCGACAGCTGAACCGTGTCCGTTCGGGTTCCACGGACCCGGCGGGCCTTCGGTCGAAGAGCGTGCCTCGTGCCTCGGCGCCCTGACTGAACCGAACGCCGCCCCCGGTCGTCCAAACCGACAGGGCATTCCGAATCCACAACAAGAGAGGGTACGAATGGCAGGACGGGCGCTCGTTCTGGCCTTGTGCACACTGCTCGGCGTGGTTTCCGCGGGTCAGGGTGACCGGCCGGCGCCGACAAGAATCGACGTGGCGGACCGAGTCTACCTGTTCACGACACCCGCCTACGGTGACGTCGGCCTCGACGGCAACTCGGTCGCGATCGTGTCCAGGCAGGGCGTGCTGGTGTTCGACAGCAACGGGACACCGGCGGCGGCAGCCGCCGTGCTGGCCGAGATTCGCAAGCTCACGGACCAGCCGGTCCGCCACGTCGTGAACTCCCACTGGCATTGGGATCATTGGTACGGCACGCAGGTCTACAAGGAGGCGTTCCCCGCCCTGCGCGTCGTGGCGCACCACAAGACGCGCGAGATGATGGGGCCGGCGCTGGCCTTCAATCAGCCGGGGCTCGAGACGCAGCTTCCCGCCTACATTCAGAGTCTCGAGAAGCGCCTCGCGGCGGCAGAATCGGTCACGCCGGCACCAGCGAACCTGCCCACCCTGCGAACGCTGGTCGCCGACGACCGGTTCTTCCTCGAGCAGAAACGGGCCGTGCGCCACGTCTTCCCCGACGTCACCTTCTCGGACCGGCTCGACCTCCGTCTCGGCGAACGCCACATTCAGGTTCTGCACGTGGACCGGGCTGTGACGCCCGGAGACGCGTTCCTGTACCTCCCGGACGAGAAAGTGCTGATCACGGGCGACCTGCTCATCAACCCGATTTCGTTCGCGCTGAGCTGCTATCCGTCAGGCTGGATTCGGATGCTCGAACGCCTCGACGCCTTCGACGCGCGGGTGATTGTGCCCGGCCACGGCGAGCCGCTGCACGACCGCGTCCTGCTGCGAGCGACGCTCGAGACCTTTCGGGAACTGCTGCGCCAGGGCAGGGACGCGAAGGCGCGAGGGCTGGACGCGAATCAGGCGACCGAGGCCATCTACCCGCGGCTGTCCGGCCTGATGGGCACGATCACCGGCGGTAACGCCGCGCTGGCGCCCGCGTTCAAGACTCAGCTGGTCCAGTGGTACCTCCACCGGGTGTACGACGAACTCCTCGGCGGACAGCTGAAAACCGGCCAGTCGTGGACGGGTCAAAACCGGCCACCACGGGCGTGGCGACCGAGACAGTGCTTTCTACCCTATGACGTCCTGACGGCGCAAGTGCCCGCGTCAGGGTTCGGTCCGGTTTCTCCTCTCGCATGCCAGGATGATGCCCTGTGGGAGCGTGTGGGAAACGCGTTCTGGGCGTTTTCCAAGGCCCGGTGGGCGGCGGTCTGCGCCGTCCACGGGGCCGGCCGCTTCCACAGGGCGCGTCGTGGCGACGGCCGGCCCATCATCGGACCGCCTCTTCCGCCCGCAGGTCGGCCTGTACCTTCGTCCGCCAGCTCCGCGGCCCGCACTTGAGGACGTGCGCGTGATGCAGGAGGCGATCGAGGAGCGCTGTCACCGCGGCGGTGTCGCCGAGCAGCTTGCCCCAGCTCGTCGACGGGTCTGTTTGAGGTGAGGACCGTGGAGGCGCGTTCGTAGCGCCGCATCACGAGTTCGAGCAGGTCTTCGGCGGCCGTGTGCGGGAGTTTGCGCATGCCGAGGTCGTCGATGATGAGCAGGGGCACGGCGGCCAGGTCGGCGAGGTAGGTCTTGCACGTGCCGTCGAGCGTCGCGTCCGCAATCTCCTCGATCAGCGTGTGCGCTTCGCGGTAGACGACGCGATAGCCTTGCTGGATGGCGGCCCGGCCGATGGCCTGCGCGAGGTGGCTCTTGCCGGTGCCGGGCGGGCCGAGGAAGAGCGCGTCTTCGCGCCGCTCGACAAATCGCGCGGTGGCGAGATCGTAGATCAGCGCGCGGTTCATCTTCTTGTTGAAATCGAAATCAAACGAGTCGAGGGCACGGTCGGGGTCCCGAAAGCCGGCCTGCTTGTGCCGACGCGCAAAGAGGCGGTCCTGGCGCCGCTCGAGTTCGTCGGCGACGAGCGCCGAGACAAGGTCGAGCGGCGCGAGGTGCCCGGTTTGGGCTTGCCGCAGCCGGACGTCAAGGACATCGGCCATGCCTGAGAGTCGCAGTTTTCGGAGCGCGTGATCGAGTTCGACGACATTCATGCGGGGTCTCCAGTCTGGCGATCGATGAGATCGCGGTAGAGGGTCAGCTGCCGAATCAGCGGGTCCACTTGGCGGAGCGTGAGCGGGGCCGGAGGATGGCGTTCGAGATAGCGGCGCAGGAAGCGATAGGTCGGCACGCCGAGGTCGAGCGCGGCCTTCGCCGCGTCCTCGACGGCGGCGGGGCCATGCTTCTTGGCCAAGCTGAGGACGCCGAGGATGCGCCGGACGCCGGACGGACCGTCCTGCTGATAGATCGCGCGGCAGACCGTGCCGATGTGCGCGCCCGCCATCGCGGCGCGGGTGAGCAGGGTCTGCGTCGGGCGCGGGGTCCGCGCGGGACGGTCCTCGTCCTGAATGCGATGCCAGCCGCGTGGCGCCCGCACATGCTCGCGGAGGAGGAGGCCCGTCGTCGGGGCGAGGAGCCGGACAAAGAGATCGTTCCACTGGACGTGGAGCCGCTGGCCGATCCAGCCGGGCGGCGCGCCGTAGTACGCGGCCTCGACCTCGACGCAGCCGTCGAGATGGACCGTCCGATCCCCGAAGCGATAGTAGCGAAAGGGCTCGAGCGGGAGCGGGCCCAAGGCCGGCCGCTCCTCCGCAAACATCACGGCGACCTGGCGCTTGGTCGTGCCGTGGATGCGCGTGTCGGCCCACCGCGTCTCCCAGCGATCGAGATACGCCTGGCCGGGCTCGAGCGCCTCGAAGCGCAGTCCCTTGAGCGGCGTCGCTTCGGCATGGCCGACGCCCGATTCGACCTTGCCCTTGCGATCCGGATCGCCGACCCGACACGGCAGCGCCACGACGCCGTAGTGCGCGAGGACGTCGCGGTAGAGGGGATTGAGCGCGGGGTCGTAGATGTCGGGCGTCAGCACGCCCTCGCGCAAATTGTCGAGGACGACCACGCGGACTGTCCCGCCCAGGCGGCGAAAGGCCGTCTCGTGGAGCTGCGCCCAGATCTGGGCGCTGGAGGTCCACGTCAGCAGCCGGACCGACTTGCGCGAGTACCCGAGCGTCAGGACGAAGAGCCGGGTCCGCTTGTACTTGCCCGTGACCGGGTGGCGGACCATCGGGCCCTCGCCATAGTCGACTTGGGCCTCCTCTCCCGGGGCCGTGGTGATCACCACCCGGGCTTCCGGCGACGGGGTCCCGCGCAGCTTCAGCACAAACCGCTTCACGCTCGCGTAGGCGGCGGGAAACTGATGGTCGTCGACCAAGTCGTGCCAGATCGCCATCGCATTGCGCCCCAGGCCGAGGGCGCCGACGATGATCTCGCGATACGGCTCGCACGCGCTGGCGGTCGGGGCGCGCTCGGGGGCCGGAGGGCTCGTCGTGGGCTGGGGGTCGGTGGACACCGTCCCCGTGGTGGCCGGTTTTGCGGGATCGACCGGGTGCCTGGAGTCGGTGGACACCTCCTCGGCAATGGCCGGTTTTGGCGGCCACACCTCCGGTCGTCCGCCGCGGCCGCGCACCGGAATGCCCGCCGCCTTCAGATACGCGCTCGCCGTCTCTCGCCGAACGCCGGTGGCCTCTTCGATCCGCCGCAGCGACCAGCCCAATCGTCCGAGCGCCGTGATTTGATGCTTCTTGTCGTCCGCCAAAACGTTGCTCATGTCGGGCGGCATGGTCTTCGCCATGGCCGCCCTCGTCAACGTCTCGGCCGCTATCCGTGGTGGCCGGTTTTCAGATGTCCATCACTGGCCGGATTTGGGTGTCCACCGAGGAACTGAACGGCGCACTCTCCGACGCCATCTCCCCGATTCCGAAGGCGTAGCGAATCCGCGTGGGCACCCGTAAGCGTCCCGGCTGTGAAGTATGTACGACGCGAAGTGGCATTTTCCGCGGAGCGACGCTCAGGCGCGTAGGTCGCGGCGTACAAAAGAAAGGGCCTGATGGAGTTTCCTCAACATCAGGCCCGTGAATATCCCCGGCAGCGACCTACTCTCCCACAGAGTCGCCTCTGCAGTACCATCGGCGGTAGCAGGCTTAACTTCCGTGTTCGGAATGGGAACGGGTGTGGCCCTGCTCCTATGACCACCGGGAAAGTGGTTGAACGGCCCCGCAGTTCATCACCGAGCTTCAACGACATGCTGCGTCCAAAGCGCGGGGCGATTCAAATTGTGAAAGAACAACTGCCTGCCTCGCCGTAGCCCCGAGCGAAGTCGAGGGGCGAAGGCGGGACAACTGAATACCCTACGAACGGTAGTTTCCGAAAGCCGCACGCGCAGGCTTGATAATAATTATGGTCAAGCCGCACGGCTGATTAGTACCAGTAAGCTGAGGGTGTCGCCACCCTTACACACCTGGCCTATCACCTGGTAGTCTTCCAGGAGCCTTTAGGAGCCTTACGGCTCGGGAGATCTCATCTTGGGGAGGGTTTCACGCTTAGATGCCTTCAGCGTTTCTCCCTTCCGAACATAGCTACCCAGCGCTACCCTTGGCAGGATAACTGGTACACTAGAGGTTCGTCCATCCCGGTCCTCTCGTACTAAGGACAGCCCCCCGCAAATCTCCTGCGCCCATGGCAGATAGGGACCGAACTGTCTCGCGACGTTCTAAACCCAGCTCACGTACCGCTTTAACCGGCGAACAGCCGGACCCTTGGAACCTGCTACAGCTCCAGGATGCGATGAGCCGACATCGAGGTGCCAAACCTGAGCGTCGATGTGAACTCTTGGCTCAGATCAGCCTGTTATCCCCGGCGTACCTTTTATCCGTTGAGCGATGGCCCTTCCATGCGGAACCACCGGATCACTAAGGCCTGGTTTCCCACCTGCTCGACTTGTAGGTCTCGCAGTCAAGCTCGCTTATGCCTTTGCACTCTACGGCTGATTTCCAAACAGCCTGAGCGAACCTTCGCGCGCCTCCGTTACAGTTTAGGAGGCGACCGCCCCAGTCAAACTACCCGCCTAGCAGTGTCCCTCTCCTGGATAACAGGAGCAGGTTAGAACGCCGAAACATTAAGGGTGGTATCTCACCGTTGACTCCCCGGACCCCAAGAAGCCCGGTTCAAAGTCTCCCACCTATCCTGCGCATAATGCGTCAGCATTCACTACTAGGTTGTAGTAAAGGTGCACGGGGTCTTTCCGTCTAGCCACGGGTATCCGGCGTCTTCACCGGAACCACAAATTCGCAGTGCCCCTCGTTGAGACAGCGCCCAGATCGTTACGCCATTCGTGCAGGTCGGAACTTACCCGACAAGGAATTTCGCTACCTTAGGACCGTTATAGTTACGGCCGCCGTTTACCGGGGCTTCAGTTCGTAGCTTCGCCTTGCGGCTGACCACTCCCTTTAACCTTCCGGCACCGGGCAGGCGTCAGGCCCTATACGTCGTATTCGACTTAGCAGAGCCCTGTGTTTTTAGTAAACAGTCGCCTGGGCCTCTTTATTGCAACTCCTTCGCGCTTCGCCGGGCAAGCCGGCTGACGTTAATGGAGCACCCCTTCTTCCGAAGTTACGGGGCGAGTTTGCCGAGTTCCTTAACGAGGGTTCTCACTTGCGCCTGAGGATTTTCTCCTCGCCTACCTGTGTCGGTTTGCGGTACGGGTACCTGGAACACTCCTTAGAGGATTTTCTCGGCAGCGTGGCGTCACCGGCTTTGTAGCGCTAAGCGCTTCGCCATGGCACCTCAGGGAATGTGACCCGCCGGATTTGCCTGGCGGATCCCCCTACATGCCTGAACCCACACGTCCAATCGTGGGCCCGGCTAGCCTCCTGCGTCTCCCCATCGTAATAACGTATTCCAGGTAGTTCAGGAATATTAACCTGATATCCATCCGCTACGCCTTTCGGCCTCGCGTTAGGACCCGACTAACCCTGAGCGGACGAACCTTCCTCAGGAAACCTTAGGCTTACGGCGGAGAGGATTCTCGCCTCTCTTCTCGCTACTTATGCCGGCAGGGTCACTTCTCACCGCTCCACCAGTCCTCACGGTCTGGCTTCACTGCTGAGAGAACGCTCCTCTACCACTGAGCCACCCGCAGGTGGCTGCAATCTACGGCTTCGGGTACCTGTGCTTGAGCCCCGTTGAATTGTCGGCCCGGAGCCACTTGACCAGTGAGCTATTACGCTTTCTTTAAAGGATGGCTGCTTCTAAGCCAACCTCCTGGTTGTCTGAGTGTCTCCAGATCCTTTACCACTTAGCACAGATTTAGGGACCTTAGCCGGTAGTCTGGGCTGTTTCCCTTTCGACGATGAAGCTTAGCCCCCACCGTCTGACTCCCGGGATACGTGTCGTTGGCATTCGAAGTTTGGTTGGATTCAGTAAGCTGGTAAGCCCCTTAGTCCATTCAGATCTCTACCACCAACGCCGACCTCCCGAGGCTATCCCTAAAGATATTTCGAGGAGAACGGGCAATCACGAGGTTTGATTGGCCTTTCACTCCTACCCTCAGCTCATCCAAGTTGTTTTCAACCAACACTGGTTCGGGCCTCCACGTGATGTTACTCACGCTTCACCCTGGCCAAGGGTAGATCACCTCGCTTCGCGTCTATTCCCAGCGACTAAACGCCCATTTCGGACTCGCTTTCGCTACGGCTCGCTTACGCTTAACCTCGCCACTGAGAATAACTAGCCGGCTCATTATGCAAAAGGCACGCGGTCAGGCAACACCCGGAGCAAGCCCCAGGCAAACGCCCTCCCGCTGCTTGTAGGCATACGGTTTCAGGTACGATTTCACTCCCCTCACAGGGGTGCTTTTCACCTTTCCCTCACGGTACTGGTTCACTATCGGTCGCCAGAGAGTATTTAGCCTTGGAAGATGGTCCTCCCGGATTCCCACGGGATTTCTCGTGTCCCGCGGTAATCAGGGTACCTACCCAGCGAGCCGAATTGTTGTCGCCTACGGGGCTGTCACCCTCTATGGCCGCCCGTTCCAGAGCGTTCGACTAACAAATCGGTTGGTAACTCGCCGGCCTTGCGGCCTGGCAGGCCCTACAACCCCCCTGTGCAAGCACAGAGGTTTGGGCTATGTCCGCGTTCGCTCGCCGCTACTAGCGGAATCTCGTTTGATTTCTCTTCCTGCGGGTACTGAGATGGTTCACTTCCCCGCGTTGCCTCCCACACGCCTATGGATTCAGCGTGGGGTACCCCGGTATGAACCAGGGTGGGTTTCCCCATTCGGAAATCTCCGGGTCGAAGCCTGTTTGCGGCTCACCGGAGCTTATCGCAGCTTACCACGTCCTTCATCGACTTCTGGCGCCAAGGCATTCACCGTACGCCCTTAGTAGCTTGACCATAAGAACCCAATATCGCGCAGCCTTCAGCTGACCGCTGGCCGCTGGCAGCACGCTCTCTCGAGCCCGCTGCCGGCTGCCGGCTGTCCGCTGCCGACTGCATGCATTGGAAAGCACTGCGTGTGCTTTAGTCAGAAACTACCGTTTGCAGGATATTCAGTTGTCAAAGAACGTCCGCCTCCGCCCTTCAGGCTTCGGCGCGACTCCACCAGCCTTCGCGACCGGCGGAATCTCAAACTCACTTGCCTAGCCGAAGCTCGGCGTCATCGTGCGCCGCCGAGCGAAGGCTGGTGGAGAATACCGGGCTCGAACCGGTGACCTCCTGGTTGCAAACCAGGCGCTCTCCCAGCTGAGCTAATTCCCCAGAATCCGTTGTGTTGCGGTCGCGAGGTGAGGCTTCGATAGGAAGGAATCCGTCTCGACGATCTCACCAGGCGTTAGTCAATGCGCAACAGTCACTCCTGGTTGTGGTGGGCCTGACTAGATTCGAACTAGTGACCCCACGCTTATCAAGCGTGTGCTCTAACCAGCTGAGCTACAGGCCCCTGAGCCCTGTACTCGGCGCGAGCCTGTGCTCGCTACAGCCGATTCCCTCAAAACTAGATAGGCGTGCTCGCCAACACTTGACCCTGCGAGTACCAGATCGATCTTGAGTTGTCCGCCTTCGCCTCTCGACTCGCCCCTTGCGGGGCTCGCTCGAGGCTTCGGCGAGACGTCTCTAGAAAGGAGGTGATCCAGCCACAGGTTCTCCTACAGCTACCTTGTTACGACTTCACCCCAATCACCGACCATACCTTAGGCACCTGCCTCCCTTGCGGGTTGGCTCAGCGACTTCTAGTACAGCCGGCTTTCGTGATGTGACGGGCGGTGTGTACAAGGCCCGGGAACGTATTCACCGCAGCCTGCTGATCTGCGATTACTAGCGATTCCAACTTCATGCAGGCGGGTTGCAGCCTGCAATCCGAACTGAGACCGGCTTTTTCCGATTAGCTCCCCCTCGCGGGATCGCAGCGGTTTGTACCGGCCATTGTAGCACGTGTGTAGCCCCAGACATAAAGGCCATGCTGACTTGACGTCATCCCCACCTTCCTCCGGTTTATCACCGGCAGTCTCTCCAGAGTGCCCAGCTTTACCTGATGGCAACAGGAAACGAGGGTTGCGCTCGTTGCGGGACTTAACCCAACATCTCACGACACGAGCTGACGACAGCCATGCAGCACCTCTAGAAGTGTCCTTGCGGAAGTCGGCTTTCACCGAATGTCACTCCCAGTTCAAGCCTGGGTAAGGTTCTTCGCGTTGCGTCGAATTGAACCACATGCTCCACCGCTTGTGCGGGCCCCCGTCAATTCCTTTGAGTTTCAGCCTTGCGACCGTACTCCCCAGGCGGGATGCTTAACGCGTTAGCTCCGGCACGGCAGGGATCGATACCCGCCACACCAAGCATCCATCGTTTAGGGCCAGGACTACCGGGGTATCTAATCCCGTTTGCTCCCCTGGCTTTCGCGCCTCAGCGTCAATACCGGTCCAGGATGCCGCCTTCGCCACCGGTGTTCCTCCAGATATCTACGCATTTCACCGCTACACCTGGAATTCCGCATCCCTCTCCCGGATTCAAGCCTTCCAGTATCAGACGCAGTTCCCCGGTTGAGCCGAGGGATTTCACGTCTGACTTAGAAGGCCGCCTACGCGCCCTTTACGCCCAGTAATTCCGAACAACGCTGGCCCCCCCCGTATTACCGCGGCTGCTGGCACGGAGTTAGCCGGGGCTTCCTTTAGCGGTACCGTCACTCCCGGAACGTGTTAGGTCCCGGGCCGTTCGTCCCGCTCGACAGGAGTTTACGATCCGAAGATCTTCGTCCTCCACGCGGCGTTGCGTCGTCAGGCTTGCGCCCATTGCGAACAATTCCCCACTGCTGCCTCCCGTAGGAGTCTGGGCCGTGTCTCAGTCCCAGTGTGGCCGTCCGCCCTCTCAGGCCGGCTACGGATCGTCGCCTTGGTGGGCCGTTACCTCACCAACTAGCTAATCCGGCGCGGGCCCCTCTCCAAGCGCCAGGCCTTGCGGTCCCCGGCTTTGATCTCCGCCTGTCCAAAGGCAGGATGTTATGCGGTATTAGCGTTCCTTTCGAAACGTTATCCCCCACTCGAAGGCAGGTCACCCACGTGTTACTCACCCGTTTGCCACTCTACTTGCGGCCGAAGCCGCTTTCGCGTTCGACTTGCATGTGTTAGGCACGCCGCCAGCGTTGATTCTGAGCCAGGATCAAACTCTCATGTTAAATTCGCTGCCCTCCAGCCATCCGCCTCCGCCCTTCGACTCGCCCCCTTTCGGAAGCTCGCTCGGGACCTCGGCGAGATGACCTTCGGTCAACTCGTTCAACGCGAGGAGCTCTTTGGCTCTGCTGCGTTGTTTCGGATATGTCAAGTGCTGCGGTTGCGCCCCGATCCTCGCGAACCGGGACACCCGCAGGCTGATACTCGACGGGTCTTTGTGTCCGCCTCCGCCTGCCTTCGCGCTTGCGCGCGCCGGCCAGACGTCGGCGGGACTTGTGTGTGCTTGCACGCACTATCTAGTTTTCAAAGAACCGGCCGCATCGCCGCCGATTTCGCGGCGCGCTCCCGAACGGCTTTCCGTAAGGGAACCTTCTAATGTTACCGCCGCCGGGCATGCCTGTCAACCACCAATTTCGCGGCGACCGCATCTTTCCGCCGGCGCCCCCGCAGGCTACCGTCGCCTGGGGAACCTTACGAGAGTATCAAGCGCGCAGCTTCCTGTCAACACCTATTTGCGCGTTCGCGCACTTTCTTCCGGGCTGACTCGGAACCGGCCCGCCGTCTGCGCGGCCACCCGCGTCAGAGGCAGAAGAACAGAATACCCTTCGGCGCGGCCGCTGTCAAATCAGTCGGGCGCAACCGGCTCAGGTCGATGCCGCGGGCGCCTTGCCGCCGCCCTCCCGCGCCGCAACAGCACTTCGCCTGCCGACCTCAGCGGCCGCCGGCATACGCGTGGCGCATCCACTCGGCCGCCAGGCGCATGCCTTCCTCGAGGCTGTAGCTGTTGCTGTGCCCGAGGTCCCGCACGGCCTTCGAGCAGTCCACCCGCTTGATCTTCGTCGTCAACGGCTCGGAATCCTTGTACCGGACCAGCGCGGGATCCGCCCCGGTCACCTTGAGCACGATGTCCGACAGCTCCTCGATGGAGTGCAGCTGATTGCCGCCGATGTTGTACGTCTCACCCGGCCTGAAGTTGTCGCTGATGGCGGCCAGCGTCCTGACCGTGTCGGCCAGGTATGTCGAGGTGCGCTGGTGGTTGCGGAACACCGTCCACGGGAGCCCGTTCAAGGCGCAGTAGAGGAAACGGCAGTTCACCGAGCGGTACGGGCTGTAGTACTCGCCGGGCCCGTATGTATTGAACAGCCGTACGACCACGCTCTGCGTGCGGTACATCGCCGCTGAGTTTCGGATCTGCATCTCGTTGACCCACTTGCTCATGGCGTAGTCGTTCAGCTGTTTCACCTCGTAGTCGTCCATCACCGTCTCGACCATCAGCTCGGGCCAGTCGCCGTACACCTCCGATGAGGAGAAGTGCACGAGCTTGAACCCCAGTCGCTCCTGCAGCCGAATGATGTTCTTCGTTCCGACCACGTTGCTGCGCCACAACTGCTCGTAGAAGTCCTCTCCGTTCCAGCGGCCGAATTCCGCGGCGCAGTGGTAGACAAGGTCGAACGGACCGGTCTGCGAGATGACCCGTTCGATCTGTTGAAACTCCCCAACGTCGCACCGGGCGTATTGGGGGGCTCTGACGTCGGTGCCCACGCTGAAGCCGATTTCATCCGGCTGATGATACAGGTCGCACGAAAGGACCTGATGCCCGCGGCCGCGCAGTTCCTTCACAAGGCCCGCGCCAACGGTACCCAACCCGCCAGTCACAAGAATCCTCGCCACGTTTCTTCCTCCTCCTTCGCATGACCGCCCACGCCGCTGCTACACGGCCCTGTCGCGCCTGAACCAGTCGAAGTACTCTCGCAGCCCGGCTGCGATGTCGGTCGACGGGGCAAAACCCAGACCGGCCCTCGCGCGCGCGATGTCCGCCCGGCAGTGCCGCACCTCGCCCTGTCTCGGCGCGGCGTGCTCCACGGCGGCCGCGCGGACCCCGCTGGCCTCCTGGACCAGGCGGGCCAGCGCGTTCACCGTGACGCTGGT
Organism: uncultured Acidobacteriota bacterium; assembly: GCA_963783255.1. Lineage (GTDB taxonomy): Bacteria > Acidobacteriota > Vicinamibacteria > Vicinamibacterales > Fen-181 > FEN-299. The sequence continues at coordinate 440,348 of CAWAMP010000014.1, read as the reverse complement.
CCCGCACCCTATGTTGTACACCCCGCTGGAGCGCGCGGCGGTAGCCGCCAGGTAGTTGGCCTGCGCCACGTCCTTGACGTTGACGAAGTCGCGGGTCTGTTCGCCGTCGCCGTAGACGATCAGCGGCTTGCCGTCGAGAAGCCTGTCGGCGAAGATCGGGATGACATTCCCGTACGCGTCATAGCGCTGGTGAACTCCGTAGACGTTGAAATACCTCAGGCACACCACCGTCATGCCGTACAGCCGCCCGAAACAGAGCGCGTGCTTCTCGGCAGCCAGCTTGCTCACGCCGTACGGCGACTCCGGATTCTGCGGATGATCCTCGGCGATGGGGATCGTGATCAGCTCGCCGAACACGGCAGCCGACGAAGAGTAGACAACGCGCTCGACGCCGGCCCTGCGCGCGGTCTCGAGGAGGTTCACGGTGCCGAGAACATTGATGTCTGAGTCCGCCACAGGATTGCTCAGCGACCTGACGTTTCCGACGCTGGCGGCGAGATGAAAGACCACGCGGACCCCTCGCACCAACTTCTGGATCAGCGCGGTGTCGCGAACGTCGCCTTCCACGAACTCCACCGGACAGCGGTCGAGATTCCTCCGGTAACCCGTCGTCAGGTCATCCAGGACCACGACGTTCCAGCCTCGCTCCGCGAGGAGGCTCGCCACGTTGGAGCCGATGAATCCGGCACCACCGGTCACCAGGGCACTACGACTGTCGGACCGGGTCATCCTGTCCTCCGGATTCAGAACCCCCGAGGCGCGCAAGGCGAGAACGGCTGCTCTCTGCTCGCCGCACGCAAAGCGTGGCCAAATGCCGCGTGGCTGGAGTAGACAAACGGTACCTCGCCCCGAGGCCGCCACGCAAGGGGCTTCGAGAGGCCCGACCCGCTTCGGAGCTCGGGCTTTGCGCTATACTCCGGCTCTCCACGTCAACGCCGATCACCTGGGCCATCTGAAGACTCGTATGACGACGGGATTCTCGGGACCGCTTCTTCCTGCCAGCCCGGCGAGGCGCCGGGTCGTTCGGAGTGGCGGCATGGTCGCAGGCGCCGTCTGCATCGGCATCCCGGTGGTTGGCCTCCTGCTGAGCGACGCTCCGGTCGCCGGCCGCGCGGTCGTCGCCGGCGTTCTGGCCGTCGCGCTGGTTCATCCGGAGACGGCGCTCCTCGTTCTGGCCGGCCTGGTGCCGCTCGGCAGCGTGATCGGCTCACTCACCGGCATGCCCTACAGCCTCTGCGAGCCGCTGGTGTTGGCCTTCATCGCCGGATGGCTCGCCAGGCACGCCGCGCGCGATGTCGAGCCACGCGCCAACGGGTGGCGGCGCGTCTTCGTTCCCGCTCTCTTTCTCGGAGCCGCCGTCGCCGCATCGAGCGCCGTGTGGCTCGCGGCCGGTCAGCCGTTTCTCGCATCCTCCCAGTTTCTCCGGGAGACCGCGTCGTTTCTGTGGTCGGACTTCTTCGCGGACCGCTCGAGGTTCTCGCCGCTCACCGATGGGCTCGTCTACCTGGAAGGGCTGGGGCTCTTCGCGGCAGTCATCGTCCTGTGTGAAGGTCGCCCCAGCCTGCCTCGTGCGGTGGCCCGCATGGCAGCGGCGGGCGCGTTGGGCGTGGCCGCGCTCAGCCTCAACCGGGTCGCGACCGTGGCGCTTCGCTCGGGAGACACCTGGCGGACCGCGTGGCACCAGGTCGCAGCGATCCGCGTCAGCGCGGCGTTCCCCGACTACAACGCTGCGGGTTCCTACTTTGCGTTGTTCCTGTTCCTGGCGCTCGCGCTGGCGGTCGGCGCCGGCGGGGTCCGGTGGCGATGGATCTTCGGTGCCATGCTGCTCGTCGCCGCGCTGTGGCTGACGGGTTCCCGCGCTGCTCTCTTTGCTGTGCCGATCTGCGCGGTTGCGACCCTGGTCATGACGGATGGCAGACGCCCGCTGAAGCCGATCAGGCTGGCGCTCGTGATCGGTGCCGTCGTCGTCGCGGCCGCCGCAGGTGCCGTGTCGTTGTCGGGCAGAGACACCATGCGCTGGACGATGCAGCAGGCGCTCGGGAGCCGACTGGAACTCGGTCGGGCCGGACTGGCGATGGCGAAGGACCATCCTGTCGTCGGGGTCGGCGTCGGCCGGTTCAAGGCGGTGTCCGGAGGGTACCTCAACCCCGACTTCCGGCGGTTGACTGCCGGCGAGAACGCTCACAACAACTTCCTGCAGATTCTGGCGGAACTCGGCCTGGTCGGCTTCGTGCCCTTCATCTGGCTTCTCGTCGTCGTCGGATCGCAAGTGCGGAGCGCCGTCTCCAGCGGCACTGCGGACGCGCTCACGATCGGCACTGCGGGGGGAATCGCCGCGTTCCTCGTCACCTGCTTCTTCGGCCACCCGCTCCTGATCAACGAGGTCGCCCATGTCTTCTGGCTGGTGCTGGCGACGTGTTTCGTCCTGGCGAACACGAGCCTGCGGAACACACCGCAGGGTCGCTCGGCAACGCGGCGGCGCGGTTGGCTGGTGCCGCTCGCCCTCGCGGTCGTGGCCGCGACGGTGCCGGTCCGGTCGCAGTGGGCTTCGGCGGTTGCCGACCTGAGCGAAGCGACCACCGGTCTTTCCTCGACGCAGACTGACGGGGCGGGCACGTCGTTCCGCTGGCTGACCGACGCGAGTGCGCAGTTCTTCGTGCCCGCCGACGCGCGCCTCGTGCGAGTGCCGTTCAGGCTGGTTTCGGGGCGCCCGTCGACTGGAGCCGACCTGGCGATCTTTCTGGATGGTCGTCCGGCAAACCGCGTCCACCTCGAGGCCGGAATCTGGACCACCGTGGCGTTTGCGATGCCGTCACGCCAAGGTGCGCGCTTTCGCCGATTCGAGATCCGGCTCGACAACCGGGAACTGGCAGCCCGGTCCGCTCGCGGGAAAGAGGAATACGCCCGAGAAGGCATCCAGATGGGATGGCCGGCCGCTCACGTGGACGCCGGGCGTCGAACGGCGGCGGCCGACTTCAACGGAGATGGTCAGCCGGACCTCTTGTGGCGGAACGCGACGACCGGCGAGAACATGATGTGGTTGATGGATGGCGCCGAGTTCCTCTCACAGGTCACTCTGGACACGGTGGCGGACGTGAACTGGTACGTGGCCGGCGTGGCGGACATCAACGGGGACGGCTGGCCCGACATCGTCTGGCGGCACGCCGTATCGGGACTCAATCCCGTCTGGTTCACGGCCGGTGCGACTCTCGTGTCCCAGGCGCTGCTCCCGTCCGAGCCGGACCCGAACTGGCGGGCCGTGGCAGTCGCCGATTTCAACGCGGATGATCATCCCGACATCGTCTGGCGGCACGCGACGACCGGCCAGAATGTAATCTGGCACCTCAGCGGGACCGCCTTCCTCGGCCAGACCCAATTGCCGCCGGCGCCGGATCCGAACTGGCTGGTCGTGGCGGCGGCGGACTTCAACGGGGATGGTCGGCCGGACCTCGCCTGGCGGAATCAGGTGACCGGGCAGAACGTAGTCTGGTTCCTGGAAGGAACCACGTTTCTGTCGCAGGCCGACCTGCCGCCAGTCCCAGATGCCGGGTGGCGAGTCGCCACCGCCCGTGACTTCAACAAGGACGGCAAGCCGGACCTGGTGTGGCGCAACCAGAGCACAGGGGAGAATCTGGTGTGGTGCCTGGATGGAACCATCCTGCTTGGGCAGGTGCGCCTCCCGCCCAAGACCCCCCTCGGCTGGACGCTCGCTGCGGACCGGCGCTGACAAGTAGACGAGGCTACGCGCTCCGCCTCGCCGACTCGACGCGCTCGACCCCGTAGAACAACACGGCCAACGCCGCCAGGGCCAGGCCGACGGCAAACGCGAGGACGGTATTCCGGACGATGCGCGGCGCCACCGGGCGGTCCGGTGCGAGCGCCGTATCCATCACCTGCAACTGAGCGCTCCGGCCAACCACCTGCAGCCGAGCCTCTTCGAGGCGCGTGGCCGCGTTCTTGTAGACGTCCCTTGCCAGGTCGAAGTCCAGGGTCCGTCTGGCCAGCTCGGTCTCCGCCTCGTACAGCCTGCTCAGTTGACCGAGTTGGCTGGCGTCCAGCTTCCGAGTGTCGATCAGTTCGGCCTTCTGCTTCTCGAGGCCCGAGAGACGCGTGCGGCTGACGGCAATCACCTCTTCGAGTGCTTCGTAGACCTTGCTCAGCGACTCGTTCTTCATCTGCAGTCCGAGAACGCTGCGCTGGCTTCCGCCGGTCTCCCTGGCCGCCTCCATCAGGGCCGGGTCCTGGTCGATTGTCCTCGTGACCGTGTCGATCTTCGGGCGTTTCGCCAGCTGCTCTTCCGCTCTCGCGAGCCGCGCCGTCTCCACCTGGATTTCCACGAGGAGCTGAAGCAGTCCGCCGCGCTGGCCCAGGGTCGCCTCGACGTCCTTGCGCAGCAATTCGATCTGGGCCCTCTTCTTGAACTCCTCGAGGCGGGCCTGTGCCTCGTCGAGCCGCTGCCTCGAGTAGTCGACCTGCGTCTGGATGTAGTCGCGGGCCCGGACGGTTTCGTCCCGGCTCAGGCGCTGTGAGAGTTCAACCGCCAGATCGGCGATGCGATTGGCGACCTTCGCGGCCGTCTGGGCATCCCGCAGCTGGACCTTGATAGCGATCACGTTCGTATCGCGCATCATGTCGACAGACAGGGCGTCGCGGATGAATCTGGCGACAGACAGGTTGAACGGCCCGGCGTTCAGCTTGAACTCGGAAACGACTGTCGCGACGATCGACTGATTCTCTGCCAGCGCCCGGAACGTCGCCACATTCACAACCGGGGATACTTCCCCCGCCGCCCCCGTCTTCGGCGGCATGACCACGAGTCGGACGGCTGCTTCGTAGGCGGGCGGCGTGAGAAGTCCGATTCCGAGCACGATGGCGGCGCAGAGGGCGCCGACACCGGTGACCGTCCATTTCCGCGCCCATACTGCGAGCGCGTATTCTGCGATGTCTCCTTCGACCTCACTTGCAGGCCGACCCGGCCCTTGCGGGTCTGCGGCACCGCGTTCCGAACCGGCTTCGACACTCAACGGCACTCTCCCTGTGTCTGGCGACACCGAAACGGGGCAACCGGCCCCGGCGATTGTACACGCGAAGCCCGCCGAGTCCAGCCGGCAAGCGGCAGGGCATCGCCACCCGCCGGGCCCCGCACGTCGGTTCGATTCAGCCGTGCGGCCCGAATGCCGGCGTGTCGCGTCTCGCTCAAGGCTTCCTGCCGACGTAGAGAAGGTTCGGCCGTCGCCTCCTGCTCAGCGCGTAGTAGGCCTTGTACAGCATGTTCCAGGCACCCTCGCGCTTGAAGACGGTTTCCACGCAGGCAACGGTTCGGAAGCCGTGAGCCGTCATGGCGGCGGTCAGCGTGTCCTCCGACCAGGCGGCGACGTGTTGAATGGGGTGGAACACGCCGCCGCAGTCTGGGCACATGATCTGGGTCGCGCCAAGGTCCTCCTGATTGGGTGTCGTCACGACCAGGGTGCCGCCGGGCCTGAGTACCCGAAAAACCTCGCGCAGCACCTCGGCGAGGTCGTCAGGGAGCAGGTGCTCGACCGCTTCGATGAGGAACACCGACCCGACGCTCGCGGACTCTACCGGCACCGGGTAGTCCCGCGCGAGGACGCTCCCACCATACCCGGCCTGCCCGGCGCAGCGCTCGTTCGCCTTCATCACGGAGTCGGCCGAAAAGTCCAGGCCCCTCACGGCGTAGCCTCGACCGAGCAATACCTGCATCAGGAAGCCCGGGCCGCAACCGAAGTCCAGAATCGGTTCGGCCAGCGGCCCGATCGCCTCGATGGACCTCACGACAAGCGGCCCGAAGCGACGGCTGAAGTACGAGTCTACCTTCGAAGCGTCTTTCGCGAGGAAGTCCCAGAACCGACCGATCTTCTCGGGGGTCCACTCCACATCGTGGGGAACAAATGCCGTCATACTGTGGTTCTACCTCCCTGCAGCCCTGCACCGAGGTCGACCTGATTTCGGGACCGCCCCCGGGCTCTCAACCTCGTCGCTCACCGCCTGCCCTGGGCGTCCCCGATGACCTCGCGGTAGATCTCGAGCAGCCGCTCGACGTACCGCGCCTCGGCCCAACGCGTTCGGCCCTCTCGCCGAGCTCCATCGCCGTGGGCACGGGCCAGCTCCGGGTTGTCGAGATAGCGCATCATGGCGTCGACGAGCGCCTGCCCGTCTCCCAGCGGCACAAGCTGCCCCGTCTCGTCGGCCCGGATGATGAACGGGATGCCACCGACGCGCGTGCCCACGACTGGGACGCCAGCCACCATCGCCTCCGCCAGGACGTTGGGGCTCGTGTCGAAGTACGACGGCAGAACGAGCATCGCCGCCGTCCGGTAGTGCTGCGCGATTCGGTCGGCCGGCTGCTGTCCGTGGAACCGAATGCGGGCCGACCCCGGGCCATCCGACACCAGTGGCTGCAGGACGTCGGGCTGGTAGGTCCCGATGCCGGCGCCAAACAGGTCGAGGGTTGCCGAGGGATGGCGCGCGCTTACCACGTGGAATGCTCGAATCAGTTCCTCGACGCCCTTGGTCTGAATCAGGGTGCCGACGAACGTGATGCTCGTCTTCGGAAGCGCCGGGTCGGATTCGACGCCGAAATAGGCCTCGTGAACGATGTTCTCGAGCAAGAAGACCCTGGCGCGCGCATTCAGGGACCGGACGAAGCCTTCGGCGAACGGCGCCTTGATGATCACGTTCGAGGCCCGTCGCACCGTGTACCGCTCGACGTACTGCACAATCAGGTGCTCGAGCATCCGGCGAGATACCCGGCGATACTGCCGGACGAGGTCCCGGATGATCGCCTGGATCGAGATGACATGAGTGAACCCGCTGGTCACCGCGACGTATGAGAACGCATTCTCGGTCCCATGGCCGTGCACGATGTCCGGCGCGATGTGTCGGAGGACGCGGTAGTACTTCCTCCGGTCGAGCTGGTACAACGCGACGGGGCGCGGCACTCGAGGCATGGGGGCGTGCAGTAGGTGATACCAGACGCCGTCGTCCTCGAACGCATAGTCGCGCAGGAAGCGCTTGTCGTGGGTGATGAGGTGGAGTTCCACGTCCGAGCGCCCGGACAAGGCAAGCGCCGCATTCCGGATCCACGTCGCCGGATGGAAGCGCGAGGAGAAGTCCTGCGGAATCCGGTGCGCGATCCGCTCGATGTCGCAGGGCCCTACCCACGCCACCCGGATCCGCCGGCCCGTCTGAGGCTCGGTCGTCACCATCGCGGAAACGGACTCCCGCCCTGCTCGTGGGAACGAATGTGCCGGACGATGCTGGCAACGAACTCCCGCTCGAGGTCCGGTGTCTCGGTGACCTTCCGCCAGCCGTCGGGGCCTGGCGAGAAATGGAAACGCGACTGTTCGAGGGTCAGATTGCCGAACAACACGAACTGCATCTCCAGCAGATGGTACGCCCTGCCGTCGTGCGCCACGTCGAGGGCCATGAACGGGCAATCGAAGTGTTCGAACGTCGCGCGCGCGAAGTCGAGCAGCGCCGGCGAAACGTCCTCCGGCCAGCGGAACAGCCCGCTGCCGCTCGCCCGAAAGTCCCTCGCCCGGTTCCGGCGCACGAGCACGTAGTACTTGTCGCCGTAGACGAGGACCTTGTAGTCCTCTGCGAGTCCCGGCACGAACTCCTGGGCAACGAACTTCTGTCGGTGATTCGACTTAAGGTGTCGAGGCGCACGCACGCGGCGCTTGACGACGTCCTTCAGATGGTCGACCCAGGTGCCGGAGCGGCTGGCCCGGCGGGCGGCGGCGATCTTCTCCGGTTCACTCCGGGCCAGAACCACACCCGCGCTCAGTGCACCCGCTGAAGGCTTGACGACGATCTCGCCGGGGACGCACTCCACGCGGGACACGAATTCCTCCAGCGTCCCGAAGGGCCTGGACCGCAGCGTGCGAATCGATTCGGGTCCGGCCACGTCCCGCAGGATCTCCATGAAGACCTTGTTGTGGTGGGCGTGGAACAGCGACAACCGTGGAATGAGATTCGCACCGGACATCGCCAGCCCCAGCAGGACGTCGGTCAGGTAGCTCTTGTAGAGCAGGCCGTCGTCTTCCGCCGACTGATAGACGATGTATCGGCCTTCGAACGACTCGGCCCGGAAGTCGATGTCGGCGAACTGCCGAAGCGAGACGGTAAAGCCCGCCGCGCGCAGCCCTTCGCAGACTCTTTCCACGCGAAGGCACTCGTCCCAGTCCCGGGTCGAGCTGTAGAAATACCCTCGGTAGTCGGTGAGAAGCAGGATCGGGGCGCTCATACGGCCTGGATGCGGCTGGGCTGACAACCCGGCGGGACGATGCGGAATCCAGCCGACTCCGAACGAGCCACGCTCACCCGCGCACCGCCGCAATCAGGCGACGGACCCGTTCGCCCGGCGAGCCGTGGCCGAGCGCCGCGCTGGCCTCAGGATACACGACGAACGCACGCGGGAACAACAGGATCGCCGTCGCGTACAGCGCGACTCCCACACCGATTCGGCTCCAGGCCGGCCACGAGGACAGCAGGAGCCGGCTCCCCAGGAGCAGCGCCGCCGCGACGGCCGTCGGCGGCAGGACGCGGACAAGCGCCCCGAGGGCCGTCCCACACGAGATCTCGGGGTGCTGGCACCGCATGTAGACCAGGACGGCCCCGGTGTTCGCCGCGTAGAAGATCACGACGCCGGCCGGGTAGTACCTGACGCCGAACCATTCGATGACGAAGAACGTCCAGAGCGACAGTTCGATGTTCAGGCCGATGATGAACCAGGACCACGCGACGACCCGTTGCCTTGCCATCGTCAGGCGCGACACCAGCGTGTAGATGGCGAGAAACGGGAGGGTGAGCGCAAGACCGGACAGGAAGCGGCTCGTCTGCTCGACCGCGATGGTGTCGAACTTGCCCCTGGCGTACAGGATTGTCACGGTTTCCGGCGCGTAGACGCTGAGCAGGACGGCTATCGGTACGAGGACCGACACCAGGAACTGGGTCGAGCCGAGGAACACGCGGTTCATGCTCTCACGATCCTGACGCGCGGCCAGATCGTTGAACTTGATCCCCGCCACCGACGAGAACTGCGTCGTCAGCGTGACGTTCGGGATCTCCGCGGTCCTCTGTCCGTACTGGAGCGCCGTCATCAGTCCCGGGCCGAGGCCGGACAAGAGGTAGGCCGGCAGCGAGGTTCCGATCATGGCCAGGACACTCGCTGCCTGGGACAGGGCCACCTGGTTCAGAAACCGGCCGTTGAGCGGGATCCGAACCTCGCCGAACCGCCAGGCGAGCCGGCGTTTCAGCAGGACGCCGAGCGCGACGATCTGGATGAGGAATCCGGCAGTGAGGGCGAGCGGCACGACCCTGATCCCGCGCGCGGCCCCGAACGCGAGGATGGCGCCCAGCGCGAGCAGGTTGTTCGCCGCGCTCGACAGCATCGGAACGGTGAAGAACCGCTGCGACGCGAGCAGGTCGACCAGGTACTGGCCCACGACCATCATGAGGAACAACGGGACGAACAGGACGATGGTGTCCCGGTTGGCCTGCAGTTCCGCCTGACTGAAGCGCGATGCCAGTCCGACAAGCGCGACCGGGAACAGCGCGACGACCGAGCAGATCGCCAGGGCCACCGTCGCGTAGGCGTACAGGACGCCATTCGCAAATCGCATGGCGGCCGTCTCGCCTTCCTGCACCTGGAGGCGCATGACCTCCGGGATCACGACCATCGCGTCCAGCGTCCCCGCAAAGCTGACGAGCACGGTGGCCAGCAGGTAGCAGTAGAAGTAGATGTCTGTCGCTTCGGTCGTGCCGAATCGGTAGGCGATGGCCACCGCGGTGAGAAACGTCGCTCCCCGGGCCACCACTCCGGCGGCGGTCGAGTAGGCGATCCCTCGCCGGTAGTTCTGCGGTCGGGCCCAGACTGATTCCATGAGCGAGCAACGGAAGGACGACAGCGGCCGTGGTGCTGTGTGTGATGCCGGTCGTGGGCCAGTGTATCCCCAGGTTCGGCAGCAGTCCAGCGCTGGAAGGAGTTCCCGTGAGGTATGATATGGAGCCCACGGCATGGATGTGAAGTGGGCGCACCCTGAAGACAGCTGTGGTCGGCTTATGCGAGTGGCTGTGGCCAGGGCGGCACCAGCGTACCCGGAGCCGCCCTTCCATCCTTCTGAGCGGTTTCCGGAGTACCCGTACGGACCGGATGCCATCTCCCCGGCTCCCAACGGGGTCTATGCCGCCGTCAGAGAATGCCTGCGGCGTCTGGGTCTCGACGAGCAGCACTACGGCACCTCCGCCTGGAACCCGCTCCGCGGGATCGTCGCTGACGGGGCTCGGGTGATCCTGAAGCCGAACTTCGTCAACCACAGGCACCCACAGTCGGACGACCGGAGGTTCTTCGAGGTCCTCGTCACGCACCCGGCCGTCATGCGGCCGCTGATCGACTACGTGATGATCGCCGCCCGGTCCGACGTCTGCGTCACCATAGCGGACCTGCCCATCCAGTCTGCCAACTTCGACGAACTGCGGAAGCGAACGGGCCTGGATCGCATGACGGACTTCGTCACCGATCGCCTGGCCGGCCGCGGTCGGGTGGAGGTCCTGGACCTGCGCGACTACTGGTTGCGCACAGATCGGTCGGACGCGATTATCGAGCGTCTGCCGCTGCCCGGCGACCCAAGGGGCTACGTGGTCGTCGACCTGGGCGCGGCGAGCGGCCTTCGTCCGATCGAAGCGCACACGGCGCTGTTTCGAGCGCCGGACTACGACGGGCGCGCAACGGTGGAGATGCATTCGGGAGGGCGTCACTGCTATGTCCTGCCGAAGACGGTGCTCGAGGCAACGGCATTCATCAACGTCCCCAAGCTCAAGGTCCATCGGAAGGTCGGAGCGACGCTGAGCCTCAAGAACCTCGTCGGGATCGTGGGCGACAAGTCGTGCCTGCCGCACTGGCGAGCCGGCGCTCTCGCCCATGGCGGCGACGAGTACCCGGTCGACTCTGCGGTGAATCGTCTGACGAGCCGGTGGAGCTACCCTCTCCGGAGGATGGGCGGAACGGTGTGGCGGGCGGCGCTCCCGATCGGCCGGCTGGCGAAGAGGCTCGACCGCGCACTCCGCCGCCCGTCGCCCATCACCCACTCCGTGAATGGCGACTGGTACGGCAACGATACGGTCTGGCGCATGGTGCACGACCTGAACCGGATCCTGTTCCACGCGGATGCCGCCGGCCGCCTGCACGACCGGCAGCAACGTTCCTACCTGACCGTCGTCGATGGCATCATGGCGGGAGAAGGCGAGGGGCCCCTGCGGCCCACGCCGGTCCCGGCCGGCACGATCGTCGCCGGCCGGGATCCGCTCGCCGTGGATGTTGTCTGCACCAGGCTGATGGGGTTCGACTGGCGGAGGATCCCGCAACTGGCCGCCTACGATGCGGGCGGCGCGTTCCCGTTCTCGGCGTTCTCCGGGGACCCGCGAGAGATCGACATTCGCGAAGGCGAGCGGCTACTGACCCTGACCGACCTGGCGTCGGTCGCCGCATTCGCCCCGTCGACGGGGTGGCGCGGCCACATCGAACTGCCAACGGAGGACGGCCCCTTGGGGACGCAGGCCTGAGGATTTCGCAATCCGCCGAATGGTCACTCCAGTTCGCGTCTGTCGTCGTCTGATGCCCGCGCAGGTCGGCAGGGGCGTCCTGCTGCTCACGGCCGGCGTGTGGGTGATGGTGTTGAACAACAGCCGGATCACGCAGAACCCTCTCGCAGACGGTGCCTACGCCTGGCTGAGCGTGCCGCGGGCGGCGCGAGCCGTCGAGGCGGTTCTCGTGCTTTCGGCATTCGCCGTTCTCCAACCCCGGCTCGTGCGGTCCCGTCAGGGGACTCTGAACGGACTGCTGTGGCTCTTCATCGGAGCGTCTGGCGTCGCGGCGTGGCTGGCACCGTCGCTCCTCCTGGCCCAGTTTCAGGGGATCTACATCTACTTGGCTCCCTTCCTGGTCTTCCTGATTGCGTGGGAGGCGTCGCCGACGCCGCGGTTGATCAGGTGGCTCTGCGGGTGGTTTTCCGCCTGTCTCGCGCTCTCGATCGTCGCGTTGTTCTTCCAGTTCTCGGCCGTTGGCGCCAAAGGCGACTGGATTCATGGGTTCTTCAGCGATGCGCACGTACTCGGCTCCTTTCTGGCCATCGGTTCGTGCGCCGCGTTCAGCACGTTCCTCGAACAGGGTGGTACCGGGTACGGTCTTGGCGCGGGAGCGCTGTTCCTTCTGTCGTACTTTCCGGCCAACGAGAAAGTCGTCCTGCTCAATGCCGTCTGGTTCGCCACTGCGCTGTCGTGGCGGTGGCTCAGACATCCTCGAGGCTGGCGGACCTGGTCGGCTCTCGCCGTCGCGACCGTGGCCGCCCTTGCGTTCGTAACCGGCCGCCCCACCGACGCCGAACCGCTGCTCCGCCTCAACTTGATCGAAGGCCGCAGCCTGTCGAATCTGGGCCCGGTTCGTGCCTGGTCGTACGCGTGGGACGCCATTGCCGATTCACCCGTGACGTTTGCCGTCGGGCTCGGCCCCGCAAACTACGCCGGGCTTGCAGCGGCCCAGGCTGTTCACGGTCAGTCGACCGTCCTGGATCTGCGTTCGAAGACGGCCACGGAAGTTCTGCTCGAGGAGCCCGACCTGGTGGTGGGAGCCGTGGCCTGGGTCAGGAACTCGTGGTCGAGTCTGCTGGCCGAGTTCGGATTCGTGGGATTTGGGGTGTTTGGCGCAGCGCTTGGGTGTGTCGTATTGCCCATCTGGCGCTGGAAGCCTCCGGGCCCCTTCGAATGGCGCGCGCGGACGGTGTTCTTCGCCATGCTGGCTGTCGTCGTGGCGCAGGGGGCTGTTTCACCCTATACGAACTGGGCCGAACCCGTGCTGGCCTACCCGATGATGGTCGCAGCAGCCTACTGTCATCGTGTCTTGCACCCGGCCGGAACAGGGGCCTCGGCAACATGAGCCGTGCCGTTTCGGACACGACGAAGGCAACGGACTCCGCCCGCCGCGAGGTCTGGTACGTAGCCGCGACCGACTTTCCGCACGGGCTTGGCTCAACTGCCCGCGCCCGTTCCATCTGCCGGGCGCTGACAATCGCAGGCTACGACACGCGCCTGCTGATTCCCCACGCGCTCGGTCTCGGCCGCAACCAAGCCTCCGCTGGAGAAACGGACGGAATCCGCTTCGAGTACCTGAACAGATCGACGCTCAGGCCCCCGAGCGCCCTGGCCGTCGTGTGGGCGAAGTTCCGGGCCAACCTGGCCCTCGTCCGGCGACTGGTTCGCCCGTGGCGCCGGCCGGCGTGTGCCTTCGTCTACAACGCGTCACTGGTCGACTGCTGGGGCCTGCTGGTCGCCGGAAGGCTGCTCGGCGTTCCCGTGGTCCTGGATTGGACGGACGAGTGGATTGACCCGTCGACTCCTATCGGTGAACTCGGGGTTGCGCGCTACCTGTTCAGGCGCCTGGCGAAGGCCACGGAGCGGCTCGTGCACCGGGAGGTCGATCGCGTCGTCGTCGTATCCCGCCACCTCGAGCACCGAATGGGCCGGCACCGGCCGAAGACGATTCGGTGCCCGGTGGCCTTCGACCCGCTGGAGTTCGCGAAGGCCGAGCCGATCCGCCTGGCGCAGCCGGACGAGTTCGAGATCCTGTACGCGGGTGGCGTGTCGCGAATCGAAGGGGTCGATCTCCTCGTCGCCGCCGTGGGAAAGCTCGACAGGCTGCCGACGCGCCGACTGCGGCTGTTCATCGTCGGCAACGCCGTCCACAACGAGACGATCCAGCAATACGAACAGCTCGCCACCGAGTCGTGTGCGCCCGGCCTGGTGACCTTTCTGCCGGCGGTCGACCGCGGACGCTACGCCTCGATGCTGCGCGGCGCAGACCTGCTCATCATTCCGCGGCCGACGTCGGTCGCGTCGACGGCTGGATTCCCGTACAAGCTGGTCGAGTACATCGCCAGCGGCGCACCCGTACTCGTCACCCGGTTCGGAGACGTCGAGGAGTACTTCGCCGACGGCGTTCATTGCCTGATGTGCGACCCGGACGCCCCGGACGCGCTGGCGGCTGGAATCCGACGGGCCGCCGAGGATCTCGTCGGGCTTGCCGCCACCGCCGATCGCGGCTACGCCCGCGTGACGGAACTGTTCGCCTACGAGGCTGTGGCCGGCGTACTCGGGACACTCGTCGAGGGACTGCCGACGCGCAAACGTGATGAGACCCCGTCGATAGTGGCGCGCTGATCCTGCTGACGGTCACAGAGGCCAGCGGCGGCACGTGGCCGGAAAGGTGGCCCGAACCAGGTATTGATCCTGTCTCGCCCTGATGTCGCTGGCGGTCGAGCAGCCGGATGCCACCGGGACCGACGTGGTCATGTCTTCGTCGCACGCCGTGGCTCACGGCGTCATCACCACGGCCGATCAGCTGCACATTTCATATTTCAACAACACGATGGTGTACCCCTGGAACCTGTGCCACCACTACCCGCGCAGCGCGGGATTGCACCGGGGGCTCCGCGGCGTGCTGACCAGGTCGATCATGCGCTAAGTGCGGACCTGGGATTCCGCGTCGGCCAACCGAGTTGATCGCTTCGTCGCCAGTGCAGGGCACCTGGCCCGGCGAATTGCCCAACTGTACGGAGAGGAGTCCGAGGTCACCTGCTCGCCGGTTGAAGTCGACCGGTTTGAGCGGCGACGGGACAAGGAGGAGGCCTACGTGGTCGTGTCCCGGTTGGCGCCGTTCAAGCGAATTGACCTGCTTGTCGACGCATTCAACCGGATGCCGGAGAAGAAGCTCGTCGTGCTCGGTGGCGGACCCGATCTGAAAAGGCGAACAGCACCGCGGCGGCCGCCGACCTCCCTGGAAGCGACCTCGCCGCGCCGGACGGATACTCGGGAGACGGCTCCACCGGGGAAGCGGCGGCCAACTGCGACGCGTTGGCCCGCAGGACCTTCAGGACGGTCCTCAGCAGAATCTTGACATCGAGTGCGATGGACCACTCCTCGATGTAGCGACAGTCGAGTTCGACGACCTTGTCGAAGTCCGAAACGGCCCTGTTGCCCTCGACCTGCCACAACCCCGTGATACCGGGGCGAATGGAGAGGCGGCGACGGTCTTCCGGCCGATACCGTGCAACCTCTTCCTCGGTCGGCGGCCGGGTCCCGACGAGGCTCATGTCGCCCTTGAGGACGTTCCAGGACTGCGGCGGTTCGTCCAGGTGGGTTCGGCGGAGCCAACGGCCGACCCGCGTGACGCGGGGGTCGTTCGACACCTTGAAGAGAGGCTCTTTCATCTCGTCGACGGCCTCGAGCTCGGCCAGGCCCTGTTCGGCGTCGCCGACCATCGTTCGGAACTTGTACATCCGGAACGTTCGGCCGTTCCGCCCCACACGGCGCGTGACGAACAACAGCGGCCCCCGGGGAATCCGGCTTGAGGAACGGCGCCAGCACCAGGGCGAATGCCACTGTCGGGAGCGAGCCCAGCACACCGCCGGCAACGTCGAAGATCCTCTTGACGAGCAGTTCCGCGCCGGTGGGCCCCTCGTGGCCCACATGAATGCCGACGTGGTGGTGTCCCAGTCTCTCGGATCGAACCGTGCCATGACCTTCGAGCGGCTGCTCGAGCACCAGCCGCAGTGGCAGACCGCGTCCGGCGGCCACGGCGGCGGCATGCCTGTTCGCCCTCGCCGTCGTGGCCGGGCGAAGCGCGGATTGTGACATACTGATGCGGACCGACTACTTGAGCGGCCGCAGCACCTGGACCGGCTTTCGCCAGCTGCCCGCGCCGCCCTGACTCCTGAGGCGGGCGAACAGGGTTCTGTCACGTCGGTAACCAACACCTGGACGAACCTGTTCGCCGAGTTCGGTGTCTTGGGATTTGGCGTGTTCTCGTTGGCCCTGGGCCGTGTGGTCTTTCCGGTGTGACGGCGAATGGCCCAGCCTGGCTTCGGACGCCGCGCGCAGGTCCTGTTCTTCGTAATGCTCGGCGTCGCACCCCGGCAGGGATTCTTCACCCCGTACACGAATTGGGGCGAGCCCGCGCTGGCGTACCCGATGATGGTGGTGGCGGCGTCCTGTCATCGTGCGATGAGGGTGCCCTTGGCAAAGGCGGCCGCGTGCTGACGGCTTCACGTCCACAGAGCCGGCGACTCGGGTCACCCCTGGATGGGTCCGCGGGTGTGCTTTGTGACGCATGACCAAGGCCGCTACCGCCTGGCGTTCGCCCATGACGTGTTGATCTCTTGTGGGGGCGCCGAGCGTGTTGTGGCGAGCCTGCTCCATCGGTGGCCCGACGTCCCGGTCCACACCGCCGCGTACCTGCCGGACTCCACGTTCGATCGGTTTCGGACCGCTCGTGTCGTCACTTCAGAGCTGCAGCGGCTCGCCTTCAGCCACAAGGTCCTCATGCGCTGGGTCTTCCCCTTGATGGTCCCGGCGTTTCGGGCGTTCGACTTCTCGGGATACGACGTCGTCTTGAGCTCGGCCGCTTTTGCGGCGAAGGTGATTCGCGTGCCGGCGCACGCCACTCACATCTGTTACTGCTACACGCCACTGCGCCTGGCTTGGCGCCCGGACGACTACCTGGCACCGTCGGCCAGCGGAGCCCGGCGGATTGCACTCAAGACCGCTGCGGCCATTGCCAGACGCTGGGACTATCGCGTCGCGCAGCGAGTCCACTACTTCGCCACCACCTGCGAGAACGTGCGTCGTCGAATTGCCGACTGCTATGGGCGGGATGCGGCCGTAATCCCCGCGCCGGTGGACGTGGCACAGTACCACACCGATCCGAGGCCGGGGGGCCGCTATCTGCTCGTCTCCCGGCTGAACACGTACAAACGAGTGGAGATCGCCGTCGAGGCGTTCGAACGGCTCGGCCAGCGGCTGCTGATAGTGGGGGAGGGACCGAAGCGGTCGGAGCTGGAGTCGCTGGTGCGTTCCGATCGCATCCGATTCCTCGGACGCGTCACCGATCAGGAATTGCGCGATCTCTACGCCGGGTGCGAGGCGCTGGTCTTTCCTCAGGAGGAAGACTACGGGCTCACACCCCTTGAGGCCCAGGCAAGCGGACGACCGGTGATCGCATTTGCCGCGGGTGGGGCTCTCGAAACGGTGGTGGACGGCGAAACGGGCGTCCTGTTCGCCAGTCAGACCGCCGAGGACCTCATCGATGCGGTCGACCGGTCTCGTCGACTCCATTTCGATCCGGATCGTATCCGGGCTCACGTGAGACAGTTCGACGTGGGGCCGTTCTGTGACCGGGTCGCTGTCTTCATCGACCAGTGTCTGGCGAGTCGCCGAGCAGACGCTGGCTAGATGCCGGCGTCGCAGGAAGCGAACTGCCGATAATGGCGACCGCACACCTGCAGTGCGGCAATGAGACCCCGTGACCTAGTCGAATTCGGCACCTGTCCCGTTGCTCCCGGTCTGCGAGCCATCTGCCAGACGACTGGCCGCAGCCTGCTGGCTCGGCCGCTCGACGTCGGCGCAGTAGCCGGCCTTCATCTCACCGCCGGTCTCTCAGCAGCTCCCAGTTCGTGTCGCCGACGCCCGGCACGAACGCCGGGGAGACGACCGTCGTTCCATTCATCAACCACACGACGTTCTGTCCCGTGGCGTAGTTCCGCCACACCAGGTCCAGGTTCCCGTCCGCGTTGAAGTCGCCCGTCATCGCAAGCTGCCACGCGAGGTCAGTCACCTCGGGCAGCAGCACCTGCCCGACGAACGTCGTCCCGTTCATGAACCAGACCACGTTGAGCCCCGTCATCACGTTCCGCCAGACCAGGTCAGGCTTCCCATCGCTGTCGAAGTCCCCCGCCGCCGCGATCTGCCAATTGGTGTCGGTCACCGGGGGCAGCGCGGTCTGCAACACGAACGTTGCGCCATTCAGGAACCACACCACGTTCTGCCCCGTCCAGGCGTTGCGCCAGACGAGGTCCGGCTTCCCGTCCGCATTGAAATCCCCGGCCGCCACGATCTGCCAGGCCGGGTCGGCGACCGCCGGCAGCACCGTCTGTGAGATGAACGTGGTCCCGCTCATGAACCACACCACGTTCTGCCCCGTCGACTCGTTCCGCCACACCAGGTCCGGCTGCGTGTCGGCGTTCAGGTCAACCACCGCCACCACGTGCCACCCCGGGTAGGCCACCGCCGGCAACAATGTCTGCGACACGAACGTTGTCCCGTTCATGAGCCACACCACGTTCTGCCCCGTCGAAGGGTTCCGCCAGATCAGGTCCGAGGTGCCGTTGCCGTCGAAGTCCCCCGGCGCCGTCGCGACCGGACCGGGCGTCACCGGTGGATTCGGGAGGTCCCACGGCGATGCCACCGGCGGCAACAGCGCCTGCGAGACGAACGTCACCCCGTTCATGGCCCACACCACGTTCTGGCCCGTCGTCTGGTTCCGCCACAGGATGTCCGCCTGCCCGTCCCCGTTCATGTCGGCGACCTGCCCCACCCGCCACCCGGGATCGGACACCGCGGGCAGCAGCGCCTGCGACACGAACGTCACCCCGTTCATGACCCACACCACGTTCGACCCCGTCGTCCGGTTGCGCCACAGCAGGTCCGGCCTCCCGTCCCCGTTGAAGTCCGCCGCCGCCGCCACCTGCCAGGCCGTGTCGGACACCGCCGGCAGCAGCGCCTGCGACACGAACGCCACGCCGTCCAGATACCACACCACGTTCAGCCCGGTCGTCTGGTGGCGCCACAGCAGGTCCGGCTTCCCGTCCCCGTTGAAGTCCGCCGCCGCCGCCACCTGCCAGGCCGTGTCGGACACCGCCGGCAGCAGCGCCTGCGACACGAAGGTTGCGCCATTCAGGAAGAACACCACGTTCTGCCCCGTCCAGACATTGCGCCAGACGAGGTCCGGCTTGCCGTCGCTGTTGAAGTCCGCCACCGCCACCATCTGCCACTGCTGGTCCGCGACCTCAGGCAGCAGGGCCTGGCCGAGGAGTGTGCTGCCGTCCATGAACCACACCACGTTCTGCCCCGTTACGCCGTTGCGCCACACCAGGTCCGGCTTCCCGTCGCCATTGAAGTCCGGCCCGTCAAACGACACCGGCGCCGCCAGGTAGCTGATGATGTTGTCGCTCAGCGCCTGGAGAGGCGCCGCGGCGCCCGCCTGCAGGAAGTTCACGTCGAAGACGACGACCAAAGCCCCGGCGCGCGCGGCACTCATCCGTCCGGGCGCCCAGACGATTGCGGAGCCGACGTTGGTGGCGTCGGCGGTGATCAGCCGGCCGCGGCCGGTGCCGCTCGGGAAGGCCGCGCCCCCGGCCGCCAGGTACGTCACGCTCGATACCGCCGACGGCCCAGTGAACGGCGGAGCGACCGTCTGGACGCTGCTGGGGGCGGTCAGCGTGATCGTGCCGCCTCCGGCCGCCTGCACGAGACTGACCAGCGAGTTGTTCCGCGTCACGAAGTTGGTGGTGTTCTCCCCGACGGCGAACAGCGACCCGCCGCCGGCCATGTAGTTCACGTACGCGGTGATGTCCCCCGCGGAGACCGGCGTCGTGTTGTTGTACCGGACGTCCCAGATCTGCCCGAAAGCCAAGTGGCTGCTGCCGGGCAGCCCCACGGTCGTCATGACGGCGAATCCACGTGCCGTGAGACGCGTCGTCAGGCTGGTCAGGGCGTCGGCTTCATTCCCCGCCGCGCCGCTGTGAACGATCAACGCGGTCCGCGGTGCCGCCAGGTAGCTGATCATGTTGTCGGTCAGCGCCTGGAGAGGCGCCGCGGCGGCCGCCTGCAGGAAGTTCACGTCGAAGACCGCTATCAAGGCCCCGGCGTGCGCCGCACGCATCCGTCCGGGCGCCCAGACGATCGCGGCGCCGACGTTGGTGGCGTCGGCGGTGATCAAGGCGCCGCTACCCGTCCCGCCCGGGAAGGCCGCGCCCCCGGCCGCCTGGTACGTCACGCTCGACACCGCCGTTGGCCCGGTGAACGGCGGAGCGACCGTCTGGAGATTGTTGGGGGCGGTCAGCGTGATCGTGCCACCTCCGGCCGCCTGTACGAGACCGATCAGCGAGCTGTTCCGCGTCGCGAATCCGGCGTGCTCCCCCACGACAAACAGCGACCCGCCGGCCGCCATGTAGCTCACGTACGCGGTGATGTCTCCCGCGGAGAGCGGCGTCGTGTTGTTGTAGCGGATGTCCCAGACCTGCCCGAAAGCGAAGATGCTGCCGGCGGGCAGCCCCACGCTGGCCGTGACGGCGAATCCGCGCGCCGTGAGATGCGTCGTGAGGTGGGCCAGGGCGTCTGCTTCGATCCCTGCCACGCCGTCGTGCACGATCAACGCGGTCCGCGGTGCCGCCAGGTAGCTGATCATGTTGTCGGTCAGCGCCTGGAGAGGCGCCGCGGCGCCCGCCTGCAGGAAGTTCACGTCGAAGACCGCTATCAAGGCCCCGGCGCGCGCGGCGCTCATCCGTCCGGGTCCCCAGACGATCGCTGCGCCGACGCCGGTGGCGTCGGCGGTAATCAAGCTGCCGCTGCCGGTGCCGCTCGGGAAGGCCGCGCCCGAGGCCGCCTGGTACGTCACGCTCGACACCGCCGACGGCCCAGTGAACGGCGGAGCGACCGTCTGGACGTTGTTGGGGGTGGTCAGCGTGATCGTGCCGCCTCCGGCCGCCTGCACGAGGCTGACCAGCGAGTTGTCCCGCGTCATGTATGCGCTGTTCTCCCCCATGACGAACAGCGACCCGCCGCCGGCCATGTAGTTCACATACGCGGTAATGTCCCCCGCGGAAAGCGGCGTCGTGTTGTTGTAGCGGATGTCCCAGACCTGCCCGACACCGGAGATGCCGCCTCCGGGCAGCCCCACGCCCGCGGTGACGACGAATCCGCGCGCGTTCAGATGAGTCGTCAGGTTGGCCAGGGCGTCGGCTTCGGGCCCTCCCGAGCCGCTGTGGACGATCACCGCGGTCCCCGGTGCCGCCAGATAGCTGATTATGTTGTCGGTGAGGGCCTGGAGAGGCGCCGCGGCGCCCGCCTGCAGGAAGTTCACGTCGAAGACCGCTATCAAGGCCCCGGCGCGGGCGGCACTCATCTGCCCAGGTCCCCAGACGATTGCGGCGCCGACGTTGGTGGCGTCGGCGGTGATCAACCGGCCGCTGCCGGTGCTGCCCGGGAAGGCCGCTCCCGCGGCCGCCACGTACGTCACGCTCGACACCGCCGTCGGCCCGGTGAACGGCGGAGCGACCGTCTGGACGTTGTTAGGGGTGGTCAGCGTGATCGTGCCGCCTCCGGCCGCCTGCACGAGACCGATCAGGGAGTTGTTCCGTGTCGCGAAGTATGCGGTGTTCTCCCCCATGACGAATAGCGACCCGCCGCCGGCCATGTAGCTCACGTACGCGGTGATGTCCGCCGCGGAGAGCGGCGTCGTGTTGTTGTACCGGATGTCCCAGATCTGCCCGAAACCGGAGTTGTCGCCGCCGGGCAGCCCCACGCTCGCCGTCACGGCGTATCCGTGCCCGAGGAGCCGCGTCGTCAGGTGGGCCAGGGCGTCGGCTTCGTACCCTGCCGTGCCGCTGTGGACGATCAACGCGGCCTGGGCCCAGCCGAATCCAGGCACTGCGAGCAGCAGCACCACGAGCGCCACTCGGAACATCGTCAGGCTTCTCATCATGCCTCCTCAACAGGGCGGACAGGGCCACATCGTGCCGCGCGAACCGAAACGCGAGATGCTCCGAGTACGCCGGTCAGCCGGCGGCTGGACATTACAGGTTTCCACCGAAGTTGGCGTGCTCCCGCTGGCAGCGACGGTCGAAGAGGCCGTTCCGATGCCGGAGGAGGTGGCGTCCCCGACGGGCCACCGCAGGGCGTGGAGAAAAGGGGCCGCGGATTCCTCATGGCGGCACTCTCTGACAAGAGATCCGAGGCAGGGACCTACCGTCGTGCTAGATGGTAGAGGTAAGCAAGCACTGTTCCGGACGGGCGGTGGGGCGAAATGTGCCAAACTGACGAGCCAGGCACGTTCAGGCTAGAAGAAGTCTGCGCCCGGGAGGACAATATTCCGCCCGGATCCGACAATCGGAACATCTCGAAGCGCTCAGGGACCGGGGCGCCTGCGGACCGTCCAGTCGGCCGAGCGCCCTGGAAAGTGGTCGCGCCGGCCTGCGTCACCTGCGGTCTCTAAGCAGCGTCCAGTTCGTATCCCCGACGCCCGACACGAACGCTGGCGAAACCAACGTCGTCCCGTCCATCAGCCACACGACGTCCTGTCCCGTGGCGTAGTTCCGCCACGCCAGATCCAGTTTCCCGTCCCCGTTGAAGTCCCCCGCCATGGCCAACTGCCACGCCGGGTCGGCCACCGGTGGGAGCGCCGCGTCGCCGACGAGCGTCACGCCATTCAGGTACCACACCGCGTTCTGCCCTGTCGTGTAGTTCCGCCAGACCAGGTCCGGTTTCTCGTCCCCGTTGAAGTCCCCCGCCACGGCCAACTGCCACGCCGGGTCGGCCACCGGTGGGAGCGCCGCGTCGCCGACGAGCGTCACGCCATTCAGGTACCAAACCGCGTTCTGCCCAGTCGTGTAGTTCCGCCAGACCAGGTCCGGCTTACCGTCCCCGTTCAGGTCAGCCGCCGCAACAATCTGCCACGCCGGGTCGGCCACCGGTGGAAGCGCCGCGTCGCCGACGAGCGTCACGCCATTCAGGTACCACACCACGTTCTGCCCCGTCGACTCGTTCCGCCACACCAGGTCCGGCTGCCCGTCCACGTTCAGGTCCGCCGCCGCCGCAATCTGCCAGGTCGTATCGGTGACCGCCGGCAGCACCGCCTCCGACATGGACGTGGTCCCGCTCATCAACCACACCGCGTTCTGCCCGGTCGAGGCGTTCCGCCAGACCAGGTCCGAGGTCCCATTGCCGTCGAAGTCCACCGGGGTCGTCCCTGCCGGCCGAGGCGGGTTCGGGAAGTCCCAGGGCGGAGCCGCCAGCGGCAGGGACACCTGGGACAGCAACGTCACCCCGTCGAGATACCAGGCCACATTCAGCCCCGTGGTCTGGTTCCGCCAGACCAGGTCCGGCTGGCCATCCCCGTTGAGGTCGGCCACGGTCCCGACTCGCCACGCGGGATCCGCCACCGGCGGCAGCACCGCCTGCGACAAGAACGTCACCCCGTCGAGATACCACACCACGTGTTGCCCCGTCGTCCGGTTCCGCCAGACCAGGTCCGGCTTCCCGTCGCGGCTGAAGTCTCCGGCCGCCACGATCTGCCAGTTGGTGTCGGTCACCGTTGGCAGCAGCGCCTGCGACAGGAACGTCACCCCGTCGAGATACCACACGACGTTCTGCCCCGTCGTCCGGTTCCGCCAGACGAGGTCCGGCTTCCCGTCCCTGTTGAAATCTGCCGCCGCCGCTATCTGCCAGGTCGTATCGGTGCTCCCCGGCAGCACCGCCTGCGACAGGAGCAACGTTGTCCCATTCATGGACCACACGACATTCCAACCCGTCGTCTGGTTCCGCCACAAGAGGTCCGGCTTCCCATCCCCGTTGAAATCCGCCGCCGCCACCAGCTGCCACTGCGTGTCCGCGACCTCTGGCAGCAGCACCTGTCCAAGCAACGCGGTGCCGTTCATCAGCCACACCACGTTCTGTCCCGTCACCCCGTTCCGCCACACCAGGTCCGGCTTCCCGTCACCGTTGAAGTCGGGGCCGGCCAAGGGCCTCGGGGCTCCGCCGACGGTGAAGCCGCCCCACGCGTCATTGTCGGCCATCGTGCGTGTCGGCCATGCGCGCACCTGCCAGTAGTAGGTGCCGTCGGCGACACCGGAGATCTGATAGGACGTCGCCGTGCCGACCGACGTCCACGAGGTGTTGCAGCCGGCGTCGTTGACCTGGTCGACACAGATATCGTAGGTCGTCGCGCCGGCCATCGCGGTCCACGTAAAGGAGACCGGGTTGGTGACCCCCGTCGTGCCGTTCGCCGGCGTGAGCTTCGTGTACGGGGCCGTCTGGCCGAGCGTCACGGTGAAGACCCATTCGGTGCCTCCGTCGGCCACCACGTACGAGCCCATGTAGCCGCGCACCTGCCAGTAGTAGGTGCCCACACTCAGCGGCGCCGGGTACGAGGTCACGTTGCCCACCGACACCCACGACGAGTCGCAGCTGCCGTTGCCCGTCGAGTCGACGCAGACCTGGTAGGAGCTGGCCCCTGCCAGCTGCGACCACGTCAGGACGACGGGGCTCGACAGGCCGCCGGTGCCGTTCGTGGGCGCCACCTTCGCGAACGAGACGGCGCCGACCGCAAAGCTCCACCACGTCCCGGTGTTCGCTTCCGTGTTGCCCGCCGCCGCGTTGCGCACCTGCCAGTAGTACGTGCCGTCGGCGAGGTTCCCGATCGTCGCGGCGGTCGGCAGGCCAACGAACTGCCACGCGGTGTCGCAGGCGTTGTTGTTGATCGCGTCCACGCACACCTCGAAGCTGCCGTCCGTCACCGGCGTCCAGCTCAGCGTCACGCTGCTCGCCTGCCCCGCCGCGCCATTGCTCGGCGACATCTTCGAGAAGATGCCCGGGGTCCCGACCGTCGCCGTCCGCACCCGCTGGCCGATCGCGCCCGACCACCAGATGTTCGCCGTGGCCAGCCACTCCGGCCGATCCGTCGCGGTCGCGACCTTCGGATAATCCACCCCGAGCGCCGTCGGGGCGGAATCGAGGACCGTCGTCACGCGGATCATCGCGTCCGCGACGCCCGTGCCGGACACCTCGACGCCGTAGATTTCGGCGATGTCGTGGTGCGGGAACACGACGAAGTAGGTGTCGCTGACCGGGTTGTACGCGGCGCCGTTCGCAACGTAGGTCCCGGTCGACGACACGGTGAACTGACTGCTGACCGGCGTGCCGTTCGCCGCAATCAGCCGCCCGTAGATCGAGAACGCCGAAATGACGCGGTACCAGGCGACGAGATACTGGTTCCTCACCCCGTCGTAGGCCACCGCGGTCGGCCCGTAGGTGCTGCGGCTCAACGCATCGATGTCGACCAGCGTCAGCAGCTCCTCCGTGCCGGCCCGGACGCGGCGCCCCTGGATCAGCCCGGCGCCCCACACGTCAATCCAGTGGGCGAAGGTCACGAAAAACTCGTCGGCCGTCGGGTTGTACGCCACGTCGGGCTGCTCGTACCAGGACCCGTCGGTCGTCAGCTTGAACTCCGGGCCGAGCGCCGCGCCCGTCACGTCGAACCGGCGCCCGTACAGGTCGCCGCGCTGATACACCGCCAGGAACACGTGGCTGCCGGTGGAATACTCGATCGCCGGATTCGCCCGCGGATGGGTCACGTCCGCCGACACCTGAAAATCCGCCCCCTGGAAGGCGGGTTCGCCGCTCGGCTGGAACGCGAGCAGCCGGCCGAAAATGTGCGGGATGTTCGCGTTGAGCCGGTTGTCCTGCCAGATGACCATGAACGCGTTGGCCTCGGCACTGAACGCGACCCGTGGGCAGGCGGCGTAGCCGGCCCCCCCCGCGATGGTGAACGGCCCCGTCCCGAGCACGGTGCCGTCGCCCGTCACGAACCGCCCGTACACCAGCCCGAATCCCCACACTTCGAGATAGACGCTGTGGATCGAGTCGTAGGCAACGTCGGTTTCCTTCGCCTGCGTCCCCGAGCCGTTGGCGTACTGGTTCACCAGAAAGGTCGGGCCGACGCGCGACGCCTGCGCCGAGGCGAGCGAAGCCGAAAGGACCAGTGCCGAAAGGAACACGGCAGGTCCGCGAATCCCGAGTCTAGACAAATCGAACGAGCAAGAAGACATCTTTCCCCCGCCTCCTATTATCGGTCGGGCAGGCGGGCAACTACAAACTCCGGACCCCGACGGGCCCTCCCCGCTGGCTCCTGACCGTCCCTCACCTGCCGCGTTCACCGATCGTCAGGCGCGCCAGCCGAACGTCCGCGACTCGAGCCTCGCCGGCGCCCATCATCAGGATCGGAGAAAACGTCGCCGCAACCGGGCGTCCGTCCCAGCGGGGCGTGACGAAGACATGCACCAACGTGGTCCACGCCTCGTAGACGTGATTCTCCTCCAGTGAGTGACCGACGTCCGCCTGCCAATAGAGCGACACGACCGGCGCCGTAGTCCGCACGCGCATGCTGTAGACGTAGGCCGCGTCAGGCTCCAGCGTAGCCTGCTGGGACATCACGGCCCAGTTTCCGCCCCGGTATTCGACTCGCATGAACCGTGAGCCCGTACCGGATTCAGACTCGACGGAGCGGTCCGCCTTGGCGTCGGCCGCGGCCCACCAGCCGTCGGTGCCCGATGCGAGGTCGCCGTTCCGCAAAAGATTCGGTCCCGCCACGCCGGGATTCTGGGCGAGGCAGCCCTTGAGCAGACCGACAGGCTCGAACGGTTCCGCGGCCGCCGGAGAACTGGCCCGCAGGCGGAGCCATGCCCCCGCGGCGGCGCAGAAGTCCCTGGCGGCCGCCGCCGCCCCGACCAGGCGGGCCAGGCTCCCGGTGTCCGGCGACGCCAGAGCCGCCTGCCGCGCATCGTCGAACTCCTTCTGCGCGTCGGCTGGTGAGAACCGGTAGACCCGTGTCCGGTGCCCTTCGGCGGTCCCGGCCGTAAGCACGAGGGCCCAGTGCGCCGGCGGCGTCCGGAACGAGGCTGGAGGCGCGCCCAGGCCGGCCGCCTCCGACCACCTGACCATCTCGTCGTCAATCACGATGAGCGCCGAGCCGGTCAGGCTTCCGAGGTCGGACGACGCAAGCCGCAACCGCCCGACGGGGGCTTCGGGCGCAAAGTAGTCGAATCCGAGCGTGAAGCCCGAGGCGACGTTCAGTCGGGCCGAGGCCACCCTGTTCTGCGCGTAGATGACGTCGCGCGGGTGGCTCTTGAGGAACCGAACGACTGGGTCCAGGTTTGTGTACCAGGCTTCGTGGCGCTCGGCCATGGCGGTCTGCGTCACGTGAACCGAGACGACACCGACGGCGATCAGCAGTCCTCCCAGCGCGGGGCCGCGAACGACCGGACCCGCACGGCGGATCAGCCAGGGGCTCGCCACCGCCCCGAGGACCACTGCACCCAGGCCGATGCCGGACGCGGTCGCCAACGGGAGCGGGACCGGGGACCCGGAGATCGCCGCACCGGACAACTGCGCCGCCCGCGAGGCGGCCATCGCCATCAGCACCACGGCAGCCGACGCGATGGCCACGATCCACCTGGCCGCGCTCGCCGAAACCAGCCGCGTCAGGTGCACGCCGCTCACGACGGCGAACGGCAGCAGAACCGGGAGCACCTGGCTCGCGCGCCACGTCGGCGGAATCGGCATGTACTCGCGCAGCGATATGCTGCCCAGTTCGAACAGCAGGAAGGAACAGCCGGCCCACAGCAGGGCGACCCAACTCCGGCCGTTCGGGCGGCCGAGCAATGCCACGGTGGCCACCGCGGCCACGGGCGTGAACGCCGCGAACGCCGGCTCGGTGAGGAGCCGGTGCAGCCAATCCGTGGCGGTGGCGGCGACCCGGGTCAGTACGGGCGGCAGCGCCTGTCCTTCGGTGACCGTCGGAGCAGCGCCCACCGAGTAGTAGTAGGTATAGGCGACCACGCCGGCGGCCAGCAGTGCCAGCAGGGAAACGAGCGTCCCGGCGCGGATCCGCCGGTCGACGATGAGGTAGACGACCGCGAAGGGGACGGCGACCAGCGCGAGCGGCTTGACGAGGAGCGCGAAGGCCAGGCACAGGCCCGCTCCGAGAAAGCCAGCCGTGGAACGTTGCGGCCGGCGGAGGTCGGCCCGCAGGAAGAACCAGATGGCCACCGCACCCAGCGTGGCCAGCGGTCCATCCGGGAGCAGGGCGCCGGCCATCTGCACATCGAGCGGCATCACCGCCCAGATGAAGGCACCGATGAGACCCGCGGCCTCATCGGCGAGCAGGCGGCCGATCGCGTAGACGACGATCACCGACGCGAGAGAACTGACGAGCGGAAACAGCAGCGTGCTCCACGGGCTCACGCCGAAGATCGCATAGCTGAGGGTGACCGGCGCGTAAAGCCCCACCCGCGCCTGCCCGCCGGGCCAGGGCTGCAGTCGGAACCGGCCGGACAACAGGTCGTAGGCGGCCTGGCTGTAGCCGAGGTCGTCGAAGAAGACCACGCCCGTCACGAACAGGTGCCGAAGCACCAGCGCCAGGCCGACGACGGCCAGAAGCGCGAAGGCGGCTTTCCAGAACCCGGCAGCCGGCCGGAGCATCCTGCCTGATACGGTGTCCGACGGTGGGAGTGTCTGAGCCACGACGCCTCAGCGGAGCCAGGTGCCGATGACGGCGCGCGCGAATCCGAGCGCGTACCTGAGCGAGGGCCCTTTCTTGCTGGTGCCGCTGGCGCGCGGTCTGACGGTGATTGGCACCTCGATGACCCGGAGCCCTTTCTTGATGGCTTCGATCAGCAGCTCGGACGCGTGAAACTGCCGCTGTCGGAGTTCCAGCCGGCCAAGGGACGACACCCGGATGGCCCGGAACCCGTTCGAGCAGTCGGTAACCCGCCGCCACGTCAGCACGCTGACCAGCCAGTTGAACAGCACGACACCGGTAGCGCGGACGTAGCTGTCCTTCTCGTACGATCCCAGCACGCGCGAGCCGTTCACGACGTCGGCCCGGCCCTCGATGATCGGCGCGACGAGCCGCACGATCTCCCCGGGCACGTGCTGGCCGTCGGCATCGAGCGTCACGACAACCTCGGCGCCCGCTTCCTCCGCGAGATCGTATCCCGCTCGCAGCGCCGAGCCGCCGCCGCGGTTGATGACGTACGAAACGGCGGCGTGATCGAGGCCGGCGACCACCCTGGCCGTGTCGTCGGTCGCGCCGTCGACGATGACGATCACCTTGACCTCGAGACCGCACGCCTCGCGCGGCATCGACGCGAGCACGGCGCCGATGTTGTCGCCCTCGTTGTACGCCGGGATCAGGACATAGATGGGCGCGGAGTGGACCCCGCTCGCCCTGCGGAACTCCCGCTTGGCCAGCTCGCGCACCAACCCGTCCACCGTGCGCTCGAGCGCATTTGCCCGCGCCAGCGAAACGAAGACCAGCAGAAAGAGCGCGAACGACGAGAACAGCAGCAGGCCGATCAGCCGTCCGCCGCCGCCGGTCTGGAACGAGAAGAACCCGAGGACTCCGTTGAGGCCGTCAGGGTCGGCGCTGACCCAGATGAGCCCTGCCGCGAGCACGTTCGCCAGCAGCCATTCGCCGTTGCGCAGCCGGCCCAGGCGGAACCGCGCCGACCACGCCAGGAGCAGAGCGGCCAGGCCGAGCAGGACGCCGACCGCCCGCAGTGTGTACACGCCCTACTCCTGTGATCCGGCGGTGGAGACGGTCGGTCGCACCCCGGGCGCGGCAAGCGTGGCCGATTTCCGCCGGCTGCCGTCCCAGCGGATGTCCGGCACGAAGGCCTCTCGCATGCCCTCGATCCGGGAACGGTAGACGGCGAGGTCGGCAATCATGGCCCGCAGTTCGGCCTCGATGTCACCGGTCGGTCGGTAGCCAAGGTCCTGCAGATGCTTGTGGTCCGGATCGTAGAAGTGCTCCTCCCGCTCCAGCCGGGGGTTCTCGAGCGCCACGACGTCGACCGGCAGGCCGATCTGTCCGGCCACCCGCTGAACCATGAACGCCAGCGTGGTGACGTCGTAGACGCTCGCGAACTGGTTGAACACGCGGTACTCGCCCGCCGTCGGCGGATGCTCGAGCGCCAGCGTCAGGCACTGCATCGAGTCGCGCAGCGGCAGGAATCCCCGCTGCTGGTGGCCGCGGCCGAACGGGGTCAGCGGCTGGCCGACGACGGCCTGCGCGCAGAAGCGGTTGACCACCGTGCCGAAGCACTGGTCGATGTCGAAGCGGGTCAGGAACGGCAAGTCGGCGGGGCCGTCCCCGACTCTCATGCCGAAGACCACGCCCTGCATGATGTCCGTCGACCGCAGCCCCCACAGGCGGCATGCGAACATCACGTTGTTCGAGTCGTGGACCTTCGACCAGTGGTACCACGACCCGGCCTGCCTGGGAAACGGCAGCGTGTCCCGCCGTCCTCGGTACTCGATCTCGAAGAACCCCTCCGGGATGCACACGTTGGGCGTGCCGTACTCGCCCATGGTCCCGAGCTTCACCAGGTGCGCGCCCGGGCACGTCTCCTTCATCGCAAAGAGGATGTTGAGCGTCCCGACCAGATTGTTGCTCTGTGTGAAGACCGCGTGCGCGACGTCGATCATCGAGTACGGTGCCGAAGGCACCTCGCCGAGATGCACGACCGCGTCCGGGCGGAACTCGGTGAACGCGCGGTGGACGAACTCGTAGTCGCGCAGGTCCCCTTCGTAGAAGGGCAGCGGTCTTCCGGTCACCTGTTCGTAGGCCAGGCACCGCTCGGCCATGGACCGGATCGGCGTCACGCTGTCGCAGCCCATCTCGGCCACCCACCGGCGCCGCAGGAAGCCGTCGGCGCCGCCGACCGTGTGCCCGCGCGCGCCCAGGGCCTGTGCCAGCGGCCAACCCAGGTATCCGTCAATGCCCGCGATGAAGATGCGCATCCGATTCAGTCCGCCGCCGGCGGCCGAGATCCAGTGATTCTAAGGAGCCGAACCCGAAGGGTCAAGGCAGCAATCGGCGCACGCCGGTCACGCTCGGTCGACCGGGCTCGGTGGAACGGCTTCTCGGGTGACTCTCACCACGTGCCGGCTCCGCTGCCCCTTGCGCAGCACGAACAGCCGGCCGTCGATCGCCTGCTCGATGGTCAGGCGCCCGCGCTCGTCGGTGACGCGGCCGTCGTTCACGTACACGCCGCCGCCCTTGATCAGGCGGGCCGCCTCGCCCTTCGATGCCGCGAGGCCCGTGAGGCTCATCACCTCGGCCACCGCGAGGCCCGCACCCGCGAACCGCTCCGCCTCGATCTCGGTCGAGGGCACGTCCGCAAACACCTCGAGCACGTCCTCGGCCCTGGCGCCGGACAGGCTGCCGCCGAAGAGGATGCCGCTGGCCCGCTCCGCGCGCACCACCGCATCGTCTCCGCGGACCAGTCTCGTCACCTCTCGCGCGAGCTCGCGCTGCGCCACGCGCTTCTCGGGCGCTGCGGCCAGTTCGGCCTCGAGCGCCCGCACGCGGTCTTCCGTCAGGAACGTGAAGAACTTCAGGTACCTCGCCGCGTCGCGGTCGTCGGTGTTCAGCCAGAACTGGAAGAACTGGAAGTCGGAGGTCCGCGCCGGATCGAGCCACACGGCGCCCGCTTCCGTCTTCCCGAACTTCACCCCGGACGACGTCGTGACGAGCGGCATCACCAGGCCGTAGGCGCGCCCCGCGCGCAGCCTCCGGATCAGGTCGATGCCGGCGACGATGTTGCCCCACTGGTCGCTGCCTCCCATCTGGACCGCGCAGCCGTAGCGGTCGAACAGCGTGAGGAAGTCGTAGGCCTGCAGCAGCGAGTAGCTGAACTCCGTGTACGAAATCCCGTCCTCCGACTCGATGCGCCGCTTCACCGACTCCTTCGCGAGCATCGAGTTCACGGTGAAGTGCTTGCCGACGTCGCGCAGGAACTCCGTCAGGCTGATCGTCGCCAGCCAGTCCGCGTTGTTGACGATGCGCGCCGGGTTCAGCGAGGCGTCGAAATCGAGGAAGCGCTCGATTTGCCTGCGGATGCCCAACAGATTCTCCTCGATCTGCTCCAGGCTCAGCAGCTGACGTTCGGCCGTCTTGCCGCTCGGATCGCCGATCATGCCCGTGCCGCCGCCCGCGATGGCGATCGGGGTGTGCCCGAAGCGCTGGAGGCGCGCCAGGGCCATCACGACCAGCAGCGACCCGACGTGCAGGCTCGACGCGGTGGGGTCGAAGCCGATGTAGCAGGTCACCTTGTCGCGGGCGAGCACGTCGCGGACGCCCTCGGTGCCCTCGTAGACCATCCCCCGCCACTCAAACTCCTGGTACACGTCTGGCTGCATTCGTACTCCTGGCGACCGTCGTCGTCCAACCACTATACCTTCAGGCCGGTTCGGAGATCGATGCCGGGATCACTGCAGCGCCGGCCTGCCATGAACAGAAGGTCCCGGGGCTGCGCCCGGCACGCGGAGAGTCCTGGTCGCGTCGGGAACGTCGCGGTCAGCCCTCCGGACCCTGGCGGGGCTGGCCACCGCCTCAAGCTCTCGATTCAAACAGCCAGTCGTTCGTGCGCAGATAGTCCAGCGTCCGGAGAACGCCGTCACCTATCGAGAGTTTCGGAATCCATCCCAGCGCTCGTACCCGGCGGCAGTCGAGGAAGATGAACGGACTGTCGCCGATCCAGCCCCGCTCTCCGCCGGTGTACTCCAACCGTGGAGAAAGCCCGAGATGGTGGGTAATCCAGCCAATCGAGTCGTTCACCTCGCAGTACTCGTCCGTCCCCAGGTTGTAGATGCTGACACCCGAGGTCGACTTCTCCACCGCCGTCATCATGGCGTCGATGCAGTCCTGCACGTAGAGGTACGACTTGCGTTGCCGCCCGTTCCCCAGCACCCGGAGGAGGCCCGGGTCGGCCCGGAGGCTGCGGTAGAAGTCGAACACATGTCCGTGCG
Organism: uncultured Acidobacteriota bacterium; assembly: GCA_963783255.1. Lineage (GTDB taxonomy): Bacteria > Acidobacteriota > Vicinamibacteria > Vicinamibacterales > Fen-181 > FEN-299. Next base: position 407,855 of record CAWAMP010000014.1, on the reverse strand, counting down.
AGTACCGCTCGCCGAGAATCGACACGAATCGGAAGATACAGGCATCAAAGCGGAATCCTTCGCAGTAGGCGGCGATCAGTCCCTCGCCAGCCAGCTTCGATGCCCCGTAGAGCGATGTCTGGACGGGGAACGGCGCGTCTTCTGGCGTCGGGAACACGCTCGGCTCGCCGTAGACTGATCCCGTCGACGAGAATGCGAGCCGGCGGACACCGGTCGCACGCATCGCCTCGAGTACGTTGAAGGTCGCAATCGTGTTCTGCTCGAGGTCCCGTTCCGGACGGTCGGTCCCGAATCGGACGTCAGCGTTGGCTGCCAGGTGGAAGACGAACTCGCCGTCCCTGAACGCTCGCGTCAGCCTCTCCCGATCGAGCAGGTCTCCCTCGACGAGCGTGAAGCGGGAGGACCGCGCCGCCCCCTCGAGAAAGCGACGCTGCCCGGTCGAGAAGTTGTCATAGCCGATGACATCGTGACCATCGGCGAGTAGCCGGTCAACGAGGTTGCTGCCGATGAACCCTGCCGCACCCGTGACGATGTAGCGCACTCATCCTCCAGAACCGTGACGGCCTCAGAGTTGGTATCCGGCGTGCCGGGCGTCGTTGTAGAACATCGTCACCGTTTCGAGTGAGTAGTCCGCGAGGTCGCGGCCGACGTTCTGGAGCTTCTTCAGGATGTCGTTGGTCAAGGTGATGATGTGACAGCCGATGTCGTCCGCCTGGAAGATGTTGAGCAGCTCTCGCGGACTCGCCCAGATGAGTTCTGCGTTCGGGGCGAGCTTCAGGATCTCGACCGCGGCCGCCATCATCGGCACCGGGTCTCGGCCCGTATCGGCGACGCGACCCGCGAACACCGAGACGGTGCACGGCGCTCCGCCGCGGACCGCCTGCGCGACGTCGCGCACCTGCTCCAGCGAAAGCAGCGCGGTGACGTTCACCTTCACACCGGAGCCTGCGAGCCGGCTCACCAGATCGTACGATGGTTCCCTTCGCGTGTTCGTCACGGGGATCTTCACGTACACGTTCTGGCCCCAGGCCGCGATCCGGTGCGCCTGCCGCTCCATCTCGTCACACTCGTCTGAAAGGACCTCGAACGATATGGGCCGGTCGGGAATCGCCTCGATCACGTCGCGCGCAAACGCGGCGTAGTCCCTGACCCCTGCCTTCCGCATGAGCGTGGGGTTGGTCGTGAACCCCTTGATGTACGGAAGCCGGTACATCTCCAGCATGCCGCCGAGGTCGGCACCGTCAGCGAAGATTCTCACGGACAGGTCGGCCACAGCCTTCATCTCAGCCCTCTCCTTGTCGAAGGATCCAATCTGCCGCCTCTGCGAGCGACCGCACGGTCACATCGGGAGCGTCAGGACGACGTTCGCTGTAGTCGCAATCGACGAAGAGCGTCCGGCACCCGGCCGCGCGGCCAGCCTCGATGTCGCGCCATCGGTCGCCGACCATGAAGCTGGCCGCCAGGTCGATGCCGGCGGACTCCGCGGCACGGCGAAGCAGGCCGGGCCTCGGTTTCCGGCAGTCGCACTGGTCGTCCTCGTCGTGGGCGCACACACGGAACTCGTCCACAGGTAGCGCAGCCGCGATCCGGGCGTGCATCGCGTCGACGACAGACCGGTCCTGCGTGCCGCGCGCGAGATCGGGTTGATTGGTCACGACAACCAACCGGTAGCCGGCCCTGTGAAGTAGAGTCATCGCCTCGGCAACTCCCGGCAACAGCTCCAGCGTGTCGACGCTCGCCGGCGGGTACGGCCGGCCGTCACGCACAACAGCGCGGTTGATCACGCCGTCGCGGTCGAGGAAGACGGCGCGGCAGCGCCGGGAGTGGATTCCCATTTGGTCTGTGCGATCTTCAGCGCTGGATGCGACACCAGCAGATGCCACACGACGGCCTGGAAGGCCTCGGTGTGGGGCGTCACGTTGCTCGCGTTGACCGTCGGCACCACGACGCACGCGTCTGCCACCGATGCGGTGTAGCCGCCGTCCCTGCCGACGACCCCAATGACCTGTCCCCCGACCTGCTTGACGTGCTGGAGCGCCAGCACCAGGTTCGGGCTGATATTGCGTTCGAGGCTGCCTCCCCCGACCGAGAAGACGCAGACCATGTCGTTCCGGGTGAGACGGCTGCCCTTCAGCCAGTTGACGAAGACGCTGCTCCAGCCCTCGTCGTTGGTGCGCGCCGTCAGTTCGGATACGTTGTCGACCGGCGTGTAGGCCTCGATGCCCGCGATCTTCCGGAAGTCGTTGACTGCGTGCGAGCAGTTGGCGGCGCTGCCGCCCACACCCAGGAAGAAGAGTCGGCCGTTTCGCTCGCGAAGCGACACGAGTAAGCCGACCATCTTCTCGATGACACCGGCGTCAAGGCCTGCAATCGCGCGAGCTGCCTCATCGAGGTGCTGTTCCGAGTAGGTCATCGGAGAGTCCTCCCCCTTGCTTCAACGTGCGCGCGAGTCTCTTCGAGGCCGGCGGGCGATCCGATTTCGTAGAAGCGAGAGGCGACCTCGTACCCAGCCAGGTCACCGCAAGACAGCAGCTCCCGGTACACGTCCGCCAAATCGAAGGCGCGCCCGGGCGGTCGGCGCGTGAACGCCGCGCGCATGAACGCCCCAAGGCCGTAGTCGATGTGACGCATCTCGGGGATCCGACGGACCTTGTCGTAGGCGACGATCCGCCCACCTTCGAACAGCACATTGCTGCGGTCCCAGCGGTCCTCGTTCCTGCACACGGTCATGAGCCCCGACTTTCCGCAGGCACGAAACGCGCGCTCGATGTCCCCGTAGTCGCACTCGAGGTACGAGTCGCCGTACATGACGAAGAACGCGTCGCCGAGTTCGGCAAGGGCACCGCGGACCGCACCGCCGGTTCCCATTGGCTCCGGGCCGTCGAAGGCATAGCGTAAACGTACACCGAAGTCCGTGCCGCTTCCCAGGGCATCCCGCAGCAACTCACCCAGATGCCCCGCCAGGAGCACGATGTCGGTGAAACCGTGGCGCGCGAGCAGGTCCAATTGGTGCGCGACGAAAGGTCGGCCACCCACGTCGACGAGCGACTTCGGCATCGCCTCAGTAACCGGCCGAAGCCGGGTCGCCAGGCCGCCCGCCAGAATTGCGACCGTCAGGCTCATCCGAAGAGCACCTTCGTACCCTCGAAGTCGAAGTGAAATCGAACTTCTTCGAGGCCCGCTTGCGACATCGCCCGCCGCAGGCGGCGGTGTTCCTCCGTGTAGAACATCAGGAAGCCGCCGCCGCCGGCGCCAACCAGTTTGCCGCCGACTGCGCCGTTGGCGCGCCCCAGATCGTACCATCCGTCGATCTGCGGGTTGCTCATGCCACCCGAACGCCGTTTCTTGTGCTCCCAGTGCTCGTGCATCAGCTCGCCGAATCGCGGCAGGTTCCCGGCCTCGAGTGCCTCCCGGCTGCGGATTCCGAGTTCCTTTAAGAAGTGGAGGTTGGCCAGCATCTGGCCGTTGGATTGCCGGGTCCGCACGTTCTGATCCTGAAGGATGGAGGAGGCGCTGCGAGAGAAGCCGGTGAAGAAGAGCAGCAAGTTATCTTCGAGGTCGAACATCGACTCGATCGGCATCTGCAGCGGCGTGGCCGTCACCGAATCGTCGGGGCAGAATGTGAAGCACGTCAAGCCGCCATAGGCGGCGATGTACTGGTCCTGCTTGCCGATGGGCTCGTTGAGCCGGTTGATCTCGATTTCACAGGCGAGCTCCGCAAGCTCGTCCGGGTGCAGGAGGCGACGACGGTGGGCGTAGAGTGCCTTCAGCAGCGCGGTCGTGAAACTCCCGGACGACCCCAGCCCGGTGCCGGCAGGAATGTCGGCCAGGGTGGTGATCTCGATCTGAGGCGTTTTGAACCCCAGCATCCGGATCGCTTCCCGGATGATCGGGTGATGCACCTCGTCGACCCTCATCACGTGCTCGAGTTTCGAGTACTTGAGGTATATCCCCTCAACGAATGGCCGCATCGCAGTCACGAATACGTACTTGTCGATGGCCGCGGCGATCACAAAGCCACCGTGTTCCCGGTAGTAGGACGGCAGATCGGTGCCGCCTCCTCCAAGCGTGACTCGAAGCGGGCTTCTCGTGATGATCATTCGCGGCGCCCATTGATTGTATAGCCCGATTGGCGATAGATCTCCTCGACGATAACGAGCGCGGCGCGTGCGTCGGCGATGTCGGCCGCGGGCCGTCGGGCAAGCCGGATGTCCTCCAGGAACTCCGAGAACTCCAGGGCCCACGACTGGTCGCCGCGCGGGTACTCCCAGATTGTCGTGTCCGGCGGCCCCATCTCGGGCAGCATCCGGTAGAACGCCAGGCGCTCAACGCCATAGCTGCCACCAAGACCCCCGATGTCCAGTTTGGCCTGGCGGCCGTAAATCTCGAAAGAGAACAGGTTCTTCCATTCGGTGCAGCTGACGTGCAGGAAGGCCACCTGATCGCTCGGCGTTCGGAGCGTCATGAACGCGTTGTCGTCCACCGGCATCTGCCAGTAGTAGGTCCGGGCAAGCCCATTCACTGACGTGAACTCTCCCAGGAACCAACGGGAGAGGTCGATGAGGTGGACCCCCTGGTCAATCAGTTCTCCGCCTCCCGACAGCACCGGGTCCGCGCGCCATTCCTTGTCGTAGCCGACCCGCGCACCGTGGCCATACCTTCCCCGGATGAACATCAGGTCACCGAGCGCCCCCGCCTCTACGAGTTCCTTCGCCTTCCGCAGGGCCGGGTGATAGCGATGGTTGAAGCCCACGCGCACGAGCCGCGCGTGTGCCCTGGCGGCAGACACCACCGAGTCGATCTCGACCACCGACCGCGCGGCCGGCTTCTCGACGATCACGTGCCGGCCCGCTTCGACGGCGAACCGGCTGACTTCCGCCAGCATGTCGTTGGTGGTCGCGACGACGACGATATCCACGCCGGGCTGAGAAACGGCCGCGCGCCAGTCGTCGGTGGCCGTGGTCGCCGGCGCGGTCCGGGCCAGCGCCTCGGCCCGCTCCAGCTTCACGTCCGCGCAGGCAACGAGCCGCGCTCCTGCGAGCGCCCGAGCCCGTTTGTAGCCGATCGACCCGCACCCGATGATCGCCACTCCAGGGCTCATCGCTCTCCCCAGTCGAATCTGCGGTCGGCAGGCACGATCCGACGCAGCGTGTAGACGTCGGTACGCCGCAAGTCGTCACGATGGTCCGCGAGAGATTCCCACGGATCCCACATGGCGCTCAGCAACTTGCCGGAAATGCCGTCGCTCGCTGCCGACCCGAGGAACACGGCCAGATCGGCGCCTCGCCCCATGGGCGCGCCGCCGTGTTCCTTCTGCTCGAGCGCGCGGTCGTAGAAGGACTGGCCGACGCGCTCCGGCCCGCCGGCAAGCACCTCGTCGAGCAGCCGCGTGTTGAGGGCGCCCGGAGCGATGGCGTTGACGTCGATGCCGCACTCGCGGGTCTCCTCTGCCAGCGTCTCGGCGAACCGGACAATGGCGGCCTTCGACGCCGCATAGGCGCTGATGCGCGGCAGCGGGTTCGTGGCCCCCCCACCCGACAACTGGACTACCTTGCCGTACTGATGCTGCCTGAAGTGCGGCAGAAGCATGCGGCACATCAGGATCGAACCGAAGAGGTTGACCTCGATTGCCTGCACCCAGGCGCCCCAGTCCACCTCCTCGACGAGGCCCATTGGACCATAGACGCCGGCATTGTTGACCAGGATGTGAACCTGTGGAAACGCCTCGAAGGCGGCTCGCGCCACCCGGTCGATATCCGCGGTCAACGAGACGTCCGCAGGCATCGCCGCCACCCGCTGGCCAGGCCCTGCCAACGCCGCAACGTCGCTCCTTGCACGGTCAAGGAGGGAGCCATCTCGCGCGCACAAGAAGACACTCGCTCCGGCGGACACGTACGCCTTCGCAATCGCCAGGCCGAGTCCCTGGCTCGCGCCAGTGATGATCGCCGCCCGCCCCTCCAGCACTCTCGTCATGTCGTCGCCTTCCCGACGCTCACGTACTCGACCCCGGGTAGCTTGCCGATCGAGTCGTTCAAGAACCGGTTCGCATCGATCACCAGGGGACGAGCCATCCGGCTCACGATCGCTCTCCCATCGAGCCCCTTGTAGTCCGGCCACGGCGTCGCAATGACCAACGCCGAAGTGCCCTCGACCGCATCAACCGCGTTCGAGAAGAACTCCAGCCGGCTGGCGAGCATCGGCGGCAGGCTGCTGACCCCGGGGTCATGCGCCCGGACCGTTGCGCCGTGGGAATAGAGCCATTCGCACAGCTCCACGGCACTCGACCGGCGCAACGTGTCGGTTCCCGGCTTGTAGGTCAGACCCCAGACGGCGATCGATCGTCCCGCCACACCCCCGAGCAACTGGTCGAGCCGCCGCTGCGCCCACAGGCTGTGGGCGTCATTGCTGACCTTGACGGACGACAGGACATGTGTAGAAAGCCGGTACGCCGCGCCGAGCTGCGACAGGAAGACGATGTCACGGGCGAGCGTGCCGCCCGCGAATGCCGCCCCCGGACTGAGGTATGCTCCCGGACCGATCCGCGCTTCGGACTTGAGGCCCCGCGCCACCTCGTTCGCATCTGCACCGACCTGCTCGCAAACCGTGGCGATCTCATTGATGAAGGTGACGGATGTCGCCAGGAACGCATTGAGCGCGTGCTTGGTCATTTCAGCCGACTCGACCGACATCCACTCGATCCTCCCGGTGACCGGCTGCAACAACTCGGCAACCCGCACCCGATCGGCGTCTGAGCGCAGGCCCACAACAACACGGTCCGGCCGCATGAAGGTGGTGATGGCGTGGCCGAGGCGGAGGTTCTCCGGCGAGTAGCCGAATCCGACCCGCCGGCCGTTTGCGACGGCCTCAAACGCCGCTTCGAGCTTTCGAGTCGACCCGACCGGCAGCTGCGATGAGATCAGCAGAAGAGCACCGTCCTTCAGGTGCGGAAACACGCGGACGACCCGTTCGACGACGAAGTCAACGTCAGCTCGGTCTTCCTCATCCACCGGTGTGTCGTATGCGACCCAGATCACGTCAGCGTCGGCCGATGCCGATGGCTCGGTCGAGAAGCAGAGAGTCCCGCGTGCGAGCCCGGCCTTCACGAGGTCTTCGAGGCCCGGTTCGAGGAGCGGAGGCTTGCCGGCGGTCAGTCCGGCGACAGCTGACGGTTCGAAATCCACGCCGGTGACCTGGTGGCCAACGGACGCCAAGCAGGCTGCGGTGACCGCGCCGAGATGCCAGAGCCCAACGACACAGACCTTCATCGAGTCCCCTTCCCCCATCACGTGTGGACACGCCCGTCCCCGCCTTCCCGGTGCGACGTCAGCGGCCCGGTCTCTTGGTTGATCGCCTCATAGCGTTGATCGATACGCTTCCGCATCACCGCGTTCCACACCGGCTGCACGACCGGCCCAAGGGCCTGCATGGCCCACACAACGATGCCCAGGCGACCAGGCACATAGGTCGCCGGCCTGTCATGTTCGACAGCCGTCGGCAGTTGCCCGGACACCGCCCGCGTCGTTGACCAAGGGGGCCAGGTGGCGGCCTCAGCGGGCGATGATTCGGTTCGAGAAGTTCCCGACTTGGCCCTCATCGCGAATATCGCCGACCGTTGCCTCGAATCCGCAGAACGCGACGCGGGTGTTGCGCTCTGCCAGGCCCCTCGCCACGTGTCGACCGATACCACCGGATCCGCCGGTAACCACCGCGACGGCGTTCTCGAACACGAATGTCGCCTTGCGCATCAGCGGTGTCTCCACAGCGCCTTCGTCAACAGGAGCGCCACGCCCAACGTCGTGGCGGGCAGGGCCGGTGCTCTGAGCAGCCTTGCTCGGACCCGCCCGTCAGGCCGCCCCCCCCCGACGTCCATGCAGCGCCGGCCAGACTGCTGTGTGATTGGCTGCCACGAATACAATCGCCTAATCATATGCCGTCCGGGGGCCCGGAGTGGGTCCAGGCCGCCGGATTCGGCGTCCAACTGGCGGCGTGCGGCCGACGTCATCGGCGCCGATCTCGCGGAACAGTCCGCGACGCCGGGCCGAAACCACGTCGGCATTGAGGACAATTCGCACGGTCAGCGTCGACCCACGGTGCAACACTGTGGGCGACCGATCCGGGACCGAGATGCAGACGTGCCCGGCGCTACGAGCCCGAGCCCCAGACGACTGCCCAAACCGTCCGTACGATGATCTTCAAGTCCAGCCACAAGGACCAGTGGTCGATGTACTCAAAGTCCATCCGTACCCAGTCGTCGAAGCTGCTGATCTTGTTCCGGCCCCGAACCTGCCAGAGGCACGTGATACCAGGCTGCACGCACAGCTTGCGCTTCTGCCAGAGTTCGTAGCGGGCAAGCTCGTTTGGATACGCCGGCCGCGGGCCTACCAGGCTCATGTCGCCCTTCAGCACGCTCCAGAGTTGCGGCAATTCGTTCAGGCTGAACTTCCGGAGCCAGCGCCCAACCGGTGTCATGCGCGGATCATTCTTGATCTTGAAGACCGGCCCCGTCATCTCGTTGAGGGGCATCAGGACCGCCTTTCGCTCGTCGGCATCCGCCACCATCGACGTGAACTTGTAGCCGGTGAACGCCCGCCCCTTGTAGCCGATCACGTGCCACGGATACAACACTGGCAGCTTCGGCGTCGTCACCCTGATTGCGATTGCGATCAACGCAAAGAGCGGCGCAAGCAGGACCAGCGCCGTCGCGGACACGACGATATCGAGCGCCCGCTTGACGAACAGTGCGTCTCCGTCCAGGTGCCGCGGGCGAAGTTCGACCTCGGGAAGGCCCAGCGGGCCAGCTCGAAACCCGAGATGCGAGGGGCGGGCGGCGAACGATATGAGTTCCTCCGGAACGAGCCTCAACGTCAGTTGGAAGTACTCACACTGCTCGATCACCGACCGCAACCATCGCCCGGAATCGGAGTCCTCGACCGCCAGCACCTCGTGAATCGGCGTGTTCACGAGGAGTTCTCCCAGGTCGCCGACCTCGCCAAGGCGCCTCAGGCCGTCCGGCTTCTCGGCACCGACGGGCGAGGATCGTGTTGGTCCTGGCACCTCGAGATATCCATAGAGCCGGCGGACGTTTGGCGACACGTGGTCGGCGAAGTGGTCCGTGAGCCGGCGACGGGCCTCCGGCGGCGCCACAACCACCACGTTTCGCGCGTAGTTCCCGGCCCGAAGCCGCCGAGTCTTGTAGCCACGCGTGACCGTTCGAGAGGTGAGGAATCCGGCCGTTGTCAGCAGCGCGAAGGAAGACAGGAACGCCCGGCTCGTGTCGAAGTGCCGCGCGAACACCATCGTCAGCGCGACAAGGCCGAATCCGACGAGCGGCGCCGCTGTGCAGGTCAGCACCATACGCGTCCGCGACTGCTCGAGCAACGGCCGGTAGCCGCCAACCGCCAGCATGGCCAGCAGGGTGGCGGGCACGGTCACCAGCAGGATCCAGACGACGTCCTGGAGAGGGCGATAGAGAACCGGACTCGCCGCCGACTGGAAGCTCAGCCACTGTAGCCACGGGATCCGTCCGGCCCGTTCAGCGGTGAAGAACGGCTGCATCGTCGGCGCCAGGCTCCGGGCCAGGAAGAACGCGAATGTGAGCATCGCGGCGTCGGCAAGCCAGAGGAAGCGGCCGGGCACGGAGTAGGTCGATGGCGAGACGGCGGACTCTCTCGGGATGGCGGAGTTGGCTTCCCGGAGGGCATGCCTGGAAGTGTCGCGCGCTGCAACCGCTTCAGTCACACCATCTCTCATCTGTTCCGACCCTCCTACGGATCAGGCAAGGCTCTCCTCAGCTCGAGCTTCGCACTGTACCTCACGGAACCGGCCTGCATCCGCAGGCCTACACCGCGCTCGCTGGCCGGTTGTCCGGCTTCTGACCGCTGATGAGACTCCGCCAGTACATACAAGACACGCTGGGTTTCCAGGAAGCGGAGTCGACCTCACACTCGGGCTGCACGCACACGGCGGCAGGTTCGTACTTTCCCAAGCTGAGCAATGGACCCGCAGACTGGACCCGTCCGTCAAGCATTCGGGGATCTGCATGCGCGCCCGGCGCGGAACCGATTCTACCCCATCGCGATTCCATACCGAAAGCAGGCTGGGCCGTCCCGCCAACTCGTGGCACCTTCACAAGTCGGAATGGCGGCCGGCCAGGGCGAAAGCGAGACGTTCGCCTTTGACGCGATGGGCGGGGACGGTGCGGCCTTTCCTGGTCACCACGCCAACTGTCTTCGTGGTGGGCGTGGCTGAAGGCAGCTTCGGAGGCAAACAACGGGCCCTTGACGGCACCCCTGAACCGAGTCGCCAGGGCCATCGCGAATCTACCCACCCAACCCGCAGCACTTCTTGAACTTCTTCCCGCTCCCGCACGGGCAGGGGTCGTTGCGGCCGGCGGCGGCAGCCGCCCGCCGGCGGTCGAGCGCGAGGGCCCACGCCATCACGCCGGCGGGCGGCCGTTCGTGGGCCAACTCGGTGGCCATGAAGCGCATCGCGGCGTCGATGTGCGCGAAGAAGCGCCTGTAGCCGGCACAGAGGTAGCTGAGGCCCGGCTCGCCGTCGGGCGTGCACGTGAAGCGGTTCTTCGGACACTCGCCGCGGCAGGCGAATCGCACGTCGCACCTGCGGCAGAAGTCGGGGAGCGCGTCTCGCTTGGCGTCGCCGAACTGCTGTTGCGCGGGCGACCGGACCAGGTCGCCGATTGGGGTGTCCGTGATGTTCCCGAGCCTGAACGCCGGGAACACATAGTGGTCGCAGGAGTACAGGTCGCCGTTGTGTTCGAGGGCAAGCGCGCGCCCGCACGTCTCGCTGAAGATGCAGAGCGACGCCTCACCACGGGACCAGCTCTCGAGCGCAACGTCGAACAGCTGAACGAACACGCGGCCGACATCGTGCCGGACCCACTCGTCGAAGATGGCGCAGAGGAATCCGCCCCAGTCCGCCGGGTCGACGGACCACGGGCTGAGCCGCCCTTGGCCTGCCAGGCCAGGCTCGGAAAGGTGCGGCCTCGCGTCCACGCGCTCGACAATCGGAATGAACTGCTGGAATCCGCTGCCCGCCTCCTTCAGGAACCGGTAGACATCGAGCGGCCTGCGGGCGTTCTCCCGGTGCACGACCGTCAGCGTGTTGAAAGCGGCGCCGTGGCGCTTGAGCGCGTCGATGCCCTTCATCACGCGGTCGAACGTCGGGGCTCCGCCCCTGTCCACGCGGTAGCGGTCGTGCAGGTCGCGCGGGCCGTCGATCGACAGCCCCACCAGGAACGCGCGCTCCGCAAAGAACGCGGCCCACTCATCGTCGACGAGCACGCCGTTGGTCTGCACGGCGTTCTCAATCCGCTTGCCGCCCGCGAAGCGGTCCTGAAGTCCGACGACCCGGCGGAAGAAGTCGAGGCCGAGCAGGGTGGGCTCCCCGCCCTGCCAGGCGAACGTGACGAGGGGAACGTCCTGCGCGGCAATGAAGTCGCGGACGAAGGTCTCGAGGATCTCGTCCGGCATCGCCCAACCGGACGTGCCCAGGTAGAGGCGCTCTTTCTCGAGGTAGAAACAGTAGCTGCAGTCCAGGTTGCAGAGCGGGCCCGTCGGCTTCACCATCACGTGGAACCCGCGGCGCGGGGCAGCTGCGGGGCCTTCAGCCATGGGACGGCCCATGATGTCTCACGCGCCGGTTCACGCCGTCCGGCGGAACCGGCGGCCGTCGAGCCGCCACCGCCCTGAGAGGAGCAGGCCGATGGCTTCCGGGTAGAGCTGGTGCTCGACCTCGAGGATGCGGGCCGACAGCGAGTCCGGCGTGTCGTCCTCGAGGACCGGAACGGCGCGCTGCAGCACGATGGGCCCGGCGTCCAGATCGCGATCCACGAGGTGCACGGTCGCGCCGCTCACCTTCACACCGTGCGTCCACGCCTGGTGCTGGGCGTCGAGACCCGGGAACGCCGGGAGCAGGGCCGGGTGGATGTTGAGGATCGCGTTGGGAAACGCCTCGATGAACACAGGGCTCAGCAGGCGCATGAAGCCCGCCAGGCACACCAGGCCGACCTCGCGTGCCCGCAGTTGGTCGACCAGCGCCCGGTCGTAGGCCTCGCGGCTGGCGAAGGCGCGGTGGCTCAGGCACAGCGTCTCGATGCCGGCCCGGCGCGCCCGCTCGAGTCCGGCAGCGTCCGCCTTGTTCGAAATGACCAGGGTGATCCGCGCGTCGAGGGTGCCGGCGGCCACGGCGTCGATGATCGCCTGCAGGTTGCTGCCGCGGCCCGAGATCAGAACGCCGAGGTTTCGGTTCATGGCATGGCTCGGGGCTCAGGGCTCAGGACTCAGGAATACAAGACGACACGGTCGCCCGCGACCAGCTCGCCGATCACACGCGGGGCCTCGCCCTGGCCCTCGAGCATCGTCATCACGCGCGCGGCGTCCGCGGGCCGGCAGGCGACGATGAGGCCGATACCCATGTTGAACGAACGGTACATGTCGTCGACCGGCACATGGCCCGCATCGCCGAGGAACCGGAAAAGCGCCGGCACCTCCCACCGACGGCGGTCGATCCGCGCGCCCACGCCCGCCGGCAAGATCCGCGGAAGGTTGTCCGTGATGCCGCCGCCTGTGATGTGCGCCAGGCCCCTGACCAGCCCGGGCTCTGCCAGCAGGGGCTCGATCACCCGAAGATATGACCGGTGGATCGCGAGCAGCGCGTCGGCCGCCGTCGTGCCGATGCCGGGAAGGACGGAGTCGACCTTCAGCTTCAGCTCGTCGAACACAATCCGCCGGGCCAGCGAGTAACCGTTGGTGTGCAGCCCCGTCGACGGGAGTCCGACCAGCGCGTCGCCCGGCCGAAGCGTGTCGCCGTTCACGAGGCGCGCGCGGTCCACGGCGCCGACGATGAAGCCGGCGAGGTCGTACTCGCCCTCCGCGTAGAAGCCGGGCATCTCGGCGGTCTCGCCGCCGAGCAGCGCGCAGCCGTTGGCGCGGCAGCCGCGGGCGATGCCCGCGACGATCTGTTCCGCCACGTCCGGCGCCAGGCGGCCCGTCGCCAGGTAGTCGAGAAAGAACAGCGGCCGCGCGCCCTGCACCAGGATGTCGTTGACGCAGTGGTTGACCAGAATCCTCGCCGACCGTGTCGTGGCGGTTCGCCAGGAACGCCACCTTCAGCTTGGTCCCGACGCCGTCGGCGCTGGCCACCATCACGGGGTCGGCGAACTGACCAGGGTCGAGTCGGAACAGCCCGCCGAACGACCCTATGTCGGAGAGGACGCCCGGCGTGAACGTCGACCGGGCGAGGCCCTTGATGCGCCGGACGACCTCGTTGCCTGCGTCGATGTCGACGCCGGAGGATTTGTAGTCCATAGGCTCAGGGCTCAAGGCTCAGGGCTCAGGCTTCGTCGCGCGGCGGCGCGCCGGGGACCAGGGGCAGGCTGAGCTGCAGCTCGGCCGCCTCGCCGCTCGGAAACGGCACCGGGTAGTGCCCCGTATAGCACGATGTGCAGTACCTCGGACCGGTGCGAGTTCACGCCGGCCAGCAGCCCCTCGAGGCTCAGGTAGCTGAGCGAGTCGGCCTCCAGGTACTGCCGGATCTCCTCGAGCGTGTGCGTCGCCGCGATCAGCTCGGCCCGGCGGGGCGTGTCCACGCCGTAGAAACACGGGGAGATCGTCGGCGGGCAGCTGATCCGCACGTGCACCTCGCGCGCGCCGGCCGCCTTGATCAGCCGCACGATCTTCCTCGACGTGGTGCCCCGGACGATCGAGTCGTCCACGAGGACGACGCGCTGGCCGTCGAGGATGCTCCTGACCGGATTCAGCTTCACCTTCACGCCGAAGTGGCGAATCGACTGCTGCGGCTCGATGAACGTCCGGCCGACGTAGTGGTTCCGGATGAGCCCCATCCGGAGCGGGATGCCCGACTGCTCGGCGAACCCCGTGGCGGCACACACGCCGGAGTCCGGAACCGGGACGACGACGTCCGCGTCGACGGGCGATTCGGTCGCGAGCAGCCGGCCGAAGGCGGTGCGGACGGCATTGACGCTCTCGCCGAACACGTAGCTGTCGGGACGCGCGAAGTACACGTGCTCGAAGACGCACTGCGCAAGCCTGTCTGGCGCGAACGGCTTGATCGACCGCAGGCCGGCGGCGTCCACCACGACGACCTCGCCCGGCTCGACGTCACGCACCCAGGTGGCGCCGATGAGGTCCATCGCGCAGGTTTCCGACGCCACGACCGTGGCATCGCCGAGGCGGCCGATCGCCAGCGGCCGGAAGCCGTGCGGGTCGCGCACGGCGATCAGACGGTCGGCGGTCGCCAGCACCAGCGAGAACGCACCCCTGATCTGCGCGAGCGACTCGACGAGCGCGTCCTCGGCGTGGGCGGCCCTGGAGTGGGCGTACAGGTGGAGGATGACCTCGGAGTCGCTGCTGGTCTGGAAGATGGCGCCCTCGCGGCTCAGTTCTTCGCGCAGCTCGACCGCGTTCACCAGGTTGCCGTTGTGGCAGAGCGCAATCTGCCCGTGCTGGCAGTCGATGAGGATCGGCTGTGCGTTGACCAGCTGGCTGGCGCCCGTCGTCGAGTAGCGGACGTGGCCGACGGCCAGCCGGCCGGGCAGACGCGAAAGTTCCGCTTCGGTGAACGCGTCGGCCACGTAGCCCATCGCGCGGTGGGCGCTCAGGCGTTCGCCGTCCGAGGCCGCGATGCCAGTGCTCTCCTGCCCGCGGTGCTGGAGCGCGTAGAGGCCCAGGTAGGCCATCTTCGAGGCCTCGGGGTGGCCGAAGATGCCGAATACACCGCATTCTTCGTGGAGCTTGTCGAACATGCTGTTTCGGGCGCCGACCGTTGGAGCCGCGGGCCTCTGGGCGGGCCTTCAGGCCCGCGCTGCCTCAAACACCCTTCCGAAGATCTCGTCCACGTGGCGCAGGTGCACCGACAGGTCGAACGCCCTCTCGATGTCGGCCGCCGACAGCACGCGGCCCACCTCGACGTCGTCGAGCAGCAGCTGCTTGAACGGCCGCTGTTCGGTGAACGAGCGCATCGCGTTCCGCTGGACCCACTCGTAGGCCTGTTCGCGCGACACGCCGCGCCCGGCCAGATCGAGCAGGATGGTCCCCGAGAAAACGACGCCCCGGGACCTCTCGAGATTCTCGCGCATCCGCTCCGGGTAGACCACCATGTTGCGGACGATCTTCGCGAAGCGCCGCAACATGTGATCCAGCGCGATGAAGCTGTCGGGGAGGATCACCCGCTCGACCGACGAGTGGGAGATGTCGCGCTCGTGCCAGAGGGCGATGTTCTCCATCCCCGCCATGGCGTTGCCGCGCAGGAGCCGGGCCAGGCCCACCACCTGCTCGCACCCGATCGGGTTGCGCTTGTGCGGCATCGCGGACGAGCCCTTCTGCCCGGCCTCGAAGGGCTCTTCGATCTCGCCGATCTCGGTCTTCTGCAGGCCGCGGATCTCGAGCGCGAACTTCTCGAGCGAGGCGGCGGCGATGGCGAGGGCCGACAGCAGCTCGGCGTGGCGGTCCCGCTGGATGATCTGCGACGAGACGGGAGCGGCCTCAAGGCCGAGCCGCGCGCAGACGGCGGCTTCGATCGACGGGTCGAGGTGGGCGAACGTGCCGACCGCGCCGGACAGCTTGCCGACGTTGATCCCGGCCCGCGCGCGCGTCACGCGCTCGACGTTCCGCCGGTTCTCCGCGTACCAGAGCGCCAGCTTCAGGCCGAGCGAGATCGGCTCGGCGTGGACACCGTGCGTCCGGCCGATCATCGGCGTGTGCCGGTGCTCCTCGGCCCGCGCCCGGATGGCGTCGCCGAGCTTCGCCAGCCCGTCGAGCACGAGGTCGCAGGCCTCGCGCATCTGGAGCGCCTGGGCCGTGTCGATCACGTCAGACGAGGTCAGGCCGAAGTGAAGCCAGCGCGCCTCCTCGCCGACCTTCTCGGCCACGGCCGTCGTGAAGGCGATGACGTCGTGCCTGGTCTTCGCCTCGATGTCCTCGATGCGCGCGATGTCGAACCCGCCGCGCTCGCGGATCGCCGCGGCCGCGGACGCCGGGATGATGCCGGCGTCGGCCATCGCCTCCGCCGCCGCGATCTCGACCTGCAGCCAGCACTCGAACCGCCTCTGCTCGCTCCAGATCCGGCCCATCGCCGCACCGGTGTAACGCGCGATCATCGTGATCCTCCGTTGCGATGCCGTCGGCCGCTGCTATCCCAGCTTCAGCCGCTCGGCCGGATAGGTCCAGCCGTTCAGCGGCCCGAGCACCGTGCCCGCGAGCGCGCCGTCCGAGAACAGGTCGTTCGCCACGCGCTCGATGTCGAGCGAGGTCACCTTCTCGATGCCCGCCAGCGTCTCGTCGAGGCCAAAGTGCCGGTCGAAGTAGATCTCCTGGCGGGCGAGGTGGGACATCCGGCTGGCCGTGTTCTCGAGACCCAGCATCAGGCTGCCCTTCAGGTGGTCCTTTGCCCGCCGCAGCTCGCCCTCCGGCGCCGGCGCGCTCTTCACCCCGCGCAGCTCCTCCACCGTGAGATCGATCACCTCCCCGACCGCCTCGTTCGCGCACCCCGCATAGATCGTCAGCGCGCCGGTATCGCGATACGCCGCCAGGCCGCTGAACACTGAGTAGGCGAGCCCCCGCTTCTCGCGGATGTTCTGGAACAGCCGCGAGCTCATCGACCCGCCGAGCAGCGTGTTCAGCACGTAGCTCACGTAGCGGTCGTCGTGGGACTGGGAGTATCCGGCCGTGCCCAGGCAGATGTGGCTCTGCTCGAGTTCCTTGGCCCGGACCTCGAAGGCCGGAGCCGCCGCCGGCGGCACGTCGACCGCCACGTCGCCCGCCTCGGCAATGCCCGCGAACGCCCTCTCCACGAGGTCCCGAACGTGGGCGTGATCGAGGTTGCCGACCGCCGAGATCACGAAGTTGCCGGCGTGGTAGACGCGGCGGAAGTAGTCGCGCAGGATCGCCCCGGTCAGCGCGTCGACCGTCTCGCGCGTGCCGAGGATGGGCCGCCCGAGCGGGTGCGCCGGCCAGAAGCCCTGCGTGAACAGCTCGTGCACGAGGTCGTCGGGCGTGTCCTCGACCATCTTGATCTCTTCGAGGATTACCTTCTTCTCCCGCTCGATGTCGTCCGGGTCGAACGCCGGATGCTGAACCACGTCCGAGAGGACGTCGAGCGCCCGCGGCACGTGCTCGTCGAGCACCTTGATGTAGTAGCCCGCGTACTCCTTGGACGTGAAGGCGTCGAGCTGCCCGCCGATCGAATCGACCTCCTGCGCGATGTCCTCGGCGCCCCGCGTCTCGGTGCCCTTGAACAGCATGTGCTCGACGAAGTGCGCCATCCCGCCCTGCGCCTCGGGCTCGTGCCGGGATCCGCGGGTCAGCCAGACCCCGACGCTGACCGAGCGGACGTGCGGCATCGACTCGGTGAGCAGGCGAATCCCGTTGCCAAGCACATCGCGGACAATCATCGGGCGGGTCCGTCCTTTCGATCTTGGCCCTAACTGCTTGCAATACAATGAATTAGGAAATACCTGTCACCGGCCATGATAGCATGGCGACGCGCCGCCTTCAACCGGGAGGGGCCCCTTCGGAATCGGGCATGATGACAGCCACCGGCTGCCGGCGTCAGAGCCACTGTGTCGCAGACCATCCCACTTCCCGACATCGGCGGACTCGAGCGGACGGAACTCGAAACCGTGCTTGAGGCGGCGGGCATCGAACCCTACCGTGCCCGCCAGATCTTCCGCTGGGTCTTCGCCCGCGGCGTCACTGACTTCGCGCAGATGACGGATTTGTCCAAGCCGCTTCGCGCCCGCCTGCCCCGCCTGTTCCGCATCTCGCGCCCGGCCGTCGTCGGCGAGGACTATTCGCCGGACGGCACGATCAAGCTCCTGCTGGAACTCGACGATCACCGGCGAATCGAGTCGGTCTTCATCCCCGACTCGCCGGGCGACACCTTCTGCATCTCGACACAGGTCGGCTGCGCGATGAAGTGCGCTTTCTGCCTCACGGGGAAGATGGGGCTGACGCGACACCTCACGGCCGGCGAGATCGCCGGCCAGGTTCGCGCGCTCGCCGCACGTCTCGGCCTCCTGGACGCCCGCTTCAACATCGTGCTCATGGGGATGGGCGAGCCGCTCCACAACTACGACGAGACGATGAAGGCGCTTCGCATCCTCGCGGATTCGGACGGTCTCGCGGTGCCGGCACGCCGCGTCACGATTTCGACCGTGGGTGTGGTGCCCGCGCTCGACCGGCTCGCCACCGAGCCGTACATGCCGAACCTCGCGGTGTCGCTCCACGCCACCACCGAGGCGCAACGCGACCTGCTCGTCCCGCTCAACCGGAAGTACGCCATCGCCGACGTCATCGAGGCGTGCCGGCGGTTCCCCCTCGCGCGCCGGAGACGGATCACGTTCGAGTACGTGATGCTCGCCGACGTGAACGACAGTCCCGAGGATGCGCGCCGGCTCGTGTCGCTGCTCGGGGGCCTCAAGGCCAAGGTGAATCTGATTCCGCTCAACGAGGCGGCCGGCATCCCTTTCCGACGGCCGTCGGACGAGCGGGTGAACGCGTTCGCGCGCGTCCTGGCGGACCGCCGCCTCACCGTGTCGGTTCGCAAGAGCCGCGGCCGGGACATCCGCGCGGCGTGCGGCCAGCTGATTGTCGAGGGAACGCAGAGAATCCGCCGCGCAGAAACTCGCCGCGGCGATGGACATCTAGCCGGTCGCCACGCTTCGACGGCGTGTCCACGAATGCAAACCACGGAGAACACAGAGAGCACAGAGGTCCGGAGGACTACGCTCGTCGACGGGCTCGGGCATCGGCCGAGGGCGCCCAGGCGAGCCTGGGCGCTGGCCGTCGGCCCGGCCTCGGCCGAAGCCTTCGGCGTGGGATTCTCCGTGTTCTCCGTGTTCTCTGTGTGCTCTGTGGTTCAGAACGTCAGGCTGAAGACGGTGCCCACCAGCGGCGTTTCAGCGCCCTGAAGCCCATCGGGATCACGAACGCCAGCCCCGCGAGTGCGAGGACGACCACCCCGAGCACGAGGAGCGGCTTCAGCAGCGCGAGCGGCGCGAGGACGAAGGCGACCAGGTCTTCGAGCAGGCTCAGCGCGACACCGATGCCCAGGGCGTGGCCGCCGACAGAGGCGGCGGCGAGCCGTGTCCCCGCCTTGCCCGCGTGTGCCGAGAGCGCCACTCCGCCTGCGAGCAGCAGCGCGGCGACGTCGATCGGCTCCGGCAGCCCTGCCCCGCCAATCGTCCGCCATGCGATCCAGGCCGCGCCCACCGGGCGCACGACGGTGTGGACCACGTCCCAGGCGTGGTCGACCGCAGGCACCTTGTCGGCCAGGAACTCGACGAGGTACATCACGCCCGCCACGCCCAGCACGACCGGGTGCGAGAGAGCCGACAGCCCGGCGAGCGGCTCGGGCAGGGCGACCCACCCGAAGCGCACCGCGACGCCGATGATGAGAATCGTGGCGTACAGGTTGAGCCCGGCGCTGAACGCGAAGCCGAGCGTCGTGCCGAGAAGCGCCAGCGTCTTCACGCAACCACCTCGCCGCGAAGCGGGCGCGCCGAGACGATCCGGACGCGCACCCGCTCGTTCCGCGCACGGCCGCGCGCGAGGCTGAGCTTCAGGTAGTTGTCGGTCAGCGCCACCGTGCCGTCGTCGAGCGTGAGCGCCGGGCGTTCGCGCCCGACCTGCCGGTCGACGAACCGCCGGTTCGATTCCCGCGCGGCCTCCCGCAGACGCTCCACCCGGTGCCGCACGACCGCCGGCGGCACCTTCGACGGCAGGGCCGATGCCTCGGACCCGGGACGATCGGAATACGGAAACACGTGCACGTAGGAAGGCGCAATCTCCCGCACGCAGGCTACCTGCTCATCGAAATCGCGCTCGGTTTCGCCCGGAAACCCCGCGATCACGTCGGTGCCGATCGCCGCGTCCGGCATCTTCCCGCGCGCTCGCTCCACGATCGCGCGGAAGCGGCCGGCGGTGTACGGCCGCCTCATCGCCGACAACAGACGGTCGCTGGCGTGCTGCAGCGGAAGGTGCAGGTGCGGTGCGAAGCGCGGCGACGCCGCCAGGAGGTCGACGATTTCGTCGCTGCAGTCCATCGGCTCGAGGGAACTCAGACGGAACGTCAGGTCGAACGCACCGGCCTCGCGTTCGAGCGCCAGCAGGAGGTCGATGAGCCGCGACGGCGGCGTCAGATCCCGGCCGTAGGAGCCGAGGTGGACGCCGGTCAGCCACACTTCCTTGAACCCGGCCTCCGCCAGGCGACGCGCTTCGCCCACGACGTGCGGCACGCCCCGGCTCCGCCCAGGCCCGCGCGTGGCCGGGACGATGCAGTAGGAGCACCGCTCGTCGCACCCGGTCTGCACACTCAGCGGGTACGCGGTCCGGCCCCTGTCACCGGGTCGCAGAGAAGGAGAGACCACTCCGGAAGCGGTTTCCGGTCCGGTCGGGGAGACTACTCCCGAAGCGATGACCTCCGCCAGGCGCTGTTTCTCGGAATTCCGAACGAGGCGCACGACACCCGGCAGCAACGCCACATCGGCGGGCCGTCGCGTGGCGTAGCAGCCGGTCGCCACGATCTGCGCCCGAGGGTTGGCGCGCGCCACGTTCCGAATCGCCCGCCGCGCGGCCGCGTCGGCCGCCGCCGTCACCGAGCAGGTGTTGACCACCACCACGTCAGCCGAGCCGGAAGCCGCGGGAAGGCCCCCACCCGCGAGCAGGTCACGTTCGATCTGGCAGGAATCGGCCTGGTTGGCTCGGCAGCCGAAGGAGAGGACCGAGAACTTCATCTTGCGATCTTGCGAACTGGCGATCTTGCGAACTGGCGATCGGGCGAACTGGCGATCGGGCGAACCGGGGATCGGGCGAACTGGCGATCGGGCGAACTGGCGATCGGGCGAACCGGGGATCGGGCGAACTGGCGATCGGGCGAACTGGCGATCGGGCGAACTGGCGATCTTGCGAACTGGCGATCGGGCGAACTGGCGATCGGGCGAACTGGCGATCGGGCGAACCGGGGATCGGGCGAACTGGCGATCGGGCGAACTGGCGATCTTGCGAACTGGCGATCGGGCGAACTGGGGATCGGGCGAACTGGCGATCGGGCGAACTGGCGATCTTGCGAACTGGCGATCGGGCGAACCGGGGATCGGGCGAACTGGCGATCGGGCGAACTGGCGATCTTGCGAACTGGCGATCTTGCGAACTGGCGATCGGGCGAACCGGGGATCGGGCGAACTGGCGATCGGGCGAACCGGGGATCGGGCGAACTGGGAGTCGCGCGCACCAGCGGCCCTGCAACTTGTTCCGAGATCGCAAGATCGCAAGTTCGCCAGTTCGCAAGATCGCCAGTTCGCAAGATCGCAAGTTCGCAAGATCGCCAGTTCGCAAGATCGCAAGATTCCTGAGATCTTCAGCCTCTCCGCGGCCTTCTCCACCTTCTCGGCGAGCTGCGCCTTGTACTGCTCGAGCCGCGAGCCGAGCGCCGGGTCGGCCAGCGCGAGCATCTGCGCGGCGAGCACGGCGGCGTTGGTCGCGCCGGGCTTTCCGATGGACACGGTCGCCACCGGCACGCCGGGCGGCATCTGGACGGTGGAGAGCAGCGCGTCGAGCCCATTCAGGGCCGACGAGTCGATGGGCACGCCGATCACCGGCCGCGTCGTATGCGCCGCGACCATGCCCGCAAGGTGGGCGGCCGCGCCGGCCCCGACGATGAAGACCTTCACGCCGCGGGCGGGGGCCTCGGCGAGCAGGCGCTGGACCCGGGCCGGCGAGCGGTGGGCCGACGCCACGGTCGCCTCGCATGAGATGCCGAGCTCCTTCAGCAGATCGGCCGCCGGTTGCATCACCGGCGCGTCGGAATCGGAACCCATCAGGATCAGGACTGATATCTGTGACACGGGACCCCTCAAGTAGCTGGTAGCTGGCAGCCGGCAGCGGAAGGCCGGTCGCGCGTGACCCGCTCACACCGACCCGCTGACAGCCGCCGGCTAGCAGCTGCCAGCTGTGATCGCCTTCCTCCCGATGTCTTTCCGCATGAACGCCCCGTCGAACGTGATGCATCGTGCGGCGTCGTAGGCGCGGGACACCGCCTGCCGGTAGTCCTGTCCCTCGGCGACGACCGTCAGCACCCGGCCGCCCGCCGTCACGATATCCGACCCTCGCCGCGCCGTGCCGGCGTGAAAGACGATCACCCCGGGGACGGCCGCGGCCGCGCCGAGGCCAGTGATCACCTTTCCGGTCTCGTACCTGTCCGGGTAGCCGGCCGACGCGACAACGACGCCCACGCGCGGCCAGTCGCGCACCCGGCACGAGTCCTGGCGAAGCGCCCCGGCCGCGGCGTCCCGCAGCATCGCCGCGAAGTCGCCGTCGATCATCGGGAGGACGACCTGCGCCTCGGGATCCCCCATCCGCACGTTGAACTCGACCACCTTCGGCCCTTCGGACGTGAGCATGAGCCCCGCATAGAGGAACCCGCGGAACTCCCGCGACTCCGCGCGCATGCCGTCGATGACGGGCAGGATGATCGTGTCGCGGATGCGCTCGAGCATCTGGTCGTCGACGAGCGGGCTCGGTGCGAACGCGCCCATGCCCCCCGTGTTCGGACCCGCGTCGCCGTCGAACGCACGCTTGTGATCCTCGGCCGTCGGCAGCAGCACCGCGCGCCGACCGTCGGTCAGGGCGAACACCGACGCTTCCCGACCCTGCATGAACTCCTCGATGACGATCCGGGCCCCGGCATCTCCGAACCGGCGCTCGACCATCATGGCCCGGATGGCCAGACTGGCGTTCAGCTGGTCGGCTGCGATGACGACGCCCTTGCCTGCCGCCAGGCCGTCGGCCTTGATCACCACGGGATAGCCGAACTGCCGGGTGGCGAGCACCGCGAGCGCGATGTCGGCCGACTCGCAGACCTGGTACCGTGCCGTCGGGACACCGTGGCGGGCGAGAAAGCCCTTGGCAAACGCCTTGCTGGACTCGAGTTCGGCCGCCAGGCGGGACGGTCCGAGGAGCAGGCGGCCGCGGGAGGTGAACAGGTCGGACACGCCTCGCGTGAGCGGCAGTTCGGGGCCGACGATCGTCAGGTCGACCCCCTCACGTTCGGCGAGGCCGAAGACGGCCTCCGGGTCGCCCTGGTCGACAAACGCCACGCGGGCCAGGCTCTCGATGCCGGCGTTGCCCGGGGCGCAGATGATGTCGTGGCGGCCGGCGTCCCGTGCCAGCCGCCAGACCAGGGCGTGCTCGCGTGCCCCGGACCCGATCACGAGGAGCTTCATGGCGTCAGCTGTTTGTGATAGCCTAGCATATTCCGATGGTAACGACGGGTCGGGATGTGGGGCCAGCCTGGCCGGTGAGGGGGTGTTCGAGGGCGTGGCTGAAGTCAAGGTTCAAGAGGGCGAATCGGTCGAAAGCGCCCTGCGGCGGTTCAAGCGGAAGGTCCAGCAGGAAGATATCATCAAGGATATCAAGAAGCACTCCTTCTACCTGAAGCCCGGGGACAAGCGCCGAGCCAAGCAGGCGCTGGCGCGGAAGCGGAGCCGCAAGAAGCTCAGGCGCGAGACGGAATAGCCAACACGGGGGTCCACCGATGGAATTCCAGGACAAGTCGCTGCACTGCGTCGACTGCGGGGCGGAGTTCGTGTGGACGGCCGGGGAGCAGCTGTTCTTCGCCGACAAGAACTTCAAGAACGAGCCGAAGCGGTGCAAGGCGTGCAAGACCAAGCGGGCCAGTCGGCCGGCCGGCGCGGCTCAGGCTCGGGAGCGCGTCGAAACCCAGACCAACTGCTCGGAGTGCGGGAAAGTCACCACCGTCCCGTTCAAGCCGACCCAGGGCCGCCCGGTGTACTGCCGCGAGTGCTTCCAGCAGCGGAAGTCCGCGGGCGCGGGCGGAGCCGGCGTGTAGGGGATTCTCATCGGGAATCGGGGAGGGGCCGCGCGCGAGCGCGGCCCTTTTTCTTTTGCGGCCGGTCCGTCCGTAGTTGACGGTGTTTTCGGCGCTACGTTAAGATGAAACGCCTCGGATTGGCAGCCTGTGCCCGTCGATCGCCGCGTGGTGATCCGGCGCGCGCCGCGAGGCGGGAGGAGTGAGGGCATGCAGATTCATCAGCGATCGGTTGGGGACGTCACGATCATCGACCTTCAGGGCAAGATCACGCTGGGCGAAGGCGACGAGTTGCTGCGGGACAAGGTGAACAGTCTGATCCAGCAGGGTCACAAGAAGCTCGTGCTGAACCTGGCGGAAGTGCCGTACATCGACAGCGCGGGCCTCGGCGAGATCGTCAGGACCTACACGACCGTCAGCCGTGAGGGCGGCGCGCTCAAGCTCCTCAACCTGACCAAGCGTATCAAGGACCTGCTGGCGATTACGAAGCTGCTGACGATCTTCGAGACGTTCGACACCGAGGCCGACGCCGCCTCCAGCTTCGGCGCGAAGGGTGTCTAACCGTTTCCACTCCGCGCTTGCATGGCGCGCCAGCCACTCGTGAATGCCGTGACCGGGGATGCCTCGGCCGTCGGAGGCACCCCGGCTCGTACCCCGCTGGCCGGCCTCGTCGTCTCACTTCGGCCGGGCCAGTGGACCAAGAACCTCTTCGTCTTCGCCGGTCTGCTGTTCGGCAAGCGGCTGCTGGAGCCGACGGCCGTGGCGACAGCCTGCGCGGCCTTTGCGGTCTTCTGCGTTCTCTCCGGCGTGATCTACCTGTTGAACGACGTTGCGGACCGGGACGCGGACAGGCGTCATCCGCTCAAGTCGCGCCGGCCCATCGCGTCCGGCCAGGTAGCGCCAGGCCTCGCGCTGGGCGCGGCCGCCGTCCTGATCGCGGTTGCGGTGCCGGTCGCGTTCTGGCTCCGCCCGGCGTTCGGCGTCGTGGCGCTGGCCTACGTCGTGCTCCTCGCCGCCTACTCCGCCCGGCTCAAGCACGTCGTCATCATCGACGCGCTGACGATCGCGATCGGATTCGTGCTGCGGGCGGTCGCGGGCGCGGTGGTGATCGACGTGGCCATCAGCCACTGGCTGCTGGTCTGCACGGTCCTGCTCGCGCTGTTTCTCGCGATGAGCAAGCGGCGTCACGAGCTGACGCTGCTCGCCTCGGGGGCGACCGAGCACCGGCGGATTCTGGGCGAATACAGCCCGTATCTGCTCGATCAGATGATCGGCGTCGTCACGGCGTCGACGCTGATCGCGTACATCTTCTACACCATCAGCCCGGAGACGGTGCAGAACTTCGGCACCGAAGGCCTGGCCCTGACGATCCCGTTTCCCCTGTACGGCATCTTCCGCTACCTGTACCTCGTGCACCGGAAGGAGGGCGGAGGGAGCCCGGCCGAGATGCTGCTGACAGACCGTCCGCTGCTCATGTGCGTGGCGCTCTGGGCGGCCGCCGTCGTGCTCATCGTGTACAGGCCGTGGGAACTGTCGGCCTTCACCGGGCTGCGACTCTGATCTGGCCGGCGACGAACGCCGTCGGTCGGCCGCCGACAACTGGCGCGACGATACTTTCGAGATGTGATGGGTGATTCCAACCTTCGGTCCGACTCGGTGAACGTCGAGCACATCATGCAGCAGATCCGCGCGCGGATCCGCGAGAAGCGTGGTGTGGACTACACCGAGCAACAGATTCGCGACCTGGCGGCGACGGCATTCGAGCGGTTCCTCGATCCGCGGGGCGCGCGCCCGGGACTGTTCGAGGCGTTCCGGCAGGGCCGTGTCCCGGCGGGCGAGACCTACGCGTTCGAGGACACGACGCTGTTCGACTCGCACCGCGCTCCGCTCCGGTGGATCCGGCGCCTGCTCCGACCGGTTCTCAAGCTGCTCTTCAATCCGAACCCGCTGATCCACGCCCTCCACCTGCAGTCGGCCGTCAACGCGCGGAACGCCGAGTCCGCCCGGATGACCTACGAGCTGCTGTACAACCTGGTGCTGGAGACGACGCGCCTGAGCGTCGAGCTGAAGGCGCTCGAGATGCGGGTCGAATCGGCCGCGACCCGCCTCGATTTCGCGGAGCGGCGCGCCCGGGCGGTCGAGGGCCGCGTGCAGCAGCAGGCGGAGCACGCGCAGCCCGAGTCCCTGCCGCGCGCGCGCGGGGGGCAGGCGCGGATGGCGCCGGTCCCGGCAGCCCGGGTGCAGGACGGCGCGGCCGGCACGGGGCAGGCGGGCCGCGACGGCGACCGGGCGGGCGGCGGAAGCGACGCGAGGCGGCGGAAGCGTCGCCGCCGCGGCCGGCGCAGCGGCGCGGGGCACCCGGCCGGCGAGGCCGTCCCCGGAGGCGCCGACGGCACCGCGGATGCCGACACCGAGGCGACCCGGCCACCTGACGGCGGTCCCGCGGCCGACGGGGACCGCTCGGCCGAGACGAGCGGCAGCCACGACGAACCCACGGGGCGGGAGGCCGAGGCCGCGGCGCCGCCGCCCACCGACCGCGAAGACCAGTGAAACTCGCGATTGTCGTTCAGCGCTACGGGACCGCGATTGCGGGAGGCGCGGAACTCCACGCTCGCCACGTGACGGAGCACCTGTCGAAGTACGCCGAGGTGGAGGTGCTGACCACGTGCGCACGCGACTACGTCACGTGGAAGAACGACCTGCCGCAGGGACTCGAGGCCGTCAACGGCGTTCCGGTCCGCCGGTTCCCGGTGCGCCGCCCGCGCAGCGTCGAGCGGTTCGGCCGATGGTCGACGAGGGTGTTCCGCGAAACCCATTCCCTTGCGGACGAACTGGCCTGGCTGGATGCGGAGGGGCCGACCAGCCCGGCGCTCGTCGGCCACATCCGGGCGAACCGCACGGCGTACGATTTCTTCCTGTACCTGGAGTTTCCGCTACTACCACGCCTACCACGGCGCGAAGGCGGCGGCCGACCGGGCGGTGCTCGTGCCGACGGCCGAACGCGAGCCCGCCATCGGCGTGTCGCTGTTCAAGCCGCTGCTCTCCGGCGTCCGCGGCGTCGTCTACCTGACGCCCGAGGAGCGGGATCTCGTCAACGCGGCGTCCGGCAACGCCCGCGTGCCGTCGATCGTGGCGGGCAGCGGCTCCGAGGTGCCGACGAGTGTCGAGCCGGAGCGGTTCCGCCAGAAGTTCGGCATCCGCGGTCCGTTTGCGATCTACGTCGGGCGGATCGACGAGAACAAGGGATGCGACGAGCTGTTCGCGTTCTTCGGCCGGTACGTGAAGTCGGGGCTGGGCCCGCTCGCGCTCGTGTTGTGCGGCAACTCCATCCTGCCCATTCCGGACGACCCGCGGGTGAAGCACCTGGGATTCGTGTCCGAGCAGGACAAGTTCGACGCCGTCGCGGCGTCCGACCTGCTGGTGATGCCCTCGTACTACGAGAGCCTGTCGATTGTCGCGCTCGAGGCGTGGGCCATTGGCAAGCCGGTGCTCGCCAACGCGAACTGCGACGTGCTCAAGGGCCAGTGCCTTCGGAGCAACGCGGGCCTCTTCTACGAGAACGCGGACGAGTTCGTCGAGGCGCTGTCGTGGTTCACGCGGCGGCCCGACGAAGCGAAGGCGCTCGGGGCGAACGGGCGCGCGTATTTCCGGCGCCACTACGCCTGGCCGGTCGTCGAGAAGCGGTACGTCGACCTGCTGGACCAGCTGACGCGCGAGCCACGGGAGGCCGGAGGCCCGCTGGCCGCGCCCCTTCCCGGATGGCGGGAGCGCCGGAAGGCGACGCTCCCGCCGGCGGAGTACGTGCTCGAACAGCTGCCTCGGGGACCGGCACGACGATCATGAGAATTGCGTTCATCGTCCCGCGCTACGGCACGGAGATCCTCGGCGGACCCGAGTATCATTGCCGGCTGATCGCCGAGCGGCTCGCCGAACGCCACCAGGTCGAGGTCCTCGCCACCTGCGCCCGCGATCAGAGCACCTGGCAGAACGAGTACCCGGAGGCAGCCGACCGCATTCGCGGCGTCACGGTTCGGCGGTTCCCGAACGCGCGCACCCGCGACATCGAGGCGTTCGCGCGCCAGACCGAGTGGATCGTCTCGGCTGACCACACCGAGGCCGACGAGATGGAGTGGCTGCGGCAGCAGGGTCCCTGGTGTCCGCCGCTTCTCGACTACCTGCAGAAACACCACGCGACCTACGACGCGCTGGTCTTCTTCACCTACCGCCACGCGCCCACGGTGCTGGGCCTGAGGATCGCGCCGGCGCGCAGCATCCTCGTGCCGACGGCGCAGGACGAACCGGTCATCCGACTCTCGATCTTCAGGGATGTCTTCAGCCTTCCGGCCGGCGTGGCCTACAACACCGCGACGGAGCGGCAGTTCCTGACCCGGTCGTTCACGATCCCGGCGCTGGTCGAGGACACGATTGGCTGCGGGGTGGACCTCCCGCAGCATCAGGCCTACCCGCGTCACTCCCCGGCGGCGAGCGACGCCTCCGGCGGCGAGGACGAGTCGCCGTCGGGCGGAGAAGGCCAGGGTGCGAGGCGGTCGAGGTCGCACATCACATCGCGCGGCGCGATGTTCCGCCGCCGCCACCGGCTGCACGGCCCGTTCGCGCTTTACGGCGGCCGCATCGAGGCGGGCAAGGGGTGCGAGGAGCTCGTCGAGTACTTCGACACCTACGCGCGCGAAGGGGGCGACGCCTCGCTGGTGCTGATGGGCGTGAAGCTGATGCCCCTGCCCGAGGAGCCGTTCATCACGTTCGCAGGCCTCCTCTCCGACAGGGAACGCAGCCAGGCGCTCGAGGCCGCGACGGTGGTCGTCGTGCCGTCGCCGTACGAGACGCTGTCGCTCCTGGCCCTCGAGGCGTTCTCGGTCGGCACGCCCGTGCTCGCCAATGCGAGGAGCGAGGTCCTGGTGGACCACTGCGTGAAGAGCCACGCCGGCCTCTTCTACTCGAACCGCCACGAATTCGTCGAGTGCCTGCACACGCTCGTCGCGGACGAGCGGCTGCGCGCCGCCCTCGGCCGAAACGGGCGCGACTATGTCAGGAAGGACTACCGCTGGGACGTCGTGCTCTCGAAGTACGAGAGGATGATGGCGAGATTGAAGAAGTAGGGATCGTGCGATCTGGCGATCTTGCGATCTGGCGATCTGGCGATCTTGCGATCTGGCGATCTTGCGATCTTGCGAAGTGAAGCTGGAGCCAATGAGATCGCAAGATCTCCAGTTCGCACGATCGCAAGATCCTCAGTTCGCACGATCGCAAGATCCTCAGTTCGCACGATCGCAAGATCTCCAGTTCGCACGATCGCAAGATCCTCAGTTCGCACGATCGCAAGATCCGGAGATCGCAAGATCTCTATGAGCCGTTCGTGTCCCGGGGCTCTTCCCCGCCGTTCTCGCCGCGCCTGCGGCGCGCGCGGATGTCGTGGCGCTTGATCATCTCGTTCAGCGTCGTCGGCTTCAGGTGCAGCAGTTCGGCCGCCCGCTTCTGTACGCCCCCGGCCACCTCCAGCGTCGATTCGATCAGCCGCCGTTCGAAGTCCGCCGTGACGTCGT
This sequence comes from uncultured Acidobacteriota bacterium, assembly GCA_963783255.1. Classification (GTDB taxonomy): domain Bacteria; phylum Acidobacteriota; class Vicinamibacteria; order Vicinamibacterales; family Fen-181; genus FEN-299. The sequence goes on along the minus strand of CAWAMP010000014.1, from coordinate 378,432 downwards.
TGAACCGGATCCCCTCGGCCGGCAGCGTGAACTGCGGCATCTTGAAGACCGGCGGCGTGCGAACCTGCTCGGGCACGAGGTCCTCTCCGATGATCGGACCCGTCGAGAGCACCACCGCCCGCTCGATCACGTTCTCCAGCTCGCGGACGTTGCCGGGCCAGTTGTAGTCGAGCAGCAGATCGAGCGCCGCCGGAGACAGCTCGACGCCGGGTTTCCCGTTCTCGGCGCTGTACTTGTGGAGGAAGTGCTGCACCAGCAGGGGGATGTCCTCCTTGCGCTCCCGCAGCGCCGGCAGCTGGACCGTGATGACGTGAAGCCGGTAGTAGAGGTCCTCGCGAAACCGCTGGTCCTCCATCATCTGGCGCAGATCCACGTTGGTCGCCGCGACGATCCGGACGTCCACCTTGATGGTCTCGACGCCGCCCAGGCGCATGAACTCGCGCTCCTGCATTACGCGCAGCAGCTTGGGCTGCGTCTCGATTGGCACGTTCCCGATCTCGTCGAAGAAGATGCTGCCCTTGTCCGCCATCTCGAAGAGGCCCTTCTTCGGGTAGACGGCGCCCGTGAAGGCGCCCTTCACGTGGCCGAACAGGTTCGACTCGAGCAGGTCGGGCGGCAGGTTTCCCGAGTTCACCGTGACGAACGCCCTCGACGCGCGCGGGGAGTTCGAGTGGATCGCGCGCGCGACGAGCTCCTTCCCGGTGCCGCTCTCGCCGGCGATGAGGATCGTCGACCGGCTGGGCGCCGCCTGGATGATCAGGTCGAACACCTGCCGCATGCGCGCGCTGCGGCCGATGATGTTCCCGAACTTGCTGTAGCGCTCCTGCAGGTTCTGCCTGAGCGCCCGGTTCTCGGCGACGAGCTCGCCGCGCTCCACCGCGTTGCGCAGGACGACGAGCACCTCGTCGTTCTTGAACGGCTTGGTGACGTAGTCGAACGCCCCGCGCTTCATCGCGGCAATGGCGGTCTCCACCGACGCGAACGCGGTGATCATGACCACCGCAACGTCCTCGTCGAGCTTCTTGATCTCGTCGAGCACCGCGAGGCCGTCCATGCCGGGCATCATCACGTCGACCACGGCGGCGTCGATCGGCACCGAGCGTGCGATCTCGAGACCGGCGGCCCCGTCCGACGCCAGGCGCACCTGGTACCCCTCGCGCGTCAGCAGCGCTTCGAGGATCTCGCGCATGATTTCTTCGTCGTCGATGACGAGGATCGTGGCGTTGCGGGCCATAGGTCGTCTCACGCCGAGGTCGGTCAGATGGCGCGTCCGGGCCGGGGCGCCGCCTCGACGCCGGCCTCCGGAAACGACAGGGTGAAGCGAGTGCCGACGCCCACCTCACTGTCGCACGTAATCGTCCCGTCGTGCTCCCGAACGATTCCGTAGGTGATCGACAGGCCCAGGCCGGTGCCCTGGCCGATCGTCTTGGTCGTGAAGAACGGGTCGTAGATCCGGGCCAGGTGCTCGCTCGGGATTCCGGCGCCGGTGTCGCCCAGCTCGACGACGGCGGCGCCGTCGGCCACCCGCGTGGCAATCGACAGCCAGCCGCCCTTGGGCATGGCGTCGCGCGCGTTGAGGAACAGGTTCAGGAACACCTGCTGCAGCTTGAACTCGGTGCCCATCACGACGGGGCCCGGGACCGACATGTCCCGCCGCACCTGGATGCGCGCCACCCTGAACTGGTGCTCGAGCAGCGAGAGCACATCGTTCACGACGACGTTCAGGTCCACCCTCGCACGCTCGGGCGCCGCCGTCCCGGGCCGCGACAGATTGAGCAGGCCGTTGACGATCTTCGCCGCACGGAACGTCTGCCGCTCGATCTTCTCGAGCAGGCGCGTCTTCGGATCGTCGGGGTCCGCGCCGTCGAGCAGCATCTGCGTGAAGCTCGAAATGCCCGTCAGCGGCGTGTTCACCTCGTGGGCGACGCCGGCCGCCAGCAGGCCGATCGAGGCCATCTTGTCCGAGATCTGGAGCTGCTCCTCGAGTTGCGCGCGTGCCGTCACGTCGTCCACGATGATGACCGCGCCGTTGTCGTCCCGGCCGCCGCCCGAGAGCGCCTGGAGGGGAACCGTGGTGATGTTGACCAGCGTGCGGGACTCACCGGAAGCCCGGGGCGCCAGCGGGAAGCGGTAACACGTTCCGCCCTGCGACGACTGCTGCCGCGCCGCCCGCACCGCCTCGACGAACGCCCGGCCGAACAGGTCGTCGAGCGTGCGCCCCACCGCCTCGGCCCGCGTGGCGCCGTGCAGCGCCTCGAGCGCGCGGTTCCACCGGACCACGCGCTCGTGCACGTCCACCACCGCCAGGCCGGCGTCGAGCGACTCCAGCACGCTCTCGTTGAACTCCCTCATCCGGCCCAGCTCCTCGGCCTTCACGTGGAGCTGGCGATAGAGGCGCCCGTTCTCGAGCGCCGTCGCCGCCTGCCCGGCCACGGCCGCCAGTAGGGCCAGGTCCTCGGAGTTCAGCGGCTCGGCGCGCGGCTTGCGCCCGAGGGCCAGGACGGCGATCGTCGTCTCCTTCGACACGCATGGGATGAAGTAGTACAGCTCCCGCTCGCGCCACGGCTCGAGGTCCTCGGCCGCAATCCCGTGCGTCGTGACCGGGTCGTCCAGCGCCACGACCGCCCCGGCCGACAGCCGGGCGCCCAGCGCCGAGCCGCGCTCGAGGCGCACGGACTCGTCCGAGAGCCCGGCCGACCGGATCGTCGCGAACTCGGCGGTCCGCTCCTCGGCGAGGAGCAACGCCATCCGATCGACCAGAAGCGTCTCGGTCACCCGCGCCACGATCCGGTCGCCCAGCCTGTACAGGTCGAGATCGGAACTCAGATCGCGGGCGAACCCGACCAGGGCCCGCCGGTAGTCGTACCGGTCCCGGTAGAACGCCCTGTCGAAGGTTGCCTGGATGGCGTTCTTCAGCGGCCGCGCCACCAGCACCACGACGATCGTCGCCAGGAGCGCGATGATCGAAGTGCGATCGCGCGTGTCGGAGAGGAACACCCAGCCCGCCAGCCGCAGCAGCACGGCGTAAATTGCCGCGACCGCCGCCACGGCGGCGGCCCAGACCAGCCCGCGCTTGACGATCACTTCGACGTCGGCGAGGCGATAGCGCACGATGGCGCTCGCGAACGTGAGGGGGATGAGGCTGAGGGGGACCGCCGACAGCTCCATCGGCAGCGACGGCACGACCCCCAGCGCGTACGGGAGGGCGTAGCCGAACGCGAACGGCAGCCCGCCGAGCGCCGTTCCCCACGCGATCCAGCGCAGCTGACGCCTCGAAGTGACCGTGCGCACTTCGCCGAACGCCCGCGTGATGACCACCAGCCCCGCGCCCAGGTAGATCGACAGGTACAGCGGCTCGAACCGGTCGAGCGCCTGCACCACCTCGCCGATGTAGAACTGCTCGTTGCGAATGGCTCTCGCAATGGCGATCACGCGCGCCGCGCCGAGCAGCAGCGCCGGCACGTACACCACCTGCCACAGCCGGCTCCCGAAGGGCGTGCTCGCCCACGACCGCGGACGCTCCGGGAAGAAGAACGTGAAGTGGAGGAAGAGCGGCGGCAGCAGGAGCACCGCCGTCGTGTCGGCCCAGTAGAAGAACCAGTCGAGCCGATCGAGACGGCCGCTGAACGAGAACGCCGCCCAGCCGAAGAACGCCGCCGCGAGCCACAGGAAATGAAGCGTCGCCGGGTGGCTCGGCCGGCGCAGCCGGACCGTGGCTCCGACGATCAGCGTGAACAGGCCCACCGGCGCCAAGACGAAGTAGAGGCTGGTGTTGCCCCGGGGCATCGACGCCAGTCGGAAATCGAACGCCTCGGCCGTCCCCAGCCGGAGCAGCCGGTAGGTGACCGGCTGACCTTCCTTTGCGCGACGCAGAAGGTTCGCGACATCCGACGGCCGCTCGACGAACTGTCCGTCGATCGCCTCGAGCAAATCGCCGGGCCGAATCCCCGCGCGGCCCGCCGGCGTGCCCGGCGCAACGCCGAAGGCGGTGACTCCCTCGACCCGGCCTACCCACAGCACGCCGTCATCGGCCTCGTGCCAGGTGGCACGAATGACCAGATTGGCGACGCCCAGCCCGAACAGCAACGCCGTCACGGCGACCGTCACCAGCGCCGGCATGGCCGGCGCCAGACCAGGCCAGCGCCACCGGGGGGCCCGAGTGACGGGAACGGGTCTGGGTCTCCTCGTCATGGGCGGACAGCTGGACAATCCACTCCGTCGTCAAGCTGCAATCGGCATACCGCGACGGATCGGCGGTGTGTGACCGCAACAGACTGACGTATAAACACTTACCATCAATGACGAGGGCCGGATCCAAGGATGATCCATTTTCCCGTGCGTGTTATCCAACAATCCGAATCATACCACGAAGACAACAACGGCGGGCCAGCAGGGCCCGCCGCCGAGGCCGCCGAAGTCGGACCCGCCCTTTTGGCCGAAACTAGAACCGCACGACGACGCCGCCGAGGATTCGTGTGGGTGGCTTGACGACCAGCAGTTCGTCGTAGAACGAACCGTCGCTTGAGGCGTCGCGAAACAGGTTCTTGACGGCGAGCAGCACCTGCCACTGCGAGGAGGTGAAGCCGAGGAACGGGAGGCCCTGGGTCACTTCGAGGTCGAAGCGCGAGTCGAGCCCGGTGCCGGTCGCATCGGCGCCGCCGAACCTGGTGAACCCCGTATTGATCCGGTAGGCAACATACACCTGCGTGGCGGTGATCGGCAGCACGGTCTCGACCGACGTCGTCACGTCCTGCAAGTGCTCCGAGGCCTGGCGCGGGCGGTAGCCAACGATGAGCAGATCCGTCCCCGGCGCCGTGGCCGGCAGCCACCGGGCGTCGGTGATCTCGTAGACCACCGTGCCGCGAAGCCGCGACAGGAGGCGGTGCGAAACGCCGACGCTCCAGCCGCGCGCGACGACATCGCCCGCGTTGCCGATGCCGTAGTGCCGCTGTCGCTCTCCGCCTGGCGACTCGCCGAAGTAGATGGTCTGCTGATCGGTCGTGTTCTGGTAGGACGACCCGAACGACACCATCAGCCCGGGTGTGAGATCGCGCTCCACGGCAACGTCGTATCGGAGCGTCCGCTCCGGCACGGTCGGGGAGAAGCCGACGAAGGTCCGCTCCGGCGGCACCCACAGCGCGGAGGTCAGCGGCTCCATGAACTCCTCGGCGCCCGGCGCGAGCATGCGTCGCGAAGCGCCCGCGCGGATGCGAACCCGATCGAGGGGTACGAGCGTGACCGTCACGCTCGGGCTGAACAGGTCGGCGCGGTCGAGATAGTCGTAGCGCGAGTAGCGCGCCCCGTAGTCGACCGTCAGTCGCCGGGAGAGGACGACCTGGCCGACGCCGTAGAGCGTCCCCGCGGCGCGGCCGGTAACCGCCGTCCGCTCCAGGCCCGGCGGGCCGAGCGGACCCGCCGCCGACGTCGTTCTCTGGGTGCTGTAAGAAAACCCCACGTTGTAGAGATGGCGCGACGGCGCTCGATTACGGAATGCGCCGGCCAGGAACCACGAACCCAGGTCCGCCTGCGTCAGGAGACGGGCCGACCAGTCGCCATAGCCCCAGGCCGGCCCGGCCACCTTGAGGAACGCGGCTCCCCTGGCCGCGTTGTCCGTCGACCACGGGCGGGAGCCGCCGTCGAGTGACCCGGAGGTCAGCAGGTTGACCTGGCCTGTCAGCGGCAGGTCGCCGAGGAGCCGGGCCGGAGCACCCATCGCGCGGGCGACGGCGGCCGCTGTGCCCGGCTGTGGCTTCTCGCCGGCACCGGCGCGCTCCGGGGAACTCGCGGGCGCCCGATTGGTTGTCTTCTTCAGAACGCTCCGCGGCAGATGGCTGAGACGCCAGTCCTTCTCGGTGCGGTCCTCAGGCGCCTCGGTCGAGTCGCCTCTCGCGCGGAGCGGAACGGGCGCCAGCGGATCGAATTCGAGGCCGACCGGCGCGAGGCCGGCCGCGATGATCTTCGGCGGGGGCGGGGGCGCAAGCGGCTCGGCCGCAGCCGTCCGCTGGAGGGTGGCGGAGACGCGGGTGGAGGAGGTGGCGTGCACCTCCACCATCTGTCGCCTCGACGGGGCGAAGCCGGCCATGTGCGCGCGCACCATGTACGAGCCGGCGGGCAGCGCGCGCATCACGAACCACCCGGTCCGGTCTGTCACCGCGGTGCCGGTGGTCGAACCGAGCGCCGACACCATCGCCCCGACCAGAGGAGCGCCCCGCTCGTCCACCACGCGCCCCTCGATGTTGCCGGCGAGCGCCACCGTCACGCGTCGCGCCTGTCCGTCGGGGACCGCGCGGGCGGCGGACTGGGCCACGGCGAGCGGGGGGGACGCTGCCACCGCAGCGGCCACCACCGTCGAGCCGACGAGTGTGAAGAGGCGGTTCATAGCCTGACCTTCGCAGCCCGGGATGGCTCCCGGGCCCGCTCCGCCGGGCCGTATCGCCCGGCCGTTACCGTCCGCGCAGGCCGCACGCGAACGGCCCGCCGGTCACGACCCGGTCACGGTGAACCGGCCGTTCTCGATCTTCGTCTTGCCGGCCACCTTGTCGACGACCTTGATCTCCAGCCGATACTCGCCCTCGGGGAAGCTCGCCAGCGGAATCGACTGCCCGCCGGGCAGCTGGTGCCCGGCCTTCAAATCGAACGTCGGAGGCAGTGTCTTCGCGTTCAGCTCCAGCGCCGGCGTCTTGTTGAAGTACTTCTCGGCATCGCCCGTCTTCTGGTAGAAGCTGTATTCCACCGACACGTCTGGCTTCCCGGCGGCATCGAGCCCCGAGTTGTAGATGTAGAAGAAGATCGTCAGTTCGTCGCTCTTGGAGAACTTGAAGTCGAGCGACGGTATCACCGCCATCTGACCGAAGAGGTAGGGATTCCGCGCCGCCTCCGCGGCCGTCGGCGCCGCATTCAGCTGCTGGACCATCCGGCTGAGAATCAGCGTGCTCACGGCCAGCTCCGGGGTCTCGTAGTTCGGAACGCCGAGGGACACCTTGAGCAGGCCGGCCTTCGGCGCCACCTTCTTGCCCTTGGCGCTCGCCACCGTGTCCTTGATAAGCAGGTACGCGTCGCACGCGCCTGGCGTCGCCATGATCATGGACGGAAGCATGAACGCGGCGTCAGGTTTCGCATTGCTGAAGTTCACGGCCCTGTAATCCTCGAACGCGTACTCCACCCTCGGCGTTTCGGCCCGGAGCTTCTCTTCCGCAGCCTTGAGTTCAGCGTTCTCCGGGTCGAGCCTCGCGGCCGTCGCGGCCTTCAGCACGGCGGCGTCGTGATCCGCAGCCGCCTTTTGCGCCTTGTCCGTGCTGTCCCTGCTGACGACCCGCACGTAGTACGCGGCGGAAGCCGGCAACGTCTGCCCCTTCTCAAACGTCAGCATGAACGGCATGAACGTCCTGGCGCCGACGCCCTTCATCGGGTGACCGGTGAAGGTGAACTTGTAGTCGCTCGGGGCGGCCTGCCCTTTCACCACGTCGTCGACGAGCTTGATGGCCGCGGCGATCTCCGCCTGCTGGGCCTTGTCGACCTTGGCCGCACCCTTCTTGTCCTGCGCGAACGCACTCCCGCAAGCGACGAGCGCCACGACGAGAGCGCCGACAACCGAACACACCCGAAAGCGATTAGGCATGACGACTCCACTCGAAAAGGAACGTCGGGATGATTGATCTGCTGGATCATAGCCGCCGCCGGCCGCGAAAGTCAAAGCTCGCCAGCCCATCCGTGCGCGCCGGCCCGGCCTCTGCCCGCGTGGTATCATGACGTCCGCACACATGCTCGACGAAACCATGGCGATCGTCCTGGCGGGCGGCGCCGGCGAGCGGCTGAACCCTCTGACGCGCGAGCGGGCCAAACCGGCCGTCTATTTCGGCGGGCCCTACCGGATCATCGACTTCGTCCTCAGCAACTGCCTGAACTCCGGGCTGCGCCGCATCTTCATCGCCACCCAGTACAAGTCGCTCTCGCTCAATCGCCACATCCGCATGGGCTGGAGCATCGTCTCCGAGGAGCTCGGGGAGTTCATCGAGATTCTGCCGCCGCAGAAGCGCGTGAGCGAGAACTGGTACCTCGGGACCGCGGACGCCGTCTTTCAGAACCTGTACTCGGTGATGCGCGAGAATCCGCGGCACGTGATCGTCCTGGCCGGCGACCACGTGTACAAGATGGACTACTCGAAGATGCTGCGGTTCCACCGCGAACGGCAGGCGGCGGTGACCATCGCGACCATCGAGATGCCGCGCGAGGAGTCGGAGCGGTTCGGGGTCGTCCAGGTGGACGACACCGGCCGCGTGGTCGGGTTCCGGGAGAAGCCGAAGCGTCCGGCCCCGGTCCCGAACGCCCCACACCTCTCGCTGGCCTCGATGGGCATCTACATCTTCGAGGCCGACGTCCTGACGCGCGAACTGGAGGCTGACGCCGCCCGGGACACGACGCACGACTTCGGGAAGGACATCATCCCCGCGTTGATTGACGCGGTCCCGGTCTTCGCCTACCGGTTCTACGACGAGAACAAGAAGGCCGCCAAGTACTGGCGCGACATCGGCACGCTCGACGCCTACTTCGAGGCGAGCATGGACCTCGTGCAGGTCAATCCGGAGTTCAACCTGTACGACCCCGAGTGGCCGCTGCGCACCTACCAGCCGCAGGCCCCGCCCGCCAAGTTCGTGTTCGCGGAAGAGGGGCGTCGGTGCGGCCACGCGCTCGACTCGATCATCTCGCCGGGTTGCATCGTGTCGGGCAGCCGGATCTCGGGCAGTATCCTGTGCCCGAACGTCCGCGTGCACAGCTTCTGCGACATCGACAGCAGCATTCTCATGCCCGGTGTCCGGGTCGGACGCCACGCCAGGCTCCGCCGCGTCATCGTGGACCGCGACGTGTTCATCCCGCGCGGCGCCCGGATCGGTACAACCTCGAGGAGGATTGACGGCGCCACACCGTCACGGAACAGGGAGTCGTCGTCGTCACGAGGGACGACGAGCCGGAGGTGCGGGAGATTGACCCCGAGGCGCTCGCCTTGGAGGCCGACGCCGACCGGCGTGGCATGGTGGACTCGGAAACAGACAGGCGGCAGGAGCCCCTGTCGGGAGGAGGTTCGACGTGAAGATCGTTCGCGCGCACGGCCGGGAGATCCTCGATTCGAGGGGCAATCCTACAATTGAAGTGGATGTGGAGCTGGAGGGCGGGTTCCGGGGCAGGGCGGCCGTACCGTCGGGCGCGTCGACGGGCGAGCGGGAGGCGCTCGAATTGCGCGACGGCGACGCGAAGCGCTACCTCGGAAAGGGCGTGCGGCTGGCCGTCGGCCACGTGAACGGCGAGATTGCCGCGGCCGTCGTCGGCCAGGAGGCCGACCAGCGCGCGGTGGACGGGTTGATGAACCGGCTCGACGGAACGGCCACCAAGAGCCGGCTCGGCGCCAACGCGATTCTCGGCGTGTCGATGGCGCTCCTGCGGGCCGCCTCCGCGGCAGCCGGCGAGCCCGTCTACGCGACGATTGGCAGGCTGGCCGGAATGCCGCGCGACCAGTTCGTCCTGCCGGTGCCGATGATGAACATCCTCAACGGCGGTGCGCACGCCGACAGCAACGTTGACATCCAGGAGTTCATGGTCGTACCGGTCGGCCTTCCGTCGTTCAGCGAGGGGTTGCGCGCGGGTGCCGAGACGTTCCACGCCCTGCGCTCGATCCTCAAGCAGCGCGGCCTGTCGACGGGGGTCGGCGACGAGGGCGGCTTTGCCCCGAGCCTGAAGTCCAATCAGCAGGCGATCGAGCTGGTGCTGGAGGCCGTCGGGAAGGCCGGCTACAAGGCGGGCCAGGACCTCTGCCTCGCGCTCGACGTCGCGGCCAGCGAACTGTGGGACGACGACGGCACGGCGGACGCGCCGGACGCCCGGACCGGCAAGTACGTGTTCAAGAAGTCGGGTGACAAGACGCGGACCCCGGCCGAGATGGTCGAGATGTACGCGGCGTGGGTGGGCCAGTACCCCATCGTGTCGGTCGAGGACGGCCTCGCCGAGGGCGACTGGGCCGGCTGGGAGCTGCTGACCCGCCGACTCGGCGGCCGCGCGCAGCTGGTCGGCGACGACGTGTTCGTCACCAACCCGGCGATCCTCGAACGCGGCATTCACCGGAAGATCGCCAACAGCATTCTGATCAAGCTGAATCAGATCGGGTCGGTCACCGAGACGCTGGACGCGATAGCCATGGCGCGGGCGGCCGGCTACACCACCGTAATCTCCCACCGATCCGGTGAGACCGAGGACTCGACGATTGCGGACCTGGCCGTCGGCACCGCCGCCGGGCAGATCAAGACAGGGTCGGCGAGCCGATCGGACCGCGTGGCCAAATACAACCAGTTGCTCAGAATCGAAGAGGAACTGGGCGCCGCGGCGCGGTACGCCGGGCGGCACGCATTCGCGCAACTGGGGTAGCGTCGGGGTCGGCGGGTCCGCCTTCGCGCGCTGCGCGGCGGCGGACCCGCCTCACGATTCGTCTGCCGGGTCCGCGGCAATCCGAAGGGACCGGAGGAACCTCCGGTCCGCGGCGGTGATCTCGCAGGGCCACGCGGCAGGTGCCCGCGGCGGTGACGGCGGGACCGTCGCGACCCCGGCCCTCGCCGTCATCTCGTCCGGACCGACCGCGGCGACCACCGCCTCGACAGAGACCTTCAGCTCGAACCCTCCAGCGCGAGCGCGCTCACGGCACGCCTGGACGGCGGAGTCGTCGGCGACCGCGGCGTTGATGGCGTCGGCCAGTTCGCGAACGTACCGGTTCACCGCCTCGTCCACGATTGCTCCCCCTGGCGGCGGGCGCCCGCATCACGCCCGCCGCAGTCCGCAGCCGCACCGTGGCAGTCCCGCTCGGCTGGCATTCTACGGATGCAGATCCGGAGGTGTCAAGGAATGCCGATCATTCCTTGGCGACGTGGCGTTCCCACAAGCGAACCAGCGCCAGCCGCGGTCCGCCGGCCGCCGCGTATGCCCCGGCATAGCGGGCGAACGCCTCCCGGTCGAGGGCACCCGGGGCGCGGCCCGGCTCGCCCTGGCCCTGCGCAAGGAGGCGCAACGCGAGGAACAACGCCTCCTGGTCGTCGGCGTGCGCCTGGAGATGGCGGACGACGCCCGCATAGGCCGCGTCATCCTCCCCGATCATCACGTGGGCCGCGATTGCCCGGCGCGCGATTGCGGCGTCGTCGGGCCAGCGCGCCGCGGCGTCCAGCGCGACCGTGCGGGCGCCCGCCCAGTCGGCAAGCCGGGCGCGGGCGTCCATCGACTCCGTATAGGCCATCTGCAGGTCGCTCTCGCCTGCCATCGCCGTGGCGAACCCGGCGGCGGCCTCGCGGTCGCGGCCCCCGGCGGCGTAGCACGCTGCGAGATAGAACACCGCGGGGAAGAAATCGTTCTGGGCCCGCACGGCCGACCGGAACTCCGCAGACGCCCTCTCCAGGTCGCGGCGCGCCAGCAGGGACAGGCCGCGGAGGAATGTCGCCTCCAGAGTCTGCTGGCCGGCCGGCAGCACGTCGGCGATGCGCTCGTAGCGTCCGGCACGCGCGAGGTCGATGGCCGGCTGCAGGCCGGCAGCCGCCGGCTGGCCTCGGACCGCAAGCCGGTCCAGGAGCGGCGCGACCACCTCAGGCGTCATCACCCGCTCGATCCCGAACGGCCGGCCGACTTCAGGGAACGGAATGATGCGGGCCCTGGACCCGACGCCAGGGGACGCGAAGATCGATGCCGACGGTAGGACGTTGATCGACCGGGCGACCTGGGCGATGGCCCGGTCGCCGACCGAGCCGATGACACGGACCACGTACGACCCTGGCGGGAGCAGCCCGACGTCGAGCCGGCCGAACGCCACGCGCCGGTCGACGTCGTCCTCCTCAAGTGCGAGGCGCGTGGTCAGCAGCGATGCCGTCTGTTCCCGCTCGGCCACGTCGAGCGACGCGGTGAGCCGTTCGAAGGAGGCCCTGTTCTCCGCGTGCAGTTCCAGGTAGACGGCCAGTCGGGGAACTCGCACCGTGCCGTCGACCGACGGGTGCCATTTTCCGCCGGCGGCACCCTCTTCGTCCGCCACGATGAGCGCCGCCGTGTCGAACGGGCCGGCCGGGGAGAACCGCGCGTTGACCGGGTGCTCCACGCTGGCGCTCCGGCCTTTCGAATCACGGACGGCGAGCTTGACGACGTAGTCGCCGGGATCGACGGGAACCGACGCCGAGTAGGCGAACGGGCCGAGCCGGCCGCGCGGCTGGAGAACCAGCCGCTGCAGGAACGTGTTGATCACGTTGCCCTGCCGGTCGCGCAACGTCACTCCAACGGCATAGCCGGTCGGTGCCACCGCGTCCGCGTCGACGTCCGCGCCCATCAGAATCCTGACCTTCGAGCCGCCGCGGTCGCGCACCGGATAGGCAGCCAGGCTCAACGGAAACTCGGTCGCCAGATAGGACGACCGAAGCGTTCGCGTGAGCACGAGATCGTCGCTCTCGCCGGCCCGGTAGCCGGTGGAGGCCACGACGAACTCGCGCCGCGCCCTGACCTGGGCGCCGTTGCGCGCCACGCGCACCGCGATCTTGTGGGGCTTGCCGTCCCGGTCGCTGGCCTGCGGCTCGAACCCGAGCAGGTAGTAGCCCGACAGCTCGAGGGCCACCCTCGAGAACGCGTTGTCACCCGAGCCGGCGGTCGAGAACAGCGTCCCGCCGGCCGCCGACACCAGAGTCTCGAAGCCGCCGACCAGAAACGAACGCTCTCCCCCGCTCTGGACGCTGACGCTCCCGATGCTGGCGTTCGCTGCCACGTCGGCCGGCGGCGGGTCGATGCGCACTCCGTAGATCGCGGCGCGCGCCTCGGAGGCGACCGTCGCCACGCTCATGATCTCGTTCAGCAGTTCGCCACGGTTGTCGAGGGGCAATGCCTCGGAAATGAGCAGCACGGTCTTCGGCCCCTCGACATCGCGCAGTCCTTTCATCAGCTGCGTCAGCACCTGCAGCGTCGTCCGGGCGTTCTCCATGGTCTGGTTGGCAATACGCTGGGCCTCCGCCTTCACTTCAATCCGGCACGCGACGATGGCGCTCTCGTCCGCGGTGGTGAGGACCCCCTGCCGGCTGACGCCGGTCGCCAGAATGCACTCGCGGTCGGCCACCTGCTGGTAGACCGCCTGGTTGCCTGCCGATATCTCGAATGCCTCCGACAACGACACGTAGTGGAGGGACATCCTCTCGGGACGGTGGCCCACGATCCGGGAGAGCGCGTCCTTGACCGCGCGACGGCTGCCGGTGATTTCGACCCGCGGCCCGGCCGGAAACGAGGTCAGGCCGACGCGGTCGCTCGGCTGGAGCTGATCGACGAAACGCGCGGCCGCCTTCATCAAGGCCTGCCCCCCGCCGATGCGGATGTTGTTCTCGTCGATGACGAGGAGGACGAGGCGTGGCGGACCGAGCGAAGGTCCCTGGTTGGTGCTGAAATCGAGTCGTCGGGCCGTGTCGCCCGTCGCGGCGGGCGCCTCGGCGCCCTGTGTCTCCCCCGCGCGCGAATAGCCGACGAAGTTCGCCGCGGCGACCTTCCGTGGCACGCCGTCCACCGTGACCGTGAAATCCTCCTTCCGAAGGTCGTTGATGGGACGGCTGGCCGAGTCCACGGCATTGACGTCGACGAGCACGAGTTCGACGCGGGACGAGAACGACACCTTGGGCTCCTGCCGGGCGGTGACGCCGACCAGAAGAACGATCGTGAACGCAGCCGCCGAGAGAATCCTGATTGGCAATGTCGTCATGGCAGAGTCTTCCGTATCATCTGGCCGGGGCGCGATACCCTTCGCGAGCCCGCACCGTGTAGCCCGAGTTCTCGACCTGCACCTTGATGCGATGCCACGCGCCGTCCCGCTTGAACGACGGCGGCGCGTAGCTCAGCAGGTACTGGTGGGCGAGGTCGTCGAGGACCCGGTTGAACGCCTCCTCGAGGCGGCTGATGTCCTCGGTGAAGAACGCCCGGCCTCCGCTCTTCGTGGCGAGTCGGCCGAGAACGTCCTTCAGGTTCGCCGCCGTGGTGCCGCGCCCCTGCCCGATGGTGTAGACCACCGCGTCGCTGCGCTCGAGGCGCTGCTCGACCAGCGGCAGCGTGGTCCGGCTGGACGTGTCTTCCCCGTCGGTGAAGATGACCATCGCGCGCCGTCCGCGCTGGCGCCCCAGTGTCTCGATCGATCTCAGAGTAACATCATAGAGCGCGGTGCCGCCCCACGCTTCCAGCTGGTCGATCGCCTTGGCCCGCGCGGCCGGGTCGCCCGCGCTGCGGGACAAGGAGAAGGTCAGATCGTTGAACGCCAGCAGTGAGACTCTGTCCTCGGGGCGGAGCGCGGCCAGAAACGCCTTGACCGATCTCTTGAGTTGCGGCATCGACTCCGTCATGCTGCCGCTGATGTCGATCGCAGTGACGATCTCGAGCGAGGCGTTGCCGCCCGCGAAGTAGTCGATGGTCTGCGGGACGTCGTCCTCGTACACGCGGAACTGCCGCCGCGTCAGCCCCGACACGTTGTTGCCCGCGCTGTCGGTGACCGTCACGGTGACCTGGACGGCGTCCACGTCGGTGTGCTCGGTATAGCCGGCATCGCTCGTCCGGATGGTGTGGACGACCTTCCGACGGTCCGCGGCGGCGGCGACCGCGCGCAGTTCGTGCGCCTTGACCATGTCGCCGGCTTGCCACATGCACTGCCAGGGGGGCCGATCCAGGCTGCAAATCAGCTGTCCGTCCGCATAGACGGCGACCCGCACCGGGCCGGTCTGCTCCGGCTTCAGCTCGATCTGCACGGGGACGGGTCCGCTCACGAAGCTGCCGTCCAGCGGGCTCGTGATCGCAATGGCCCACGCTGGAGGCTGCGGAGGGTTCTGCGCCAGCAGCGTGGCGGAGAGCGCGAGCAGCGCAAGGACCGACACCCTGACGGCATCGACGCGTCGACGATCGCCGGCGCCGCCTGGTGTCCGTCGAACAGCGCGCTCAGTCATGTCTCACCGCCGATCCGCGCGGGATGAGCGGTCCTCCGGCGGCCGTCAGGCTCGCGATCTTCTCGATGCGGCGGCTCTCCGAAATGGCGCTCGCCACCTCGGCCAGGGCGACCCAGTCGTCAGCATGCGCCGGATGGGCGGTGTCGATCAACTCCTGCGTGGCGTCGGGGAGGAGGAGCGCCGCCACCGACGCCGGAACGCCCAGCCGGGCCGTGATCTCCGCCAGGCGGAGCGACAGATCCGGCGTGGCTGATGCGACGGCCGCCGCTGTCGGAATCCGGCCGTAGCCGTCGATCGGCTCCTCATCGGGGAACCGCAGGCACGGACACCCATCGAGGCTCAGCGAAGACGCCCCCCACGCGGGATCCACCTCGACGGTCCTCGTGCCACTGCCGATCCGCAGCAGTTCGGTCAGCGTGAGCATGGCGGAAGGCCGGGACGAGCTCTGGCCCGCCGCCCATGCCAGGACGTTGCGGCGACGGGGATTGATGCCGGCGGCCTTGCCGAGGGCCAGGATCGTTCCGGGCTCCGTCGCGGCGTCAGCCAGCTCCCGGCCGCGCGCGATCGCGCCCACGAGGCGGTCGCGCTCGGCGTCGTGCAGGTCGGTCGGCCGGACCAGGACGGCGGCGTGGGCGAGAACCTGTTCATCCCGGCGCCCGACACGCCGTGGCCCGGTCGGAGCGATCATCAGGCGAGGCAGCGAGAAGCGCCCGAGCACGGCCTCGAGACAGAGGATGGAGCCTGACACATGCCAGGGCATGCCGAGGCCGCCCTGTTCGGTCGGCAAGGCCCAGCCTGCCGTGACCGGCGAGACGTTCGGCTCCTGGAAGGTGAAGTCGTGGTCATCCGCGAGGCTGGGCCCGAGCAGGAGATTGCTCTCCGGATCGCCGATGTGCGCCGCGTAGGCGAGCGCGCGAAGGACTCCGCCGAGCATCTCGTCGGCGAGCGTGGCGAGCCTGGCGGCCACCTCCGGCTTCACCGGTCCGCCGGCCGAGGCCAGGCGGCTCGCCTCCAGCAGCTGCGCCTCGAGGGTCTCGTCGGTCCACCTGGCGGCGCCCGCCGTGCTCAGTGCGCTCGACCGCAGTGACTTCGCCAGCCGTTGCAGGCGGACGGCATCGGCGCCTGTCCCCTCCTTCAGCCTCGCGGCCTCCTCGGCGAGAGCCAGGACGTCGTCGAGACGGTTGCCGCCCTGGCGGCGTCGCACCAGGAGCAGGCGTGCGAGGTCGCCTCCGGCCTGATCGATGACGTACTCGTGGTCCTCCCAGCGGACGGCCGCAAGCGTCGAGGAGCCCGGCGGCAGCATACCGGCCAGGCCCTCGAGCACCAGGTCCTCGGCAGCTTCGGACGCCGATGCATTCAGCGCCGCCCGCAGTTCCGGAAGGGCGGTCGTCGTGATCCAGCGCGCGATGCCGCCCGCGTAGCCGTTCGATGGACTCGAGGGAACGGCAACGAGCGTCTCCACCAGCCGGCGCCGGGCGCGCAGGTCGAACGTTCCCCGGAACGCGCAGTGGTCGATCAGCGCCAGCGCGCCCTGGAACTGCGAGAGGAGCGTCGCCTTCTCTCCGGGACTCGCCGCAGGCACCCACCCGTCGCCGCTGATGGCGGCCGCGCGCTCGCTGGCCTTCGCAAAGATCAGCGGGTCGGTGATGCCCATCCGTGCGATCGTCAGGTGCAAGGCCTCGAACCGCTGGAAGCCCCGCAGGGCGACAATGACGCTCTGGAGCCCGCGATCGTCCGCCTGTGCGAACACGCGCTGCGCGAACAACACGGCACGCAGGCCCTGGCGTCGCGCGGACGCATCCCGCTTCAGCACGTGGCGCGCGATGGTGACCGCGTCGACAGGCCGGTCGTCCCCGGCGCGGGGAGGAGCGTTGTGGTCGAATACCGCTCTCCAGACGCCCGCTGCGGCCGCGGCCGCCATCTCTCCGTCGGAGGTCACGGCGAGCTGCGACAGCAGCAACCGGCCGTCGTCAGCGCGGCGGGTGAAGGGGCCGCTCTCGAGCGACCAGTCCGGGTCGACACCGGAGAACGCCGCATACAGCTGGCGGAAGCGTGCGGCGCGGGCCTTCGGCTCAGACGCCGCCGCGCCCAGGGCGAATCGCAGGTGCGGCTGGTCCAGCGCGGACAGACTGTCGAAGAAGTACGCCAGGCGTCCGGAGTCGCGAGTGAGGAGAGCCTTGATGAACCTCCCGGCGTTCGATGGCGGCTCTCCGACGATCGCCGTCCACAGCGGCTTCGCATCCTCGCCTCCCGGCAGCTGGACGATGTCGCGAACGAGCACGAGCGCACCTGCGGATGCCGCGAATGTCCCGGGCCGCTCGGTGGTAATCCAGGCGAGCAGGCCTGGGTTCCGGCCGATGTACGCGAGGGTGTCGGCATCGAGCGCGGCAAGGCCGTAGTAGATCAGCGCCGCGGACCGGTTCGACAGGATCACGGCCAGGAGGTGGTCGTCGTCCACGGCGAGCCGTCTGCGTGTGACCACCGAACGCGCCAGGTCGGGTGACAGCCAGTCGGGAGGCCGGTAGCCGGACATCGCGCGGGCGTCCGCCGCCGGAAGGACAACATCCCGCCAGACGGCGGCCGGAAGCGGGAGCGGAACCCGGTCGCGGCCCTCACCCGTCTCGTCCGACGCGCGCCGGAGATGGTCGAGGACCGCGGCGAACGTCTTCGGGTCGGCAGGGGGCGCGGACGCCGGTGTGCCGTAGAGGACGCGCACCAGCTCGAACGGCAGCCGGGCGGCGCTGGTGTGTTCGTCGAGCCCGGCGATGCGGCACAACTGACCCCTGTCGCCAGGAAGCGGGATCGCAGACCACGGAGGCGGGTTCGTCGCGGCGAACGCCTTCGGACAAGCCGGACCGGTGCCGATCCACACGCCCAGCACGACCAGCATGACAGCGGTCTGAGAGCGCGCTGACAGACCGAGGACCGACAACACCGGCTGACTCCTGCCTGAACCGGATGCTATGCAGCGAAACGACGGCTGTCAACCCCTGTGGACGGCCTGATGGATCCCGCCGACGATCCGGCTGCTTCGCGTAGAATGTGCTGGTCTGACAGCCAACATCATGGGACCCGGGTCCGGCCTGCTCGATGTGCGGCACCTCACCACCGTCTTCGACGTGGAGGGCCGGCCTCTGCCGGCTGTGGACGACGTCGGTTTCGAAGTGCGGCCCGGGGAGACGCTCGGCCTGGTCGGCGAATCGGGTTGCGGCAAGTCGATGATCGCGTTGTCGATCCTGCGCCTGGTGCAGCCGCCCGGCCGGATCGCCGGCGGACGCGTCCTCTTCAAGGGGCGCGACCTGTTGACGCTGCCGGAACGGGAGATGCGCGGCGTGCGCGGCGCCGGAATCGCGCTCGTCTTCCAGGAGCCGATGACGGCGCTGAACCCGGTGTTCACCGTCGGGGACCAGATCGCCGAGGCGATGCTCGTGCACCGCCTGGCCACGCGGACCGAGGCCCGGCGCCGGGCGATCGAACTGCTCGCCGAGGTGCGCGTCCCCGAACCAGAGCGCCGGGCGCTCGACTACCCGCATCAGCTCTCCGGCGGAATGCGACAGCGGGTCCTCATCGCGATGGCGCTTGCGTGCCGGCCGTCGCTCGTCATCGCCGACGAGCCCACGACGGCCCTCGATGCGACCATCCAGGCTCGAGATCCTCGACCTGCTTGCCGAGATGCGCGCTGCGTTCCAGCTCTCGATGGTGCTGATCTCGCACGACCTCGGCGTCATCGCCGGAACGGCCGACCGTGTCGCCATCATGTACGCGGGCCGGATCGTCGAGCAGGGGCCCGTTCGGGAGGTGTTCCGCACCCCGGCCCACCCCTACGCGAAGGCCCTGCTCGCCTCGATTCCCGGCGCGGGCCGGCGGCTGACTGAGATAGAGGGCACCGTCCCCCCGCTCACCGACCTGCCTCGGGGTTGCGCGTTCGCCCCGCGTTGCCGGGAAGCAACGCCGGAGTGTCGCGAACGCAGGCCGGAGGTCACCGCGGTTGGCATCGACCGCGAGGTGCGCTGCTTCGTCGCGCTCGGACGGAGGGTAGAGGACAGAAGGTAGAAGACGGAAGAGAGTCGATGGCCCTGCTGACCGTCCGTAATCTCGTGAAGGAGTTCTCCCGCGGCCGGGGGCGGTGGGGCCGCTCCGGGGTCGTGCGGGCGGTGGACTCTGTCAGCTTCGCGGTCGAGCCGGGCGAGACGTTCGGCCTGGTCGGAGAATCGGGAAGCGGGAAGACCACGACCGGGCGGTGCATTCTCAGGCTGGTCGAGCCGACCTCTGGGGAGGTGTGGTTCAAGGGCCGGGACGTGCCGGGCCTCGCCGCCGACGAACTGCGCCGCGTCAGGCGCGACATGCAGATCGTCTTCCAGGACCCCTACTCGTCCCTCAATCCTCGCCTGCGCGCGCGGAGGATCGTCGAAGAACCGCTGACGATCCACGGTCTCGGGACGAAGGCCGAGCGGGGCGAGCGGGTGGCGGAGCTGTTCCGCCTGGTCGGGTTGGATCCGGCGCACCTCGACAGGTACCCGCACGAATTCAGCGGAGGGCAGCGCCAGCGGATCGGACTCGCGCGCGCCCTGGCCCTCAACCCGTCGCTGATCGTCGCCGACGAGCCGGTCTCTGCGCTCGACGTGTCGGTGCAGGCCCAGGTCATCAACCTGCTGATAGACCTGCAGGAACGGTTGAGGCTCACCTACCTGTTCATCGCCCACGACCTGAGGCTCGTGGAGCACATCTGCCGGCGGGTCGCGGTCATGTACCGCGGCCGAATCCTCGAGATGGGCGATACGGCGGCATTGTTTCGAGAACCGGCGCATCCCTACACGCGCGCCCTGCTCTCGGCGATCCCCGTCCCCGACCCGGACGCCCGGCCACAGCGGTTGGTCTGGGATCCGGACAGCGTCGACCTGCAGGCGCCGCTCCGGGAGGTTGACGCGGGACACTTCGCCGCCGTGTGAACCTGGAAACTCCCGGTTCCCGCGACGCGGCCGCCGGTTACGCCGCCCGCCTGACGTCGTCCGAGATCTTGCCGTCCTTGATGTGCAGGACACGGTGGGCGTGGGCGGCGATGTCGGCCTCGTGGGTGACGAGCACGATCGTATTGCCGGCGCTGTGCAGCCGGTCGAAGAGGGCCATGATCTCCACGCCCGTCTTCGAGTCGAGGTTGCCGGTCGGCTCGTCGGCGAGGAGGATCGACGGGTTGTTGACCAGGGCGCGCGCCACCGCGACGCGCTGGCGCTGACCGCCCGACAACTGGTTGGGCCTGTGCGTCATCCGGTCGCCGAGGTCGACCCGCTGGAGCGCGCCGCGCGCCCGCTGGAGACGGTCGTTGGTCGGCACGCCCGCGTAGACCAGCGGCAGCTCAACGTTGTGGAGCGCGGTGGCGCGAGGCAGCAGGTTGAAGGTCTGGAAGACGAAACCGATCTCCTCGTTCCGGATGCGCGCCAACTCGTCGTCGTTCATCTGGCTGACCTGCTTGCCGTTGAGCAGATAGCTGCCCTTGCTCGGCGTGTCCAGACAGCCGATCAGGTTCATCAGCGTCGACTTGCCCGAGCCGGAGGGCCCCATGATGGCCACGTATTCGCCGCGCTCGATGGTGAGCGTCACGCCGCTGAGGGCATGGATTTCCTCGCTGCCCATCACGTAGGTCTTCCACAGGTCGTGCGTCTCGATCAGTGCCATCGCTTGAGCCGTCCTCTCCGCAGGCCTAGTACGCAGATACGACGCCGCGTGCCCGAATGTTCATCCGACCGGCGGGTCCGGCGACGGGATCGGAGGCGGGTTGGGCGGGGCCTTGGCGCGGAACAGCGCCGCGCCGATCACCCCGCCGAGGGTCGAAAAGACCATGCTGACGATCAGCGTGAAGAAGCCGCCAATGATGAAGCCCACCAGGCTGAACCCGGCGTTCTGCCGCATCATCTCGAGCAGCGGCTGGACATTCTCGGGAAGATCCGCGTCGCTCAACAACCGGTCCATCAGCCGCATCTGAAACGGCCCCATCACGATCGTGACGGGAACCTGCAGCACCTGCCAGACGATGGCGCCGATGACGCCCGCGAGCAGCCCGACCGCGGCGCCGTCACCCCCACCGATCGGGGCGGACTGGTTCTTCTGGAGGAGGTAGGCTGCGACGACGCCGCCCGAAACCACCCACAGGCAGCAGCACGCGTTGCCGATACTGACCAGCGGCAGAACCGACAGGACCCCGAGGACGAGTCCACCGAGCAGCGCCGGCTGGAACTTGGAGGACATGTTGATGCCGACTCGGATCGCTGGCAGCTCTCAGCTGGCAGCTGGCAGCGGGTCTCGAACGACCCGCTGCCGTCCCAACCTTGCCCGGCTGCCTGACGGCGACCGGCCTCCCGCTGCCGGCTGACCGCTGCCGGCGGCCGGCTGGTGAGCGTCAGTCGTAGTACTCCAGCCCGAGGTGCGTGATCAGATCCTCGCCCCGAAGGTAGCGCAGCGTGTTCTTCAGCTTCATCGACTGAATGAACAGGTCGTGCTCGGGGTAGAGGCCGCGAGCGTACATCGGGCTCTTGAAGTAGAACGACAGCCACTCCTGGATGCCACTCATCCCCGCCCGCGCAGCCATGTCGAGGAACAGCACGAGGTCGAGCACGATCGGCGCAGCCAGGATCGAGTCCCGGCAGAGGAAGTTGATCTTCAGCTGCATCGGGTAGCCGAGCCACCCGACCAGGTCGATGTTGTCCCAGCCTTCCTTGTTGTCGCCGCGCGGCGGATAGTAGTTGATCCGCACGACGTGGCACAGGTCCTTGTACAGGTCCGGGTACAGGGCGGGCTGCAGGATGTAGTCGAGGACCGACTTCTTGCTCTCTTCCTTCGTCTTGAACGACTCCGGGTCGTCCAGCACCTCGCCGTCGCGGTTGCCCAGGATGTTGGTGGAGTACCAGCCCTTGATGCCGATGAGTCGGGCCTTCATGCCCGGCGCGACAACGGTCTTGATGAGCGTCTGCCCCGTCTTGAAGTCCTTGCCGGCGACGGGAGATCCGTGCTTGACGGCCAGTTCCATCATGGCGGGAACGTCCACCGTCAAGTTCGGCGCGCCGTTGGCGTAGGGGATCCCTTCCTTCAGCGCCGCGTAGGCGTAGACCATGCTCGACGGAATGTTCACGTCGTTCGCCAGCAGCGCCTTCTCGAAGGCCTCGATCGACTGGTGCGCCTCGGTCTCGGTCATGAAGACCTCGGTGCTGCCGCACCAGATCATCACGAGCCGGTCGAGGTTGTTCTCGCGCTTGAACCGCCGGATGTCGTCGCGCAGCTGCTCGGCCAACTCCATCTTGTTGGCGCCCTTCTTGACATTCGGGCCGTCCAGCCGCTTCACGTACCGGCGATCGAACACCGCCGGCCACGGCTTGATGGCCTGCATCTCGGACTTGACCTGCGCGAGCAGGGACGGTTCGAGCACGCCGGCCGTGAGCGCCGCGTCGTAGCAGTCGTCTTCGAAGATGTCCCACCCGCCGAACACGATGTCGTCGAGCGAGGCGAGGGGCACGAAGTCCTTGATCATCGGCGTGCGCGACTCGGTGCGCTTGCCCAGTCGGACTGTCCCCATCTGGGTCAAAGAGCCGATCGGCTTGGCAATCCCCTTGCGGACGGCCGCGACGCCGGCGATAAACGTGGTGCTGACGGCGCCGAGGCCGACCAGCAGGATGCCGAGCTTCCCCTCGGCCGGGGCGATCTGAGCTGGTTGTTTCACGGTCAAAAACTATATCATGAGCCCCCGCTCCGGTGCCCGTCGAAGCGCCGGGCGCGGTTCCGGTGTCCAAGCAGGTAGCAGGTCCCCATGTCGAGTTTCCGAGACTTTCTCTTCGACCGCGGCCGCTCCCAGCGCTACGCACTCGCACTCGCCATGATCGGCGTGCGCATGGGCGAGCGGCTCCTGATGGTCGGCGACGACGCGCAGCTCTCGGTGCAGCTGGCGGCGAAGGTCGGCCTGACCGGGCGCTCGGTCGTGGTGGTGGGGGCCGAAGAGGCGGCAGCCAGGTTCGCGGCCGTCGCCGTCGAGGCCGGCGTGCTGCTGGAAGACATCCGGGTTGCCGCACTGCCGGGGCTGCCGGTGGACGACGGCGCGTTTGACGCCGCGGTCGTGGACGCGGGACCGACGTTTCTCGTCGCGCTCGACGGTCCGGGCCGTTCGGACCTGGCGCGGGCGCTGTCCCGGACCCTGAGGCCGGGCGGCCGGCTGATCATCGTCGAGGGCCAGCCCGGGTCGACGTTCAGGCGCATCCGGGCCCGCTCCCCAGGCCTCGACGCCTTCCGCGCCGCGGGCGGCGCTGCCGCTCTGCTGGAGGCAGCCGGCTTTCACCCCGTCCGCCTCCTGGCCGACCGCGACGGCCAGCGGTTCACGGAGGGGCTGCGAAGGTAGGCCGGGCCGACAGGTGCGGGCGCTGGGTCGACGGACGGCCGGCCGCTGGCTTATGATGCGGGGGTGCGCCTCTTTGCCTCGGCCCTCGGGTTGAGCGTCCTCGGCAGCTTCGGCAGCCTCTTCATCGCTTCGGGCCTGCTCCTGGTCACGCCGAAGACCAGACTGATGCTGGTGCCCCACCTGGTGAGCTACGCCGTCGGGACGCTGCTTGGCGTGGCGCTGCTCTCGATCCTGCCGGAGGTGCTCGGCGATCTCAGCGCCGCGCGGACGGGCGTGGTGCTGCTCGCCGGCATCATGTGCTTCTTCGTTCTCGAGAAACTCGTCCTGTGGCACCACTGCCACAGCGAGGACTGCGACGCCCACGGCCGGCCCGGCGCGCTGGTCCTCATCGGTCACGGCTTTCACAGTTTCGTTGACGGTGTCGCCATCGGCGCCGCGGTCCAGACGTCCTTCCCCCTCGGCGTCAGCACGGCCATCGCCGTGGCCCTCCACGAGGTGCCCCAGCAGGTCGGGGACTTCGCCGTCCTGCTCCACGCAGGCTACCGGCGGGGCTCCGCCCTGGGTCTCAGCATCCTCTCGGCGGCCGGCGCGATCACGGGGACCATTGCGGCGTTCCTGGCCTTCGACAGGCTGCCGGGCTTCCTGCCCTACGCGCTGACGTTCGCCGCCGCCAGCTTCCTCTACATCTCGATGGCCGACCTGATGCCGGACCTTCACAAGGGTCGCGTGAACGCCCGCGCGTTCAAGCAGCTGCTGCTGCTGGCGGGTGGCATCGCCACAGCCTACTTCCTGGGTGAGTAGGGCTGGTCGATAGTTGACCGTTGTCAGTGCTCAGTTGACAGTTCTCAGTTGTCTGCGGTCGGTTGATGACCGCGCGCCCGCTGTGTTATTGTCGGCGCCGACTGGCCGGACTGCCTGGAGCGGAGGGATGCGCGTCGCGCGGCGACCGGGAGTCCCGTCCGAATCCGGCACGCCCCCGAGCGGCCACCTTCGTCAGCGGTTCGCGCGCGTCCACCGTCGGCTGCATCCGCACGGCATGACTGCCGCCCTCTCTCCCGCTCGTCCACGTTACGTCGCTCCGCCGCCCGGCGAAGCACGCTGCGTGTGTGCGCTCGTCTGGGGCCAGGGCACGCCCGGAGAGCAGCGCTACGTCTTCCACGATCAGATCGAGATCGGGCGTGACGACGAGGCCGGTCCTCCAGCGCCGGGCCTTTTGCTCGTCGCCGACCCGACCGTTTCGAGGCGCCACTGCGTGGTCCGGCACGCGGCCGACGGACGGTGCTTCGCCAGGGACGTGAGCCGGAACGGCACCCGGATCGACGGGCGCCGCATGGTGCCCAACGTCGAGGTCGAAGTCCGCCACGGCCAGAGGCTCTCGATCGGTACCGAGACCGAGTTTGTGTTCGAGGGAAGCGAACCCGCCGGTGGTGCCCTCCCGCAGCCGACCGTCGGGCGAACGGTCGGGGTGGCGGGCAGCAGCATCGCAACGGTGCTCGTCGGCGACATCAGGGATTACACGACGCTCGTCCGGCGGGCGCCGCCCGTCGAACTCCAGCACTCGGTGAACCGGGTGTTCGAAATCCTGAGCGGAGCGGTCGCCGATCTCGGTGGCACCGTCAAGGAGTACCACGGGGACGCCCTCCTAGCGTTCTGGGAAGGCAACCTCTGCGGCAGCCAGGCCGTGGAGGCGTGCCGGGCGGCGCTCGCTCTCGACCGTCTGGCCCGGACCATCGGGGCGGACGCCGCGGTCTGGGAGCTTCCCGGTTTCCCGCTGCAGATCGACTGGGCGCTGGCGACGGGACCCGTGCTCCTCGACAGTTTCGGAGGGGCCCAGCCGACTGGCCTGTCGCTCGTCGGCGAGCCGGTCGGTACTGGCGTTCCGCCTGGAGAAGTTCGCCACCGACGCGACGGGGCGCGTTCTTGCGTGCTCCGTCACGAAGGTCATGGCCGGCGACGCCTTCACCTTCAGGGACCTCGGGGAGATGCAGGCCAAAGGATTCGACCGGCCAGACCACGTGTTCGCCCTCTGCGACGAGCGGCCGGGCGAATCCGAGGGCGGGACGGGCCGACGATGACGATGGATGGACGGCGCTCGGACAAGGAGGGGCGGATGTTCCCGGTCAAGACACACGCGCGATGGCTCGCCGCCCTGTTCGTCTCGGCAATCCTCGGCTGCACGCTGCTGGCGCAGACCACGGCCGGCACCGAGTACCAGGTGCGCAAGGACTATGCGATGGAATGGGCCGGCAACATCAGCCTGTTCGGCGTCATCGGCGCCGTCGGCCTCATCGGATACGTCCTCGTGTTCAGGCGCCGGCACCTCACGACCGCCGCATCCCAGTGGATCATGTTCATCGGCATCTGTGTCATGCCACTGCCCATCATGGTGCTCGGAAGCGCGGTCGGCCTCGAGCAGGCCAAGAACGTCTCCTTCTGTCAGCACTGTCACGTCATGCGGCTGTTCGTGGACGACATGACGAACCCCGGGAGCGACCGGCTCGCCGCCGTGCATTTCAAGAACCGCTACATCCAGCAGAGCCACTGCTACGTCTGCCACACGGACTACGGCCTGTTCGGGACCCTGGAAGCCAAGCTCGCCGGCGTCACCCATATCTGGAGGGAATCCACCGGCTCCTACGCCCTCCCGGTGCGAATCTCCCGACCCTACCGTTTCACGATCTGCCTGGACTGCCACGGGCAGTCGGCGAAGTTCAACAGCGTCGCCAAGCACGCGGGCCTCGTGCCCCGGATCGTCACCGGCGAGGCGAGGTGTACGTCCTGTCACGGCCTCAGCCACCTGGCACCGGAGAGGAGGGGGGCATAGCGATGAAGACCGATCCTCTCTATCCACACCCTCGCGTCCTGCAGCTGGCCGGCGTGCTGGCGATCGCGGGCCTGATGACGGCGGTGATCTACACACTCCGATTCACGCCGTACACGATGGTGCTGTTCATGATGGTCGGCCAGGGGCTGATCTTGCTGGCCGCCTGCTGTTTCGGCTACGCCGCGCTGTCAGGCATCAAGGCGCGGCTGCGCAGCATCGTCGAGAAGCGCTACAAGGCAGGGGACGTCATCTTCCGCCAGGGCGACTACCCGGACCGGCTCTATGTCATCGGCACAGGCGAAGTGGATGTGATCCGCGAGACCCCTGGCAAACCCGACGTCGTATTGACTCGGCTCGGAAAGGACCAGTTCTTCGGCGAGATCGGGATCCTCGCCAATACGCCGCGCACCGCCACGGTTCGGGCGGCCACCGACGTCGAGGTGTTGAGCATCCACCGGAACTACTTCAGTTCGCTGTTCACCTACCTGCCGGTCTTCCGCGAGAGGATTCTCTCGGTCTACGAGACGAGGACGGCCGTCGACCCTCGGGGCTAGTCGGGCGACGGCTCGCGCACCATCGGCACGAAGCGGACGTCGGTGATCGTTTCCGTGCGGCGCTGGCCGTCGGCCGCCTTGGATACGACCACGAGCTGCTGGACGCGATCCACGGGCCCGATGGGAATCACGACCCGGCCGCCGGGCCTGAGTTGATTCCAGAGCTGAGGCGGAAGCGCATCCGGCGCGCAGGTCACGATGATGGCGTCGAACGGCGCCTGCTCCGGCCATCCGAGGTGGCCGTCGCCGTGCCGGAGCCGAACCCCGCCGTAGCCCTCGTCCTTCAGGTTCTGCGCCGCCATCCGCGACAGCTCTTCGACAATCTCGATCGTGTAGACATTCGGCGTCAGGTGGGCGAGCACGGCCGCCTGGTATCCGGAGCCGGTTCCGATTTCCAGGACCTTCCCGCCCGCCGGCAGGCGCAGGTGTTCGGTCATGAGCGCGACGATGTAGGGTTGGGAGATCGTCTGCCCGCGGCCGATGGGCAGGGGCGTGTCGTCGTAGGCCTGGTCGCGGACCGCGACCGGCACGAACGCGTGCCGCGGGACGGCGAGCATGGCGTCGAGCACCCGGACATCGGAGACAGGGTCGCGGCCGTCGCGGGGTCGGGCGATCTGGGACTCGACCATCCGCCGGCGCTCGTCGACCCGCTCGTGTGCCGAGCGGGCGGCAGGTCCCCTGGGGGCGGCCGGCTGGGCGGCTCCAGGGCAGGCGTCGGTGCCCATCAGCAAAACCCCGAACACGGCCAGCTGAGTCGGCCGCATGCGAGAACCCTCCTTGCCGGCTCCCGCCGCCCTCGCTGCCAGACTGGCGGCTCCATCGGACTCCGAGCGAAGGGTAAGTCCCGGCAGCCAGGGATGTCAACGCGGCGTCCGACACGTGGCGTCCGACACGTGTCACACTGGCCAGCGGCCACCGACCGCTACGGTGTCTGTGCCGAACCGCCGGCAAGCCTGTCCTTCCCCTTCTTCACCACCCACCAGATGATCAGCGCCAGCACGGTGAACGCCGCGGCCATGCTGCCGAGGAAGAGCCAGAGGGTGTGGTAGAGGATGGTGGTCGGCTCCATCCGCGCCTCCATCTCGAGCCTCTGACCCGCCAGCCGCTCGGCGAGCGTCTGCTCCCAGGCGAGGATATTGCCGCGCAGGAGGTTGTCGGCTCCCGCGTTGTGATACGCGATCTTGCTCGGCAGGTGCAGGCGGAATCCGACGATCTCGGCTCCCGTCCAGCTCACGGTCGCCACGGCCTTGTTGGCCGACGCGCCGAGGTCCTCGCGGAAACGGTACAAGGCGTCCATCCGGTCGAACCGGATCGTGGCCCAGGAAAACGCGCGCGCCTCCGGCAGCCTCCGGATGTCGGCGACCTCCAGGCGGACGTGCGCGAACCGTCGCCCCTGGCGCCGGGAGCTGGTGACGCGGACGACGCGGACGCCGGGGCCTTCGAAGAAGGCGGCGACGCGGTCCGCGTCGAACCGCGCCGCGGGGTTGACGTCGAAGTCGGCCCCGCGCAGGGCGACGAACGCCGGCAGCGACCCGTTCACGTAGACGGTCGCCGTCCCGTCCAGCGCCAGGTACACGTCTTCGTCGTATTCGAACTGCTTCAGCAGCCCCTGCCCGCACCCGGCTGCCGCCAGGGCCGCTGCCGCCACGAGGCTGCCTGCGGCGCGCCAGAGACGCCACCTTCGCGCGTTCGCCATGTCGGCCAATGATAATATACCCGCGTCACCCGCCACGCCCGAGACGGCCTCTCCCATGAACACCCACGAGCCGACGCCGACGCGCCCGGTCCTGTTCCTCATCGACGGCCACTCGCAGATCTATCGCGCCTATCACGCGATACGCGGCCTGACCGGCCCGGGCGGCCGGTCGACCAACGCCGTCTACGGCTTCGTCGCAATGCTGCGCAAGCTCGTGGCCGACCAACGCCCCGCGCTCATTGCCTGCGCGTTCGACCTGGCCGGGCCCACGTTCAGGTCCGACCTGGCGACCGACTACAAGGCCAACCGCCCGGCGATGCCGGACGACCTCGTCGAACAGATCCCGTTCGTGCTTCGCGCATGCGAGGCGCTCGGCGTTCCAGCCGTCTCGTGCGAGGGCTTCGAGGCGGACGACGTCATCGGCACGCTCGCCGACCGCGCGACGCGCGAGGGGTGCGAGGTCGTCATCGTCACCGGCGACAAGGACATGTTTCAGCTCGTCGGAGGCGGCGTGCGGCTGTTCAACCCGCGCGACGACGGCACCTGGTACGACGCGGACGGCGTGCGCGAGAAGTTCGGCGTCCCGCCCGAGCAGGTGGTGGACGTCCTGGCGCTGACGGGCGACCCGGTCGACAACATCAAGGGTGTGCCCGGGATAGGCGACAAGGGCGCCCGCGAGTTGATCACGGCCTTTGGGTCGCTCGACGCGCTGCTGGAACACGCCGCGGAGGTGCCGCAGCGGAAGTACCGCGAGGCGCTCCTGGCCGGCGGAGACCTCGCGCGCCAGAGCCGCGAGCTGGCGCGCATCCGGCGCGACGCGCCGGTCGCACTCACGGTCGCGGCGCTCGGCTACCGCGGGCCGGACCGGGAGGCATGCTACGCGCTCTTCGGCGAACTCGGATTCAGGTCGCTCCTGAACGAGTTCGCGCCCACCGCCGAAACCGTCTCCTCCCGCTACACCATCGTCGAGACCGTCGAAGGCGTGCGGGCGTTGGCGGCCGACCTGCGCGCGAAGGGCAGGTTCGCGCTGCGGACACTGACGACCGCCGGACCCCCGGTGCAGGCGGACGTGGTCGGCATCGCGCTCTCGACCGGCAGCCGGCAGGCCAGCTACATCCCCCTGGCGCACCACGCGCTGGACGCGGGCCCCCAGCCGGACCGGCGCGACGCCATCGCGGCCTTGAAGGAGGTGTTCGAGGACCCGGAGGTCGAGAAGGTCGGTCACGACCTGAAGCGCGACCATCTCGCGCTCGCGCGCTGTGGGGTGGCGCTCCGCGGCCTCGGGTTCGACACCATGATCGCCAGCTACCTGCTCGACGCGACCAGGTCCGCTCACCCGCTGGAGGAGGTCGCGCTGCAGCACGTCGGCTACAAGGCGCTCACCGAGGACACGGTGTGCGGGCGCGGAGCGAAGGCGCGCGGTCTCGAGGACCTTCCGCCGGCGGCCGTCCTCGATTTCGCCGGTGAGCGTGTCGATCTGGCCTTGCAGCTCGAGGAGCGGCTGGGCCCGGCTCTCGCCGCCGAACGCCTCGACGGCGTCTACCGCGACCTCGAACAGCCGCTGATCCCGGTCCTCGCCGGTCTCGAGCAGGCTGGTGTCAAGGTGGATTGCGGGGTGCTCGGCCGATTGTCCGGCCGCCTGGAGCGCGAACTGGCCGATGCCAGCGCGAAGATCTTCGAGCTGGCCGGCGGGCCGTTCAACATCAACTCGCCGCGGCAGCTCTCGGAGGTTCTCTTCGACAGGCTGCAGCTGCCGGCCGGCAAGAAGACCGGCAAGACAGGCGTCGCGTCGACCGCTTCCGACGTGCTCGAGGAGCTGGCCCTCGTGCACGACGTGCCGCGGCTGGTCCTGGAGTGGCGAGGCGTCCAGAAGCTCAAGGGGACCTACGTCGACGCGCTTCCGCTGCTCGTGAACCCGGCGACGGGACGTGTCCACACGTCGTTCAACCAGGCCGTCGCGGCCACCGGGCGGCTGAGCAGCAGCGACCCGAACCTGCAGAACATCCCGATCCGCTCCGAACTGGGCCGCGAGATCCGCGCCGCCTTCGTAGCCGAGCCGGGCTCGGTGCTGATCTCGGCCGACTACTCGCAGATCGAGCTGCGGGTGCTGGCGCACCTGTCGGGCGACGCCACCCTCATCGAAGCGTTCCGCCGCGGCGACGACATCCACGACCAGACCGCCCTGAAGGTCTTCGGAACAGAGAGCGGGATCGATCCGCACGAGCTCAGGCGGCGCGCGAAGATCATCAACTACGCGCTGCTCTACGGGAAGACCGCGTTCACGCTGGCGAAGGACATCGGGGTCTCCCAGCAGTCGGCGCAGGCGTTCATCGACGCCTATTTCGCGGGCTTCCCCGAAGTGCGGCGCTTCATCGACACGCTGCTCGCCGAGTCCCGGAAGACCGGCGTGGTGAAGACGCTGTTCGGACGGCGCCGCCTGGTCCCCGAGCTGACCAGCCAGAACGCGCAGGTGCGGGCGGCGGCCGAACGCGTGTCGGTCAATCTGCCGATCCAGGGAACCGCAGCCGACATCCTGAAGCGCGCCATGATCGACGTGGACCTGGCGCTCGGCCGGCGGCGCGCGCGCGGCGCGCGCGCACGAATGACGCTGACCGTCCACGACGAGCTGCTGTTCGAAGTGCCTCGAGAGGAGACCGACGAGGTGGTGGCGCTCGTGCGCGCTGGGATGGAGGGCGCGGCGCAGCTGTCCGTGCCACTCACCGTCGATGTCGGCGTCGGCGAGAACTGGAAGGAAGCGAAGGGGTAGCCGCGTAGAGCGGCCTACTGCTTGTTCGGCCAGTCGGCCTTCACGCCCTCCCACACCGCGCGAAGGGCGGCCGCCGCTCGTTCCCGCTCGGCGTCGGTCGACCCCGCCGCCCGCACGCGCTCGGGGATGATCGCCTCCAACACGAGCTGGTCGAGGTCGGCGCGCAGGACCCGGCCACGTTCCTCCCCGAACGGCGCCCTGATCCAGCCTGCCACGGCGGCATCTAGTGCGTTGGTCAAATCACCTAAATACCGGCTTGAAGCTGCCAACCAGTAGGATGCTGAAACCGATCCTGGCATTCGACCTAATTCTAGGCGAGCCCGGTCGCGTAGCGCCCAGTAGGCGGCAAACCGGTTGTCGGCGGTACCCGACTGTGCCTGGCGGTCGAGCGAGGTCGCCCACCAGTCGAAGACCCGTTCGAGCGCCCCCGGCCCGAGAGCGTAGCCGGAATCGAGCGCCACTCGAAACATCTCGACGGCGGGACCGAAAGACTCCTGGAGGTACAGGAGTTCGCCGAGGCCCACCAGGTAGTCGGTGCGATCCTGCGGCGGCAACGGCGCCGGCCGCACCGCGCGCAGCGCCTCCCGCGCCGCGGCGAGGTCGGCGTCGTCTCTGGTCTTCCGGAATCGCTCCAGATACGAGCGGCCGAGCAGGAGGTTCGCGCCATCCGAGGCGGCCGTCGCGCGGAACCGTGACGCGGTTTCAATCGCCTGATCGAATCGCCCCTGATTGTAGAGCTGGCGGGCGGCCTCGAGCTGCCCCTGCGCGTGAAGCGGGAGGGCCGGAAAGACCACGAGGGCGGCGGCCAGCGCGAACCGTGCGCTAACCCTTTGCAGAGCATAGACTTGTGTGTGTTGACAGCCCGGCATTTGATATAATCCTCTCGCGATGGTGGAGCCGACCGTCATTCCGCGCTCCGAGCACTCGTTGTCGCGTCGCGATGTTGATTCCGACGCGCTGAAGGTCCTGTACCGTCTCAAGCAATCCGGATTCGTCGCCTACCTCGTCGGCGGCAGCGTGCGCGATCTGCTGCTCGGCCGCCGCCCCAAGGATTTCGACATCGGCACGTCGGCGCATCCGTATCAGGTCAAGCGACTCTTCCGCAACTGCTGGGTGATCGGCCGCCGCTTCCGTCTCGTGCACGTGAAGTTCGGCCAGAAGGTCATCGAAGTTGCCACGTTCCGCCGCCACGTGCCGCAGTCCGATCTCGTCGAAGAGCCGCGTGCGGCTCGCGAAGAAGCGTCGCATGCCGAGGAGGGCAGCGGCGCCGAACACGAACCGACGGCGCGCGACCTGCTGATCCGCCGCGACAATACGTTCGGCACGCCCGAAGAAGACGCGTTCCGGCGCGACTTCACGATCAACGCGCTCTTCTACGATATCGCGACATTCTCCATTATCGACTACGTTGGGGGCCTGCGCGATCTCCGCGAGCGCGTCATCAGGGCAATCGGCGATCCCGACGAGCGGTTCCTCGAGGATCCCGTGCGGATGCTGCGCGCGGTCGCCTTCGCCGAACGGCTTGGATTCGCGCTCGATCCTCCGGTTGACCAGGCCATCCGCAGAAACCGCGGAGAGATCGCCCGCAGCTCTCCGGCCAGGCTGATGGAGGAGTACTGACAAGATCCTGCGGACCGGCGCGAGCGCGCCGGTCTTCCGCACGGCGGCCCGTCTCGGCCTGCTGGAGGCGATCACGCCGGAGCTCCAGCGCGCCGCTGTCAGCGAAGAGGTCTCGCAGTCGCTTGCGAGGCTCGACGCCTACCGTCAGCGCTTCGAGGCGGTGCCGGACACGTTCTCGAATCCGGTCCTTCTCGGGAGCCTGCTCGTGCCGGTCGGATTCCCGCTGGACGGCGGCCACGCGGCGCGGGAGGCGGCGGCGCCGCGGCTCGGCATGCTGCCGGTTGCACGGCGCGATGTCGAGCGGCTCCACCAGGTGCTCGCGCTCCAGCGCCGCCTGCGCGACCCGAACCTGTCGCCGCGCGCGGCCAGGGCGCTCGTCGCGCGCGGCGCGTTCGCGGACGCGCTGGCGTGGCTCGAGATACACGGCGATGCGCCGGAGTCCGCCGCCAGATGGCGCGCGCTCCTCGCCGATCTCAGGGAGAACGGCGGGATGCCGCCCCCCGCGCCGCGCCTGCCCGCCCGCCGCCGCCGCCGCCGCGGCCCGCGGCGGCCGGTTCTGACGTAGCACGCGGTAAGCATCGGGCCGCTGATCGCGCGTGGCACGCTGCCTGCGGCCTGCTGCCGGCGGCATACTGCCTGCTGCATAACCTTCCGCCAACTTGACCTCCCGCGACCAGCTAGGATGTAATCGCGGCTTGGGCGTCGATCCCCGGACTGACCGGTGGTCCGCTCACGGTCCTCGCCCACTCAAGGAGCGCCCATGTTCGCCGACGACTTCCTCTCACTCCGCGACTTCACCCCCGCGGAGGTGCACCACCTCCTCGAACTCGCTGCCGACATCAAGGCCAGGCCGGAGGAGTTCTCGACCGCGCTCCGGGGCAAGACGCTGGCGATGATCTTCGAGAAGCCCTCCCTCCGCACGCGGGTCACGTTCGACGTCGGCATCCAGCAGCTGGGCGGTTTCTCGGTGTACCTGTCGCCTGCCGAGATCAACCTCGGCAAGCGCGAGTCGATCCACGACGTGGCGAAGAACCTCGAGCGCATGGTCCAGGGGATCATGATCCGCACCTTCGCGCACGAGATCGTCGAGGAGATGGCGAAGGAGGCCTCGGTCCCGATCATCAACGGCCTCACCGACTACAGCCACCCCTGCCAGGCCGTGGCCGACTTCCTGACCATCAAGGAGGTCAAGGGACGGGTCGACGGCGTCAGGCTGGCATTCGTCGGCGATGGCAACAACGTCGCGCACTCGCTCATGTTCGCCGGCGCGCTGCTCGGCGCACACGTGACCGTCGTCACGCCGCCCGGCTACGAGCCCAGGGGCGACGCCGTGACGTGGTCGACGGCCCAGGCGGCGAAGACGGGCGGCGGCATCGTCGTCACGAACGACCCGGTGGAAGGCGTACGCGGGGCGGACGTCATCTACACCGACGTGTGGGCGAGCATGGGCCAGGAGTCCGAATCCGAAGCGCGCGCGCAGCTGTTCCGGCCCTATCAGGTGAACGAGGCCATGGTCGCGCGTGCGAAGCCTGATGTTTCGTTCATGCACTGTCTGCCGGCCCACCGGGGCGAGGAGGTGACGGCGGGGGTGATCGACTCGGCGCGCGCGGTGGTCTTCCAGGAGGCCGAGAACAGGCTCCACGCCCAGAAGGCGATCATGCTGGAGCTGATGGCCTAGCCGATGTCCCGCACTGCACTGGTCGCCATCGGGGGCAACTCGCTCATTCGCGCCGGCGAGAAGGGCACGGTGGCCGAGCAGCTCGCCAACGCCCGCCGGACGGCCCGCGCGATCGTCGGGCTGATCCAGGACGGGTTCAGCCTGGTGGTCACACACGGCAACGGCCCTCAGGTCGGCGCGGCGCTGCTCAGGTCGGAGCGGGCCTCCGACCAGGTGTACAGCCAGGCGCTCGACGTGTGCGACGCCACCACGCAGGGCGAAATCGGCTATCTGCTGCAGCAGTCGCTCTACAACGAGCTGCAGGCTGCCGGGATCCGAGCCCAGGTGGCGACGGTGCTCTCGCAGGTGGTCGTGTCGGCGGACGACCCGGCCATGCGTCACCCGACCAAGCCGATCGGTCCGTTCTATTCGCGCGGCGACGCCGAGGAACGGGCGCGGCTGCACGGCTGGCACGTGGTCGAGGACGCGGCGCGCGGCTACCGGCGCGTCGTGCCGTCGCCCGAGCCGATCGAGATCGTCGAGGAGCCGGTGATCCGCGGGCTCCTCGCCCAGGGTGTGCTGGTCGTCGCGGCCGGAGGAGGCGGCATCCCCGTGATGAGGACTCCGGACGGGCTGAAGGGCGTCGAGGCGGTCATCGACAAGGACCGGGTCTCGGCGCTCCTGGCCACCAGGCTGGGCGTCGACTGCTTCGTCATTTCGACCGACACCGACTGCGTGTACGTGGACTACCGCAAGCCCGCCGAGCGGGCGCTCGGCCGCGTCACCGCGGCGGAGATGGAGGCCTACAGGGCCGCCGGCCAGTTCCCGCCGGGCAACATGGGCCCGAAGGTCGAGTCCGCGCTGCGGTTCCTGAGAGACGGCGGCCGCGTGGTGATCATCACGTCGTACGAGCACATGCGCGCCGCCGCGCGCGGCGAGGCGGGGACGCACATCGTCCAGGGGTGACGGACGAAGGAACGCGAATCTGGGGATCGTGCGATCTGGGGATCGTGCGATCTGGGGCCGTGGGAAGGGTTCCGCCGAGGGCCGAGAGCCGCCTGTATGAAGCTGGATCACGTCGTCGAGTCGCAGCAGTTCACCGTGCCGCTCCTCATGGAGCTGTTCGGCCGCACGCGCCGGATGGAGAAGATCGCCGCGCGCGGCGGCACGCTCGACTACCAGGGCCGGATCATGGCGTCGCTGTTCTACCAGCCGTCCACCCGGACCCGGTTCTCGTTCGAGGCGGCCATGTACCGCCTCGGAGGCCGGGTGCTGTCGACCGAGCAGGCCGGCTTCTTCTCGTCCGAGGTCGAGGGCGAGCAGGTCGAAGACACGATCCGGATCCTCGGCGGCTACTCGGACGTGATCGTGATCCGGCACACCCAGGCCGGCGGCGCCGCGAGGGCGGCAAGGGTCTCGAAGGTGCCGGTCATCAACGCCGGCGATGGCAACGGCGGGCAGCACCCGACGCAGGCGCTGCTCGACCTGTACACCATCTACCGGGAGCGGCCGATCGAGGGGCTCAGCATCGCGTTCATCGGCGAGCTGGACCGGGGCCGCACGGCGCGGTCGCTGGCCTACCTGCTGAGCAAGTTCGAGCGGGTGAAGATCTACTTCGTCAGCCCGCCCGAGATGCAGATGAAGCCGGACATCCTCGAGCACCTGGCCGAACACGACGCCTGGTTCGCCCTCGAGCACGACGCGGCGAAGGTGCTGCGCGAGGTGGACGTGGTGTATCAGACGCGCATCCGCCCCGAGCGGCTCGCCGACCGCGGCACCCACGGCCGGTTCACCATCGACGCCACGGTGCTCAAGACGATGAAGCGGGACGCACTGATCCTGCACCCGCTGCCGCGAACCGTCGAAATCGACAAGGCCGTGGACGAGGACCCGCGGGCCCTGTATTTCCGGCAGGCCAACAACGGGCTCTACGTGCGGATGGCGCTGCTGTCGATGCTCTGGGACGAGTAGACCGGCTGTCAGCTGACAGCTGCCAGCTGGCAGCTCGAAGCGGTAGAAACACAGGAGAGTGTGATGCAGACGCAGGAGTTCATCGACCTCGAAAACGAGTACGGCGCCCACAACTACCACCCGCTCGACGTCGTCATCTCGCGGGCGGAGGGTGCGTGGGTCTATGACGTCGACGGGAAGAAGTACCTCGATTGCCTGGCGGCGTATTCCGCGGTGAACCAGGGGCACTGCCACCCGGCGATCATGCAGGCGATGCTCGAGCAGGCGCACAAGGTCACGCTGACCTCGCGCGCGTTCAGGAACGATCAACTGCCGCTCCTCTACAAGGAACTGCACGACCTGACCGGCTTCGACGTGGCGCTGCCCATGAATTCGGGCGCCGAGGCGGTCGAGACCGCGGTGAAGACCGCGCGGAAGTGGGGCTACAAGGTCAAGGGCATTCCCGAGGGCCAGGCCGAGATCATCGCCTGCTCCAACAACTTCCACGGCCGCACGATCACGATCGTCAGCTTCTCGACCGACGAGCAGTACCGCGACGGCTTCGGGCCGTTCACGCCCGGCTTCAAGATCGTGCCCTACGGCGACGCCAGGGCGGTGATTGACGCCATCACGCCGAACACCTGCGCCTTCCTCGTCGAGCCGATTCAGGGCGAAGCGGGCATCGTGGTTCCACCCGCGGGGTTCCTGCGCGAAACGTGGGAGGCGTGCCGGGCGCACAACGTGCTCTTCATGGCCGACGAAATCCAGTCGGGGCTCGGCCGGACGGGCAAGCTGTTCACCTTCATGCACGAAGGCATCCGGCCGGACCTGGTGATCATCGGCAAGGCGCTGTCGGGCGGGTTCTACCCCGTGTCGGCGGTGCTCTCGTCCAAGGAGGTGCTGGGGGTGTTCAAGCCGGGCGACCACGGCAGCACGTTCGGCGGCAACCCGCTCGCCTGCGCGATCGCCCGCGCCGCGCTCCGGGTCCTGGTCGACGAGAAGATGGTTGAGAACTCGGCGGTGCTCGGGACGTACTTCCTGGACAGGTTGCGGGAGATCAAGAGCCCGAACATCAAGGAGGTGCGCGGCCTCGGCCTCTGGATCGGCCTCGAGATGACCGGCCGGGCGCGCCCCTACTGCGAGAAGCTCAAGGACGAGGGGATCCTGTGCAAGGAGACCCACGAGCACGTGATCCGGTTC
Organism: uncultured Acidobacteriota bacterium; assembly: GCA_963783255.1. GTDB lineage: Bacteria > Acidobacteriota > Vicinamibacteria > Vicinamibacterales > Fen-181 > FEN-299. The sequence goes on along the minus strand of CAWAMP010000014.1, from coordinate 340,818 downwards.
GCGCCACCGCTCGTCATCACGAAGGACGAGATCGACTGGGCGGTGGCCAGGATCGGGAAGGTCATAGGGGGATAGGGCCCGTGTCCCCCGGTCCCTCACATCAGCGAGAGGTCATTCATGCGCCGGATCAAGACCGTCATCATGGGAGCCGCCGGGCGCGACTTCCACAACTTCAATACCGTCTACCGCGATAACGAGGCGTACGACGTCGTCGCCTTCACGGCGACCCAGATTCCGAACATCGACGGGCGCAAGTACCCGGCGTCGCTGGCCGGACGCCTGTATCCCAAGGGTATTCCAATCGTCGACGAGCATGCCCTCGAGTCCCTCATCCGCAGGCACGGGGTGGAGGAGGTCGTCTTCGCCTACAGCGACGTGCCCTACAACTACGTCATGAGCCGCGGCTCGATCGCCAACGCGTCGGGCGCCCACTTCAAGCTCCTGGGCGCGCGGCCGACGATGCTCGAGAGCACGAAGCCGGTGATTTCCGTCTGCGCGGTCAGGACGGGCTCGGGCAAGAGCCAGACCAGCCGGCGCATCGCCCACCTGCTGCAGCGCCACGGCCTCAAGGTCGCCGCGATTCGCCACCCGATGCCGTACGGCGACCTCGAGAAGCAGAAGGTGCAGCGCTTCGGCAGCCTGGCCGATCTCAAGAAGCACAAGTGCACCATCGAGGAGATGGAGGAGTACGAGCCGCACATCGTCGAGGGCATCATCATCTACGCCGGCGTGGACTACGGCGCCATCCTGGAGCAGGCGCAGGCCGAGGCGGACGTCATCCTGTGGGACGGCGGCAACAACGACATGCCGTTCTACAAGCCGGACATGGCCATCGTGGTGGCCGACCCGCTGCGCGTGGGCAACGAGTTGAGCTACTACCCCGCCGAGGCCAACCTGCGGATGGCGGACGTCGTCATCATCAACAAGATCGACAGTGCCGAGCCGAAGGCCGTCGACCAGCTCCGCGCCAACATCCGCAGGGTGAATGCGAAGGCGGTCGTGGTGGATGCCGCGTCGCCCATCTTCGTCGACCACCCCGAACGGCTGACCGGCAAGCGCGCACTCGTCGTCGAGGACGGCCCGACGCTGACGCACGGCGAGATGAAGATCGGCGCGGGCGTGGTGGCCGCGCTGAAATACGGCGCCAGCGAACTCGTGGACCCGAGACCGTATACCGTCCGGTCGATTACCGAAACGTTCCGGAAGTACCCCGACATCGGGATGCTGCTGCCCGCGATGGGCTACGGCACCGGGCAGGTGAAGGACCTGGAGACGACGATCAACAAGGTGCCGTGCGACGTCGTCGTCATCGGGACGCCGATCGACTTGAACCGGATCGTGAAGATCCGAAAGCCGACGGTACGGGTGACCTATCAGCTGCAGGAGATCGGCACGCCGAACCTGGAGCAGCTGGTCGGGCAGTTCGTGAAGAGGCACGTCAAGAAGTAACCAGCTGGCAGCTGGCAGTCGGCAGCTGGCAGCGGATGCGGAGGGCCGGCCGGCACATGAGTGGCAGGCGCGGACCGGGCCACGACTGCCGTCTCACCGCCGGCCCTAGTCCTCCGGCCGCTCGCCCGCCGGCGCCATCTTCACCAGGCGGGGTTCGAACCGGGCGACGACGCTGACGAGGTCCTGCTGCGCGGCCATGACTTCCTCGATGTCCTTGTAGGCCATCGGGACCTCGTCGAGGCCGGCCGAGAGCAGCGTCACCCTGCGCTCGGCCAGCACCCGCCGGACGTCCTCCCATCCGAACGTCTTCTTCGCCTGGGTGCGGCTCATGCGCCGGCCGGCGCCATGTGCTGCCGACCGGAGCGACGCCGCCGCGCCCTTCCCACGCACGACGTAGCCGGGCGTCGCCATCGAGCCCGGAATGATCCCGAGCACGTCGAGTCCGGCCGGCGTGGCGCCCTTGCGGTGCACGATCACGTCTCGATCGGACCCGTCGGAGAGAACGTGCCGCTCGCGCCATGCGAAGTTGTGGTGATTCTCGATGTCGAGCCTCACGCCGGCCCGGAGCGCATGCGCAATGTGCTGGTGGATGAGCGCGTGGTTCGCGGCCGCGTAGCGTCCCATCAGCTCCATGGCGGCCCAGTACTCGAGGCCCTCTCCGGTGGCCAGGTCGAGCCACGCCAGGTGACGGAGCTCCTGCGGGAGCTCCGGGTGAAGCCGACGCGCCACGCGGCTGTAGTGGTCGGCCACCGCGGCGCCGGTGCCGCGGCTCCCCGAGTGGCTCAGCAGCGCGAGGTAGTCGCCGGCACCGAGACCGCTGAGCGTCTCCGAAACGGTGAGGACGCCGAACTCCACGAAGTGGTTCCCGCTTCCGCTCGTACCGAGCTGGGCCCACGCCCGGTCCCGCAGGCGCGCCGTCACCTCCGAGACCGACCAGTCGCCATCCATCACCGGATGGTCGCGGCGTTCCTTGAACTCGGCGCCCACTCCGAATCGGGTTTCCTTCTCGATGGCCCGGGCCAGCTCCGCCTGCGCTGTCGAGAGCGCGGACGCCGGCCAATCGAGCACCGTCATCTTCATGCGGCAGGCGATGTCCACGCCGACCGCGTACGGCACCACCGCGTTGTCGGTCGCCAGCACGCCGCCAATCGGGAGGCCGTACCCCTGGTGTGCATCCGGCATCAGCGCACCGGCGACCGCCACCGGGAGGCGGCAGGCGTTCTCCATCTGCTGGAGCGCGGTTGGCTCGAAGTGCTCGCCGTACGCTCGGTACGTCACCGGACGCGCCCTGCTCACCACGGCCGGCTGTGTGTCACGCCGTGGGCGGCTCCTGCTCTCCCCGGAGCCTCTTCGGCTTCGTTTCATTGCAGCAGACCCGCGGCCAGCCGCGCCTCCGCTTCTTCTGGGCCGATCGCGTGGCGCAGGCACATGACGGCGATACCCACCGGCGGCGGGTATGCCTTGCCGGCAGCCCGTCGGGGCTCGACGTAGCCGATGGCCTCGAACAGCGCGTGGCACGCCTTCTCGTACGGGACACCCGCCAGGTCGCGGACGTACCGGGTCGAGCGGTCGACGAGCTTGAGGTTGCTCGGCACGACGTGGATCATCCGGTTGCCGAGCACGCGCCCGAGCCGCACCATCGTGCAGGTGGAGAGCGCGTTCAGGAGCATCTTCACGCCGATCCTCGCCATCGGGTCGATCAGGAACCGCGTGTCGGGCACGGCGAGGGCCACGAGTTGGCCCGCCGCGCCTCGGCCGGCTGACGACAGCAGCCCTTCGACTTCGGCCCGGCGACCCACGGCCACGACCACCGCGTCGGCCCCGGCCGTCACGGCCGCGTTGAGCTGCCGCGTGAAGATCCCGTCGGCCGACGCCAGCAGAGGGAGGTCGGCCTGCGACACGACCACCGTCGCCGCGTCGCCCGGGCGAAGCGGCCGGTCGGAGGTCCCCTCCAGGCCGATGCGGAATCGCATCAGCTCGCGATAGCCGACCTCGCGGACGACGGCCGCCTGGCGTGCCACCGCCTCCTCTCCGAGCAGGGAACGGATGTCGTCCTCGCTCCACTCGATCGTCTGCGGTCGGCGTCCGAGCAGCGCCGGCCAGGCCGCTTCAGTCGACGCTTCCGGCCTGAAGAGGAATGCCCACGACTCTGAGGCCTCGATGTCGTCCCACTTCCTGAACGACGGCGTGCAGAACGTGGGGCTCCGCTCGGTGGTGTCGGTCAGTACGTCGACGGCCAGCGAGTTCGCGAAATACGAGGTCCGCCCGCCGCCGCGGTAGACTCGCTCCTCGGTTTCGGCGAGGCGGGCGAGGGGCCCGATCACGCGCGCGCTGGTCAGCTCCGCGTGGGTCGCGTGAAGGGCCGACCGCATCTCCGCCGGCACGGCGTCGGTGCGCCCGATGCCCTCGTCCAGGCAGGCACCCGGTCCCAGCAGCTCCCGCAGCACGATTTCGAGCACCGTCAGCATCGCCAGCAGCTCGATGCTCGTCGCCTGCATCCGGGTCGAGCCGGTCACGGCCATCGGTCCGGTCGTCAGGTTGACCTTCTCGATGCGCGGGTCGTCGAGGATCTCGCGGCTGCGCCGGACGGCCTCCCGGAGCACATCGTCCGGGTTGTTGTAGACGAAGAAGACTCGAGCCCCGGCCTCGACGCCGTGCCATGCCGCGCCGATGACGAAGGGGGTCTCCCCGCCCTCGGTGATCGCAAACAGCGTGTCGCCCGACGCCAGGCCGAGGTCGGCGACCTGCTTTCGGCCAAACGGCGCGAAGTCCTCGAACCCCTCGACCGACTTGATGAGCGCGTAGTCGCCACCGGCCATCACGCTGCGTGTACGGTCCTCCCAGACCTCGGGCGACGGCGCCTTCAGGCCGCGTACGCGCCGGTCCTGCCAGAATGCGCGCCAGACGGAGTCGAGCTGAATGCTGAGCCGGCCCGTCGCGCCGCAACCCGCGAAGAAGATGCGTCCGCCGCGTCTCAGCGCCTCGAGCGCGGCGCCGGCCATGCGGCCGGGCTGTCCGGTCTCGGACCATTCGCCGTACTTCCGAAGGACGTCACGGTCGACGTCGAAGAGCGCCGCCAGACCGGCCTCTGCGCTGCGGCAGGTGACCTCGCTCAGGTTCGACGTCAAGGGGTGCGACGATTCGGTGACGAGGGAGCCGAGGTGGAAGTCGGGCGCGATGGCGAGGAACCGGTCGGCGCGCTCGCGTGCGCTCTGCGCGGGCGGAGGCATGGCGGACCTATTCTATCTCCGTCGCCTTGACAGCCCGCCGATCGGGGCCATAATCGGACCTGGGTGAATCGCATCCTGGGAGGCCGCATGGCAGCATCGGCAAGAGTGTCGTCGTGGTTTGTTGCGGTCGTCGTCGCGGCCGTCGGCTCCGTGGCTGTCTCGAGTTTCGCGCAGACCGACGTGGTGAAGGCGGGTCTCGCAAAGCTGGGGTTCCCGGCGGATACCGAGGCTCAGGCCCTGGCGGGCAAGTTCGTCGAAGCGTCGCTTCCGACCGCCTCCGAGCGCGACCTCAACGCCGGCATCGTGTTCTTCGTGAAGCAGCCGCCCGAGACCTTCGCGAAGCAGCTCCGAGAGGACATGCTGGCCCAGAAGGTCGACCCGAACATCATCGCGTTCGGCGAGCTCAAGCCCGACGGCGGCGCGGCGCAGTTCTCGGCCCTCAAGCTGACGCCGGCGCAGATGAAGGCGTACGCCGGAGCGAAGGCGGGCAGCGATCTCAATCTCTCCGCCGGGGAGATCGCCGCGCTCAGTGCCGTGTCGAAGGACGCGGCGAAACTGCAGGAAACGGTTCGCGCCCAGTTGCAGGCCCGCTTCGACGCCTACCGCACGAAGGGCCTGGCGGGGCTGGCACCCTACGCGCGAGCCGGATCGGCGAGGGACCTGGCCGGCGATTTCGGCGCGGTGATCGCGACGGGGCGAAAGGCCGCCCTGCTGCCAAGCGCATTCTACGACCTGTTGGACGGCTACCCGAAGGGTGCCCCCGCGGGCCTCGCCGAGCGGCTCTACTGGGCGCAGTTCAAGGCCAATGGCGAAGATACCATCGCGCTGACGCACTCGTTCCAGGGGACGTTCGGGGGCATCCTCGTCATCGTGCAGCGCCAATACTACGTGAGCACCGGCTACAACCTCGAGCAGGCGCTCGCCGGCTTCGTTCCTCTGCAGGGCGGTACCCTGGTGGTCTACGGCAACCACACCTCGACCGACCAGGTGGCCGGGTTCGGAGGCGGCGCCAAGCGCAGCATCGGCCGCAAGGTGATGAGCGGCGAGCTGAAGAAGCTCTTCGAGCAGACCCGGACGGCCGCGGTCAAGTAGTCCGTCCCGATTCCTCTCGCCTGCCCCCCTACCGCCCGCCGAACGTGAAGTGGAGTGTTCCGGTGTACGTCCCCGTCCTGCCGTTCACGAGGCCCATCTGGCTCTCGGGCCCGTAGGCGGCCGCGGCGTGGAACTTCGTCCCGATCGGCGGGATGGCGTGCATGAACGAGAGGTCGCCGTCAGGGAACTGGACGGCGGTGAACCGCGGGTCGGCGGGCTGGCGCGGCGTCAGCAGGCGAAGGAAGAGGCCGGCCGATTCGGCGACAACGGTCACCGGCGCGCTGCGGGTGCCGATCGTCGCCCAGTAGAGGTCGGCGAAGAAGCCTCGGAACTCCGGGTAGGTCCAGCTCTCCCCCGTGACCGTGTCGTTGGCGGCGTTGGCCCACACGCCGACGCCCTGGCCGTCGAGCCTGTTCTTCCAGACGCGGTAGGGCCCGCGGCCGAGCCAGCGCATCCCGGTGATCTGGTCGGCCGGCGCGTCGAAACTGATGCCGAAATACGGGTGCGAGCCGCCCGGCACGCGAAGCTCGTAGTCGAGCGTCAGCCAGCCGCCCGGCCGCACGCGCCAGCGCGTTCGCCGCAGCACGCCGTCGAAGGTCGCCTCCACGACGTAGTCCGGGCCGTCGGCCCGGTGCGTGAACGTCTTCATCCGACCGTCGCCAGGCACGGCTCGAGGGCCGTTGCCGAACGGCACCAGGCTGCCGCCGACGAGCACCGACGCGAGCCGCCCGGTGGCGGTGTCGAAGCGGTATTCGGACGCACCGGACACCACGATCAGCTCGCCGGCCGATTCGCGCACCGCCGGCTCCGGACCTTCCGCGACGACGATGCGATGAGCGATGTCGGCCTGGCCCCGCAGCATCCAGCGCGAGGCGTTGATCTGGCGCCCCGTGTGGTCGGTCACGTTCAGCGACAGGGCATCGTAACTGCGCCAGTCCGGCGGCAGGCCCAGATCGATCGTGCCGTGGCCGCCAGGCGGCACCGCCGGCGACGTCCCGCGTCCGCTGCGAGCCACGGCCTCGCGCGCCTTGCCGTCACGCGGCGCCGGGAACGTGAGCAGCTGCCAGTCGAACGTGCAGTCCTTCAGGTCCGTGAACGTGTGGAGGTTTCGGACCGGCAGCTTCCCGTCGAAGCCGGCGGGCAGCCGGCGCTCGTCGATCGACACCGGTGACCAGACCGATCGGATCGTGAAGAAGCTGGCCTCCTTCTCGCGATGCGGCCCGAGGATGCCGTCGGCGCCGTAGTTGCCGAACGCGTCGATGACGCCGCCGCGGTCGGTGCGGACGAGGCCTTCGTCGGCGAACACCCACAGGAAGCCGCCGGCGCCGAGCGGGTGATTCGCGATCGCGTTCCAGTAGTCGCCGAGGCCCGCCCCGTGCCCGCCGTCGTAGAGACCGTGGTTGAACTCGGTCGGCATGATCAGGTCCGAGCCGTGGAAGAACCTCTGCGCGCAGCAGTCGTACGGCGCGTAGTGGAGCGTGTCGATGCCGTTGAACGCGTCCCACGGGTGCAGAACCGTCCGGCGCTGCGGGTCCTCCGCGGCATAGTCATCGTCGAGCTCCGTGTTGAAGCCGCCTTCGTTGCCGTTGGCCCAGAACACGACGGACGGGTGGTTCACGTCGCGTCGCACCAGTTCCTGCACGAGGCCGGGCCCGACCTCGTTGTCGTAGGCCGCCTGCCAGCCCGTCAGCTCGTCAATGACGTAGAGCCCCAGCTCGTCGCACGCCTCGAGGAAGTGGCGGTCCGGCGGGTAGTGCGACATCCGCACGGCGTTCATGTTCATGTCCTTCATCAGGCTGACGTCGCCGACCGAGACGTCGCGGCTCGTCGTGCGCCCCGACTCGGGCCAGAACGAGTGGCGGTTGACCCCCTTGAGCAGGACCCGGCGACCGTTGATGTAGAGTCCGTCGCCGCGCCGCACCTCGAACGTGCGGAACCCGAAGCGTTCGCCGGCCGTGTGAAGCACGCGGTCGCCGACCGACAGCGTGAACGTCGCCCGGTAGAGCGCCGGCGTCTCCGCGCTCCAGGTGCGGGGAGCGGCCGCGCGGGCGGCGAGCGTGGCGCGCGTCTGTCCTGGCGCGAGGTCGGCCGCGAACGGCGCGCCGACCGGCGCGCCGTCGAGCGTCTCGATCCGCCCGGTCAGACGGGCCGAAGGGAGTGCGCCGTCGATCTGAACGACGGCCGAGAACGCGCCATCGGCGCGTGCGTCGATCGCCACCCGTTCGATGTAGGCCTGCGGTACCGCCTCGAGGCGGACCGGTCGGTAGATGCCGCCGAGCACCCAGAAGTCGCCGTCGCGCTCGGCCCGGTTGACCGACGCGTTGGACGAGTGCTCGCGGACGGTGACTTCGAGAAGGTTGGACTCACCCGCGCGCGCGAGCATCGTGATCTCGCGGCGGAACTCGTAGAAGCCTCCGCGGTGCGCCGCCCCGGCCGGGCGGCCGTTGACGGAGACCTCGGTGTCGGTCATCGACCCCTCGAAGACCAGGAACAGCCGGCGGCCCTTCCACGCCGCCGGCACCTGGAACCGGTGCCGATAGCGGCCTTCCTCGAACGGCTTGCTCTTCTCCTGGCCGTAGGTGTACGTGCCGAATCCCTGCAGTTCCCAGTTCGACGGCACCGGGATGGTGGTCCACTCACCGGCGCGGCGGCCGTCGCTCACCATGAACTCCCACGGCACGGTGTGGTCCTTGTCCGTGCCCGAGAGATAGCGGGATTCCGTGGCCTGCGCCCAGGCGGGCCGGGACACCAGACATGGCGCGACGATCGAGCCGAGCATGAGGATGATCAGGGTGCGGCGCATCGAATCCTCCACGCGCATCATACCCGGCCGCGGCTTGAGCTGAATTCCGAATTCCGGCTTCCGGATTCTGTCTCCTGTCGTACACTCCTCCAGTCCGTCATTGACCGGAGGACCTGGTGAAGAACCGCTCGCTCACGTCCGTGTTCGCGGTGTCGCTTCTGTTCGCAGCGGCCGGCGGCGTGCTCGCACAATCGCCCGAGGAGTTCCAGAAACGGCGTCAGGCGATTCGGGACGCAATGGACCCGGGCGGCGTGATGATCCTGCGCAGCGCGCAGCCGGTTCCGGAGACGGCGTTCAGGCAGGAGAGCAACCTCTACTACCTGACCGGCGTGAACGAGCAGGGAGCGGCGCTGATTCTATACGCAACGCAGCGCGGAGGGACCCCGGCGCCTGGCGCCGGCGGGCCGCCAGTTCTCGTCACGGGAGTGCCCGCCGCGGCGCCGGCCCAGGCTGCGGCTGCGGCACCCGAGGGTGGACAACGCGACGGGGGCAGACTGGCGACACGCACCGAGGTGCTCTTTCTCCAGCCCGAGGCGCCCGCGGGCCCGGCGGCCCGCGGCGGCCCGACGGCCGCCGCTCCCCCGCCGACACGCCAGGGCTTCGCCTCCGTGCGCCCCGCCGCGGACTTCCAGCAGGCTTTCGAGACGACCCTGCTCGCCACTACCGGAACGGTCTACCTGGACGTCCCCCGCTCCCGGAGCCTGAGCGCGCCGCTCTCGGCCGACGAGCAGTGGATCAAGGCGGCTCGCGACCGTGGCGCGACATTCACGGTCAAGCCGTTGTCGCCTCTCCTCGCGGCACTCCGGCCCGTCAAGTCGGCCGACGAGATCGCGACGTTGAAGATCGCCGCTGAGATCACCGCCGCCGCCGAGCGCGAAGCGATGCGATCCGCCGTGCCCGGCATGTTCGAGTTCCAGATCCAGTCGATCATCGAGCACGTGTTCAGCGTCAACGGCGCCCCGCGCCCCGGCTTCTCGACCATCGTCGGCTCGGGGAAGAACTCCTGCGTCCTCCACTGGAGCACGAACAACCGGAAGACCGAACCTGGCGACGTGGTCGTCATGGACATCGGCGCCGAGTACAGCATGTACACGGCCGACATCACGCGGACCATCCCCATCAGCGGCACGTTCACGAAGCGGCAGCGAGAGGTCTACGAGATCGTGCTGAAGGCGAACGAGGCGGCAATCGCCATGGTCGCGCCGGGCGTGGACATGGCGGACATCAACGCCAGGGTGAACGAGGTTCTGGCGGAAGGCCTGGTCGGGCTCGGCCTGATCAAGGACAAGAGCGGACTCCGTCAGTACTACCCGCACGGACTCAGCCACACGATCGGCCTGCAGGTCCACGACCTCGGCGGCGCGAACACCGTGGGCGTGCTCAGGCCAGGAATGGCGATCACGATCGAACCCGGACTCTACATCCCGGCGGAGAATCTCGGCGTGCGAATCGAAGACGACGTCGTCGTGACCGAAACCGGCCATGAGGTCATCACCGCCGGCGCACCCAAGGGCGTGGCTGAAATCGAGCAGCTGATGAAGGAGCCGGGGATGGACTTCTCGCGGTATCTGATCACTTCCCCTGCCCGACCGGCGGCAGCTCGTTGAAGTAGAAGGTGATGGTCATCGGGCAGGCGTTGTCCGGGTACTTCTCCGGAAGCGGCGGCGCGGGGCGGGCGGCCAGGACGGCCCCTCGCGCCGACTCGTCGAGCGCGGGCACGCCGCTCGCGCTGACGAGATCGATCCCGGTGACCACGCCGGACCTCAGCACCGTGAGCGCGACGACGACGCGCGCCTTCTGGCCGCCCGCCGCGACCGGAATGATCCACCGCTTCTTCAGCTGGGCGACGTAGGACGTCACCCACCCCTCGAAATCGACGCCCTTTCGGTCGAGCTGAACGGCCGCCGCTCCGAATGGCGGGCTTGACGGGCCGGCCGGCAGCGCTTCGCCCCGCTCGAATCGCGCCAGACTGCCGGAGGCCAGGGCGTTCAACTCGACGATGCGGAGCGACAGCTCGGCGCCGAGCTCCTGGGCTCTCGCGGTCTGAGCGACTGTCGGACGACCGCCGGCCTCCACTTCCTTCAACAGGGCGGCCAGCGCGTCGTGGAGCGGCAAGACGCCGGATGACGCCGACGCCTGCTGCCCGGCCACGCCCTCGATCTCCGCCAGTCGCCTGTTCAGGGCCGCGCCGGCCTCCTTCGTCTCCTGATCGGTCGCGCTTTTCAGTCGGGCCGCCACCCTCTCTTTGTGCGCGCGAACCCGCCTCACGGCCGCGCTGGCGGCGCTCGCGCGACCGCGGACCTGCATCGCCAGGTCGAACCGCGCCTGGAGGTCGGCCCGGCGCTCGGGCGCCAGCGGTGGCTCCGCCGCAACGTTGAACCCCTGGCGCAACGTCTGGCCGAACGCTGTCAGCTGCACGGTGAACGGCCCCGGGGGAACCGGCGGACCGGGCACGAAGTGCGAAGGCGCAGGCGGAGTGCCCGGGCCGAAGTAGCCGCTCGCGCGAAGGTCCCAGGCGATCGAGTGGGAACCCGGCCTCGTCAGCGCCTCGGGAAGCGTGAAGCGGTCGGCCGGTGCAGCCGCCTGAGCGGCCGCACCGCCCGTCCAGCCCGCCACGACGGCGCCGTTCGCGTCCAGGATGTCGATGTCGACGCGCCCCGCCGCCTGCTCGAGCGAGTACGCAATCACCACGCGACCCGACGGATACGCGCCATCGGCGGGCTTCTGCAATGTGGCCGCCGGCCTGGCCGCCTCCCGGACGTCGGGCTTGCCGGGCGCCTGCGCGTATGCGAGGGGCGCCAGGCACAGCAGCGCGCACGGTGCGACGAACGACCGGATGAGCGGCATCGGGTTGGATGTTACCCGTTCTTCTTCTCGAACTCCTGCATGAACGACACCAGCAGGTCCACGCCTTCCTCGGGGAACGCGTTGTAGATCGACGCGCGCAGGCCGCCCACCGACCGGTGGCCCTTCAGGCCGTCGAGGCCTGCCGCCTTCGATTCCTTCACGAACTTCGCCTCGAGATCCTCAGTCGGCAGACGGAACGTCACGTTCATCCGCGAGCGGGCGTCCTTCGCCGCGTGCCCCTTGTAGAACCCCGAGCGGTCGATCTCGGCGTACAGCTTCGCGGCCTTGCGCTCGTTGATCTTGTCGATCGCCTCGAGCCCGCCGATCGACACCAGCCACTTCATCACGAGGCCGATCATGTAGATCGTGAAGCACGGCGGCGTGTTGTAGAGCGACTTCTCCGGGATGTGCGTGCCGTACTGCATCATCACCGGCAGGTTGGCGTAGGCCGGCCGCTCGGCTGCTCTTTTCACCAGGTCGTCACGCACGATGACCAGCGTCGCGCCGGCCGGTCCGATGTTCTTCTGCGCGCCCGCGTAGATCAGCCCGTACTTGGTCACGTCGATCGGGCGGCTGAACATGTGCGACGAGGTGTCGGCCACCACCGTCGCCTCGCCGAGGTCCGGCAGCACCGGGAACTCGACGCCGTGAATCGTCTCGTTGGTCGTGATGTGGACGTAGGCGGCGCCCTTGGTGAGCTTCAGCTCCTCCTGCCTCGGCAGGCGGATATAGTTCTCGGCCTTGTCGTCGAAGGCGACGTTGACGGCACCGACCTTCTTCGCCTCCTTGACCGCCTTCTGCGACCAGGCCCCGGTCACGATGTAGTCGGCCCACGCCCCGGCCGGCAGCAGGTTCATCGGCACCATCGAGAACTGGGTGGTCGCGCCGCCCTGGAGGAACAGCACGTGGTAGCCGTCGGGAATGCCGGCGAGCTTGCGGATGTTCGCCTCGCACTCGCCGATGATCGCCTCGAAGGTCTTCGACCGGTGGCTGATCTCGAGCACCGACATGCCGACGCCCGGCAGCGCCACCAGGTCGCGCTGTGCCTCCTCGAGGGCGGCCAGCGGAAGGACGGCAGGGCCGGCAGCAAAGTTGAATACGCGATTGGTCGCCATTGCGATGATCTCCTCAGGAAAATCGATTGATGAACTCGTACGATGCCGTCCCTACCCCGCCAGCTCGACGACGCTGACCTCCTGAATGCCCTCGCACGCCTTGAGCGCCGCGAGCAGATCTGCGGGCGGCATGGCGTCGACGTTGATCCGGCCGATGGCCGCCTCGCCGGTCTCGAAGATGACGTTCTCGATCTCGTGCGCGTTGATGCCCGCCGCGGCGAGCTTCGAGAAGATGCACGCGCCGATGCCCGAGCGGTCGCTGTGGCGCACGATCATCGAGTACCTGGCCGACGACTTCTTCGCCAGGTTCACGACGTTCGGCACCGCGCCCGTGTCCTTGTAGGTCTTGACGATGCGCACGGTCTCGGCGGCAATCGCCTCCTGCGCCTGGTCGGTGGACGCCCCGATGTGGTGCGTGCCGTAGACGCCGGGCAGGCCGAGCAGTTCGGTGGCGAAGTCGCCGGTCGCCGCCGCCGGCTCGCCCGGATAGACGTCGAGGCCGACCCGAATCCCTTTCTCTCTCACCGCCGCCGCCAGCGCCTTGTAGTCCATGACGTCGGCGCGCGCCGTGTTGATGACGAACGCCCCGGGCTTCAGCTTGCCCAGCACGTCGGCGTTGACGAGGTTCTTCGTCATCGAGTTGGCGGCCAGGTGGATGCTCAGGACGTCGCACCGCTCGGCGACCTCGGCCGGCGTCTTGACGACCGCGATCCGCTCCTCGATGAGCGCCCCCGACCCGTGCCGGAACTGGAGCAGCAGCGGCAGGTCCACCGGAATCTCGTCACGGTCCACGCGCACGCCGATCTCGCTCCAGATCACCAGGTTCATGCCGAACGCCATCGCGCGCTTGGCCAGTTCCTGGCCGATCTTGCCGAAGCCGAGGATGCCGAGCGTCATCCCGTACAGGCCCTTCGCCTTCGAGTACTCCTTCTTGTTCCACTTGCCGCGCAGCGACTCGATGACGTTGTCGGGGATGCGGCGATCGAGAGCGAGGATGAGGCCGAAGGCGAGCTCCGCGACGGCGATCGAGTTCTTCCCGGGGCAGTTCGACACGTAGATGCCGCGCTTGCTCGCGGCCTTCACGTCGATCGTGTTGTAGCCGGCGCCGGCGCGGACGATCAGCGCCAGCTTGCCGGCGTCCATCATCGGCTCGGTCACCTGAGTGGAGCGGACCACGAGGACCTCGGCGCCCGTCCTGGCCAAGGCCTCGGTAAGGGTGGCGTCCTTCAGATCGGGCTCGAAGACGACTTCGCACCCGGCTGCTTTGAGCCCCTCGATTCCGCTCTTCTCGAACTTGTCGGCAACGAGCACTTTCATGGCTGTGCATCCTTGGGCGCGGCATCCCGCGCCCGGTTAGATGAGATGAGTAAGAAGACCGTCACGCAGCTTCGGTTCGAACCACGTCGACTTGGGAGGCATGATCTCGCCCGCGTCCGCGATCCGCATCAGATCGTCGACGCCGACGGGGAACAGGGAAAACGCCACCGCGGCCTTGCCGGTGCTGACCAGTCTCTCGAGCTCGGCGGTGCCGCGGATGCCGCCGACAAAGTCGATCCGCTTGTCGGTGCGCGGGTCCCCGACAGCGAGCAGAGGCGACAGGACCTGGTCCTGCAGCCGGCTGACATCGAGCGTGCTGCCGACGTCCGTCCCGCCCTCGGCCGCCTGAAGGCGCAGCGTGTGCCACCGACCGCCCAGGAACATCGCGATCTCACCCTTTCGCGCCGGGGTGGGCGTGCCCTCGACGACGGTCACCCGCGCCTGCAACTCGGCGAGGAACCCGTCCGGGGCCTTCCCGGCCAGGTCCTTGACGACGCGATTGTACGGCAGAATCTGCGTCTGGTTGTCGGGGAACGCGACGGCGAGCATCCAGTCCGCCTCGGTGTTGTCGGTCGCCGGCGACGTCTCGGCCAGGTACTTCCGCGTCCGGCCCGCGCTGGCGGCCCGGTGGTGTCCGTCGGCGATGTAGAGGCACGGCAGCGCGCCGAACGCCGCGACCACGGCGTCGAGGTCCGCGCCGGTCACGTTCCACACCGTGTGGCGGACTTCGTCGGCCGCCTCGAAATCGAAGAGCGGCGCGCCCGCCGTGACCCGGCCCGCGATGGCGTCGATCGCCTTCGAAGCCCGGTAGGTCAGGAACACGGGGCCGGTCTGCGCCCGCAGTGTGCTGATGTGCCTCGTGCGATCGTCTTCCTTGTCGCGACGCGTCTTCTCGTGCTTCTTGATGAGATCCCGGTCGTACTCGTCGACCGAGTAGCACGCAGCGACGCCCGTCTGGACGTGCTGCCCCATCTTCAGGCGGTAGAAGTAGACGGCCGGCGCGTCCTCGACGACGAGCGGCGCCGCCCGGCGCAATGATGTGAAGTTCTCGTGCGCCTTGTCGTAGACAGCGTCCGCGTACGGATCGCCGCCGGGGGCAAGGTCGATCTCGGCCCGCGACACGTGCAGGAAGCTCAGGGGATTGCCCGCGGCCATCGCCCGCGCCTCCTCGGCGTTGACGACGTCGTAGGGCACGGCGGACACGCGCTCGACGTTCGAGGGCAGGGGCCTGAGGGCGGCGAACGGACGGATAGTAGACATCAGAATGCTCGCAGCGGGCCGCCCGGCCTGGCCGGGCAGCGAAGAGGGTGACGAAGGCAGGGGCCCGCGGCCGCGAGGCCGCCGATGTGATTTGTTTACCTGACCTGAGACGGAGAGTCAAGGCTCGCGCCCGAAGGCACCAGCAGCGCCATGAGGCGGTCGCGCTCCGCGCCGAATGCCGCCAGGTGGTCGGCCGGGATCGGCTCGCCCGGCGGGAGCGTCTTGTGGAGCTGCAGGGGATTGACGTACGCGCCGTTTCTCCTCACCCGATAGTCGAGGTGCGGGCCCGTGGAGAGCCCCGAGGTGCCGACCCTGCCGACAAGCTCCCCCTGGCCGACCCGCTGGCCCGACCGGACCGCAATCGACGACAGGTGCATGTAATACGTCTCGTAGCCGCTCGCGTGCCTGAGGTGCACCATGCGCCCGGCTTCTCCGTTCCATCCGGCCGACACCACCACGCCGTTCGCCACCGCGACCACCGGGCTGTTCGACGGGGCCCGGTAGTCGACGCCGAGGTGCGGCCGGACGATGCGCAGCACCGGGTGCATCCGCGCGCGCGAGAACCTGGAGCTCACCGGCGCGCCGAACTTCAGCGGCGACTTCAGGAAGAAGCGCCTGAGCGACCGGCCCTGCGGGTCGTAGTAGGCCGGCTTGCCCCCGGGCACCGTGAACCGGACCGCCTTCAGGACGCGCCCTTCGTTCGAGAACTCGGCGGCCAGCACGTCCCCGTACGACGCGGGCCGCCCTTCGCGAGAGACGCGCTCGAACGCCACGCCAAACCTGTCGCCAACCTGCAGGTCCGAATTGAAGTCGATCTCCCCCTCGAACACGCCGGCCAGTTCCACCGACAGGTCCGGACCTTCGCCAGCCGTTTCCATCGCTTCGAAGAGCGAGGGAGACGCCCGGCTGATCTCGCCGTGGACCGCCTTCACCGTGCGTTCCTTCACGTACGGCACCACGTCGACGGTGAGCTCCTCGGGCTGCCGGTTCGACGGCCCGAGGATGCGCAGGAAGCGGTCCTCGTCAATCTCGTACTCGAAGCGGCGGACCAGGCCGTCGAACGTCCGCTCGAGCAGATAGGTGTGGTCGGTCTTCAGGCGGCGCGGGTCGAAGACCGTCCGCGTGAGCGAGATGACGGCGGGCACCAGGTCGGCGCGAAGCCCCAGCGGAGCGAGCAGCGTGGCGAGCGTGGCGTTTCGCGGCACGCTGCCGGAGATCGATTCGATCTCGGGCGCCAGGTACATGTCGCCGCGGACCGGCGGCGCGGGCCTCGGCGCCTGCGGCCGCTCACACGCCGTCCCGAGGAGCGCACCCAGGGTGAGCCCTACGACCATCGTCGACGCGAGCCTCTCCACCTTGATGGAATGCTACTCGGGAAGGCCGGGCGGCGGCAACGCGGCAGGCGGCGCAGGGGCCGGCGCTCGGGGCGCCGGCTGGCGCTGGCGAATGTCGACGTGTTCGACGCGCCTGGCTCCCGCAGTCACGACGACCGGGACGAGCGTGATGGCGCGGCCGGCGCGGAGCAGCAGCGTGTGCTCGCCCGCCTGCAGGTCCAGGGTGACCGGTGTCCGGCCGCTGGACCGGCCGTCGACGAACACCTCGATTCCCGCCGGACGGGACTCGACGACCAGCGTTCCCCGCCCACCGCCCGCGCCCGGCAGGCTGAGGTAGCCGCGGGCGCCTAGGTAGGCCACCCCGCAGAGGGCGACGAGCGCGACTGCGAGGATCGAGAATCGCACGCCCGTGCGAGCGCCTCCCCAGCGGATGGTCTTCCCCGGCCGGGTTGACCGGCGCGATTCATGGCCGGTGCGGCGTGAGAGCCGCCCCCCCGCTTCTGGCTCCGCCGGACGAGGCGTCTGAGGCCGCGCGGGTATGGCCGGCGCCGGGCGGCTCGGAACCTTCTCCGCGGCCGCCGCTGGCGGCGGCGGGATTGGGGCGGCCTGACCCGCACACACCGCCAGGTACGTCACGACCGATGCCGGCAACGCGTTGTGGTGAGGCTCCTCGGCCAGCGCAGCGTCAAGGGCGGCCGCAGCCTCGGCAGCGGTGCGGAACGACGACCGCGGCTCGAGCTGCAGCGTCCGGTGGATCCATGCCCGCAGCGCCCGCGACGCCGCCTGGCGGTCGTCGATCGTGCCTGGCGCGTCGGAGGCGGAGGCCTCGAGCATCATCTCGTGCAGCCGGTTCGGATACTCGTCTCGGCGGATCGTCCGGCCGAGGACGAGCGCGAGCGCGAGTACGCCGACCTGCATCACGTCGGTCATCTGGTCGAGGCGGGCCGTTCCGGCAACCGGCGGCACCGGAACCCGGAACTCCGTCCAGAGCGGCGTTCGCCCCATCTGCATCCGCTCGAGGGCTGGAGCCAGGACGGGCTCGACAATCACGGCGCGCCCGTCCGGGCAGATGATGATCCGCTCGGGGCCGATCGCACCGTGAGACACATCACGCGAGTGCCCGTGGAAGTCAGCCAGCGCGGCCACGACCTGCGCCAGGATGGACCGGGCCGCGTCGAGATCCCGCGGAACCGACCGGCGCTCGGCGTTCTTCAGGACGTCGGACAGTCGCACGCCGGTGACGGCGGCTGAGACAATCGCCAGCCCCGCGCCGGCGACTCGCTCGACTCGCAGGACCGGGGCGATAGCAGGATGCGAGAAGCCGGCCAGCAGGCCGGCGCGCTCGACGAGCGCCGCCTCGGTCGAGTCCGCCTCCGCCAGCTCACGGCGGAGGCGCAGCGTCTCCACCTCGCCGACCGCCGGGTCGGTAGTCCGCCACCGGCGGCCGATGCCGTCCTCGAAACAGGGTGTCTCCACGTCTGGCCCCCGCTCCCCTCGGAGCATCCACTGCCGGTCCGGGCAGAGAGGCTCCCAGGAAGCCGTCCGAACGAGGTGCAAGAGTGGAACCAGCCGGTTCGGTCCGCTTATGTCAGGAAATCATGGGGATGCTGGGTTGCCGTCTCTTCAAATGCAGAGCTGGCCGACGTTCCAGTGCCACGATTTCAGGCAGTCCCAGACAGAACTGTGATCGGCAATTCCGCTAGGTCAAAAACCAGAAACGTCGTGGGAGCAGGAGCGACCTCGCGTTCCGGCCGGCTGACTACTCAGTCCTGACCCTTCGGCGGGCTCAGGGTCATCCCGGGCAACGTCGAGGGATGAGGGCACAAGGGCGTTGCCGGCTTTGTGCATCGAAGGAGTGAGGCTAGGATGACGGGATGACCACAGCGACCGTCGCGTCTCCCACCGCCGCGCTCGAGCGACTCGAGGTTCCACAGGTCGATCGGATCGACCTCGTCACCGTGCGGCTGCCATTCGTCAGCCCGTTCGGCACCAGCGTCCACGTGTGGACCGACAAGGAGGCGCTGCTGCTCCGGCTCGAGTCCGGGGGCGTGACCGCCTGGAGTGAATGCGTGTCGGACCCCGATCCGTACTACTCGCCGGAGACCAACGAGACGGTCCGGCACATCGTGAAGGACTTCCTGCTGCCGGCCGTCGAGGCCGGCGTAACGCTCGGCGAGCTCGAAGCGCGCTTCCGCCGCGTGCGCGGCCACGGCATGGCGAAGGCGACGATCGAGAACGGCCTGCTCGTCCTGCTGGCCCTGCGGCGCGGCGTGCCGCTGCACGAACTGCTCGGCCGGCCCGCGCGGCGGATCATGTCGGGTCTGAGCATCGGCCTCAAGGACACGAAGGCGCAGTTGCTGTCGGCCGTGGAGCAGGCGGTGGCGCGGCGCTACCACCGCGTGAAGATGAAGGTGAAGAAGGGACAGGACATCGACTGGGTGGGCGCGGTGCGCGAGCGGTTCCCGGACCTGCCGCTGATGGTCGACGCCAACGGCGACTACACGCCCGCCGACATCGATCACCTGAAGCAGCTCGACGCCTTCGGCCTGATGATGGTGGAGCAGCCGCTGTCCTACACCGACATCTTCGAACATGCGGCGCTGCAGCGGGAGATGACGACGCCGATCTGCCTCGACGAGTCGATTCTGAGCCTCGCCGACGCGAAGGCGGCGATTGCGCTCCGCGCCTGCCGCATCATCAACATCAAGCAGGGGCGGGTCGGCGGCCTGCTCGAGTCGATACGCATCGCCAGCTACGCGGAGGCCAAGGGTGTTCCGGTGTGGTCGGGCGGGATGGACGAAACGGGAATCGGCCGGGCCGTGAACATCCATCTCCAGACAGCCGACGGCTTCACGCTCCCGGGCGACACCTCGGAGACGTCCAACTACTTCGACGAGGACATCGCCGATCCGCCCGTCGTCCTCTCGGGCGACGGGTTCATCGAGGTCCCGCCGGGACCCGGTCTCGGCGTGCGAGTCGTGCCGGACCGGGTCCTGAAGCGGATGGTGCGGATGGAGCGCCTGCGGTGAGCCGCGCGCGGCGTCAGAAGATGTTCTGCTTCGCCTGCGGCGGCAATTCCTTGTCGACCCGGGGCCGCGTCTTGAGCTCCGCAATCTCCCACAGGGTCCCGTAGATCGTGCGCGTGATCTTCTCGTATTTCTGGAAATCGATCAGCGGCAACTCGTCGGCCGGCTGGTGGTATTCGGCGTGCACGCCCGTGAAGTAGAAGATGATCGGGATGTTCTTCACGGCGTAGTTGAAGTGGTCGCTCCGATAGAAGAACTTCTCCGGATCCTTCGGGTCGTCGTACTTGTAGTTGAACGAGAGCTTCAGGTACGCCCCGTTCACCCCCTCGCTCAGGGCACCGAGCTCGGTGCTCATCATCTTCGACCCGATCACGTACACCTCGTTCGGCCCCGACAGGTCCCTGTTGCGCGGGTTGGTGTCGCCTTCCTTCTTGCTCCGGCCGATCATGTCGATGTTCAGCTGCGCCACGATCTTGTCGATGGGCACGGTGGGGAACGTCGTGAAGTACCTCGACCCCCAGAGCCCCCGCTCCTCGCCCATGTGCCAGACGAACAGCACCGAGCGCTTCGGGCGCTTTGGCGCGACGCTCAGCGCTTCCGCCATCGCCAGCAGCGCCACGGTACCGGTGCCGTCGTCATCGGCGCCGTTCCGGATTGCGTCGCCGCCGACCGGGTTGCCGGGCTCCATGTGGTCGTAGTGGGCGCCGAGCGCGACGTATTCGCCCCTCAGCACGGGGTCGCTGCCTTCGATGACAGCCACGACGTTCTGCGAAGGGACGTGCTCTGCGACCGTCTTGACCGTGAAGGAGATCTGCTTGGCCGCCGCGAGCGCGAATGGCTTCACCGGCGTTCCGCCCGGGAAGCTCGCGAGGATGGCGCGGGCGTCGGTCTTCTCGCCGGCGAAGACAGCCTGCGTGAGGGCGAGGTTCGCCACGAGCGTGGGCAGCTCCGACTGGCCGAGTGATGCGGGCAGCGTCTCGACGGCGAAGCTGCCCTCCTCGGCGGACTTGCGGGACTGCTCCATCGCGTCCGGGCTGGCCTGGGCGAACAGCGACTGCAGGATGACGACGCCGACGGCGCCCTTCTTCTTGGCGTAGGCGGCCGGCTCCATCCAGTCCTCTCCCCGCTTGCCGCCCAGGAGAATCTCCATGGCCTCCTGCTCGGTGACGCCCGCCGGCAGGTCGCCCGGCGTGAGGATGACGATCTTGCCCTTCGGATCGATGTCCCGGTACGGGTCGACGTCCTTCGCCTTGATCAGCCAGCCGTCACCTGCGAACACCATCCCGCCGCTGACCGATCCGGCCGGCGCGACCGCGAGGTAGTCCTTCCCGTAGGCGAACGTCCGAGCCCCGAGCGCAGCCTCGGAGCCCCCGGACGTCGCCTTCTGCCGGGTCAGCGCGATCTTCTGGAAGTACGTCCCGTCGTCGCCCGCCGGCTTCACGCCCCACCGGTCGAGCAGCGTCGCGATGAACTTCGCCGTCGTGTCCAGGCCGCGCGAAGGCGTGGAGCGACCTTCCATCTCGTCGGCCGCGACGAACGACAGGTAGTCCTTCAGCTGCGCAGCCGTGATCGTCTCGGCGCTCTTGCGGACCACCGGCTGCCTGATCGCGGCCGGCACGAATGCCGGCGTGGCGGCCTTCGACGTCTGCGCCCGCGCGACCGACGCCGGGAACCAGGCCAGCACGACCGCCAGAACCATCATTGAGAAGCGCGTCATCGTCCCACCTCGCTGTCTGCGCCGCAGGTGCACGGCATTCGATCGTCGACCTGACCCTGACGGGTGCGCGACGCGCACGCGGCTACTCCCAGCGCGGCCGCCCAGCGTCGTTCCCCCGTCGGTATTTCGTGCTCCATTTCCGGAGCGCGTCCGCTCGCTCCTCTGCTTCCGGCTCCGACGCCAGCGCGTCGACCGGCCACGGCAGACGCCAGGTCCAGTTCTCCGGTCCGAGGTCCGCCGGGGTATTGATTCGGTCGCGCCAGCCGAACACGTCTTGGATCGGGAGCAGGAGGTAGTCGGACCCCGACGCGAACAGCACCTCGAGGAGCACGTCGCGAAGCGCCGCAGAGAAGTCGCCCGACAGGTCGCCCAGGCGGGCAGCGCGCCTGGTCACGCCCGGAGTGGCCAGGACGGCCGCTCGTTCGGTCGCGTCGAGGCCGTCCCACCACGCGGCATTCGTTTCGGTGTCGTGAGTGCCTGAGGTCGCAACCGATGCGCGTGGGTAGGAGGACGGCGCGCGGTACGGCTGCCCCTTCGTGTCCCAGTGCCGCTCCCAGCGAAACACCTTGTACCCGGGAACGTTCAGGCGCCTGAGCGACTCGCGGACGAAGTCGGGAACGGTGCCGAGGTCCTCGGCGACGATCGTGGCGCCGGCCTGGCTCAGGATCGAGAGCACCTTCTCGCCGAGCGCGAGCTGCGCGTCGGGCTCGGCCGGCGTGAAGCGCGCCGGAGTGCCGTCGCCCGGAAACATGTAGGTCCGATAGAAGCCGACCAGATGGTCGACGCGGTACCCGTCGAAGAGCGCCGCGGTGCGGCGGGCCCGCGCGCGAAGCCATGCGAAGTCGTCAGCCGCCACCTGGTCCCACCGGTAGACCGGCATGCCCCATTTCTGTCCCTCGGCGCTGAACGCGTCGGGCGGGGCGCCGGCCGACGCGTCGAGCGCGAACGACGCGGCGTTGGCCCAGACGTCGGCGCTGTCGCCGTCCACCATGAACGCGAAGTCGCCCAGGAGCGTGACCGGCTCGGCCTCGGCCCTGGCCCTGCGCCACTGGGAGTCCGCGATCCACTGCAGCCATTTCCGGTAGAGCACCTCCGGCGCCAGCTCGAAGCGGGCCGAGGCCAGCTCGATCGGATTTCGGAGGCGGAGCGGCTTGGGCCACGCGGTCCACGGCCGATCCTGCTCGCGCGCGTGCAGCGCGCGGAAGAGCGCGTAGTCATCGAGCCACCACGACTCGGCGGCGGCCCACGTCTGGAAGTCCTGCGCCGCCGTGTATCCGGGCCGAGCGCGGCGCCGGACGAACTCGTCGAAGGCGGCGCGCAGGGCGGGCTCCTTCACGCGGCGCACGAGCGCGTGGTCGATGGCGGGGGATCGCCGCGCCTCCGCCAGCTCGTCCTGCCACTCGCGGCCCATCGCCGATGTGCCGCCGATCGCCTGGAACTCGGCCACCTCGTGCACCGAGATGAAGATCGGGTCGATGGCCATCGCCGTCAGGGCCGAGTAGGGCGAGCGCTGCCCGACGGCCATCTCGTGGATCGGCAGGAGCTGGAGCATGTTCTGGCCGGCCGAGCGCAGCCAGGCGGCCATCTGCGGGATGTCACAGATTTCGCCGATACCCCAGCTGGCGCGCGACGGCATCGAGAAGAGGGGCACCAGGATTCCCGAGCGGCGACCGGGGCCGAGCTTCATGCGGTTCCTCGCGCCGAGGCGCGCTCGATGAGCCGCGCCACGCCGTCCCGGAATGCTGCCGGTCCTGGCAGCAGGCTCACGACGATGAACGCCTCGTGCGGAAAGTCGAAGAAGTACCCCGGATGGACGAGCACGCCGTCGTGCTCGACGAGATCGAGCACCAGCGCCTCCTCGGGCCCGGTAGCCGGCACACGGACGACGGCCGACCATCCGCCTTCGACGCGAAGCACCGAACAGGACGGGCGCCCGGCGGCGAGCGCCTGCAGCACCTCGAGGTTCTGCCGCACCCGCCCGACGATCAGGCGCCTGATGTCGCCACCGAGCGCGAGGAGCTCGGCGGCGGCGTGCTGGACGGGCGTCGAGACCGAGAGGAAGGCGTCGCAGATGATCTCGAGCCTGGCGAGCGCCGTCTCCACCAGCGGGGGCGGCCCCCCTGCCGCCATCCATCCCAGCTTCATCTGCGGCAGTCCGGCGGACTTCGAAAGCCCGCCCAGGCTGAAGGTCAGCGCCTCCTCCTGGTCGAGCACGCGCGCGACGTCGGGCCGCGGATCGATCGGATAGTCGCAGAAGACCTCGTCGCCGACGAGCGCGACGCCGCGCGATGCGCAGAACGCGGCGAGCGCCTGGAGGTCCCCGCGGGTCAGCAGCGACCCGGTCGGGTTGTTCGGGCTGACGACGAGAACCGCCCGCGTGCGGGGAGTGGCCGCGGCCTCGACGGCGTGCGTGTCGATCGACCACGTCCCGTGGTACTCGAGCGGGTACGGTCTGACCTCGACCAGCTCGAGCCGTGTGAGGTGCTCGAACAGCGGGTAGCTGGGCACCGGCACCAGCACCTCGTCGCCCGGGTCGCAGAGCAGCTTGAACAGGAACGAGTACGCCTCGCTCGTACTGGCCGTGAGGATCACGCGAGCAGGGTCGATTGGCCGACCCGCCGCCTGAATTGTCTCGGCGACCGCCTCCCGGGCGCTCGTCAGGCCGAACGGGCGCGGATCGTAGGTGAGCCCGCCCATCGAGGCGAGTGCCTGCTGCGCGTGCTGCGGGTACGCGAGGCCGACCCTGGTCGGGTTGGTCTCGGTCAGGTCGATGAGCCGGCCGCCACGCGCGCGGATCGCCCGCTCGGCGACGGTGATTCGGTTCGGGGCGAGATCTGCCGGGACGCGCGTGGAGAACATTCGTGTATACGTTAGACTAGCCGAAGTGAGGCGGGGTCAGGTCTGGAAACTCAGCATTTTGCTGACTTTCCAGACCTGACCCCAGCACGCAGCACGTATGCACGACCTCTTTGTGGAAATCGCCCGCCTCAAGCGCGAGATGAACGCCGTCATCCTGGCGCACTACTACCAGGAGCCGGACATCCAGGACATCGCCGACGTCATCGGCGACAGCCTGGCCCTCGCACAGGCGGCCGAGAAGACCGACGCTTCGGTCATCGTCTTCTGCGGCGTCCACTTCATGGCCGAGACGGCCAAGATCCTCAACCCCGGCAAGCTGGTGCTGCTGCCGGACCTCGCCGCCGGGTGCTCCCTGTCGGATGGCTGCCCGGCGCCGGCATTCGAGCAGTTCCTCCGCGCGCACCCCGGCCACACCGTCATCACCTACATCAACTCGAGCGCGGCGGTGAAGGCGCTGAGCGATGTCATCTGCACCTCGAGCAACGCGGAGCGGATTGTCCGGCAGATCCCGGCCGACCGCCCGATTGTGTTCGCGCCGGACCAGCACCTCGGACGGTTCGTCATCGGCAAGACGGGCCGCGACATGGTGCTGTGGCCCGGGTCGTGCTCGGTTCACGTGACGTTCTCCGAACGACAGCTCATCCGCCTCAAGGCCGGGCACCCGGACGCGCTCGTCCTGGCCCACCCGGAGTGCGAGCAGCACGTGCTGCGTCATGCCGATCACATTGGCTCCACGACGTCGATCCTCACCTATGCCGTGAAGAGCCCCGCCCGGAGCTTCATCGTCGTCACCGAGGCGGGCATCATCCACCAGATGAAGAAGGCGTGCCCGGACAAGGCGTTCATCCCGGCGCCGCCCGACAACGGCTGCTCGTGCAACGAGTGCCCGTACATGCGGCTGAACACGCTCGAGAAGGTCTACCTGTGCATGCGCGACCGGCGCCCGGAGATTTCGCTGCCTGAGGATCTGCGCGTCAGGTGCCTCGCGCCGCTGCGGCGGATGCTGGAGATGAGCGCGTGACCGCGGCCGGCCTCGACCCGGCGTACGTCCGCGCTGAGCTTCGCCGGTTCCTCGAGGAGGACATCGGCAGCGGCGACATCACCACCGCATGGACGGTGCCGGCGGGGCGGACCGCCTCCGGCTGGGTCGTCGCGCGCGAGGCGTGCATCGTCGCGGGACTGCCGATTGCGGCGGCGGTGTTCGCCCAACTCGACGCCGGCGTTGAGGCGGAGGAACTGGTCCGGGACGGAACGTGGGTCGATCGTGCGGCGCGCCTCATGCGGCTCGCCGGGCCGGCGGCGCCCATCCTTTCAGGCGAGCGGCTCGCGCTCAATCTGCTTCAGCGGCTCTCGGGCGTGGCGACGGTCACGCGGCGGTACGTGGACGAGGTGGCCGGCACGCGCGCTTCGGTGTCCGACACCCGGAAGACGACGCCCGGGCTCCGCGTCTTCGAGAAGTACGCGGTCCGGATCGGCGGCGGCAGGAACCACCGCATCGGGCTCTACGACGCGGTGCTGATCAAGGACAACCACCTGGCTGCGGCGGGCAGTGTCTCGGCGGCGCTCGAGGCCGTCGAGGCGCATCGCACCCGCAACGTCGTGGTGCAGGTGGAAGTCGATTCCCTCGCTCAGCTGCGCGAGGCGCTCGATGCGGGCGCGCCCGCCGTGCTCCTCGACAACATGTCGCCGGTCGACACGACCCGCGCCGTCGCGATGGTCCGCGAACGCCCGGACGGCGGCACCATCTGGATCGAGTCGTCGGGCGGCATCACGCTCGCGAACATCCGCGCGTACGCCGAGGCGGGCGTGGACACCATCTCCGTCGGCGCCCTCACCCACTCGGCGCCGTCGGCGGACATCGCACTGGATTTCGATTCATGAGCGAAGACGTCGACGTCCTCGTCATCGGCAGCGGCCTGGCCGGGTGCTCGGCCGCGCTGGCCGCGGCGCGCCGGGGCGCCCGCGTGACGGTTCTGTCCAAGAGCGACCGCCCGGAGGACTCCAACACGTGGGAGGCGCAGGGCGGCATCATCTTCCGGGGGGCGGGCGACTCGCCCGAGCGCCTCGCGGCCGACATCCTGGCGGCCGGTGCCGGCCTCTGCGATCCGGCGGCGGTGGACCTGCTCAGCCGCGAGGGTCCGCGCCTCGTCAGGGAACTCCTGATCGACGACGTCGGGGTGCCGTTCGACCGCCTGCCCGGCGGCGAGCTTCACCTGACGGCCGAGGCCGCCCATTCGCTTCCGCGCATCGTGCACCACGCCGACGGGACCGGGCGCACCATCGAGGAGGCCATGCTCGCGGCCGTCGGGCGCGAGGCGCACGCGACGATCCTCACGGGCCGGACCGCGGTGGATCTGCTCTCCCTTTCCCACCACTCGCGCAACCCGCTCGACATCTACGCCGCGCCGACCTGCATCGGCGCCTACGTCTTCGACCAGTCGACCGGAAGGGTGGAGCCGCTTCTGGCGAAGGAGACCATCCTCGCGACCGGCGGCCTTGGCCGAATCTACCTGCACACCACCAACCCGGAGGGTGCCTGCGGGGACGGCGTGGCGATGGCGTACCGGGCGGGCGCGCGCTGCCTCAACATGCAGTTCGTGCAGTTCCACCCGACGACGCTCTATCACAGCGGCGAGCGGTTCCTGCTGTCGGAGGCGTTGCGCGGCGAGGGTGCACGGCTGGTGGACGCTGGCGGGCGCGAGTTCATGGTCGACTACCACCCGGACGGCTCGCTGGCGCCGCGCGACATCGTCGCCCGCGGCATCCACCAGATGATGCACGAGACGGGCGCGGCGTGCGCCTACCTCGACATCAGCCACCGGCCGTCGGACTGGGTTCTGAAGCGGTTCCCCACGATTGCGGCCAAGTGCGGGGAGGCGGGGTTCGACCTGACGAGCCAGCCCATCCCGGTCGTGCCGGCGGCCCACTACAGCTGCGGCGGGATCGCCGTGGACGGCGTGGGCCGATCGAGCATGCGCCGGCTGCGCGCCGTGGGCGAGGTGTCGTGCACGGGGCTGCACGGCGCGAACCGGCTGGCGAGCACGTCGCTGCTCGAGTGCCTCGTGTGGGGCACGCGGGCCGGGGAGGACGCCGCCCGGTGCTGCCGGCAGGACGGCGACGACTACTACTTCCCCGAGATCGCGCCGTGGCAGTACGAAACCGAGGCGGTCGACCCGGCGCTCGTCGCACAGGACTGGCTGACCATCCGCCAGACGATGTGGAACTACGTGGGGCTGGTGCGGAACAGGCGGCGTCTCGATCGTGCGCACGAGATCATCCGTGAGCTGCAGCTGGAGATCGGGAGGTTCTACGCGCGGTCCGAGTTGAGCAACTCGCTCATCAGCCTGCGCAATGGAGTGCAGGCCGCGCTCGCCGTGCTGCTGGCCGCGATCGAGTCGCGAGAGAGCCGCGGCTGCCACTACCGGACGGACTGACGTGGCGTGACGGTGTGGCGCGGCGGCGTGACGGTGTGGCGCGGGGCTTTAGCCCCGCGTGGCGCGTCCCCCTGGACGGCGTGGCCGCGCCGCAGCGCAACGTGATCGGCGTGCTGCCCGGTTCGGACGCGAAGCTGGCCGACACCTACGTGCTCGTGACCGCGCACTACGACGGCCAGGGCACGAGGCCCGGTCCAAACCCCGCGTAGAACTCAGCCAGCGACAACGGCGGCGGCACGATCTCGGTAATTGAGCTCGCGGCCGCGCTTGCCGCGACCGGAAGATACCCGCGCCGCTCCGTGGTGTTCATCGATCTTTACGGCAAAGAGCGCGGCCTGGGAGGCGCCCGGAAGAAGCGGGCGAGCGTGACCGAATTCAACGACTCGGACGTGGGCGAGGTGTCCCGACGGGCAGGCGAACAGACGGGGATGGCGTCTTCAAGCACCCGAAGAACTCCGACCCCTGCTTCGATCGGAGTGACAGCCAGGCATTCGCCGCGCAGGGCGTCCCGGCTCACACCGTGTGCGTGACGTTCGACTGTCCCGACTATCACGGCGCGGCCGACACCTGGCAGAAGATCGACTACGAGAACATGGCCTTGACGGTGCGCATGATCGGCATGGGGTTGCTGACGCTCGCGCAGCGCGAGATCGAGCCGCGCCGGAATCCGGGCGTGAAGGGGGCGACTCGCTATCTCGAGGCGTGGAAGAAGCGGCACCCACCCGAGAAGCGATGACCTGGCTGGCCGTTTCGCCGCGGGACCTTCGACATGTCGTGTTCCACCCGGTGGACATTGGACCGACAGATGACCGACGCTGAGACATTGACGCACCTCCCCGAGGCGTCCGGGCCGGCCGGGCGTCCCGGACGCTTCACCGATCGTGATCACCGCTGTGAGTGCGCAGAGCACGACGACCTCCTCCGTTGTCGCGATCTCCACTCACTGGCCGTGATGCCTACGGCAGCTGACTCGTTCTCGGGCCCTCGGACCCGAGTCCAGACGCCGTTGCGGCGGATCGTCCTGATCCTCGCAGCCGCCGCGCCGCTATGGGCTGGAGCCGTTGCCGCACCGAACGCTGCGCACCCGGAGTGGCGGATTCACGCCCTGGGGCTCGGACAGCTGACGGTCGGTATGCCGCTGGCCCAAGCACGGCAGCTGCCAGGCATGCTGCTGGAGGAGCTTGGGCCGCCTCCGGTGCCGGCCAACTACTGCACCTACTTCAGGGCCCGACTCGCCGGCGAGGAGTTGCGCGTGCGGGTCATCCGGGACCGGATAGATCGCATTGAAGTGTCATCGCCAGGGTTTCGAACGCTGAGCGGCATCGCTGTTGGCGATTCGATCGACCGGGTGAAGGCGGTCTACGGCGAGCGCGTCGCGGTCGAACCTCACCACTACCTATGGGACCGGGGCTATGTGCTGATGGTGCTCGGTCCGTACACCGGCTCGGGCGACGCGTACGGAGTCGCCTTCGTGGCCTCGCCATCCAAGGGCGTGACCGAGATCCGGGTGGGCTGGTACAAGCACATTCGGGAGAGCGAGGGCTGCACCTGACTCGACGGGCAGTCAACGAGAGACGGGCCAGTCGCCTGCGACACATCCGGGCTCCAGCAGCCACTGGAGGGCCGGGGTCATCCGACGGGTCGCCGGAGCACGCCGCAGAGCCTCTCCGCCATTCGCTGGCGACCTTCGGCGCGGTCAAGCGGCTCGACCGGCGTCTTCGCCGAGGCTGGAGCGCTCAACACCGTGACCGCGGCCACAATCGCGCCGTTTCCGGCACCGGCGTCGGGGGTGAGCTGCACGTCAGGGCGAAACTCGGAGCCACCGCCGGGGTGGACGAACTTCGTCACCCGCAGCGTCACACGAACGCCGTCGGGCAGCGGCATCTGGTGGAGCTGCCCGCTGGCGTCACTGGAACGCCGCCCGACCGACACGATCTTCGTCCCGATCGCCTGCAGGCCGCTCAAGAGGGGCAGCAGGTCAGGCGTCTTCTCATCAATCACCACCGCCAGTGGCTTCTTCTCCTTCGCCACTCCGGTCATGGCTTCGGGCGTCTTCGTGAGGAAGCCAGACCAGTACCCGCCGGAGGAGTTCCCGCGTTGCGTCGGGTAACCGTTGTGCATGCGATATCGCTCGGTGCCCAGAACCACCGAACCCTGGACCAGCGAGGGTAGCGCGCTGGTCAGGGAGAACGCTCCATAGCGGCAGTCGAGCACGATTCCCCTGCTCCGGGCGATCGCCTCCCGCATCGACGCCTGCCTGGCGGGCCATTCGCTGTCCTCGCCCATCATCGCCTTGCTCCAGTCCGCCACACCGACCACCACGAACCCGTCGACGTCGCGGAAGTACTCGGGCGGTTGTGCGGCGACGCCGCCGGCTTTCGGCGAGGGGCTGGCGACCGTCGCGAGCTCGGCCCGCGTGGCAGGGTCATTGAGCGCCTGCAGCATTGCGTTGATCGCGTCGCGGTACTCGCCAGGTGTCCGCGCGGCCTTGACCAACGGGATGGCCCTGACGAGTGCGCCGTCCCAGTCGATCGCGCTGTAAGCCAGAAGCGGGTGGAAGAACTTGGCCGCGCCCCACACACGGCCGAGGCCGGCCAGGTGTTCCGCCGTGTACTCCGCCTCGGTCTGAAAGCCATCCAGGCGAATGGCGTAGCGGCCGGCCGCCGCCGATGAATCGAGCGAGCGGATCTCCACGCGGTACGTCCCGCCACTGCGCGCCGCAATCGTCGCAGATTCGTCCCCGACGGTGCCGTTCGGGCTGTCGATGTCGAACAGCCTGGCGCCGTCCGGCGCCACGACCGAGAGCACCAGGTCGACGCCCTTCTGCTCGGCGATGACGCGCGCAATCTGATCGGCGGCAAGCGTGAGCGTGTCGGTGTGTGTCTGGCCCCCGGCCAGTTCGCGCTCCACGGGCTTGCGGAGCTGAAGCGATGCGGGGCCCTCCTGGGCCAGGACCGTCGCCACGCAGATGCCGAGACCAACCAGCAGCCGGCCGACAATCACTCGAGGGATTGCCCCCCGCATGGATGGCAGATGGCGAGGAACGAGGATACCGATCGCGGGGCTGAAGCCCCGCGCCACACCGGCCCGCTACACCCGCGCGAGCGCCTCGACCTCCTCCATCTCGATCGGGATCCGCCTGCCGAGGACGCGGTGGCCGGCCTCGGTGATCACGACGTCGTCCTCGACGCGGATCCCGCCGAACGAGCGGAACGTGTCGATGACGTCGTAGTTCAGGAAGTCGGTGAACTTTCCTTCCGCCCTCCACTTGTCCATCAGCGTCGGGATCATGTAGATGCCCGGCTCGACCGTCATCACCATGCCAGGCTCGAGCGCGCGCCCCATGCGGAGCGACTTGAGGCCGAACTGCGTGCTGCGCGTCACGGTGGGGTCGTAGCCGACGTACTGTTCGCCGAGCCCCTCCATGTCGTGCACGTCGAAGCCCATCATGTGGCCGAGGCCGCACTGGAAGAACATCGCGTGCGCCCCCTCGCGCACGGCCGCGTCCAGGTCGCCTTTCATGCACCC
This sequence comes from uncultured Acidobacteriota bacterium, assembly GCA_963783255.1. Classification (GTDB taxonomy): domain Bacteria; phylum Acidobacteriota; class Vicinamibacteria; order Vicinamibacterales; family Fen-181; genus FEN-299. Next base: position 309,807 of record CAWAMP010000014.1, on the reverse strand, counting down.
GATCGCCTTCAGGTCCTCGGCCAGGCTTCGGCAGGCGAGCAGGTGAACGTCCATCCACTTCACGCCCGGCTTCGCCGCGGCCAGCGCCTTCTTGTGCGCTCTGAGCACCGCCTGGTACAGGTCCCGCTGCGGTCCGACGAACTTCCCTCCGATCGGGATCGTACGGGTGATGTCGCTCGCGTAGTGCAGCGGCGAGTCGGCGCCGCAGTCGTTGACGGCCATCTGCCCGGCTTCCATCCGGTTGCCGTGGTAGTGGTTGTGCAGCGTCTCGCCGTGGACCGAAAAGATGATCGGGAAGGCCAGCTGGCGGCCGTGCGATTCGACGAGCCCCGCCATCGCCCCCGCCACCTCGCGTTCGTACACGCCGGGACGGGCGATCCTCATCGCGAGCGTGTGCATCTCGTACGACACGTCGAGCGCCGACTCGATCTCGGCCAGTTCCTCCGCGCTCTTGTAGGCCCGCTGCGCCACGACCGCCTTGATGAGCGAGACGGACGCGTGCGCGTTGACGGCCTCCGGGCAGTGGCCGATCAGCTCCTTGACCAGCTGCACGTTGTCGGTCCGGTACTGCGGGAGGTAGTGGATCCGGCGGCCCTGACGGACCGCGTCGCTCATGGCCTTCGTCAGGTCGTCGCGTGTGCCGGTCCGCCCCACGCCCGCGCGCTCGGCACGCTCGGCGACGGTCGGCTGCGGCCCGCGCCAGACGATGTCGTCGATGGTGAAGTCGTTGCCGTACACCGTGTGCGTGCCGGCATCGACGTCGATCACCGCCGCCAACTCCGGATCGTCGATGCCCCAGTAGTACAGGAACGAGGAATCCTGCCGAAAATGGTACGTGTTGGCGGCGTAATTCATCGGCGAGTCGTTGTTGCCGATGAACAGCAGCAACCCGTGCTTGAACTGCTGCTGAAGTGTGGCTCGTCTGGCCGAATAGGTGGTTGCGTCGAACATGATGATCCTCGACCGCGGGGCTGAAGCCCCGCGCTATACCGATCCCACCACTCTATCGTGCGATCGTCAGCTCGTAGAGCGACGCGCTCATCGGCGGCACGGTGAGCCTGCGCGACACGGGCGCCGCTGCCGTCTCCTGGACGGTCACCTGCGGCGGCTTTCCAGGCACGTTGCAGGCCTTCTCGTCGGTCCCGCCGACGCGCCACAGCCTCGCCCTCGCCGGCAGCGCCCGGCCATCGAGCTGCAGGTCCATGGTCTGCTCCTGCCGGGTCGGGTTGACGATCGATATCGTCAGCGCCCTGCCATTCTCGCGCCACGCGGCGGCCACGTCCAGCGGTTCCGGCGCGCCCCCGATTTCGACGGGAATCGTCCCGAAGTGCCTGCGGTAGAGCGCGAGGACGACGCCGGTCGAGTCGAGGACGGCGTCCCGTTTGCTCGTCTTGATCGCGCCGATGACGTTCACCGTCTGCGCGTAATTCGCCATGAAGACGATGTCGCTCTGGCGCGAGGTACTCGTGCAGCCCGGCAACGATGCCGAGGGCGTCCCTGAGGAAGTACTGCGTGCCCAGTTCCCCGTAGAGGTGCGGGCCGTACCAGTAGTTCCACTCGTCGAGCGCAATGCGGATGTCCTTGCCCGCAAGCGTCGGAAGCGTCTGCCGGTACGTCCGGTGCGCGCCCGCAATCCGCTTGATCTGCCTCGGGACGAGCGCCACGTGGCTCATCAGCCCCGGAGCCTCCTGGACGTAGAAGTGCTCGCTGATGAGGCCCATGTTGTCGGCGCAGTTGGTCAGCATCCCCTCGGTCCACTGGCCCACCGCGCCGACGCCGACGAGCGTAATCGAGGGGTCCCTCGCGCGCATCGCCCGGGCGAACTCGTTGTGCTTCTCCTGGTATTCCGCCAGCGGCATGTGGCCGAGCTGCCAGTTGCCGTACATCTCGTTGCCGATCGACCAGAATCGACACGCGTAGGGCGCCTTGTGGCCGTTCTTCGCCCGCACGGCCCCCTGCGGCGTCGTGGCCGCGCCGTTGACGTACTCCACCTCGTCGGCCGCCGACTGCACGCTGCCCAGGCCGCTGTTCACCGCGATGTAGGGCTCGGTCGCCAGCAGGCGGCACAGCGCCATGAACTCGTCGATGCCGACGTCGTTGTGCTCGACGCCGCGCCACGCCGGGTTCTTCCGGGGCGGCCGCCTGTCGCGGTCGCCGATGCCGTCGCGCCAGTCGTAGCCGCTGACGAAGTTGCCGCCGGGCCAGCGATAGACCGGGGAATTCAGTTCGCGCAGCAGTTGCAGCGTGTCGGCGCGGAACCCCTCCACGTTGTCGGCTGGCATCAGCGACGCGGTCCCGATCCGAAGCAGCCCCTTGCCGCGCGCGCTGATCTCGAGCCGGGCGGCGTCGGTCGTCGCGGCCGGGGTGAAACTCATCGGGAACGGGTGGAAGTCCCGTGACACCGAGAGGATGGTGACGGTCTGGCGGTCCTTCTCGCCCGCGCCCCAGACGAGGCTTACCTGGACGGGGCCGGCGCCCGCATCGCCCGCAAGAACGACCCGCCCAACGTACCGCCTTCCGGCCGTCACGCCCAGCTCGCCCTGCTCAATGCCGGCCGGCGTGCCGGTCCCCGCGAGCGTGATGTCCGGCGTGTGCGCGCCGACGAATGGCGCGGCCGCGTTCATGGCAATCGCCGCCGGGTCACCTGCCGGCTTCCACGGCGACTGCTTGTCGCCGACGTTGTAGAAGAACTTCCGATCCTCGAGCATCTCGGCCCAGATGCCTCCGTAGATGCACCGGCCGAGGTGCTCGATGAACTGGCCGTAGATGTACTTCGACATCGGCGCGCGGGCGCGCGACAGCTGGATGGTGGCGGCCGGCGCGAGCGTCCGCACCGACAGTTCCTCGATCTGGATGTCGTCGAACCACGCGGTGCCCGTCGATCGCCCCGACCCGCCGAGCAGGCAGTTCACCTGGACGCCGTCGTTCCCGGCGGAGTCGAAGACGAGCTCGACGCGCGTCCAGTCGCGCGTGCCGGTGACGGCAGGCGTCGCCATCCCCTCGAGGCCGTGCAGGCTGAAGAGCGCGCCTCGCCCGGTGCCCGCCTCGACGTTCTCGGCCCTGATCCACCCGCTCAGCCGGTACCTCGCGTACGGCTTGACCGGCACCACCGCGTACCACCAGGCGTCGGCGCCCTCGGCCGACGACACCTTCACGCTGGTCCTGCCGGTGTGGGCGGCAGAATCCACGCTGAAGATCGGTGACCGGTTCGACACGCGCCATCCGCGCGGCAGCTTGCCGTCCATGTCCTCGAAAGAACCGTTGACGACAACACCGGGCGCGGCGGCGGCCGCTTGCGCGGGCTGTTGCACCTCGCCGGGGCGGACGGCCTCCAGGCGCAGCACGGCGCCCACGGCGAGGCCGACAAGGACGAAGACGATCAGGAGTGAGCAGCGAAAGATCTGTTTCATATCATGTTCCGCAGGACTGAAGCCCCGCACCACATCTCATCGACCACTCAGGCCGGCTCGCAAGGGGCGGGCGCGGACCCGGCCACGGCCGCCGTCTCAGCGGCCCGCCGGCAGCACCCGCGCCTTCTGTACGAGCGTCAGGCCTCCGGCCTGCAGCGTCACCGTGTACTCGCCCGGCGTGATGGCGCGGCCACGGCCTCCGCCGGTGTTCCACGTCGCCCGGTTCATGCCGGCGTGGCCCGACCCGTCGATCGTCCGAATCGTCGTGCCCGCCGCATCCGCGACCGTGATCCTCACCGCCCCAGCCGCCTTCGACCTCAGGTAGTAGTCGAAGTTCAGGCCGTCGTCGTTCGGCACGATCAGCTGGCGGTCACCGTAGAACTCGAAATTGCCGAGGGCGCCCGGCTGCGGCAGCGGCCGGGGCTGGACCGCGAAGAAGTGCGCCGCCTTGTCGAACGCGCCCCGCCTGGCCTCCGCCAGCCACAACGTGTTCGCGACGTACAGGCCGCGGCCATACGTCGCGACGACCAGGTCGCGCTCGCGGGGGTGAATCAGCATGTCGGTCACCGGCACCGTGGGCATGTTCCCTTTCAGCGACACCCACCGCCGGCCACCGTCGACCGACACGTGGACGCCCTTGTGGCTCCCGACGTAGAGGATGTCGGGGTCCTCCACGTCCTCGACGATCACGTCGATGGCTCGGTCGGCCAGGTTCCCCGCGATCGACGTCCACGTCGCCCCGAAGTCGGTGGTCTTCAGCACGATCGGCGTCATCTCGTCGAACCGCCTCCCGTTCCTCGTGACGTAAGCCGTTCCTGCCTCGAAGCGCGAGGCCACCACCCGCGTCACCGCGTAGTAGGCGGGCCCGCCCGCCGCGCCCAGCCTCGCGGTCACGTCGGTCCACGATGCGCCGTGGTTGCGCGTCACCTGCACCTTTCCGTCGTCAGTCCCGATCCAGATGACGCCCGGCGTGATCGGCGACTCGGAAATCGTCGTGATGGTGCAGTACTGCACCGTGCCACCCGGCGGCGAGATCTTCGAGGCGTCGTTGGTCGTCAGGTCCGGGCTGATCTCCTCCCAGTGGTCGCCCTGGTCGAGCGACCGGAAGAGCACCTGCGCGCCGGTGTAGATGATCCGGCTGTTGAACGGCGAGAGCGCGAGCGGCGGCGTCCAGTTCCACCTGAGCGGCGGCTGTCCCGCCGGCCGCGTCGGCGCGATCGACTTGCGCGTGCGTGTCGTCTGGTCGTACCGGTAGTGCCCGCCCCACTGAATCGTGTTGTAGACCCACCGGCTGTCGGCCGGATCGACCCGGTTGTACATCCCGTCGTTGTCGCCGACCGTCACCCAGTCCTCGGGTCCCACGCGCCCCGCCGGTCCGTTGATCGGCCCGCGCCATGAATCGTGATCCTGGAGGCCGCCGTAGATCCGGTACGGGTCCTCCATGTCCACCGCGATCGAGTAGAACTCGCCGCCCGGGATGTTGGCGTAGTGGTCGCATGTCTTGCCGGCGTCGTACGAGCACGTGGATGCCGCCGTCGCTCCCGAGAATCCAGCGGTCCGGATTCTGCGGGTCGATCCACATCGTCCGGAAGTCGCCGAACGCGCTTGCGAACAGGTTGCGTGAGTTCCAGTTGAGCCCCGTCCACGTCTTGCCGCCGTCGTCGGAGCTCAGCAGGGAATCGCTGTTCACGATGATCCGCCTGTCGTTGTTCTGGTCGACGCGGATCTGATTGAAGGAATACCCGGCTTTCGCGCTCATGTCGCCGGTGGCGGCGTTCATCTTCCGCCACGTCTTCCCGCCGTCGTCGGTCCGGTAGACCTCGCCGCCGATGCTTCGCGGCTGCGGTTCGATCTTGCGCGCCCGATCGCGTGCGGCCTCGTCATCCGTCGGCGTCCGCTTCCCGAAGTTCTCCGTCACCGCGTAGAGGATGCTCGGGTTCTTCTGGTAGATGTCCAGGCCGATCCGGCCCTGAGGCGTCGTCGGCAGACCGCCTGCGAGCCTGGTCCACGTCCTGCCACCGTCGGTCGTCTTGTGAATGCCGCTGTCGACGCCGTTCTCGAGCAGCTTCCACGGGCGCCGCTGCACGTCGTACGTCGCCGCGTAGAGGGTGTCGGGCCTGCGGCGGTCGATGACCAGGTCTATGGCACCCGTCCGGTCGTTGAGGTAGAGCACCTTCTTCCAGGTTCTGCCGCCGTCGACCGTCTTGAAGACGCCGCGTTCCTGATTCGGCGACCAGAGCCGTCCCATGGCCGCTACATACACGATCTCGGGATTCGTCGGGTGGATGACGATGCGGCCGATGTGGTGGGTCTCCTGGAGCCCCATCCGCTGCCACGACATGCCGGCGTCGGTCGACTTGTACACTCCGTCGCCCGGGTAGGAGACGCGCACGCTCGATGCGTCGCCCGTGCCGACCCACACGACGTTCTCGTTTGACGGGGCCACCGCCAGACAACCGATGCCGGTCACGTCCTGGCCGTCGATGACGGGTTGAAACGTCGTGCCGTTGTTTGTCGTCTTCCAGACGCCTCCGTACCGGACGGCGACGTAGAAGGTGTAGAGGTGCGACTTCAGCGGTGCCTCGGGGACGGCGATGTCCGCGATCCACGACCCGGCACGATAGGGTCCGAGGCCACGATAGGTGAAGCCGGCGAGTTTGTCCTCGGTGAAGGAGGACGAGGGCGCCGGCGCCTGGGCGAGGAGGGCGGCGCTGACGGCCACGAGCGTCAGCGTGACGATCGTGCGTGTGTGTCTCTTGGACATAGCGCCAGATGCCTGACCGGTGTGGCGCGGGCCTTCAGGCCCGCGACCCTTCGGCAGGCTCAGGGTCGCCCTGAGCTCCGTCGAAGGGCGATCAGCCGGGGCTGCCTTCGACTTCGCTCAGGCCAGGGAAGCCCCGCCCCACGACGGCGGGCCGTCACTGTCCGTAGTACGCGCCCGGCCCGTGTTTCCTCAGGAAGTGCTTGTCGCGCAGTTCGGGTGCGAGCGGCTGCGCCGCCGGGTTCAGCGCGACCGCATGCCAGGCGATGCACGCCACCTCCTCGAGGATGACGGCGAGATCGGACGCTGACCGCGCCGACGGCGCCCAGCAGAACGGCCCGTGGCCGTGGACGAGCACGCCCGGAATCTCCATCGGGTCGAGGCCGGCGAACCGTCGCACGATCGCCTGTCCGGTGTTCCATTCGTAGGCGGCCTGAATCTCGACCGCGGCCATCGGGTCGGTGATCGGAACCGCGCCGCGGAAGTAGTCGGCATGCGTCGTGCCGAGGCACGGCAGTTCCCGTCCGGCCTGAGCCCAGATCGTCGCGAACCTCGAGTGCGTGTGCACCACCGCGCCGATGCCCGGGAACGCCTTGTAGAGCGCGAGGTGCGTCGGCAGGTCGGACGACGGGCGAAACGGCCCCTCGAGGACCCGGCCGTCGAGGTCGGTGACCACGAGCGACTCCGCCTCGAGTTCCTCGTACGGCACGCCGCTCGGCTTGATCACGACGCGGCCGGTGTCGCGGTCGATGGCGCTCGCGTTCCCGAATGCGTGGACGACCAGGCCGTGGCGCACGAGCTCGAGATTGGCTTCCAGGACGTCGGCGCGGAGCAGGGCGATGGTGCTCATGTCTGTCTCGCGTCCGCGGCTATCCGGCGGAGCGCGGGCAGGACGTCGCCGATCGCGGCGGGTTCGGCGTCGCGGCGCCCCATTGCGAAGTAGAGCTTCCGATACAGGGCGAACAGCCGCTCGTACACGGCCGCCTGACCGGGGTCGGGCTCGATGATGTCGAAGCCCGGGCACAGCGCGTCCTGCGCATCCTCGACGGTCTTGAACGCGCCGGCCGCCAGGAACGCGAAGATCGCGGAGCCGAGGCTCGTGACCTCGGCGGTCGGCACCAGGATCGGCTTGTTGAGAACGTTGGCGTAGACCGCGTTGAGCGTCGGGTTCCGTCGCGGGATGCCGCCGCCGTTGATGACGCGGCGAATCGGCACGCCGTACTCCTCCATCCGCTCCAGGATGATCCGCGTGTGGAAAGCCGTCCCTTCGATCGCCGCGAAGAGGTCGTCTTCGGCCGTGTGCGTGAGGTTCCAGCCGAAGGTGACGCCGCCCAGTTCGGGGTTGACGAGCACCGTCCGGTCGCCGTTGTCCCAGGTCAGGTGAAGCAGGCCCGTCTCGCCGGCCCGGAGCCGTCCGAGGCCCTCGGAGAGCTCGGCGACGGAGGTTCCGGCCCGCCGCGCAATGGCGTCGAAGATGTCGCCGGTCGCCGACAGCCCCGCCTCGATCCCGGTCAGCGCCGGATGAACCGAGCCGGGCACGACGCCGCAGAGCCCGGGCACGCACGCGGTCCTGTCGCTCACCGCAATGATGCAGGTCGACGTGCCGATCACGTTGACCACGTCGCCGAGACGGACCCCGGCGCCGATCGCGTCCCAGTGGGCATCGAACGCACCCACCGGTATCGGGATGCCCGCGCGCAGCCCCATCCTGGACGCCCACTCCGGGGTCAGGTGTCCGGCCAGCCTGTCGGACGTGGCGAACCGTCCGGTGATCTTGTCCCTCACCCCGGCGAGCAGCGGGTCGACCGCGGTCAGGAAGCCCTCGGACGGCAGGCCGCCGAGCGCCGCGCTCCACATCCACTTGTGGCCCATCGCGCAGACGCTTCGCGGAACCTGCGCGGGATCGGTGATCCCGCACAGCACGGCCGCCACCATGTCGCAGTGTTCGAGCGCGGTCACGAACCGGTCCCGCTTCTCCGGATTGTGCCGCAACCAGTGCAGGAGCTTCGAGAACCCCCACTCGGACGAATAGGTGTCGCCGCACCAGTGGATCGCCTCGAGCCCCGTCTCGTGCGCGACGCGCGAGATCAGCGCGGCTTCCTTCCACCCGCGGTGGTCGCACCACAGGTAATAGTCGTCGAGCGGCGCCAGGCCCTCGCCCACCGGGATGACGCTCGATCCGGTCGTGTCCAGGGCGATCGCCGCCACGGCGTGACCGTCGACGCCCGCCGCGTCGATGGCCCGGCGAGACGCCAGCACCAGCGCTTCCATCTGATCCTGGTGGCTCTGCGTGGCGTGGTCCGGGTCGCTCTTCTTCCGGTGCAGCGGGTACTCGGCGGTGCCCGAGCCCAGCCGGCCGCGGACGGAATCGACGATCGACACCCGGACGCTCAGGGTTCCGAAATCCACGCCTGCGACGACAGCCATGCGCTCGCTCCCCGATCGCGCGATCACCAGATCACCAGATCGCCAGATCGCCAGATCGCCAGATCGCCAGATCGCCAGATCACAAGATCGCAAGATCGCAAGATCGCGAGATTCGCGATCCCTCGTCCCTACCGGTGCCAGTACACGTCCCACCCCAGGTAGTTCGTCGTCGCTTCGTGGACGATGCCGGCCACCGACGACAGGTTGGCCGCGACGTGGTGCTCGAAGCCGTTCTCGCAGATGAAGCGGAGCAGCTTCTGCATCTCCTGGATGCGCACGACGCCGGCGCCGCCGAACGTCTGGAGCGAATCGTTCGTGAATTCGCCCTCGCCGACGTAGCCGCAGATCTCGCCCCGGACATCGTCGGTCGAGAAGCGCGCGTAGGACATCGGGCCGGCCTTCACGCGGCCGACGCACGTGCCGTACGTGTTGTCGCGGCCGACGGTGCCGGCGATGATCGCCTGGTAGTCCATCCGCGCTTCCACGAAGAAGTGTTTCGGCAGGTTGCTGCAGTGGAAGCAGACGGCCTTGTCCGGGTCGTCGCCGTAGTTGTTGTTCCAGTCGAGCAGCGCCGACGGGGTGCCCGATGCCAGCCGCATGGCGTGCATGCCAATCACGCCGCAGATGTCCACCTCGCACGCGCTCGACATCAGCTCGTTGCTCATCATGCTCATGACCGTGCACGGCACGACGCCGAAGAACTCCTCGAGCGACGTCCAGCACTGCACCGCGCTGATGGCGACATCGGTCTCCCGCATCCAGCCATCGATGACCGCGCCGAGCTTGGCCATCTTGAGCAGGGCCGGCGCCGGCACGTTCCCCGTCGCCACGTAGGCCTGGATCGCGGCGAGCTTCGCCTGCACGCTGGCGTCGTCGTCCTTCAGCCGGTTGATGCGGCCGACGATCTCGGAGAGGTCGATCGGCTCCACCGAGATGCCCGACGCCTCGAGCAGCTTCTCGCTGAAGCGGACGGTGTTGAACGCGGCCGGACGGGCTCCGATCGCGCCGATGCGGAGGCCCCGAAGCCCCTTCACCACGCGGCACACGCCGAGGAACCAGTCGAGGTCGCGCGCGAACTCGGCCGAGGACGGCGCCTCGGTGTGCCGGCTGGTGAGCGAGTAGCGGATGCCGTACTGCTTCAGGTTGTTGCACGCCGACATCTTCCCGCAGAAGCTGTCGCGGCGGTCCTGGATGGTCATCAACGACGCCGTGTCCGGCGTCGCCTGCACCAGGACGGGCACGTTCAGGTCGGCCATGCGGAGCGCGTCCGCGATGCCGCGCTCGTCGCCGAAATTCGGCAGCGTCACGATGACGCCGTCGATCGTGTCACGGTGACGGCGGAAGAGATCCGCGCACTGCCGCGCCTCGGCTCTGGTTTCGACCGCCCCGTGCTTCGAGTCGTCCGGTCCGAGCACCACGGCCTCGACGCCCGCCTTTTTCAGGACCGCGATCATCTCCTCGCGGCCGCTCTTGGCCAGGTGGTCCGGGAAGAACCCCCGGTTGCCGACGATGACGCCAATGGTCTGAGCGTTGCGCGGGTTCATCTACTTCTCCCTCCGGGGAGCAAACCGAAACGTGTAGAAGGCGCCGAGCACGAGCAGGAGAGCGCCCCACCAGACGCCGGCGTGCAGCTCGGCCAGCACGACGGCCCTGGCTGGAGGAGCGACGAACTCATAGAGCCCCGCGCCGGTGATCAGCACGCCGTACACGAGGAGCAGGACTCCGACGAAATACCAGATCGAGACCATCCCGGGGCGATGCATGTGCCTGTCCTTTCAAGAGCGGCTCGCGACGTTCGACCCGCGACCTGCGGCTTCGTCACGCCGCCAGCCGCGGGCCGCCGGCCGCACGCCGGCGCCTACCAGAAGACCACGTTCAGCACGACGAAGAACAGGCCGACCACCACGGCCCAGAATATCGGCCGCTGGTAGATCGGCAGATGGCCGTCACCGGGGATGTCGGTACAGCCGTACACGAGGCCCGTCAGCTCGCTCTCGGGCTTCGGCGCGGTCACCAGGCTCACCGCCACGGTCACGAGCACGCACACGATCCACGACCACAACGCCCGGTACATGTTCTCGGCCATGTCGCGCGCGTTCGACGAGAGGGCGATGTAGTGCAGCGCGGTCGGGTCCAGCTTGACCCACGCCCACATGCCGATCGACGACGCCGTGCCCGCGAGCAGGCCCCAGAAACCGCCGGCCGGCGAGCACCGCTTCCACAGCATCCCCAGCAGCACGGTGCCGAACAGCGGCGCGATGAAGAAGCTGAAGAGCGCCTGCACGTAGTCCATGATGCTGAGGAACTGCATCACGAGGTACGCCGTGCCGATGCTGACGAGCACCCCCAGAATCGTGCACCACCGCCCCATCGACACGTAGTGCGCGTCGGTGGCGTCCTTCCTGATCAGCGCCTTGTAGATGTCGTAGGTCCACACCGTGGCGAACGCCGACACGTTGCCGGCCATCCCGGACATGAACCCCGCGATGAGCGCCGTGATCCCCAGGCCGAGCAGGCCGGGGCCGCAGTAGCGCGCGAGCATCAGCGGCAGCACCTCGTTGTAGCTGTGGCCGCCGGTCGCCACCGCCTGCGCCTCGCCCATCAGCTTCGGCTGGAGCAGTGCGAGGCCGAGCAGGCCGGGCAGGATGACGATGAACGGCACCATCATCTTGAAGCCGGCGCCGATGATCGGCGCGAGCTTGGCCGCGCGCAGGTCCTTGGCGGCCAGGACCCGCTGCACCACCAGGAAGTCGGTGGTCCAGTAGCCGAACGAGATGACCCACCCGAGGCCGAGCACGATTCCCGTCCAGTGGATGCCCATCGGGTTGTCCGTGAACGACCCCATCGTCCGCCACAGGTGGGTGTAGTCGCCTCCCGGGAAGTTCGCGTGGATGCGCGCCACCATCCCGTTCCAGCCGCCCGTCTCGATCAGCCCGATGATCGAGATGAGCAGGGCTCCCATCCATATCAGGACGAACTGCAGCACCTCGTTGAAGATCGCCGACAGCAGCCCGCCGAGGCCGACGTAGACGGCAACCGTGATCGACGACACCCAGATGCTGAAGTTGATGTCCCAGCCGAGCACCACCTTCATCACGAGCGCCATCGAGTACATGTTGATGCCGCTCATCAGCACCGTCATGAACCCGAACGAGATCGCCGAGAGGGCCCGCGAAGGCTCGCCAAACCGCAGCTTCAGGTAGCCCGGCACCGAGTGGGTCTTGGAGATGTAGTAGAACGGCATCATGACGATGCCGAGAAACAGCATCGCGGGAATCGCACCGATCCAGTACCAGTGCGTGGCGAGGATGCCGTATTGGTAGGCCGCGGCGGCCCACCCCATCAACTCCAGCGCGCCGAGGTTCGCCGCGAGGAAGCTGAGGCCGGCCACCCACGCCGTCATTTCGCGACCGGCCAGGAAGAAGTCATCACCGGTCTTGGTGTACCGCTTGAGGTAGAAGCCGATGCCCAGCACCATCGCGAAGTAGAGTGCGATGATGACCATGTCCACCGGCGCGAGGGCCAGCAGCCGTGTCGGGGTCGGGGCGTCACCCAGGGACAACGCGATCAGATGAATAGGCATGGCGCGTACTCTCTCAGATACGTGAGTGTTCACGGTATATTACACGCCGCCTCGCGGGGGAACAACGACGGCTCGGGCTGAGGGCCATGGGCCTCGAACCTTGTGCGAGGTGCGCGATGCGCGCATGCAGACCCCTGGCCGGCGCGCGGCACGCGGCGCCAGAGGGGCCGCCCGCTGTTCATCCCCCATCCAGCACGGCGCGGACTTTTGCGGCGAGGGTGTGCGGGGTGTACGGCTTCGCGATGAAGTGCAGGCCGGCTTCGAGCAGGCCGTGGCGCAGCATGACGTCGCTCGTGTGCCCGGAGGTAAACAGGGTCCGAGCCTCGGGCCTGACCTCCGCCATCCGCGCGGCCAGCTCGCGGCCGTTCATCCCCGGCATCACGACGTCGGTCAGCAGCAGGTGGATGGGGCCGTGGAACGATTCGGCGGCGGCGAGCGCCACCGCGCCGTCTGCGTACGCCAGCACCCGGTAGCCCAGTCGCGACAGCGCCCGCTCGGTCAGGTCGCGCACCATCGGCTCGTCCTCGACCAGGAGAATCGTTTCGGCGCCCGTTGCGGGCTCGACCGAGTCGCCGGGCGACGTCGCGTCAGCCGTTGCCGCCGTGGCCGGGAGGAACACCTCGACGGTGGTTCCCAGCCCGACCTGGGAGCTCAGGCAGACGAAGCCGCCGTGCTGGCTGACCGCGCCGTACACCATCGCGAGCCCGAGGCCCGTGCCCCTCGGCTTGGTCGTGAAGAACGGCTCGAAGGCCTTCGCCTTTTCGTCCGCGGTCATTCCCGCGCCGGTGTCGCTGATCGCAAGCCTGACGTAGCGCCCCGGCCGCGCCTCCGGATTCCCGCGGCACGTCTCCTCGTCGAACTCCGCGTCGGAGGTTTCGATGACGACCCGGCCGCCTGCCGGCATCGCTTCGCGGGCGTTCACCGACAGGTTGACGATCACCTGCTCGAGCTGGCCGGCGTCGGCGCGGACGCTGCTGAGCGCCGGCGTGAGCCGCGCCTCCAGCGTCACGTCCTCGCCGATGACGCGCCTGAGCATCCGCTCCATGGTGGCGATGAGCGTGTTCAGATTGACCACCGTCGGCTCGATCATCTGCTTGCGGCTGAACGCCAGCAGCTGGCGGGTCAGCGCCGCCGCGCTCTCGCCGGCGCGCTGCACCTCGGTCAGCGGCTGGTGGATGGGATCGACGGGATTCAGCGCGTCGAGCACCGACTCGACGTTGCCGAGGATGACCGTCAGCAGGTTGTTGAAGTCGTGCGCCACGCCTCCGGCCAGCCGGCCCACCGACTCCATCTTCTGGGCCTGTCGCAATTGGTCCTCGAGGCGCTCGCGCTGCTCCCTGGCGCGCTCCCGCTCGGTGATGTCGTGCATCACGGCCGCCAGGCAGAGCGGCTGGCCCGTCTCTCGCGACGGGATGACGAACACGCCGGCGTCGACCCGCAGGGTCGCGCCGGTCTGCAGGTTCAGCAGCACCCCGTCCCCGGTCCAGGCGCCCCGGTCGCGAATCGCCGGCAGCACGTGGTCCGCGAGCCACCCGCGGTCGTCTGGCGGAACGAAGTCGAAGATCGAGAGCCCCTCGAGGCTCCGCTCCTTGTCGAGGCCGGCGAGGCGCCGCCCCGCTTCGTTCAGGTAGAACACCCTGCCGTCGAGCGTCGCGAGGCCGGTGAACTCGCTGCTGCTCTCGACGAGCGCGCTGAGCGTCTCGTGCTCCCGTTGCGACCTCTTCATGGCCGTGATGTCGAAGAAGATCGTCGCGAACCCGTCCGACCCGAGCGGCGCCACCGAGATGGAGAAGTGCTTGTCCATCGGCGCGAAGTAGGTCTCGAAGCGAACGGGCCGACCCGTCAGCGGCGCGCTCGAGAACTCGGCCAGGTAGGGCGCCGGCGTGACCCCGTAGACCTCCGACGCCAGCCGGCCGACGACCCGATCGCGGCCCATCCCGAGAATGGCCTCGTACTGAGGATTGATGTCGGTGATCGTGTAGTCGACCACCTGCCCGTCGGGACCCCGATGCAGCCGGTGCAGCGCGATCCCCTCGGCGGCGTGGGTGAACAGGGCCTGGTACTTCAGCTCGGTCGCCCGAAGCGCGTGCTCGGCCGCTCGTCGGGCCGTCACGTCGCTGTACGTGATCGCGACGCCGAAGCCGGGGGCGGGAATCGGGGCGGCGCTGACGTCCAGCCACACGGTCGAGCCGTCGCTGCGCGCCACGCCCGCCTCCTGGCCGTAGACGGCTCGACGCTCACGGAGCGCGATCACCCCGGCGTACTCGTCCGGTACCATCGCGCGGCCGTCGGGTGCCACCACCGTCCATTCGGGGCTCCGCATCCGGCGCCTGGTGTGTTCGTCGTGGGTCACGCCGAGGAGCCGCTCGGCCGCGGCGTTCGCTTCGATGATGGCGCCCGACTCGTCGGTTACCGTGACGCCCAGCGGAAAGGTCTCGAACAGGACCTTGTACTTCTCGAGGCTGATCGTCAGCGCTTCCTCGGCGCGCATCTGATCGGTCACGTCCAGCGCAACGACTGCAACGAGTCCGACGCGGCCGTCGGGGCTGCCGATCGGGAACAGGGAGGTGCGGAAGCGCCTGCCGTCTCGCTCGTCTTCGACGCGCTGGACGCTGCCGGAGGCGATCGTCCTGTCGAAGTGTGCGCGCCGCGCGTCGGCGAGACCCGGCGGCAGCAGGGAGAACACGTTCAGGCCCATCAGATCCTGACCGCTCCTGCAGCCGAGCGAGGCTGCGGCGGCCGCGTTGACGGCAACGATGGCGCCGGTTGAATCGAGCAGCATCGCGACGCTCGACTGCGCGTCCAGCAGGCCGCGGACCAGCGCCACGGGAAAGACGGCCCCGAGGGCCGCCGGATTCGCCGATGTCTGCTCCATCGTCACGTCTTCTCCCACGAGCGCGATCTTAGCACCGGCCCGCGGCTGGCGACTTCAGCCTGGCGGCGGTGTCCGGCCTGCGTCTGGCGGCTCGCAACCGGCCGGCCCCTTGCGGGAATTTCGCCCTTCGGGCCGGTGAACGTGATCGCCATCACCATTCCGGAGCCGAAGGCGCCGGCGGGGCCGAAGACGTAGCCTGGCAGGGACACGCCCGTGTCGCGAACGCGGCAGGCGAGGGGAGCGGGGGAAGAACTCGGGTGGCCGGCAGCCATCAGCGGACCACGGATGCCCAGGCTGGCAGCGGACTGCGCCTGGTCGGCTGTCAGCTGCCGGCTGCCAGCCGACCGCCCCAGCCCTGAGCCTACTTCTTCAAATACCCCTCCGGCAGCGCGAACTTCGAGTCGGGGATCGGATCGGTGGTGATGGCGGTGACCTTCGTCGTCATCGTCATGCCGCCCATCTGCGCCACCATCTGCGCCATCTGGCCCGTGCCTTCCATCGCCATCCGGTTCTCCTGCTCCATGACGACGCCGGCCGCGCCAAGCACCTTCGTGAGTTCCGCCATCCCCTTGGCCTGAGGCCCCTGGGCCAGAAGTGATGTCGACATCCCGATGTCCGAGAACGCCTTCTGGGCCGTCCTGAACTCCGCCACGCCGGCGCCGTCCTTTGCGACCCATGCCGGGCCCGACATCCTCATCACAATCGTCTCGCCGGCCATGGTCATCGGGATCGTGACCTCCACCGTGTAGCCCTGGCACCGGACCCCCAGGATCTCCTTCGTCTGGCCGCTGGGCGTCACCAGCGCCTTCGCCTCGCCAAAGCTGACCGGCAGCGTCGCCATCGTTTTTTGCGCGTCGAACGGCTCTATCTGCCTCGTAGCGTGGTCGATCTTCCACTGCTGCCTGGTCGCCGAGTCGCTGAGAATCGTCACGCTCTGGCCCGACATCTCGGTGTCGACCCGGAACTTCGTGCCCTTGGCGGAGGACGTCGTCGTGCCGGCGATGGACATCTGAGCCGCGTTGAGCGAAATCGACATCGTCACCGTCACGTCGGCGGACGCGGCGGCGGCCGAGAGAACCAGCACGGCGAGAACGAACAGCAGACGCTTCATCGAGTTCCTCCAGTGCTCCATCATACGGCTCTCGGCTCTCGGCTCTTGGCTCCTGGCTCTTGGCCGCGCGATGCCACCACCCGCAGAGGCGCGGATTGTATACCAAATGATGTGCAATTCAGGGTGCAATCGGGTAGATTGTTCGCTGGATGACCCGACCGGTTCGCCAGCCGCGCCGCGAAGCCACCTCGTCCGCCTACCGGCGGATGCGGGACCTGATTGTCGCGGGCCGGCTCGCGCCCGGCGCACCGCTGGTCGAGGCCGATCTCTCCGAGCGGCTGGGCGTCAGCCGGACCCCGGTGCGGGCCGCACTGCAGCGGCTCCAGCAGGAAGGGTTCGCGGGCGCGTCGCGGGCGGGCACGATGCTCCGCGCCATCGTCGCGCCGCTGACCGCCGACGACATGCGGGAGGTCTTCCTGATGGTGGGCGCACTCGAGGCGACCGCGGCCCGGCTGGCCGCTGGACTCGATGCGGCCCGCCGCGCGTCGCTCTCCGACGCGCTGGCGGCGCTGGCGGCGGACCTGCGCGCGGCATCGGCGTCGCGCCCGCCCGACGTGGTGCGGGCGCACGAACTGCACGCGCGGTTTCACCGCACGTTCGCGGCGGCGGCGGCCGGCCCGAGGCTGCTCGCCGAGCTCGGGGTGCTCCAGCCGCAGGCCGAACGCTACGAGCGGGTCTACTCGAGCGCGGTCGTCTCGTCGGTGGACGAGGCCGCGCGGGACCACGCGGCCATCGTCGACGCGCTGCGGGAGGGCGACGCGGATCGCGTCGAGCTCGCGGTGGCGCGCGACTGGCGCGGCGCCGTCGGGCGATACGCACAGGTGGTGACCATTCTCGGCGAGCGGGGCAACTGGTAGCCCGGATGAATGACGAAGGCCTGACGTGACCTGTTCGACCTGGACCGACCCGGCGTTCCTCGGCCTGCCCGTCGTCGACGGGAAGGTGCTGCGCATCGAGCGCTTCGCCATCCACGACGGCCCGGGTATCCGCACGACCGTCTTCCTGAAGGGATGCCCGCTCCGGTGCGTGTGGTGCCACAGCCCGGAGAGTCAGGCCCTCCGGCCGGAGTTCATGCCGCGTCCGGATCGGTGCGTCCGCTGCTTCGGGTGCACCACGGCCTGCCCGCAGCACGCGGCGACGCCGGCGGCCGACAAGGGCCCGGTGACACCCGCCACGTGCGACACGTGCGGGTCGTGCGCCGAGGCCTGCCCGACCGGCGCGCGCGAACTGGCGGGGCGGACGATGAGCGTGGACGCGCTGATGGCCGAGATCGAGCGCGACCGCATCTTCTACGACGAATCGGGGGGCGGCGTGACCTTCTCCGGCGGCGAGCCGCTCATGCAGCCGGAGTTCCTCGCCCACGTGGTCCGCTCGTGCCGCGATTCGGCCATCCATGTCGCCGTCGACACGTGCGGGCAGGCCGATACGGTCGCCCTGCTCGCCGTCGCCCGCGACGCGGACATGTTCCTCTTCGACCTGAAGATGATGGACGAGGATCGCCACATCGCGTTCACCGGCGCGTCGAACGCCCGCATCCTCGAGAACCTCGAGCGGCTGGCCGCGGTCCACTCGAACGTCCTCGTCCGGTTCCCGCTCATCCCTGGTGTGAATGACGACGACGAGAACGTGCGGGCGACCGGTGCGTTCCTGGCCTCGCTTCGGCTGACGCGGGTGGACGTCCTCCCCTACCACCGGGCCGGCCTGGCCAAGTACGACCGGCTGCAGCGCCAGTATCCGCTTCCCGATACCCAGCCGCCCACCACGGACCGGCAGGCGCATGTCGTGCGCCTGCTGGAGGACTGCGGGCTGATCGTCCGGCCAGGAGGATCGTCATGACGGAACGCGTCGCCAGGCTGCGCCAGGAGAGCCTGGACCGGAAACCCGCGCTGTCGAGCGAGCGCGCCGAGCTGATGACGGCCTTCTACCGGGATGCCCCGGCTGCGCCGCTGCCGATTCTCCGGGCGCTGTCGTTCCAGTACCTGACGGCGCACAAGGCGCTCTCGATCCAGCCGGGCGAACTCATCGTCGGCGAGCGGGGCCCGGCGCCGAAAGCGACGCCCACGTATCCCGAGCTGTGCTGCCATTCGCTCGAGGATCTGGACGTCCTCGACTCGCGCGAGAAGATCTCGTTTGCCGTCGATCGGCACGCGCGCGACGCCTATCGCGACCAGGTGATCCCGTACTGGCGCGAACGGTCGATGCGCCACCGGATGTTCCAGGAGCTGCCCGACGCGTGGAAGCACGCCTACGAGGCGGGGGTGTTCACCGAGTTCATGGAGCAGCGCGCGCCGGGCCACACGGTGGCCGACGGGAAGATCTACGAGAAGGGGCTCGGCGGGCTGCAGGCGGACATCGACCGCGAGCTCGCGGCGCTCGACGATCTCCACGATCTCGACGCGTACGACAAGCGGCAGCAGCTCAAGGGCATGCGGCTGGCCGCCGACGCGGTGATCACGCTGGCCCGGCGGCACGCCGAGGAGGCGTCGCGCCTGGCCGCCGCGGAGACGGATGCCGTCCGCAAGGCGGAGCTCGAGCAGATTGCCGCCAACTGCGCGTGGGTGCCCGAGCACCCGGCGCGCACGTTCTGGGAGGCGCTGCAGTCGTACTGGTTCGTGCACCTCGGCGTCATCACCGAGCTGAACACGTGGGACTCGTTCTGCCCGGGCCGGCTCGATCAGCACCTCTACCCGTACTTCAAGCGCGAGACCGAGGCTGGGACGCTGACGCGCGAGCGGGCCAAGGAACTGCTGCAGTGCTTCTGGGTGAAGTTCAACAACCAGCCGGCGCCGCCGAAGGTCGGCGTGACGGCTGCCGAGAGCGGCACCTACACCGACTTCGCCAACATCAGCAACGGCGGGTTGAAGGCGGACGGCAGCGACGGCGTGAACGAGGTCACGTATCTCGTGCTCGAGGTCATCGACGAGATGCGCCTCCTGCAGCCGTCCTCGAACATCCAGCTGAGCAAGAAGAACCCCGACCGGTTCCTGAAGAAGGCGTGCGAGGTCATCCGGAAGGGCTGGGGTCAGCCGTCGGTCTTCAACGCCGACATGGTGGTGGCCGAGCTGGTGCGGCAGGGCAAGACGGTCGAGGACGCGCGGTCGGGCGGCACGAGCGGCTGCGTGGAGGCGGGCGCATTCGGCAAGGAAAGCTACATCCTCACCGGGTACTTCAACCTGGCGAAGGTCGTCGAGATCACCCTCAACGACGGCTTCGACCCGCGCACCGGGCGGCAGATCGGACCGAAGACCGGCGACCCGGCGACCTTCACGACCTTCGTGCAGTTCCTCGATGCGTTCCGCCGGCAGCTGCGGCACTTCATCGACGTGAAGATCGCCGGCAGCCACATCATCGAGCGGATGTACGCGACGCTCATGCCGGCGCCGTTCCTGTCGATCATCACCGACGACTGCATCAGGAACGGGCGCGACTACAACGCCGGGGGGGCGCGCTACAACACGCGCTACATCATGCCGGTCGGCCCGGGCACGGCCGCCGACAGCCTGTCGGCCGTCAAGTACCACGTCTTCGACCACGGACACGTCGCGATGCCCGCGCTCGTCAAGGCCGTCCGAGACGACTTCATCGGCCACGAGTCGCTGCGGCAGCTGTTGCTCAACAGGACGCCCAAGTACGGCAACGACGACGAGTACGCCGACGCATTCGTGACGCTGCTCTGCGACGACCTGTTCACGATGATCGACGGGCGGCGGGGACCGACCGGGTCGACCTACCACGTGAACTACCTGTCCACCACGTGCCACGTCTACTTCGGGTCGGTGTGCGGCGCGACGCCGGACGGGCGCCATGCGTGGGTGCCGGTTTCCGACGGCATCTCGCCGGCGCACGGGGCCGACCACCGCGGTCCGACGGCCGTGATCAAGTCCGCCGCGCGCATGGACCACGCGCGGAGCGGCGGCACGCTGCTCAATCAGAAGTTCTCGCCGGCCCTGCTCGAGGGCCAGGACGGGATCGACCAGCTCGCGCACCTGGTGCGCGCGTATTTCAAGCTGGACGGCCACCACATCCAGTTCAACGTCGTGACGGCGGAGACGCTGCGCGCCGCCCAGGCGGCGCCCGAGAAGTACCGCGACCTCATCGTCCGCGTCGCCGGCTACAGCGACTATTTCTGCGACCTTACCAAGGGACTCCAGGACGAGATCATCGAACGGACGGAACAGAAGGGGTTCTGACCGAGGAGACATGGACACCGGCGTCGAACGTATCGAACTCGAGCGCGCCATCGACCGCCTGTACGAGGCGTTCGACGGGTACCCGCTCAAGGATCGGATCGACTGCTGCCCGCACTGTGAGCTCGATGTCCTGGAACGGCGCCTCCATCTCCAGCCGCTTCGCGAGCTGACCTGGGCGGACCTGGGCCTCTTTGCCTTCAAGGCCTTGACCAGCTTCGGGGACGAAGACGACCTCCGCCACTTTCTCCCCCGCCTCCTCGAGCTCTACGTGCTCGACCATGCGGGCGCGCCGTACACGCTGTTCATGCTCTTCCACAAGCTCGACTCCGCGGCGTGGACGACCTGGCCGGCGGACGAAGTCCGCGCGCTCCGCACGTTCCTCGAGACCTGGAAGCGGGTCCTGACCAGGCAGGCGCTGGAATCCGATCAGGCCGCCTGGGAACTGGACGAGCTCTGTGGCGGGATCTCCGTCTTGTGACCTGGCCGCCGGATCACGGCCGGCGCGTCCACTCCGATTCGAGGATGGCGAACACGAGGTCGTCCGTCCATTCCCCGCGGAGCCACAGGCTCCGGCGGAAGTGCGCTTCCTGCCGCATGCCGACGCGCGCGAGGAGCGCCACCGACGCCCGGTTGCGGGGGTCGACCGACCCGTACACACGGTGCTTGGCGGGAGGCGCGAACAGGCGGTTCAGCAGGCCCCGGACGGCCTCGGTCGCCATGCCGCGGCTCTGATGATCCGGCGCGATGGTGATGCCGATCTCGGCCTGCTGCGGCTTGTCGTCCGGGAAATGGACGCCCGCATCTCCGACGAGCAGCCCCGAGTCCCTGAGACGGATGCCGAATTGGTACCAGGTCCCCGGCCTGTCGAACGGCACCGGCTGGAGATCGTCGATGAACCGCCGCACCTCGTCGAGCGACGTCGGCAGCCACGTCTGATAGCGGCTCACCTCGGGATCGGCGCGGTAGGCGAACACACCCGGCGCGTCGGCAGGAACGAGCCGGGTCAGTGTCAGGCGCTCGGTCGTGATGGTCGGGTCGTCCACTGGGCAGGTCACGGTCTCGTCGAGCCCGAGATTCGTCTCGCACCCACAGAGTACAGAACGACGCCCGCCTGCTCAAGCAGAGATCGAGGTCGGCTGGCCCACCGTCATGCACATCGGACCGGCCTTCATTGAGGGGCTTCCAGCGAAGCCGCGCCTCCCCATATTTCGATCAGGGCCCTCGACCGTGGCGACCGACAGGGGCCACAATGTTGTCTGCAGGGGGGACGAAGGTGCCAGAAACGGTGAAGCCGGCGGGGCCGCTGAAGAGCTTTCGCACGCCGGCGGCATTTCGTGCCTGGCTGACGAAGAACCATGCGAAGGCCTCGGAACTCCTGGTGCGCTGCTGCAAGGTGCACGCGGCAGATCGGGGCATCACTTACGCGCAGGCCCTGGACGAGGCACTCTGCTACGGCTGGATCGACGGCGTGCGCCGAAGTGTGGATGCCGACACGTTCAGCATCCGCTTCACTCCGCGCAAACCGGTGAGCAACTGGAGCCGGGTCAACGTCGCGCACGTCGACCGCCTGACGAAGGCAGGTCGCATGGCGCAGCCGGGACTGGACGCGTTCGGCCGCCGCACGGATCCTCGAACCGGCGTCTACTCGTTCGAACGCCGAAGCAAACTCGCACCGGCCCTCATCCAGACGTTCAGGACGAACAAGGCGGCGTGGACGTTTTACCGGGCGCGGGCGCCCTGGTACCGAAGGACCACGGCGCAGTGGATCATGTCCGCAAAGCGGGAAGAGACGCAGAGGAAGCGGCTCGCGCAGCTCATCGACTGTTCGGCCCGCGGCCAGCCGATTCCGCCGCTCGACCCCGGGACGCCTGCAGCGGCCACGCGAAGATCCCGACGGCCTTGAGAATCCAGATCAGTGGGGAGCCCTCCCAAGGGCCCTCCGGACGCAGGAAGCATCGTGGAGCGCGGATGATCCCTCACACCTCCCGGGCGCCGAGCCGCCGCGACATCCGCCAGTATGCAGTCCACAACCCGGCCGCGACGGCGAGCGCCGCGGTCCGAGAAAGCCAGTCCCCCAGCAGCAGCCCGTGAAACCCGTCGCTGCCAAAGGTCACCGTCAGCGGCAGCGCGGAGAAGTAGATCGCCGCGCCGAGCACGATTGCACGGCCGCGCAGCCGCCGCCTCGTGCGGTCGAAGGCGCGCTTCTCGACCGTCGGCGCCGGGGCGGAGACCGCGGGCAGTTCAAGCCCTCGCGCCCGCTCCACCTGGGCGGCCAGCTCGGGGTCCGAGCGAAGCCAGTCCTCCACGAGCGCCCGCGTGTCCGCGCTGGCCTCGCCCGCCAGATACACCGTCACCAGATCCTTGACGACGTCCCGTGTGATGTCCATGGTTCTCGCTCCCTGCCAGGCGCCGCGACGGCCGCTGGGCCGAAATCAACGAGCCTTCCCTGGTTCCCGTCCTCGGCCGTCATCCTGACCGCCTCCTGATCGATCTATCCCCGGGTGCGGAGAAGGTTACATCGAAGCCGCCGGCCTGGCGGGTGTATCATCTCGCCGGCGTCCTCGTTTCTCGCTGATGGCCGTGCGGCAGGACGTGGACGCGGGAATGGCGCGCTGCGACTGACGCTGGTTGAGGGAATCGCAGCGTGCTTCGCGTGCGGCCGGGACCGGCTACTTGGGCTGGCTGGGGTAGACCGCCCGGACGGCGATGACCAGCACCCAGCAGGCGATGGCGGCCCGCCACCAGCCCTGGGTGGTGAGCCAGATGGTCCGGCCCAGAACGGCGTCGGCCACGCCCGCTGCCGCGGCCACGCACCCCAACGTCAGCAGGATCTGGAGGAACAGTCTCGCATTCATGTCGGTCTCCTGTAGGCGCGCCTGCTCGATTATCGACCCGCAGACCGGCGAGTCAACGGAATTCGGGGACACGGAATTCGGGGACGGAGTTCGGGGGCGGAATCCGGCGGGCGCCTCGGTTGACGCGGTGTGGACGTGTGGTTTATGAAGCTAACGGCCTGCGTGTTTGCACTGGAGGTTCCTGTGATCCGTACGCGTCGTACGATTCTCTCGGCTGCCGTTGTCGCGGCCGCCATCACCACCGCGGGTCTTGCGCTCGCCTCTCCCCAGGCGCAGGCCCCTCCCGCCCAGCGTCCGGCGCAGGGTCAGGCACAGGGCCAGGCGCAGCAGGCGCCGCGCCAGAACCCGCGGCTGCAGGTTCCGATGGACCCGGAGCGCGCCAGGCAACTGTACGTCTCGAAGGACCCGAAGGACCAGTCGCTCGGCACGAACTACCAGGCCGACATCGCAGCGCGCGAGAAGGATGCGGCCCGCTATCCGGAACTCTGCAAGGGCATCATCGACTTCAGGACGGTGAAGTACCGCAGCAGCGTCGGCGACCTCGACGTGCCGGCCTATCTGTTCCAGCCGGTCGAGAAGCGCGGGCCGAAAGGACACGCGGCGCTCGTCTGGGTGCACGGCGGCGTCCACGGCAACTGGGGCATCACGATGTTCCCGTTCGTCAAGGAGGCGGTGGCCCGGGGCTACGTCGTGATCGCGCCCGACTACCGGGGGAGCACCGGTTACGGCGAGGCGCATCACCAGGCCATCGACTACGGCGGGAAGGAAGTGGAGGACGTCATCTCGGCCGCGGACTTCCTGAAGACGCTGCCGCACATCGACCCGGCGCGCGTCGGCATGATGGGTTGGAGCCACGGCGGCTACATCACGCTGTTGTCGGTGTTCCGCGAGAAGCAGCCGTTTGCGGCCGGCGCGGCGATTGTACCGGTGACGAACCTGGTGTTCCGGCTCTGGTACAAGGGCCCGGGCTACCAGTGGGACTTCTCGACCCAGAAGGAGATCCTCGGGCTGCCGTTCGAGAAGCCGGAGCTCTACATCCAGCGGTCGCCGCTCTATCACGTCGACAAGCTGAAGGTGCCGCTGCTCGTCCACGTCGCCACCAACGACCTCGACGTGAACTACGTGGAGGACCAGCAGATCGTCGACGCGCTCCGCTCGCGCAAGCCGGACCTCGCCGAAACCAGGACCTACGTCGACCCGCCGCGCTGGGGTGCGAGCGGCGGCCATGCCTTCAGCCGCCGGGTGGACCCCAATACCCTGCAGCGCGTGGAGTCGCCCGAGCAGATCGACTCGTGGAATCGAACGTGGACGTTCTTCGAGTGGGTGCTGCGGCCATACGAGGACCGGTCGAAGCCGGTGAGCTACGTGGACCAGGCGCCGAGGCGCGGCGGGCAGTAGGCGGTATACTCCCGCCATGAGCCGACCCGACGACATCCGCCGCCGTGCGCTCGAGGACCTGCAGCGGTTCGAGGTGCTCATGATCGACGGGCACTTCGACTATGGCAACGGCTACCACGGACGCGTGTACCTCAACCCGCACCAGCTGTTCCGCTATCCGTCCACGATCTGGCGCTTCGCGCAGGACCTGATCGACCTGCTGCCGGCCGCGCTCGTCGCGGAAACGGATCTCGTGGCCGGACCGCTGACCGGCGGCGCGCTGCTCGCGCACACCATCGCAGGCCTCCTCGACAGCCGGCGCAGGCTCACCGAGCCGGCGAAGCTCTTCGCGCCGTTCGCGCCCGACGCGGGACGCGACCAGGCGCTCCGCTCGCTCTACCGGAAGCAGATGGCCGGCAAGCGGGTGCTGCTTGCCGACGATGTGCGGAATACGGGGCAGACCCTGGCACGCTGCGCTGCACTGGTGGGCGAGGCGGGCGGGACGCTCGTCGGCACGATCGAAATCTACGACCGCCAGGAGGCCATCGTCGATCTCGGCGTGCCGAACATCGCGCTCGCGGAATACAGGGCGCCGGACAACTACCCGGCCGCCGACTGCCCGCTCTGCAGGTCGGGCCAGCCGGTCACCGCGTTCTGACGAGGCGTCCGCGGCTCGGCGACGACTCCGAATCGTGGTCTCTCATCGAGAGCGGCCCGGGTCAGCGCTTCAGGTACGGCCTCAGCAGCTCCTCCATGCGGGGGTCCGCCTTGATCGACGGACCGACGTCGATCTGACTCGCCTCGGACCGGCCGTCTGCGAACAGCCGGAGTTCGGCGAGACGCCTGCCGTGTTCGGCCGTGCCGACCAGCGGCGGCCGCGAGTCCCGCGGCAGGACCTCGGAGGGAATCCCGCCGACCAGGATGGCCGACAGGTCGCGGCCGAACGTCTTCCGCACCGCGTCGAGGCCGGCGCCCGACCCGTAGAAGAGCAGAATCGCGTACCCGGCCTCGCGCCGCGCCTTCGGCAGCCACGCCGCGAGCGCCTCGAGCGGCGCCTGGACGCGGATGCCGGCCAGCTCCCGTTCCAGGTGGGGCAGCACGTCCCGCGAGTCCGGCCGCTCGGTCACGCCGAGGATGGCGACCCGTTCGCCGCCCGCCTGCCGGACGACGTAGGGCCGGCCCAGAGGTTGACCCGTCGCCTCGTCAACCAGGTTGCAGGACACCACGGCAAACCTGGCGTCCTCGAGCACCTTGAGCGTACGCGCCTTGCCCAGCCGAAAATCGCGATAGGAGAGGTTGACCGCGTCGTAGCCGAGCGCGTTGTAGGCCGCCACGATGATGCGGCCGTCGCTGCCCATGCTGTCGGCGCCGAGCAGTGCGTTGCCGGCATCGACCAGGAGGAGTGCGGCGTCGCGCCGGCGGCGCTCGCCGACGAGCGTCGCCCGCCGCGCCATCCCGCCGGGCCCCGTCTGGATCGAGCACGTCTGGCACGCCTTGACCTGCCCCTCGGTGTCGGCGCTGAGGAGCAGCGTCACCGCGCCGGCGCCGCGGAGCGACGGCAGCATCGCGGCCGCCAGAACGGCCAGCGACCCGAGCCAGCGCCGTGCGGCCCTCCGGGGCGGCGTCATTCGGTCCCTGCTTGCCTCAGCTCTTGCCGGCCATGGTGTTCCACAGCTTCTGGCAGAGTTCGCCGTATATGAAGTCGGCGCCAAGGCCCACCAACGCGCTGATGAGCCCTTCCCAGCCGGTCAGCTTGCTGACCACGCCCGCAACGCTCCCGCACATCAGCTTGAAGCACTCCTCGAGCGACTCGAGTCCCTCCATGCCGGCCAGCGGCCCTTCCACTCCCACCGCGATGCACTTGAAGAGATCGGCCCAGAACTTGAAGGTCGCGTACATCTCGATGTCGAGGGCGATCAGCTCGGCGTACTCCGCCAGCTCCTGGCCGCCGCCGCCCTCGACGTAGCCCAGCGACGCGCCGGTCGCCAGGTCCACGCGATACCACGAGGAGGTGTCCTGCGGCACCAGCACCACGGCCGCTCCGCGAAGCTGCTTCTGGATCTCCGTCCTCGCGACCGCGCTGACGCGCGCGTCTCTTGGAAGCGCGCCCTGCACGGCGACCGGCTGCTGCCCCTTCAGCAGCGCCTGCTCCAGGTACACGCTGGTGTTGCTGTGCATCCCCGGCCCGGCGACCACCTCGTGTTCCAGCGCGGTGTCGAGGATGCCGGCCGCGAAGGCGAGCTGGCCGCGCCAGTCGCCCGCCCCCGGCGCGAGCGGCAGCAGCGTGTTCTCCAGGATGTCGATCCCGGCCGACATCGTGGGACGCTTGGCGTCCACGAGCCGGCGGACGTAGGACACCACCATCGGGCGCGGGTGCACCCACTGCGCGCCGCCGAGCCGGGTCTCGCTCAAACGCCGAAGCTGGTTCCGGCGCAGCATCCCGAACCCGTACAGCGTCGGATCGAAGTACGGCTGGCTCTTGTACTCGTCGACCTTCAGCGGGTTGTAGTCGGCCAGCTTGTGCTCGCCGAGCCACTTTCGCCAGGCGTCGGCATACTCCAGCGCGGCGTCGTTGAGGAAGTCGGCGGTAATCTCGTCCGGCATCACCAGGATCTCCCGCACGGCCAGGAGATCGAGCACGCGCTGCCGCCCGACTGAACCCGCCGCCAGGAGATCGCGGCGGATGCGAACCGGCCTCGCCCCGCCAGGCGCCGTCAGTTCAACCTCGAGGTACGCCGCCGTCAGCGTCACCGCACCCGCCGCCGCCGGCTTTTCTTCTTCCGGCTCGGCGCCGCTGAGGCCGCCGAACAGGCCGCCCATCCCGCCGCCGAGGTCCTTCGCCTTGTCGGCCTTGCCCCCCTTGGGAGCGACCTTGTTGCCGTTGAGGTCGAACGCGTCCCCCTTGAGCGTCTTGCCGCCGACGAACAGCTGCGGCTGGAACTCGGTCACGGCGCCGGCCGCGGCGAACACCGCCTCCGGGGTCAGCTTCCCCCCGCTCTCCAGCGTCTTCGCGAATCCGACCGGCGCGTTGGCCACCGCGACGGCCTGCCCGAACAGGTCGACGCTGCGGAACGACCGGTCGAGGAACGTGGTCTCGCTGCCGCCTTTCGCGACGCGCATGCGGATTGCGACGGCGTGGAACCGGTCGGCCGGGACATCGTCGATCGCGCAGGCGGCCGTCTCCGTCCCGCCCGGCTCGCCGAGCGTCGGGTCGAGGTCTCCCTTGTCGGTGCGCACCCACCAGTGTTCGGCCGGGGCCTGCCATGCCGCCGCGGCCGGTACGTTCACGCGCGCCGCGGCCAGCGCGCCTCCGACGGCGCCGATGTCGCGGTCGGCCCGGGTCCACAGGTTCTCGACCAGCTTCTCGTGCCTCGCCTGCGCGGAGGTCAGGGCCGTTCGCAGGGCGGCGCCGTCCATTCCCAGGCGTTTCCCGAACTCGTTCACCTGCGCATCTGTCGGCGGCTTGCTCGACTCCTCTGGCAGGCCGGCCCTCGGCTGCCTTTCGACAGGCAACGTGCCGCGGACGAGCTGCGCCGTCGTGCCGGCGCGTTTCAGCAGCTCGGCCAGCAGGAGCGCCTTGTCCGCCGCGTTGGCCCGGCCCGACACCAGCGTCCCCTGCGGGCCCTTCATGAACCCTTCGTAGGGCTCGAACGCGATCCGCTGCTGGATCCAGCGGCTGAGCGTCGCCGGGTCGCGCCCGACCTTGTCGAGCGCCTCGTCGAGGCCGATCGGGCGCTGGCGGAGCTCGGAGGCCACCGCCCTCAGCTGTTCGAATCGCGAGGCCCCGCGGTCGATCGCGGCCTTGCGCTCCTCTTCCGTCGCGGCGGGCGTCACCGCTGTCGAACGCCAGGGGAAGTCGGCTCCCCCGACCGCGGCACCCGTCGAGGTCACGGACGTCGCCGTGCCTCCACCCGCGGCCAGGATGGCTGCGAGGCTGGCGGCAAGTCCCGCAATCGCCACCGTCGTCGGCCACAGGCGAACGGGTTGTGCCCCCGCCTGCCGGCGCGACTTCAGCCAGCCGATCGCCACCAGCAGAACGCCGACCGGCAGCACCACGAACGCTCCCACGGGAGGCCCCTGCAGCCACGCCGGAAGCCAGGTCCAGAAGCCGGCGCCGTGGAAGAGCGCCGCGAATGGCGTCGCACGGATTAGGCCGAACACGAACGCCGCGGTGCCGTACGCGGCCACGGTCGCAACCGCCAGCCGAGCCCAGAGAGGCAGCCACCGTGCCCTGAGTGAGGCCACTCCCGACAGGAGGATGGCGCAGGCGGTCACGGCCGACAGCACGACGCTGGAGGATTGGCCGGCGAGCCGGACGCCCGCCGACAGGCCGCCGGGCAGCCAGGCACTCGCCGCGACGATCGCGAGCAGGCCGACGAGCGACGTGACGGCCGCACCGGTCCAGCCGAAGCGGCGAGCCAGCGGCCCGCCGGGCCGCCACAGGCCCACGACGACCGCAACGAAGACGACCGGAGGCGGCGTGATCCACCAGCGGATCGACGACCCGCTGATGAACGTCTCGACGGCCGCATCCAGAAGCGCCACCAACACCACGACGGTCGCCATCAGGGCGGCGGCTTGTGTACCCCGCGACTTTTCAGTATCCATCGCTCGTTTCTCTCCTCACGAGAAGAACTAGTAGATCGTCTGGTCGGCGCTCCCCACCAGGTCGGCCCGGTAGTCGTACACCACGACCCGCACGCGCCGCGGGCGCGTGCCCCTTTTGTACGCGCCTACCGCGCCCACGCGTAGGCGTCCACGCGCGGATCCGCGCCCGCGCTCAGGAACCCCTTCTTCACGTCCACGACGATCCCGGCGTTCGAGCCGAGCGACCAGGCGCCCGATGCGGTCAGCTTGTGGCCCTTGGCGAGGAGCGCCTTCTGCACGGCCTCCGGGATCCGGCTCTCGACCGACAGGTCGCCCGGGTACATCGTGTGTGGGAACGGCGACGCCGGAAACGCGCGCGTGGACCACCGCGGCGTCTCGATCGCCTGCTGGATGTTCATGCCGAAGTCGACGATGTTGATGAGCGTCTGCATCGTCCTCATCACCTGGTCGTCGCCGCCCGGGCTGCCGAGGATCATGAACGGCTGCCCGTCCTTCATGACGAGCGTGCTCTGGAGCGTCGACCGCGGACGCTTGCCCGGCACCAGCGCGTTCGCCTCCCCCGGCATCAGCGAGTAGTAGTCTCCCCTGCAGTTGAAGATGATGCCGAGGTCGCCCATCACGACGCCGGTACCCCACGAACTGTGCAGGCTCGGCTCGAAGCTGACCATGTTGCGGTTCTTGTCCACCACGGCGATGTAGCTGGTGTCGCCGACGTGGTCGGCCCCGCCCTCCGTCGTCGTGCTCACCGGCCGGTCCAGCGGCTCCCGGGTCTTCGTGAACCTGGACGGGTCGCCCGGCCGCAGTTCGAGCGACGCCTTCTCTGGGTCGATGAGCGCCCGCCGCGCAGCGGCGTACTCCTTCGAGAGCAGGCCGTCGAACGGGATGTTGATGAAGTCGGTGTCGCCCAGGAACTTTTCGCGGTCGGCGAAGGCGAGCTTCAGCGCCTCGGCGCTCGTATGGATGTAGGCGGCCGTGTTCAGCCCCATCGCGCGCAGGTCGTATCCCTCGAGGATGTTCAGGGCGAACAGCTCGGCCGGGCCCTGCGTAGCCGAGGCGTTCTTGTAGATGTCGAAGCCGCGGTACTTGATCGACACCGGCGTCTCGACCTTCACGGAATAGCCGGAGAAGTCCCCGTAGCGGAACAGCCCGCCGTTCTGTTCGGAGAACGCCGCCATCTCTCTCGCGATGTCGCCCTTGTAGAAGCGGTCGCGCGCGGCGAGCAGCGCGGCGCGCCGGCCCTTGGCCGCCGCCGCCTTCTCTGCCTCCACCAGGCGCCGCAGCAGGCGCCCCGCATCCGGATTCCGGAAGACGTCGCCCGCCTGCGGAGCCTTGCCTCCGGGCCAGTAGACCTTCAGCGTCGTCGGGTACTTCTGCAGCTTGCGGGTGGTTGCGATGGACCGGGCCAGCCCGGGCGGCAGCACGAAGCCCTGCTCGGCCGCCTCGATGGCTGGCTGGAGCACCTCGGCGAACGTCCTGGTGCCCCATCGGTCGAGCAGCGTGTACCACGTGTCGATGACGCCCGGCACCGTCGCGGACAGCAGGCCGTCGTTCACCGGCAGCTTCCCGCCGCTGTGCTCTTTGTACCACTCGATCGTGGCGAGCCGAGGCGCCGGCCCCGCGCCGTTGATCGACACGATCTGGCGCGTCACGGCATCGTAGACGAGTGTCGCCGAGTCGCTGCCGAACCCGTTCAGCGACGGGTCGACCAGCGCGAGCACCGCCTGGCCCGCGACGGCCGCGTCGAACGCGTTGCCGCCGGCCTCGAGGATGCGCACGGCCGCCTCGGTCGCCTGGGGCTTCATCGAACTGACGGCGTAGAGCCGCCCGGATACCACGGGTCTCATGGTCCTGCCGCCGGACGCCTGGGCGTCGGACTCCTCCTGCGCCAGGGCCGAACCGGCACAGGCGGCGGCGAGAGCGGCGATGAGCGCGGACGTGCGGATGTTGTTGCGCATGAAGAATGATAATCACACCGGGAGCGGTTTCCACCACCTCCGCGGCTGCGGTCGCGGTCTACTCGAGCGCGCAGGCAGCCATCGTCGCGTCGAACACCTCGTCGACCGTGATGCGCTGCATGCAGACGTTGTCGCGGCAGCGCGAGAGCCGGTTGTTGAGGGCGTTGACGCACGGGCTGCAGGCCAGGCCGGCCCAGATCGCCTGGCTCCTGCCGGTGCGCGCCGCGAAGAGCGCCGGTCCACTGTCGTTGGTGACGAATACGCGCGACACCGCGTCGACGCCACCTCGGCCGCGAGCCGCCGCACGTCGCCGGCCTCGGCCGGGGCCCCGGTGAACACGACCGCGAGGTCCGGCCGGGCGGCCAGCAGGCGCCGCGCCAGTTCCACGTACCGGGATGGGTCCCACCGGCGCAGTGGAAGCATGTCGCTGCAGTTCGGGTTGAGCAGGACGACCGGCGGCACCGCCACCCACCGGTCGATCCTTCTGAGGGTCGAGATCTTCATCTGTTTGCGCCGGCTCGGAACGGCGCCGGCGGCGCCTGTCGAAGCGTATCGTACTGCGAATCCGCCGCGGTACGACGCAGTTGGGTTATCTTGGACCACGATTGCGCCGAGACTGCGCAGCCGATGAATGAGCGGGACCCGCCGCCCCAGCCGGGTCGGACAGCCCACGGAACAGCCGCGCCTTGCCGCCACCGTAGAGCGGCGCGCTCCGCCTCGCGCCCGAGTCCATCGCGGCCCACAACAATCTCGGCAGCGCGTTGATGGCTGCCGGGCGGCTCGAGGAGGCCGTGGCGGAGTACCGCGAGGCCCTGCGCCTGTCGCCCGACTACGCAGAAGCTCACATGAATCTGGGGAACGCACTCTTCGAGCTGGGCCGCCCGGACGAAGCGCTGCGCGAGCACCAGCGTGCGGTCGAGGCGGCGCCGCGTTCCGCGGACGCCCGCTTCAACCTCGCCAGCACCTTGCTGAGCCTGGGTCGGGTGGCGGAGGCCGTCGGCCAGTTCGAGGCCGCTCTCGCCATAGAGGGCGGCTCCGCCGACGTTCACGTCGGCCTCGGCACGACACTCGAGAGGCTCGGCCGGACCGAAGAGGCGGCCGCCCACTACCGCGAGGCGGGCCGCCTCGCCCCCGGGTCGTCGGCCGCAGCCGAGGGCCTCGCTCGGGTATCGGCCGCCGGCACCAGGGGCCGCCGGTAGCCGCGGGCGACCGCGTGGCCTCTCTTCTACAGAAAGTCGGCGCGCGCCGGCGCAAACACGTCGATGAGCGACCCGGCCTCGATCGCCACCGCGCCGTGCGGCAGGTCGGGCGGGACGAACACGCTGTCGCCGGCCGAGAGCCTGGTCGTCGTCCCGTCGAGCGTGAAATCGAACCGGCCGTTCTCGACGAACGTCACCTGACGGTGCGGGTGGGAATGCACGGAGCCGACCGCGCCCTTCTCGAACGTCACCCGCACCAGCATCAACTCGGCGTCGTGGCCGAGCACCTGGCGGGCAACGCCGGCTCCCGCCTGCGCGGTGGGTGCATCCTGGCCTCGAACGATCATTGGACGGCCCCTTCCTCGAGTCTCGCAGCGTGCCGGCGTCGGTAGCGACGCCCGTCATCACCACATTCTGCCCGATGCACCGAGAGACTGCGAATCGTGGCCTCTCATTCAAGTAGGAGACCGCGATTCCGGATCACGAGCCGGGCTGCGGGCGCCTCGGCGGCCGGGCCGTTCGGAGCACGCCGCGTCGAGCGCCGGAAACCGATGCGCGTGTGCGCGGGTTTCCCCGGCGTGGCGCGTAGCGGTCGACGCAGCGCGGTTAGCGCAAGCCGGCCTCAGCAAGCCGGAAACCGGCGCACCGCGAGGAGGTTTCCCGGCGTGCGGAGCCGGCTCGGGCGACGGGGCGGCCGCAACCCGGCGAAGACCCCGAATCGCCGTCTCTCCTCTACAATAGCTGCCATGAGGCCTGATAGAGGCGACTCGGGGCGCGACTCCGGCGTCACGCGGCGGCGGTTTCTGGCCCGCGTCGCGGGGGCGGGCTTCGCCTGCGCCACTCCCGCGTGCGGGTCGGAATCCGGCGGCTCGAATCCGGTGCCGACGGCCCCGAGCACCACCTCTCCCGCTCCCGACTCGCAGCCGCTGCGCCAGATTGCCCAGTCGGCCGGCCGGATGTTCGGGGCGGCCGTCGAGCCCACGACGCTCGCCGCCGATTCGGCGTTCGCGGCGGCGGTGACCGCCGAGTGCGGCGTCGTCACGGCGGAGAACTGTCTCAAGTGGGCGGCGCTCAGGCCTGCGGCGGACCGCTTCGACTTCACCCGCGGCGACGCGCTGCGCGACTTCGCCCGCGCCGGCGGGATGGCGTTCCGGGGCCACACGCTCGTCTGGCACAACTCGCTGCCGTCGTGGTTCTCGTCGACGGTGAACGCCGGGAACGCCGAACGCTTCCTCGTGGAGCACATCGCCACGGTGGCGTCGCACTACGCCGGCGAGATGCACTCCTGGGACGTGGTGAACGAGGCGATCGACACCACGTCCGGCCGCGCGGATGGCCTGCGGTCGACGCCGTGGCTCCAGTTCCTCGGGCCCGGCTACATCGACGTCGCGTTCGCCACCGCCGCCGCGGCCGACCCTCGCGCGCTGCTGACCTACAACGAGTACGGCCTCGAGCTCTCGTCCTCGGGCGCGCGCCGCAGCGCGACGCTGCGCCTGCTGTCCGATCTCCGCGGGCGCGGCGTACCGGTCCACGCGCTGGGCATCCAGGGCCACGCCGGCGGCACCGGCTGGGCGCAGTTCGATGCGGGCGCGTTCGCCGCGTTCCTGCGAGACGTTGCCTCGCTCGGCCTTCGCATCTTCATCTCGGAGCTCGACGTCAAGGACAACAACCTGAGCGCCGACACTGCGACCCGGGACCAGCAGGTGGCGGCCGTCTACCGCGACTACCTGTCGGTCGCGCTCGCCGAGCCGGCGGTCGCCGCAGTCATCACGTGGGGCCTGAGCGACAGGTACACCTGGGTCAAGACCTCGGCCCCGCGCAGCGACGGCCTCCCTGTGCGGCCCCTTCCGCTCGACAGTGAGATGAAGCGCAAGGCGGCATGGAACGCGATCGCGGCGGCGTTTCGCGGCCCGTCGGCGACGAACGGGCAGGCCGCCACGACCGACCACGCGGCACCTGCCATCGTCCCGCCCCATCCGGACGCCGCGGCCGGATTCCGCCACCTGCCGCGGTCGGCCGGCCCTCCTGCCGACCGTCGTCAAACGCCAGCCAGGGCGAGGGACGATCGCCGGAGGTAGCTGTTGCGGGGTCACACCGTGCGAAACCTGGCGATGCGGGATGCGACCCCACGCGCCGGCTTGACTCCCTCCGGCCCTGTCCGTCACAGTAGCGGTGTGCCCACACTGAACTTCTCGACGCTCTCGCTCATGGACGCCCTCGACCTCGCCATCCTCATCGAGGACGAGGCGCAGGAGCGCTACGAGGAATTCGCCGCCAACCTCCGGGTCCACCACACCCCCGAGGCCGCCGGGTTCTTCACGACGATGGCCGGCAACGAGGCCAAGCACGGGGCCGAGCTGCGCGCGCGGCGCCAGATGCTGTTCGGCGACGCCCCGACTCGCGTCTCGCCCGACATGCTCTGGGACGTCGAGGCGCCGGACTTCGATCAGTCACGGATGTTCATGACGGCGCGCCAGGCGATGGGCGTTGCGCTCGCGTGCGAGGTGAAGGCCTACGACTACTTCGACGCGGCCCTGGCGCACGTGAAGGACGCCGACGTGCGGGCCCTCTTCGAGGAGCTGCGGGCCGAGGAAGACGAGCACAAGGCGCTCGTGACGGCCATCATGGCAAAGGTCCCGGAGGACGGCCCGGCGGACAACGGCTTCGAGCCCGACGAGCCCGTCGGTCAGTAGCGCACGTTCACGATGACTTCGCCGACCCGCGATTTCCTCTGCGCTCTATTCCTCGTGGCTGTCGCTTCATCTTCGCCGGCGGCCGAGTTTCGCGGGAAGCTCGACCCGAAGGTCGCGCCGGGAACCAGGCTCTTGATGCCCGCCGCCGAGGCCTCGGCCGGCCTGGTCGCAGCGTTGCCCGCGGCCCCTCGCCCGGGCGACGCGGTCTGGATGCTGAGGCCCGCGCCGGCCATCGACATCAAGGGCACCAAGTACCTCGTGGCCATCGTGGCGACGGCCGCCGGCGACGCGGCGCTGTGGCTCGACCGCAACATGAGCGGCAGGTTCGAACCGGACGAGCGCTGGCCGCTGGCGGGCGATCCGAAGACCGTCGAGCTCACGCTGCCGTGGGACAACGGCATCTACCGCGAGTTTCCGATCAGGTTCGAGTTCGCCACCGGCACCGAGCCGATGCGGCCCCCCAGCGTCGTCTAC
The DNA here is from genome assembly GCA_963783255.1 of uncultured Acidobacteriota bacterium. Lineage (GTDB taxonomy): Bacteria > Acidobacteriota > Vicinamibacteria > Vicinamibacterales > Fen-181 > FEN-299. The sequence continues at coordinate 274,289 of CAWAMP010000014.1, read as the reverse complement.
AACTTCAACATCGTCTACTCCGGCTCGGTCGACGTCGACGGCCGGGCGTTGAAGCTCCAGTTCTTCCCGCCCCCCGCTGTCGCCGCCATCGATCCGGCCACCATTCGGACCGCGATGGACACCGACTTCAACGGACGGATTGAGACCGCGCGCGGCGAGATGGACACCGGCCGCGGCAAGGCGCCGGTCTTCCAGTCGGGCTCGCGGTATCTCGCCGTGAAATCGGTCGACCTCGCGACCGGCGACATCGTCGTCGAGGAACGGCCGGAGGCCGAGTACACGAGGTTCGACGCCGCACCCGGCAAGATCATGCCGGAGTTCGGGTTCGTCGACTTCGACGGCCGGGCGCGCAAGCTGTCGGAGTTCCGCGGGAAGTACGTCCTGCTCGACTTCTGGGGCACGTGGTGCGGCCCGTGCATCGCCGCGATGAAGGAACTCGATCCGATCTACGCCGAGTACGCGCCGCGCGGCTTCGAAATCGTCGGCATGAACATGGAGAAGACGGCGGGGAACCTCGGCGCCGCCGAGTACAAGGCCGTCAACGACACGGCCCGCGCATTCATCGCTAGGGCCGGCCACAAGTGGATCCAGGCCACCCAGGAGAGCATCGAGCGGGTCGCGTTGGACGTGGTCCACGTCAACGCCTACCCGACGTCCATCCTCATCGGGCCGGACGGCACGGTCGTATCCCGCGAGGCGCACCCGAAGGTCCTGGCCGCCCTGCTGGCAAAGCGGCTGCGGTAGAAGAGCCGCTTCGCGCTGAACAACTGCCCCCCAGATCCCGTCCAACGCACGTGGTGTGGTGTCGAGTGGGGCGAATGGAGGCGGCGTGACCCAGAAACTCCTCGAGATTGTGGCGGTTGCGGCAGTTCTGGCGCTCTTCGGTCCTGCGAGCGTCGTCGCCCAGGAAAAGGCCGCGCGGACCGAGCCGCGCCCGAGCGCCACCGCCATTCGCGCCACCGGGAAGATGACGGTCGACGGGCGCCTGGACGAGGCCGACTGGAGCCGGGCGGTGCCCGCGAAGGACTTCCTCCAGCGAGACCCGGACGAAGGCAAGCCGGCCACCGAAGCGACGGAGGTCCGGTTCCTCTACGACGATAAGGCCATCTACGTCGGCGCGCGGATGTTCGATTCCGAGCCGTCGAAGATCATGAAGCGGCTGACGCGGCGCGACGGCGACACCGACGGCATGGCCGACTACATCCTGGTCGGCTTCGACGCTCTTCACGACCATCTCACCGGTTCGATCTTCGCGGTCACCGCGGCCGGGTCGATTATGGACGGTGTCCTGTTCAACGACTCGAGCGACGACGACACCTGGAACGGCGTCTGGGACTCGGCGGTGTCGATCGACGAGAAGGGCTGGGTCGCGGAGATGCGCATCCCGTTCTCCCAGCTCCGGTTCACGCCGTCCGACCGCCACGTCTGGGGACTCCACATCGTCCGCGCCATCCAGCGCAAGAACGAAGAGACCTGGTGGGCCCTCGTGCCCAAGGACGACAGCCGTGTGGTCTCGCTGGCTGGGGAACTGAGCGGCCTCGACGCCGTTCCGGCCCAGACGCACCTCGAGCTGCTCCCCTACGTCACGGGACGCTCCACCATCAGCGCCACGGCCGAACCCGGCGACCCGTTCAACGACGGACGTACGGCTTCGGCCGGCGCCGGCCTCGACCTGAAGTGGGGCTTTTCGAGCAACATGACGATGGACGCGACGGTGAACCCCGACTTCGGCCAAGTGGAGGTTGACCCAGCGGTCGTGAACCTGACGGTGTTCGAGACGTTCTTCGAGGAGAAGCGCCCGTTCTTCATCGAGGGGTCGCAGGCGTTCAGCCGGTTCGGCCGGACCGGGATCAGCGGCGCCATGGGGTTCAATCGGGCGAATCCGAACCTCTTCTACTCGCGGCGGATTGGACGCTCGCCGCAGGGCGCGGCGCCGGGCGAGTACGTCGACCGGCCGCCGGCGACGACGGTGCTCGGAGCGGCGAAGGTGACCGGCAGCACGAAGGGCGGGTGGACGGTGAACTTCATCGACGCCGCGACCCAGCGCGAATTCGCCGACACGGCGACGGGCGACGAGCGCGGCCGCGTCGAGGTCGAACCGCTGACCAACTATCTGGCGACGCGCGTGCGCCGCGACGTCGGCCAGCGCGCCGGCTTCGGCATGCTGACCACACTCGTCAACCGCAACCTCGGCGATCCGGCGCTGAGCGCTCAACTCCCCGGCAGCGCGCTCGTCGTCGGCGGCGACGGCCACCTGTTCCTGACCGGCAAGCGCGACTACGTCGTCGCCGGCAGCTTCTCGGGCAGCCGCGTCGCCGGGTCGGACACCTCGATGCTCAGGCTCCAGCGTTCGTCAGCGCGCTACTACCAGCGACCCGACGCGACCCATCTCCCCTACAACCCGGCGGCCACGTCGCTTTCAGGCTGGAACCTGCAGACCGACTTCAACAGGAACAGCGGGGGCCTGCGGCCCAGCGCGTCGTTCTGGGCGGTGAGCCCGGGCTACGAGGTGAACGACGCCGGCTACATGACCAACGCGGACCGGATGGGCGGACACGCGGGCCTCGTCTGGCTGAAGCCGACGCCGGACCGGCTCAGCCGGCGGCGGGACTTGGTCGTCGCCAAGTGGAACACCTGGAACTTCGCGGGCGACGAGATGGGCGACGGGTACTTCGCCGCGTTCGACATGACGCTCCGCAACTACTGGACGATTGACGTGTCGGGGCACGCCGGCGCCTGGGCCTTCAACGACAAGCTCACGCGCGGCGGGCCGATGATGCGCGCGCCGGGGTTCGCGATGGTGGAGGTGGACCTGGAGGGTGACGAACGCAAGCCCGTGGTCTGGTCGGTGCGCGGGGAGTACGAGTCTCGATCGGACGGGTCGTGGTCCAGGCAGGGGGCGTTCGGCTTGACGTTCAGGCCCCTGCCCACGTTCAACATCGAGATTGGGCCGGAGTACCAGCGCGAGTTCGTCGCGGCGCAGTACGTGCGCGCGGTGGCCGATCCCGCCGCCGTCGAGATGTACGGCAGGCGCTACGTGTTCGCGGGCCTGGACCAGACGGAGATCTCGTTCGAGACGAGGCTCAATCTCATCCTGAGCCCGCGGATGTCGCTGCAGATGTACCTGCAGCCGCTGCTGTCGGTCGGCGCCTACACCGGGTTCAAGGAGGCCGCCGCGCCGCGCACCTACGACTTTCTCAGATACGGCCAGGATACCGGCACCATCACCTACGACCAGGAGGCGGGCGCGTACCTCGTCTACCCGGGTCCGGGCGGCACCGGCAACCCGTTCCTGATTCCGAACCCCGACTTCAACTACACGTCGCTCAGGGCGAACACGGTGTTCCGTTGGGAGTTCAAGCCCGGCTCCACGCTCTACGTCGTCTGGACGCAGGAGCGGGAGGACGAAACGAGCGATGGGGAACTCGCCTTCAACGCGGACATCTCGCGCATGATGCGCGCGCCGGGCGACAACGTGTTCATGGTGAAGATGAGCTACTGGTTCGGGCGATAGGGGCCGGGACTGCGGGCGGGACGCGGCCTGGAGCGTGCTAGACTGTCGCCACAATCATGAGCATCTCCCTCCGCCCTTCCCTCAACTGGCTGCTGGTCTTCATCCCCGTGTCGCTCGCGCTCGAGCGCGCGCACGTCCCGGCGCCGGTGCTGTTCTTCGCAGCGGCGCTGGCGATCGTCCCCATCGCGCGGCTGATCGTGGTGTCGACCGAGCAGCTCGCCTCGCGCACGGGCGACGCCATCGGCGGCCTCCTGAACGCCACCTTCGGCAACGCGCCCGAGCTCATCATCGGGCTCGTCGCGCTCCAGGCCGGCTATTTCGACATGGTGCGGGCGTCGCTCGTCGGCGCGATTCTCGCCAACCTGATGCTTGCCACAGGCGCCGCTTTCTTCCTCGGCGGTTTGCGGTATCACACGCAGGAATACAACCCGGGCGTGGCGCGGCTCTACAGTTCGATGATGCTGATCGCGGCAATCAGCCTGGGCGTTCCGAGCGCCTTCAACCGCCTCTTTTCCCCGGGCGGCACGATTCCAGACGAGCGGTTGATCAACTTCGGAACGGCCGTCGTGCTGCTGGCGGCCTACGTTCTGTACCTGGTCTTTCTTCTCAAGACCCACCCGGAGTTCTTCGCCAGCGCCGGCGGGAAAGGCGCGGAGCACGAAGCAGAGGGCGCGCGATGGGGGCTCGGGAGGGCGATCGGCAGCCTGGTGGGGGCGTCGGTCCTCGCGGCGTGGATGAGCGAGATCCTGGTGGGCGCAGCCGAAGGTACGGGCCAGGCGCTCGGCATGTCCGAGGTGTTCATTGGGATCGTGTTCCTCGCGCTGATCGGGGGCGCGGCCGAGAGCGGGTCGGCCATCGCCATGGCGCGGAAGAACAAGCTGGATCTCACCGTGGGCATCGCGATGGGCAGCAGCATCCAGATCGCGCTGTTCGTGGCGCCCGTTCTGGTGCTGGTCAGTCGGTTCGTCGCGCCGCAGCCGCTCGAGCTGGCCTTCACGCAGGCTGAGATCGGCACGCTGTTCCTGGCCGGCCTGGTTGGAGCCATCGTGGCTGGCGATGGGCGCTCCAACTGGTACAAGGGCGTCCAGCTGATGCTGGTGTACGCGATGATCGCCATCCTGTTCTACTTCCTGCCGGTCGCGGCGAAGTAGCCGCCGCACGTCCCGCGCGTCGCCGTCAGGCGCCGCTTCCCTGCGCGTCCTGCCGTTGGCGTGAAAGGCCGAGGCCCTGCCGGTCCTGCTCGAGCGCGTCGCGCTGATCGTCGGCGTCCTCGAAGTCGCGGCGAATCCCCTTGTCGACGCGCGCGAGGTAGTATTCGAGGGCTCCACGTCGATCCGGCCTCACGTGCTCCTTCAGGTCCTCCAGCAGCGCCCTCATCCGTCGCATCACCTGGACCGATGTCGCGCCGCAATAGCGGATCTCGTCCAGTGCCAGCACGACCAGGTCGTTCCAGTTCGGCACGGGCATCACGAGCCTCAGACGCCCGTCGGCATCGCGCACCCGCCCGACTTCCAGGTCGCGCCGGCCCAGTCGCAGCAGCAGGTCCTCGATCTGATCGAGCGCCTGGACGGCGGTCGTCGGGTCGTTGATCGCAGGCGACAGCGCCTTGATGGCGACGTCCACCAGAAGCCTGACCGCGTACTTCGGGTCCTGTTCGAACGTCCGATCCGGCCCGAGTTCGACCGCCCGCCGCAGCCGCTCGGCCGACGGAGGCGCGCCCGAGCCGCGGACGCGCAGGAGCGGCATCCCGTCCATCACGGTGTCGCCCACGGCGACCGCCACGATGATGACGACGTCGGTTCGGGACGCGAGCGCCACCAGCGCCTCTGTGCGAACGGCCTCCACGACGAGAGGCGCCCCATGGTGCGCGACGGTGAGGAGCACGGGCGCGCGGTCGGGATCGTCGGCCCCGCCTGGCGCCTGGGCACGCCCGGACGCGGCCGGGCCGCCCTCCGGGTACATGCGGGAGATGACCGTGCGCCCCGCGTCGCCGGTGGCCGTCAGGATTCGAGTCACCTGCAGCATCCCGATCTTCTCGATGAGCAGCACGAAGAAGACGACGCTGACGAACAGGAGCAGGATGGCGAACCAGGTTGTGACCGGCGGCACCCGGCCGGAGCCGTCCCGATCGACCCACGCCAGCGCCCCGATCGCGTACAGGAACGTCGCCGTGAAGATCCCGATGGAGTGGTTGATGACCGGCGACCGCGCCAGCCACAACACGAGCCGCGGCGAGTACGCGGTGGCGCTGAACTGCACCATGACGAACGCGACCGAGAAGACGATCGCGGTCAGCGCCATCATGCCCGACGCAATCGTCGACAGGATCACCTGGGCCGATCCTGTCGAGAGCCCCAGCGTGAGGTCGGGGAGCACGCGAACCTCGAGGCGCGGCAGCAGGAACGCGAAAGCCACGCCGGCAGCGGCGTACATCAGGGGAACGAGGAACATCCTGCGAAGCGGCCGGAATCCGGTCTGGAACATCACGTGTCAGCCTTCCATCGGAGGCCCGGAACCGGCGCCCTGCCGTCCGCCGGGGTCGGCCACCCGGACGCGGAACGCCGGTGCCGCGTACCGTTCGTCCCGGTACGATGCGGGAATCGTGGTCGTGTTCCCGTCGCGCAGCGACGCGTATCCGGGGGACAGGATCTCGATGCCGCCCTCGTTGAACGAGTCCTGGATGTTCTGGTGCAGCGCGCCGTAGGTGAGGACCATGGCGGAGGCGTTCGCCGTGTAGGCACAGATCTTGTACGAGACGTGGTAGTCGTTCAGCGAGGACTGCAGGACGAACGGCACCGGCGTCGCCAGGATGTCCGGCGTTCGACGTGCCGCCTCGATCAGGAGTTCGTGGACCCTGCGCCACGGCGCGTCGTAGCCGATCGTCACCTCGGTGACCAGCAGAAGGCCGCGCGTGCGCGCCTCGGTGCTGTAGTTCACGACGTGCCCGGCCAGGATCGTCGAGTTCGGAATCGTGACCATCTCGTTCCGGATCGACCGGACCCGCGTCAGCATGAGCGTCGTCTCGACGACGTCGCCGACGACCTCCCCGATCTTCACGCGGTCGCCCACGTGGAACGTCCCCGCGAACGTGAGGGCCAGGCCGCCCAGGATGTTGCCGGCCATGCCGGAGGCGCCGAGCGTGAACAGCGCGCCCGCGAAGAGCCCGATGCCCTTGAACGCCTCGGTGTCGGACCCGGGAATATACGGATAGACGACCACGGCGGCCATCGCCACCATCCCCGTCCGCAGGACCTTGTACAGGAGCATCGCCCAGTCGGACGACACGCCGGGGATCACCAGGCGGCCGGCTGCCGCCTCCGACAGCGCCCACCGAAGGCCCTTGATGAGATAGTGCACGAGAGCGACCACGACGGCGATGAAGATCAGGTTGCCCACGCTCGCCAGAAACCCCTGCCAGAGCGTGCGGACCGGGTCGAGCAGGTAGTCGACCGCGGCCAGGGCGTAGCCCTTGGTCATCGGGACCGCCGCGAACGCAATACCCACGTACACCGCGACGACGGCGAACAGGGCGGAGGCATACAGCAGTCTCAGCGCCTTCAGCTGGATTGGCGCGGTCTTCTGCTCGAACGCGGCCGCCAGCCCTTCCTTCGGCTCACCCGCCAATCCGTCCCCGCGACGCGCCTCGATGTGCGCCTGCAGGCTGCGTGTCGCCCGCCGCAGGGCGAACACCAGCAGCGCCAGCACCACCGTGGCCACCGCCATGGTCGCGATGGCCTTCGTCCACGCCACCGGCGCGCGGCGCGCCCGGTAGCGGCTCACCGCGTCGTCGACCTTCTGGACGAGGGCGGTCGCCCACTCCTCGACCGTCACGCCCGCGGCCGCCGCGTCCTCGGTGGTCACGACACCGACCGAATGGTCGCGGTAGTAGATTTCGGCCGTGGCTGGCTTCTGGACAACCCTGAACAGCGCGTTGCTGTAGAACGGGTCCTCCGCGATGAATGTGAGCCGGCGTCCGGCGGCCTCGGCGCGTTCCTCGGCGCTGAACGGGCCGAGGCCCCTCGTGATGTAGAAGAGCGTTTCGCCGTCGAGCGTCACCGGCACGCCCTTCTGCCCGGCCGGGGCGGGCTGCGCGGCCGGCTGCGGCTCCTGGGCCGTGGCCACCCCGGCGCCGGCAAGGCCGAGCGCAAGTCCCACGAGCAGGGCGAACGCGGCAGGGCGGCGACGGCCGGACGGCGTCACATTCATCGGCATCTCTCAGCGCTGATTATTACCGGCGGGTTCGGCGGCTCCAAGCGATTTCGCCCGCGATTTCGCCCTGCGGCCGCGCCCGTTCACGCCGCAGTGCTCGCACCCGGGAAGAAGCCCACGATGGGGTCCCCGCGGATGCGAGATTCGCGGTGCCGCTCAAGGGCGGAAGGCGGCAGGGGCCGGCCGCCCGGGCATCGCGAGCCCTTCCATCAGCAGCAGCGACAGGCGGGAGATCAGCAGCAGGCCCGGGTTGTCAGGGGCGTAGTGCACCTCGGGCATGTCGTCGACGGTGATGGCCATCGCGATGCGGCCCCGCCGGCTGTAGACGATGCCGATGTCGCTCCTGAGCCGGTCCAGAGCCCCCGCCTTGCTCGCCACCGGCACGTCGTAGAGCGTGCGGCCGATGCCGTCGCCGTACTGCTCGCGCTTGAGCGTCTCGAGGATCTCCTTCGACGCCTCCGGGCTGACGATCGCCCCTCGTTCGAGCCGCTCGAGCAGCGTCACCATCTCGTGCGGCGTCGAGATGCCGAGCCCGTAGAGGCGCCAGACCGGGTCGTCATTCACCTTGGCGGGGTTGCCGCCGCCGATCTTGCGCACGGACCGGGTCTTGGCGAGGCCCAGCGCGTCCATGCGGGCGTTGACCGTGTCCGACGACACGACGTCGAGCACCAGGTTGGTCGCCGAGTTGTCCGACACGACGATCATCAGGTTCGTCGCGTCGCGGAGGGTGAGCTTCGTGCCGTCGGCAAACTCGGTCAGCACGCCCGAGCCCGACACCTTCCTCTCCTTGGTCAGGACCAGTTCCTGATCCCAGCGCGCCCTGCCTTCCGCCACTTCCGCGTAGACGGCGACCAGGATGGGCAGCTTGATCGTGCTGGCCGTACGGACCCGCTCGTCGCCGCGCAGATCGTAGGTGGCCCCCGTGTCGAGGTTCTTCGCGTAGATCCACACGTTGCCGGGGACCGACGCGACCTCGGCCTTGACGGCGGCGTCGAGCGTGGTCGCGGTCACCGGGGCCGGCCGCGCCACAACCCCGGCGGCCGGAGCCCGCGGCACGGGCGCGAGGGCGGGCGGGTTCGACGCGGGGTGCACCGACTGCGCGCACCCGGCCAACGCCAGCAGGGCCGCTGCCGAAGCCAGGCGGAGGATACGGTCTCGCATGCCCAGTAGAGTAATCCAAGTTCCGCGTCAGCGCGGCACGAGGCGGGTGCCCGTCAGCCGGTCCAGCGGTCCGCGCTCCTCGGCGACCAGCGTCCACACGCACCCGACGAGAAGGACGAGGGCCGCGGCCAGCAGCGGCCATGGCGGCGTGAAGGCCTGCTCGATCTCCACACCAGCCAGCAGACGGACTCCCACATAGCCCCAGAGCGCGAAGGCTGGCGACCACGCCACGAGCGCCCGCCAGCCCGCGCGGAGCCTCGAGGCCCGGCCGCCGCGACCGGCCACGACGGCCAGACCGAAGAACCACAGCAGCGGTCCGCCCCGAAACGCCGCTGCCGAAGCCGCCGACACGCCGGCCGACACCGCGAGGATGATGGCGATCAGCATCGCAGCGGAGGAAACGACCTGCGGGCGGATGTCCCCAACCTCGCGGAGGATCGATTGGGCCGCCTGGTTCGCGTCGGCCCGTTCCCGGTCCGAGATGCTCCGATGTGCCGCCAGCACCCGCTGGGCCACCGGCCGGAGTGGCATCATCAATCTGGTTGTGGTGGGTGCCTGCCAGACCTGTTCGTCCTTCAGGGTTGCGCCGAAGCGGTCGACGACGTACACCTCGAGCGATTCGCGTCGCTTGACCGCCGTGGGTGCCCGGTCCGACTCGAGGTCACGGATTTCGAGCAGACACTTGCTGACTGTCATGACGTCAGGCGTCAGGATCCGCGCGACCGTCGGAATCGCGGCCAGAAGCGCCATGGTCGCGAAGACGACCGGCAGGTTCGCGAGCGACATCGCCGCAGACCGGCGTCCGCGAGAGACCCGGGCCGGACCGGTCGCCAGCGCCGCAAACCGCTCCGCCGCCTCGCCCAGATCCTGGAAACCGTCTCGGGCGAGGGTGTCGAGCGCCGCCTGCGCCGACAGCGGCAGGGGCAGCCGCTCTGGCGCGTCGAGGAATCGACCCGTGCCGCGTCCGTCGAGCGCCCGCGCTGCGACAGCTGCCAGGAACTGCTGCGGAGAGGTCGGGACACCGGCGCCGCCATCGCCGCCCCGCACGCCTGGTGCCCCGAACGGCAGGAGTCGGGCCTGGCTGCCGCCCGTGATCCAGACCCGGTCCAGGGCGAGCAGCGGCATGGTGCCGTCAGAGGCAGCCGCGGACAGTTCACGGGAGAGATCGGCCAGCCACTGCCTGACCGCCTGCCAGGACTGCGGTCTCTCGGCTACGGTGAGAAACGCCTCCCCGTCGGGCGCCTCGTAGGCGTCCCACGCCTGGGTCTCGCTCCTCCGTCCGGTCATCCAGCGCAGGCGCCCGGGTCGGCCGAGCGCGGTGACCGCCGAGCCCACGGGCGGGCTGCCCGCCGCAAGGACGTGAAGCCACACGCGGCGCTTCAGAGCAGGGTCGAACGCCAGGAGAAGCTGCCCCGAATCGGTTCTGCCGAGAGCGCCGCTGACCTCGAACGGCCCAACGCGTTCCAGGCCGGCCGCGCCCGGCTGAACCCCGCCCCGAGGCTCCGTAACGGCGACCCTCGATTCACGTTCGTGCCGCGTCACGACGCGCGTCCCTGAGAGGACGTCGTGCCAGGCCGCCAAGCCGTTGCGCCGCCGTATCGAGGAGAACATCAGCACGGGCAGGCCGTAGTCGACCGCGGCCAGGGCCCACAAACGCCATCCCCACGCGGTCGGAGCCGCCTGTCCTACTGGTGTCGTCCGATCCGACAGCGCGACCATGAGCCACAGCGGCGTCAGGAACAACAGGGTACGCCACGCGATCCTCCACGGACCGGCTGGTTCGCCGGACTTCGCCATGACGGCGAGGCCGCAGAGGCGTTTCCCGATGGACCGACTGCCGATTCCTTCGAGCAACAGATAGTACAGGAACGGAACGACGCAGACCGCCAGCGTGGTCCATGGCCGGCCGCCGGGGTCCCCGACCCCCGTCGTCCCCGCACCGAACGTGATCGTGCGCTGGTCGGTCAGCGCCACGAAGACGCCGAGCGTCGCAGGGGCCGTCGCGATCGTGAGCAGCAGCCAGTCGAACGCGCCGGCCATCAGGCGCAGCCCGAGCCCGCCCGGCACGGGTACGCCGGAGCCGAACGGGCGAAGGGCCTCTGCCAGCGCGGCGTAGCTCGACGGCCTCGCGGCGGGATTCTTTGGCGAGACATCGCAGAACCAGGGCGGACAGGCCGGGCGGGATTCGGATCCCCTTGCGCCGGGGAGGCTCCGGCGCTTCGGTCGCCACGCGCGTCAACAGCGCCATCAGTTCGGCGTCCTCGAACGGCGGGCGGCCGGCCAGCAGGTAGTAGAGCGTCGCGCCGACCGCGTAGATGTCGGCGCGCAGGTCGAGCGTCTGGCCGCGCAGCTGCTCCGGCGCCGCGAACTGCGGCGTTCCATGCACGCCGGCCGGTTCCACCTGGCGTGTCACGTCCGGGGCCAGCACGGGAATCGAGAGGCCGAAATCGCCAACCTTGATGGTGCCGTCCGGGTTGACGAAGCAGTTCGACGGCTTCACGTCCCGGTGGAGGATGCCGCGGGCGTGGGCGGCCTCGAGCCCGGCGACCACCTGCAGCACCGCGTCCGCGGCCTCGGCCGGCGACAGCGGGCCCTCACGATCCACCCGGTCCTTCAGGGTCCCGCCGGCGACGAGTTCCATTGCGATGATCGGTGTGCCGCCAATCTCCTCGCTGCCGAAGATGTAGACAGTGTTGGGATGATTGACGAGGGCGGCCAGCTGACCTTCGCGCAGGAACCGCTCGCGATCCCCGGCGCCGGCGAGGCGCTGGTTCACCACCTTCAGCGCGACCCGGCGCGCATGCTCGCGGTGTTCCGCCTCGTAGACCTCCCCCATGCCGCCCCTGCCCAGCAGGCGCAGGACCGTGTACGGCCCGAAGACCTGGCCGGCGGCCAGCCGGGGCGCGTCCTGGGCAGCTATCTCGGTCGAAGCGCCGGACCCGATTGTGGGCGCGTCATCACTGGGATCGGTCATCGGTCGGCCTTTGCGACTGTCAGGTGCCCGATCAGCATGGTAAACGCACTTGCGCCGGGCGAACCCGCTATAATCCGTCGCGCCGATGAAGAACCTCGAGCTGAAGGCCGTCGCGACCGACCTTCCCCGCCTCCGCCGGGTGCTCCGTCAACTCGGGGCCAGGCAGGAGCCACAGCCGCTCGACCAGGTCGACTGGTATTTCGAGGTCCCGCAGGGCCGCCTGAAACTGCGCCAGCGGAAGGGCCAGCCGGCGGCCGAACTCATCTTCTACGTCCGCCCGGACGCCACGAGAGCGCGCACGAGCGAGTACCAGAAGCTGCCGGTCGCCGACGCTCCGGGCATGCTCCGCCTGCTCCGGGCCATGTTCGCGCCCGGCGCGTGCGTGCGGAAGCGCCGGGACCTCTGGTTGTTCGGAGCGACCCGGGTGCATCTCGACCGCGTCAGCCGGCTCGGCGCGTTCGTGGAGATCGAGGTGCCCTTCGACCGGAGCGCTGCAGAAGCCCGCAGGGTCATGAAGATGTTGAGAGGCCGGTTGGCCATCGGGCCGGGCGACGTGCTCGCCTGCTCGTACGCCGACCTGCTGGCCCGCCGGCCGGCCCGTTCGGAGTAGACTGTGAGGCCGTCCCGCCTTGAGGCGGGCCCGAGGGTACATCGATGAAGCAGAACTTCCACATCGGCATCATGGGGAATCTGTTCTCGGGCAAGACCACGCTGATGCACGCCCTCGCGCGCGACCCCTACAAGCACGACCTCGAGGCGCTGCTCGGCGGCGCCGACGTGCACGCCTTCTCGGAGCGCGTCGACAAGGGTTCGCTCATCGACGAGTGCCTGGCCCTCTTCTACAGCGACCGCGTGGCCAACATCTTCCCCACGGAACTCGCCTTTCTGCACATGCGCACGATGCAGCAGCGCGAGATCCGGCACCTGATGACGCGCGAGAGCCCGCGCGGCGTCGTGATCATCGAGGACCGGCCGTTCATCGACGGCCCCGAAGTGTTCGTCACCCGCATGATCGCCTCGGGCGAAATGCCGCCCGCGCACGCCAGGCTCTATCGCACGCTGTTCCACCAGACGCTGCGCGCCGAACACATCCGGCTGCCGGACCTGACGGTCTACCTGCGCAGCGAGCCCGACATCCTCGAGACCAGGCGGGCGAGACGGGCGGCCGAAGGCGACTCGTACGCCGAGACGATCTCGGCCGACTACCTCGCGGAGATCCATCGCAGCTACGAATCGATCGCGGCCGACTGGAGGCGCACGCTGCTCCGTTACCAGGAGCACGCTATCGTCCCGCCGGACGCCGATCTCCTGACGCTGCCGGCCGAAATCGACATGGTCGAGCACCCGGACTACGTCCACGTGGCCGCCGGCACGATTCGCGAGAAGGTCCGGCGCATGGTGGCCGCGCGGCAGAGGGCCGCGTAAAGCTCGGGGCTACTTCTTTCGCCCGGCGAGGGTCGCGGGCAGGACGAGCAGCGAGCCCGCGACGCACGTGGCCAGCGTCACGACCGAAACGACACCGAGCGAGTGCAGGGGCGGGTAGCTGGACGTGATCAGCGTGCCGCAGCCCAGGATGGCGATGCCTGCGGCGATGAGGTTCACCGGCGCGATTCTCGCCAGCGCCTCCGTCAAATCCCCCTCCGAGGCGTACCGGTGGACGAGGTGGATCCCGAAATCCACGCCGATCCCGATGAAGGCCAGCACCCCGAACAGGCTGAACAGGTCCACCACAACGCCGAACAGGGCGAGAATGCCCGCGCCCCAGATGATGCCGAGGATGGTCGGCAGCAGCGCCAGCGCCGTGAGGCGCAGGTTGCGGAACGTGAACCACATCAGGACGAACACCGCCACGCCGCCGATGGCCACGCCCGCCACGAACTGCGGCAGCAGGCCCGTGCTCAACTCCCGATTGACCACCGGCATCCCTGTCAGCCGAAGCGGGGCGCCGACGCGGTCCACGACCGATCGCATCAGCTCCAGGTCGGCAGGCGAGCGCGGATGAACGTAGGCCGCCATGGCGAACCCGCTCGGCGTCTGGGCGATGTAGGGGGACAGCAGTTCTCCGAGCCCGTGCTGACGGTAGCCCTCGAACGTCACCAGGGACGATGAGTTCAGGAGACGAGGCGTCCCCTCGAGAAACGGCGCGAAGGCGTCCGGCGTGAATCCCGCGGCCGCGGCGGCGCGTGTGACGCGGGCGCGGACATCCGCCGGCGTCAGGCCGGACCGCGTCATGATGTCCGCCACGCTGGCCTGTGAGGCGGCCGTAGGCAGACCCTGCGCGGCCGAGAAGACGGACAGGCCCCGGCCAGACCCCGCGACTTCGTCAACCAGCCGCTGGTTCGTTCTCAGGAGCGCTTCGAGATCGCGCCCTTCCGACAGAATGACGATGAGGTCTTCGGGCAGCCCGAACCGACGGACGATCTCGCGCTCGAAGGCCAGTTGCGGGGTATGGGGCCGGAGCCGATCCAGCGAGAGGTCGAGGCGCAGCCACGGAGCCGCGGCGCCCAGGACGACGGTGGCGAGGCAGGCCGCCGACAGAATGGCCCGCCGCCGCCGCCCGACGAACGCCGAAAGCCAGGACATCCTCAGTGGCCGCCTGGGCCTCACCGCGAACGGCAGGAGGGCCGGCACGAGGAGGAAGGTGGCGATGCCGCCGAAGACCATGCCGAGCCCGATGATGCGCCCCAGTTCCCTGAGGCTCGGGAACTCGACCAGCGTGAGCGCGAGGAACGTCGCCGCCGACGTGAACATGCCGAGCAGCATGCTCGCCGCGCTGCCGCCGAGCCGGCCCACGGCCTCGTCGGCCGTGGCGCTTGTCGGCCGCTCCTCCAGGTAGCGCGCGTAGAGCAGGACGAGACCGTCAATCCCGAGGCCGAACAGCAGGGCCGACGCGCCGGCCGCAGCGCCCGACACGTTGGGGTGCCTGAACCCGACGACGGCGGCGGCGAGCAGCCCGCCGACGGTCATGGGCAGCGCTCCCGCCACCAACAGCCACGCGCTCCGAAAGACCAGGAGGAGCAGGACGAGAATCCCGGCCAGCGAACCCAGCAGGTTGAAGACCGCCTCCCTCCGCATCAGCCGCTCCGTCTCGAGCGCCAGGTGATAGCCGCCGGCGAACCGGATGCGGACCGAGGTCGCATCGCCCGCGCCTGGATCTCGGGCGGCTTCCGCCCGGACGGTCTCGGCGGCCCCGTCGAAGACGGCCTTGACGCGCCTCGAGAACCCGAGGTCGAAGGGAGGCTGGGTCGGCGTGGCGATGATCAGGCGGGCGCGGCCGTCGCTCGACACGTAGCCCTCGGCCGTGGGATCGATTCGCACGAACGCGTTGGCCGCCGACAGGCGCTCTCGAAGAAGACCCAGGTAGTTGAACGGGTCCTGTCGAACCAGCGCCTTGATGGCCGGCGACGGCAGACGAAGGCGGTCGCGCGCGCGCGCCAGATCGCCGATCATGTCCCCGGCGGCCAGCCGCGCCAGCGCCCCGGCCGTCGCCTCGGGGCCGAGCAGCATGAACACGTGGTCGAAGACGTAGCTCCAGTCCTTGCCCGGATCGAACAGCTGCGTGTCGACCCGGGCAATCTCGGGCTCGCGCCGCAGAAGTTCCGCGTACCGGTCCACGAGCGGGGCGTAGTCGTCGATCGACTCGCCTTCGGGAACCTCGAAGACGACGTAGACCCGGTCGAAGCTGCCGAACACCGACAGGTAGGTGCGGAAGGCCCGAACCGCCGGCCCCGATTGCGGGAGGAGATTCAGCACGTCCGGGTCGACCCGAAGGCGCATCACGACGGGCAGCGTGGCGAGCGTGACGACCGCCACGACCGCACAGAGCGCGACGCGCTTGCGCCGCGCCAGCTGCATGAGGCCGGGCATCGACACGGGCAGGCGGGGCAATCGGGCACGTGGCATCAGGCAAGCATTCTATATCGTGCCCGAGACCTCGTGCGCGTCCCCTTCCTCGGCCCAGGGCTCGTCCATCAGCGGGCCGACGTTCATCGTCTTGGTCAGCAGCATCTGCACGTCGCCGATCTGCCGCTCGAGAAACGCGGCTTCGCACGACGCCAGGTAGTACTCCCACATGCGGATGAACCGGTCGTCGTAACCGAGCGCGCGCACGTGGTCGAGCGATGCCATGAAACGCCGTCGCCACTCGTGCAGCGTCCGCGCGTAGTGGGCGCCGATCTCCTCGAGGTCGTAGAGCGCCAGCGACGTGGCACGGCCGAGCGACTCGAGGATCGCGCCGACCGACGCCAGCTCCCCGCCCGGGAAGATGTACTTCCGGATCCAATCCGGCGTCGCGCGATACCGTTCGAAGCGCTGGTCGGTCACCGTAATCGCCTGAAGCAGCATCGTCCCGTGAGGTGCGAGTACCCGGTCACACAGGCCGAAGAACACGTCGTAGTTCTCGAGACCGACCGCCTCGAACATCTCGATGCTGACGATTTTGTCGAAGCGCCCCGTCAGGTCGCGGTAGTCCTCGAGCCGCAGGTCGATCCGATCCGGCCCGAGGCCGAGCCTCGCGAACAGTTCGGCCGCATAGGCGTGCTGCTCGGCGCTAATCGTCGTCGTCGTCACGCGACAGCCGTAGCGCGTCGCCGCCCACGCCGCGAATCCGCCCCACCCGGTGCCGATCTCGAGCACCCGGTCGGATGGGCCGAGGCGGAGCTTCCGGCAGATCCGGTCGAATTTCTCCTGCTGCGCCGCCTCGAGCGGGTCGTCCGCCGACCGGAAGATCGCGCACGAATAGGCCATCGAGGCGTCGAGGAACAGCCCGTAGAACTCGTTGCCGAGGTCGTAGTGGGCTCGGATATTCGCACGGCTGCCGAGGCGCGAGTTCGGCTTGCGCCGGTGCGACAGCAGGTCGCGCCAGCGGCTGATCGCGGAAAACAGGCGGTTGCGATCTTCGAACAGCGCGAGGTTCCGGATCGCGAGTCGCAGCAGGGCGACCAGGTCGTCGGTCGACCAGTCGCCGTCCATGTACGCCTCGCCGAAGCCGATGTCGCCGCCGAACAGCACCCGACGGAACACGCGCTCGTCGCGCAGGCGCACGCTCGCGCGCCGGGTCGCGGCCGGGTCGCCGAACGACCAGGTGCCGGACGGGGCGGCCACCTCCAGGTGGCCGTCCGCCACGTGTTTCAACGTCGCGAGAATCAAGCGGCTCGCAAGACGGTCGGTCACTCTCCCCCTCTGGCGACGATCGCGGGGCTGAAGCCCCGCGCCGCACCTCCGCCCCGCACTACGGCAACTTCGTCCGCGACGGGTTCGGGTAGAACGGCACCCGTTTCAGATACAGCCTCAGCGCCTCGTAGTGAATCGCCGAAATCACCTTCCCGGTCAGCCAGGGGTGGCGGACAAGCGCGCGGCGGACCTCGCGGGCCGACCACTCGCGCCGGTCGAGCGTCAGCGTCGCGTCGAGCTTCCGCGTTCCTCGGTCGAACGTCGAGATGTGCGCGACGGTCCGGTCCTCCGGCGGCGTGAACGTGAACTCGTAGTCGAGCGACATCGGCATGAACGGCGACACGTGAAACGCCTTGACGGCTCCGTAGCGGAAGACGTGGTCCGACGGCAGCCGGTCCGCGTCGGTCAGCCAGTAGTTGTGCGACTCGCCGAACGTGTTGTTCACCTCGGCCAGCACCATCTGCAGGCGCGAGTCCGCGCCGTAGCAGTAGAAGAACGATACCGGGTTGAACGCGTAGCCGAGGTATCGCAGGTTCGTCAGCAGGAGGATCGGGCCGTCGGGCAGCGTCGCTCCCGCCTCGGCCGCGTCACGGCGAAGGCGCTCGCGCAGGGGCAGGCGTGGGTCGCCGAAGTGGTCGCGCTCGTGGAAGCTGGCCCAGTTCCAGCGGTTGTAGGCAGTCAGGCGTGATACGGCCATCAGCTCGGGAATCCGGTCGATGTCGATGAGCGGCATGAACACCGGATACGTGAAGGCGTGGGCGGCCGGCGTGAACCGCCGGTGGCTGACCGATCCGACGAACAGGCCGGGGGACGGCGCGCCCATCATGCCCCGATCGCTTTCGCGACACGCAGCGCCGAGCGGACGCCGTCCTCGTGGAACCCGTCGAACCAGTACGCGCCGCAGTAGTGCGTGCGGCGAACGCCGCTCACCTCGGCCCAGCGGAGCCCGGCCCGGAGCGCCTCGGTCGTGTAGATCGGATGACGGTAGACCAGCTTCGCGATCACCTTCCCCTCGTCCACGAGCCCTTCGGGCTTCAGCGTCACGCAGTAGTCATCGGGCGCACCGAGGCGTTGCAGGCGGTTCATGTGGTAGGTGAGGGTCACGCCTCCCGTCGCGTCCGCCTCCTGGTAGTTCCAGGAGGCCCGGGCGGCCGCGCGGGTCGGCAGCAGGCGAACGTCGGTATGCAGCCACGTGTCGTTGCGACTGGTGCGGAAGGCCCGGAAGACATCGCGCTCGGCCGGAGTCGGGTCGGCCAGGAGCGGCAGGACTTCGTCGCCGTGGCACGCCAGCACCACCTCGTCGAACCGCATGGCCGGGCGCCTCGCGAAGTCAATCGTCACGCCGTCGTCGGCGCGGCGAATGCGCGTGATGCCCGCGCTGGGGACCACCCGTTCTCCGAGCGGCGCGGTCAGCGGCGGGATGTAGGTCGAGCTGCCGCCGCGCACCACGCGCCAGCGCGGGTTCCCCACCATCTGCAGGAGGCCATGGTTGTCGAAGAACCGCGCCATCATCCGCGCCGGGAACGATCCGGCCCGACCGGGGGACGTCGACCAGATCGACGCAATCATCGGGTAGAGGAAGTGGGACCTGAATGCCGGGCTGAACCGCTCGAGATCGAGCCACTGCTCGAGCGACAGGCCGCCGCCGGGGTTCTCCCGACCCGCTCCACCACCGGCCGCCCCGGCCGTCCCCGGCAGGAGCCGCCTCGCGCGGCGGTGGAACCGCCAGATTTCCGCGAGCAGCCGATAGTGAGACACCCGCCACAGGTTGCCCCGGTCGGCGAAGAACCCCCCGATGCCGCGGCTGCTGTACTGGAAACCGGTCTTCGGGTTTGACACCGAGAACGACATGTCGCTGGGCTGCGAGGCGATGCCCAGCTCGCGGAACAGCGCGATCAGGTTCGGGTAGTTCCGCTCGTTGAAGACGATGAACCCGGTGTCGACGCCGAGGGTGCCGCCGGGCGTCTCGACGCTAACCGTGTGGGTGTGGCCGCCCAGCCGGGGCTCGCGCTCGAACAGCCAGACGTCGTGGCGCCCGCTCAGATAGTAGGCCGCCGCCATGCCAGAGATGCCCGCACCGACTACCGCCACGCGTCTCATCGTCGCTCCAGGCTCCTGCGTCTCCGGCTGCACCGGCAGCTTCTTATACCAAGGTCGGGGCGAGTTGGTCTACCTTTGGCGCATGACTCGAGACTCACAAGATGTCCACTCCTGGTGGAACCGCCTGCTCGAATCGGGTGCCGTCCCGGACCGGGCGATCCGGTTCGGAATCCGGCGCATCTGCTCGGCGCGGCTCCGGGAGGAGGATCAGGGAGATCCGGCGCTGCAGACGGCCCGCCTGATGCAGCACGTCGCGGCCCTCAAGGCGAGCCCGATCGCCCTCTCCACCGATGCGGCGAACCAGCAGCACTACGAGGTTCCGGCAGCCTTCTTCGAGAAGGTGCTCGGACCGAGGCTCAAGTACAGCTGCGGATACTGGCCTCCCGGCGTGAACAGCCTCGCCGAATCCGAGGAGGCCATGCTCGCCCTCACGATGGAGCGGGCGCAACTCGCCGACGGGCAGCGCGTGCTCGAGCTGGGCTGCGGGTGGGGATCGCTGTCGCTCTCAATGGCCGAGCGGTTCCCGCAAAGCCGGATCACGGCGGTGTCGAACTCACACGGGCAACGCGCCTTCATCGAAGCGCGCGCCCGAGGGCGCGGGTTGACGAACCTGACCGTCATCACCGCGGACATCAACGCGTTCGACCCCGCGTCGACCTTCGATCGCGTGGTCTCGGTGGAGATGTTCGAGCACGTCCGCAACTACGAGCGGCTCTTCGAGCGGATCGCAGCCTGGATGGCTCCCGGCGCGCTGCTCTTCGTGCACGTCTTCGTCCACGCCCGGTTCGCCTATCCCTACGAGGTGCGGGACGCCAGCGACTGGATGGCGCTCTACTTCTTCACCGGCGGACAGATGCCGAGCGACGACCTCTTCCTCTACTTCCAGCGCCACCTCTCGATCGTCGACCACTGGACGCTGGACGGCACGCACTACGAGCGGACCTGCAACGCGTGGCTCCGGAAGATGGACCTCGCTCGAGACGCACTGACACCGGTATTCGCCGAGATCTACGGCCACGACCAGGTGCGCCGCTGGCGGGTGCGCTGGCGCGTGTTCTTCATGGCGTGCGCGGAGTTGTTCGCCTACCGCTCGGGGCGGGAGTGGATGGTCTCCCACTACCTGTTCGAGAAGGCGGAGGGCGGCCGATAGCCTCTCATCCCTGGGTCCTCGGTGCCTGGCGGCCTGGTCCTGCGTGACTTTCGCCGGTCTGCGGGTGTTTAATGGATGACCGGAACGGGTCCTCGCGTGACGGCCCATCTCCGGGAGGCAGCACTCATGATTCCGCTGGCACTCGCACTGCTGGTGCTCGCCGCCGTGCCTCCGGACGCCGCCGCGCGGCCAGCCAGCGAACCCCCGACAGTCCAGGCGCAGCAGTCGCCCTCCGGCCTCATCATCGCGGAGGAGGTGGCCGGGCGCGTCACGGTTTTCGACGCCGGCCAGCGCATCGTGTTCGAGATGGACAAGGACCCGGGGCGGCCGGTCCGCATCGGCGTCGGGCCCGGCACCTACGAGGTGCGCCTCCAGTCGCGGCGTCCGGCCGTGCGCATCACGGTGCAGGTCCGCGAGGACGAGTACGCGGTCGTCGACGCGGACCGCTTCGCGCAGCCGTCGGCCGACCGGCCGCAGCCCGCGGGCTCAGCAGCCCCGGCACCCGCCGGTGCGCCGGCGCCTGATGCCGCCGCACCCAGGGGGCCACCGGGCGACGCGCTGAACCGCATCGAGGTCCGGTTCGGTCTCTATCCGGTGCCGTCGTTTTCGCAGGAGGAGTCGGCGAACGACGTTCACCGGCGCTACAGAGACATGGGGCTCGGCTTCGACTACCTGCGTTTCATCCGCCCCGACATCGCCATCGGTGTCTCCGCGTCTTCCCTGGTTCAGAGCGAGCACGTCTGGGTGGACCTGGATCACGACGGCACCGCCGACGATGACCACGACCGCACGCGCGCGTCCAAGTCCACGACGTTCGTGTTCGGGGTCGTCCGCTGGAACTTCGCGCGGCGGTTGACCGAGTGGCGCGCCCTCGAACCGTACCTCACCGGAAGCATGGGGCCCGTCTTCCGCTGGAACCAGAAGAAGATCGAACGCCACGACGACGACCTGAACGACTCGTCGGAGGTCATGACCGGCTTCGGGGGGAGGGCGGCGGCCGGCGTCGACGTTCACCTGGGCCGGGTCTTCACGCTGGGCGTCGTCGGCGCCTGGAACTGGAGCAGCTGCGAGGACGAGACGATTGGCTACGGCTCCGAGGATCGCGGCGGCGAGGTGGCGTTGACGTTGGGCTTCGAGTGGGGGCGCCAGAGGCGCGGCAAGACGTAGATTGAAGCGGCACCTGCGCCTACTTCTTCCACACCGGCACGCCGCGGCCCGGCGTCCACGGGGCGCCCGCGGCTTCCATCGCGGCGCCGAGCGCGCGCAGATCCCGTTCGATGAGGCCCCGCAGCCGCTCGAGCACCGCGCCGAATCCGTCGGCCGCGATGTCGTAGTCGCGAAGCACGGTCTTCGTGATCGGCCCGGTCGATCCGACCTGCGCGCTGACGCGGTCCATCAGCGACGGCAGCCGCGCTTCGTTCCGCCGCCCCACGGTCTGGTCGCCGGCCAGATCGCGCATCGCCGCCCGGATTCCCGCCTCGACGGTCCGAACCTCGCCGAGGAGCTTCGCGTCGGCCTTCGGCGCATCGACGAGCGCCTTCCGCATGAACGAGAGGCTCTTCAGCGCCTCCTCGGCGGCGGCGGCTGCACCCATCATGGCGCGCTGCAGCTCGCCGGCCTTCCTCTGGTACGCGAGCAGCTCGGCCTTGTCCTTCGCCGGCAGGGTGGCCATACCCAACGCCTCGACCACGAGTCGCTCGGGCGGCGCGATGGGGGTGAGCAGGCCGTCGACGTTCTTCGAGAGCGTCACCGAAAACGTCCCCGGGACGACGAGCGGTCCCTGCGGCGCGTACTCCCAGGACTCGCGCACAGCCGATTCCAGCTGCGTGGGATCGACCGCCGGGTAGCGCAGGTCCCACGCCACGCGGTGCAGCCCCTTCCCGGTCGGCCCGGTGATGCGGCGCACCACCTGGCCTGCCTCGTCGGTCACCGTCAGGACGATCTCCGGCTTCTGCTCCTGCTCTTCCTTCCGGAGAGCATCCCAGCCGGGGAAGGTCACCGGCTTCGCGTCCTTGAGGAGCTTCTTCTCCTCCTCGCGACGGGCTTCGGCCGACGTTCTCAGCGCGTCCTTGAGGTAGTAGGTGAAGACCGCGCCGAACGGAGGGTTGGGCGCGAGGTAGAACGTCTCGCCCAGGCTGTTCTTCGCCGGCGAGTCGATCGGGCGCAGCGGGACGTAGGAGAGCGCCTTCTTCACGGGAAACAGGAGGGCGGGCTTAACGAGCGAGTCCTCGTCGATGCGGCGGAGCGGCGAGTAGTCGTCGAGCACGAAGAAGCTGCGGCCGAACGACGCGCCGACGAGGTCGCTCTCGCGCTCGTGGATCTCGATGTCGCGGAACGGGATGGTAGGCACGCCGCCGCCGAGCTTGTGCCAATGCTTCCCGCCGTCGACGGTGGCGTAGATGCCGAACTCGGTCCCGGCAAACAGCAGGTCGCGTTTCACGTGGTCCTGGACGATCGCCCACACCAGCGTGCGCGCCGGCAGGTCGCCCGCAATCGACGTCCACGTGCGCCCGCGGTCGTCGCTCCTCAGCACGTAGGGCGCGTAGTCGCCGGTCTTGTGGCTGTCCACCGCGACGAACACCGCGTTCTTGTCGGTCCGCGACGCGCGAATCCTGTTCACGAAGAAGCTGTCGGGCACGCCCGGCAGCTTCTCGATCTTCCGCCACGTCGCGCCGCCGTCTTCCGTCACCTGGATCACGCCGTCGTCGGTCCCCGCGTAGATCAGTCCTTCGAGGAGCGGCGACTCGGAGAGCGTGGTGATGGTGGAGAACATCGACATCGCGCCGTGGTCCCACAGGGCGTCGGCGCTCCAGGTCCGGCCCATGATCGGCTGGGTGAGGCGGAAGACGCTCCGGGTGAGGTCGGGGCTGATGGCCTTCCACGAGTCGCCGCGGTCGTCGCTCCGCCACACGTACTGCGACGCGTAGTAGATGCGGGTGTGGGCGTGCGGGCTGACGATCACGGGCGAGTCCCAGTTGAAACGCAGCGGCGGATCGCCGGCGGCGGGTCTGGGGCTGATGTAGATCGTTTCGTGGCTCCTGCGGTCGTAGCGGAGCAGGTTGCCCTCCTGCCACTCGAGATACACCGTGTCGGGGTCGGTCGGATCGACCGCGACGGCGTATCCGTCGGCTCCGTAGGTGATCGTCCAGTCGAAGTTCGAGATGCCGTTCCAGTTGAGCGTGCGGGACGGCCCCATCTGGCTGCCGTTGTCCTGCGCGCCGCCGTGCACGTTGTAGAACGGCAGGGCGTTGTCGAGGGCCAGCTTGTAGAACTGCGTCACCGGCAGGTTTTCGAAGAACCGCCACGTCGCGCCGCGGTCGTGCGTCTCGTAGAGGCCGCCGTCGCTGCCGTTCAGCATGTAGTCGGAGTCGCCGGGCACGAAGGCCATCGCGTGGTTGTCGCCGTGCTTGTTGTTCTCGGGAACGCGCACGAACGTCCTGCCGCCGTCGTCGGTCACCATGAGACCGGGGTTCATCTGGTAGACCCGGTCAAAGGCGTTCGGGTCGGCGAAGATCTCCTGGTAGTAGTGCGGGCCGGTGCCGCCGCTGATGAACGGATTGCGCTTCTCGAAGCTCTCGCCCTTGTTGGCCGACCGGTAGAAGCCGCGCTCGTCTGCGGTCGCCTCGATCGTGGCGTAGACAACGCGGGGATCGATGGAAGACACCGCGAGGCCGATCTTCCCGACGTCGCCCGCGGGCAGGCCGACGGTGAGCTTGCGCCACGTCTTGCCGGCGTCCTCGCTCTTGTAGATGGCCGATTCCGGGCCGCCGCCCATGAACGCGGCCACGGTTCGCCGGCGCTGGTAGGCGGCCGCGTACAGGACGTCGGGGTTCGACGGGTCCATCTCGGCGGAGGTGACGCCGGTGTCCTTCGAAATCGAGAGCGACGCCGCCCACGTCCTGCCGCCGTCGGTCGACTTGTAGAGCCCGCGCTCGCCTCCCGGCGACCAGAGCGGCCCCTCGGCGGCGACGAACACGACCGACGGGTTGCGCGGGTCGACCAGGATGCGGGCGACGTGCTCGGAGTTCTTCAACCCCATGTTCGTCCACGTCTTGCCGCCGTTCAGGCTCTTGTAGACGCCGTCGCCGTAGCCCACGTGACGCCCGCTGACGTTTTCGCCGGTGCCGACCCAGACCGTTTCGGGGTTCGACGGGTCAAGCGTGATGCAGCCGATCGAGTACGACGGCTGGCCGTCGAAGATCGGCGTCCACGTGGTGCCCGCGTTCTCGGTCTTCCACACGCCACCCGATCCGACCGCGACGTACCAGGTGGCGCGGCGCTTCGGGTGAATCACGACGTCGCTGATCCGGCCGGACATGATGGCGGGGCCGATGTTGCGCAGCGCGAGGCCGGACAGCAGGTCGGCGGTGATCAGGGAGGCTGGCGCGGCCGGCTTCGCTGCCTGTTGCGCACCGTGAACGCCGGCGGCCGCCAGAACGACCGTCACCGAGACCAGGAGTGCTCCAGCACGCTTGCTCATTCGGTTCTCCAGCCGCGTCACCGCGGCGTCATGTACCCCGACACGCGCCCCGCCGACCACGACAGGATCAGCCCCGATTCCGCGTGCGCGACGTAGCCCTCCGCGGGGCCGACGCGCCACGCCGGTTCGAGGGCCCGGGTGCGCCCGACCAGCCAGACCCGCGCCCGTCCGTCGATCTCTCGCATGAGGATGAACCGGGCGTCGGGTGAAATCGCCTCGAGCGCGGGCCGCGGCATGGTCTTCGACGCCAGCGTCCGTCCGGTCCGGTCGATCACCTCCACCCGCGCCGGCGCTCCGTCGTCGATATCCGTGCCGGGCCGCCGCTCTCGTCCGACGGCGACAAAGAAGCTGGCGTCGGGCGCCATCTTCACGTCCGCGCCCCAGACGGGCGGCCCCTGCCATGCCACCTCGCCGGTGCTCGAGAGCAGCGCGAAGGAGCCCGCGTCCGGACCGTGCATCGGTCCCTGCTCGGCGGCGAACCACTGCAGGTCCCGGCTGGCGTCGATGCGGCGCCAGTCGCTGCGCTTCGACTGCGGGCTCGCGGGAAAGGGCCCCCAGACGCTGTCGCCGTCTCGCGTCATCACGCCGACGCCGTACCAGCCCCGGATGACGATGAACCCGTCATCGGCGGAGAAGGACAGCTGGGGTGCCGTCCCGCTGAACCGCTGGAGCGCGCGCACCACGCGTCCGGCGGGCGACGCGAGAAAGATGTTCGTCCGGCCCTCGGTGCCGATCGCAATCAGGTCGCCTGCGTGGCTGACCGCGATCGCGTCCGGCCGCCCGTCGACGGTGAGGGCAACCGGCGGGCCGCCGCGTCTCTGCAGCCCCACCGTGCCCTTCGGCATGCCGGTTCGGAGATCCCCGTCGCGCGACGCGTCGAACGCCACGAACGCGCAGCCGGGCG
Organism: uncultured Acidobacteriota bacterium; assembly: GCA_963783255.1. GTDB lineage: Bacteria > Acidobacteriota > Vicinamibacteria > Vicinamibacterales > Fen-181 > FEN-299. The sequence continues at coordinate 248,625 of CAWAMP010000014.1, read as the reverse complement.
CCACGGCGATGGGAGACGTGAGGACATGCGGAGGCGCGACGTCCCACGCGCGCGCGCCGTTCCTGTCGAAGAGGAGGATCCGGCCGGGCGGCGGCTGCCGGATGGCGAGCGCGACGCAGCTGCCGTCGGCGGCGACGGCCGCCGTCACGACGTCGCCGACGACGGTCGTCGTCCATCCGGGCGTCAACTCGCGCATCGGCAGGCTCCCGGCGGCCTGATACTGCGGCGGGTAGGGGTTCTGCTGAGCGCCCGTGCCGCGCGACGCGGCGGCGCCCGCGACCGCGACGAGGAGCGCGGCGGCCAACGGCATGCGGAGGATGGTCGACTTCATCGTAGAGGATTATAGGCCCGACGGGACGCCTCAGTGGCCGCTGAACCTCAGTGCCTCGGAGTAGAGGGCGAGGATCCTGGCCGCGTACGTCGAGGAGGTGGCCCACCTGCCGTTGCCCAGGTCATTCCAGTTGGGAGCGCTCCCTTTCGGCGACACGAGGCTGAAACGCGGGTCCACGCACGGGAATCTGAGCGGCGGAACGCTGCAGGCGCGGGCGCGCGGGTCGGCGTAGGCGCGCAGGTGCTGGATCTGCGCCCGGACGCCGGTCCGCGCGTCCGGGAAGACGGCGGGCGAGGGGTTCCCGTCGGTCACGCCGATGCCGCCGAAGTTGTTCATCCGCCCGGCGACCGGACCGCCGAAGCGGAACCACCCGGTCTCGACGACCGACTGCACGAACGCGACATCACCCCTGACCCTTTCGGCGGCCCCTTCCTCGATGAAGATCGCGACCAGTCTCTCCACCGGGATCGTGGCCGCATAACGGCCGGGCGGTCGGGGCTGTCGGAGGTTGAACCAGGCGGTCATCTGTTTCGCCGAGAGTCGCGAGGGGCCCATGATCGAAAGGGTGATCTTCGGAGCCGGGGCGGTCGGGACGGTTGCGGGCGGCGTCGGCCGGGCCGATCGGCAGGCACCAGCCACGGCGGCGATCAGGATGACGGCCGGCAGGAATCTCATGTCGCAACGCGATCCGTCAACCCGCGATCACGATGGCGCTCTCGCATACTCAGTAGCCGTCCTCCCGCCAGTTCTCCTTGCCGTTCTCGACCCGCGGGATCTGGTCGTCCAGGTCGAGTTGGGCCTCCGGGTCGGAGACCTTCGCCGTCTTCGTTGCGGGATCGTTCCACTTCCAGTACTTCGGGGCGGTCAGGTTCGCGGCCGGCTCGCTCGTCGAGTGCGAAACCATCGAGTAGTCCGACACCGCCGCCCGGTGCTGCAGGATCCGGTCCTTGTAGACCCGCAGGACCATGAGGTCGTACGACCAGACGATCCGTTCGCCCAACCGCCCGATGTCCGGCACGTGCGCCTGGACGCTCTTCAGGGCGCAAGCCACGGTGTCGTCCGTCGTCGGGAAGTGCGTCGGCACCGTCAGCCGCGGGCGCTTCCTGATCTGGCTGAGGAGGTAGCCGAAGGCACCCGGGGGCGTGTGGGAACTGGCCTGCACCCTCGCCGTCCAGTCGACCATGAAGTCCCAGCTGGCCTGATCGACGTCCCCGGAGGGGCCGGGCTCGGAGAGGCCCAGTATCTTCATCGCCCAGATCTCCGGTGGAACGGCCATCTCGTGGATGAACACGTCGACCGGCTTCTCTCCCCCGGCCTGGCGGACGCAGTTCCACTCGGGCTTGGTGTCGCTCGTGTAGATCATCGACAGGCCGTTCCACTCGATCCTGTACCCGATGGCGCCCCGGCGCGTGTGGATCACGGGGAAGTGGGTGATCTTCAGGCCCGTGTTCTCGTTGAAGTAGGCGATGTTGTCCCCGGGCGTGTCCCCGCGATTCAGCCACGGCAACTCGATCGGGACGACGGCGTAGCCGTCGTTGAAATCATCGACGTAGTCCGAGCGGCTGTACTCGACGGCATAGGGCGCCCGCGGGTCCCTCACCGGGGCCGGATAGACGGGCAGGTGCCAATCGGCCTGCAGCGTCGACTGGTTGAGATACCCCGGGGCACCGGGGACGAGGCCCGTGCTCTGAAAACAGAACCCCTCCGACTGCCACCGCAGCATCGCGCGCAGCATCTCGCAGAACGTCTTGGTCCCGTCGTCGTAGGGCCCGCACTTGCTTCCGTCCGGGGCCGTCCAGACAAGATCGCTCGGCCCGGGACCGAAGACGAACAACGGCGTCTTGCGGTCGGCCTGCGGCCCGGACTGGTAGACGTAGCTGAGGTCGCTCATGTGGTCGCCGTGCAGGTGCGAGATGAAGATCTTGTTCATCTGCCTCCAGGCGACCCCCATCGCGCTGTAGTTCGAGCACACGCCGGATCCGCAGTCGAAGACGGCCTGATCGGGTTGCCCCTTCCCATTCCCGACCTGCACGTAGATGCTCATCATCTCCTGCGCCCGGTAGTTGGGCGGAACCGCCGACCCCATGAAGCTGATCCGCATCTCGTCGTGGTCCAACGGCGTGAGCGGGTCGAATCGCGGCAGCCGGTCGAAGTAGGTGTACGCGTCGGTCCTGAGTCTGGTTGGATAGCACTCACCGACCTCGCAGTGGCCGTTGTCCCGGTCCCTGGCCTGACCGGTGCCTCTCTGAGGGTCTGCCGAACTTCCCCCAAGCGCCAGCCCACCGAGCGCCAGCCCGGACAGTCTCAGCGTGTCCCGTCTCGACAGTGGTCCCGGGACGGTCTTCTTGGCATCGTTCATGGCCATGACTCCCCGGCGCATTCGGTCGATCTGCCAAGCCACGGCACAAGGTCAGCGTACAAAGCCTCGTGCGGCGGCGGCCGGTTCCGCGCACACAGCCTATCGCGTCCGCTGCTCCGCGACGGCGACCCACCCGCCGCCCATCGCCTTGTAGATGTTGACGGTCGCGACAAAGAGCGACGCGCGCAACTGTACCTCGTTGAGCTCCGCCGGAAAGAGCTGCTGCTCGGCCTGCAGCACGGTGATATACGGCGCGACCCCCCCGTCGAACTGGAGCCGCGCGAGGCGCGCGTACTCCCTGGAGGCAGCAACGAGGCGCGTCTCGGCGGCCAACTGCTCGACGAGTTTCGCCCTGGCGACGAGGGTGTTCTCCACGTCGGCGAACGCGCTCTGGATGGCCGCCAGGTACCCGAGTTCGGCGGCCTTCTGCGCGGCCTCCGTCTGCCGCACCTGGGCGCCGACAGCCCCGGCGGTGAAGAGCGGGCCGGCGATCGAGCCCGCGTAGCTCCAGGCGCCCGCGGGGCCGCTGAACAACTTGGCGAGATCGAGACTCGCGATGCCGAGGGCGGCGGTGAGGGAAATGGTCGGAAAGTAGAGCGCTTTCGCGGCACCAATCTGCGCGTTGGCGGCGATCAACTTCTGTTCGGCCTGCCGGATGTCCGGACGTCGCTCGAGCACCTGCGACGGCACCCCGGCCGGGATGTCGAGCATCGGGAATTCGGCGATTGCCGTACCGCGCCGGATCGGCCCCGGATTCCGTCCAAGCAAGACCGAGAGCGCGTTCTCGGCCTGGGCAATCTGCGACTCAATCAGGGGGACGGCCGCCGCCGCCGTCTCGTACTGCGTGCGGGCCTGCTCCACCGTCATGCGCGACTTGAGGCCGTACTGGAACTGGAGCTCGAAGAGCTTCACCGACTCGGCATAGGCCGCTTTCGTGCGCGTCGCGATGACCAGTTGCTCGTCGAGGGCACGCAGCTGAAGGTAGCCGCTGGCCACCGAAGAGACCAGCGACAGGATCACGCCCCGCCGGGCCTCTTCGCTGGCGAACACCTGGGCCCTCGCCGCCTCCGACTGACGGCGGATCCGGCCCCAGAGATCGACCTCCCAGGTCGCCCCGGCGAGCACGTCGTTCGCGTAGACCGAACCGACCTTCTCGCTCTTGCGCTGGCCGGACGTGGTCGCCCCGTAGCCCGCCTGCGGATACAGCGCGGCGCGCGTCTGTGTCAGCACGGCGGCCGCCTGCTCGATGTTCGCGGCGGCGATCCTCACGTTCAGGTTGCTGGCGAGCGCCTCGTCGATCAGGCTGTCGAGCACCGGGTCCCTGAACTGCTGCCACCACGGGGCGTTCGCGGTGTCCCTCGCCTCCGCCACCTCGTACCGGTAGGTCGGCGGAGTCTCGACCGCGGGGCGGTGGTAGTTTGGCCCCATCATGCAGCTGGCGAGCGGAAGCGCGACGAGCAGCACGGCCAGGCGGCGCATGTCAGTGCCCTCCTTCCGTCGCGGGCTGCGCGTGCGTCTGCCCGTCGCCCGGCGGCGGCGCATGCCCCTTGTGCTTGTCCGGTTTCTTCCTCAGCCGCTCCGAGAGACTCTCGAAGAGGTAGAAGAAGAGCGGCACGTACAGCATCGCCAGCGTCGTTTCGCCAAGCATGCCGCCGATGATCCCGGTGCCGATGGAGTGGCGGGAGTTGGCGCCCACGCCCATGGCGACGGCCAGCGGCATGACGCCGAGAACGAAGGCGAGCGACGTCATGATGATTGGCCGCAGCCGCATCTCGCCGGCCTCGATGGTGGCGTCCATGAGCGAACGCCCCTGGTGCCGGAGGTCCACGGCGAACGTCACTCGCAGCAGCGCGTTCTTCGCGCCGAGGCCGATGAGGACGAGAAGACCGATTTGGAAGTAGACATCGTTCTCGAGGCCCCGCAGCCAGTTCAGGAGGAGAGCGCCGAGGATGCCGAACGGCACCGCCGTCATGACGGCCCCTGGCAGCGTCCACGACTCGTACTGCGCGGCCAGCACGAGAAACACGATGATGAGGCCGAAGGCGAACGCCACGGTGGACGTGCCCCCCGACTGCTTCTCCTCGAAGGCGAGGCCGGACCACGCGAACGTGTAGCCAGCGGGCAGGATCTCCCGGGCCACCTCCTCCATCGCCTGGATCGCCTGGCCCGAGCTGTAGCCGGGGGCGGCGCCGCCGTTAATCTTCGCGGCGGGCAGGCCGTTGAAGTGCGGCAGGAGGTCGGGCCCCTTGACCCACGAGGTCCTGACCATCGCCGAAAGCGGAACCATCTGGCCGCCGTTCGACCGCGTGTAGAGACGCGTGAGGTCGTCGGGGTTCTGGCGGTACTTCGGGTCCGACTGGAGCACGACCCACCACACCCGGCTGAACTGGTTGTACTGGCTGGCGGTGAGCGATCCGAACTGGGCCTGGATCGCGCTGTACACGTCCGAGATGGGGACGCCGAGCAACGACGCCTTCTCGCGGTCCACATCCGCCCTGAGCTGCAGCGTGGTGGCGCGGAACGTCGTGTTGAGCCCGGCCAGTTCCGGGCGGGCCCGCGCCTTGCCGAGGATCTGCTGCGTCAACTCGTCGAGGCGCGACACGTCTCCCCCGCCGGTGTCCTGGACCCAGAACTCGAAGCCGCCCGTGGTCCCGATGCCCGGTATCGCCGGCGGGGCAACGGGGATGACGAGCCCCTCCTTGATCTCCTGGGCCCTCGCGTAGACGTTCATCAGCACGGCCTTCGCGTTCTCGGCCTTGGCCTTCTCCACGGTGCCGTAGCGCTCATCGTAGGGCTTCAGCGTGACGAACATGGTTCCCGCGTTTGTCTTCAGTCCGCCGTCCAGCAGGCTGTAGCCGGTGAGCTGCGTGCGGTCGGCCACTCCCGGCGTGCTGGCGAAGATCCCGTCGACCTTCTCGGTGACCGCCGCGGCCCGGTCGAGGCTCGCGGCGTCCGGCATGATGACGGCCGCCATCACGTAGCCCTGGTCCTCGTTCGGCACGAAACTCGTCGGCAGGGCGCCGAAGAAGTAGACGATGAGGGCGACGAACCCGGCGAGGAGAACGAACGCGATCGCCATCTTCCGGATGACGAGCACCACCAGCCGGCCGAAGGCCTGGGTCAGGGCGTCGAACATCCGGTTGAACCAGGCGAAGGGCCCGCGCTTCGGCGGGCTCATGTGTCGGATCAGCACGCCGCACATCGCGGGCGTCAGCGTGAGCGCGACGAACCCCGAGATGGCGACGGATATGGCGATGGTGATTGCGAACTGCTTGTAGAGCTGGCCCGTCGTGCCGGGCAGGAGCGCGGCCGGGACGAAGATCGACGCCATGACCAGCACGGTCGCGATGACCGGGCTCCACACTTCGTCCATGGCGCTGATCGTCGCCTCCTTCGTGGCCAGGTGCTTCTGGCTCATGTTCCGCTCGACGTTCTCCACCACCACGATCGCGTCGTCCACGACAATGCCGATGGCGAGCACGAGGCCGAACAGGGTCAGCAGGTTGATGGAGAAGCCGAGCGCGAGCATGAAGGGGAACGTGCCGAGCAGGGCCACGACGACCGCGATCGAGCAGATGACGGTGGCTCGGAAGTTCTGCAGGAAGAGGTAGACGACCAGGATGACGAGGGCGATCGCCTCGAAGAGGGTCATGACCACTTCGTCGATCGAGAGGCGCACGAACTCCGTGGTGTCGAGCGACACGCGATAGTCGAGACCGTCGGGGAAGCGGGCCTTCATCCCTTCGAGGGCGGCTTGCACCGCCTCGGACACCTGGAGCGCGTTTGCGCCGGGCTGCTGGTAGATCGCGATGAAGGTGGCCGGCAGGCCGTTGAGGCGGCTGTCGATGACGTACTGCCGGAGCCCCACTTCGACGCGGGCCACGTCCTTCAGGCGGACGATCGCCCCCTCGCCCTGGCCGGCGCGGAGGATGATGTTCTCGTACCCGGCGGGCTCGGTGGACGGTTGCTGGGTGACCACCGGGAAGGTCATTTCCACGCGCCCTGCCGTCGGCTGCTGCCCGATCTGCCCCGCCCCGTAGAGCGCATTCTGGCTGGACACCGCCTTCTGGAGATCGCTGGTGGTGATGCCGAGCGAAGCCATCCGGTCGGGGTTCATCCAGATCCGCATCGCCTGATCGGGAATGCCCATGATCGAAGCCTGACCGGCCCCGGGCACGCGCTTGAGCGCATCGAGGACGTAGACGTTCGCGTAGTTGGCGATGTACTCGCTGCTGTAGCGCTTCTCCTTCGAGTAGATGCCGATCAACATCATGATCGACGAGGACTTCTTCTGAACCGACACGCCCTGCTGCACGACGGCCGACGGGAGCTGGGGCACGGCGAGGTTGACCCGGTTCTGTACCTGCACCTGCGCGACGTCGGGATCGGTGTCGAGGCTGAAGTAGACGGTGAGCGTGAGCATCCCGGTGGACGAACTCGTCGACGACATGTAGAGCATGTTGTCGACGCCGTTGATCTGCGCCTCGATCGGCGCAGCCACCGAGTCGGCGAGCGTCTTCGAGTCGGCGCCGGGGTAGATGGCGCTGACGGTCACCTGGACGGGAGTGATCGAAGGGTACTGCTCGACCGGAAGCACGCTCATGGCCACACTACCGGCCAGGCACAGGATGATCGACACGACCGCGGCAAAGATCGGCCGCTCGATGAAGAACCTCGAGAACATGGCTCTGCACCCTCCAGCGCTCTCTCGCGCGTGCGCTCAGTCGCCGACCTTTCCCGCCCCCGCCGCCGGCTTCGCCACCACCGCCACGCCGGCGCGAAGGGCGAGGCTCCCGTCCACGATCACCTGGTCCCCGGGGCGCAGGCCCTCCGACACGAACCAGTCGTTCCCCTGCCACCTGCCGACCTGCACCGGCCTCTGGCGCGCCTTCCCGTCCTTGTCCACGACCCACACGAAGTGCCCCTCGGAGCCCTGCTGCACCGCCCGCTGGGGAAGCAGGATCGCGTTCGGCCGGACGGCCCCGACCAGGCGGACGCGCACGTAGGCGTTGGGCCGCAGCGTTCCATCAGGATTGTCGACGCTGGCGCGGATCATGAACGTCCCGGTCTGGGCGTTGAACGACGGCGACGCAAAGGTGATCCGGCCCTTGTGCGGGAACAGCGAGCCGTCGGCGAGCAGGACCTCGACGACGTAGCTGCCATCCGCGGGCGGGCGCAGCTGGCCGGACGCAACCTGCTCAGTGAAGGCCTGCATCTCGTTCTCGGAGATGCTGAAGTTCACCCACATGGGCGACAGCACGGCCACCGTCGTCAGCAGGCTGTTCTGCGGACTGATGTAGGTTCCGTCCTGCTGCTGGGCGGCCCCGCTGATCCCGGTGACCGGCGAGAGAATCGTGCAGTAGGACAGGTTGAGCTTTGCCGTTTCCAGCCGCGCCTTCGCCTCCTCGACGGCTGCCGCCGTCGCGAGGTACTGGCCGTTGGCGTCGTCCAGGTCCTTCTGCGAGAGCGCGTTCTGCGCCGCCAGGGGCTTCGTGCGTTCGAGGTCGGCGCGGGCCACTTCGAGGCCTGCCTGCTGCCGCGAAAGCGCGGCCGCTTGAGCGTCGACCTGAACTTTGAATGGCTTGACGTCCATCAGGAACAGCACGTCCCCTTCCTTGACCAGACTCCCCTCGGTGTAGACGCGCTTCTCCAGGAAGCCGCTCACGCGGGCCTGGATGTTGACCTGGCGCGAGCTCTGGGTCTGGGCGACGAACTCGAAGCTGAGGGGCGCGTCGCGCGCCGCTACGGTCACGGTGGTGACCTCCGGCGCCTTCGCGGCCTGCGTGCCCGGCTTGGCATCCTGCGAACCACACCCGGAAACCGAGAGCAGGGCAAGAATGATGAACAGGTATCGCACGGCTGGCCTCCCGTTTCTTCCGCCTCCGAACGCCCTCCCTCCGCCTTGGGACCTGATCCGCCACCCCGTCGGTGGCACGTCGGTGGACCCTCACCTCCCGGCCGAACCGAGCAGCATCCTGCGGACCTTGCCCAGCTCGGCCTTCTTCGCCGCGTCGAGCACCGGGAACTTCAGCTTGAGGCCGACCAGCGTCTCCTCGATCGCCTCGGCCACGACGAGCCGGGTGAACCACTTGTTGTCGGCCGGCACGACGTACCACGGGGCGTGTGGCGCCGCGGTCCGGCGGATGACATCCTCGTAGGCCGCCATGTACTCGTCCCAGTGCTCGCGCTCCCTCGCGTCGGCCAGTGAGAACTTCCAGTTCTTGTCCGGGTCGTCCAGCCGCGAGAGGAAGCGCGCCTTCTGCTCCTTCTTCGACACGTGGAGGAAGAACTTCGCGATGGCGTAGCCGTTGCGGGCGAGGTAGCGCTCGAAGGCCGCGACGTCCTCGAAGCGCTCGTTCCAGATCTTCTTCGTCACCACGCGCTTCGGCAGACGCTGCTTCTCCAGGATCTCGGGATGGACCCGGACGACGAGCATCTCCTCGTAGTAGGAGCGGTTGAAGATGCCAATCCGGCCCCGCTCCGGGAGGCACCGCGTCGTGCGCCAGAGGAAGTCGTGGTCGATCTCCTCGGCCGACGGCGCCTTGAACGAGAAGACCTGGCACCCCTGCGGGTTGACGCCCGACATGACGTGGCCGATCGCGCCGTCCTTGCCGGCGGCGTCCATCGCCTGGAAGATCAGCAGCACGCCCCACTGGTCCTGCGCGTAGAGCCGTTCCTGCAGGTCGGCGAGACGCTCGATGCCCGCCTCGAGTTGCTCGCGCGCCTGTTCCTTCGACTTCAGGCCGCGCGTGTCCCCGGGGCGAACGTCCTTCAGGCGGAACCTCCGGCCGTTGGTGATGCGGAAGGGATCGAGCAACGTGTGTGACATGAGGCCTCCTCGTCGTGCGAACGCGCCGCCCGGCGCCGCCTTTCCGGTCAGGCGCCGGTCTTCGGGAGCTTCCGCACGACCGCCAGGGTGAAATCGTCTTCGTAGTCGCTGCGGCCGGCATGCGACTGCGTGGCGCTGACGACGGCGTTGATGGCGTGTCCGGCGCCATCCGCCCCCGCCGCCCGAAGGACCTGTTCGAGGCGGGCGACGCCGAACTCGTCGTCCTCGGCAAACACCTCCACGACGCCGTCGGTGTACAGCGCGAGGACATCGCCCGTCTCGAGCCGTACCGACGCGGTCTCGCGCGCGCTGGCGCCCGGCATCCCGAGCGCGGGCCCGCCCCGGTCCAGCCAGATGGTCTCCCCGCCGGCCTTGAGCAGCATCGGCGGCGTCTGGCCGCAGTTCACGTAGGTGAACCACCCGCTCGACGGCTCCAGGATGCCGTAGACCGCCGTCACGAACCGCGACGGGTTCATCGAGTCCAGCAGCAGGCGGTCCACCGAGTCGACGACGTCCGCAATCGGTCCCTCGCGCCGTGATTCCGTCCTGATTGCCGCCCGGAACATCGCCATGATGAGCGCCGCCGGCACCCCCTTGCCGGACACGTCGGCGACGACGAGGCCCAGGCGATCGCGGCTGAGCGGGATGTAATCGTAGTAGTCGCCGCCAATCTCCATCGTCGACAGGTTGATGCCCGCAATGTCGTAGCCTGGCACCTGCGGCGGAAGCGCCGGCAGCAGGCTCGCCTGGACCTCCCGCGCGAGCGCCAGTTGGTGCTCGAGGCGCTCCTTCTCGAGCACCTGGTGGTGGAGGATCGCCTTGTCGATGACGATGGCCGCCGCCGTGGCGAACGACGCCAGTACCTGCGCGTCTTCCGGGGAGAATGCCCCGAGACGATCGCTCTCGAGGTTGAGTGCGCCGATGACGCGGCCGCCCGACGAGATCGGCACGGCCAGTTCCGACTGGGTTGGCGTCCGTCCGGCGATGTAGCGGGGGTCGATCCGCACGTCCGGGGCGATCACGCTCTCGCCGGTCCGGATCACGTGGCCGATGATTCCCTTGCCCGAGCGCAGCATCGGATCTTCGCGGGCCGGGTCGGGGTCGAACCCGATGGCCGCCATCGCGGCGATCATACGGCCGCCGCGTGCAGGTTTGCGGCGCACCGCGCTGCTCAGGACGAACACCCCGGCCGCATCGGTACTCGACGGCCTGGCGGACGGACTCAAGCAGCCGCCCCAGAATCTCCTCGAGATCGAACGTCGAGCCGAGTCGATGCGACAGCTCGAGCAACAGCCGGTAGCGCTCCTCGCGGTCGGTCATGGTGCGATCCGCATGCCGCGTGCCTCTCGTTCCAGGCAGAGCTTATCAAATCTCGCGGCAGTCTCGCCGGGGGCTCAAAGATGGGCTAGAATCCACGGCATCAAAAGGGCTCAAAACTCACAACTCAAAACTCAAGACTCCGAGCTTGAGGCGCGGCGTATGAAAAGACTGATTGGGCTCCTGATTGCGATCCTCGTGCTCGCGAGTGTCGGCGCGGTTGCCTACAAGATGGGGTGGCTCGCGAAGGTCGGGCTCGGCGTGGGCGGGCCGACAACGGCCGCACTCGATCGGCCTGGCGCTGGCCCCCAGGGCGGCGAAGCGGCGGCCCCGGGGGCGCCACCCGCGGCGAGCGCCTCGGGAGAAGCCCCGGCCGGAGGCGCCAACGCGGGCGAAGCCAATGTCTCCACCTTCGACGGCAACATCGCGGCCCAGGAGTGGGGCGGCCGGATGGAGTCTGCCACTGGCCTGTCTGCCGACGACGAGATGTCGATCTCGCGCCCGCTGCGCGGCAAAGAGACGCCGATGGCCGGCAAGGACGCCAACGAGTTCGTCATCTCGTTCTTCGGGCGTGAGCCGGCCCTCGTGGATCGCGTCGAGATCGTCGCGACCGAGAACGTGTCGCCGCGCGACACGGTTGAGGTGTGGGTGTCCACGGCGGGGCCTGCCACCGGCTTCGCGCGCGTCGCCACCGAGACGCTCCCCGGCCCGCAGGTCAGCACGATAGGGTTCTCGCCGGTGGAGGCTCGCTTCGTGAAGCTGCGCGTGCTCGGCGAACCGTTCAACGTGAACTGGTACAAGGTGTACGAAGCGCAGCGGGCCGGCTACGTTCCCCTGCTGACGCGGCGCCCCGAGATCGTGACCCCCGTGCCTGCCGCCGCCGCGACCGCCACACCGCTCGGCGCCATGCCTGCGTGCGCCCCGGAGCCGGCCGTGCCCCCGCCCGCGGGTAAGGGCCAGAGCCGGAAGGTCCTCGTCGTGAGCAATCTTTGGGTTGGCCCATCTACAGAGGGGGGATCCCATGGCGGCGGCTGAAGGCCGAAGACCTCCGGTCGAGGCTCGAGCGGTCGCCAGACCTCGCCGTCTTCGACGGCGTCCAGGTCGACGTCATCGTCTCGCTGATGGCCCGGCCGTATCACCTGTCGGAGGCCTACGGCTACGACACGGTGGTGCTCGAGCAGGTGTCGGCCATGGACAACATCCCCCTCTCGACGGCCTTCACCAGGGCGCTCGGACCCTGGGTGGCGGCTGGTCACAAGCTGATCATCCAGGACTCCGACAAGCAGCAGCCGCCGCCGTACACGTGGCTCCCCTACCGATTCAAGGTCAACAGCCCTGGCGCCGCCGGTGCGCCGGGCGAGTACCTGCGAATCCTCGAGAACAACTGGATGGTCCACAACCAGCGGGGCCGCCCCGGTTTCATCGACACGGGCGCATGGGAGGCCAACGACTTCGCCGCCAAACACCGGAACGAACTGGGCGACACGAACACCGTCGTGGAATGGGACCCGCGCTGGTGCGGGCACATCGCCGTGCGGAACGTGAACAACGTGTTCGGCTTCGGCCTCGCGTACGCCCACTACGGGCGCGGGCTGATCATCTACAACGGCTTCGACATCGACATGACGGGGACGACCGGCTACGACGTCATCCTGGCGCGCGAGCTGGCCCAGGGCTTCGACCCCGACAACCTGCCGTGCTCGGCGCGCATGGGCGACTTCGTCGTGACGACCGAGAGCCGGCTGCTCTATCGCCCGGTGGTTCCCGGCAGGACGATCAGCTACCCCCTGACGCTCCTGTCGAACCAGGGCTTCAAGTCGGAGGTCACACTGTCGGCCTCCTCGTCGCCGTCCGTCGACGGCATCCAGGTGCGCTTCGAGCCCGCGAAGGTGGCGGTCACCGACCTGCACCAGGTCGGCTTCACCCTGACGGTTCCTCCAGGGGCGGCGCAGAAGGCGCTCGCCGTGGAAGTGAAGGGGACGGCCGCCGACGGCAAGACGAACACGTTGTGCCTCCAACTGGGCCCGCCAAGGGGCGGTGAGCTGCAGGTGGTGAGCGCCCTGAAGCCGCCGAGCAGGACAGGCAGGAACCTCGAGATCATCCTCGACGCGTCCGGCTCCATGAAGACGCCGCTGGCCGGCAAGCGGAGCCGGTGGGACGTGGCGCTCGATACCCTGCAAACGGTCCTCGAGCGTCTACCCGACACGTTCAACGTCGGCCTGCGGATGTACGGCCACCGCGAGGGATCACGCTCGCCGAAGACGTGCACCGACACCGAGCTGCTGGTGCCGATCGGACCGCTCGACCGCCAGGGCATCCTGCAGCAGGCGAAGGCCTTTCAGCCGAAGGGCGAGACGCCGCTCGTCTACTCGGCCCTCCAGGCCCCGGGGGATCTCAAGGCCCTGGGCGGCGGGACGGTCATCCTGATCACCGACGGCGAGGAGAGCTGCAAGGGCGACCCGGTGAAGGCCGCAGCGGAGCTGAAGGCGTCCGGCCTCGACCTTCGCCTCAACATCGTTGGCTTCGCGGTGACGAATCCCAAGACGCAAAAGGATTTGGCGGGCTTCTCCCAGGCAACCGGCGGCATGTTCTACGCGGCGCAGAGCGGAGACGCGCTGGCCGAGGCGCTGATGATCGCCGCGATCGAGAAGTTCCCGTACACGGTGTACGACGCGGCGGGCAAGGTGGTCTCGGACGGCGAAGCGGGCGGCGAGCCGGAGTCGCTGCCGCCCGGCGACTACAAGGTCGTGGTGAAGGCCGGAGCGAAGGACCTGGTCGCCCCGCGGGTCACGATCGGCCTCGGCCAGGCGGTGCTGCTCAAGATCACGATGAAGAACGGACAGCTCGCGCTCGAATAGGCGGCTCCGATACTCAACGAGGCAGAATCAGATGAGCGACCCAAATCCTCCCGTCATCCCGCCGCCGCTGCCGGCGGCACCGATCGTGCAGCCGCTGGCTGAACCGATCGCGCCTACCCCGCCGGCGGCGACTGCGCCGGCGGCGCCCACGCCGGCGATCCAGGACCCGAAGGCCTCCGGGGGCATCGGCGCCTCGATCCTCTCCGTCCTGCTCGCGCTCCTGCTGATCGACGCCGCGGTGGAGACGTTCCTCGCTGGCTCGCCGCTGCTGGTTTCAGTCGTCGTCGTCGAAGTGCTCGTCATCGTCGTCCTCGCGCTGCTCTGGTCGCGCGTCGGCTCGACGACTCGGGTGATGATACCGCTGGCGGGCGTCGCCGGCCTGGTGGCGTGGGCGGTCGTGCGCGTGGGCGCCGGCGCCGACCCGGCCCTGCGAATGGCCACCCTCACGCTGCCGAGAATCGCCGTGGCGCTGACCGCCGTCGCGGTCCTCATGGCCGCGCTGACGCCGCTGCTACTCTTTGGCCGGCGGTGGTACTTCGGCCTGCCGTTGACGGTCGTCGGCCTGTACGCGCTGGTGCCGCTGGCGCGCGCGCTGCTCGTCGCGGCCGCGCTGCCGCGCGTCCTCGCCGGCGAGTTCGACTGGCAGCGCCTCCCCTTCTGGCTGCAGGGCGGCTACCTGGGTGGCGGCGTGCTGCTGCCGCTGGCGCTCCTGCTGGCCCTCAGCGCGCTGGGGTCGGCGCTGGTGAGGCGCCGGACGGCGATGTGGCCTGCGGCGGCGGTGGTCCTGCTGCTGTTCGTCTCGCTGGCGGCGGCAGCCGAGCTGGTCCGCGCCGGCCGGCCTACCGTCGTGCGCGCGGTCGTCGGGCCCGTGCTGGTTCGGGTGTCGGTCGCTCCGCCGGCCGCGGCGGTCGATCAGGCGGGTGGCGTGGCTGTCGAGGGCGGAACGCCGCCCACTGCCGGCGGAGTCGCGCCCGCCGCCGGCGGCGCGCCTGGCGCCCGGCCTTCGGAGGAGGCCTCCGGACCGCCGCCCGCCGCCGTTGCACCGGTCGCGGTGGCGCAAGCCGGGCAGCCCCTCGCCAACAGGACGGTCGAGGTGCGCGTGGTCGGCGTTCGCGCTGTACCGGCGGTTGGTTCCCGGAGCGCCGGCCCCGGCCGCGAGTTCGTCGTCATCGACACGGCGTGGAAGAACATCATCCCGCTCACCAAGGTCAACCGGAAGAAGGCGAGCGACCGGACGGCCGGCGCCGGGAGCCTCGGGTTCGGCGGCGGCGCGACGGCTCGGGACAAGGCCAGCGACGAAGCCAACACGACGCTCGAGCCGACCAGGTTCGAGATCGGACCGCTGACCAAGCACGTGTGGCTCGTGACCGACGGTCCGCGCGCCGAGGTGCTGGACGTCGACGCGACCCAGGATACCCCCGGCCATCTCGGGCCGGATTCGATCGGGATTCCCGCGCTGAACGACGTCAGGTCCGGAAGCCTCGTCTACGAGGCGCCGGTCAACTCGCAGTCGCTGTCGCTGCTCGTGCTCGACTCGATCAACGGCCACATGCTGATCCCGATTCGGGGCGCCGCTCCGCGCATGACGTCCGGGCTCGGCGGCGCGAGTCGGTCGAACTCGGCCGTGGATCTCGCCGTCACCGGCGCGAACTGGACCAGCGGCCCGGCCGACAGGCCGGGAACCCGCACGTTGATCGTGGGCGTGAAGGGTGTCAGCCGGCAGGAGGCGATTGCCGACATCCCGTTTGGCGACTACGGATTCCTCCAGACTGATCACGGGTGCATGGCCAGGCCGGAGTCCAGGTCTGAATCCGTGTCGCGGCCGCTCTCGCCGATGGGCCGCTTCCCTCCCTTCGCGCCGAGCGAGGGTCAGCTGGCGTTCGTCGTGCCGGCCGACAGCAAGAGCGCCACGCTGCTGCTCCGCGTTCGAGAGCAGGCCGGGTCGCTCGACCTGCCCGTCATCGCCGGCTCGAAGCCGGCGTGGCCGGCGCCCGAATCGACCATCACCGACGGCGACGTGCTGAAGGTGCACCGGCTGCCCGGGACGGCCGTGCCGGCCGGCCTCCCGGCCGCGCCAGGCGGGTCGGAGCGGGTCGCGCTGGACCTGGTTGTCGAGAACCTCCGCTCCGGCGACGGGGTTGAGCTTCAACTCGACCAGCAGTTCCGCCTGGTCACGCCCGACGGCAAGCGGGTCGAGCCCTCGGGCGACAGCGCGCACGCGCCGTGCAGCCTGACGGGCGACGTCGTGCCGGCTGCGAGCTCCAGGCGGTTCACACTCGTCTACGATGTGCCGCCCGGCCAGCCGCTGCAGTTCGAGTATCGGGGGTTCAACGTGAAGAGCGAACTGGTAAGGGTCAGGTAGAGACAGGGCGTATCTTGCGATCGTGCGATGTGGCGATCTTGCGAACTGGTTCGCGCTCGATCACTTCGCAAGATCTCAGGTTCGCAAGATCTCAGGTTCGCAAGTTCGCAGGTTCGCAAGATCGCAAGTTCGCAGGTTCGCAAATTCACAGGTTCGCAAGTTCGCAAGTTCGCAAGTTCGCAAGATCGCAAGTTCGCAAGATCGCAAGATCGCTAGATTCCGCCCGTCGTCCCCGTCCTGTCTGACACCAGGACCGTGACCGCCATCATGCCGGTCACGTTGGCCATGGTGCGGAACCCGTTCGGCAGCGGATCGACCGCCAGCAGCAGCCCGATCGCCTCCGCCGGCAGCCCGGCGGCGGCGAGCACCGGTGCCACCACCACGACGGCGCCGCTCGGTACGGCGCCCACCGCGAAGCTCGTGACCACGGCGGTCAGCACGATGACCACGAAGCGCGAGGGATCGATCGCCACGTCGTAGAGCCGGCCGACAAAGCAGGTCACCACCACGAACCAGACCGGTCCTGAGAACTTGAACACCGCGAGCGAAAGCGGGAGGACGAAGCCCGTGGCGGTCTGCGACAGGCCCAGGCGCGTCTCCATGCCTTCGAGCATCGCCGGCAGCGAGGCCATGGACGAGTGCGTGCCGAAGGCCACGGCCTGCGCCGGCGCCGCGGCGCGGCCGAATCGGCGGGGCGAGACCCGCGCGACGGCGAACACCACCACGTAGAGCGCGGCGGTGGCCACCAAGAGGGCGACCGAGGAGACCGCGATGTAGTACGCCAGCGCGCCGACGATGCCGACGCCGGCGCGGATCGCCAGGCCGACGCCGAGCGCGAAGATGCCGTAGGGCGCGCCCGCCACGATCCACCGGAGCAGCACGGTAATGGCGGCGTCGATGCCGCGGAAGACCGCGACGAGCGGGTCGCGCTGTGCCGCCGGCGTGCGACTCGCCGCGAACGCGAAGGCGACCGTGAAGACCAGCAGGGGCACGATGGCGCCGTCGGCCGCCGCGCGGATGGCGTTGGTGGGCACCAGGCCCAGGGCCATCTGTGAGATCGTGGGCGCCGGCCCGGCCGCGGTCGCTCCTGCGCCCGCACGCAGCGCGGCCGAGGCGGCCGGGTCGAGCGGCATCCACGAGAACACGGCCGGCATGACGAGTGCGGCGGCGGTCCCGCCAGCCGCCAGCAGCGCCAGGTAGAAGGCGCCCGCGCGCCGGCCGGCGCGGCCGACGCTTCCGCCGTCCGGTGCGCCCGCGATGCTCACGACGATCTTCGAGACGACGAGCGGGATGATCGTCATCAGGATCGCGTTGATCCACAGCGTTCCGACCACCTCCGCCGCGGACCCGAGCGACCGCAGCGTCGGGTTCGCGGACGCCACGATTCCGGCGCCCGCCGCCAGCCCCGCGGCGAGCCCGATGATCGCCTTCGTCCCGACACTCATGCCAGGGGTGCGCTGGTCAGCCACACTCATGCCTCAGAGGACAGCACGGCCGTCACTCACTGCTCCGGGACGATCATATACACCCCGCCCCTCTCCCGCCATCTCGTATAGAATCCCCACATCGATCCGGACGTCTGCAACCGAGGAGTCCGACATGCGCACCCGCTGGATACGCTCGGTCGTCGCCCTGATGTTCGTCCTGACGGTGGCGCCCGCATTCGCCCAGCAGCGCGGCGGCCAGCGGCCCGACGCGCCGCAGACCGCGCAGACGCCTGCTGCCGCGGCTGGCCAGTCGCAGACGCGCGAAGTGGCCCCCGCTGTCGAGCAGAAGCCGTCGCAGACCAGCCACGCGATTCGCGTCGACGGCCGCGACATCAAGTACACGGCCACCGCCGGGACGCTGCCGATCCGCCTGGATGACGGGAGGGTGTCGGCGCGGATGTTCTTCGTGGCCTATACGAGGGATGGCGAGGACGCGAAGACTCGGCCGATCTCGTTCCTCTACAACGGCGGCCCGGGCTCGGCAAGCGTCTGGCTGCACATGGGGTCGTTCGCGCCGCGGAGGGCGCAGATGGCCGACGAGGGGTTCCAGCCGGCACCGCCCTACCAGCTCGTCGAGAACGAGAACTCGCTCATCGACGTGTCCGACCTCGTGTTCGTCGACGCCATCAGCACCGGGTTCAGCCGCGCCACGGACGGCGCGAACGCGTCCCAGTTCCACGGCCAGGACGGCGACATCCGCGCCTTCGGCGAGTTCATCGCCGAGTACCTGAAGACCTACAGCCGCTGGCCGTCGCCGAAGTTCCTCATCGGCGAGAGCTACGGCACGATCCGCTCCGCCGGATTGTCCGCGGAACTTCAATCGCGCCACGGGATCGAGCTGAACGGCATCGTGCTGGTGTCGGCCCTGCTGACCTACCAGACGCTGTCGCCGGCGCCGGACAACGACGTGGCCTACGCGGTCCAGATCGAGACGTTTGCCGCGACGGCCTGGTACCACAAGAAGCTGCCCTCCGACATGCAGCAGAAGACGATCAAGCAGGTGGTGGACGAGGCGCGGGCGTTCGCCTTCGGCGAGTACCTGCAGGCGCTCTCGAAGGGCCACACGCTTGACGATGCCGGGCGCGCCGCGATGGCGGACACGCTGGCCCGCTACACGGGCCTCTCGGCGAAGTTCATCCTCTCGGCGAACCTGCGCGTCGACTCGGGGCGCTTCCGCAAGGAGCTGCTGCGCGACAAGCGGCTGATGGTCGGCCGGCTCGACGGCCGGTTCACCGCGCTCGACGTCGACGCGGCCGGCGAACGCCAGGAGTTCGACCCGTCGAACACGGCGCTGTCGGGGCCCTACGTCGCGATGTTCCAGGACTACGTCCGCAACGTGCTCAAGTGGGAGACCGACCTGCACTACCCCACCTCCGGCAACGTCCGCCCCTGGACCTACGTGCAGAACGGCTACATGGACATGACCGACGCGCTGCGCCAGTCGATGGCGAAGAACCCGTTCCTGCGCGTGTTCGTCGCGTGCGGCTACTACGACATGGCCACCTACGTCGGCGGCGCGGAGTTCAACTTCACCCACCTCGCCTACGACAGGCAGATCACCGACCGCGTGTCGTTCGGCTACTACGAGGCGGGGCACATGATGTACATCCGGCCGTCGGCCCACAAGGCGCTGAAGCAGGATGTCGCCGGCTTCATCCGCGCGGCGACGAAGGGGCGCTGAGCCGCCGCCGCCGCGGCGGTGGAATGCCCTGAGGTCGGGAGGTGTTCATCGATGAGCCGGTCGACGATGACAGGCCTGAGATCGCGCCGCGCTGGCTCACAGCATTGTTGGCGCCGAACGTCGATACCGCAAGGACCTCCCGACCTCAGATGATCGAACACGACCGCGATCCGAACGAACCTGGCACCTACATCCTCAGGGCGCTCATGCACCACCCGGTCCCGCGCGCCGAGGTGTTCGCGTTCTTCTCGGACGCGCACAACCTCGAGGCCATCACTCCGCCGGCACTGAGCTTCCGCATCCTGACGCCGGATCCGATCGACATCCGACAGGGCATCCTCATCGACTACCGCGTGTCGCTCTACGGCGTGCCGATGAAGTGGCGGACGCTGATCGCCAGGTGGAATCCTCCAGACGCCTTCGTAGACGAGCAGCTGAGGGGTCCCTACGCGAAGTGGGTGCACACGCACACGTTCCGCGATGCGGAGGAGGGCGGGACCATCATCGGAGACGAGGTGCGCTACCGGCTGCCGCTCGACCCGCTGGGCCGCATCGCTCTGCCGCTGATTCGCCGGCAGATCGAGGGGATCTTCCGCTTCCGCGCCCTCCGTGTCCGCGAACTTCTGCCTGGCGCCCCGCCAAGCTGACGGCCGAACCAGAAACCGCGGCCGTTCTTGCGCCGAACCTCGCGACGGCAGTACGATGACCGCCCATTCCGCATGGAGGATTCCCGCATGAGGTCTCGTCTGATCGCCATCGCCGTCGCCCTGACGCTCGGCGCCATCGCCACGCCGCTGGCGCAGCAGAAGCCGGGACCCGCGGTCCCCCAGAAGCCCACCCCGGCGGGCCCGCAGAAGGTGAAGCCGCGCGACCTGACCGTCGAACAGCTCTACCGCGTCAAGCCGTACCAGGGGCGCGCCGCCGCCAACCTCGAGTTCAGCCGCAACGGCCGCTATCTCGCCTATCTGTGGAACCCGTACGGCGTCGACGGCACCGACCTCTACGTTGTCGACACCGCCTCCGGCGAAACGCGGCGCGTCACTTCCATCGACGTGATGAAACAGTACGACGCGCCCGAGGACATCGAGCGCTTCCTGAAGAAGCACGACCTGAAGGAGAAGCAGGACGCCGAGCGCCAGGCCCGGTACGAGGCGCAGGCCGCCTACATCGACGGCAAGGCCGTGGACCTCTCGCAGTGGGAGAAGGCCAGGATCGAGGAACTGAAGAAGGAAGCCGCCGAGAAGAAGGCGAAGGACGCCGCGAAGAAGAAGGAGGAGGCAGACAGGAAGGGCGAGGCGGAGAAGACGGGCGAGGCCGCCAAGAAGGACGAGAAGAAGGACGACGACAAGGAGAAGGAAGACTGGGAGTGGCGCGACGAGTTGAAGAAGAAGCTTGAAAAGGAGGCGGTCAAGCCGACCGACCTCTACCCGGGTGTCTCGTCGCTCGTCTGGGCCAGGGACGGAGACGAGCTGATCTTCACCTACCGCGGCGACCTGTTCCGCTACCAGGCGGCCAAGGGGACCCTCCAGCGCCTGACGATGAGCGACCGGTCCGAGCGCCCGCTGCGCTACATCGGCGGCGACGACGGCTACTTCTACGCAGACGGCAGCGGCGTCTTCCGGGCCGGCTTCTCGAGCTCCCCGGCCTACCAGGTCAATCGCGAGATCATCAACCCGGACGACGCCGAGAAGACGTTCCGGCTGGGCCAGACCGAGCTGTCTCCTGACGGGAAGTGGCTGGCCATCCAGAGCTACGCCGCACCCGCGTCCGGGCCTGCGACGCCCGCGCTGATGGGGCGCGGCCGGCAGGTCGAGATCGTGACCTACAAGGACCGCTTCGCCACGGCGCGCAAGGTCGATCGCGAGATGCCCGACGACAAGCGCGACGTGCCCGCGATGAGGCTCTACGTCCGCCCGGTGCCCGGCGGCCCGACGACCTACGGGAAGCAGCCCGAACCGGCGTTCACCTACGACGGCGGCGACATCTGGCTCGACATGACGCCAATCGCCTGGAGCGAGGACGGCCTCCGCTTCACGTTCGCCACGTGGGAGCGCGAGAAGGATGTGCTGCGGATCTACTGCGGCCGCGCCGCCGCCGATGCCAGGCCCGACATCGTGTACGAGGCCAAGGGGAACGTCGGCCACGAGGTAACCGACGTCGTCAGCCCGAAGCTCACGCCCGACGGGAAGACCATCGTCGCCATCCTCGACGAGGACGGGTTCCGGCAGCCCTTCGCGATTGACGTTGCGACGAAGGCGAAGCGGGCGCTGCTCGAGTCGGGCAAGGAGGCGCTGGTCGACCTGTTCGTCGATCTGGAGGGGACCCACGGACTGGGCGGGGCGGTGCAGCGCAAGGGGCAGTACAAGAAGTTCGAGAGCTTCTTCGTGAAGAACCTCGGCCCGGTGCCGGCGGCGAAGTAGCTGAAGTGGTGACGCGATGAGGCAATTGACGACGCTGATGTTGCTGTGCGGCGCGCTGTCCTCAGCCGCGCCGGCCGCAGGCCAGGCGCTGCAGGCTCCGGCCGCGCAGGCCGTTGTGGTGCCCGCGCCGGTCGCGGGCGACTTCGTGGTCCGCGACTTCCGGTTCACGACCGGCGAGGCGCTGCCCCAACTGCGGCTGCACTACCTCACGCTCGGCGAACCGCGGCGCGACGCGAAGGGCGTCGTGCGCAACGCCGTGCTGATCATGCACGGGACCGGCGGCACGGGCCGCTCGTTCCTCTCGAAGAACTTCGCCGAGGTCCTCTTCGGACCGGGGCAGCTGCTCGACGCCCGCGCGCACTTCATCATCCTGCCCGACGGCATCGGCCACGGGCAGAGCAGCAAGCCGAGCGACGGCCTGCGGGCGGCGTTCCCTCGCTACACCTACGCCGACATGGTGACGGCGCAGTACCGGCTGGTCACCGAGGGGCTGAAGGTCAACCACCTGAAACTCGTGATGGGCACGTCGATGGGCGGGATGCACACGTGGATGTGGGGCGAGGCCTACCCGGACTTCATGGACGGCCTCGTGCCGCTCGCCAGCGTGCCGACCGGGATCGCCGGGCGCAACCGCATGTGGCGCAGGATGATCATCGACAGCATCCGCACCGACCCGGCGTGGAACGGCGGCAACTACACGGCCCAGCCTCCCGGGCTCGAGGGCGCGGCGCGCATCCTCGTCCTCATGGCCGGTTCGACGATGCAGGCGCAGAAGGACGCGCCGACGCGCGACGCGGCCGACGCGCTGCTCGTGCAGCAGATGAAGTCGAGGTCGAGCGGCGTCGACGCAAACGACATGCTCTACTACTTCGACGCCTCGCGCGAGTACGACCCGTCGGCCCTCCTCGAGCGCATCACGGCGCCGCTGCTGGCCATCAACTCGGCCGACGACCTGATCAACCCGCCGGAACTGGGCCTGATGGAGAAGCTGATGCCGCGCGTCGCGCGCGGCAGGTACGTGCTCCTGCCGATTACGCCCGAGACGCGCGGCCACGGCACCCACTCGTGGCCGGTTCTGTGGCAGTCTTATCTGAAGGACTGGCTGCAGGGCGTGACCGAACGGTAACGGTAATCCCTTCGCGGGAATCCCTTCGATTGTGGCGGGAGTCTTGTGGCGGAGGCGACGATGAAGGTAACGATTGATCTGTCGGTGGTGCCGATTGGCGTCGGCGTGTCGCTGTCGCCGTATGTCGCGGCCTGCGAGCGCGTGCTCCAGGAGGCGGGCCTGTCGCACACGCTCCACGCCTTCGGCACGAACGTCGAGGGCGAATGGGACGAGGTGTTCGCGGCCGTGAAGCGCTGCCACGAAGCCGTGCACCAGCTGGGCGCGCCGCGCGTCACCTCGAGCCTGCGCATCGGGACGCGCACGGACAAGGCGCAGTCGCTCGACGACAAGGTGCGGAGCGTCGAACAGGAACTGCGGAAGGCGCACCCGTAACGGGCACCTGAAGCTGCTCAGCTTCCCGGCCCCGCCGGTGCGGAAGGCGGCTGGCGCCGCGGACGCGGACCGCGAACTTCCTGGCCGCCATGTCCGTCTCACACGGTGTGAGCACGACACGCCCCGGAAGCGCATCGGCAGAACCCCTCTGGGACACCCTGGTCCAGGACTGGCGCTACCTGCGGGAGGACGTGCGCCCCGGGTGGCGGGAGTCGCTGCGCACCACGGTCGCGGAACTGGAGGAGTTCTACGTCACCCCCGAGCACCGCCTGCGCCTGAAGGGCATGGGCCGGTTCAAGCGCTGGGCCGTCCTGGCCTGGTGGCTCCTCAAGGGCCTCTTCCTCACCCTCTCGCCAACCCGGCGCATCGTCGTCCTCGCGGCGCTGCTGCTGCTGCTCTCGTCGCGGCAGGTCGTGCAGATCGGCGATCGTACCAGTGCCAGCGCGGACTTCTCGGTGGTCGGGTCCGTGCTCCTTGTCGGCGTGCTGCTGCTCGAGCTGAAGGACAAGCTGCTCGCCCGCCATGAACTGGAGGCCGGACGGGCGGTTCAGAAGGCGTTGATGCCGGAGCGCTGCCCGACGCTCAGCGGCTGGGACGTCTGGATGTACACGCGGCCCGCCAACGACGTGGGCGGCGACCTGGTGGACTGCCTGGATCTGGGCGGCGGCCGGGTGGGCTTCGCGCTGGCCGACGTCGCCGGAAAGGCCCTGCCCGCGGCCCTCCTGATGGCCAGGGTGCAGGCCACGCTGCGGGCGCTGGCCACCGATGCGCCCACGCTGGGAGACCTGGCGGCGCGGACGAACACCATCCTGTGCCGTGACGGCCTGCCCAACCGCTTCGCCACGCTGGTGTACCTCGACGTGCGCGACGGCGAGGGCGCCGTGCGGCTGGTCAACGCCGGGCACATGCCGCCGGTCTGGATCGGCCCGGCGGGGTCTCACGACCTGCCGCGCGGCGACATGGCGCTGGGAATGATGCCGGGCGCGGCCTACGTCGAGCGGACGGAGGAACTGGCGCCCGGCGACATGCTGCTGGTGTACTCGGACGGTGTGACCGAGGCCATGAACGCCGCCGGCGACTTCTATGACGACAGCCGCCTGCGGCAGCTCTTCCCCGGGCTGCACGCGCTGACGGCCAGGGACGCCGGTCAGCGGATCCTCGCGTCGGTGGACGCCTTCATCGGCGCCACACGCCCCTACGACGACCTGTCGCTGGTCGTGTTGAAGCGCACGGCCGCGCCCGACCAGGCAGGGCTGTCCTCGGCCTGATTGAGGGGTCGCGGCTCGGGGTCTCGCCGTTCCGCGGGCACACCGCGCCTCGGGTCTGCCGCTCCGCAAAGCCCCCCGCGATGATCGGTGCCGCGGGGAAAGACCAAGGCTTTGCTTCGGGCAGGTCCCTGCGACGCCCTTCGACCCTGCTCAGGGCGTGGTGAGCTTGTCGAACCACGAGGCATGGACGTCAGGCGACGACTCGGAATCGCGGCCTCCTGAACGGACACGTCCCGACGCATCCTCCGCCCGGGCGGTATAATGCGCCGACGCGGGCCATCCGAGATCATGCTCTACATCGACAACGCCACCGTTCACACCCCCGACCAGGTGATCGAGCACGGCGCGGTGCTCGTCGATGGCCGCCGCATCGCCGAGGTCGGGCCGACCGGCACCGTCAGCCGCCCGATCGGGGCGCGCGTGATCGATGGGGCGGGACGGGCGCTCGTCCCGGGTTTCGTCGAGCTGCAGTTCAACGGCGGGTTCGGCGACGATTTCACCGACGACCCATCGACGATCTGGCGCGTCGCCGGGAAGCTCCCCCGCTTCGGCGTCACGTCGTTCCTGCCGACGATCATCACGTCGCCGCTCGAGAAGATCGCGGCCGCCCAGGCGGTCGTGACCGGCGGCCGGCCGGCGGGCTTCAGCGGCGCGCGGCCGCTCGGCTTGCACGCCGAGGGCCCGTTCCTCAATCCGGCGAGGAAGGGCGCCCACAACCCGAAGTACCTCCGCGCGCCCGACGCCGCCGCCGTGGCCGAGTGGTCACCGGCGACCGGCATCCGGCTGGCCACGCTGGCCCCGGAGTTGCCGGGGGCACTGGCCGTCATCGCCGCCCTGTCATCCCGCGGCGTGCTGGTGGGCGTGGGGCATTCCGACGCGACGTATGAACAGGCGGTGGCCGCGTTCGACGCGGGCGCACGCTACGGCACGCATCTGTTCAACGCGATGTCGGCGCTGGGGCACAGGGACCCTGGCCTGCCGGGTGCGCTCCTCACCGACCCCCGGCCGACCGTGGGCGTCATCGCCGACGGCGTCCACACGCATCGCTCCGTGATCGGGCTCGCGTGGCAGGCGCTCGGCCCCCGCCGGATGAATCTCGTCACCGACGCGATGGCCGCGCTGGGCATGCCTTCAGGCAGGCACCTGCTCGGCGAATTCGAGGTGGCGGTCGACGCCACCAGCGCCCGCCTCCCCGACGGCACGCTGGCCGGAAGCATCCTGTCGCTCGACCAGGCGCTCCGCAACCTCATCGACGTCACCGGCTGCACGCTGGCCGACGCGCTGCCGACGGTGACTACCACGCCGGCGCGCGCCATTGGAATGGACCACGAACGCGGCCGCATCGCCCGCGGCCACGTCGCCGACATGGTGCTGCTCTCAGCCGATTTCCAGGTGAGTGCGACGATTGCCGAAGGCGCCGTCGTGTACACCGCGTAGAGGCGCAGCGGTTTGCCTCGCTATTTCCCTCCGGGCACCGAGCGACTGACGACGGCCTGGTAGCGGGGGTCGGCGCGGAGCTGGTCGAACGTCTGGGACCGTTCGATTTCCTCGCGGGGATACCCTCGCGCCAGCGCTACGCCGAGCATCTCGAGCGCGGCCTTCCGGTCGCCGAGATCCTCGTAGACTTCTGCCGCCAGTTCCAGCGCGTTGGCGTCGGCGGGCGCCAGCTTCGCCACGTCGGCGAGCAGACGACGCGCTTCGGCTTCGTGCCCGAGCTGCGCGTGGCAATCGGCGAGCTCCGCCGCCAGCATGCCGCTGCCAGGGTCCCGTTGACGCTCCTGCCCGGCCAGGTCGAGCGCCGTGCGGTATGCGTCCAGCTTCTTCTCACCCCTGCCTTCGCGCGCATAGGCCGTCGCGAGATTCCGCCACACGCGGTAATCGCGGGGGTTCAGTTTCGTGGCCTGCTCGAAGGTGCGAGCGGCCTCGGCGAAGTGCCCATCCCCATATTGCAGCGTGGCGAGGTTCGAGACCGCCGAACTGGTCGGGTAGAGCGCGATCGATTTCTCCAGGGCCGCGCGCGCCTCCGCCTTCCGGCCCAGTTTCTGGCAGACGGCCCCCAGGTTCGACAGGATGCGCGGGTTGTCGGGGGCGAGCGCGAGCGCACGGCGGAACGCCGCCTCGGCCTCGGCGTAGCGGCCGGCGCTCGTCAGGAACGCACCGTAGTACATGTAGCTCGACCATGAATCGGGTGCGAGCGAAACGGCCTTGCGGAACGTCTCCTCGGCTTCGGCGAAGCGCGTCTGCCGCTGGTAGACGTACGCAATCCGGGAGTAGATCTGGCCGTTGCGCGGGTCGCGATCGAGCGCCTTCCCAAGCTCGTCGAGCGCCTGGTCGTTCTTGCCGAGCTGCGTGTGCAGCGCCCCGAGCATCATCCAGGCGTGCGGCATCAGGGGGTCGATCTCGATCGCGCGGCGGCTGTGCGCCTCCGACAGTTCGGCGTCCTGCGGCCGCTTGAAGAACTGGTACAGGTTCAGGTACGCCCGGCCCAGGCCCGCGTGGGCGAGCGCGTAGTTCGGGTCGAGCTCCAGCGCCTTGTTGAACAGGCCGATGGCCTCCTCGAAGCTCTGCTGCTGGTCGGCCTTCTCCAGCGCCGTCTGCGCCAGCTGCAATGGCGTACGGCCCACCGCCTGGCCGTAGAGCCTGGAGGCTTCGGGAACAGCGGTCGAGCCGGCCCGCAGACCGGTGCGCTCCGAGGGCTTCAACTCCATGTCGAGCATCCCGACGATGGCGTCGACGGTTTCGTCGGCCAGCGTGACCCGCCCGGTCTCGAACTGCTGCGTCTGGGCGCGCAGCTGCCGACGCCGGTCGGTATCCACCAGGCTCACCGCGAGGACCGTGCGCTGGCCCGCGCGCTGCACGCTGATGTCCACCGCCAGCGTCGCGCCCAGCCGGCGCCGCGCGTCGCCGGCGCCCGCCGCGCCGGACTGCCTGACTTCGACCGCGGGCACGACGGTCACGCTCGAGCTCTGGAGCGAGCCGAGGCGCGCAACCACGTAGTCGAGGAGACCTTCACAGCCCGCCGACTCCTCCGCCGACGCTCCGGGGCAGTGCACTGGCAGCACGGCGATGCGCTTCTCGGACGGGATGGGCAGCCACTGGAGGCGCTCGAGGACGGGCTCGCGAACCGACGGCACCGCCAGAAGCGCCGCGAAGGCCACGACCGACGCCGCAACGACGTGCCACGTTCGCAGGCGACGGCGGCGCGCCGGGGCCGGGCGAGGATTGGCCGTGCCGCTCGACGCCTCGCTGAGGTGCTCGCGGACGCCGCGCAGTTCCCGCGCGAGGTCCAGCGTGGACGCGTAGCGGTCGGCGGGCGCCTTCGCCAGGCAGCGCT
Organism: uncultured Acidobacteriota bacterium; assembly: GCA_963783255.1. Lineage (GTDB taxonomy): Bacteria > Acidobacteriota > Vicinamibacteria > Vicinamibacterales > Fen-181 > FEN-299. The sequence continues at coordinate 220,881 of CAWAMP010000014.1, read as the reverse complement.
CGGCGATCCACCGCGCGGGGGCGGGAAACGACGGGTTCAGGTCGGCCAGCGGGGGCGGGTCGTCCTCGATGATCGCGTTCAGCGTCTGCACGACCGATTCGCGGAGGAACGGCGGCCGCCCGGTCGCCATCTCGTAGAGGGTCGCGCCGAGCGCGAACTGGTCTGCGCGGAAGTCGGCCGGCCGGCCCGCCGCCTGTTCCGGCGACATGTAGCCCGCCGTGCCCACGATGGCGCCTGCGCGGGTTCCCGCGCGAAACGTCGTCGGGGTCTCCGCCTGCCCGTCGTCCGGCTGGTCCGATGCGGACAGTGCGTCGTCGTGCAGCTTGGCGAGGCCGAAGTCGAGGATCTTCACGAAGCCGTCGGGCGTCAGCATGACGTTCTCCGGCTTCAGGTCGCGGTGCACGACGCCGGCCGCGTGGGCCTTGGCCAGCCCGTCGGCGATCTGGGCCGAGATGTCGAGCACGCGCCGGGTCGGCAGCCGCCCCTCGCGCATGGCCTTCCGCAGCGTCTCCCCTTCGACGAACTCCATCACGATGTAGGGCAGGCCTTCGGCCTCGCCGATTTCGTGGATGGTGACGATGTTCGGGTGGTTGAGGCTCGACGTGGTGCGAGCCTCGAACGCGAAGCGCACCAGGCCGTCGGGGTCGAGCGCGAAGCGCGCCGCCAGGAACTTCACGGCGACATCGCGCGCGAGGTCGCGGTCGCGCGCGCGGAAGACTTCGCCCATCCCCCCGGCGCCGAGGGGCGCGAGAAGTTCGTACCGCCCGAATCGCATGCCCGGACCAGGGCGCATCGAGCTTCTCTCCCGCGTGTTCGAGTGAGCCGACCCGCACAGGCTACGCTCGCGGGGGGGCCGTGTCAAAGGGGGTCACAAAGGGGGTCAGGTCTGGAAACGATGCATTTTGCTGAGTTTCCAGACCTGACCCCACTAGAATAGCGTTCTGTCCGAGGGGGAGACGATGAGAGCGATCCTGGTATCCTGCTCGATCGCGGCCGCGGCGGCCGGCCTCGCGGCGGCGCGGCCGGGCCTCCAGGCGACGAGCGCCGGAGAGAAGGACCCGGTTACCGCGATCCTGGCGGCGCACAAGGCGGCAGACGAGGCGTACGCGAAGGCGGTGATGTCGCCGTTCACGGCCGTCGCGGTCCAGTACTTCGAGCCCGGGCAGTCGGTGCGCCTGGGCGCAGGGCCGTCCGGAGCCGCGTTCGGCGCCGCACCGGCCGCGCCGGACATCGTCGAGCTCTCGCTGGACGCCGGCGCCTTCTCGGTCACGCCGGTCTCGGGCGCGCGTCCAACCGTGGTCACGACCACCGGCAACGGGGACGTCGGGGGGTTGCCGGGCTCGGCCATGGCGACCAAGATCAGGCTCGCGCCGCGAGACGTCCTGCGCATCGGCCGGTTCTTCGTGGAGTTCTACGCGAGACCCGACACGGGCAACGCGCGGGTCTTCGATCCCGAGGCGCCGGCACGGAAGGCGTTCACCGGCCTGAAGTGGTTCCCGCCAGACCCGACGCTGCGGGTGAAGGCCCGCTTCGTGGCGAACCCGTCACCGACGTCGGTGAAGATCACCACCAGCCGGGGTCTTCAGAAGGACTACTTCCGGGTCGGGGGCTTCGAGTTCGCCATCGGCCAGGCCGCATTGCGGCTGGTGGCGCTCGCCACCATGGCCTCGCCCAAGGTCGGCGACGAGTTGTTCGTCGCGTTCCGCGACGCGACGACGGGCGCGGAGACCTACGACGTCGGCCGCTACCTGTTCATCCCGTTCGCCGGAGCGGATGCGGCCTACGTGCTGGACTTCAACGCGGCGACCAACCCGCTCTGCAACTACTCGCCGCACTACAACTGCCCGATTCCCCTGCGGGAGAACTCGCTGAGCGTGCCGATCCGCGCCGGCGAGATGAAGTACCCGGCGCCACACTGAGGCGGGAGTTCAGGGGCCGCCTCGCTTGCGGCCTGGCTGCAATCCCTCTGCGTTCGGCGGGCCGCGATGCAGGCGGTCCGCGTCGTGGGAATGGGGATTGGCGCGCCGGCGGCACGGGGCTCGCGCGCAGCGCAGTCAGCGGTCTTCCGCTCGTCGTCTGGCCAGTTCGCGTTCGAACGCAGGCAGGAGGTCGCTCTGCGCGAGGGCGTCTTCGAGCCGCGCCAACGTCGAACGGACAAGCTCGACATCGAGGTCCGGAAGGCGCTCGCGGAGGATACCGCGGATGTCCTCGATGTCCTTGGGCCGCCCGGCGAGAACCTTGGTGGCAATCAGGTCTTCGGGGCTGATGACGGGAACCACGACGCCTGCCATCGTCACGAGCCGCACCCGCGACAGAAACAGGTCTTCGAGGCCGGGGCCGGCCAGCACGACGTCCACGGGCAGGCCGCTTGCGACGTGCAGGAACGGAAAGACGCGCGTCCGCCGGATGAAGTCGTCCGCACCGTCGACGCGCAGCGAGAAGCCGCGGGCGTCGAGGGTTCGAACCAGGCGCTCCGAGTCTTCTGGCTGCTGGCGAACCGTGACGTCAATATCGGCAGTCAGGCGTGGCCGGCCCCAGACGACGGCGGCTTGCGCGCCGAAGACGTACCACTGGGCACGCAGTTCGGAAAGCGCTGCGGACAGGGCCGACAGCAGGTCAGCGGGAACCGTTTGTGGAGACTGCACGGAGCGCCTCCGAGATCCGGGCGTGGAGCGCGAGATTGGCTGCCCGCTCCTCGGCGTCCGGCCAGCCGGGCTTCACGCGCAGGACGTGCTGGCGCAACATCTCGGCAGTCGCGAGCGCTTCGTCCGGCGTCATCGACCGCTTCCGCTCGGCCCAGAACCGGGCCTTCGCCTCGGCAATCGCAGCCCAGTCCCGCCCGGCGAACGCACGGATGTCCTCGCGCTTCATCGGTGTGATCATAGCACCCGACACGGGCCGTTGGCGGCCTTCAGCGGGCGGCGCGGCGCTCGCTCAGGTGGAAGGCGATGGCCTGGCGCAGGGTGCGCTTCTATCGACCCAGGACGACGTCGATTCCTGACAGCAGCAGGTCGACCTTCGCGCTCGGGAGCTTTCCCACCCGCTCCGTGAGATGCGCCTTGTCCAAGGCGATGACCTGCGACGCGTTTGCGACCGAGTCCTTGGGCAGGCCCGTGACCCGAGACGGTAGCAGGACGTTGCCCGGCGCCTCGGCCCACCGGAGATTGCCCGTCAATGGGACGCAGACCGCTGTCGCCAGGCGGCTCCGGTTCAGCGCATCGCCCTGCACAACCACGACGGGACGCCTGAATCCTGCGCCGGAACCCGACGGCGCGGGCAGGTCCGCCCACCAGACCTCGCCCTGGGCGATTACCATTCACTCCTCTCCAGCACGCGTCGCGCCGCGGCGCCGACGAACGCGTCGCGATTGTCGCCGACCTCGGCGCAGACACGGTTCATCGCCTCGGTCACGTGGTCGGGAGCGTGCCGGGCCACGTATTCGCGCAGCGCGTTGCTGAACAGGCGGCTCCGCGACGCTCCGGTTCTCCTCGCGAGGCGCTCCGCCTGTGCAAACACGTCGTCCGGAATGGAGACGGCCGTCTTCATACCAGGAGTATAACCCATCACCCCTCCTGCGGCCTGCTCCGCTCGTGATCCCGAATCCTGGCCTGCGACATATCCAGCAAGAACCGGTCCGCGCCGGTTTACTGGGATCCTGGGTCGAGGCAGGTCAGAAGCGATCGGAAACTGCAGAGGCTGCGAACGCGGACCGTGCAGTTCCTGCACTGAGGGCGGGTCGGGCAAGCGAGACGCGCGGGCTACCGGCCGGCGCGCCGCTTCGCCCAGTTTTCGACGACGATTTCCTTGAAACGGGCGAAGTCCCTGGTGTTCAGGGTGATCAGCACGAGGTCGTTGACATGCGCGATCGCGGCGATCTGGCCATCGGCGAACGGCGCCGGCCGGCCGAGCGCCTCCAGGCGCGCTGGCTCAAGGCCGTGCAGCCCTATGTGTTCGGCAGGACCGCGACGTGTGGGATTCTGCGGAGGCGGGAATCGGCCGTCACGAGCGTGAGTTCGTACACCCGCGCTGTTGCCGCAAGGAACCGATCGGCGGGGTCGTCGGAGGGGATCCTGAGTGCGCGGCTCGTCATGGCCACCTCGGTGTTCAGGGGCGCTTCGCGAAACGGTAGCCGCTCGAGCGTTGCGCGGATCCACTGCTCCGCATCCGGCAGGAGGACCACCCGACGGCGCTCGGCCAGCATGAGCGTCTCCCACACGGAGATGGGAGACAGCCACAGCTCGTTGGCGGGATCGTCGAGTGCGGACGCCGTCCGGCGGCCGAGCCGCGACGGGTCGAGCAGGCTCCACAGCCAGATATGGGTGTCGAGCAGGAGCTTCACCGGGCGGCCTCCCACTCGTCGGCAGCGACGACGGGTGCGACGAGGTCGCCGGTGATGCGGCCGGCGTCGGAGGCCGAGCCGAGCCACCCGCCGGCGCGGCGCTCGACGGTGGCGGGGCCGACTTCGGCAATCGGCGTTCCGCGCTTCGTGACGAGCAGGCGGCGGCCGGTACGCCGGACGCGCTCGAGCCGCGCCAGGCACGTTGCCTTGAACTCCGAGATGCTGACGGTCTCAACGTCTGGCTTCATGTCGTTTATATTACTATGGTCACTGACCATGGTCAATTGTTCGTCCCAGCCTCGCCATCCCCGGTGTCAGAGACCGGCTGCGCCTGCCGCGCCGCAGCGGTGTTCTCGAGGCCGTGCCCGGTCACGCGGCGTGTCGGCCGCAGACGGAGTTCAGCGGGCGGTTCTCGGGACCCTGGCGATGGCGAATGTCCGCGGCTCGCCGGCCGGGCTACCGGTCGGCGCGCCGCTTCGACCAGCTTTCGACGGCGACCTCCTTGAGGCGGGCGAAGTCCCTGGTGTTCAAGGTGATCAGCACGAGGTCGTTGACATGCGCGATTGCGGCGATCTGGCCATCGGCGAACGGCGCCGGCCGGCCGAGCGCCTCCAGGCGCGCTCGCTCATGACCGTGCCATACCGCCGCAGCCTCGTCGTACGGGAGGATGGGAAATGATGCGCGAACGACGTCGCGGAGATAGGTCTCGAGGGCGGCTCGGCGCCTGCCCCTGGCAAGCCGGCGACAGCCGTACGTGAGTTCGTGCCAGACCGGCGCCGCGATGGCGCACTCGTGTCCGTGCTCGTCGAGCCGCCGGACGATGTCCGCGTCGGGAGTCTTCGAGACGGGCGAAGATACGACGCTCGTGTCCAGCAGATACCGGAGCGTCACAGCGAGACCTCGCGCCCGTGACGAACTCGATCCCGAATCGGGGCCGTCGACCGATCGAATGTTGCAGGAACGGGTCCACGCCGATTGCTTGGGATTCCGGTTCGATGCGGGTCAGAGGCGATTAGAAACTGCAATCGCGCGAAGTGCGGACCGTGCAGCTTCTGCCACGATGCTGCGGGGAGCGACCGCGCGGCGCTCGCTCAGGTGGGAGGCGATGGCGTCGCGCATCTTGCGCTCGGTGGCCTCGCACGTCGCATCGGGCCTGACGACCCCGTCGACCTATTCCGCGAGGAGTCGCTGGAGACGCTCCAGGTCCTCCAGCGTGCCCTTGAGGTCCAGGAGCGGCGTGACTTCTTCGAGGATGACTGCGGTGTCGAGTCGCGAACGTTGCCGCAGAATCACGCCTTCCACGTCCAGCCAGTCCTGGTCTCGCCCGGCGAACGTCTTGAAGACCACCAGGTCCTCGGCGCTGCAGGTCCGAATGGAGGTCCCGTCGGCCAGCGTCCAGGGTGTCGAGCGGCCGACAGCGCGCTCCTCGAAGGGCATCGCACCGAGGGCCACATCGACCGGGACCGTGTTCGCCGCGAGTAGCACCACCCTGTACCGCACCGCGAACTGGCGCGCGTCCTCGCGTCGGGGCGCGAAGCGCTGGAGGAGGGCGTCAATGTAGCGTTCTTCACCGCCGAAGCCCGTGAGGATGGTGAGGTCGACATCCCGGGTCAGCCGGGGTTCGCCCCATCGGATGACCGCGAGCGCGCCGATGAAGCAGAACTCCCAGCCCTGACCGACACAGAAGCGCTCGACTTCGAGTGCTGCGCCGAACAGCGGGTTCACGGGGCCGCCTTCCGATGGAAGAGCGCCTGCTGCTGGACGAGGCCGGAAGACGCCTGGGCTGCGAGCGGCAGGCCGGCGCTGGAGGCGACGGTCAGGAGCGCGTCGGCAGCCGCCAGCGCCTGGTCGTCGGACAGGGCCGCGAGTTCGGCGGCGCGTTGGGCGCGCAGCGCCGGGCGCGCTGCCCGCCACTGCGCGATCCACCGGCGCTGCTCGGCATCAGTAGGCATCGACTGATTATCCGCCATTCCAGGAAGCGCGGACCACCGATTCACAAGGCCACCCTCGCGGACAGTTTCACCTGCCCCCTGCGCCTCACCGGGCGGCGATGTGAGTGGTCCGCGTCGTGGGAACGGGAATCGGCTCGCCGGCGGCGCGGGGCTCGCTCAAGCGGAAGGCGATGCCCTCGCGCATTCTGCGCACAGCCTGCGGTCTTCAGGACGACCGGCGGCGGCGGGACGACCTGTACGCCGGCGGGCGCTCACGGACGGCCAGGGCGGCGGGCACCGTCCGCGTGTCACTCCGCGGCCGGCTCACAAGCGGATAGCGGTCGGGGTGTTCGATTGACTCGACGGCGAGGTCGATGTCCAGTTGCGGCCAGTACAGGTGGTCGGCGCCCGGCTGCTCGACCGCCATGATTTGTCCAATCGACGCGTCCCGAAACCAGGGAAACTCAGCGAACGCGACGAACAACTCCCGCCCCGCCAGGAGAAGCCAGAAGCCCTGCGGCGACACGTTCGTCACCTCAACCTCCGAAGTGCGTCGTCCACGCCGCGCGGATTTCATGCTCGTGCTCCCTCGCCAGCCGGAGGGCGGTTGCCACCCGGACCGGCGTCAACCCCCAGTTGTGAGCCAATTCGACCTGCGGGTCAAGCCAGATCTTTGCCTCGCCGCTTGCGTGCTGCACGTGCACGTGCGGCCGCACTTCCTCTCGCGAGAAGAAGTGGAACCGGTAGCCGCGCAACCGGAGAACCGTTGGGCTCACGTGTGTCTGTGGCTCCCTTTCCGACACACTTGAATGCTGCAAAGAGGGAGCCGTGCGGAACGTCTGGGATTCTCGTGTGAGGCCGGGCGAAAGCGATCAGGAACTGCAATCGCGCGAGGCGCGAACCGCGCAGTTCCTGCACTGAGGGCGCGTCGGGCGGGCGCACAGGGCCGGCGCAGACAGGAAAGGGCCAGGCCGCGCGGAGTTCATGCTCCTGCTCCCTCGCCCGTCGGCCGCCGATCTGCGTTACCGGGCGGCGATGTGAGTGGTCCGCGTCGTTGGAACGGGAATCGGCTCGCCGGCGGCGCGGAGTTCGCTCAGGTGGAAGGCGATGGCCTCGCGCATGTTGCGCGCGGCGGCCTCGGGCGTCCGACCGGTCGTGATGACCCCGGGGAGATCGGGAGCGTACGCCGAGTGGTTGCGCCCGGCCTTCTCGATCACCACGGCATAGGCCGTCGGATTGGCGCTCATTGAAGTCCCGCCTTCCGATTGTAGCGTCGTCGTCGCGCGTCCGCACCGCAGGGCACGCGCTTCTGTTGCGCCGCCGGTCGGCGGGGTCACCCATATCCAACTGCAAGCGCCCGGCCATGCGAAATGCCTGGGATTCTCGCGTGGGGCCAGGCGAGAGCGATCAGGAACTGCAATCACTCTGATGGCGAATCGGGCCGTTTCCGCAGGGGTGATGCTGCGGGCGAGCGACAGGGCGGGCGCAGACGAGAAAGGGCCAGGCCGCGCGTCCTCCCGGAACCGAGAGCGTGTTTCCGGGGCGCCGAAACCTGGCACACTCGACGTCAGTCGGCCTGGCGGCAGGTCGTATCAATGACAGGCAACGTTGTCCCACAGGACTGTCGTCCTGTAGTTCCAGATCCCGGTGGTGGCTATTGCGATCGGGCCGCCGGCATACGTGATCAGCTCGCCAGGTCGAACGGTACCCGCATAGGTCCAGGAGGCCGAGTCGACCTGAGTGGGGCCGTTCAACGTCGCCGTCGTGCCGCGGACATTCGCCGCGCAGCCCGTGCCGGTGTTTTCGATGCCTCCGCTAAAGGTCGGGCAACTCATGGTCGCGAGGCCCATCGCGGCGGCCGCCGCACGCGCTGCGCTATCGCAGCCAGTCAGCGACAACTGCGAACCCGGCTGCCCGGATATCGGGGTTCGCAGGCCAGTTGGAGGGACAACCGGCGCCGTCGGCCCCGTGGGAGCCGTGGGTGACTCGGGCGAGGGCGATGAATCTCCACAGGATGTTGCGAGGGCCGCACTAGCGAACGCAATGACGATGAGCACGGTACGGCTGGCGGTCATGAATCACCTCTGGTCGCGGCGGTAAAGCCCCGCGCCACACCGACCTCGACCTCCGCCCCCTGAGACCCCCACTCTGCCCTACTGCCAGAACCGCGCGAGGACGGCGTACGGAAGAACCCGATCTCCTTGGCTGAAGTAACCGTATCCGCCGCAGACGATTGTGTCGCCACCCTGCAGCGCAATGCCGGACCACTTGTAGCCGGTCGGCTCTGCCACCCAGCCGTTATTGCCAAACAGCGTGTCCAGGGCTCCGCCGTCCGAAAACCGCCACAGCCCCGCCAGATCGCCGGTTCCATCGTCGTTGTGGGAGCGGCCGCCAACTACAATCCGCCCATCGCTCTGGATGGCGAGAGCGTACCCGACGGCGTGCTGTCCAGACCACGCCAGCACCCGGCCGCCGACTCCGAAAGAGGCGTCAAGCGCTCCTCCGACGTCAAAGCGTGCCAGCGCGATTCCAGTCTGCGATGTCGTGCCCGGCGGGGTGGACATTCCGGCGTAGCCTGCGGCAACGATGCGGCCAGATGAGTCGATGGCCACGTCCTTGAACATCTCTTCGAAGAAGTGGCCGTCTTCGTTGTCATGGAAGGACGTCTTCACCACGCCGGATGTCCCAAAGGCGGTGTCGGCAGCTCCGGTGCTCCTGAAGCGCCAGACGGCGCCAATTCTGTGATTGAGATCGTCCCGTGCTGACCCGGAAACCACGAGACGCTCTTCCCCTTCGACGAACTGAGTGGTCACGGCGTTGAAATCCACGAGCGTGCTGCAGCACGGGGGAGTTGGAGTGATGTACTTGCCGCTCCCGTTGAAGGTCGCGTCGAGCGTGCCGTTGGCGTTGAGGCGGCTCACGAGGCCCGAGGCGCGCGCGAAGCCGGCCGCGACGATCTTCCCGTTCGATTGGAGGGCGACCGAATTGAAGGACCCGTTGGGCGACTTGCCGCCCGGCGACACCCAGGCAACTCCCCCGGTTCCGAACGTGCCGTCGACTGTGCCATCAGCGTTGAGGCGCACGACGACGGGCAGCGCGCTGCTGCTGTTGCTCGGATTCGCGGCCCCCACGACCAGGACCTTGCCGTCCGGCTGCAGAGCCACGGCATTGGCGCCAGGCGTTCCTGCAAAACCCACGGTCACAAGGCCGTCCGACCCGAAGCTCGAGTCGAGGCTGCCGTTCGAGAGGTAACGCGCGATGCCCCACTCGAAGGGCGCGCTGGGTATGCACTCGTCGTGTCTGAGCCCGACGGCGAGGGTCCGGCCTGCGCTGTCGACGGCGAGCGCTCTCCCCCCGGAATAGCCGACTCTCAGGTGCTTGGGGCCAATCACCCTCCCCGTCGTGCCGCCGAAGTTGGCATCCAGGAATCCGGGATACCCCGGGTAATAGGAGGTGTCGCCGCTCGGCGACGGCACCGGATCCGGCAGCGTGCAGGGGTCGATCTTCACCGCCACCTTGAACAGCTCCGTGCCCTTGCCCGTGCGCCCGTCGGCGTTCGTCACGACGATGTCGAAGTCGTCTGGCGTGGCGCCGGCGGCGATGTCAATCGTGGCGACCAGTGACGTGTCGCCCACGAACTTGGTCGCCCTGACGGTGATGCCGGCCGGGTTCGTCGTGCCCTTCAAGTAGAAATACGCCTTGGCGCCCTTCCTGAAGCCCTTGCCCCCGATGGTCACGTTCAGCCCCAGGGTGCCCTGGTCGCCCGTGTTCGGGTTGGCGGAGAGAACCTGGATCTGCGCAAAGGCCGCCGGGACATTGCCGCCCCACGGCAGGCCGACGGCCATCAGCACGAACGCGGCGACGACGATAAGAGCTTTGCGGCCGGCGATCATGATTCCACCTCAGTGCATCCCCGCGCCCACGCGCATCCGCTGAACGCCTGGCTCTCACTTCACGCGCGTGAACTTCAGCTCGAACCTCATCAACCGAAGACGCAGCGCCTACCGCCCGGGTGCGTCGAGCGTGATCTGGAACGGCAGGATGTAGTCCCCGTAATCCACAAACCCTTTTCGGGTAAAACGACTCAGGTGCATGTAGGCATTCCCGTACTTGAAACCCGGAGTCCCCGCCTGTAGCGGCTCGAGGATCCACCGATCCACCACGCCATTGCCGTTCGTGTCGAGCGCAGTGAGCTGCAGGTGCCCATAGTTGAGGGAGGGGTCTCCCAGGGTCTTGTTGAAGCGCAGCGTGTACCAGTCTTTGCTGACGAAGCTCGTGGTGGTTTCCATTCTGGTCCTGACGCCGTAGACCCACACGTCGCCGGGCTGCATTACCAGTGGGCTCGGATTGGTGGACGGGTCGCTCCTGCAGCAGGTCGACAGGCCCCAGGAGATGACCGGTTCGTACACGAAATCAGGCAGCGCCGTTGCCCCGAGGCGGACCGGCGGCGGAAACGCCAGGAGAACCGAGCGTCCTTCGTTAAGCGGCCAGAAGTTCAGGTAGCCGTCGGTGTCGACTTCGGCTGCCACGCCATTCGAACTGGAGGAACCATAGTAGGGACCAAGCCCATCAGACTGGATCATGTCGCCCGGATCATCCCGGAATGTGGCGACCAGCAGCGTCACCCCGGTGACGTCCCCCTTTTCTATCACCTTGAAGAGCTCCGTCCCCTTGCCGGTGCGGCCGTCCGCGTTCTGCACCTGGATGTCGAACGCGGCCAGCGTCGCGGTGTCGGCGATGTCGATGTTCGCGATGAGTTGCGTGGAGCTCACGAACTGGGTGGACTTGACGTTGACGCCAGCCGGGTCGGTCGTGCCGGTCTTGAACCACTTCGCCTTCGCGCCATTCTTGAAGCCCTTGCCCGTGATCTTCACCGTGAGGTTCACGGTGCCCTGTTCGCCCGTCGGCGGGTCCGCGGCGGTCACCGAGATGGTCTGCGCGAAGGCCGCTGGGACGTTGCCGCCCCACGGCAGGCCGAGCGCCATCAGCACGAACGCGGCGACGACGATGAGGACTCTGCGGCTGGCGATCATGATGCACCTCAGTTCACAGTAGCTGGCAGCTGGTAGCTGGCAGCCGCCCCTCGACCACGCTCGGGGCGGCCCTGAGCGAGCCTCAAGAGCACGCCTTGGGGCGAGTCGAAGGGCCGGCAGCGGATCCCCGATCCCCAATGAGCAATTACACGGACGGCCCGAGCCGTTTTCCGCGGCGAACTTTGTCCTCGCGGGGCTAAAGCCCCGCGCCACATCCGACCGCCGCGCCCTACATCTGCCCGACCAGCACGAACGCCGCCCAGAAATACGGGTGGGCGTAGCGGCCCCCGCGGGTGACGAGATCCCGCTGCGCCGCCGCCAGCGCCGTCGCCTTCTCGGCGGGGCTTTCGCCTTCGCCCTGTCTGGCTTCGGCGCGACTTGGGAAGCCCCGCCCTACACCGGTCTGCCCTACGCCAGGCGTGAGCAACTTCCCGTAGAACCCGCTCATCAGCCCCATCGTCGAACGGTCGTTGACCGCCCAGAGGCTCGCGACGATCGACGGGCTGCCGGCAAAGAGAAACGCCCGCGTGAGGCCGACGATGTCGTCTCCGGAGGGGACTTCGGAGAAGTAGCCGCCGCCGAGCGCCGTGTCGCAGGCGCTGAGCACCACGAGGCGCGCCGCGAGCCTCATGCCGAGTATCTCGTGCACCTCCAGCCGGCCGTCCTCCTTGTTGTCCGGCTCCAGCTCGAGGCCCGACAACAGCGGATTGAACCGGTTGAAGTACCCGTGCGTCGCCAGGTGCAGGACGTCGAAGCGGCCCGCCGATGTCTTGAACGCGGCCTCGGTCGCCTGGCTGCCCACCAGCAGGAGCCGTTCCTTCGGGAACAGCCCCGCGACGGCCGTTGCCTCCTGTTGGCTGAACTGGAGGCCAGTGCGGGCAGGCGCCATGGCCATGATGGACTGGGCCGGCGGCCCGCTTCGATTCCCATTGCCGTTTGCATTTCCATCGGCCAGCGCGGCAGCGGCCGGCAGGTAGGCGATGACGTAGTCGTTCACCACGAGCCGGGCGCCCTTCTCCCGCCCGCGCGGCAGCGCGGCGAACGGCACGTAGTGCAGGATCCCGTGCGGGACGAGGTAGAGATGGTGGACGCCGGCGAGCCACCCGGCCTGCTCGAGGGGCGCGACGAGCGCCTGATGGAGGCTGGCGGCCGGCGCCTGCCAGTCGGTGCCCGTTTCGCGCACGATCAGGTCCCGCAGCAGCTCCACCTTGGCGGCCAGATCGACCGACCGGATCGGAACGGTCTTCGCCTGGATGCCGGCCGCGCGGATGACGAAGACGGACACGCCCTCGTCGGCCACCACGTACTCGACGAGCGCCGTATCAGCTGCGAGCCTCTTCTGCACGTCGTCGCTCGACACGGAGGCGAGCGCGCGCGCGGCCGCGTAGGCGGGCTCGGCGGTCAGCAGCACGGCGAGCGCGGCCTGGTAGTCGCGCTCGGCGTCGATGAGCTCCGCCGAGAACAGGTCGAGCGCCTGCCGGCGCTGCTCGTCGGCCGGCTTGGCGTGCTCCTGGTCGATGGCGCGCTGCAGCTGGCGGACACGCTCGCGGAGCGCGAGTTCGGCCTGGCGGCGCGCTTCGTCTCTGATGGGTGGCAGCCCGCGGTTCATCCACTCGAGATACTGCCGCGCGCGCAGCTTCTCCGCGTAGGTGAAGGCCTCCTGCGTCCGCCCGAGCTTGAGCAGGAGCTGGACGAGCGAGACGTAGACCTGGTACTTGTCCTCGAGGTAGCTGGCGCGGAACCGCTCGTCGCGGAGCTGGCTGCGGACGTCCTCGACGAGCGCCACCGCGCGGCGGTACGAGGCCGCCGCTTCGTCGTTCCGCCCGAGCGCTTCGAACGCCTGCCCGCTTCCGTACGCGACGCGCCAGCCCAGCTCGGGGTCGGCCAGCGCCGTCGCGATCTCGGCGGCGGCGGCGCCATCGCGCAGCGCCTCGTCGTTCTGGCGGCGCGTCCTGGCCACCTCGGCCCGCGCAAACAGCGCCTCGGCCTCCACCGGACGTGCGCCGATGGCGCGCGAGTCGTCTATCGCGCGGCCCGCTTCGGCGAACGCCTCGTCCAGCCGCCCCTGGTCGCGGCCCACGAACGCCAGCGCCACGCGGACGCCGGCCGCTCCGGCCCGGTCGCCGTCCTTGGTCGCGCGCGCGAGCGCGTCGCGGTACAGAGCGCCCGCCTCGTCCAGGCGTTTGCGGCGCCGCTCGAGGTCCCCGAGCGCGACCAGGTTGACGGTGACGCCGTGCGCATTGTCGATGGTGCGCGCGATCTCGATCGCGCGGCGGAAGCTCCGCTCGGCCGACGGGCCGTCCCCCAACCGGACGTAGAGCGTGCCCACGTCGTTCAGCGCTTCGACCAGCTCGCGCTGCAGCTTCGCCCGCTCGTACACGTTCAGCGTCTCGGCGTAGCCGTCGAGCGCGGCCGTGTAGTTGCCGAGGCGGACGAGCGCGGACGCCTTCCCCCGGAGCCAGTCGGCTTCCTCCTTGGCCAGGCCCGCCTCGCGCGCCAGCGCCAGCGCGCGGTCGAAGTGGTCGATGGCCACCTGGGTCTGGCCGAGGCCGAGATAGCAGTGGGCGATATTGCCGAGATCCTGGCTCGCCGACGGTTTCAGCTTCAGCCGCTCACTGATGGCCAGCGCCTGCTGGTAGTAGCGGAGCGCCTCGCGGTACTGGCCGAGCAGCAGGTGGACGCCGCCGATGTTCCCGAGCGTGTCGCTCTCGCCGCGCTCGAAGTTCGTCCCCCGATAGAGCTCGAGCGCGCGCTGGTACTGCTCGAGCGACCTCCGGTAGTCGCCCATCTCGTCGTAGACGAGGCTCAGGTTGTTGAGCGCGGATCCTTCGAGCTGCCGGTCCGGAAGTTCGCGGCCGATCGCGATACTGCGTGTGAGGTTGTCGATGGCGGCGGGATACTCGCCCTTCTCCCAGTAGAGCAGGCCCAGGTGGCTGAGCGTCTTGCCTTCCTCCAGGCGGTCGCCCAGCTCGCGCTTCATGGCGAGGGCGCGATTCAGGAAGTCGAGGGCCTGCTGGAAATCGCCAAACTTCTTGTAGCAGTTGCCGATGAGGCCGAGCGTGATCGCCTCGCCGCGGCGGTCGCCTGCGGCGCGGTAGAGCGCGAGCGCGCGCTCGAACACGGGAAGCGCCGGCTTCGGGCCGTCTTCGCTGTAGATCTGTCGCGCCCTGGCCAGAACCTCGTCCGGTTTCTCCTGCTGAACGGACTGCGGACTGGCGGCGGGAGGATCGTGCGGAGCGGCGAGCGGCGCCGCTGCCGTCACACCCGCCACGAGCAATGCCGCCACGCGCCGTGCGAACATCGAACCTCTCTCTGACTTACGCATCTTCACCGAGCGTCCGCTCGAGTTGACCACAAAGCGGTGCGTTCAGCCGGGCGCTTCCCGTGGCGGGTGGCGCCGGGCGGGGGCCCCCCGGCCGCGCGCAGCGCGACGCCCGTGATCAGCGCTGTGGCCGCGAGCACGGACGGGGGATCCCGGCGACAGGACCCGCCCACGTGTCAACTCGAGCGAAGGTCGGAACTACCAGTCGCCGATGTGGAACGAGACCGCCGCCGACCTGATCGTCTCGCCGCCCGCGAGGTGAGCGCGGATTCGGACGAAGTACCAGGCACCCGCCTCGAGCCGCTGCCCGTCCGGCAGCCGCGCGCTCGTGCCATCCGCCCGGCCCTGCCACACGACGGTGCCGTCATCGGTCATCACGCTGACTTCGTAGTACAGGCTGCCCGGGACGGCCTGCCAGCGGAATTCGAGGTCCTGCCTGGAGAGGGTGGCGTTCTCGGCCGGAGCCACGACGGAGAGCGTGCTGGCCGAGATCGCCGAGTTGCGGACGGTCGGTGGCCCTTCGGCTCGCCCTGCGCTCGACTGAGGGGCTCGCTCAGGACCGCCCCGAGCGAAGTCGAGGGGCGGCGGCGTGGACCCGGGAGTCGCAGGGCCGGCTTCCGGCTTCCGGCTCCCGGCCTCCGGCTGCGTGTCCTGCTGCGGCGCTGTCGACTGGGGCGGGGCAGGCGCCGCTGACACATCGTCCGGGACCGGCGCCGTCGTCGGGGCCTGCAGCGTGCCGCCCTGCCTCAGCACCACAACGACGACCAGCACCAGGCACGCGATGCCGGCCACGGCCGTTCCCCGGCGCAGGACCAGCGGACGCCAGAAGCCCGGTGCCGGGTCCACGAGGTCCCTGGCGCGGGCCACCGCGCCGGGAATGATCGCCGCCGCCGGTTCCGCGGCCTGGCGCGCCAGGAAGGCGACCTGCCCGAGGCACGCCTCGCAGTCGGCCAGGTGCGCCTCGACCTTCGCGCGCTTGTTGTCCGGAATCCGGTGGTCGGCGTAGGCCGAGAGCAGCGCCTCGTCCGGGCAGCGTCGTCCCGATCGTTCGGCCTCCGTCCCCTCGGCGCGCAGCAGGCGTTTCAGTGTCTTCTCGTCCATGGCATTCGGGCCGGTCGTGCCTCCGGGCACTCCCCGAGCCTCATTTCATTACACGGACGCGTCCCCGGATTTTCCGCTGTCACCTGCACGGCGGTTTGCCTCCGGGCATTTCCTGGCGCAACTTCTCCACCACGTGCCGGATTCGGCGGTCGGCAACCTGCGGGCTCTCGAAGCCCATCAGTTGGGCAATCTCCGCGAGCGTCAGGTCTCGCGCAAAGCGAAGCTTGATCAGGAGGCGGTCTCCAGCGGTGAGGCGCGACATCGCGCCGAGCAGCGCCACGCGCTCCTCCTGGAGGCTCGCCCACGATTCGGGGTTCGGCATCTCGGCGGGAATGCGGAGGAGTTCCTCCTCGTCGTGTTCGGCTGCGCCTGCGGCCGCCGGCGCGCCCCGCGCCCCGCGCACGGTCAGCAGCCACCGCTGGCGGGAGGTCAGCGCCTGGCCGACGATCTCGGCGCGTTCGGCAATCTGTTCCATCGTGAGCCCCGGGTGGCTCGGCTCGAGCTTCAGGAACAGGTCTTCGATCGGAAGCCGCTCGCCGAACAGGCCGCGGAAGATCTCCTGGTCGAGCGGCGGCATCCGCGCGACCGACTCGAACACCCTGTGCCGCCCGAACTCGTGCCGGTGCCAGTCGAGGCAGAGGTTGCGCGCGACGGCGCACAGCCAGGTGGAGAAGCGGGCCGGGCCGTCGGGCCGGAACCGGAGGAGCCTCCGGAAACTGTTCGCGCTCAGTTGCCCGCAGATGTAGAGGTAGCAGTCGGCCGCGGCGTCGCCCTTCCGCTCGAACCGCCTGGCAACGTCGAACAGGTGCGGCGAGTACAGCTCGAGGAACCGGGCCCAGGCCTCGTGCGGGTTGCGCGATTGGAGCTGACGGAGGAGGTCGTCAGTCTGCAGGTCGTCCATGACGGGCACAGGCCGCCATGGAGGGCGGCGGCTGCATCCGGTCCCAGACCGCGTCCGTTTGTCGCCTGCAGTCTACCGCCGGCTGAGCTGGAATGCCAGAGGAAGGAGGCGCCCGGGCTGGATGGACCGGAGGCCGCGATGCCTGGTCGCCGCTGATGCACGCCGCGTCTCGGGTCTGCCGCTCCGCAAAGCCCCCCGCCCTGATCATCCCGGCGGGGAAAGGCAAAGGCTTTGCTTCGGGCAGATCCCTGCGACGCGGCATGAATGCCCGATGTCGACTCCTGGTCGCGGCCTTTCATTCACACGGCGTCCTGTTCCGGCGGTTCTGCCGGCGGCGCGCTCGCGCCGTTGGCGGGCGCGGTGCGCTGAACCTCGATCGAGCAGTTCGTCAGCAACGCGGCCAGCGCGCCGACCGCGGCGAGAATCGGCGCCGCCACCGTGCCGACGACGCCGACGGTGAGCGGGAACTCGGCAACCGACCGGTCACCCTGGCGAATGACGATGCGGCGGACATTGCCCTCGTGGATCAGCGCCTTCACCTTCTCGAGCAGCTCGCCCCCCTCGACCTTGATCGTTTCCCACCACGTGCGTTCCTCGGCCATTCGACACCCCCCTCGCTGGAGTGGACGAGAAAGCGCGGCGGGAGGTTCGACAAGCACGGTGCGCGGACGGTCCCGAGAGCAGCGGCCCCGGGGTCTTCTCCCGCCGTTGGCTTCTGCTTATACTTGGTCCGTGGAATTCAAGCTGCAACGCACACTGCGGACCATCGCCGCGGGAGAACACGCGGCGGGCGCCGATGCGCGGCGGTCCTGGCAGGCGCGGACGGTAGAGGAGCGCCTCGCGGCGGTCGAGTTCCTGCGGAGGCAGCATGACGGAGCTGGCACCCGACTTCGACGAGTTCTTCGGCTCGTTGATCGCGTCCGGAGTTGAGTTCCTGGTCGTCGGCGCCTACGCCCTCGCCTTCCATGGGGCGCCGCGTTTCACCGGTGACATCGATGTGTTCGTGCGGCCGACGCCCGAGAATGGCGAGCGTCTCCTCGCCGCGCTCGAGGCCTTCGGCTTCCCCGTTTCGGGCCTGACGGCCGCGGACCTGATCGACCCCGCCCGGGTCCTGCAGATGGGCGTCGAGCCCGTCCAGATACACGTCATGAGCGACATCAGCGGCGTCGCCTGGGACGATGCATGGGCGGGCCGGGCAGTCGGCCGCTGCGGGAGCCACGACCTGCCGTTCATCGGCCGGAGCGAGTTCATCCGCAACAAGCGGGCGGCCGGGCGCCTTAAGGACCTCGCCGACATCGAGGCGCTGGGCGGCGAAGCCTAGCCCTCAGAACACGATCGCGTAGCCGATCTTGATGAACAGGGTCCGGTTGGTCTGCTGCAGGTCGATGCTCGGGACGTTGACGTTCGACGCGTTGTCCGAGTACCCCACGAACAGCACGGTCTGCGGGTTGAGCTTGTAGGAGAACAGGTACTGCTGGAAGAGGCGCCGCGTGCGCTCCTCCATCGGGAACGTGTAGAGCTCCGGATCCCGCGAGATGTCGGTGTACTGCAGAATCGCGCGGAGGAACGACCGCACGTTGAAGTAGTACATCATCTTGAGCTGCGCGAGATTCGCCCGGTAGAGCCGGCCGCCCTCGACGTCGAGCTGGTCGAGGTTGTAGGAGAATCCCAGGCTCACGCGGGTGATCGGCCGGTACTCGAACGCCGGCCCGAGCTGCACCACGCCGGTCGCTTTCCGGTTGTTGGCGTAGTCGACGCCGCCGCCGAACCGGGCCGTCAGCGAGAACGCCGTCCGGCCCGACGGCTTGACGCCGGCGTAGAAGTTCGGCCGGTAGTACTCGTAGCTCTTCCCGCCGTAGACCACCTGGTCGTGCGGCATGTTGAACTGCACCTGCGTCTGGTACGGCCCGGTGTAGTTCACGAACGCCGCCACGGTCTGGTCGGTCATCGACCACTCGTCGTTCATCATGCGCCACCCGCGCATGCCGAGGGCGATCTGGTTGAACCAGGACCCGGCACCCCGGAACCACCGGCGCTGCCCCTGGCCTGTGAACGCGCGGTAGTCCACGCGGGGGACGTACCCCGTGTCGCTGCGGAAGCCAGAATCGTACGCCTCGTACAGCCCCATCGCCGCCCAGGTCGCGGCCATGTGCTGGTAGTCCACCCATGTCGCGTTGCCGCCGAACGCGCCGGCGGGCTGTCCGTAGTCCTGGACGATCTCGTCCGGGTACTGCGTGTCGCTCCGGATGTACTGCGCGCGCAGCGCGTCCGACTGCGTCGGGCGCCAGAACACGTCCGCCCCGATTTGCCGGTTGTGGTACCCCTCGCCTTCGCGCCCCGCGTACAGGGCGCCGATGGTCGACGAGCTCCCGAGGTCGCGCCGGTACCGTCCCACCACGGTCGTCACGTCGTCCTCGGTCGACGCGTTCGCCGAACTCTCGTTCGACGGCAGCAGCAGGTTGTTGATCCGGTCGCGGGTGGCGAACAGCCCCATCGCGTTCCCCCCTGCTTGCCCGTCAGCTTCGCGCCCCAGTAGGGGTCGGCGACGGTCCGCGTGAAGACGGCCTGGATGGGCGTCGTGAAGTAGTCGATCCCCTCCAGGAAGAACGGCCGCTTCTCCGGATAGTAGAGGGCAAAGCGCTGATTGACGTCGAGTTGCGCCACGTCCGCCTCGACCTGCGAGAAGTCGGGATTGATCGTGCCGTTCATCGTCATGCTCGAGGTCATGCTCCAGCGCGCCGTGAGCCCGGCCTCCGCATTCACGTCGCCTTTGGTCAGCCCGCTGTCGGTGGGCGCCGCGAGTTCGTCCGTGCGGCTGAAGGTCCCCGTCGGGTCGAACTCCAGGTTGCGGCCCTGCGCCAGCCCCTCGAGACCTGAGAATCTTGTTCTCCTCGCAGAGGATGCACCCCTTGCTGCGGTCGCGCCGCTGCGAGGTGATGCGGTGGCGCACGGTGCGCGGGTACGAGCGGAAGGCCTCGAACCCCCACGTCTGCGGGCCCGAGCCGGACGGAAAGCGGAGTTGCTTCAGCGGGAGCGCCGTTTCGACGATGTAGCCGTCGGAGGTGATGCGGCCGACGGCGTTCCAGAATCATGTCCCACGAGAAGTCCTCGACGCCGTCCTGCTCGCTGAAGATCGCGTCGGCCTGGACGCCCAGCGGGTTGATGCGGAACTGGAACGCGCGCCGCTCGTCGTTGAACGTGTCGATCATCATCCCGACGTGGTCGTCCTGGATGAGCGTGTCCGTGTCGTCGCGGTCCATCAGGTGGGCGCGGATCTCGGACGGCCGCGGGTCGTGCGCGCGGAACGCGATGTAGAGGTTCTTCGCGTCGTAGGTGACGAGGCACTCGGTCTCGACCGGCGGCGGCACGTTGTCGCCCGGCATCCACTCGATCGGCAGCGGCACGACGGCGGCCGTCTTCCAGGCGTCTTCGTCGAGAACGCCGTCCACCTTGATGGCCGACGCCGCCCGCGTGATCGGATATGTGACCTTGCCCGCGGCGGCCGCCGGCCGTCCCTGGGACGCCGGCGGCGGCTGGGCGGCGGCGAGCGCGGGCAGGCACAGCAGCCAGGCCACGGACAGACGCGCAGGGTGTGGACGCACGAACCCTCCGGAAGACATAGACGATTCAGCCACTGCTCAGGTTCGCGCCTTCTTTGGGGTCACATCCTGCGTTCCGGCAAAACGCACGGTGTGACCCCGTCCAAGGGGTCATCGAAGGGGTCAGGTCTGAAAACGGTGCACTTTGCTCAGCTTCCAGACCTGACCCCACTAGAATTGGTGTACGCTTCTGCGTTACACCGCCCCCAATTCCAGTGGAGACCGAGTTTGAAGCGCACATCGACCCTCACGGCCGCGTTCCTCCTCGTGTGGCTCCTCGCCTGCGCCGGCATCGCCGCGGCGCAGATCCCGGCATCCGCACCGCCCGCGACGGCGGCTGCCCCGCCGACGCCGCCCGCCGACGCCCGGGCGCCCGACAACGACTTCCGCAAGGGGGCCTTCTACTGGAGCGTCCTCGGCGGGTTCTCGCTGCCGATTGACTACAACGACTCCTCGTCCGAGAGGAAGATGGGAGTCTTCGACCTCGAGGTGGGCCGGATCATGACCAGGCGTCACGGCCCCGGTCCGCTCGCCGGTCAGTTCGAGTACCTGATCCAGCTGCAGCCGACCATCGTGCGCGGACCGGATCACTTCGGCGGCTTCGGGGTGACACCCATCCTCCTGCGCTGGACCTTCGCAGGCGGCAAGCAGATTCGGCCGACGGCCGAGGTCGGCGCCGGCCTGATGTTCATCAAGTGGCCCGACCCGCAGCCGAACCAGCTCGCCCTCAACTTCTACGAGCAGATCGGGTTCGGCGTGCGGATCGGCCGCCCGTCGAAGATGGGAGCGGTCGCGGGGTTCAGATACCAGCACATCTCGAACGGCGGCCGGGTCCATCCCGCCACCGGCACCGACGCCTACATCGTCTATGGCGGCGTGGACTTCATGCAGAAATCCGCGAAGGCCGCCGAGGCCTCCCAGGGCGGCGCGCCGTCGGCGGCAGCGGCGTCCGAACCGAGATGGCCGGCGCAGGGCCTCTCGTATGCCGGCGGGACAGGCCTGATTCGGAGCGTCACCGCCGACACGCTGGAGCCGGGCAGGTGGGCGGTCGGCGCGCTCGAAATGAACAACGACCGGAACCCGGGCGACATCGATGTCATGAAGTTCAGCTTCCAGTTCGCCATCGGCGTCACGAAGCGAATCGAGGCGTTCGTCGACTACGTCCCCGCGCTGCGGACGAACGCCGTCAACCTGGACCCGCTGGCCTACCCGGTCCCGCCGCTGGATCTCATCGTCGACACCTACCCGACGTCGGCGGTCCGCCAGGAGCCGTATTTCCTGTTCCCGCAGGAGGTTCCCTACAAGACGTACGACGTGCCGACGGTCCGCGTCATCCCCCCGTCGTGGGGCGCATTCTCGCAGTCGGCGGGCGACCTGACGGTCGGCGGAAAGGTGAACCTGCTGTCGGAGCGGAGGGGCGACGCGCTCGGGCTTGCCGTCCACGGGTCTGTCGCCATCCCCACCGAAGACCCCGAGGGCAACACGGCGAACTGGGCCAAGCTCGCCGGGGTTCCTGGCGGCGTCAATGCCAGCGTCCAGCTGGCCGTCGAGAAGGTGCTCAAGAAGGCCCAGATCGTGGGCAACGTCGGGTACACGTTCGTGGGAGATCCCAAGCTGGGAGGGATGCGCATCCAGTACGTCGACTCGTCGCGCGAGGGAACGCCCGGGTTCATCGTGGGTCAGCCCAAGACGGTGGCGTTGAAGCTCCACGACCTGCTCTCGCTGACCGGTGGTGCGCGCGTGCCGGTGTTCAAGATGGGTGCGGCGCAGGCCTGGGCCGTCGGTGAGCTCTCGTACGGGCGCTACGTGGGCAGCGGCACCAGCGTCGAGCGCGTTCTGAACATCACCGAGGTGCGCCTCGGCCTGCAGGCCGAGATTCCGGGATACCACAACCTGATCATCGGCGCCGCGTGGCAGTACCCGCTGACCGACATGGGCGACGGCGACGTGCGCACGACGAACTTCAAAACGCCGGACGGGCGCGGGGACGTCAATTTCGGCCAGT
Source organism: uncultured Acidobacteriota bacterium (assembly GCA_963783255.1). Classification (GTDB taxonomy): domain Bacteria; phylum Acidobacteriota; class Vicinamibacteria; order Vicinamibacterales; family Fen-181; genus FEN-299. The sequence goes on along the minus strand of CAWAMP010000014.1, from coordinate 198,650 downwards.
TCGTCGACCCGGCGCTCGCGTCCACCGTCGGGGCCTACTTCGCCCGGAACGGGGTCGCGCTCGACGCCAACACGAGCAAGGTGTTCGCCACCAACAACGCCGCGTTCGACAGCTGGCGCAACGTCAAGACGGATGCCCGGCCGGTGGTGGCGATGGGCAACTCCGCCGGCCTGGCGTTCATCACGTGGCGATTCCGCTGAACGGCCGCGCGCCGGCCGGCAAGGAAGGTGCAGGGATGTCGGAGGACGAACCCGAACGCGCGCAGGTGCTCGACCCGATCGAGCGGGCGTCGGAAGCCATCTTCGGCGTGCTGATGGCGATGACCTTCACGGGCTCGCTGAACGCCGCCTCGGCGGGCCGCGAAGAGATCGGGACGATGCTGCTGACGGCCCTCGGGTGCAATGTCGCGTGGGGCCTGACCGACGCCGTGATGTATCTCGTCGGAGCCGTCACCGAGAAGAGCCGGAGGGCCACCCTCCTGCGACGCCTCCGAAAGACCGCCGATCTCGAGGCCGCCCATCGCCTCATTGCCGACGAGCTGCCGGACCGGCTCGCCGGCGGCGTTCAGGCGGGAACGCTCGAGGCCATCCGCAAGGCCCTCGTCGCCGTGCCGGATGCTGCGGTCCAATTGACGGCGCGCGACCTCAAGGCCGCGGCCGGCGTGTTTGCGCTCGTCGTCCTGGCGACGTTTCCGGTGGTCGTCCCGTTCGTGTTCACCAAGAACGTCTACGTCGCGATGCGGGTGTCGAACGGCCTTGCCGTGGCCACGCTCTACGCCTACGGCTCCCTGCTAGGAAAGTACTCGGGAGGTCGCCCGTGGAAATACGGGCTGACGATTGCGGCGATCGGGATGGCGCTGGTCGCAATCATCATTGCACTCGGAGGGTAACGACGATGCGCACGCCGGCTCTCGCACTCGCGGCAGCGGTTCTGTGCGCCGGCCAGGCATCCGGCCAGGTGACGGCCCAGGCGAAGGCGTGGGAGTTCTCTGCGGGGGGCATCGTCTATTTCCTGCCGGCGGCGTTGGAGACCGACGACTTCGTCCTCGCAACGGCCACGGCGGACCGGGGCTGGCTGCACCTGGAGGCCCGCTACAACTACGAGGCGATCGACGCGGGTTCGGCGTGGTTCGGCGTCAACTTCGCAGGCGGAAGGACCGTCGAGTGGACGCTGACGCCGATGATTGGAGCCGTGTTCGGCAGCACGGACGGCGTCGCGCCGGGCTACAGGGGCTCGCTGGCATGGCGGAAGCTGGAGCTGTCGAGCGAGGGCGAGTACGTGTTCGACGCCGCGAACTCCGAGGACAACTTCTTCTACAACTGGTCCGAGCTGACCTACGCGCCGGCAGAGTGTCTGCGCCTGGGCGTCGCCGCCCAGCGCACTCGCGTCTACCAGACCGAGCGCGACATCCAGCGCGGGCTCATCGTGGGCTTCACGTACAAGTGGCTCGACCTGGCGGGCTACCTGTTCAACCCGGACGACAGCAAGCCCGTCGTCCTGGTCTCCGCCCGCGTGACGTTCTGAAGGGGTCCTGTGTAGCTTCCAGACGGGAGTCCGGATGATTGCACGTTTGTCGACCGCAAGGTATCGCCGGCCAGGACCCTCCCGGTTCGCTTGCGGCCTGACGGCGGCGGTCGTCGTCTGCCTGCTTGCCGGCTGCACCCCGAAGACGACGCCGTCCGTCGATCTCGGCGCCAGGCTCGACTGCCTTCGCCAGCACAACCTCGCCGTCGTCGCGGCGCATCGGGGGCAGCCCGACCAGTCGGCGGCCGAAAACGCGATGTCGAGCTTCACCGCCAGCCTCGCGGCCGGCGTACCCTTCCTGGAGATCGACGTGGCCACGACGAGCGACGGCGCACTGGTCCTGATGCACGACGACACGCTGGACCGTACGACCACCGGCAGTGGACCGACGACCGGCCGGACGCTGGCCGAGGTCCAGGGGCTCAAGCTGAAGCGGCCGGACGGCGCGGTCCTCGACGAGCGGGTGCCGCAGTTTCCTGACGTCCTCGCGTGGGGCCGCCGGGCGGGCGCCTACTTCGAGGTGGACGTGAAGCGCACCACCCGATTCGAGGACGTCGTGAACGCCGTCAAGGCGGCCGGCATGGAGCACCGGGCGCTCATCGTCACCTACACGCTCGACGACGCGAAGAAGGTCCACGCGCTCGACCCGCGGTTGATGATCTCGGTGACGATGGCGAAACCGGAGGATCTCGCGGCCGCTCGCCAGGCCTTCTCGCCCGACCGCATGCTCGGCTGGACGGGGACGAGCGACGCGCGGGCATCGCTGTTCGCCGCGCTCAGAAGTGCCGGCGTCGAGCCGATCTTCGGCACGCTCGGGCGGCCGGGCGTGCGCCTGGACGATGTGTTCCTCGCCGACGGCAATCCGTCGGAGTACGTGGACCTGGTCCGCTCGGGCGTCGTGATGATCGCGAGCGACGCGGCGGTCGCCGCCCAGCGCGCCATCGGCACCGGCTACCGCGCCTGCTTCCAGCAGTAGACGCCGCGCCGCTTCCTGCATAATGCGGGTATGCGCAGACTTCCTCCCACCCTCGGGCTGACCGCCGCCGTCCTTATCGCCACCGCCGGACCTGCCGCCGCTCAGTCCGGCGCGGCGGCGGCGCCCCAAACGCTCTATCGCCTGCAGATGCTGCAGGCCGCACCCGGCCGGCTCCTCGACCTCATCGACGTGGTGAAGAAGCACGCCACCCTCGCCGCCGCCGGCGGCGAGGCGGCGCCCGTCACCATGCGGCACTCGCAGGGCGATCACTGGGACCTCGCGGTGCTGTGGCCGATGGACGACTGGGCGGCGTACTACAGCGCGACGCGCGTGGCGAGACGCGAAGCGGCCGTCAGGGCAACCGGACGGACGCTCGCCGAACTGGAGCGCGAGCTCGACCCGCTGGTGTCGTGGCACGAAGACCTCTACATGCGGGGGCCATCGGCGGATGCGCTCCACGCCCACGTGAAGGACATGGGCCTGCTCCACTACGAGATGATGCAGGCGCTGCCAGGCAGGCGCGAGGCGCTCATCGAGGAGCGGCGGATGGAGAACGCCTTCAACCGCAACCGCGGCCGCGGCGAGACGTTGATCTTCGTCCGCGAGGCCGGCGCCGACTGGGACGTGGTGACGCTCGGCGTCTACCGCAACTGGACGCAGTACGCCGAGAGCGACCTCATCGCCAAGGACACGAACGACGAAGCCGCGCGCAAGGCCGGCTTCACGGACGCGGCCGGCGTCGGCCCGTACATGAGAACGCTGATCTCAACGCATCGGGACACGCTGGGCCCTCCCGTCAGGCAGTAGGAGGCTCTCCCGCATGAGCGACAACGCGAGCCTGCGTCGCTGCGGCTCGCCGCGAGGCGCCGATGCTCGTCAGGGTGCCTGCCTCTGGACGCCCGACCTGTGACGCCAAGCGGCGCCCGCTCCAGAACGGCGCGACCATCTCGTCGTCGTACCGGCTGGCGCTGCGAAAGGGGTCGCCCTCCTCGCCACGTGCCGCGCGTTTTGACTTGCCGGGCGCGTGGAGCGTAACATCCGGCTGCCACGGCAGGGCCTGGCGCCACGTCGCGTTCACCCGGAAACCTGGCACGTCACGACGGAGCCAGCCGATGACCGACCGGACGCTGTCGCACTACCGGATCCTCAGGAAGATCGGCGGCGGCGGCATGGGCGAGGTGTACGAGGCCGAGGACACGCGTCTCGGCCGTCACGTGGCGCTCAAGCTGCTGCCGGCGCACCTCACCAGCGACCCGCAGGCGATCGAGCGGCTCCGCCGCGAGGCGCGGGCCGCGTCCTTGCTCAACCACCCCCACATCTGCACCATCTACGACATCGGCGAGCAGGACCGCCAGCACTTCATTGCGATGGAACTGCTCGACGGCCAGACGCTGCGCCAGAAGATCGGCGGCCGGCCGATCGATGCCGACCACGTGCTGGACATCGGCATCCAGGTGGCCGACGCGCTGGACGCCGCGCATGCGGCTGGCATCATCCACCGCGACATCAAGCCCGCGAACATCTTCGTCACCAGGCGCGGCGACGCCAAGGTCCTGGACTTCGGCCTCGCCATGAAGGCGGCGCCGGCCGGCGCGGGATCGGAAGAAGGGGCCGGCGGCTCGGGAGAGAGTCAGACCCGGCTGCCCGAGGAACACCTGACCAGCCCGGGTCTTGTCGTCGGGACGACCGCCTACATGTCGCCGGAGCAGGCGTACGGCGACGAACTCGACCGCCGTTCGGACCTGTTCTCGTTCGGCGCCGTGCTGTACGAGATGGCCACCGGCCATCCGCCCTTCACGGGAAAGACGACGGCCGCGATCTTCGACGGGATCCTGCACGCCTCGCCGCCGCCGGTGACGGAGGTGAACCGGCGCGCGCTTCCCGAGCTGGACCGCGTCATCTCGCGAGCGCTCGAGAAGGACAGGGACCTGCGCTACCAGAGCGCCGGCGACCTGCGAGCGGAGTTGCAGCGGATCAAGCGCGACAGCAGCTCGGCGCGGATCCAGGCGGCGTCGGGCCACGGCGTGTCATCGCCCGGGGAGCGGACACCGTCGGGCGGAACGCCCGCCGCGCGCTCCTCCACGACGGCCGCCTCCGGCGAGACGGTGGGCAATCGCGTCCGCCGACTGGCGACGTCGCGTCTCGGCATTGCCGTCCTCGTGCTCGTTGTGGTGGCGGCAGCGGTCGCCGTGGGCGTGCTGCTGTGGGGCCATCGGTCCCCGGCGCTGACGGAGCGCGACACGGTCGTTCTCGCCGACTTCCAGAACACCACCGACGATCCGTCGTTCGACGTCGGTCTCAAGCAAGCGCTCTCGGTTCAGCTCTCCCAGTCGCCGTTTCTGAAGATCTTTCCCGAGAGCCGCGTTCGCGACAGGTCGCGCGGCACGCTCGTGCTGATGCAACGGCAGCCGACCGACGTCCTGACGCCAGCCGTGGCTCAGGAGGTCTGCCAGCGGGAAGGTCTGAAGGCGATGCTGGCCGGCTCGGTCGCGAGCTTCGGCGCCACCTATTCCCTCACGTTGACTGCGACCAATTGCGTCTCGGGCGAGGTGCTCGCCACCGAGCAGGCCACGGCGGCGAGCAGGGAGAGAATCCTCGACGCGCTCGCCGAGATCAGCTCGGGCCTTCGGAACGAACTCGGCGAGTCCCTCGCGTCCATCCAGAAGTACGCTGTGCCGATCCGGGCGACGACGTCGAACCTGGAAGCGCTGAAACTGCTGGGACAGGCCCTGGCGCTGCGGGACATCGGCAAGGAGCGGGAAGCGATTCCGCTGCTGGAGCGTGCGGTGGAGGTAGATCCCACCTTCGCGAGAGCCTGGGGTCAACTGGGTGCGTTCCTGGGGAATACGGCCCAGGACACCGCTGGCTGGGAACGTGCCAAGGCCGCCAGAACTCGCGCCTTCGAATTGCGGGACCGGGTCACCGAGCCGGAGCGCTACTACATCGAAAGCGGCTACTACGTGGACGTGCTCGAGGACTTCACGAAGGCAACCCGGACGTGTGAATCGTGGAAAGCCACGTATCCGCGTGACTCCATCCCCTACACGTCGCTCGGAAACATGGCAGCCGATGTTGGCGACTACGAGAGGGCCGTTGTCGAGGCACGCGAAGCGGTACGCCTCGATCCCACGTCGATCGAGTTCTCCAACCTCTCGTTCCACGCGATTAGGGCCAACCGGTTCGACGAAGCAGATCGGGCGGTCCGAGATTCCTTCGCCCGCAAGATCGACGCGACGTGGCAGCACAACGCGCTTTACGCGCTTGGGTACCTGCGAAACGACACGGCCGCCATGCAGCGCGAAGTGAAATGGAGCCGAGGCACTCCGGCCGAAGGCGTGTTTCTGCGCTACGAGGCATTCGTGGCGGCCGCGCACGGACGATTCCGGGATGCGGCGGGGTTCAGCGAGCGCGCCGACGCGCTCGCGGAGCGCAATCGCACGCCCGTGGAGGCGGCCGTGGCTCGCGCGAGCGTCTCACTCAGGGCGGCAAGCGTGGGCAACCTGGCGAATGCAATCTCTCTTGCGGATACGGTGGCCTCCTTCCCGGACGCCTCGAGCAACTGCCTGATGACCTACGCCATCGCCGGTGACCAGCGGCGGTTCGAGCGGTTGCTCCCCCGCTTCGTCAGCAACCCGCCTGTCGCCGACTTCTTCGGCTTCGACGTCGCGCCGTTTACCGCTCTGGCGAAAGGGGTGCTGCAACTGCAGCGGGGAATGGCCGAAGACGCGGTGCAGACGCTGCGGGCAGCGGCAGTATACGAGAAGGCAGCGCGCTATCAGATGCTGCCCCCTTACTGGCGGGGGTACGCACTGATCGCCGCCAGACGGCCGACCGACGCCATCAACGAGTTCCAGACGATTCTCTCGCATCGCCCGAACGCGGGCATGCAGTGGCCGCTGGCGCACGTCGGCCTAGCGAGAGCATACGCGGCTGCCGGAAACCTGGGCGCGAGCCGGAAGGCCTACGAGGACTTCTTCGCGCTCTGGAAGGACGCCGACCCCGACGTACCGATTCTCATCGAGGCCAAGAAGGAATACGCGGCACTGAAGTGACGCTCTCCGAAAAGTGTCCTGTTGCCCGCCTCCAGTGCGGGCCCGACTGACAGCCGCAGGCTCCGGCCGGCGTTCGTCAGTCCCGACCATTCATCGTCAGCGCCGACCCTTCATCGTCAGCATCGACTGACAATCGTCAGCACCGACTGACAGCGTCAGGCCCGACTGACAGCGTCAGGCCCGACTTCAGTCCCTACATCCCCGCGAACGGGTCGTCGCCGCCGACGCCGAAGTAGTTGATCCCGCTCACCGTCTGGACGACGTTCCGCGGCATGTCCACGATGTCGAGGACGTGGCCGGGGCACCCGAGCCGCGCGCACACGTGGATGGCGTTCTTGCCGCCCGGCAGCAGGAGCCGGATCGACTGCTTCGAGCCGCAGCCCTTCTGCTGGCAGGCGAACCGCTCGGTCATGCTCGCGTCGCAGTAGGGGCAGCGGGCGCCGACGAAGGCCTCGTCGGCTCCCGACAGCAGCGGAATGAAGGAGAACAGCTTTGCGTGGCTGCCCCAGAACGAGTCGACGTAGATCAGCCCGCTCTCGCCGCGGATGGTGACCTTCAGCGTGACCGACGCCTCGTCGTGAATCCGCACGCTGTCGACGACGAGGTTGTGGCCCTTCGGGCAGAAGGCGGATTCGACGAGCAGAAAGTCGCCGCCGTCCTTCTTCACGAGGCGCAGGCCGCGCGGCATCGCCTGGACGAATTTCGCGGGGATCTTCCGGGCTGCCAGCTTCATCGCGATTCTCCTTTGTCGCTCCGATTGTCGTCGCGCCGGCCCACCCGAGTCAACGGGTCGGTTCGCCGCGGTCTGGTCCACCGCCCTGGTCGCGCGGGCAACCGAAGCCGCTGTTCTTCCGTCCAACCTTGTGCAAGGCACCCGGCACGGCTCCGGTTGTGCGCGCCGGTGGGACTCATATGCTGTCGGCCCTGTCTTCGGACCTGCGGCTGGCGTTTCGCTCGATGCGGCGTCAGCCGGCCTTCACGGCGGTCGTCATCGGCACGCTCGCCCTCGGGATTGGCGCCAACACCGCGATGTTCGGGCTCATCCACGCGGCGCTGCTCAGGCCGCTGCCCTACAGCCAGCCCGAGCGGCTCGTCCTGGCGCGCCGCACCGTGGCCGGACGTCCGCTGCTGCTGCACTCGGCCCCCGACTACTACGACTATCGCGAGCAGGCGCCGGGATTCGAGGCGCTGGCTGCGACGACGCCCGGGGCCTTCCAGACGACCGTGACCGGCAACGCCCGCCCCGAGCGCGTCCCGGCGTCGGCGGTGTCGTACGACCTGTTCTCGACGCTGGGGGTTGCGCCGGTGGCCGGACGGACGTTCACGGCCGGCGAAGACCGCGCCGGCGCGCCCTACGTCGTCATCGTCAGCGAGCGGCTGGCGAACCGCCGGTTCGGGAGCCCCGGGTCGGCGGTCGGCCGAACGCTCACCGTCTCCGGGATCGCCCGGTCGGCGGCGGCCGCCACCATCGTCGGCGTCATGCCCGCCAGCTACCGCTTTCTCGAGCAGGCCGACCTGTGGGTGCCCCGGCGGCGCGGCGAGGGCGACGGGCCGACGACGCGGATGTTCCACAACTGGGTGCTCGTCGGGCGCCTGAAGCCCGGCCTCTCGATCGACGCCGCCCAGCGCCAGGTGGACGTCGTCTCCAGGCGCCTGCAGCAGCAGTATCCCGAGACGAACAAGGAGAAGGCGATGCGGCTCGAGCCGCTTCAGGACGCGCTGCTCCGCGAGCAGAGGCCCATGCTGCTCGTCCTGATGGGCGCCGTCGGCCTAGTGCTCCTCGTGGCCTGCGCAAACGTGGCCGGCCTGCTCGTCGCGCGCGGCGTGGCCCGACGCGGGGAGCTGGCCGTGCGGGCGGCGATCGGCGCGTCCCGCGGGCGGATCGCCATGCAGCTCGTCACCGAGAGCGTCGCGCTGGCCGCCGTGTCCGGCCTGGCGGGCGTGGCGCTGGCCGTCTGGTTGCAGCGTCTGCTGCCGATTGCGACCGGACTTGCCGACATGGGCATCCAGGCGCACGGCGTGGAGATGCCGGTACTCCTGTTCGCGCTGGCGGCGTCGCTCGTCACCGGTGTGTTGAGCGGCGTCGCGCCGGCCGTCCGGGCCTCGTCGCTGCGGTTGGCCGAACACCTGGCGCCCGGCACTCGCGCGACCGATTCGAGAGGCGGCGCCAGGCTCCGCACGGCGCTCGTCATCGGGCAGGTTGCGATCTCGCTCGTGCTGCTCGTCGGCGCCGGCTTGCTGCTGCGGAGCCTCGGCCGGCTGATGGCGGTCGATCTGGGCTTCAACAGCCGGGGCCTTCAGGTCACGACCATCGACGTCCCCTACCAGGACGAGGCGCGTCGCATCCAGTTCCTGACGGGCCTCCGCGACGATCTGGCCGCGATTCCTGGCGTGTCGGACGCAACGATGGCGAGCCACGTGCCCGTCCGCGAGCCGTTCGGCGACCCGCCGATGTGGCCGGCGAAACGGCCGCCGGTCGACTCCACCCAGGAACGGACCGCGCTGGCGCGAGTCGTGATGCCCGGGTACTTCAAGACGATGGGCGTTACGCTCGTCGCGGGCCGCGACTTCGCGCCTTCGGATCGCCAGGGAACGGCTCGGGTGATGGTGATCAACGGCGTCATGGCCCGCGAGTTCTTCCCCGGCGAGAGCCCGCTCGGCCAGAAGGTGATGGTCGCGGGCGACCCGGCCCCTATGGAGTTCGAAGTGGTGGGCGTCGTGGGTGATTCCCGCATCGGGTCGCCCGGTGAGGATGTGATGGCGGCGGCGTACGTGTCGGCACACCAGCAGGGGCTGAGGCGGGCGAACGTGATCCTGAGGACCAGCGTGGCACCGGAGTCGCTCACGCGGGCCGTCGGAAAGCTGGTCTCCTCGAAGGACCCGGACATGGCCGTCGAACCGCTGGCGGGCATGGGCACGATCATCGACGAGTCGCTGGTGCCGCGGAGGGTGACCGCGATCACCCTCACCGCGTTCTCGGGTGTGGCGCTGCTGCTGGCCGGCATCGGCCTCTACGGTGTGCTCGCCTACTACGTCACCCAGCGCACGCACGAGATTGGCGTCCGCATCGCGCTCGGCGCCGGTGCGGCCGTCGTCCTCGCGAACGTCATGCGCCGCAGCGCGATGATGGTGGTGCCGGGGCTCGCGATTGGCCTTGCGGCGTCAGCAGCCGGCTCGCGGCTGGTCGAGCGATTCCTCTTCGAGGTCCCCCCGACCGACCCGGCAACCTACGCCGGCGTGAGTCTGTGCCTGACGGCCGTGGCGTTTGTGGCCAGCGCGTGGCCGGCCCTGCGTGCGGCCCGAGTCGATCCGGTGCAGGCGCTCAGGGGCGAGTAGGGCGGCAGACGCCCACGGGGGCCGAACCTTCCGCCGGCGACACACGTCTCACTCCGGTAGGCCCGTTCACGCCTGTGGTGTCGCCCGGCCGGCCGAACCTGGCCCATCCGTGCGCAATGACGATGGGGTCCTGCCGTCCTCGGGACCGGGGAGACCGTATGCTGGCAGAGTCAGTCGCCCGTGACGTTCGAATCGGCGCCCGGGTGCTCGTCAAGGAGAAGGCGTTCTGCGCGCTCGCCGTCTTCGTCCTGGCGCTCGGCATCTGCGCCGTCACGACGCAGTTCAGCGTGGTGAACGGGATCATGCTCCGCGGCTTCTCGTTCCCGAACGCCGAGCGCCTCGTCGGCGTCTCCTTCGCCGACCCGTCGACGGCCACGGCGTTCGGCGTGAACCAGCAGTTCCTGTCGATGGACTTCGAGGAGATGCGGCCCGAGCAGAAGTCGTTCGAATTGATGACGGGCACCATCAGCGGCGCGACGGTGAACATCACGTTCGACGGCCTCCCGCGGCGCTACACCGGCGCCTACGTCACCGACACGTTCCTGCGGGTGCTCGGTGTCGGTCCAGCCATGGGCCGCGACTTCACGCCGGCCGACAACACGCCCGGCGCCGAGAAGGTGGCGCTCATCGGGCACGGCCTCTGGCAGCGCGACTTCGGCGGCACGGCCGACGTCGTCGGCAAGGCCATCCGGATCAACGGCAAGCCGGCCACGATCGTCGGCGTGATGCCGCCCGGCTTCGCCTTCCCGGTGAATGACGAGCTCTGGATCCCGCTCTACAGCGAGTACCCGGTCCGGCCGCGGAACGACCCGGAGGCCAACGCGCCGTTCGTCGTCGGCATGCTCAGGCCCGGCGTGACAATCGAGAACGCCCGCGCCGAGGTGACGGCGTTCGCCAAACGGTTCGCGGCGGCCTATCCGGACACGAACAAGACGTTCACCGAAGGCCGGGTGCTGTGGCTCATCGACCAGTTCACGGGCCCGCAGCTGAAGGGCCTGATGTGGACCATGCTGGCCTTCTGCGTGGGCGTCCTGCTGATCGCGTGCTTCAACGTGATGAACATGCAGTTCGCCAGGGCGACGCTCCGCGCGCGGGAACTGGCCGTGCGGTCGTCGCTCGGCGCCACCCGCGCCCGGCTGGTCCGGCAGATGCTGACCGAGAGCTTCATGCTGGCGGCCGTGGGCTCGGCGGTCGGCGTCGGGCTGGCGTACTTCGCGGTGGACTGGTTCAGCGCCAGCGTCCGGAACATGCAGAACCCGCCGCCGGCGTGGATGACGTTCGACATCGACGGCAAGGTGCTGGGCGTCACGGTCTTCGTCACGCTGCTCGCAGCCGTCGTCTCCGGCCTGCTGCCCGCGTGGATGGCCTCGCGCGCAAGCGTCGTCCAGGTTCTTCGCGAGGGCGGGCGCGGCAGCACCAGCCGGGCCATCAACCTCGTCACCCGCGGCCTCGTCGTCACACAGGTCGTGGTGACGTGCCTGCTGCTCGTCGGGTCGCTGCTGCAGGTCCGCTCGATTCTCGCGCAGCAGCGGATCGACTACGGCTACGACACCGCCGGCATCTACTCGGCACGGATGGGCCTGATGGACGGCGACTACCCGACGTCGGCTGCCAGGAAGGTCTTCTTCGATCGGCTCATGCGCGAGCTTCGGGGCAGCGCCCAGTTCGCGTCGGTGGCCTTCTCGAGCCGGCTGCGGATGGTCTTCAGCGGAGCCGGACCGGTGGAGATCGAAGGCAAGACGTACCGCGACCGGCGTGATCGACTGAACGCGAATTTCGAACAGGTGTCTGGCACCTTCTTCGAAGTGACGGGGCAGCGGGTCGTTGAAGGGCGCACGTTCAACGACGACGACCTGGATTCGAAGCTCCCGGTGGCCATCGTCAACACCGCGTTCGCCAGGAAGCACTTCGGCACGGCAAGCGCGCTCGGCAGGCGGTTCCGCACGGGTGACGGCTCGACGCCGCAGTACGGCCCCTGGCGCACGATCGTCGGCGTGGTCTCGACCGTGCGAATGCAGGGCCCGTTCAACAACCCGAACGTCGACGACTCGGGGTTCTACGTCCCGTTCTACTCGATCCCGTTCGGGCCGGCCGGAGACGGGATGGCGGCGAACCAGTTCGCCACGGTTGTCGTCAGGCCGCATCCGGGCCAGACGCCCGGAAGCCTGCTGCCCGAGCTGCGGCGGCAGGTGAAGAAGGTGGACCCGAACCTGCCGCTCTACTTCGCCGCGACGCCGGCGGAGAACCTGGACGCGGCCGTCAGCGCCCCTCGAATCATCGGGGTCATGTTCTCGGTCTTCGGGGCGGTGGCGATCATCCTCGCGGCGGTCGGGATCTACGGCGTGATGTCGTTCTCGGTGAACCAGCGCACGCAGGAGTTCGGCGTGCGGATGGCGCTCGGCGCCGATCAGCGGCGCGTCATGGGCATGGTGCTGAAGCAGGGCTCGCGCCAGCTCGGCCTGGGCCTCGTGCTCGGTTTCGGCTTGACGGCCACCATCGCCGCGCTCGGGCGTGATGCCATCGGCACCGTGCTGTTTGGCGTCAGCGCGCTCGACCCGGCGACCTACGCATTCGTCCTGGCCCTCGTCGTCCTGGTCGGTCTCGTGGCGACGCTGATGCCGGCCAGACGCGCGACCCGCGTCGACCCGATGATCGCGCTCCGCGCGGAATAGAGGTCTTCCCTCTTGCGTTCCCGGCGCGTCTGGGGTCAAATGCGGCGAGCATCCTCCCCAGACAACCCTCCATTGGAGGTCCGATGGACGATCGCCTCGAAACGCTCGAGCGGAAGGTGTCCGACTTGTCGGGCGCGGTCACCGCGCTCGAGCGGCGGCTCGCCGAACTGGAGTCACGCCCGGCCGCATCGACCGGTGCGGTCGCGGAAGCCGCGGCGGCGGCCGACGCCGCCGACGCCGCCTACGAGACACCCTCAGACGTTTCGGTTGTGTCCGTGCTCTCGCTGGTCGGGCGCACGTGCCTCATCCTCGGCGGCGCGTACGTGCTGCGCGCCCTGACGGACGCCGGCACGTTGCCCCGCGTTGGCGGCACGATTCTCGGCGTCGCCTACGCGATCGCGTGGCTGGTGCCTGTCTACCGGCTCGACCCGATACGACAGCGGCTGACGGCCGCCTCCTACGGTGTGGCCACCGCGCTGATCGCGTTCCCGATCCTCTGGGAGGCGACCGTGCGCGAGAACGTGAGACTGCTCTCGCCGGCGGCCGCGGCTCTGGCGATGGGCGGCGTCACGGCCCTGGTGCTGGTCGTCGCGTGGCAGCGACGGGTCCAGAGCCTGGCCTGGATCATCAGCATGGCGGGCCTCGCCGCCACGCTGCTCTTCCTGACCGCGCTCGGGCCGGTCACACCGTTCGGGTTCTACCTGGCGTTCCTCGGCGTGTTCACGCTCTGGATGGGCTACGCGCTCGACTGGATCTGGCTCCGCTGGCCCATTGCGTTCGTCGCAGACCTCTGCCTGCTGGTGATGGCCGGGTCGGTCACCGGCGTGTGGCAACGCGAGGGCGCCGGCGCGGTCATGGTGCTTCAGCTCGCCATCTTCGCGGGTTACCTGATCAGCATCGCGGCCCGCACGCTGTGGCGATCGCGCGACGTCATCCCGTTCGAGGTCGTGCAGACGATCGCGCTGCTCGTGGTGGCGTTCGGCGGCGCCGTGTACGTCATGCGGGCGACGGGCGCCGGGGCCGCAGGGCTCGGCGTCGCGAGCCTCGTGTTCGGGGTCGGCAGCTACGGTGTCGCCTTCGCGTTCGTGGATCGCAGCGAGGGACACTGGAAGAACTTCGTCTTCTACAGCTCGCTGGCCATCGTGTTCGTCCTGGCCGGCGCCAGCCTGACGGTCGGGCCGGCCGTGCAGGCGATGCTCTGGTCGGGCCTGGCCGTGACCGCTGCGGTGCTCGGCAACCGCTACCGGGCCGCCGCGGTCGGATTGCACGCGGCCATCTACCTCGTGGCCGGCGCCATCGTGTCGGGCCTGTTCGCATTCATGACCGACGCGTTCACGGCGTCGGTTGCCAGAGGATGGGCGGCGAATTCGCTGCCGGCGTCGGTCGTGCTGGCGTCTGCTGCGGCGTGCGCCGCCATCCCCGTCACCTCCGAGCCGGAGTATCGAGGCCAGCCCGCGCGCATTCCGCAGATCGTCGTCGTCGTGATGCTGCTGGCGGGCGTGGGCGCCGTGGTCATCGGCTACACGGTCCCGCTGGTGGCGGGCGTGCCCGGCCAGTCGGCCGACGCGGCGATGGCTGCGGCGATCCGCACGGTGGTCGTTGGCGCGGCCGCGCTGCTGCTGGCGTGGGCAGGAGGGCGCGGCGTGTTCGCCGAGGGCCGCTGGCTGATGTACGTGGTCCTCGTCCTTGGAGGGCTCAAGCTGCTGACGGAGGACTTCCCCGCAGGCCGGCCGGCGACCCTGGTGTTGTCTCTCGCGGTGTACGGCGCGGCGCTGATTGTCGCTCCGCGCTGGGTCAGGGGCCGGGTGTCGTGACACCCGACGCCAGCTCCACGCCCCAGATGTCGCGGCAGTACTCGCGGATCGTGCGGTCCGACGAGAAGTAGCCGACGCGCGCGACGTTCAGGATGGACATCTTCGTCCACCGGTCCTCGTCCGCGTACGCAAGACTCGCCCGCTCCTGGCAGTCGACATACGCCCGGTAGTCGGCCAGGAGCATGTACTCGTCGCCGTTCAGGAGCGAATCGACCAGGGGCTGGAACAGCCCCGGCTCACCCGGCGAGAAGTGCCCGCCGCCGATCAGGTCGACCACCTCGCGCAGTTCGGCATCGGACTCGTAGAACGAGCGAGGCCGGTAGCCCCGCGCCTTGAGAGCCAGCACATCGGGGGCCGTCAGGCCGAACAGGAAGAAGTTCTCGACGCCCACCTTGTCGCGGATCTCGATGTTGGCACCGTCCAGCGTGCCGATCGTCAGCGCGCCGTTCATGGCGAACTTCATGTTGCCCGTGCCCGAGGCCTCGAGGCCGGCCGTCGAGATCTGCTCGGACAGGTCCGCCGCCGGATAGATCCGGTGCGCGCTCTTGACGTTGAAGTTCGGGATGAACACCACCCGCAGGCGGCCGCCGACCGCCTCGTCGCGGTTCACCGCGTCCGCCACCGAGTTGATCAACTTGATGATCAGCTTCGCCCGGTGGTAGCCGGGCGCCGCCTTGCCGCCGAACACGAAGGTGCGCGGCAGGATCGAGGCGGCCGGGTCGCGTCGCGCCCGGTTGTACAGGGTGGCAATGTGCAGAACGTTCAGAAGCTGGCGCTTGTACTCGTGCAGCCGCTTCACCTGGATGTCGAACAGGGTGTCCACATCCACGCCGACGCCCGTTCGGGCGCGAATCAGCGCGGCGAGGGCGCTCTTGTTGTGCCGCTTGACCGCGCGCCACTCTGCCCGGAAGCCGGGGTCCTCGGCCAGCGGCTCAAGCTTGGCGAGTTCGTCCAGGCGGCTGGCGAAGCGGTCGCCGATTCGCCCCGCGAGCAGCCCGGTCAGCGCAGGATTGCTCAGGACCAGGAACCGGCGCGGCGTGACGCCGTTGGTCTTGTTGCTGAACTTCTCCGGTGCGATCTCGAAAAAGTCCTTCAGCAGCCCGGTCTTCAGCAGGTCGCTGTGGAGCGCGGCCACGCCGTTGATGGCGTGGCTCCCGACGCAGGCCAGGTGTGCCATGCGGACGCAGCGGTCTCCGGTCTCGTCGATGATCGACAGCCGCCGCACCCGGTCCTCGTCGCCGGGAAAGTCGCGGCGGACCTGGTCGAGGAACCGCTGGTTGATCTCGTAGATGATCTCGAGGTGGCGCGGCAGGAGGCTCGCAAACAGGGTGATCGGCCAGCGCTCGAGCGCCTCGGGCAGCAGTGTGTGGTTGGTGTAGCCCAGCATCCGCTGCGTCATCTCCCAGGCCGCGTCCCAGCCCACGCCGTGCTCGTCGACCAGCAGCCGCATCAGCTCGGCAACGGCAATTGAGGGGTGGGTGTCGTTGAGCTGAACGGCCCACTTGTCGGGCAGCTCGTCGAACGCCGACGCCCGCTGCAGGTAGATGCGGATGACGTCCTGCAGCGCGCACGAGACGAAGAAGTACTGCTGCTGCAGCCGCAGCGTCTTGCCCTGCGGCGACACGTCGTTCGGGTAGAGCACCTTGGTGATGTTCTCCGACTTCACCTTCTCCATCACCGCGCCGTAATAGTCGCCGGTGTTGAAGGCCTGGAAGTCGAACGACTCGGCGGCCTCGGCCTTCCACAGCCGGAGCAGGTTCACCGTGTCGTTCAGGTAGCCGACCACCGGCGTGTCGCACGCCATCCCCCGCACGACCTGGTGGGGGATCCAGCGCACACGTGAGGCCCCGCTTTCGGTGTGGTGCTCGGTGCGGCCGCCGAACTTCACGTCGAAGACGATCTCGGGCCTCGAGATCTCCCACGGGTTCCCGAGGCGCAGCCACTTGTCGGTCAGCTCCACCTGCCAGCCGTTCTGGATGGCCTGGTTGAAGATGCCGAATTCGTACCGGACGCCGTAGCCGATTGACGCCACGCCGAGCGTGGCCATGGAGTCCAGGAAGCAGGCTGCCAGTCTTCCCAGGCCGCCGTTGCCGAGCCCAGGCTCCTCCTCCTGCTCCAGCAGTTCGTCGAGGTCGAGGCCCACGAGCGTCATCGCCTCCCGGGTCTCGCGGTAGATGCCGAGGTTCACCAGGTTGTTCCCGAGCTGCGGCCCCAGCAGGAACTCGGCGGAAAGGTACGCGACCGAGCGGCTGCGCTTCTGGAAGTAGGTCTGCGCGGTCCGGATCTGGCGCTGCAGCAGCCGGTCCCGGATCGTATAGGCCAGCGCCATGTAGTAGTCGTTCCTGGTGGCCACGGCCGGGAACCTGGCCTGGAAACAGGCGAGGTTGTCGCGGAACGCCTGCGCGATGGTCGCGGGGTCCAGTCCGGTGCGAACGTCCGTCACCTTCTCGGGCGCTGGCGACTGGCTCTTCCTCTTCATCGTGCCGCTCCCTTCGACTTCACGGGCGACACCCGGTGACGGGCGCCAATGTACCCCCTCGCGATTCCGCCTGTCCAATCGAACCGTCAAGTCGAGCCGTGCTCGCGACGGCTGAATCCTGTCTCCTGAGTCCTGCCTGGAGACTCCTGAATCCCGATCTGATAGGCTACACCGCGCGATGCCCACGAACCGCCCGCGCGGCCTCGCCCGACGTCCGCGCCAGGCCCGGCCCACCGGCCGCACACTGGCCGACACCGCACACTCGAGGCTGCGCGACAGCATTGTCACGCTGCGCCTGGCGCCCGGCGCGCCGCTGACCGAGGTGGAGGTGTGCCGGCGCCTGGGCATCAGCCGCACCCCCGTCCGCGCGGCGCTGGCCAGGCTCCAGCAGGAGGGCCTCGTCGAAACGACCCGGGCCACGCGATCGGGCCGGGTGTCGGTGGCGCCGCTCACGGCCTCCGACATGCGCGAGCTGTTCGTGATGGTCGGGGCGCTCGACGGCGTGGCCGCTCGGCTGGCCGCGGAGCTGCCGGAGGCCCGGAGGCGCACCGTCGTTCAGGACGCCGAGGCCATCAACGCGCGGCTGCGCGCGCTCCCGGCGACCGACGCCTCGGACATCCGCCTGGCGCAGGACCTCGACGTCCGCTTTCACCGGTGTTACGAGCAGGCGGCCTCGGGACCGCGGCTGCTGGCCAAGCTCCTCGCGCTTCACGCCAGGCGCGAGCGCTACGTGCGCATCTACACGGAGGCGCTCGTCCACACGCACAGTGTCCAGGAGTCGCTGGACGAGCATGGCGCCATTGTCTCGGCGATCGCTCGGGGCGACCCGGACGCGGCCGAGCGGCACGCTGTGTTCAACTATCGGAACGCGCTCGCCCGCTACTGGCGCATCGTCGCCATCCACGGGGATCGCAGCAGCTGGGTCTGACGCGACGGGTTGCAGTTCGGAGTTCGGAGTTCTGAGTTCTGAGTTCTGAGTTCGCAAGATCGCAAGTTCGCAAGATCGCAAGTTCGCAAGATCGCAAGTTCGCAAGTTCGCCCCTCGACGATGCTCGGGGCGACCCTGAGCGAGCGATTCCGAGCGAGTCGAAGGGTCGCAAGATGCGAGGCTCTCCCATGTCTCTGATCCAAGAGAAGATCGCCCAGGCGGTCGGCATCCTGAACGAACTGGGCCTGCCCTGCTGGCTCACCTTCGTGCGCGAATCGGGGATCAACGGCGACCCCGTCCTGCCGTTCCTCGCGCCCGCCGACGTGACGTGGCACAGCGCCTTCATCGTCATGGCCGATGGCGAGGCGCACGCGATTGTCGGCCAGTACGACCGGCAGACAATCGAAGACGTCGGCGCCTACCGGCGCGTGGAAGGCCACGTGCAGGGCGCCAGGCTGCCGCTGCTCGACTTCCTCCAGCGCCGCAACCCATCGTCCATTGCGGTCAACTACTCGCAGGACAGCGAGGTCTGTGACGGCCTGACGCACGGGATGTACCTGACGCTGCAGGCGTGGCTGGGGGAGATTGGCTTCGAGGGCCGCCTGGTGTCGTCCGAGCGCCTGATCTCGGCGCTGCGGGCCCGGAAGACGGCCGAGGAGCTGGCCCGAATCAAGGCGGCGATTGGCCTGACCGAAGACGTGTTCGCGAGGGTGGCGGCGTTCCTGGCGCCGGGCGTCACCGAGCGTGACGTGGCGGACATGGTGGCGGCCCACGTTCGCGACAACCGCCTCGACCTCGCGTGGGAGGCGGGGACATGTCCCGCCGTCTTCACCGGGCCCGACACCGCCGGCGCACACTACGCGCCGACCGGGCGCGCGGTCGAGCGCGGGCACATCGTCAACATGGACTTCGGCATCAAACGCGACGACTACTGCGCCGATCTGCAGCGGACCTTCTACGTCCTCCGGGAGGGCGAGGCGGCAGCCCCGCCGGAAGTCCAGCGCGGGTTCGACACCATCGTGAACGCCATCGAGCGGGCGCGGCGAGCCCTCCGACCGGGAGTGACCGGGCAGTCGGTGGACGCGGTGGCGCGGGACCTCATCACCGGGGCGGGCTACGGGGAGTACCCGCACGCCCTCGGACACCAGGTCGGGAGGTACGCCCACGACGGGACAGCCATTCTCGGGCCGGCCTGGGAGAAATACGCGCGGAAGCCGTTCGTGCCCATCGAGGAGGGCATGGTCTTCACGCTCGAGCCCCGGCTGACGGTCCCCGGCTACGGCGTCGCCACGGTGGAAGACATGGTGGTCGTCACGAAGACCGGCGCCGAGTTCCTGTCGGGCCCGCAGAAGGAACTGACTTTGGTCCGGTAGGGGTCTCGATCGCGCGCCTGCGACTCCGTCCACGCCATGCTCAGACGCGCAGGCGGATGCTATACTCGCGGCGTTCCGGACGTCGACACCCACCGTGAAGGAGGACCAGCGCATGCAGTGTCCTCACTGTCAGGCGGACCACCCCGATACCGCCACATCCTGCAGCCAGTGCACCACCCGGTTCTCGAGCGGGAGCCAGGACCGTAACCGCGAGGACTCCGCGATCACGGGCGGGCCCCACGACCAGCTACTGCCGTCGCTAACTGCGGCCCGCCTGGTCGCAGGCAAGTACGAGGTCGCCCAGGAGCTCGGCCGCGGCGGGATGGGGGTGGTCTACAAAGCGAAAGATCTCCAGCTGCAGCGGTGGGTGGCGCTGAAGTTCCTGCCGCCGAGGCTGGCCGCTTTCGACGAGATGCGGGAGCGGTTTCTCGTCGAAGCGCGGGCGGCGGCCTCGCTGTCGCACCCGAACATCTGCGCCGTTCACGAGGTCGGGGAGGACGCCGGCCAGCCGTTCATCGCCATGGAGTACGTGGACGGCGAGCCGCTCCGCAGCAGGATCAAGCGGGAGAGGCTCGACATCGACCAGGTGGTGGCGCTGTTCGGCCAGATCGCCGCGGGGCTTGACGAGGCCCACCGCAACGGCATCGTCCATCGCGACATCAAGAGCAGCAACATCATGGTCACCGGGCAGGGCCAGGCCAAGATCATGGATTTCGGCCTCGCCAAGCTGCGGGGTGGGCCGGCGTTGACCAAGACGGGAACCACGCTGGGGACGGTGGCCTACATGTCGCCAGAACAGGCGTCTGGCTGCGAAGTCGATCACCGTTCGGATCTGTGGTCGGCGGGAGTGGTGCTGTACGAAATGCTCGCGGGCGAACTGCCCTTTCGGGGCGAACGGGAAGTGGCGATAGTCCACGCCATCATGCACGAAGCCCCCCGGCCGATGCGGCACCGGACGCCGCCCGTGCCGGAGGCGCTCGAGCACGTCGTGGCGAAGGCGCTGAAGAAGAAACCCGAGGCCCGATACGACTCGGCGGGCGCGATGCTCGCGGATCTGCGCGCTTACGAGGAGGCGCAGCGGGCCGAGGCGTCCGGGGCGTTCAGCGTGCGTGCGCTGGCGCGCCAGCTCCGCCGGCCAAGGGTCGCAATCGCGGTGGCGGCTGCAATACTGATCGTGGCGGTGTCGGCGGCCTGGTTCGTACGGCACCGGGCCCGGTTGAGGTGGGCGCGCGAGGTGGCGCTGCCGGAGATAGAGCGGCTGATTGGCGAGAACGACTACTGGCGGAACCTCGTGCCGCCGTATCGGCTGGCGGTGCAGGCCGAGGCCATCCTCGGCGACGATCCGGCACTGGCTGAGCTGTTCTCGAAGGTGTCACTGAGGATCAACATCAGGACCGAACCCCCTGGCGCCCGTGTCTCCATGAAGGCGTACGAGACGCCCGACGCGGAGTGGACGTATCTTGGGCTCACGCCGCTCGAGAAAGTCCGTGTCCCGGTCGGGATCTTCCGGTGGAAGTTCGAGAAGGCGGGGTACGAAACGGTCCTGGCGGCAGCGTCCACCTGGGGCCGAGGGGGGGGCGCCTTCCAACGGGGTTTGCGCACCCTCGATCCTTCCGACCTCGTCCGCACGCTGGACAAAGTGGGCAGCCTGCCGGCCGGCATCGTGCGCGTCTCGGCCACCGACACACCCGTCGGGCGTTTGGAGGACTTCTTCATAGGCCGATACGAGGTGACAAACCGGGAGTATCGCGCGTTCACGGAAGCCGGCGGTTACCGGAATCGTGACTACTGGAAGCACCGGTTCGTGAGCGATGGGCGCGACATGACCTGGGACCAGGCGATGAAGGCGTTCGTGGACAAGTCGGGCCAGCCGGGCCCATCGACCTGGCTTGGAGGCGACTACCCCGAGGGGCAGTCAGACTACCCGGTATCCGGAGTGAGCTGGTACGAGGCCGCGGCGTACGCGGAGTTTGCCGGCATGAGCCTTCCAACCTCGGCTCACTGGAACGTGGCCAGAGGAGGCTTAACTCCCACGTTCCAGTCCCCCCAATTAGGCGGGTTCGCTGCCCTGGCACCGTTCAGTAACTTCGGCGGAAGCGGCCCCGTCAAGGTCGGGAGTCTCCCGAACTTCACCGCCTACGGGGCCTACGACATGCCGGGCAACGTCAGGGAGTGGTGCTGGAACGAGACCCCGGTGGGGCGCGTGATCCGGGGCGGCGCCTGGGAGGACAACACCTACGAGTTCGGCAACCAGCGGCAAGCACCCGCCATGGACCGCTCTCCCAGGAACGGGTTCCGGCTCGCGCGCTATCCGCGCGCTGACGAGGTTCGAGAAGCGGCGCTCGCACCGGTGCGCCCAGCGGCGACCCCGGACATTCGCGCGCAGCGACCGGTCTCCGATCAGATCTTCAAGGTCTACAAGGAGCAGCTGTTCGCCTACGACAAGACGGACCTGAACGCCACGGTCGAGTCTCGAGAGAAGAGCCCGAACGGGTGGATTCTGGAGAAGATCTCTTTCGACGCCGCCTACGGGGGCGAGCGAGTTACGGCGTACCTGTTCCTCCCGAGCACCAGCCAGCCCCCTTTCCAGACAGTCATCTACTTCCCCGGAAGCGCGGCCCTCCGGACCCCGTCGAGCGAAGACTTCGAGACCTACTACGAGTACCCCATGTTCCTCTCGTTCCTGGTCAAGGGCGGGCGCGCCGTGCTGTTTCCGGTGTACAAGGGGACGTTCGAGCGACGAAGTGCAGATCCTGGAGCGGCGGCACCGAGCGCCGGCACGCGTGCCCATGTCGCGCGCGGGGCCCAGCAGATCAAGGACTTCAGGAGGTGCATAGACTACCTGGAGACCCGACCGGAGATCGACAGCAGAAAGCTCGCCTACTACGGGATGAGCTGGGGAGGGGGGAACGGCGCCATCATCCCGGCAGTGGAGGACAGGCTGGCAGTCAGCGTCTTGCTGGCGGGGGGCATGGGTTCAGCCGAGATACGACCGGAAATCAGCAGCATCAACTACGTAACCCGAGTCAGGATCCCGACACTGATGCTGAACGGCAAGTACGACAGCTATATCGACTCAGAGATCCGGCCCATGTTCGACCTGTTGGGCACCCCACCCGAACACAAGCGGAAGATCGAGTACGACACCGACCACATCCCGCCGAGGAGCGAGTACATCAAGGAGACGACGGCCTGGCTGGACAAGTACCTGGGGCCGGTGCGCTGATCTGCAGCCCCCATGCAACCCTTCCGCGGCCTCGTGCGTATTAGTGATAGTGGATCGGCGGCCACGCCGGTGTCTGCCGCGTAGCCGCCGAGAACGTTCCGCGGAGTTTCGCCATGACTTTCGCCGCCGCCTCGCTGAAAGCCGCCGGCGCGGTTGCGGTCATGTGTGTCGTGCTGGCCGCCTCGACCATCTGGCTGGTCCTGAGCGACCCGGTCGCGGTGGCGACGGCCGTCAGCACCGGCGACTTGGCGCCGGTTTACACCTTCATCTCGAACGCCCTGGTCGATGCCCTCCAGGCGGTCCTGCGATATCTCTGAGTCTCCGGTCGGCTGCGCGGCAAACCCGCTCTCTGGCCGTCGTCGGCCGCTGGCCGCGGGGGTCGCGCGGTCGGATCCGCGTGCGTGATCGCGCTCAACCCCGCTGGAGCCCCCAGCCTGCGAGCGTGTTTGCGGAACTGACGCGGAGGCGCTTGCCGCCAGTCGCCGGCCTCGCGAGGCATCCCGCACCCGTCCGCCGCCATGTCGGCCGACGGGCGTCGCGGGATGCCCGGTCGAGCGAACATGCGAGCAGTGCCGACGGTCGGATGCACAGCCCGGCACGGCAGGTTCTGACTTGCCCGGAGGCGTTCCGTGCCATGCCGACTGGCTCACGCGAAACCAACCGAACGAGGATGCCGGGCTCGGCACTGTCGAGCGTGAGCGAGAGCGGGCGCCCGCGGCGACCGACGGCTCAGGGCGACCTGCCGCGTGCTACGATCCGCACTGATGAGCAGACACACCCGACGCGTCCTTCCGGTCGTTGCGCTGCTGCTCGGAGCGAGCCTGGCGCTCGCGCAACCCGCGCAGGTCGTCCCCCCCGACCTCGACAGTTTCGTCCAGCGCCTGCACGTTCGATTTCCAGGATCTCCTGCTGAGACCGCTCAAATGAAACGCCGGCCGCCAGGCCTGCCCGAGGATCACCCATGAAGACGCACCTCCTGCTGATGCTGATCGCTGCCATGGCCATCTCCTGCTCACAACCCGACACGCCGAAGCTCGCTTACCCTGTCGCGAAGAAGGTCGATCAGGTGGACGACTTCTTCGGCACGAAGGTCGCCGACCCGTATCGCTGGCTCGAAAGTTCCGACACACCCGACGCGCGGGCGTGGATCGACGCCGAGAACAAGATCACCTTCGCCTACCTGGAGCAGATTCCGGAACGGGCGGCGATCAAGGCCCGCCTGACGAGCATCTGGAACTACGAGCGCTACGGGACGCCGAGCCGCGAAGGACCCTGGTACGTCTTCGCACGCAACGCCGGGCTTCAGCCGCAGCCGGTTCTCTACAAGGTCAAGGACCTGGCGGCGGCGCCCGAGGTACTGATCGACCCGAACACGCTCTCGAAGGACGGCACGGTGGCACTCGGCGCGACGTCGTTCACCGAGGACGGCCGCTACATGGCGTACTCGGTTGCCGCGAGCGGGTCGGACTGGATCGAGTGGCGCGTGCGCGACGTGGCCACATCCCAGGATCTCCCCGATCTCGTCAAGTGGTCGAAGTTCAGCGGCGCCTCGTGGCTCAAGGACGGCTCCGGCTTCTTCTACAGCCGCTACGACGAGCCGAAGGGTGAAGCGCTCCAGGCGGTGAACAAGAACCAGAAGGTGTTCTTCCACAAACTCGGGACCACCCAGGACAAGGACGCGCTGGTGTACGAACGCCCCGACAAGCCGGACTGGGGATTCGGCGCCGAGGTGACCGACGACGGCCGCTTCCTGCTGGTGGTGCAGAGCGAAGGCACCGACAACCGGAACCGCGTGTTCATCCGCGACCTGAGGAAGCCTGGCGGCACTATCGAGCCGTTCCTCGACGCGTTCGACGCCACGTACTCGGTGGTCGGCAACGACGGCGACACGTTCTACGTCCTGACCAACAAGAACGCGCCGCGCTTCCGCCTCATCGCCATCCAGCGGTCGAAGCCGGCCGAGGGCGCGTGGAAGACGCTCATCCCGGAGGTCGAGGGCACGGCCGTACTTGAGAGCGTGACGATGGTGAACAGCCAGTTCGTGACGCTCTGGATGACCGACGCCCACCACTCGGTACGGGTGTACGGGCTGGACGGAAAGCCGGGAGCAGACATCGCCCTGCCGACGCTCGGCAGCCTCAGTGGCCTGACCGGCCGCCGCGCGCACAAGGAGATGTTCTACTCGTTCGGGTCGTTCCTCTACCCGACCACCGTCTATCGCTACGACTTCGCGAGCGCCCGGAGCGAGGTCTTCAAGAAGCCGGCGCTGGCGTTCGACCCGGCCGGGTACGAGACGGTCCAGGTCTTCTACAACTCGAAGGACGGAACACGGGTCCCGATGTTCCTGACCTACAAGAAGGGGCTCCAGAAAGACGGCCGGAGCCCGACGCTGCTCTGGGGCTACGGAGGCTTCAACATCCCGACGATGCCGGCGTTCTCGGCGGGCGCGGCCGGATGGCTGGAGATGGGCGGCATCTACGCCGTCGCCAACCTGCGCGGCGGAGGCGAATACGGGCAGGCGTGGTACGACGCCGGCCGGCTCCAGAACAAGCAGAACGTGTTCGACGACTTCATCAGTGCGGCCGAGTACCTGATCCGCGAGAAGTACACGTCCACGCCGAAGCTCGCGATCTACGGCGGCAGCAACGGCGGCCTGCTGGTCGGCGCGTGCCTGACACAGCGACCGGACCTGTTCGGCGCCGTCGTGCCGGCGGTCGGCGTGATGGACATGCTCCGCTTCGACAAGTTCACGATCGGCTGGGCGTGGCGGTCCGACTACGGCGAGCCCGACAAGAACAGGGCCGACTTCGACGCGGTGATGAAGTACTCGCCGCTGCACACGATCAAGCCGGGCACGAAGTACCCGGCCACGTTCGTGACGACGGCCGACCACGACGACCGGGTGGTGCCGCTCCACAGCTTCAAGTTCACGGCGACCCTCCAGTCGGCGCAGGCGGGCCCGGCGCCGATTCTGATTCGCATCGAGACCAAGGCAGGCCACGGCGCGGGCAAGCCGACCGACAAGGTCATCGAGGAGCGCGCCGACATGTACGGCTTCCTGCTGCGCGAGCTGAAGATGACGCTGCCGGCGGGATACGGCGCGGCGAGATGACGGTGAGTTTTGAGTTCTGAGTTTTGAGTTCTGAGTTCTGAGTTCTGAGTCTGATATGGAACGACCCGTCAAGTCCAGCCTTAAGGTGCTTGTGTCCGTCGTGTCAGTCTCCGGTGGTGATTCGGTCGGCCGCGATGGCGAGGATGGTCGAGACAGCCTGGTCGACGGTCGATCACTCTGATATTCGCGGATCGAGCCTGCGGCTCGCCGTCATGGTCGTGATCCGTCGGGAGCTACCTCCGACTAGCTGCGTGGATGCCACCGCATGGTGGCCCACATAGACTCACCGAGGGCCCTCCTTTCCGCGGGCCGCTCGACCATCCTCGTCACCCGGCCGCGGCGGCCGGGTGTGGCAGGGCCTAGGTTGCGTGCGGGGCCTGGGCCCGCTGACTCGCGTCGTGCTGTTCCACCCACACGCCGATCGCCCACATGAATCCGACGAGTTCGCGGGCCACGGCCGTGATGACCTGTTGCCGGATCTTGCCGCGGCTCAGGAGCCGTCGGTACCGCTGGTGAAGGCGGACCTGCGCGCGCCAGGCCAGCGCGACCACCTCTGGGGCCAGCGCCGCTTGGCGCCGCCGGAGGACCGGGGAGCGCGCGGGCTGGTACCGAGCCGTCCACGCCGCCTCGCCCAGCACGTGACGCACGTGCGCATTCCCTGTCTTGGTAATCGCCCCGCGGCGCACCCGCGGCCCGCTCGAGGCCTCGCGCGAGACCAGGCCGGTGTAGCCCATGAGCTGCTTCGCACGGCGGAAGCGCGAGAAGCAGCCGAGTTCGGCCACCATCGTGACCGCCGTCACCTGGGACACGCCCCGCAAGGCCTGAAGGGCCGCCACCACCGCCTGTTGGGTCGGCTCCGCGGCGGCAATCGCCTCGTCCAGCGCCGTATCGAGCCGCCGCACCCGATCCCCGACATGATCGACCTCGTGCAGGTAATCCCGAAAGGTCAGGTCCTGGGCCGCGAACGGGAAGGTCTGGCTCCGCACCCACGTGAGATGGGCCTGGGTCCACGAACGGCCGGTCCCGGGTCGGCGACGACCGTGTCGCAGGAGAAACTTGCCCAGCCGATGGCGGGCACGCAGTTGATCCTGCTTGGCCACGGCCCGGGCCCGGACCAGATCGCGCAGCGCCTCGTGCGCGGGGGTGGGCACCCAGACCCCAGTCAGCGTCCCGGCTCGGAGACACTGGGCGAGCTTCTCCGCATCGCGCCGGTCCGTTTTCACCCGGTCCCCGGCTCGGACCGGCACCAGGGTCGGGGCGACCACGGTGCACGCAATCCCGAGCGCCGCCAGCTGCCAATACAGGCCATACCCGCAGGGCCCGGCTTCATAGCAGACCCGCAGCGTTGCCGCCGGCCCGAGTTTGCGGACCAGACGCGCCACCGCGTCGGGTTCGTGGGGAATCGTCCCCAGCGCCTGGACGCCCTCGCGTCCGCCTTCGGCGACGGCCACCGTAATGGTCGCCGCGTGTACATCCAGTCCCACGTATCGGATATCCTTCGGCATGACCGGCTCCCTTCGTCTGTGGCTCTGCGCCGTGTTGCATCTCCGCGCACAGCGTAACCCACGCCTCACGACGTGGGGCCGGTCGTTCCATTCTGACTAGTGCCAACAGGGAGGATACGCATGGCGGGTGAACAGTGGTACCTGGCAATCGGCGGGCAGCAGGTGGGGCCCGTCGGAGAGGACGAGGTTGTCCGGAGGATCCAGGCGGGCACGGCGGACGGCAACTCGCTGGTGTTCACGGGCGGCATGAGCAACTGGACGCCGATCAAGGACGTCCCTCAGCTGGCGGACCGCCTTGGCGGCGGCGCGCCGGCGGCAACGGCGGCCCCGCCGGTTCCGGCGCGGCAGGCGCACGAAATCGAGTTCAAGATCTACGGCAACGAAATGCAGTTCATCGAGGTGATGCTCGACCCCGGCGAGAGCGCGGTAGCCGAGGCCGGCGGCATGATGTTCATGACGCCGGGCATCAAGATGGAGACGGTGTTCGGAGACGGGAGTGCGAAACAGCAGGGCTCGGGCCTCATGGGTGCGCTGCTCGGCGCCGGCAAGCGGCTGCTGACCGGCGAGAGCCTCTTCATGACCGTGTTCACCAACGGCGGCAGCGGGGTGCACCGCGTGGCGTTCGCGGCGCCCTATCCCGGCAAGATCCTGCCGATGGACCTCTCGAAGCTCGGCGGGACCCTCATCTGCCAGAAGGACTCGTTCCTCTGCGCGGCCAAGGGCGTGTCGATCGGCATCGCGTTCCAGAAGAAGATTGGCGTCGGGCTGTTCGGCGGCGAGGGGTTCATCATGCAGAAGCTCGAGGGCGACGGCCTCGCCTTCTGCCACGCGGGCGGCACCGTGCACACGTACGACCTCGCGGCCGGTGAAACGCTCCGGGTGGACACCGGGTGCCTGGTGGCGCTTCAGCCGTCGGTCAACTACGACGTGCAGCTGGTCGGCGGGGTGAAGACGGCGCTGTTCGGAGGCGAGGGGCTCTTCTTCGCCACGCTGACAGGCCCTGGCAGAGTGTGGCTGCAGTCGCTGCCGCTCAGCCGCCTGGCCGGCCGGATCCACAAGGCCATTCCAGGGATCGGAAAGGGCGGCAAGGAAGAGGGCTCCATCCTTGGCGGCGCCGGCCTCGGCGGGATCCTGGGGAGCGACTAGGTGCAGGGCGGGCCTTCAGGTCCGCCGCCAGGCGGGGCCGACCGGCCCGAGCGAAGTCGAATGCAGCCCCGCCCCACGCTCAACAAAAAGGGGCCGGCGCGCCCGTTGCGCGCCGGCCCCTTCCAGACCGCATCTCGAGGCCCAGAGCCGTGAAGCCCTGAGCCCCCTGAGCCCTACCCTAGAACCGATACGTCAGCGTCGTGTAGGCCACGTTCGCCTCGTACGACCCGTAGTCGGCCTTCGCTGCGAAGAAGACCGAAATCGGGAACTGCGTCGCGCCGCTCGTGTAAGGATCCGTGTAGTCGTACTTCTCGTAGGCGTACCCGCCGGCCAGCTTCCACGACTTTGCGATCGCGTAGTCGATCTGCATGCCGAACGTCGTGATCTTCGTGTCGTCCCAGTCCGTGACATCCGCGGCGCCGCCCTGCCCGGCCGGGATCAGGGTCGTGCGGCCCGGCGTGTAGAAGTTGCTGGTCGCGCCCGGCGCCAGCGTCTCCTTCGCCGTGATGTCCATCAAGCCGTCCACCTTCTGCTGGCGGGCCAGCAGCCTGAACGAGCACTTGTCGGGAATGATGTTGTAGACGAAGTTGAGACCGAACGTGTTGGTCTTGTCGCTGCCGGCGTAGTTGAGCTTGTTGTTCACGTAGGGTACTGTTGGTCAGCCCTACCCACTGGTTCGTCTGGTCGTTCGTCTCGTAGGTGTAGTAGGCGTCCAGTTCGAGCTTCGCGTTCGGGCGGAAACCCACCTCGCCGGTGAACGAGTCGTACTTCGCCGAGAGCAGACCGGAGAACGCCGTGGGGTCGTCAATCCCTTCGGCGGGCCGGTTCGGATACTCGGCGTTGTTGCGGAAGTAGGCGAACGTCACGTCGACCTTGTCGTTGGGCGTCAACTCGACATTGAACCCGGTACGGGTCAGGTCGCGCTCGGCGTGGTCAGACATGACGCCCTGCACCGCCGCCACGGACCCTGCCACGACGCCGCTCACCGTCCGGTTCGCCCAGTCGTTCATGAAGCGGAAGCCGAGCAGGTCGCTGGCGTGATACAGAAGGGCCAGCGTGTAGGTCTTCTCCTCGCCTGAGTCGCCGGAGGACCCGGTGCGTCCCACCCACGAACTCGACGCATTCTTGTACGCGCCTTCAACGGTGAACGCCTTGATGTCGTAGTTGGCCTGGACGGTGAAGTACGACGTGTCGGCGTCCGTCCGATTCGCCGTCGCGTGGCCGTAGGGGTCGTCCGCCGACACAGTGGCCGCCTGCCAGCGGTTGTCAGGCGAGCCGGACGTGTCGCCCAGAATGACGAAGCGAGCCGACTTGTCCTTGTACCCGTACTCTGCGGTACTGCACGCGAACGCCCAGATCCGCGATCGGTCTGGTCGAGAAGTAGACGTTCGTCGTGTCGGTGCTGATCTTTCCGTTCAGCGACGACGCCGGGTACGACGCCGTGGAGTTGGTCGGCTGCCCGGAGCCGTTCACGATGAGCGGGTTGAGCGTCATCGGGTAGAACGCGGCGTTCTGCGTCCACGATGCCATGGCGAAGTCCGCGGCAATCCGGGTCTGCTTGGCGAACTTCAGCTGGAAGCCGACCGAACCGGTGCTGGCCTCGTTGTCGGGCGCCGTGGTGAACAGCGTCGTCGCCGAGCCGGTCGGAACACCCGACGCGTACGCCAGGTTGTTCGGGCGGAACGGGTTGTCAATCAACTGCGTTTCGGCGTTGTTGTTGAACACGTTGCGGTTGAACGTCCCGTGAATGTTCCCCGCCTTGAGCACGCCGCCCGGCTTGAGGTTGTAGCCGGCGCGGAACCCGTAGTCCTGCGTGGACTCGTTGAGCGGCTCGGCGAGATCGACAATCGGCGACACCCAGCCGAGAATGTCACCACCGCCCTCGCCACGGTAGCCCGACTTGTGTTCGCGCATGTAGGTGAACGCGAAGTCGAACGGCAGCTTCTTGCTGAGGTCCAGCGTGACCGTGCCGCGCTGGCGGAGGCTGCTCACATCGTAGGTGTTCGTGTCCGCGAACACCGGCGCGAGCAGGTTGTTGTAGAAATCGTAGGTCCGCGCCGAACTCGCGAGCGGGTCGGTCGCGTTGGCGAGCGCCGTGGTGAGAACCGTGTTCATGCCCCAGACGCCCGTGCCCGTCTCGTTCCAGGCGGAGTGGGCGGAGTTCCCCATGTTGTGCGGGGTCTGGTTATAGTCGAACCCGAGGTCGAACATGCCCGTATTGAACCAGCCGGCGTAGCGCTGGTCGGACTGCCGGACGTTGTCGACCATCAGGTTGAAGTCCAGCTTCGTGGTCGTCGCGAAGAGGTTCATGTAGGGGAGCGAAAGACCCTTCGGAACCTCGCGGTACTCCTGGAACTTCGAGGAGGACACGTCGGTGCGGCCGAGCGCGCCGAGGGTGACTTCCCCGCCGAAGCTGCTGGCCGGCTTGTCCTGCGCCGCCGCAAACGAACTCGCCATGAGGGCGACCATGGCGAGGAGCGCTGTCGTCGTAAATGCTCTCTTCATGGTTTACCTCAGGAAGTAGGCGCCTTGCGGCGAGTTGGAACCGTGGACGCTGACGTGGCAGTTCTTGCAGCTCTTCTCGACAAACCGCGAACCCATCGTCGGATAACCGGAGGGAGCGCCAGTCGGAGCGACCGGCACGCCGCCCTTTTCGTTGTTGAAGTTGTCGCCCGACCCGAAGTGGCCGGAGCCGGAGAGGTGGCAGTTCCAGCACAGGTTCGGCGCCTTGTTCTTCAGCAGCCGCTTGTGGTTGGAGCCGTGCGGCTCGTGGCACGACGCGCAGTCCTCGCGGACGGCAGCGTGCTCGAAGAGGAAGGGACCGCGCTTCTCGGTGTGGCAGGTGTAGCACAGCTCGTTCACCGAATCGGCCTTCAGCATCTTCGGGCGGTTACCCTCGTGCGGGTTGTGGCAGCTCGCGCAGCCCATCTTGCCTTCGCGGACCGGATGGTGCGAGGTGCGCATCGAGAGGGCGCGCTGCGACTTGTGGCACGTGTAGCACGTGTCGGCGTCCATCTTCGTCTTCAGCTGGGCCTTCACCGAGCTGTACCTCGTGGATCCCGTGGCACGACGTGCAGGCCACGTTGCGACGCGCATGCAGGCTGGTGTCGTAGCTGAGCTGATTGTTCTTCTCGTGGCACTTCTGGCAGGCGTCGTTGATCTGCCGCGCCGTCATCTTCTTGAGCGACGGAGTCGGGGCGTTCTTGTCGCCGCCCATCTGGCCCTTCATGTGCTCGGCAACGTTGGTGTGGCAGGCTGCGCAGCTCTGTTCGCTGGCGGCATGCTTGGTCTTCTGGAACGCTGGCCCGGCAGCCTTGTCGTGACACGACTGGCAGTCCGTCGCGCTCCAGCCCGCCGGCGGCGCGGCTTTCTGCGCGAAGGCATGACTGCCTCCGAGCAGAACGGCCGCTCCGGCCAGCGCCAGAACGATGTGGCGAAGGCGCATAAGGAATTCCTCTTCGACTGGCCTCGACGGACGTCCGCCTCGAGACCGATGAACGTGATAGAAGGACCGAGACCGAACCTGCGGTTGGACGACCCGATCAGGGGACGCTGGCCCGTATATTCCGCACGGCCCACCGCCGAGAAACTCTACACACTAGAGCTTGTACTGTCAAGGTACAAGGTGCCAACTCGTCGCGATTCACCCCAGTTCACGACGGCACGACTTGCCCGCCGAGTCAGCGCCGGTGGGTCATTCCGGCCGATCACCGCTCTGACTGCTTGAGGACCGTCAGGGAAATACCCGGCTTGACAAACTCTCGTCCCTTATGGGTTTATCGACCAAACTCGCGAGAACTTCAGCCGAATGACGGGGATTCCGAAGGTTCGAGAATCCCCAGTTCGCAAGATCCCCAGTTCGCAGAATCCCCAGTTCGCAAGATCCCCAGTTCGCAAGATCGCAAGATCCTCTAGACAGTGATGGTCCCTGCCAGGTAGGGGACCGCGCGTCCGGCGATCTCCACCCGGTCGCCCGCCAGGCGGCACCGCAGGCGCCCCTGTCGCTTGGAAAGCTGCACGGCCGACAGTTCCATCTTGCCAAGCCGGGCGGACCAGTAGGGCGTGAGCGTCGTGTGCGCCGAGCCCGTCACCGGGTCCTCGGGAACGCCGACCTGGGGCGCGAAGAACCGCGAGACGAAATCGACCTGGCGGCCGGGGGCGGTGACGATGATGCCGCGGGCGGGGACCATGGCGAGGTCGCAGAGGTCCGGGGTGAGCGCGGCCACGTGCTCCTCGATGCCGTAGACGACCAGGTAGTCCGTCTTTCCCTTGTAGGTCTCGGTCGGCTCGCGGCCGAGCGCTTCGATCAGCATCTGCGGCACGGAGACGGGCGCCACCGGGTCGGCCGGGAAGTCGAGCACCAGCAGGTCGCCTTCGCGCCTCACCTTCAGCGGGCCGCTCTTCGACGAGAACTCGACCACCTCGCCCGCATGGCGGTCGTGGGTGAAGACCACGTAGGCCGAGGCCAGCGTGGCGTGGCCGCAGAGGTCCACTTCGACGGTCGGCGTGAACCATCGGATGTGGAAGCCGCCGCCGTCGCGCACGTAGAAGGCGGTTTCGGCGAGGTTGTTCTCCCCCGCAATCTGCTGCATCGTCTCGTCGGGCAGCCAGCCGTCGAGCGGGCAGACCGCCGCGGGATTGCCGCCGAACAGCCGATCGGCGAACGCGTCCACCTGGTAGAGTCGAAGTTCCATGCGGGGGATTCTACACTCTCTTCCGCCTTCGCCCGCCGGAAACACGGGCCGGCTTCGGCGGACTCGAGGCCCGGGGCTCAGGCTTGCCGGTTCCGGGCGTGGGCTGCTTTCTCGACCGATTCCACCCAGAGAACGGTGATGAGCGTGTAGGCCAGCACCAGGAAGACATCGATGGCGAGCGGAAGCACCGGAGCGACGGCCTCCAGACGGTCCCGCCCGGCCGCGGCCAGCGCCACGACAGAGAAGAACGCCGCGCAGGCGCGCGCCAGCGTGACCACGCGCGCGCGCCACGGCGCATCCGGGATGGCCCTGGCGCCCAGCAGCAGCCAGACCCAGGCGCCGAGCGCGAGGGGAAACCCGGTGTAGCCCAGGATGCGGCGCAGCAGCGTGAACAGAGCGGCGTCGCCGTTGTAGTGATAGCCGCTCCACCCGACGACGAGGAGCGCCGAAAACGTTGGCGCCACGCATCTCGCCACAGCGCGGACCCGCCGCGCGGTCGTTCCGCCCAGGAACTGGTGCACCACTGCAACGCACCCGTAGAGGAAGCCGACCATGAAGAGCGCGGCGGCCAGAAAGACGAACGCTACCATGCGGAGCGATGTGCCCGGCGTGAACGCGGTCAGCAGGAATTGCCGCAGGAACTCGAACGCGAACCACGCCGACGCCCACAGGCAGTAGAGGACCAGCGGGACCGGCAGCAGGCTGATGGCGTGGGGCCCGCGGCCGAAACCGGTCCGGACGAGCAGCGCCATGGACACGAAGGTTGCGCCAAGCGCGAGGAGAAGGCCGAGGATGACGGTGGCGGCCACAGGGAGATCCTGACATCCATGTCGGTCGGAGCTGACGCCGAAGGGTCGGCCGCTGGCCGGGCGAGGCGTTGATCGGCCTCGGCCTGAGAGGCTGCCGGGGCATCTCTCGTAAGCGCTTGCGCTGCCGGCGGCGTAAGCACCGACAAGGAGGGCGCCCTCGTGCGGTTCACATCATTGCTGGTGGCGGCGTTGGCGGTCGTGCTGCTTGTCGGAGTTCCCGTCGCGGTCACTCAGGACAAGGCGGACCCGATTGACGCCTCCGTCAAGCGCTTCCTGGATCAGCACCGCTACTCGTGGCGCGACATGAACGTCCCCGACGCGGACGGGCAGGCGCTCTACGATCTCGTCCTCAAGAACAACTGCAAGCGGGCGCTCGAGATTGGCACGTCCACCGGGCACTCGGGGATCCACATCGCGTGGGCGCTCAGCAAGACCGGCGGGAAGCTCATCACGATCGACATCGACGAGGGGCGCCATCGCGAGGCGGTCGGGCACTTCAAGGAAGCCGGCGTGGCGGCCTTCGTGGACGCGCGGCTGGCCGACGCGCACGACCTCGTGCCGAAGCTCGAGGGGCCGTTCGATTTCGTCTTCATCGACGCCGACAAGGAGTGGTACACGAACTACGCGACGGCGGTGTTGCCGAAGCTGACGGTGGGCGGACTGATGACGGCGCACAACGTCTCGCAGTACGGCGGCCGCCGCCAGATGACGGGCGACTACTCGGGGTGGGTCAGGAGCCAGCCGAACCTGGAGACGAGCTTCAGCGCAGGGGTGATGGTGAGCAAGAAGACGCGGTGAGGATCATACCCGCCTGAACTTCTTCGAGAAGCGCTTCAGGACCTTGTGGATCAGCCAGTCCGGTGAGTGGCGCACCAGCGAGACCATCGCCCGGTTCACGCGACCGTTGACGTAGACGACGTCGCCGCGCATGACCGCGTCATAGGCCTGCCGGGCCACCGTGTCGGCGTCCATCCACATCCACTTCGGCAGGCGGTTCACCTGCGCCCGCATGTCGTTCACGTCGTGGAACTCGCTGTAGGTGAAGCCCGGGCAGAGAGCCGTCACGTGGACGCCGCGCGGGAGCAGCTCGAGCGCGAGCGATTCCGAGAAGCGGATGACCAGGGATTTCGCCGCGCCGTAGAGCGTGTGTCCGGCGGACCCGGGCACGAGACCCGCGACCGAACCGACGTTGATGATCCAGCCCCGCTGCCGGTCTGCCATGGCGGGCGCGAACCGGTGGCAGAGTTCGGCAACCGCCGTCACCATGACCTGGATGAAATCACGGTGCTGGTCCCAGGAGGAGTGCAGGAACCCTCCAGGCAGGCCGTAGCCGGCGTTGTTGACGAGTGCGTCGATGACGAGGCCCGACCTCTCGACCTCGTCGAAGATGCGCGAGGGCGCGCCGGGGTCGGCCAGGTCGGCGACGATCACGTGCACCGCGCGCCCGTGAGCCGCGCGAAGCTCGGCAGCGAGCGACTCGAGCCGGTCAGCGCGCCGCGCGGTGAGCACAAGGTCGAAACCGTTGGCGGCGAACACCCTCGCGATCGCCGCGCCGATGCCCGCCGACGCGCCGGTGATCAGCGCGGTCCTCTTCGCCGTCTTCGCCGTGTCTGCCATTCGGAGAGTGTAACTCGGCCTATTGTCCGCTGCTCCTCACCGCGTCCGCGAAATCGATCGTCTCGCGGACGTAGGCGCGTTTCTCGAGGTAGGTGCCAGGGAAGAAGCTGCGCTTGAAACCGTACAGCAGGATGTCGAGCAGCTCGCGGTCGGTCAGCCCGAACGCCTCCACCGCGCGCTGAATCTCGTTCGACACGGTCGTGTTCGACACCAGTCGGTTGTCGGTGCAGAGCGTCGTCGACAGCCGACGTTTCCGCATCTCCCGGAACGGATGCTGGCCGAGTTCGGCACCGAGTTCGGGGACCGTCTGCTGGTTGGAGGTCAGGCAGACCTCGATCGTGATCCGCTTGTCCGCGATGAACTGCGCCAGGCGCTCCACGTATGCGGTCCGGTCGGTGATGCGCGGGTCCGCGATCTTCGACGCGTCGAACAGCCACGTCCCGTGGCCGATCCGGTCGGCGTGGAGGTTCCCGATGGCCTGGAAGATCGACTCGGGCCCGTAGTCCTCGCCGGCGTGCACCGTCTTGCCGAGGAACGCCTCGTGCGCCACCTGGTAGGCAACGCGATGCTCCTCGGCGGGATACCCCATCTCCTGGCCCGCCAGGTCGATGCCGACGACGAGCAGCCCTTCGTCGTGCTTGAGCCGGGCCGCCGCGCGCGCCACCTGCACGCTCGCGGCCGCCTGCACTTCCTGGGCGGACGCCTCGGGCAGCGCCTCGAAGATCCGGCGGTAGCCCTCGGAGAAGTCCGGGGTAAAGGCGCGCAGGGCGCACAGGATGATCCCGGCGACGAAGCGCGGCTCGACGCCGGATGCGATTTCGGGTCGGGTATTGAAGGCGGCGGCCGCGCGCCGAATCCCGGCGTCGACGGCGCGCACCGCGCCGGAGAAGTCGAGCCCCGGCCCGACGTGCAGCTGCGGCGCGAACCGGATCTCGATGTAGCGCACGCCCTCGGCCTGGCAGTCCTCGCACAACTCGAATGTGGTCTCCTCGAGCGCCTCGTGGTCCTGCAGCACGGCGACCGTGTAGCGGAATCCTTCGAGGTATTCACCGAGGTTGGCGTAGTTCGCCCGGAAGACGACTTCCCGCAGCCCGTCCTCGGTGTACGACGGCAGGGCGATCCCCTGCCGCCGCGCGAGCCGGATCAGCGTGGCAAGCCTCAGGGAACCATCGAGGTGGACGTGGAGGTCCGTCTTCGGCAGCCGGCGGATCACCTCGGGCGTCATAGCGGGCATAATAACCCGGGAGAGGCGGTGGTCGCATGCCGTGGCACGAAGACCCGGACGAGCTGGCTGGCGAGCTGAATTCCCTCGTCCCCGCGGCAGCCCCGACACCCGCGCCCGATACGAGCCGTCTCGAGGTGTGGCTTCGAACGCTGATCGACCGGAAGGGGGCCGACCTGATGCTGGTGGCGGGCAGCCCGCCGGCGGTGCGCATCGACGGACAGGTGGTCCGGCTGGACGAGCTGGTCCTCGACGGAGAGGAGATCGACCAGGCGGTCCGGCCCGCCCTTCCAGACTACGCGCAGCAGCGCTACGACGAGACCGGCATCGCGGACGCCTCGCTGAAGCTCCCCGGCCTCGGGCGCTTCAGGATCAATCTCCACCACGAACGCCGCCACGCCGCGGCCACGATTCGCGCCCTGCCGACCCGGGTACCCAGGCTCGCCAGCCTGAACCTGCCCGCGGGCGTCGAACCGCTCTCCCGCATCCCGCACGGTCTGGTCGTCATCGGCGGGGCCACCGGTTCCGGCAAGACGACCACGCTCGCGGCGCTGGTCGATGAAATCAACCGGCGCGACCATCGCCACATCGTCACGATTGAGGACCCCATCGAGTACGAGCACGTCCACGACCGCTCGGTGGTCGAACAGGTGGAAATCGGCATCGACGCGCCCGACTTCCCGACGGCGCTGCGCGCGGTGGTGCGGCAGGCGCCGGACGTCATCGTCGTCGGCGAGATGCGCGATCCAGAGACGATGCGCATTGCGCTCTCCGCGGCGCAGACCGGGCACCTCGTGCTGACGACCATGCACACGACCGACGTGGCGGCCACCGTGGGCCGCATCGCGGACAACTTTCCGCCGGAACGCCAGCCGACGATCCGGCAGGACCTCGCGATGGGACTGTCGGCGGTGTGGATCCAGTCGCTGCTGCCGCGCATCGGCGGCGGGCGCATCCCCGCCGCCGAGCTGCTGATGGTGGGCTACGGCGCGCGCCAGCACATCCGCAAGAATGCGCTGCAGCACCTCAACCAGGAGATCACGATCACCCGCTAGGCCGGGTCGTTCACGCTCGAGGACTACCTGGCTGTGCTGGTGAGGCGGCGACTCGTCGAGAAGAGCGAGGCGATGCTTCGCGCCTGGCACCCCGAGGAATTCGAGAAGGCGCTGGCTACTCCACCTTGCTGAACCTCTCGCGGCGGGCGCCGCAGACCGGGCAGACATCGGGCGCTTCGCCGGCGACCGTGTGCCCGCAGATGTCGCAGACGTAGAGGTCGGCTTCGGGCAGGTCTTTGCCGGCCTTGGCGGCTTCGAGCGCCTCGCTGTAGAGCGCGTGGTGGGTTTGCTCCACCGCGTTCGCCTTTTCGAAGCTGCGCTGCGCGCCCTTGTTCCCCTCGGCCACGGCCGCCGCGATGAACTCCGGATACATCGTGGTGAATTCGTGGTTCTCGCCTTCGATGGCGGCCTGGAGGTTCGCCACCGTGTCCTTCACGTGCCCGGCGGCGCGGAAGTGCGCGAGCGCGTGGACGGTCTCGGCCGCGGCCGCCGCCCTGAAGAGTTTCGCAATCTGCTTGAGGCCCTCGGCTTCGGCCTTCTTCGCGAACGCCAGGTACTTGCGGTTCGCCTGGCTCTCGCCCGCGAACGCCGCCATGAGGTTGTCTTCGGATGCCATGTCGCTCCTCCTGTGGATGACGGATGGAAGATACGGTAGCCTAACACACCACAGGCTCTGGGCTTCCGCCTCCGCCCCGAGGGCGACGGCGGGACAGGCGGCCTCAAGGAGATTACGCATGCGTTCCATCCGGGCTTCCCGCACGCTGGCCTCGATCGCGGCCAGCGTCCTCTCGTTTGGCGTCGCAGATCACGCGCTGGCGCAGGCGACCTACCAGGTTCCGCCGAAGGCCATCGTCGACATCCTCGACGCCGCGCCGCCGCCGACCGTGGTGGTCAGCCCGTCGCGGCAGCAGATTGCGCTTCTCGATCGCGCGAGGATGCCGGCAATCGCCGAGCTGTCGCAGCCGATGCTCAGGCTGGCCGGGGCGCGCATCAACCCGAAGACCAACGGCCCGCAGCGGCCGCCTGCGAACCTCGGTATCGGCCTGAAGCGGATTGCGGACGGCAAGACCGTGAAGGTCCTCCTCCCGCCCGGAGCGAAGATCGACTGGATCGGATTCTCCCCTGACAGCCGGCGCATCGCGTTCACCGAGACGCGGGCTTCCGGAGTCGTGCTGTGGATGGCGGACGCGGCGACGGGGGCGGCGAAGCCGCTCACTCAGCCGACGCTGAACGCCACAATGGGGTCCGCGTGCGGGTGGGTCAACGCCGCGAGCCTCCTGTGCCGTACCGTTCCGGCGGCCCGTGGGCTTCCTCCGAAGCCGGACCCTGTGCCCGCGGGCCCGAACGTCCAGGAGAACGCGGGCAAGGCGGCGCCGGTGAGCACCTACGAGGACCTGCTGAAGACGGCGCATGACGACGCGCTCTTCGAGTACTACTTCACGAGCCAGCTGGCGCTCGTGAACGCGGGCACGGGCGTGCAGACGCCCGTCGGCAAGCCGGCGGTCTTCTCGGTCGCCACCCCGTCGCCGAGCGGCGAGTACATCCTGGTCTCGCGGTTCAAGCGGCCGTTCTCGCACCTGGTGCCCTACTCCGACTTCGCCACTGAGGTCGAAGTCTGGAGCAGCGCCGGGAAGCTGGTGAGGACGATCGCCGACCTGCCGTCGACCGAGACCGTCCCGATGCAGGGTGTGCCGGTGGGGCCGCGCGACTGCACGTGGAACCCGGCGGAGCCGGCGACACTCGTCTGGACCGAGGCGCTCGACGGCGGCGATCTGCGAACGCCGGCGCCCCGGCGCGACCGGCTGTGCGTGCTGCAGGCGCCGTTCAGCGACGCGCCGTCGGAGTGGCTGAAGTTCGAGCACCGCGTTCAGGGGATCGCCTGGACGAGCGCCAACGTCGCGCTGGTGACGGAATTCGAGCGCGCCAGGCGCACGCGCCGCATCTGGACGGTCAGCGGCGGCGTCGCGCGGCAGGCGTGGCAGCTGAGCGCCGAGGATCGCTACAAGGACCCGGGCCGGCCCGTCACGAAGCCGCGCTTCGGCGGAGGCCCTGGCGTGATCATGCAGGTCGGCGACTGGATCTACCTCGAGGGCGACGGCGCGTCACCGAAAGGCGACCGTCCGTTCCTCGACCGGTTCAACGCGAGGACGTTCGAGACCGAGCGGCTGTTCCAGTGCGAGGGGGAGAGCTACGAGACTGTGGCGGGTGTTCTCACCGACGACGGCAGGACGCTGCTGACGCGGTACGAGACGGTGAAGCGGCCGCCCAACTACCTCGTGCGCGACCTCACGACCCGGAGCGAGCGGGCCCTGACCGACTTCAAGGACCCTACGCCCCAGCTGGCCGGCGTCGAGCGGCAGTTCATCACCTACACGCGGAAGGACGGCGTCGCGCTGAGCGGCACGCTGTACCTCCCGCCGGGCTACGCGAAGGGCGGGCGGCTGCCGCTGGTGATGTGGGCGTACCCGCGCGAGTTCACCGACCCCGCGCTCGCGGGCCAGGTCTCGGGGTCGCCGTACCGGTTCACCACCTACACGGGCGCCTCGCACCTGTTCTTCCTCACCCAGGGATACGCGGTGCTGGACAACCCGTCGATGCCGATCGTCGGGCCGGGGGAGACCGCGAACGACACCTACGTGGATCAACTCGTGGCGAGCGCCGAGGCCGCCGTCGAGAAGGTGGTGGAGATGGGCGTCGCCGATCGCGACCGCATCGGCGTCGGCGGGCACAGCTACGGCGCGTTCATGACGGCGAACCTGCTGGCGCACTCGAGGCTGTTCCGCGCGGGCATCGCGCGAAGCGGGGCGTACAACCGGACGCTGACGCCGTTCGGGTTCCAGAGCGAGCGCCGCACGTTCTGGGAGGTTCCGGAGGTCTACGCGAAGATGTCGCCGTTCTGGTACGCCAACGCCGTGAGGGATCCGATCCTGCTCGTCCACGGGGAGGCGGACGACAACTCGGGGACATTCCCGATCCAGTCCGAGCGGCTGTACATGGCGCTCAAGGGGCACGGGGCCACGGTGCGGTACGTCACGCTGCCGAACGAGGCGCACGGCTACCTCGCGCGCGAGTCGGTGCTGCACACGCTCTACGAGATGGTGAGCTGGTTCGACAAGTACGTGAAGAACGCGGGGGCGAGGAAATAGCGGGCGGCGGATCGGTGTAGCGCGGGGCTTCAGCCCCGCCCCACACCTCCACGGACGGCCGTAGCTAGAACTTCCGCCAGGTGAACGAGTCGAGCATGAAGGCGCCGAGCGTCATCATCTTCCGCTGAAGCGAGCGGTCGTAGTGCAGGGCGGCTGACGCGTCCTTGACTGTCTTGCCGATCACCGCACCGTACCAGTGGCCCCCGGCGGCATTCATGTTGACCGTCGCGTTCGGTGCATAGAGAAGAGCCGACGTCTCGCCGCTGCCCGACAATCCGACCGTCGCCTCGCCGCCGTAGATGATCTGGAGCCTGGCAGGATCGT
This sequence comes from uncultured Acidobacteriota bacterium, assembly GCA_963783255.1. Lineage (GTDB taxonomy): Bacteria > Acidobacteriota > Vicinamibacteria > Vicinamibacterales > Fen-181 > FEN-299. The sequence continues at coordinate 157,640 of CAWAMP010000014.1, read as the reverse complement.
AGCTCCCGGTCGAGATGGTGTTGCCGGCAATGTCGAGCACCGACTGGCCCGTGTTGTAGCCCTGCCCCGCGAGGTTGATGACGACGTTGCCCGTTCCGGCAATGACGAGCGTCGCACCGCCGGCAAGTGACAGGCTGTTCATGTTGTACGTGCCGGCGTGCAGTGTCAGCGTCCTTCCGGCCTGCACGTTCACGTCGGCGTGGGTCGCACCGACCAGGTTGCCGTTCTCGTCGAGAGTCGGGGGGTTGAAGTCCGTATTCACGTTGATCATCTCGTTGCCCGTTCCCGGCATCGGATTGGGCGGGTCCGGGGTCGGGTAGCTCACGGTCTGAGGCAGATACACTGTCCCGTCCTGGACCTGGGCCGAACCCACGAGCTGTGGGAGGCAATTAGAGAGCTGAGGTGGGGGAACCGAAAGGCTGCCATAGACGTTGGAGTTGTTCGCCACCCACAGCTGGCCGTTGGTACCAACGTTGCCGTCGGTATTCGAGATGACCGGCGCCCCGGCAACCAGCGGCGAGGTCGAATCGTAGCTGTCAACAGTCCCGTTGCCCGTCCACCAGAGCGCCTTGCATTCGTTGGCGACGGCGAAGGCGGCGTACCTGAAGGTCGGCTGGACCTGCCGTTCCAGGATCGAAGACACATCGATCACGGCGCCGGTGGACGGCATGACGCCCTCGCCCGTGATCTTCCAGGTCTGGACGACGCGAGTCCCTCCCCCGAGGACATCGACCAGGCGCATCGAGACGAGCGTTGCCACCGCGCGATACGTGACCACGTACGCCCCGGGCAGTGTCACGGCCAGCGTCCCGGTGGACGCGGCCCGGTATGCGGTCCCGACCGTTCCCCCGAACCCGCCCGGGTAGTTGAAACTCGTCGCACTGTGCGACAGCCTGACCGGAGCGCCACCGTAGGTCACCACGCGCAGGTTCGTGACGGGATCCAGGCTGCCGGGGTAGGGAGCGGTGATGTCGTAGTTGGTGAGCGGATCCGCCCCGGTGCCTGGCCCTGCCGCCGCGTACGCGTTGCTCATCAGATAGTTGGCGGCCCGGTGAACGGCCGTTTCCGCGCCGTACCTGGCGAGGGTCATCAGCCTGTAGTTGGTGCTGGACGCCGTGTCGGCAGTGGACACGGCCATCAGCGACGCAGCGATGACGGACAGCACCGCCAGCATGATCATCACCAGGATCAGCGCCATTCCCTTTTCGTCAGTCCTGTTCATATCTTCCATCCCGGTCCGTTACGGCGTTGGCAACAGCATCGCGATGCGCTGAGGCATGCCGTCCACCCTATTACTGCTGGGCAGTAACCACGATCGGCGGTGGCAACAGGTCCCTGATGCTCTGCGGTATCCCGTGCACCCTGTCGCTCGTGGCCATGCTGGCCAGCAGCCACGAGTTGAAGACGTTTCTCGGCGCGACGTTCAGGAGCGACTTGGTTTCCTTTTGAATCCCGGCACTGCGGTCCCTGAACTGCGCCCGCGTCGTGAGCGAGATCGCGACGTTGATCACGAAGATATGGGGGGACACCGTCTGCTGTTGGTAGACGAAGCACGGAACGCGGCCCGTGTCCGGGTCCGTGAGGTTGTCCAGCAGGACCTGGGTCGGACCCGCCGCGGTCTTCGTCGGCGCAGCGCCTGGCGTGACCGCGTTTTCGATCACGTTCCGGTACAGGATTCCCGCGTCGATGTCGCACCTGTACTCGACATACACCATGCGCCCGTCGTCGTTGATGTCCCCGTAGAGCTTCATCAGGTAGGCGGTGGATCCGTTGGGGAAGGTCGTGGTGCCGACGGCCGACCCCGGACAGGCGGCCTGACTGGCGCATGGCACGACGCCGGTGGCGAAACCGCCACGAACCGCAACAGGCTCGTTTGCGTTGTGCGCCTTTTCAAACGTCGCGGTGATCGAAGGCGGGCTCGTGCCGATGGCGGCGACCAGGACCGTCTCTTCGGAGGAGCCCGCGCCGATGACGAGGTGCTCGCCGACGAACATGTTCGAGACCGAGTCGACGGTGACGGTGGTATTCGGGCCGGCAGCCACCGCCTGCAGCAGCCTGACGGGCTCGGGCAGTGTGATGCTGCCCGCCTGCCCGACCTCCTGCTGAAGCAGCTCGGTGGCGCTGCGGACGCCGTCGTGCATCGCCGACCTGTTGTACACGGAGTTCTGGACTCTCGACAGCTGCAGCATCCCCTCCATCATCCCTGCCGAAACAATGAGGAGCAACGCCATCGCGACCATCGTCTCGATGAGCGAGAAACCGCGTTCGGAATCGCGGGACGGCCTCACGGCGCGCTGGGCGGGTCCGGTCATGGAACCTCCTCAGAACGGAAACGTCTTCTGCGAAATGACCGTCGTCTGCGGCACGCGGCCGATCCAGCCGACGCGGCGCGCCACGACGGTCGTCACCGCGACCTGCTTGACTCCGGTCGTCCCCGCCGGCAGGGAGACCTGCCAGACGCGCTTGTAGAACCACCCGGCGGGCTCGGCGGTGCCGGTGGCGTCCACCGGCGTGCCCATCGCGTCGAGATAGTCCACGTAGAGCGCGACCGGGGCGGCCGGGTTCGGGCTGCCGCCCACGGCGAGTCCCGTGCCACCGCTGGTCGTGCCGAACGGCGTCGCCACGCGCGCCCGGGTGTCCGTGACGCCGTCGTTGTAGGCCAGCGACAGGAGCTGTTCCATCTTGTCCTGCGAGTACTCGGTGACACGGGCGACCAGATGGCCCTGGGTCTCGGTGGTCGAGATGGCCACGACGCCGAGCGGCAGGAGGCCCATCGCGACGACGAGAAGGATGCTCAATGCGACCACGGTCTCGAGCAGGCTGACCCCCCGCTCCGAATGTCTGGGCTCTCTGCGAACCGCCGGCACGTTGGCGCTCATGGTGATCCTCACTGCACCTTCAGCCATCTAGGTGGCGTGGCGTAGGGCGTCCACCACACGGTGTTGAGGCCGGTGGCCGCCACCATGCTGGCGTAGACCGCGGTCCCATCGGTCAGATAGAGGCCGTTGCCGCCGATGGGAGCCCCGTTCGCGTTGACGGGCACCCCGCGTGAGTTGTAGACGATGCACGCCGTGCTCGGAATCGGCACGGGCGGGTCCGAGGTGTCGAGGCAGACGGACGACAGGGCGATGGTCGTCTGCGTGTTCGGCGGCGCCGAGGCCAGGCCTCCGAAGCCGAATGTGACTCCGGGGGACAGTCTCTGCGTTCCGCCGCTGACGACCCAGGCGGTGCCGTTCCACTCCTCGATCGCGAAGGTCCGGGCGCCGGTGTCGGCGCGCAGCCGGACGCGGGTGAAGGCAGCGGCGGCCCGCATCTTCGCGAGGCTCACGGTGTGCGCGAGCGTGCGGGCGTCGCCCGCCAGCCGGTAGCCGCGGGTCGCGGAGCTCATGGCCGGCACGGCAATCGCCGCGAGTACGCCGGCCAGGGCGACCACGACCAGCAGTTCGACCAGCGTGAATCCTCGCCGCTTGCCGAAGGTGGCGGGCGCGTGTGGATGGTTCATGTCGGGTCCAACCCCCGGGACCACCGTAGGGCAAGGCGCGGGCCAGGAACTGCGAGGACGAATGGCGAGGATTGGAGGGAAATCAGGCCGGAGCCGGCCGGACGGGACCGGACCCTGTCTCGGAACCGGACACGAGCTTACGCTTTTGTCAGAGCATTCCGAGCTGCAGCCGTGCGGCTTCCGACATCCGGTCTGGCGACCAGGCAGGTTCCCAGACGACTTCGACGGTGGCGTCCGTCACGCCCTCGACGCCGCGGACGTTCCGCTCGACCTCGAGCGGGAGCGCCTGCGCGGCCGGGCACCCAGGAGCGGTCAGCGTCATCCTGACGAGCACGCGCCTGTCGGCGTCGATTTCGATGTCGTAGATGAGGCCGAGCTCCCAGATGCTGACGGGGATCTCGGGGTCGAACACCGAGCACAGCGCGTCGATGATCTTCGGCCGCAGGGACAGGGCGAGGACGGGGTCGGGCATGACTGTTCTCAAAGGCTTTCGGCCCGGCGCCTGGCACGGCCGAGGGCCGAGTGTCGAGAGCCGTGCTATTCCGTGCTCGCCGTGCTGCCCTTCGCTTCGAGTGCCGCGTGCAGCGTGTGCCAGGCCAGGCTGGCGCACTTCACCCGCGACGGGAACTCGCGAACGCCGCAGAAGACGGCCAGCTTCCCCAGGCTCTCTTCCACCGCGTCCTCGACGCCGGAGGTCACCATCCGGTGGAACTCCTCGAACATCCGCTCGGCTTCTTCTACCGGTTTGCCTTTGACCGCGTCGGTCATGAGCGAGGCCGAGGCCCGCGAGATGGCGCAGCCGGCCCCCTCGAACGCGACCCCCTTGATGAGGCCGTCCTCGACATCGACCTGCACCGAGAGGTGGTCGCCGCACAGAGGGTTGCGCCCTTCCGCGCTCCGGTTCGCCTCGGGCAGAGGCCCGAAGTTCCGGGGCGCTTTGTGGTGATCGAGGATCACCTCCTGGTACAGCTCTCTCAGGTCGGACATCAGCTGAACATCCTCCTCACCTGCCCGATCGCGTCCACCAGCCGGTCCACGTCTTCGCGGGTGTTGTAGAAGGCCAGCGAGGCGCGCGCGGTCGCCGGCACGCCGAGCCGGTGCATCAGCGGCTGGCAGCAGTGGTGGCCGGTCCGGATCGCCACGCCCTCCCGGTCGAGGATGGTGCCGATGTCGTGCGGGTGCGCGGTTGTCATGACGAACGACACGATCCCGGCCTTCTCCGCGGCCCGGCCCACCAGCCTCACGTCGTCGAACTCGGACAGCTTCGCCTCGGCGTAGCGGGCGAGCGCGGACTCGTGCGCGGACGCGGCGTCCATATCGAGGCCGTTCAGGTAGTCGATCGCGGCGGCCAGGCCGACCGCGCCGGCGATGTCGGGGGTGCCGGCCTCGAACTTCGCGGGCAGCGTGTTGTAGCGAACCTCTTCCAGCGTCACCGAGCTGATCATGTCGCCGCCGCCCTGCCACGGCGGCATCCGGTCCATCAGCTCCGCCCTGCCGTAGAGAACGCCGATCCCGGTCGGCCCGAACAGCTTGTGGCCCGAGAAGGCGTAGAAGTCGCAGCCGAGCGCCGCCACGTCGACCTTCATGTGCGGGACGGCCTGTGCACCGTCGAGCAGGACCGGAATGCCCCGGGCGTGCGCCAGCCGGACGATGTCGGCCGCCGGGTTAATCGTCCCGAGCGCGTTCGACACGTGCGCGAGCGCCACCAGGCGCGTCCGGTCGCCGAGCAGCCGCTCGTACTCGTCCATCCGCAGCTCGCCGGCGTCGGTCATCGGCACCACGCGAAGCACCGCGCCGGTCGCCTCGCACGCCATCTTCCACGGCACGAAGTTCGAGTGGTGCTCGAGAATCGACACGACGATCTCGTCGCCGGGCCCGAGCAGCGGCCGGGCGTAGGAGTGCGCGACGAGGTTGATCGCCTCGGTGGTGCCGCGCACGAAGACGATCTCGCGCGACTCGCGGGCGTTCAGGAACGTCCGGACCACCGCGCGCGCGTCTTCGTAGGCGGCCGTCGAGCGCTCGCTGAGCAGGTGGACGCCCCGGTGAATGTTGGCGTTGTCCGACAGGTAGTAGTTCGAGATGGCGTCGATGACGGCCCGCGGCTTCTGCGTCGTGGCGGCGTTGTCCAGGTACACCAGCGGCTTCCCGTGGACCGACTGGTCCAGAATCGGGAAGTCGCGGCGGACGGCGGCCGCGTCGAACGGGGTCATGCGAACGCCTCTTCGGCCGGCGCGCCGGGCAGCCGGGCGGACAGCAGCCGGTTGAGTTCGGCGCGAACCGGCTCCAGGGTGATCCGGCTCGTCACGTCCGTCGCGAACGCCTTCACCAGCAGGCTCCGCGCATCGTCCAGGCCGATGCCGCGGGCGCGCAGGTAGAAGAGGGCGTCCTCGCTGAGCTGCCCGACCGTGGCGCCGTGAGTGCACTTCACGTCGTTGGCGAAGATTTCGAGCTGCGGCTTCGTGTGGATCTGGGCGTCGCCGGAGAGCAGGAGCGTCTTGTTCGTCTGCTTCGCGTCGGTCTTCTGCGCGTCGGGCCGGACGCGGATGCGTCCGTTGAACACGCCCCGGGCGCTCCCGTCGAGGATGCCCTTGTAGAGTTCGTGGCTCGTCCCGTGGGGCGCCGCATGGTCGATCTCGGTGTGGTTGTCGACGAGCTGGGTGCCGCCGGCGAGGTAGAGGCCGTTCAGCGTGCAGTCCGCGCCTTCGTCGCCGAGCACGGCCACCGCGTCGTGCCGGGCGATCAGGCCGCCGAGCGCGACCGAGTGCGACGAGGAGCGGCTCGAGCGCCCGAGCTGAAGCTGCGTGTGGCCGACGTGAAAGGCCGACACGGATTCGCGTTGCACGCGGTAGTGATCGAGAACCGCGCCGTCGCCGACGACGATCTCGGTGACCGCGTTCGTGAAGCCGCCCGAGGGCCCCACGGCGGCGAACGTCTCCACCACGCGCGCCTGGCTGTTCCGGCCGAGAAGGATAAGCACCCGCGGGTGGGAGACGGCTGGCGCCGGCGTCACCGTCGACAGGAAGAGCAACTGGATCGCCTCTTCGACCACGACGTTGTCGGCGATGGCCACCAGCGCACCGTCCTCGAACGCCGCGGTGTTGAGCGCGGCGAACGGCCGGGTTGTGAAGTCCGTGTAGCGGCCGAGGTGCGGCTGGAGACTCGCCGGGTTCCGAGCGATGGCGTCGGCGAGTGAACCGGCCGTCAGGCCGGTCGGCGGCGCGTCGAGAGTGGAGAGCCGGGGGGCAAACCGCCCGTTGACGAACGTCATCACGGGCCCCGCCAGTCCGGGCACGGCGAACCTGGAAACCGCGCTCTTCGCAACCACCGCCGGCGGTGCGGGGACGAACGCCGTCCCGGCAATAGGCGTGACGTTCGTGAAGCGCCACTCCTCGTCCCGGGTCGTGGGGAATCCCATCTTCTCGAAGGCGGCCGCCGCCGAGCGGCGGAGGTCGCCGAGCCAGGCGGGCTCGTGCGCGCGCGCCGCCTCGATGCTGCCGGCCGTCGCCAGATGCGTGTCTGTCATCGTCGCCATCTCGTCGCGCCTCGTACCGTGAGCCCTGAGCCTTGAGCCTTACGCCTGGAGACTCAAGCCCTATGCCACCGTCTCCAGCCAGCCGTACCCCTTCTCCTCGAGCTCGAGCGCCAGCTCCTTCCCGCCGGACCTGACGATGCGGCCTTCGGAGAGGACGTGGACGAAGTCGGGCACGATGTAGTCGAGCAGGCGCTGGTAGTGCGTCACCACGATGGCTGAGCGGTCGGGGCCGCGAAGAGCGTTCACGCCGCCGGCGACAACCTTGAGCGCGTCGATGTCGAGCCCGGAGTCGGTCTCGTCGAGAATCGCCAGCCTCGGCTCGAGCACCGCCATCTGGAAGATCTCGTTGCGCTTCTTCTCGCCGCCCGAGAACCCCTCGTTGACCGGGCGGCTCATCAGCCCCTGGTCCATGTCGAGCAGCTTCATCCGGCCGCGGACGAGCGCCATGAATTCCATCGCGTCGAGCTCGGCCTCGCCCCGGTGCCTGCGGATGGCATTGAGCGCGGCCTTGAGGAAGTAGGCGTTGTTCACGCCAGGGATTTCGACGGGGTACTGAAACGCGAGGAAGACGCCTTCGCGCGCCCGCTCTTCCGGGGCGAGCGCGAGAAGGTCGCGGCCCGCGTAAGTGACCGAACCGTCCGTGACTTCGTACTCGCCGCGGCCGGCCAGCACACCGGCGAGGGTGCTCTTCCCGGATCCGTTGGGCCCCATCACCGCGTGCACCTCGCCCGCACCCACCGTCAGGTCGATGCCTCGGAGGATCTCCTTCTCGCCCACCCGCGCCCGCAGATTCCTGATCTCCAACATCGTCTCACTCGCTCCCAACTTCGCCACTTCGCCACTTCGCAAGATCGCCACTTCGCAAGATCGCAAGATCGCAAGATCGCCAGATGCCGTGCGTGCCTACCCGACCGATCCTTCCAGGCTGACACCCAGCAGCTTCTGCGCCTCGACGGCGAATTCCATCGGCAACTCCCGGAAGACTTCCTTGCAGAAGCCGCTGACGATCATGTTGACGGCATCCTCGGTCGACAGACCGCGCTGGCGGCAGTAGAAGATCTGGTCCTCGCCGATCTTCGACGTGGACGCCTCGTGCTCCATCTGCGCCGTCGTGTTCCTGATGTCGATGTAGGGGAACGTGTGGGCGCCGCACTGATCGCCGATGAGCAGCGAGTCGCACTGCGAGTAGTTGCGGGCGTTCGACGCGTTCTTCGCGATCTTCACCATGCCCCGGTAGGTGTTCTGGCCGTGGCCGGCCGAGATGCCCTTCGACACGATCGTGCTGCGCGTGTTCCTCCCGAGGTGGATCATCTTCGTGCCGGTGTCGGCCTGCTGGCGGTTGTTGACGACGGCCACCGAGTAGAACTCGCCCACCGAGTTGTCGCCCTGCAGGATGCAGCTCGGGTACTTCCACGTGATGGCCGACCCGGTCTCCACCTGCGTCCAGGTGATCTTCGAGTTCGCGCCGCGGCAGTGGCCCCGCTTGGTCACGAAGTTGTAGATGCCGCCCTTGCCGTTCTTGTCGCCCGGATACCAGTTCTGCACCGTCGAGTACTTGATGGTCGCACCCTCGAGCGCCACCAGCTCGACCACCGCCGCGTGCAGCTGGTTCTCGTCGCGCATCGGCGCCGTGCACCCCTCGAGGTAGCTCACGGAGGCTCCGTCCTCGGCGATGATCAGCGTACGTTCGAACTGGCCGGTGTTCTGCGCGTTGATTCGGAAGTAGGTGCTCAGCTCCATCGGGCAGCGCACGCCTTTGGGCACGTAGCAGAAGGAGCCGTCGCTGAAGACCGCCGAGTTGAGGGCGGCGAAGAAGTTGTCCGAGTAGGGAACCACCGAGCCCAGGTACGACCGCACGAGCTCTGGATGCTCGCGCACGGCCTCCGAGAACGAGCAGAAGATGATGCCCCGCTCCTTGAGCTTCGCCTTGAAGGTGGTCGCTACCGACACGCTGTCGAACACCGCATCCACGGCGACTCCGGCGAGCGCCTTCTGCTCGTCGACCGGGATCCCGAGCTTCTCGAACGTCCGACGGATCTCCGGGTCCATTTCATCCAGGCTGGCGAGCGACTTCGGCCGCTTCGGCGCGGAGTAGTAGATGATGTCCTGGTAGTCGATCGGGTCGTGTTTGACGTTCGCCCAGTCGGGGTCCTTGAGCGTCAGCCAGGTCCGGTAGGCCTTCAGCCGCCACTCGAGCAGCCACTCGGGCTCCCCCTTGCGCGCCGAGATCTGTCGAACCGTGTCCTCGTTGAGCCCGCGCGGGACCGTCTCGGCCTCGACGTCGGTGACGAAGCCGTACTTGTAGTCCTGTGTCGCGAGTTCCTCGATCGTCTTCGTTTCGGTGCTCATGCCCGACTCTCTGGATAATGACAGCCGGAGCCGCCGCTGACCGGAATTGGGGGCCGACGGCTCCCGGTCAACCTGCCACTCCGACCGATATGGTCTCCAATATAACACGATACAGGACTGATTGAGTCCGATATTTTGTGTCTGGCCGTCAGGCTCAGATCTCATGGCAGACAAACCATTTAGACACAACATGTTCCGCTGCTACTTCGCCCACGACTGATCACCACGGAGGGCACAAAGCTCACGGAGGCGCGCTCAAGTCACGTGTTCCCGCGTGGCGGCACAACGGGCTTCGACGCCGGGCCAACAGGCCCGGGCGGAAGGCCTGGCGGTGCGCGCACGAGCCCGACCTGCGTGCCATCGGGTTCGTGCACGCGCCGCCCGGCCTCCCGCCGGACGCCCCGGCGAAGCCGGGGCATCGTCGAAGCCCTCCGCGTGGGAGCCTCTGTGTCCTTTGTGAGCTTCGTGGTTGTTCTGGCCGAGCGTCAGCGCGCGGGCGCTGGTCTGGTCACGACGCTCACGAGGAGGCCGACCGCGACGACGACGGCGGCGCCGACGACGTTGTACCAGAGGTAGGAGATGGCGGAGTACCGGGCGGCGAGCAGCACCGTGGCGAAGCCGGCGAGCATCCCGGCAAACGCGCCGTGCCCGTTGGCGCGCTTCGTCCCAATCGCCAGCATGAAGGCGCCGAGGATCGTCCCGTAGAAGAGCGAACCGACTTTGTTCACCACCTCGATCAGCGAACCCGCCTGCGCCGCGTACACCGCAAACGCGCACGCCGCGAGTCCCCAGAACCCGGTGGCCGCCTTCGACACGAGCAGGTAGTGCGCGTCGGCCGCCCCCTTTCGGATGTGGCGGCGATAGACGTCGATGACCGTCGAGGTGGCCAGCGCGTTCATTTCGCCCGCGCTCGCCGACATCGCGGCCGCGAAGATCGCGGCGATGATCAGCCCGACCAGCCCCATCGGCAGCCGGGTGGTCACGAACGTCGGGAACACGTAGTTCACATCGTCGTAGACCGCGTCGCCCGTCACCGCCCTGACGAGGCCCCTGGCCTGCAACCGATTTGCCTTGAGCCGTTCGTCGACGTCCTTGAAGGCGGCGCGCGCCGAAGCGAGGCGCGGCTGGTCGCCGCTCTCTCCGGCGGCCACCAGCGCCAGCGCCGCCTGCCGCCGCTCGTCGAACGCCGCGCCGAACTGGCGCTCCAATTGACGGAACTCGGCCGCCCGCGGGCTGGACTCGATGCTCGCCTCGTGGACCGGGTTGAAGAGCATCGGCGGCTGCACGAACAGGTAGTAGGCGAACACCAGGACGCCCGTGAGCAGGATCAGCGCCTGCAGCGGGATCTTGACGAACGCGCTCATCATCAGCGAACTGCGGCCTTCGTCGATCGACTTCGCCGTGAGGTATCGCTGAACCTGGCTCTGATCGCAGCCGAAGTAGGACAGCATCAGGAACAGGCTGGCGATGGTGCCGGACCAGACGGTGTACTTCTCGGCGAGGTTGAACGAGAAATCGAGCGTCCGGAGCCGGCCGGCCGCGCCCGCGATGTGCAGCGCCTGGCCGAGCGACACGTCGTGCGGCAGCCCGGCGATGAGCGCCGCGACGGCGGCGAGCACGCCGAAGACCACGACGGCCATCTGCTTGACGTCGGTCCACGCCACCGCCTGCACGCCGCCGAACATCGTATAGACCGCCGTCGGCACGCCGATGGCGAGAACGGTCAGCGTGAGGTTCCACCCGAGCACGATCGAGAGGATGACGGCGGGCGCCGCGATGATGACGCCGCAGGACAGGCTTCGGCCGGCCAGGAACAGCAGCGTGGCCAGGCCGCGCGTCTTCGCGTCGAACCGCTGCTCGAGATACTCGTAGGCGGTGTAGACCCGCGCGCGGAAGAAGAACGGCACCACCGTGAGCGAGAGGATCACCATCGCGATCGGCAGGCCGAAGTAGAACTGCACGAAGCGCATGCCGTCGGCGTACCCCTGCCCCGTCGTCCCCACCAGGGTGATGGCGCTCAGCTGCGTGGCCATCACCGAGAGGCCCGCGGCCCACCACGGCAGGCTGCGCTTGGCCAGCAGGTAGCCGTCCATCTCGTTGGCCGACCGCGTGCGCGTGAGCCCGTCGTGGACGATCCACACGAGGTAGGCGCCGACGACGAGCCAGTCGATGAGGTGCATGCGGTTTGTCAGGCCGAGAAGTAGCGGCCGAACAGGTACAGCCCTGCGATGACCAGCGCCTCGACCAGGATCACGGCCAGGTAGGTACGGGCGCGGCTGCGCGAGTCCGGGACCACGGTGGCGTCAGGACCTTCGCCGTTCATATCGGGGGGAGTATAACAGCGGCGCACGGCCCAGGGCATTGTCGGCCGCGTCATGGTTCGCCCGGCACGAGGTTGACAGCGCTCTGCTATAATCCGCGCGGAACCGACCATGGATCCCCTGCCTGGTGCCGTTGTTTCGCACTACAGAGTCCTCGAGCAGATCGGGGCCGGGGGCATGGGTGTCGTGTATCTCGCAGAGGACGAGCGGCTCCACCGCAAGGTCGCCCTCAAGTTCATCACTCCTTCCGCGTCCCAGGACCAGACCGCGCGGCGTCGCTTGCTGCTCGAGGCTCAGGCGGCCAGCTCCCTCGATCATCCGAACATCGCGACTGTCTACGAGGTGGGCGACTTCCACGAACAGCTCTTCATCGCGATGGCGTACTACTCTGGAGAGACACTGAAGAGCCGCATCGAGCATGGGCCCCTGTCCGTCGCGGAGTGCGCGTCGATCGCAGGACACATCGCCGAGGGCCTCGAGGCGGCGCACGCGGCCGGCGTGACCCATAGAGATCTCAAGCCCGCCAACATCTTCCTCACGTCGTCCGGGCAGGTGAAGATCCTGGACTTCGGCCTGGCCAAGGTCGAGACCGATTCGCGCGACACCACTTCGGGCTTGACCTCGGTGGGCACCACGCTCGGGACGGTTTCGTATATGGCGCCGGAGCAGGCTCGCGGCGTGCCGGTGGATCACCGCGCGGACGTCTGGGCGCTGGGCGTGCTGATCTTCGAGATGTTCACAGGCAGGTTGCCCTTTCGCGGTGAGACCGCGTCCGCCATTCTCCTGGCGCTGGCCACGGAAGCCGCGCCGTCCCTCCGTTCGCTGCGCCCGGACGCCCCACCGGAGTTCGCCACGCTCGTCGATCACGCCCTCGTCAAGGACCCGGAGCGTCGAACACTGACTGCCGGTGATGCTGTCGAGGTCATCGCGAAGTATCGCGACCGGACGGCGGCGGCGGTCCCGTCGGCTCGGTCGCGAACGCTGCGACGGCCGATCGTGGCAATTCCTCTGGCGGTCTCACTCGTTGTCGTGATCGGGTTCGCCGCCGTGTTCGGGAACAAGATGGCCAAGCGGCGCTGGGCGCGGTACACCGCCGTGCCCGAGATCGCGCGCCTGGCCGATCGACAGGACTTGGTGGACGCCGTCGATCTTGCCGGACAAGCGGAGGCGTTGCTCCCGGGCGACGCAGAATTGGCGGCGTTGTGGCCCCGGATCGCACGGACGGTGACCATCGAGAGCGTCCCGCCCGGCGCTGACATCTCGTACGCCAGCTACGGCACAGACGCTAGGTGGCGGAGGATCGGAAGCACACCGGTAAAGGACGTGCGAATCCCAATCGGATTGCTCCGCTTCAAGGCGGAGAAGCCCGGGTTCGATCCTGCCGAAGACGTGACCTCCGGCATTCCGGCCTTCTCCCTCGCCGCCAGTGGCTCGTCGCCGGAAGGCATGGTGCGCGCATCGCCCGTGCGAGGCAACTTCTCCATCTACGTCTTCGGTCTCGAAACGCCCCGCGTGACATTCGGCGGCTTCTGGATCGACCGCTACGAAGTGACCAATCGTCAGGTACAAAGCGTTCGTGGATGCCGGCGGCTACAAACGCCGCGATTGGTGGACACCACCGTTCATCAGGGAAGGCAAGGTGCTGACCTTTGACCAGGCCGTCCCGTTCTTCGTCGACTCGACAGGCCGGCCCGGTCCGGCGATCTGGGAACAAGGCAGCTATCCGGCGGGGTCTGCAGAACTCCCGGTCAGCGGCGTCAGTTGGTACGAGGCAGCGGCCTACGCGGCATTCAAGGGGCACGCGCTCCCGACCGCCTATCATTGGTACTGGGTGGCCTCCCAGAGCCTCACGGGGTACGTCATTCCGTTCGGCAACTTCAACGCGACCGCTCCGGTGCCAGTCGCCCAGACTCGTGCGCTCCATCGGTTTGGCGCCTACGGCTTGGCCGGCAACGTGAAGGAGTGGTGCTTCAACGAGGCGCCCGGCAATCGCCGCTATGTTCTGGGGGGCGGCTGGGACGAGCCTCCCTACATGTTCAGAGACGCCGACGCCCGGTCCCCCTTCGACCGCGGGCGCAACACGGGGTTCCGGACGGTGAAGTACGACGACGGCGACGCGTCGGTCGCGGCCGTCAGCGGCATGCTGAGCCCGCCGACGCGCAACTACGCGAAGGAAAAGCCCGTTGGCGACGCCGTATTCGAAGCGTACCGGCGTCTGTACCTGGTACGACAGCACAGCGCTGGCGCCGAAGGTCGAACTCGCGGACGACAGCTATCCCGACTGGCGCCTCGAGAGGGTCTCTTTTGCTGCGGCTTACGGACAGGAGCGCGTGATCGTGTACCTGTTCCTGCCCAAGCAGGGGCGGCCGCCGTATCAGACCGTCGTGTACATGCCCGGCTCCAGCGCATGGGACCAACGCGCGAGCCCCCCGCTGGCCAATCCCACGTTTGCATTTCTGGTGAGGACCGGTCGTGCCGTCGCTTTCCCTGTGTTCAAGGGATCCTACGAACGCTCGGACAACGAGTACCACGGCGGCGATCAGCTCAAGTCCACCAGTCTCTGGCGCGACTATGTGATCTACTTTTCGAAGGATTTGCGCCGCACCATCGACTATCTCGCCACGCGATCCGAACTCGATTCGGGCAGAATCGGATACCTCGGGAACAGTCGCGGTGCGGCGCTGTCGCCGATGATGCTCGCGCCGGAAGCGCGGATCAAGGTGGCAGCGCTGTGGGTCCCCGGCCTCTATCTCGAGCAGATGGCGGCCGAGGTGGACCCCATCAATTTCGCGCCCCGGGTGACGATTCCCGTGCTGCAGTTGAGCGGGCGTTACGACTACAACTTCCCCGAGGATTCTTCGTCGCTCCCGTTCTTCCAGGTGCTCGGGACGCCCACCGACCACAAGCGCCGGATTCTGTACGATACGGGCCACAATCTCCCGCTCAACGAAGCGATCCGCGAAACGCTCGGCTGGTTCGACCGATACCTGGGTCCACCCGGCTGAGTCCGGTTGCTCGCGGCGCCGCGGAATACCCGCCTTGATCTCTCGGGAGGGCGTTCGCTCCGATTGACGAGCGACAACAGTCAGGGCGGCGTCCGCCTGCTGCCGTCTCACGTTGAAGGCCTGTCGGCCTGGTTCCGGCGGTATGCTGTTGTCGGCGTGACCGGATTGACGTTCGTAAGTCCCGACTATGTCCTGCCGAATTGCGACTCGTCCCCCGCGCGGGGCTCTGACCAACCCGGTCGTGGATACCGATCCGTCGACCCTGCAGTCCTACGTCGAGGATGCGGCGCACTATCCCGGCGGCCACGCCGCCGGCGTGGTCTTTCCCCGAAGTGAGGCGGATGTCGCGGCCGTGCTGCGCGCGCACCGGTCGGTCCTCGTCATCGGCGCGCAGTCCTCTGTCACCGGCGGGGCGACGCCGCGTGGAGAGGTCGTGCTCAGCACGGCGAGGATGGCGTCGATTCTCGAGGCTGCCGACAGCTTCGCCCGCGTGCAGCCGGGCCTGCCGGTCGTGACGCTGAAGGAGGCGCTCGCGGCCCAGGGACGCTACTACCCGCCGGCCCCCACCTACGACGGCGCGTTCGTCGGCGGGACGATCGCGACCAACGCGTCGGGCGCCGCCACGTTCAAGTACGGCAGCACCCGCGACTGGGTGCGCGCACTCACGGTGGTCCTCGCGTCCGGCGAGGTGCTGGATATCGTGCGGGGGGAGGTGCGGGCACACGCCGATGGCTATTTCGAGGTCGAGACGGCCGCGGGCGTCGTGCGCGTGCCGGTGCCGACGTACCGGATGCCGGAGGTGCCGAAGCGGTCCGCCGGCTACCACGCCGAGCCGGGCATGGACCTCATCGATCTCTTCATCGGCTCGGAAGGCACGCTCGGCGTCATCGTCGAAGCCACGCTCGGCATCGTCGCGCCGGCGCCTGCGACGTGCCTGGCGCTCGTGCCGTTCGCAAGCGAGGCCGCAGCGCTCGAGGTCGTCGCCGACCTGCGCGAGCGGTCGAGGCGGACCTGGCGCGAGCGCGACCCCGGAGGACTCGACGTCTCGGCCATCGAGATGCTCGACGGGCGCTGCCTCGAGATGCTGCACGGCGACGGCGCCGACGCGAAGCAGGGCATTTCGTTTCCGACCGACACCGAGATCGCGCTGATCATACAGCTGGATCTGGCGCCGGGGACCACGGGCGAAGCAGCCTACGAGCAGGTTGCCGCTGCGCTCGAACCGGGCGGCGACGTGACGCCGCTCGGACTGTTCTGCCGCCTGCTCGACAAGGCAGGCGCGCTCGACCGGGTGGACGTCGCGGTGCCGGGCGACCGCGCCCGCGCGCAGCAGTTCTTCGACTTCCGCGAATCGGCGCCGGAGGCGGTGAAACATCGCGTCGGCGTCGCCAAAGAGCGGGTGGATCCAGGGATCCAGAAGACGGCGGGAGACATGATTGTCCCGTTCGGGCGTTTCGGCGACATGATGCGGGTGTACAGGGACGGTTTCGAGCGGCGCGGGTTGCCGTACGCCATCTGGGGCCACGTCTCGGACGGCAACGTGCATCCGAACGTGATTCCACGCTCGCTGTCGGACGTGAAGAGCGGCCAGGAGGCCATTCTCGAATTCGGGCGCGAGGTGATCGCGCGCGGCGGGTCGCCCCTGTCGGAGCACGGCGTCGGTCGCAGTGCCGTGAAGCAGGCGCTGCTCAGGCAGCTCTACGGGGACCCCGGGATCGAGGAGATGCGGGCGGTCAAGGCCGCGCTGGACCCGGACTGGAAGCTGGCGCCAGGTGTCCTGTTCCCGCGGGATTCGAGCCGTTGAGTTGACGAGGGCAGCGAGGACGTTCGGGGTGAGGCGCGTCGGAACGGAGAACGAGGGGGAAACGGACCTTGCAAATATGCATTAGAAATGCATAATTGCACGTATGCCCCGCAGGCGCTACCTCCCGCGGGCCCTCGAACGGACCCTCCGCCGCGCCGTCCGCGAGTTCCCGGCCGTCGTCGTGACCGGGCCGCGCCAGTCAGGCAAGACCACCCTGCTGAAACACCTGTTCGGGCACTCCCACGCCTACGTCTCGCTCGACCCGCCGGACGTTCGGGCGGCCGCACTCTCCGATCCGCGTGGGTTCCTCGATCTGTACCCCGCTCCGCTCGTCCTCGACGAGGTGCAGCACGCCCCGGAGTTGCTGTCCTTCATCAAGGAGCGAATCGACGAGCGTCGCCAGATGCGCGGAGCCTACGTTCTGACAGGTTCGCAGAACCTGTCGATCGCCCAGCACGTGTCGGAGTCGCTGGCCGGACGAGCGGGGATCTTCCGCCTGCTGCCGCTGTCGTATCGCGAGGCCGGAGAGCGACGGGGGCCAAGCCCGATCTGGCAGGCCCGCCCGCGGTGGGCGGCATCGTCGGCCCGTCATGGACTCGGTCTGTGGCGGTCCTTCGTTCGCGGGACCTACCCCGAGCTCGTCGTCGAGCGAGCGAGAGACGCGCGGGTGTGGCACGCAAGCTACGTGCAGACATACCTCGAGCGCGACGTCCGCAGCCTGCGACAGATCGGCAACCTGTCGCTGTTTCAGTCGTTCCTGCGCCTGCTCGCGGCCCGCAGCGGTCAATTGCTCAACCTCGCCGACATCTCCCGCGACCTCGGCGTGGCCCTCAACACCGCCAAGGCTTGGCTGAGCGTGCTCGAGGCGACCTACCAGGTGGTCGTCGTGCGTCCCTACTTCGCGAACGTGGGCAAGCGACTCGTGAAGACGCCCAAGGTCTACTTCACGGACACCGGCCTGCTGTGCTATCTGATGTCGCTCGGGGATGCGGCCCAGGCGGCCGCCGGACCGATGGCTGGCGCTGTCGTTGAAACGGCGGTGCTCGGAGAACTCGTGAAGGACCAGCTCGGGCAAGGGCGCGAAGCCCGGATCCACTTCTGGAGGACGTCGACGGGGTCCGAGGTCGACTTCCTCGTCGAGACCCCCTCTGCGCTGATTCCGGTTGAGGTCAAGGCCTCGTCGACGCCGCGGCCAGGCATGGCTGCGGGAATACAGGCGCTGCGCCGCGACCTCGGGGATCGGGTCGGGCCAGGCTACGTCGTACACACCGGCGATGTCGCGGTCCCGCTTGGACACGGAGTGACGGCCTTGCCGTTCGGATCGCTCTGACTCGTTTCGCGCACGACTGGGGTCGGGTGTAATTAGACGACGACCCCGTTTACGATCACAGAAATGTAGATCGGGTGCCATATCCAGCCGTGCCTACAGAAGCGTCATCGTCTGCCAGCGCGTTCTCTAATTACACCCGACCCCAGACTGCGTGGCCGGTTGCGCCGGGGGACCGGCCATACGGGAATGCCAGGGGAACGCGCTCGGCCGCGATGGGCCGCCGCGGGATGATCGCGACGAGCCAGCCGCTGGCCTCGTCGGCCGGCCTCGACGTTCTCCGCCGCGGCGGCAACGCGGTGGACGCGGCGGTGACAGCGGCCGCCGTGCTCTCGGTCGTCGAACCCGCGATGACCGGCATCGGCGGCGACCTGTTCGCGATCGTGCACGACGGCCGGACGGGACGCCTGCACGGCCTGAACGCGAGCGGCCGGACAGGACGGGCCGCCACCTGCGACGGCCTGATTCGGGCCGGCCAGTCGCGCGTGCCGTCCCGCGGCCCCTTGTCGGTGACGGTGCCGGGCGCCGTCGACGGGTGGTCTGAGCTGCTGGCGCGCCACGGCACGATCACGCTCGCCGACGCGCTCGGGCCCGCCATCGGCTATGCGAGAGACGGCTTCCCGGTCTGCGAGGTCGCGGCGGGCCAGTGGCAGGACGTCGCGCCGGTGCTGGCCCAAGAGCCCGAGGCTGCCTCGGTGTACCTGCCAGGAGGCCGAGCCCCGCGAGCGGGCGACGTCTTTCGCAACCCTCGCCTTGCGCACTCGCTGGAGACCATCGCGGCGGGCGGCCGCGACGCCTTCTACCGCGGCCCGATCGCCCGCGCCGTCTGCAGCCACCTCGGGTCACGGGGCGGACTGATCGACGAGGAGGACTTCGCGGCGTGTCGCGCCGACTGGGTCGAGCCCATCCACTCGTCGTATCGCGGCTGCGACGTGTTCGAGCTCCCACCGAACACTCAGGGATTCGTCGTCCTGGAGATGCTCAACATCCTCGAGGGATACGACATGGGCGCCCTGGGGCACAACAGCGCCGCCTGCCTGCACCTGATCGTCGAGGCGAAGCGGCTGGCGTTCGCGGACCGCGACGCGCACCTCGCCGATCCCCGTCACGTCGATCCCGGCCTTCTCGCGACACTGATCTCCAAGGACTACGCTGCGGAGCGCCGCCGGTCGATCGACATGTCGCGCGCGGCGGAACGCGCGGAAGCCGCCCCCCGGGTCCGGCCGCCGGCCGGCGCCGGCGACACGGTCTACCTGACTGCCGTGGACGGCGCCGGGACGGCCGTTTCGTTGATCCAGTCGCTCTTCGAGCCGTTCGGCTCGGCTGTCGTCCCGCCCGGCACCGGAATCCTGCTGCACAGCCGCGGCAGCCTCTTCGTCCTCGATCCCCGGCACCCGAACGCGCTTGGCCCCGGCAAGCGTCCGCTCCACACGCTGATTCCGGCGATGGTGCTCCGCGACGGCAGGCTCTGGCTGTCGTTCGGCGTGATGGGCGGCGATCTTCAGCCGCAGGGCCACGTGCAGGTGCTGATGAACCTGATCGACTTCGGGATGACGATCCAGCAGGCGGGCGACGCCGCGCGCATCCGGCATGCCCCGGAGGGCGTCGCCGTCGAATCGGGGATTCCCGACGAGGCGCGCGCCGGCCTGACCGCGTGGGGCCATCGCGTCATCGAATCGTCCGGCGTCTTCGGCGGCTTCCAGGGGATTCGAGATCGACGCCGACTCTGGCGTGCTGATGGGCGGCTCCGACCCGCGCAAGGACGGGCTGGCAATCGGATACTGACGACTGAATCCCAGGGGCAACCACTAAGAACACAAAGGGCACAGAGGTTCTCGGCGCGGCTTCGACCCGGTGCGGGCCTACGGCCCGTTGCGCTGCGCGGTGCGCCGCGCGCACGAGCCCGCTCCGACACGCGCCGGGTTCGTGCATGCCGCGCATCGCGCAGCCGCCCGCGCCCCGACAAGGTCGGGGCGCCCCCGGTCGAAGCGAGACCAGCCGTCACGCCGACTTGCGTGATCCGGTTCTTCTTTGTGGTCGTTGTGGCCTTGTGGTTCAGATCCGGAACCCGTCCTTCAGCGGATCCTCGTCGTCCACCATGAAGTGGTGCTCGCCGGTGATCCAGGCCGACCCTTCCAGCTCGGGCACGATCGCCGGGAAGTCGGCGACCGTGGTGTGGCGGAGGACGCGGCCGCGGAACGTCGTGTCCACGATGCCCTCGTGAACGAACGGCCGGCCGGCCGGCAGCAGGCTCATGCCGTCGAGCACCGCCATCACCGCGCAGGTGCCGGTCCCGCACGGCGACCGGTCGACCTCTGCGTCCGCGAAGATGGTGACGTTGCGCAGGTCGGATCCTTCCTTGTGCGCGGGGCCGGTGAAGATCGTCCCGTAGATCCCTTTCAGACCCGGGTCGAGCGGGTGCACGACCTGGCGCGCCGCCTCGACGGCGTGCTTGATCTCCATTCCGACGCGCCGCAGGTCCTGCAGGCGCGACGGGTGGATCGGCAGGCCCACCGCCTCCCCGTCCACGATCGCGTAGAACGCCCCGCCGAACGCGACATCGACGCGAATGTCCCGGTTCGCCGCGCGCACGTTGAGGCCGGCATGGAGCACGAACGACGGCACATTCTCGAATCCGACCGACGCCACGCGCGTGGCGGACACCGATGCGGGCGCGTCCCCGTCGCCGCCCGGCTCGGCGTCGGCGGCCTCGCCGCGGCCGCTCGTCGGCGCGAGGTTCGCCCGCGCGCGCACCAGGCCGGCGGGCGTGTCGAGCACCACGACGTTCGGCTCGCGCGTCGCAAGCAGCCCGCGCTCGAACACGAGCGTGCCGATGGCCACCACGCCGTGCCCGCACATTGTGCTGTAGCCCTCGTTGTGCATGAAGAGCACGCCGGCATCCGAGTCGGGCCGGACGGGGCGCGTCAGCAGCGCGCCGTACATGTCCTGGTGCCCGCGCGGCTCGAGCATCAGCGCCCGGCGCAGGTGGTCCGCATGGCGCTTGAGCCAGGCCCGCTTGTCGAGCATCGTCTCGCCCCTTGGCTCGGGAAACCCGCGGAGGATCATCCGGAGGGGCTCTCCGGCCGCGTGCGCGTCAATGGTGTGAAGATGGCGAATCATGCTGGGGTAGGATAATACGCGAGAATGACCAGCATGCGCGCGACGCGGCTCACGGCGCTCGCTCTGACCGCCGTCATCGCCCCGGGCGCAACCGCAGGCGCAAACGAACGGTCCGACGCCCTCCGGCGGGAGGCGTACCGGGCGACCTACAACCTGGACTACGACCGCGCCGACGATCTGTTCCGCCAGGCGATCGCGGCCGACCCGGACGACGCCGCGGCCCCGCGCGGCGCCGCCGCCGCCGCCTGGCAGCGCGTGCTCTTCCTCCGCGGCACGCTCCTCGTGGACGACTACCAGGGCCACATGGGAACGGCGAAGGCCGGTCCGATACCCTCGCTGCCTCCGGCGCTCGCCGCAGCCTTTCACCAGAACCTCGACCGCGCCATCGCGCTGGCGGAGAAGGCGGTCGCCCGCCGGTACAACGAAGCGGGACCCCACTTCGACCTCGGCTCGGCCCTCGGGCTGGCGGTGTGGTTCGAGTCGTCGATCGAAGGAAGGACGTGGGATCCCGGCAGAAAGGCGCGCCGCGCATTCTACGAGTCCAAGCTGGCCAACACGCTCGACCCGACCCGAAGAGACGTCGGCCTCGTTCTCGGCACCTATCGGTACATGCTGTCGACCATGCCCAAGACCGTTCAGTTGCTCGCGGGCATCATCGGGTTCAGGGGCGGCAGGGCGGAGGGCCTGCGGCTGCTGGAAGCCGCCGCAGAAAGTCCGGGCGACCTCCAGGAGGAGGCTCAGTTTCGCCTCGTCCTCATCTACACGCGCGAGGGACGCCACGCGGATGCGGCCGTCGTCATCCGCGACATGGAACGAACCCACCCCGGCAATCGTCTGCTTCTGCTGGAGGAGGCGTGCGCCCTCCTCCGCAATCGGCAGGCGGCCGAGGCCGAGGCGCGCCTCGATGAGGGAATCGCCCGACTGAAGCAGGAGACGCGGCCGCTGATGCCGGGCGAGGAAGGCCGCTGGCACTGGAGGCGCGGGATGGCCCGCGTGATGACGGGCAGGCTCGACGAGGCGGAGGCGGACCTCAAGGCGGCGCTGGGCGCAAGCGACGTACGAGACTGGGTGCTGGCGCGCATCCGCCTGGAGTTCGGCAAGCTGGCGGACCTGCGCGGAAAGCGGTCGCAGGCAGAGGAGGAGTATCGCGCCGCCCTTGCGATCGCGAGCCGCCTCGACGACCGGCGGGCGGCCAGCGAAGCCGCGAGGCTCCTGGCCGAGCCGTTCAGGCGCCAGGCGCCGGAGTCCAAACCATGACCGCCCGGAAGTGGATCCCGATCGTCGTCGGCATCGTCATCTTCGTGATGCTGGTGGGCGCCGGCCTGGTCGGCGCGCTGGTCTACGTCGTCACCCGGCAGGTCGACGTGAAATCGATGTCCGCCTCGGGCGGCCAGGAGGAATTCGAGAAACTGCTGGCGAGCAAGGCGGGCCAGGCGCCGTTCATCGAACTTCCCTCCCCAGGCTCGCAGGACGAGGTCGTCGTGCACCGCGAGTTGGCGAAAGGCGACACCGGGTCGGTTTCGACGCTGCACGTCCGCGTCTGGTCGCCCCGCGACAAGACGTTCGTGAAGATCGACCTGCCGTTCTGGATGATGCGGCTGACGGGCAACAAGCCGATCACGCTCAACGCCGGTTCGCTGCGCCAGGTGACGCTGACGGTCACGCCGGAGGACATCGACCGCCGCGGCCCGGGGCTGGTGCTGAACTGGTCCGGCCGAAAGGGCGAGCGGCTGCTGGTATGGACCGAATAGACGCGCCCCGCCCGTCGGGCGGGTCCTGAAGGCGGCGCCGGGACAGCGCTGAATCCGGCGGTCGGACTACAGCCGCAGGAACTCCCTGACTTTCAGCAGGAAGCTGCGCCTCGTTTCGGCCGTGGTGAGGGTGGCGGCCGCGGAGTCGCGGCTCCGCACCAGGCCCGCCTGGCGCTCGGCCACGACGGCGGTCACCTGCTCGACGACGGCCGGCTGTGCGAGCGCGATCCTCCGGAAATCCGCGGCCGAGATCTCGAGCAGCACGCAGTCGGTCTTCGCCGACACGGTCGCCGTGCGCGGCTGGCCGGTCAGGAGCGACATCTCGCCGATGTAGCCGCCGGCCGAAATCGTCGCCACCTCGGTCGCGCCCGGCAGGAT
Source organism: uncultured Acidobacteriota bacterium (assembly GCA_963783255.1). Taxonomy (GTDB): domain Bacteria; phylum Acidobacteriota; class Vicinamibacteria; order Vicinamibacterales; family Fen-181; genus FEN-299. Next base: position 134,551 of record CAWAMP010000014.1, on the reverse strand, counting down.
CGTCACGCGGACGCTGCCGCGGCCGATGACGAACATCGAGTCGCCCGTGTCGCCCTGTCTGACAATCGTCTGCCCGGCGCCGTAGAGGCGCTCGCGGGACAGGGCCGCCAGCGTCGCGCGGTCGGCTGGCGACATGGGCGCGAACACGTCGACGGCGTCGACCCAGCTGGTCCGATCCGCCTCCGATGCCGTCGTGACGACCGTCTCGGGCCCGATGTAGGTCACCTGCGCGGGGTATGGGATGTCGATACCGTGCCGCCGGAACGCATAGTAGATGCAGGTCCGCACCTGGTCGCGCGCCGGATCGTCCACGCCGTAGTCGGCCACCCAGAACTTCACCCGGTAGGCAATCGCCGAGGCTCCGAAATCGGCGATGACGACGTCGGGGCCGGGATCCGTCAGCACCAGAGGAGCGTCGCGGAGGGCGGCGATGATGACGGCCTTCACCTCGTTCGGCGGCACGTGGTAGCTGGCGCCGACGTCGACGAACAGCCGCGTCGGACCGGCCGGCTCCGAGAAGTTGGTGATCGCCTCCTTCGACACGATGTTGTTCGGCACGATCACCGCGTCGCCGCTCTTCGTGCGGAGCTTCGTGGCGCGCCACGTGATCTCGACCACCCGACCTTCGAAGGATCCAATCCGCACCCACTGGTCCGCGCGGAACGGCTTCTCGACCTGGATCGCGAGGCCGGAGAAGGTGTTGCCCAGCGTGTCCTGCAGCGCGAAGCCGATGACCACCGCGCCGACCGCGGACGTCGTCAGGAACTTCTCCTGCATCACGCTGGTGCCGATCACCATGAAGATCCCGATGATGATCGTGTCCTGGACGATGTTGGGGAACTGCTCCGGCGTCCTGTCCACCCTCCACGGGTTGACGGCGGTGACGACGACGAACGTGATCGCGCCGAGGGCGAGCAGCAGGTGGGTGACCGAGTGGACCTGAGCGATCGTCCCGGCCGAAAGCAGATCGCGCCCGCTCCACAGGAACCCGCCGAGCGCGAGCTGGCCCGCGAAGCAGAGGAGTGACAGGCGCAGCTTGCTCCGTATGAGACGGTTGGCGGTGAATACCCGGAAGGCGAGGGTCAACACCAGGCCGACGGCGCCGACGAGGAACTCGGGGGTCTGAATCATCGGGTCACGATCGCGGGGCTGAAGCCCCGCGCCACACCTCTCAACTGAAGCCCCGCGCCACACCTCTCAACTGAAGCCCCGCGCCACACCTCTCAACTGGAGCCCCGCGCTATTTCAGCCCGCCCTCTTTCTTGAACGCGTTGATGTCGGACACTTGGATGTTGACGACGACGATGGCCGGGTTCGACCCGCCCTTCGCGTTGCGCTCGGTGTCCACGCCGCGGGAGGCCCCCGAGCCGGTCACCTCGGCCGATTTCGACTCCGATCCCGTCGGCTTCAGCAGGCCGCCGAGGCCGAATCCCTTCTTCTTGGGCTGCTCTTCCTTCTTCTCGTCGTCCTTGGTCTTGTCCGACTTCGCGCTGCCGCCGGCGAGCCCCGCGGTGCCCGCTTCGACACCGGCGATTTCGGTCTGCGGTTTGGCCTTGTAGGTGATGAACTGCCGGTACCGCGCCTCGAGCGTCGCGGTCCCTGCCGGCTTCGCCGCGGCCGCCTGATTCGCCAGAAGGCCGATCCGCTCGGTCATCTCCGGGTGCGAGGCGAACAGCCCCTGCTTCTCGGATGCCGCCCTGTTCCGGTCCTCCAGCCGCCGGAGGAAGTCGCCGATGCCTTTCGGCGCGTAGCCGACCTGGTTCGCCAGCTTCAGCCCCTCGCGGTCGGACTCGAGTTCCTCGGCCCGGCCGAACCCGGCCATGACGAGCTCCGTGGTCTTCTCCACCAGGCGGTTGAACACCGCCTGGTCGCCCAGCGTTTCGTTGGCCCCCATCTGCACCATCTTGCCCTTCTTGATGGCGTTGACGGTGTGCTTCTCGGTCACGTGCGTCAGCTCATGGGCGATGACGCCGGCCAACTCCGCCTCGCTCGAGATCAGGCCGAGGGCGCCTCGCGTGATGTGGATGAAGCCGCCCGGCGCCGCGAACGCGTTCACGCCGTCGGTGTCGAGCACGATGAAGGTCCAGGGCAGGCCCGGGCGCTTGCTGGATGTCGCCAGCACGGCGCCGACCAGCGTGACGTAGCGGTGAACCGCCGGGTCCTGGACGACGCCGTAGCGCGCCCGGACCTTCTCGCTGACCGACTGGCCCAGGCGGATCTCGTCGCCCTCGGTGATCACGAGCTCTCGAACCTGTTGAGCCCGTTTCATGATCTCGCCGAACTGTGCGGCCGCCGTCCCCGGCACCGCGATCACCGCCGCACACGCGACGAGCGCCGTTGCCGTCGTGACGAGAATCGCGCGTCTCATGACTCACCCGCTCCCGTGGCTTCCTTGACCTCGAAGATGGCGACCGGCTGGCTCTTGCCCTTCACGACCACGTCGCCCAGCGCCCGAATATCATACCTCCCCTTCAGGCGTTCTCGGGTGGCGTCGCTGATGATGACCGACGTGCCGTACTGCTTGTTCAGCGACTCGAGCCGCGACCCGAGGTTGACGGCATCGCCGATGGCCGTGTAGCTCATGACCGACTCGGAGCCGATGTTGCCCGCCACCATGTCCCCCGTGTTGACGCCGACGCCGATGGCTAGCGTCGGGCGGCCCTCAGCGGCCCACCGGCGGTTCAGCTCATCGAGTTCCCTCAGCATGGCGAGCGCGGCCTGGACGGCATGCTCCGCGTGATCCGGATCGTCGAGCGGAGCCGCGAACAGCGCCATCACCGCGTCGCCGATGAACTTGTCGAGCGTGCCGCGGTGCTCGAACACCACGTGTACCATGCGCGAGAGGTACTCGTTCAGCTGCTGGACGATCGCCTCGGGCTCCCCCTGCTCCGAGAACGTCGTGAAGCCGCGAATGTCCGAGAAGAGGACCGTCATCGACCGCCGCTCGCCGCCGAGGCCCGCCTTCGACGGGTCCGACATCAGCTGGTCGAAGACGTCCTTCGACACGTAGCGCGAGAACAGCCGTTTCACGTGCCGCTTCTCGCGCCCTTCGACGAGGTACTGGTACGACACGCCGCCGAAGGCGGCGAGCGTCAGCGCGGCCGCCGGCTCCACCATCCGGATCCACAGCCCCTGCTGAAAGAGCGCGATGGAGGCGGCCGCATACGCCGCGGCAACCGTCGCCGTAACAGTAAGGCCCGGCCACACGCCGAAGCGCGCCACGCCGACTCCGACGAGGAGCGCGCCCACGAGGAGCGCGATGGCACCGACCCACGCGGGCGCAGGCCGCATGAACCGGCCGGACAGCACGCTGTCGAGCACGCTTGCGTGGACCTGCATCCCCGGCATCTTGCCCTCGGAGAACGGCACCGGGATGAGGTCGTGGAGGCCGGGCGCCGTCGTGCCCACGACGACGATCGCGTCCTTGAACCGCGCGGGATCGACCAGGGGCTTCTCGCCCGCCAGGATCTGCTGCTCCGAATAGAACAGGTCGTAGAACGAGTAGTCGGCGTAGGTCGGCCGCTTCGTCCGCGGGTCCAGCACGCCCCCCGGATAACGGATCAACGTGCGAAGGCTCGAATGGCGTCGCCCGTCGAAGCTCGGAAGTTCGGCCTCGATGAGCGGCACCGAGCGGTCGCCGACCCGCAGCGTCCCGCCGGCGGTGGCGACATCCGCCGGCGCCACTCCCCGAGCGATGATCGCGGCCGCGAAGGGCAACGACGGCAGGTACTGGCCGCCGCCCCGCACGAACGGAATCGCGCGGCGGACCGGGCCGTCGGGATCCGCGGCAACCAGGTTGTGGCCGAGCGCCCGGCTGGCTGTCGCCAGTTCCGCGAAGGGAGGCGTCGCCACCGCGCGCGGCTCGACGCGCTCGTCGAGCCGGTACGGGGTCGCCGCGATCGTCTCCTGGGCGGCGCCGCCAGCCTCCGCCGCGACGTCCACCACGTGGACGACGTTGCCGGCTTTCACTGTCGCCTGCGCCAGCGCGCGGTCCGACTCCTCGCCCGTCCACGTGTCTTCCCCGACCTTGAACGACCGCCGGTCGCGCTCGCTGAAGATCACGTCGTAGACGATCACCTTCGCGGGAGCTCGCGCCAGGTAGTCGAGCAGCGACGCATGGATCATCCGCGGCCATGGCCACCGACCGACCAGGGGTTCGAGGTTTCTGACGCTGGACTGGTCGATCGCCACGAGAACGATATCCTTCCGGGCCGAGGCCGGGTCCGCGGTCCACTGGATTCGCCAGTCGTACGTCTTGCGTTCGATTGTGTCGACAAACGGCGTCAGCCCCAGGAGGGCCGCCACGACGGCGGCCGCGAGGCCGAGGACCGCGCCGATGAGCACCTTCCGCACGGTGGAAAAGGGTAGCACAGGGACGAGCGTGGGCGGACCAAGGGCTCAGACGGGCTTGAGCCGATCCGCGACGGCGTCCGGGCTCGCCGACGACACGTCGCAGACGACGGACTCGGCCGACCCCCACCTCGCCTTCACCGCCTCCACGAGCGACTCTCGCACGACGAGAAGCACGGCGCCCGACGATGTCGCCACGAGCGCATCGAGCGCCCCCGCCCAGCCGCCCCCGGACAACTCGAACGGGCCGACCTCGTCCACCACCACCACGTCGGCGCCCTTGGCGTCCTCGCCGAGGGCCCTGTGTCCCACCTCCAGCCCCTCGGGCGAGAAGGCGAACCGGCTCCATCGCGGGTGAGGGCCGGCGACGTGCTCGTCTTCGCGCGCGAGCGGCCTCCGTTCGCCCGTCGCGAGATTGACGATGTCGAATCCCGTGCGGCGCCCGCCGGCCACGAACCCGGGGGCGAGGATGCCCGCCACGCGCGCGCCGCGCGCGCGCAGGCGCTCGATCGCGGCCTGGACCAAGGTGGTCTTGCCCGATCCCGTCGCTCCGGTGACGATGACCGACGGCCGGCTTCCGCGACTGCCGCCGCCGGAGATCACGAGGCGATTGGCGACCTGCAGCATCCTGGACGCCGCGAGCGACGGGCGCCGCCACAGCCCGCGCTCCCCCGTCAGGGCCGCCGTGAATGCGGGCAGCGCACCGAAAGCCACGCCGAGCGCGTCCGACAGGCCGATCAGCCGGTGACGCTCGACACGCGAGAGGATCGCCGGGTTGCGAAGCTCGACCGAGATCGCGGTGAACCCGAACAGGACGAGCGTTGCGCGAAGGACCATCGCGGCCCCGGCGGCGAGGCCCTCCAGCAGGCCCGAGATGCCGTGGCGCACCCCCCCGAACACGAGACCGGCCAGCAGCATGACGGCAGCCATCTCGATCCAGAGCGAGGGGCGGCGGATCCTGGCCAGCGCACGCGGGTAGGTGCGGAGCGCGAAGGCCGCGAACGCGGCCACGTAGAGGCCGCCGGCCCACCACGGCACGAAGCCAAGCGCCGCCATGCCCGCCACCAGCGCGGCGGCGACCAGGACGAGGCGCGGAATGGACCAGCTCCCTTCGGCGGTGATGGGAGGGCCTGGAAACCAGGGTCCCGGCGCGCCGGCATCGGGGAGCGAGACGGCCGTGGTCCGGGCTTCGCGCCCGACGCGCAGGCCCAGCGCGGCGGCTGCACAACCGGCCAGCAGCTCCAGGGCGACGAGGGCGGCAATCAGGTCGAACGGACCGATGGACGAGACGCCGAGCGATCGCGCCGCGAAGGAGTAGGCGTCGACGTAGAGCCGTACGACGTCGGTGCCAAAGGAGATGACGGCGTTGAGTACCCGCTGCGCCATCGACCACGAGACGGCCAGCGCGCCCCCCAACAGGTAGCCGGCGGCCCGGCCCCGGAACACGCGCACCATCGACTCGAGCAACACGCCTTCCATGAGGATGCCGACCATCGGCCCCAGGATGATGGCGCTTGGCGACACCGACTTCATCAGCGCGCACACGAGCGCCGCGCGCCAGATGAGTCCACGCTCGGGAAACGCGCGGTGCCCGGCTGTCATGACCATGACGCCGGTCGCGGCCAGCACGCTGCCGGCCAGCGGAACCCGGAGGTTATGGAGGAAGCTGCCGACGACAATCTCCACGGCCGCCCAGAGGCTGCCGTACACGGCGGCGCGCTGCCAGACGCGCGCGCGTCCACCGCTCATCGCGCCACCCTCTTCCCTGCTTCCCAGGAGAACAGCGCCCAGCGCGTCGCCTCCTGCCGGCCGCGGTCGCCCGTCTCACGAAAGAACGTCTCCAGACGGCGCTCTTCCTCCGGGCTCAACGCGCCGAGCAGTTCGGTCGCCTTCGCCAGGAAGCCCCCGAAGTCCGCGCACCTGGCGAACCGGTTCTCCGTCGTCAGATAGCCGAGCGTGGGATGGAGGCCGAGGTGATGGAGAATCCCGACCGCGCAGAGGTAGTCGGGTGAGGACGCGTCGCCGCGGCCGATCGCGCGCCGCACCTCGTCGCCGGGCAGCCTGCCATCGGCGGGATAGCTCATGTAGACGCGCTTGCGCGCTTTCGAATCGAGCCTGAGAACGGCGGCCTCGAGGTCGGGCACCGCGGTCGATCGCGAGGCGACGACGACATCGCAGGTCGGGACGTCGTTCCAGTCGTCGTCCCAGGCCCTGAGGATGGGCGTGACCGCGGTCAACCCTCGCGCGCGCGCTTCCTCCGCAAACGCCGCCAGCATGCCGGGGCTGTAATCGAGTCCGTAGACACGGTCGAGGCGGGGAGCGACGGTGAGGGCAATCGTGCCGGGCCCGCAACCGACGTCGAGCAGCGTGGCGCAATCCGTCAGATCGAGCGCGGCCACGAACTGCCGGACGTACTGGCTGTCGGACAAGCGCTCTCTCATGGCCGGCGCGCGGCCGTCCCAGTACTCCGGCGTCTTCTCCTGGCGGTTCGCGAGCTGCATCTGCCTCCGGTACAGCTCGGCGAAGTCGATGTCGGAGAGGTTCATCCTACTTCACGTTGTCCGTGATCGCCGGCACCTTCCCCGCCATCGCCTTGTTGAACGCCGGCAGGTCCGTGCTCATCAACGCGTTGAACGCGGTGCGCGCCTCCGCCAGCTCCCTCTCGAGCATGTCGAAGATCTGCACCGCCTGATCCGTCGGCCTGTAGTCGGCGCCGCCGGCGACGTCGCTCGCGCCGAGGCCGACGTCGCCGAAGAACCACAGCAGGTTCAGGTAGACCTTGTACGCCTCGACGTACCACTTGTCGTCGCTGTGCAGGTCGCTCCGCGACAACAGCCGCAGCTCGACGTCGAGCGCCTTCTTGTCGAGGTTCTTCAGCGCCTTCTCGAGCGGGGCCTTGCCGGCATTCGCCTTCAGCTGGTCCTCCAGCTGCCTCCTGACGATCTCGAGACGGTTGATCATCCCGGCCGTCTCGTTGATCGCCTTCTGGATACGGATCTGCATCGAGGTGTTCGCCTGCAGGTCCGCGTCGGTCGACGGGATCGCCGGGTCCTTGACGATCTCGAACGGCCGTGTGAGCGGCGCGCCACCTGCCGTCAGGCGCACCGTGAACTTCCCCGGCGCGACGATCGGGCCCGTGCGCTGCGGCCCCTGGATCCCCCAGTGCACGATCGGCCGCGTCGTCCGCCCCTTGAACCGGGGCTCGTCCCAGATGCGGGGATTGTCGGGCGGCGTCGTGCGCAGGGCCACCTGCTGCGACGGCTCGTAGCGGAGGTCCCACGAGGCCCGGTTCAGCCCGGCGCGCCCGCTGGCGCTCAACGCCCGGATGACCGACCCGCCCTCATCCAGGATCTCCAGAGTGACGGGCCCGGCCGCCTTCAGCGTGTAGAGGAATTCGGCGCGGCCGCTGCGCGCCTGCCGGACGCCCGCACGCGGCGCATAGAGGAATGCGGGCGCGTCGGCGCGCACCTGGTCCGCCTGCTCGAGCGTCGTGATGTCCCTCAACAGCCACAGGCCGCGGCCGTAGGTCGAGACGACGACGTCGTGCTCGCGCGGCGCCACCTCGATCCACGTCACCGGCGAGGCCGGCAGCCCGCCCTTGATCTGCGTCCAGTGGGCGCCGTCGTCCATCGAGTAGAAGAACGCCCGGCCCGTGCCGGCGAAGAGCATCCCCTTCCGGTTCGGGTTCTCGACGACGCTCATCACGTAGTCGAGCGGGTGCCCGGTGGGAATGTCGCCGTTGATCTTCTTCCAGCTCTTCCCGGAGTCGGTCGTCTTGTAGATGAACGGTTCGCGGTTGTCCATCATGTGGAAGTCGACCGCCACGTAGGCCGTGCCCGCGTCGAACGTCGACGGCGAGATCTGGCGCACCGTGCCCCAGACGGGGAGACCGGCCACGTTCTTCGTCACGTTCGTCCAGTTGCCGCCGCCGTCCGTCGTGACCCAGATCAGGCCGTCGTTGGTGCCGGCCCAGATGAGACCGCGCTGGATTGTCGACGGCGCGATCGCAAACACCACCTCGCCGTAGAACTGGCCCAGGTTGTCGCCGACGATGCCGCCCGACGACACGATGCGGGTCGGGTCGTTGGTGGATAGATCCGGGCTGATCACCGTCCAGCTCTGCCCGCCGTTGGACGTCTTGTGGATCACCTGCGTGCCGTAGTAGACCGTCTTCTGATCGAACGGGTCGAGCGCGAGCGGCGGCGTCCAGTGCGCCCGGTACTTCACCTTGTTCGGCTCGGAGTCGAGCGTCATGATCCACGGGCTCACCGAGCGCGCCTGCCCGAGCCGGTTGTCGAACCGCGTCACCTTGTTGCCGTAACAGGTGGCCCAGACGATGTCGGGGTTGGTCAGGTCGGGAATCGTGAAACCCGACTCGCAGCCGCCGATGTTTGCCTGCCACGAGGTCGGCGCCGCGCCGCGCCCGCCACCGCCTTCACCCTCGCCGCCGCCGCCGCCCCCGCGGCCGCCGGTCGGCGCCGGCCTCGCCGCCGTATACGCCGGCGTCGGCACGTTCGTCACCGGCACGGGCGAGTTGCTCGGCCCGCGCATCGTCCCGTCGTCCTGCCGGTTGCTGTAGATCCAATACGGCACCCGGTTGTCGATGGCCACGTGGTACATCTGGCCGATCGGCAGGATCACCGAGAAGAAGCTCTGGGCGTGGTTGGTGGTGATGCCCATGCCGCCGTCGCCGGTGCTCACCCAGTGGTCGGCATTCTTCGGGTCGATCCAGACGTCGTGACAATCGCCGCATCCGCCGGCGCTCAGCGGGAACGTGAGGCCGCCGTCCGTCGATCGGTGGCTGCTGCTGTTCATCACCAGGACTTCGTCGGGGTTGGTGGGACTGACGGCGACCCTGATGTAGTAGCCGGCGCGGCCGATGAGCGACCGGTCCCAGCTCACCACGCGCCACGACACCCCGGCATCGTCGGACCGCCAGAGGGAGCCCTGGTTTGGCGTCTGAATCAGCGCGTACATCCGGTTGGAGTTCGAGGGCGCGATCGCCACGTCGATCTTCCCGACCGGCGACTTCGGCAGGCCGGGGTGCACGATCTTCTTCCAGGTCGTGCCGCCGTCCTTCGACATGTGGATGCCGCTGCCCGGGCCGCCGCTGAACATCGCCCACGTGTGCATCACCACCTCCCACGTCCCGGCGATCAGGATGTCGGGGTTGTTGGCATCCATCGCGAGGCCCGAGACGCCGGTATTGGGATCGACGAAGAGGACGCGCTGCCACGTCGTGCCGCCGTCGGTCGTCCGGTAGACGCCGCGCTCCTCCTGCGGCCCGGTGGCGCGTCCCAGCGCTGCCACGAAGACGATGTCGGGGTTCCTGGGGTGGACGACGATACGGCTGATGCGGCCGGTGTCCTTGAGGCCCATGTTCTTCCAGTTCGCACCGGCGTCGGTGGACTTGTAGACGCCGTCTCCCTGTACGTCGGCGTCGCGAATGGCCCACGCCTCGCCCGTGCCCGCCCACACAATCTTCGGATCGGAGGAGGCGACGGCCAGCGCGCCGATGGCCTGCACCGGCTGGTCGTCGAAGATCGGCACGAAGGTCTTGCCGCCGTCGGTCGTCTTCCAGATGCCGCCCGACGCCGCGCCCGCGTAGTAGGTCGTCGTGTCGCCGGGGATCCCGGCCACCGCCGAGATGCGGCCGGAGCTGGGCGGCCCCATGTATTGGAAGCGAGGGGTGTCTGAGGGCGTGTCCTGCGCGAGCCCGGCAGCGGCGCCGCCGCGCTGCGCCGATCCGACGATCGAGAAGACCGGGACCGCCGCCAGCAGGGTGGCTGCCAGGATGCCGGCGCCCAGTGTGCGAAACAGGTGGTGTGGCCGTGCGTGCATGCTCCCGCCTCCGAGCGCATTCTATACCTCTCGGCCGACGGGCGACTGTCGTCCGGGCCGCCACATCGGCCTCGCCTCGATGGCCCAATGCCGGTGCATGGCGAAACGTCTTGCGCGCCGTGGGCGCGCGGACGGGTACAATTCCGGAAGGCCAGACGGTACCTGTCCCCCGTTCCAGAGGAGCCTGTCCATGGAAGACCCGCGTTACCCCATCGGAACGTTCGCGCCGCCAGTGTCGTACACCCATGAGGGCCGTCAGGCCTTCATGCGCGAGGTCGCCGCCCTGCCCTCGCAGCTGCGCGCGGCGGTCGCCGGGCTCGGACCGGAGCAGTTGCAGCACCCGTACCGAGAAGAGGGGTGGTCTGTCGCCCAGGTCGTGCATCACCTGGCCGACAGCCACATGAATGCCTACGTCCGCTTCAAGCTCGCCGCCACGGCCGAGAACCCCACCGTGGTCGGTTACGACGAGGCGGCATGGGCGCGGCTTCCCGACGCCGTTGCCACCCGTGTCGATGGTTCGCTCGCACTCCTGGACGCCTTGCACGCGCGATGGGTGTCGTTTCTCGAGTCGCTGTCACCCGAGGCGTTCGCGCGAACCTACAACCACTCGGTGCTCGGGCCGGTCGCGCTGGACCGCGCGCTCGCCCTCTATGCGTGGCATGGGCGGCATCACGTGGCGCACATCACGCAGCTTCGGGCGCGGCAGGGTTGGTCGCTACCTCCTCGTGATACGAGCGCTCGGTGTTGACCTCCCACAGGTCGTGACGCTCGCCCTGCAGGTTTCGCACGGCCAGCATCGCCGTCAGCATGGAATGGTCCTGGTTGTTGTATTTGTGGAGTCCGTTCCGCCCGATCGTCTGCAGGTTGCCGAACGTGGCGAGGTAGTCCCTGATGGTCTGGAGGAAGCCCGCGTAGGTGGCGTTGTACACCGGGTACGCTTTCACCTGGCGCACCACCGTCCCATCGACGACGTCGGCCGGGTTCACCAGTCCGATCTCCGCCATCTCCTTCCGGCCGAGCGCGAGCAGCGCCTCGTCGGTCATGGTCCACACGTCGTCGCCCTCGTTGCAGAAGTACTCGAGTCCGAGTGACGACATCGACGGGTCGGGGACCATGCCCGGGCTCCAGTTCTTGAAGTTCTGGATGCGCCCTACCCGCACTTCCGGCGAATGGATGTAGATCCAGTTGTCGGGGAAGAGGTCCGGCTGGCGGACGATGAGGACGACGGTCAGGAAGTCGCGATAGGAGAGGCCGCCGGCTGCTGAGAGAACGTGAGGAGGCGGAGGCGGGTCGAGCTTCCGGACCAGCTCTGCGAGCGGCATGGACGTGATGACGTCGGACGGGTGAAACGTCTCTTCGAGTCCGTCTCGATCGCGGCGGGTCACCACCTCGGTCACGCGGCCGCCGGCGTGGCGCAGCCGCACGGCATCGGTCGCCATCCGCACCTCGCCGCCGCGCGCCACCGTGAACTCCGCGGCCTTCCGCCACATCTGGCCGGGGCCGAGCGGCGGGTATTCGAACTGCTCGATCAGCGTCTGGACGACGGCACGCTTTCGGCCCCACGTGCCGAACAGGGCGTTCCACACGGCCACCGGCAGGTTGAGGTCCTTGATGCGCTGCGCCGCCCACTCGGCGCGGATCTCGCTGCAGGGTATGCCCCAGACCTTCTCGGTGTAGGTCTTGAAGAAGATGCGGTACAGCTTCCTGCCAAACCGGTTCGACACCCATTCCTCGAACGTGTCTTCACGCCGGTAGGGAAGGGCCTGCGACCAGAGGTAGCTTGCCACCACGCCGATGCTGGTGAACAGGCCGAGGTTCGAGAAGGCATTGAACGCGCGCAACGGATAGTCGTAGAACCGGCCCTGGTAGAAGATGCGCGAGACGCGCGGGCGCGTGATGAACTCCGCGCCGAGCAGTTCGTGCCAGAACCGGTTCACCTCGGGGATCTTCGTGAAGAAGCGGTGCCCGCCGATGTCGAAGTGGTAGCCCTTGTAGCTCTCCGTGCGGGCGATTCCGCCGACGAGTGTGTCCTTCTCGAGTGACGGTGACCGGGACGCCTCGGCGACTGAGCTCCACCGAGGCGGTGAGGCCCGCCGGGCCGGCGCCGATGACGATGACGCGGGACGGGGAATCGCTCATGTCTCGCACACCACTACGGCGCCTGCGCGGCCGGAGGCCGGACTCTCACGTACCAGAGCGAGAACGTCGAGCCGTCGCCGAGGCCTGGCACGACAGGCCTGCCGCCGGGCGAACTTGCGGCCGGGCCGGGCGCGAGTGTCAGGACGAGGCGGTTGCTGCCGGCCTTCAGCATGCTGCGCGGGACGGCGAAGTCGTACGCCCCCACGCGCCCCGGGGTCCACTGCAGCGGGATGTCGCGTACCAGCGATTCGTTCACGAACACGCGGACCGTCGGCAGCAACTGTTCGGCGTCGGTCGGCCGCGGAGCCGGGTCCAGCCGGAGCGTCATCGTGTAGTCGTCAACGCGCGGCAGCGGCAGGTCCACGACCGAACGGCTCCCGTCGCCGGTCCGGGCGGTCACGCCGCCCGTCGTCAGGGGAGGGTACCAGCCCTCGACGAAGAAGGCGCGGTCGCCGTTGCCGGCTGTGATGGTGACGGCGTCACCGAGCCCGAGCGACTCGCGGGCGATCAGCCAGGGCAGGGTCCGCCCAATCATCCACGTGCCGGCGACCACGCCGCCGATCAGCACGAACCAGCCTCCCGCAGTGCGCCACGACGGCCGGTGGCCGGCGCTGAACACCCGGACCGCGTTGCCCGTGCCGACCCATCGGGCGGCCTCGACGATTGCCAGGACGGCGGCGATGAGGAAGAACGGGTAGGCGTGTTGTGTGAATCGCCAGTCGGCAGCCAGCTGCCACGTGGCCGCGAACGGGACCAGGGAGCACGCCAGCACCAGAAGGAGCAGCCGTCCCGGCCACGAACCGGCGAACAGCAGCAGGCCGGCCAGCGCCGCCGCCGAGAGCCACGCGCCGAGACCCGGCACCCACCGGTCGAATCCAGCCCATTTGTTGGTGAACGGATAGCTGGTCATACCGACGGCGATCGTGTGCAGCGTGCGATACGGACGGTCGGCGAGCTTGCCCACCACGTACGACATCGCGCTCGGCGGGCCGTCGATCGTCATGCGCTCGGTCACCTGGAAGCCGCGCGCGTGGAAGTTGAGCGCGTAGAGCGGATCGCCGAACACCCACCAGCACGACACCAGGTACGGGCCGACGAGAAGCGTCGCGACCGCCACAGCGACGCCCAGGCTCTTCATCCGTTCCTTCCACGGACGCTTCGTCACGACGAGAACGAGGGCCACGCCCGGGACGAGGAAGAAGATCGACGTAATCCGGACGAGGCAGGCGACCGAGGCGGCCAGTCCGACGATCACCGCATTCCGCGTCGACGGGTTGCGCCAGTAGCGAAGAAGTGCGTACGCGCATGCGACCACGACGAAGGTGGCCGCGACGTCGCGCCCGCCGGCAATGTCCTCCGAGATCAGGTGGTACTCGACCGCGGTCAGCGCCGCCGCGCCCAGGCCGACGGAGCGTGAGAAGGCGAGCGACCCCAGGAGATACACGACGAGGACCGTCGAGATCCCGAAGCAGGTCGAGACGAGGCTCACGGCGACGTCCTGGTCGTCCAGGAGCCAGAGCGCCGTCCGAGTGAGGAACGGTATGAGGGGTTCCCGATAGTGTGCCGCGTAGAACCAGCGCATCTCCCGCGCGAACTTCAGGTAGGTCCATGGATCGCTGACGTAGCGGGACGGCGGGGCGTCGCGATGCGGCGACAGCGGAACGAGGTCCCAGTAGACATTCGACGGATGCAGCGCGTGCGGCGGGCCGGCCGCCCGCTCCTGAAGGACGCGCAGCCAGGCCGGCGAGTCCACCGTGCCGTAGCTGGATGTCAGAGCCTCGAACCGGAGGGCCGCACCGTAGGCCACGATGAGGGCCGGCAGCGCGATCGTGACGACCAGCGCGGCCCGACGCCGTGTGGCCGCAGACAACGTGTCGGCCAGCCTGGCGCGCACCGACCGCGCAAGCGTGAACAAAACCGCTACGAGGAACGCGGCGAGGCTCACGAGAAGCGGCAGGCGAAGCCGGTCCCTCAGCCAGAACGCCGCGCCCGCCAGGCGTGGATGATCGGGCCCTGCCGGAAGTACTTGCGCGGCGGCGAGTGGCTGAAGGGCGCCGCCCGCCCGGGCCCACATCGGGGTGACGACCGGCGTCCCATCGGAGCGCGGCGCTTCGATGACGATGTCATGGAAGCCGGCCGAAAGGGCGAGGGTTCTCGGTTCAGCCGGGGCGACTGCTTCGGCGCGCGCGGCCGGCCAGCCGTCGATGCTCCAGGTCGAGCCCTCGGGCGCCAGGAGTGAAACGTCGTAGAGCCCGGTCGCCGGCACGTGCCATGCGCCGGTCCAGCGGACGGCCGAGCCGGCTTCCACCGCGCCCGGCCCCGTGAAACCGGTCATCCCGGCGAGCCACAGCGATGCGACAGCCTTCACCGAGGCGAGCACGAGCACCGGGATCAGCAGCCACAGGGCATAGCGCCGCGGCGGAACGACCGGCCGGTTCTCGGGCCGTGATTGTCCCCCGCGACCTGGTGGCCCGCTGCCGTCGTGGATCATGGACGGGTGATTCTAGCAGAAAGGCGCGGGTCCGCCAGGGGTGTCCTCGGTTTGGTGTATCCTCGCCCACCTCGGGTCACCCGCGCATCCCGTCTCCCGGTTGACTCGCCGGACAGCCGATGCGACGGTACCTTCCCATGCAGACAGCGATGCCGGCCGCTCCCCGCGATCGCGCGTCCGCCGTCCGCCCGCCGGCGTTTCGATCCCCCTTCGGGCCCCCCAGCCCGAACACCCACTCCCCCACCGCCGCCCGCTCTTTCTACTGACTCCTGACGCGGAGCATCGCCAGGATGTTCGCTCGTGGCGCAAGCCACCGTGCTTGCGATCCCATTCCCGTCCGAGGTGGACGCATGACTGACCAGGAGAAGGAGACAGCGATGGACCTCGTGAAGCTCAGGGCCGCGATTGACGACACCGACCGGCGGCTGCTCCGCCTGCTCGACGACCGGCTGCCTGGCCGCGTTCCAGGGCGAGCGCGGGGCGTAGGGCGAGCTGGCGGTCCGCACACGTGACGCGTCGCTCGTCCCGATGCCCTGCCGGGAGTTCCGCGACGTGTTCGAGTTGGTGGCGGCCGGCGAGGTCAACGACCTGCTCGTCGAGACGGATCTCGCCATCGTCGGCGAGGTGCGGGTGCCGATCCGCCACTGCCTGCTGGTCCCGCCCGGCACGGACTACAGCGAGCTGAAGAGCGCCTACTCGCACCCGCAAGCCCTCGGGCAGTGTCGCCGGTTCCTGGCCCGGCACCGCCTCGAGGCGCGGCCGTTCTACGACACGGCCGGCGCCGCACGCTGGCTGGCTGCCGAACGGCCGCAGTCGGCGGCGGTCATCGCGAGCGCGCTGGCCGCGCAACTCTACGGCCTGGAGATTGTCAGGGAGAACATCGAGGACCATCCCGCCAACACGACCCGCTTCCTGGTGCTCGCGCCGAAGGGCGATGCGCGCCACGGGGGGAGGAAGTGCTCACTGGTCTTCTCCGCGGCGCACCGTGCCGGCGCGCTGCTCGACGTGCTGCGGGTGTTCGCCGACGAGCAGTTGAACCTGACGCGCATCGAGTCGCGTCCGCTCAGGAGCGACCCGGGCGCCTTCGCCTTCCTGCTGGACTTCCTCGGGCCGGAAGACGACGAGCACGTCAGGCGGGCGCTGGCGAGACTGCCCGAGCTGACGCTCACCTGCAGGGTGATGGGGTTCTACGAGCCGGCGTGAAGGGAGTGGCCCTAGCTCTTGCTTTCCAAACCCGAGCCACGGGGGTACAATGCGCCGCGGAGGTCGCGATGATGCCCGCCGCGGGCACACGGCTCCGGCCCGACGAGGCCCTCGGCCTGATAGGCCCCGAGGGCACAGGGCACCTCTACCAGGCCCGCTCGATTCCCTCTCCGCCTTTTCCCCGCACGCGCGTAATCCGCGATATCGGGCCGTCCGTTCGGTCCAGGTCGGCGTCGCCATCCCCCTGGCCTGAGCCTGCCGAAGACCAGGCCGCCTGGACGTCGCCTCCGTCGATCGGCTCGTGATCGAGCAGGTCGGCGGCGGGAGACGACGCGCGTCGGGCATCACGAAGGGAGGGGCTGTGATTCCGGTTCAGCATCTCCGGCGAACGGGCGTGAGCGCGGCGGTGGCCGCGGCGCTCTGTCTGATTCTGCTGCGGCCCGGCGCTGGCGCAGACAACCAGCGCGACGGTGTCGGGCTCGGTGAAGGACGAGCAGGGAGGCGTCCTGCCCGGCGCCACGGTGACGCTCGCAAGCGACACCAAGGGCACCGCGCAGACCGTGACGACCGACGCGATGGGGACTTTCGTCTTCCCCTACGTGCAGCCCGACACCTACACGATCACCGTCGCGCTGCCGGCCTTCCAGAGCATCCAACTCCCCGGGTTCGTCGTCAACGCGAACGACCGCATCATGGCCGGCATCTTCACCCTGGCGCTCGGGCAGATGGCGGAGACGCTCACGGTCACGGGACAGTCACCCGAGATCCAGCTCAAGGGCGGCGAGCGCGGGCACACGCTGCAGTTGGCCGCGCTCCGGAGCTTCGGCGTCGCCGGCCGGAGCTTCTTCGGCCTCGCCGCCATGGTGCCCGGGGTCGTCCCGAACACCAGCGCACCGACGTCGGTCGATGGCTTCAACGTGAACGGCCAGCGTGCGAACTCCAACAACATGACGATTGACGGCGTCGCGAACATCGACACGGGAAACAACGGCGCCAACATGGTGCAGACCAACCTCGATGCCCTGGCGGAGTTCAAGGTGCTGACCTCGAGCTACCAGGCAGAGTACGGGCGCGCCGTCGGAGGGCAGGTGCAGGTGGTCACCAGGAGCGGTTCGAGGGACTTCAGGGGCTCCGCGTACTGGTACGGCCGCCGCTCGGCCTGGAACGAGAACACGTGGTTGAACATCCGTGACGGCATCCCGAAGGAGAACAGCTCGCGGAACGACCAGGGATACACGATCGGCGGGCCGGTCTACATCCCGGGCCACTTCAACGCCGACAGGAAGAAGCTGTTCTTCTTCTGGAACCAGGAGTTCCAGCGGCGGCAGGACCCGGTGAGCCAGGTGCGCGTGACGGTGCCGACCGCACTGGAGCGGAAGGGTGACTTCTCGCAGAGCGTGGACGCCAACGGCAACCCCTGGCCGTACATCCGCGACTACGCGACCGGCCTGCCCTGCTCCGCGAGCAACACGTCAGGCTGTTTCAAGTATCAGGGCGTGCTCGGGCGGATCGACCCGAGCCGCCTCTACGCGCCGACGCTGGCAGCGCTGAGCCTGTTCCCCGACCCGAACGTGAGCGGGCAGGTGGGCTACAACTACCGCAGCCAGACGCCGTCCCGCCAGCCGGTCGACCAACTGCTGTTCCGCGTGGACTACCAGGCGAACGACAACTGGCGCCTGACGGGACGCATCATGAGGCACTCGAGCGAGAACGAGCTGCCGTACGGGATTGCCGGCTGGTCGATCGGCGGCAACCTCGATGACGTGCAGGTTATCGCCGACTACCCCGGCTACAACTGGCTGGGAACCGCCACCGCCGTCCTGAACAGCACGACGTCGCTCGAAGTCTCGGTGGGCAGCGCCTACAACGCGATCGACCAGTACAGCACCAGCGAGAAGTTCACGCGCACGCACCTGGCCGATCTGGCCGCGCAGACGGGCGCGCCGGGCGGGACGGCGCTCCCGATGCTCAACACCACGGCCATCCAGGACGACTACATTCCGACCTTCGTCTACGGAGGCGGGCGGATCACGAACCAGCCGGTCTATAGAGCCGCGCAGGCGCCGTTCACGAACTTCAACACGACCTACGACGCGTTGGCGAACCTGACGAAGGTGGCGGGCGCCCACACCCTGAAGGCGGGCCTGTACTACCAGAAGAGCCTCAAGGACCAGAGCGCCTTTGCGAACTTCAACGGCCAGCTCAACTTCAACAACGATGCGAACAACCCGTACGATGCGCTGCACCCGTTCGCCAACGCGGCCCTCGGGATCTACAACACCTTCGGGCAGGCGTCGGCCTACGCCAAGCCGATGTGGCGCTACACGAACGTCGAGTGGTACGTACAGGACAACTGGAGGACGACCAGCCGCATCACGCTGGACTACGGTGTCCGCTTCTACTACCTGACGCCGCAGTGGGACGTGTCGAAGACGGCGTCCAACTGGCTGGCCGGCGAGTGGGACCCGGCGAAGGCCGTGCGTCTCTATCAGCCGGCCGTCGTCAACGGCGCGCGAGTCGGCTACGACGCGGTCACCGGCACGGCCGTCGCTGCCGCCTTCATCGGCCGCGTCGTGCCGGGCTCCGGGGACCGGTTCAACGGGGCGTTCCAGGCGGGCCAGGGCATCTCCGATACGCTCACCGACGGGGGCAAATTCAGGGTGTCGCCTCGCGTCGGCTTCGCGTACGACATCAGCGGGAAGCAGCGCATGGTCGTTCGCGGCGGCTTTGCGATCCTCTACGACCGCCCGCAGGGCAACCAGGTGTTCGATCTCATCAACAACCCTCCGGGCATGCAGACGCAGGTGCTGGCGTGGGGCCTCGTGTCTCAGATCGGCCAGGGGGGCACGACGCCGCTCTACTCGCCGCTCGCCGTCTACCCGAACCAGTACCGACTGGACGCTGCCCACCGTGTACCAGTGGAACCTCTCGTTCCAGGCGCAATTGCCAGCGCAGTTCGTCCTCGACGTGGGGTACGTCGGCTCGAAGTCGGACGACCTGCTGCAGTTCCGTAGCCTCAACGCAGTGCCGTACGGCGCCGCGTACGGCGCCCCCTACCGGGACCCGACCCGCGGCCAGACCGGCTCCGGCTGCTCGCCGCTCAGCCCGATACCCGGTGGCAACGCGCTGGCCGCCGACTTCATGCGTCCGTACGCCGGGTTCGGCGACATCCGCCTGTGGGAGTTCGCGGCCTACTCCAACTACAACGCCCTGCAGACCTCGGTCAGCCGCCGGTTGAGCAAGGGGCTGATGTTCGGCGCGTACTACTCGTGGAGCGCGGCGAAGGGCACGCTTGGCAGCGACGGGGACTACGCGCGCATCGACGGCAGGGACCGCGAGGCCAACTACGGGCCGTTGGGGTTCGATGTGCCGCACATCTTCATGGCGAACCTCGTTTACCGGACTCCGGATGTGGCGAGCGGGGGGCTCGGTCTTCTCGCCAACGGCTGGCAACTCTCGGCCAGCTACGTGCTGAGGTACGGCATGCCGACGACCGCCACGTTCTCGATCCCCGGCATCGGGGCCGTCAACCTGACGGGCAGCAGCACGGAGAACGCGAGGATTGCGCTCACCGGCGACACGGTCGGCCGCGGCTGGAGCGACGACCCGTACCGCCAATTCAACGTCGCGGCCTTCACGGCCCCGCAGCCCGGAAGCATCGGCCTCGATTCGGCCCGCTACACGATGCGCGGCCCGCAGTACAGCAATCTCAACCTGTCGGTCTCGAAATCGCTGCCGCTCGGCGGCAGCCGCCGGTTCGAGGTCAGGCTCGACGCGTTCAACGCCCTCGACAGCGTGCAGGACCTCGACCGTCAACAGGACGCTGAACTTCGTGAGCCTCGCCGACCACACCGTCACCAACCTGCCGTACGATGCGGGCGGCAATCTGGTGAACAAGTTCGGCGTCGGCGCGATCACCGGCGTCATGCCGGCGCGTCAGCTCCAGATCATGGCGAGGTTCACGTTCTGACCGAGCCCGGAGGTGCCGGTGGCGCCCGGTGCCGGCGCCGGTTCGATCGCGAAGCCCGCCGGGACGGTGTGGCGAGTCTCGGTCGAGAGTGACCGCACGACTGGCCGAACGGACTTGGCGTCGCGGCCTCGATTCGTGCCCGGACGCGCTGCTTCGGTCATTCCCTGCGCTGAACTCGGAAGTTCAGCGTCCCGCTCACATCCGTCAACTGCACGTCGATCCGCCAGGTGCCGGCCGGGCCGCCGGAACTGATGAAGGTGCCCGAGTCGCTGAGGGTTCTCCTGTAGACCTGGTTACCGGACCCGTCACGAAGGGTGAGCGTCGCCTCGCCGCCGGCGATCTGCCCGGATTGGTTCACGTTGGCCGTGGTTCCCGTATGGGCCCACGAATAGGTCAGCGTTTGTGTCGTTCGCGAGAGGTTCGAAGCCTGAAACTGGAAGTTGTCCGGGTTGTTTCCGACCTCGGGCTGATTCGATGGGCCGATCGGGTTGGCGCTACTGCAGGCGACCGGCCCGAGTGCCAGCCCGACGAGCAGCGTCGCTGCCCCGTTCTTCAACGCGGCGCGGATTGAGACTACCGGAATAGACATCGTTCACTCCCCGGAGATCGGTCCCCGACGTCGGCCACGATCGCGAGCAGGCGTGACGGGAGCCGCAGCCAAGCTCACGGTCGAATCCCCATCGGGGCCCTCAACCCACGCTGTCGTTGTCGGTTTCGACCATTCTAACGCCAATCCCCTCAGCCCGCCGAGAGGACGACGGCACTCGGTTCGGCCGGGGCGGCTGTTCCGACGTGCGCGGCCAATGACTCACCGAATCCCGGCTCCCACATTCCCGGTACGGTTCAAGTTTCTGTCAAGTCCTCACGGCGAGTCGACGGGCTTGCTTGAACTACGCCAATGGCGTATAGTGCGGTCATGCGGTTCGTCGAGACTCCCGTATTCACGCGCGAGTCGAGGCGGTGGCTCGACGACGAACGCTGTCGCGCACTGCAGTCCGCGCTGCTGTTGCCTCCAGAGCAAGGCGCGGTCATCCGCGGTTCGGGAGGTCTTCCCAAGCTCCGATGGGCCGGCCCCGATACCGGCAAGCGGGGCGGACTCCGAGTGATCTACTACTGGGCAACCGCGGAAGA
Source organism: uncultured Acidobacteriota bacterium (assembly GCA_963783255.1). GTDB lineage: Bacteria > Acidobacteriota > Vicinamibacteria > Vicinamibacterales > Fen-181 > FEN-299. The sequence continues at coordinate 113,426 of CAWAMP010000014.1, read as the reverse complement.
CGCGATCTTCATGTCGTTCATCTACTCGAAGGGCGAGCAGGGCGACCTCACGCCGTCACAAGTCAAGGTCTTGGGCCGCCTCGTTCGGGAGGAGTTCAGGTGAAAGACACCGCTTTTCGGAATCTACTCACCAGCGTCCGTCAGGCCGGCCAGATTCGGCGTGGCGCCATGAAGCCATCGCGGACAGTCGCGTTTGAACCGGCGGACGTGAGGGCGGTGCGGGCGAAGCTCAAGGTGTCGCAGCCGGAGTTCGCGCTGATGATCGGCGTGAGCGTGGCGACGTTGCGCAACTGGGAACAGGGCCGACGCGCTCCTGAGGGGCCGGCGCTGGCACTGCTTCGCGTCGCAGCAAGGAATCCAGCGGCCGTCGTAGAAGCGCTTCATGGAGGTCACCACAGGACCGCTGCCTGACCGGCCGCGGAGAGGTGGCTTGTATGAAGAAGACAAAGCGGGCTGCGCTCGAAGCACACGGCTGGCGCGTGGCTGCAGCGAAGGACTTCCTCAAGTTGACGCCGGAAGAGTCGGCGTTCGTCGAAACCAAGCTGGCGCGGAGCCGTACCCTCCGCACTCGGCACGTGGCGCAGTTGCGATTGACGCCTGCGGCTTTCGGCCATCACCGATGATCGGTCTTCTTGTTCGTTCACTTCGGCGACCATCGGGTGCCTGAATTCGGTCACCTATTTCTCGTCTATTCCCGGCAGAGACTTTGGCTCATACGACAACGTCGTCGCCAAGGGCCTTGCGCTGGCCAAGACCATCGACTATCGGCTCAAGCCGATCCTGGCACGGTTCGGCGAATGCGCCATCGGCGACATCCGGACGGGCGACGTTGAGGACTTCATGGCGGGTCTCGGGACGCCTCGTGAAGGGGGGTTCACGCTCGGAAGACCGCTCTCCCCGGCGTCGATCAACCGCACCATCGAACTGCTGCGTCACATGCTGAGCTGGGCGGTCGGGCGCGAGTATCTCGACCGGACGCCTTTTCGTCGCGGCAGCGAGACGCTTCGCCGACATCGACCTCAAGAAGGACCTCATGACCCTCCGAGGAGCAACGACGAAGAGCCGGGAGACCCGCTTCGTTCCGATCGCGACCGACCGCCTGCGCGCGGTGCTCGAGTGGTTGCGCTTGGACGCGGCCGGCGGGAAGAAGGCAGACGAGGCGCCGGGCTTCAGCTACGAGACCGGCGAGGCCGTCGGCAGCATCAAGACGGCGTGGGTCGTAGCGGTCCTCAAGGCCCACGACCTGAAGCCGCATTGGAGAAGAGAAGGGGCGTGGCGGGATTTGTCGCCAGCCAGCCGGGTCGAGTTCCGCTCGATCAACCTCCACTGGCACGACTTGAGACACGAGTACGCATCGCGGCTGGTGGAGCGCGGCGTCCCGCTCGCGCAGGTGCGCGACCTGCCCGGTCACGCCTCGATCACGACGACCGAACGCTACGACAACCAGACGCTCGACAACCTGCGGGCGGCCGCTGCGAAACTGGAGGCGGGGAAGGTGTTCGCACCAGACACCGCCGCCGAGAGCCGGCGCCCATTTTGTCAAGTCTTTGTCAAGAACGACCCCGCCGATGGTCCTTCAGGCGCGACCGAAGACACGCCAGCCTCCGGACCTAACTGCTTGAAGGAGAACCACCTGGAAGGTTGGTACCGGTACGGGGATTCGAACCCCGGTCCCGTGGCTGAGAACCACGTGTCCTGACCCCTAGACGATACCGGCACACCGAGGGTCGCGCGAGCCTTTGATATTACCAACGCCGCCGAGACCCAGTCAAGCCGGCGGCCCGCGCGGGTTATGATTGACGGATGCGGTATCTTCTCGCAGTCCTACTGATCCTCGTCGTCGCTGCCGGGCTCGCATTCGTCGTCGCCGGCCGCGGCGCCCCGCCCACGATCAAGATCCTGGGCCCGTCGAAGATGATCGGCATCGACACGGCCCTCGACGTCTCCGTCGAGTCCCCGAAGGCCGCCTTCTCCCGAGTCGAAATCGTCCTCGAGCAGAACGGCCGGAGCACCCCGCTCTTCTCGCTCGGCACGCCCGGGGCGGCTAAGCTGACGCAGGAGACGCCGAACCGGATCCGGATCGGCAGGCCGATCGGCAAGCGCACGCTGCCGGACCTCGAGGCCGGCCGCGCCAGGGTCGTCGTGACCGCCGCGCGAACGACGCTGTTCGGCCTGCGGACGCGGGAGGCGTCGGTGACGGCGGAGTTCGCGGTGCGGTTCAACCCGCCGCGGGTCTCGCCGGTATCCACCCACCACTACGTCAATCTCGGCGGATCCGAAATGGTGGTCTACCGTGCGTCGCCATCCGACGTCCAGTCGGGCGTGCAGGTGGGCGACCTGCTCTACCCCGGCTACGCGGCGTCGGGCGCCGGCGTCGCCGGCGCGGACCCGGAGCTGCGCGTCGCGTTCTTCGCGCTCCTCTTCGACCAGGACCTCTCAACCCCCATCCGGCTGTTCGCGCGCGACGAGGCCGGCAACGAGAGTCATTCCCCGCTCGACTACAAGGCGTTCCCCAAGCCGTTCAGCAAGGGGCGCATCGAGTTGAACGACGCGTTCCTCCAGCGCATCGTCCCCGACATCCTCGAGCACGCGCCGGAGCTGAAGCTGATGGTCGCCCCGGGCGAGAGTTACCTGCCGGCGTTCCTCAGGATGAACAGTGACCTGCGGCGGCTGAACGCCGAGAAGATCATGGAACTCTCGCGGCAGACCGCCGCCGCGGCCCTGTGGACGGGCCCGTTCCTCGCGCTCGGCAACGCGAAGGTCGAGTCGAAGTTCGCCGACTACCGGACGTACTTCTACGAGGCCAAGGAAGTGGATCGGCAGGTGCACCTGGGTTTCGACCTTGCGGTCACGAAGAACATCCCGGTGATGGCCGGCAACGACGGTAAGGTCGTGCACGCCGACTTCCTCGGCATCTACGGCAACGCCGTCGTCATCGACCACGGGATGGGCGTGCAGTCGCTGTACGGCCACCTGTCGTCGATGGATGTGAAGCCGGGCGACACGGTGAAGCGGGGGCAGCAGATCGGGCGCAGCGGGATGACGGGGCTTGCCGGCGGCGACCACCTCCACTTCTCGATCCAGGTGCAGGGGCGCCCGGTGAACCCGGTGGAGTGGTGGGACCCGCACTGGATCGAAGACCGCGTGGCGCGCAAGCTGCGGGAGGCGAGGTAGGATCGCGGGGCTGAAGCCCCGCGCCACACCGGCTGCCGCCAGTCCGCCATCCGCCGCCAGCTGACAGCTGTCAGCTGTCAGCTACCGGCTTCGCTCGAACCTCAGGTCCCACACCCGATCCAGCGTCACGCTGAGCGCGGTCACGGCGCCGGCGGCGTCTCGACGGAAGCGGATCAGCCCGAGACCCTGGGCCAAGAACGCGTCCTTGTAGACCGGGCGGAGCGGGAGGATCGCTGAAGGCCGGCGCTTCACGATCAGCACGTCGCCGGTCGCTGCGACCTCCAGCACGGTTTCGGCTTCGTCGCTCGAGTACGTGCCTGCGAGCTCGAGCAACTCGCTCGAAGCCGGGTTGGCCCTCTCCACGCGCTCGAACACGTCCACCGTGCCATTCGGATTGGAGACACGGAGGCCCCGCGCGTCGAAGTCGTACCGCCGCCCGCTGTCCGGCGATTCCAGGTCCGACTCGGAGCCGACGTGAAGCAGGTTCGCTGGCGCGCTGCCTCCCTCCAGCAACCACTGGCCGTCCCTGTGGAGGAGGCCGAGCGGCACGCCCGTCGCGGTGTTCCGATAGAGCCCGGCACGCGAGGACGGCACGCTCCGGCGAGGCGTCTCGTCCTGCGCGTCGGCGCCGGCCTGGCCCGCCCGCGGCGGCGTCAGCGCGTTCCCGAGATACAGCGCCGCCATCTGGTGCGCGTAGCGGTCGGCGTCGCCGGCCGAAACGTTGCAGAGCACCGCAACCGACAGGTGCTGCTTCGGGTACCTGGCGAGATAGGCGCGGTAGCCGGCAGTCGACCCGCTGTGGCCGATCTCCGACACGCCCATGAACCTGCGGATGTAGAGCCCCATCGCGTAGTCGTGCGACCTGCCGCTGTTGAACGCGCCCGGCCGCATCTGCTCGCGCAGGAACTCCGCGTCTCCCACCTTCTGCGCCACCGCGTTCTCGTTCCACTTCAGCAGGTCGCCGACGGTCGTCAGCAGCCCGCCGTTACCGTGGACGTTCTCGAACGGCATGTTCTGGACGTAGGTGTCCTTCGCATCGCTGTAGGCGATCGCGCGGCCTTTCACGATCCGGCGGAAATCGTCGCGCCAGGACGTGCGCGTCATGCCGAGCGGCTCGAAGATGCGGACCCGGCAGAACTCGGCGAACGGCATGCCGCTCACCCGCGACACGATGATCGCCGCGAGGTTGTAGCCGGTGTTGCAGTACGACCAACTGGTCCCCGGCTCGAAGTTCAGCGACTTCTGCCGCGAGACGATGTCGAGCACGTGGGCGTGGGTGTAGACGCGCGACGTGCGCGGCCAGCCGGCGATGCTCTCGACCTCGCCCCAGTCGCGCAGGCCGCTGGTGTGGGTCAGCATGTGCCTGATGGTGAGCGGCTTGCCGTAATCGGGCAGCTCGGGGACGTACTTTCGCGCCTGGTCGTCGAGCGACAGCCTGCCCTCGCGCGCGAGCAGCAGCACGGCCGCCGCAGTGAACTTCTTGGAGACCGAGCCGGCCTCGAAGATGGTGTCGGGCGCGTTCGGCGCGTCGTGCTCGAGATCGGCCATGCCGTACGCCTTCTCGAGCACCACCTTGCCGTCCTCGGCCACACCGACGGCGCACCCGGGCGTCTTCGAGGTCCATCGGGCGAAGACGGCATCCACCTTCGCCGGGTCCGGCGCGGCCGGCAACGCGTCGAAGGCGGACAAGGCGGCCACCAGCGCCAGGCAGGATGCGACAGCGATCATTGAACGACGCATGGCTTTGTCAGTCTCCTATGTGAGCGTCCGCGATTCCGAAGCGCCGCCGATGCACGCCGCGCCTCGGGTCTGCCGCTCCGCAAAGCCCCCCGCGCTGATCCGCGCCGCGGGGAAAGGCCAAGGCTTTGCTCCGGGCAGATCCCTGCGGCGCAGCATGACTGGCGGGGACTTCTGTCCGCTGCCAGCCGCCAGCTGCCAGCTACCTGTAAACCAGGTACTTCGCCCTCAGCAGCCGCCAGCGCCCTTCGTCGTCCGACCACGACGCTGCGATGCGCGCGGGGTCTTCGCCGGACTTGATTCGCTCCAGCACCCTCGCCGATCCCAGCAGCCGGAGAATCCTGTCGATCTCGAACGCGGTCGGGTGCTCCCTGTGGATGGCCGAGGCCACCTCGACGCCCACGCGCACGGCCTGGAGCGCGGACCGGTCGGTCACGATCATGAAGACGCCGCTGCACCGCTCGCCCTCGAAGCGGCTGGCCGTCGGCGTGAACGACGTCGGGTAGAACCGGATGCCGGGCAGGCTCCGCGCGTTGAGCGCCGCCGCCAGTTTCGGACCGTCCATCCACGGCGCGCCGAAGTGCTCGAACGGCGTGTCGGTCCCGCGCCCGACAGACACGTTGGCCGACTCGATGATCGAGATGCCCGGGTACAAGGTGGCCTCGTTCAGGTTCCTCATGTTCGGCGACGGGCTCACCCAGGGCACCCCCGTCTCGTCGAACCACTGCTCGCGCCTCCAGTTCCTCACCGGCACCACCGTCAAATCCGCTCCGATCCTGTTCTCCGCGTTGAACAGCTTCGCCAGCTCCCCCATCGTCATGCCGTGGCGCACGGGCATGGGGAAGTAGCCGACGAAGCCGAGGAGCGCCTTGTCGAGCGTCGGCCCCTCCACCCTGAAGCCGTTGATCGGATTCACGCGGTCGAGCACCACCATCCTGATCTTGCGCCTCGCGGCCTCCTCCATCACGTACGCCATCGTCGTTTCGTAGGTGTAGAAGCGGACGCCGACATCCATCACGTCGAATACCAGCGTGTCGATTCCTTCCAGCATCTGCGCCGTCGGGCGCGTGGTCTCGCCGTAGAGCGAGTACACCGGCAGACCCGTCTGCTCGTCGCGCGACGAATCGACCTTCTCGTCGGCGTCGCCGCGGACCCCGTGCTCGGGGCTGAAGAGCGCCACGAGCTTGACGTCGGGAGCCTTCGCCAGCAGGTCGATCGTGGCCTCGCCCGTGAGGGCGCGGCCCGTGTGGTTCGTGACCAGGCCGACCTTGCGCCCCTGCAGCGACTTGAAGTTCTCCGCCCTCAGCACGTCGATCCCATTCAGCACCGGCGTGAACCGCGCGGGCGCCGGGGCCGGCCCCGACGCTCCGAAGTCGCCGCCGGTCAGCCGCGCCGCGCGAAGCGCGTCGGACGGCGGGTCGGCGATGGCCGATCCCACGATGGTGGCGACGCGCGCGCGCACCGGCGCCACGTCGCCCTTGCCGTCCGGGTGGACGCGGTTCGAGAGGAAGACGACCCAGGTCTTCGTCAGCGGGTCGATCCAGAGCGAGGTGCCCGTGAATCCGGTGTGCCCGAACGAGCCGAGCGGCAGCAACTCGCCGCGGTTCGACGAGTAGGTCGAGTCCATGTCCCAGCCGAGGCCGCGCGCCTGCCCGCCGGGCAGGGGAACGGGGCTCGTCATCTTCGCCACGGCCATCGGCGAGAGGATGCGTACCGCGCCCGAGCGGCCGCCATCGAGCAGCATCCGGCAGAAGATGGAGAGGTCGGCCGCCGTGCTGAAGAGGCCGGCGTGGCCCGCCACGCCGAGCATGCGCCGGGCGGTCGGGTCGTGGACGACGCCGCGGAGCATGGCACCGCCAGGCTGGTCGCAGGGCCAGCCGTACTCGGTGCACTTCTCGGTTGGCGCAATCCGCGGAGCGAGCGACGGGGGCGGCCTGAACATCGTGTCGCGCATCCCGAGCGGCTCGAAGATCCGCGTCCGGCAGAACTCGTCGAGCGTCTTCCCGCCCACGCGGTGGACGATTTCGCCGAGCAGGAAGAAGTTGATGTCGCTGTAGACCAGACGCTCGCCCGGGGCGGAGGTGGGGACCTCCTCGATGGCCCGCCGAATCGCCTCGTCGTAGCTCGCGAACTCCATCGACATGTCGAGGTCTGGCCTGAGGCCCGAGACGTGCGTCAACAGGTGCCGGACGGTGATCTCGCCCTTGCCATAGCGCTCGAAGCCGGGGATGTGAACGGCCACCCGGTCGCTCAGGCGCAGCCGTCCCTCTTCGACGAGGATCATCACGCTCGTCGTCGTCGCGACGACCTTCGTCACCGAGGCGAGGTCGAAGATGGTGTCGAGCGTCATCGGCTCGACGCGGGGATCGGTCGCGCGGTGGCCGAACGCCTGCTTGTAGGCGATCTGGCCGCCTCGGCCGACCATCACGACGGCGCCCGGCGTCTGCCTGGCCGCGACTGCCTCGTTCACGACGTCGGCAATCCGCGCGAGGCGCACGGTGTCGAAGGCGGCCGCACTCTGGGGCGCCTGGGCCCGCGACGCCACGCCGCCCGGCGAGGCAACCGCCAGGGCCACGATGCCGAAACCTGCGGCGAGTCGGAGCTTCATGGGGCACTCCACGGGATGCGGGCACTATAATAAGGTGTTTTGTCATCGGAGGGCTGAGTGAGCAGGAAATCCTGGCCGAAGGAGAGGCAGTTCGGCGTCAGCGTCGGCCTCGTGCTGCTCGCCGCGGCCGCGTACTTCTTCTGGCGCGGGAGGGGACCCGCCGTCGTCGGCGTGCCGGCGGCAGTCGGCGGCCTGCTTGCCGTGCTCGGCGCGGCCGCCCCGCGGGCGCTCGTGTACCCGAACCGCGCGTGGATGGCGCTTGCCGAGGCCCTGTCCTTCGTGTCGGTCCGCATCGTGCTCGGGTTGCTGTTCTACCTGGTTTTCACGCCCCTCGGGGCATTTCGGCGGTGGCGCGGCTGGGATCCGTTGAACCGTCGCACGGCGGCGGGGCGGACGAGCTTCTGGCATCCGTACCTCACCGCGCCAGGCGGACCCGAAGCACTACGAGAGGATGTTCTAGCATGGCCAAGGCACAGGTGCTGGTCGAGTTCTGGCACTTCGTCCGCTACAACAAGAAGTACTGGGTCGCGCCGATCGTCTTCTTCCTGATTCTGGCCGGCCTCGTGCTGGTGCTCGCCCAGGCGACGCCCATCGCGCCGTTCATCTACACGCTCTTCTAGGCAGCAGGGACGCGCCTCTCATGACAGCCGTTCTGGGGATTTCGGCCTTCTACCACGACTCGGCGGCCTGCCTCGTCATCGACGGCGAGATCGCGGCCGCGGCGCAGGAGGAGCGGTTCACCAGAACGAAGCACGACCCGGGGTTCCCGGCGAACGCGTGCCGCTACTGCCTGGCCGAAGGCGGCCTGAAGGCGGCCGACCTGACGCTGGTCGGCTTCTACGAGAAGCCGCTCACCAAGTTCGACCGTCTGCTCGACACCTATCTCGACTACGCGCCGCGGGGCTGGGGCTCGTTCATCCAGGCCATCCCCATCTGGATGAAGGAGAAGCTCTGGGTCGGCGACACGATCCGGCGCGAACTCGCGAACCTCGAGGAGCCGGACGACCCGAAGGCCGCGAAGAGGCTGGCGAAGTCGTTCCCGTGGAAGGTCATGTATGGCGACCACCACGAGTCGCACGCGGCCTCGGCCTTCTACCCGTCGCCGTTCGAAGAGGCGGCCATCATCACCGTCGACGGCGTCGGCGAGTGGGCGACCGCGTCGCTCGGCACCGGCCGGGGGTCCGACCTGAGGCTCCTCAAGGAGCTGCGCTTCCCCGACTCACTCGGCCTTCTCTACAGCGCGCTCACCTACTTCACCGGCTTCAAGGTCAATTCAGGGGAGTACAAGGTCATGGGGCTCGCCCCGTACGGCGAGCCTCGCCACCTGCCTCTCCTGCGCGAGCAGATCGCCCGCATCTGCGACGATGGGTCCATCCACCTGGATCAGTTGGTACTTCAACTACTGCCAGGGGCTGACGATGACCGGCCGCCGCTTCGACGAAGCGGTAGGCGGTCCGCCGCGCGAACAGGAGTCTGACCTCACGCAGCGCGAGATGGATCTGGCGCGATCGGTCCAGGACTTCACCGACGAGGCGATGCTGAAGCTCGCCAGGTTTGCGCACGCCGAGACCGGGATGAAGTACCTGGCGATGGCCGGCGGCGTGGCGCTCAACTGCGTGGCCAACGGGCGCGTGCTCAGGGAGGGCCCGTTCGACGAGATTCGGATCCAGCCCGCGGCCGGCGACGCGGGCGGCGCGGTGGGCGTGGCGCTGGCGCTGTGGCACCGGTATCTCGGCAAGCCGCGCGCCTCGGCCGAGCGCGCGGGCGCCTGGGTGTCCAACAGGGCCTGGCGCGAGACGCACGAGCCGGGAGACCTGCCGCCCTATCGGGACGGCATGAAGGGCGCGTATCTCGGCCCGGCGTTCGCCGTCCCGGACATCGAGCGCGTCCTCGGCGAGCGCAAGGCGCCGTACAGGCGCGTCGGCCGCGAGGAGCTGCCGCGAGTCGTGGCGGAGCTGCTGGCCTCGGAGAAGGTCGTCGGCCTCCACCAGGGGCGCATGGAGTTCGGACCGCGCGCGCTCGGCGGCCGCAGCATCCTCGGCGACGCCCGCTCGCCGAAGATGCAGTCGGTGATGAACCTCAAGATCAAGTACCGGGAGAGCTTCCGGCCGTTCGCGCCGAGCGTGCTCAGCGAACACGTGCACGAGTGGTTCGAGCTCGACCGCGACTCGCCCTACATGCTGCTGGTGGCCGACGTCCGGAAGGACCGGCGCCGCACGATGACGGCCGAGGAAGAGCGGCTCTGGGGCATCGACAAGCTGAACGTGCCTCGCTCGTCCATCCCTGCGGTGACCCACGTGGATCACTCGGCGCGGATTCAGACCGTCCGGCGCGACACCAACCCGTTGTACTGGGACATCATCGAGGCGTTCCGCCTGCTCACTGGCTGCGCCGTCATCGTGAACACGTCGTTCAACGTCCGCGGCGAGCCGATCGTCTGCTCACCAGACGACTCCTACCGGTGCTTCATGCGCACCGAGATGGACGCCCTCGTCCTCGAGGAGTGCCTCCTGCTCAAGGAGGAACAGCCGAAATTCGAGGATCGCGGAAACTGGCGCGAACAGTTCACGCTGGACTAGCATCTCCCCATGGGTCGCTGGCGCTACCGCCTCGTCGTCGGCCTCATCTGGCTGGCGGTCTTCGCCGCCGCAGCCGCCGGCTGGCGCTACGCCCGCTCGTCCGGCCCGGCCTACGGCCCGGTCATCGTCGTCTCGATCGAATCGCTCCGTGCCGACCATCTCCCGGTCTACGGCTACGCGAAGGTTCAGGCGCCGGCCATCGACGCGCTGGCGGCCGACGCGGTCACCTTCGACCGCGCCTACGCGCACTCGCCGCTGACGCTGCCGTCCCACGTCTCCATGCTGTCCGGCCTGCTGCCGTTCCAGACGGGAGTCCGCGACGAGGTGGGCTTCCCCATTCCGGCGAACGTCGCGATGCTCCCGCAGCTGCTCCGCAAGCGCGGGTTCAAGACCGGCGGCATGGTCTCGAACTACCTCCTGCGGAAGGAGACGGGCCTCGGCGCGGCGTTCGGATTCTTCGACGACGAGCTGGCGGCCGGACTGGCGGAAGGGGCGGCGCCTCCGGTCGAGCGTGACAGCGCGGAAACGCTGAAGGTCGCCGAGCGCTGGATTGAGTCGGCCGGGACCGAGCGCTTCTTCCTGTTCCTGCATCTGGACGGCTTGGGCGCGTCCGGCCCCGTGCCCACGCGCTTCGCGAAGCTGTCGCCCTACGACGCGAGGATTGCCTACGCGGATGAACTGGTGGGCCAGCTCACCGCGTTCCTGAAGAAGCGCGGCCTGTACAACGGCGGGATCCTGGTGCTCACCTCGGACCACGGGGAGAGCCTCGGGGGCCACGGCGAACAGGGACACGGGCTGTTCCTCTACGAGGCGGCCGTCCGTACGCCGCTCATCATCAAGCTCCCGAGGCGGGACGGCGGCGGCCGGCATTCTGCGGCGCTCGTGCAGCACATCGACATCGCGCCGACGATTCTCGACCTGATCGGCGCCCCGCGGCCGTCCGGCATGCAGGGACGATCACTCCGTCGCGTGCTGGACTCGCCCGCCGCGACGCTCGCCGACCGCGGGCTCTACGCGGAGTCGGCCGCCGGCCGCTACCTCTTCGGCTGGGGGGAGGTCTCTTCCCTGACCGACGGCAGGCATCGCTACATCCGTTCGGCGCGCCCGGAGCTCTACGATCTTCAGGCGGATCCCGGGGAGCGGGTGAACCTCGTCGAGACCGACGTCAGAATCGCCCAGGAGATGCGCGCGGCGCTCGAGGCGCTGACCGGCACGGCACCGCTGCCGGCGCCGTCGCCCGTCACCGGGCCCGAAGGGTTGCGTCTCGCGGCGATGGGCTATGTGAGCGGGCTGCCGACCGTCCCGGCAGACGTTCCCGGCGACCAGCTGCCCGACGTGAAGGACAAGGTGGCGGCCGCCAACACCTACTGGCAGGCGACGGCGCTGGCTGCACGCGGTCGGAGTTCGGAAGCTGCCGCGCAGTACGCCGGCCTGGTTGCCGCCGAACCAGGGCTCGCGACCGGATGGGCCCGGCTACTCGACGTGCTGGTAGCGGCCGGCCGTCTCAAGGAAGCCTCGCGCGCGCTGTCGTCGCTCGTTGCACTCTTCCCGGAAGCCTCGCACGTCGCAGAGGCCGAGCAACGCATCCGGGAGCTGATGGGCCCGGAGCCGACGGCAGTCCAATATGCGCTGGCCGCCAGCGTGTGGACGTCGATCGGCGAGAAGGCGAAGGCCGCCGAGGTCAGGGCGGCGGCCCGCAAGGCCGTTGGCGATGCCGCGCTGCGCAAGGCCGAGGCTGGATTCCGGGATTAGACTGGTACCGATGCGGCACATCCTTCGTCACGGCGCGGCGGTCGGTGTCATCGCCGGACTGGCGCTCCTGACGGCGGCAGCCGGCGCCGAGTCGCCTCCCGACGCCGGCCTCGCCGCGGTGGCCGGGCTGAAGGTCGGCCACTTCTCGATGGAGGGCCGCCCGACCGGGTGCACCGTTGTCGTGGCGGAGGGCGGCGCGGTGGGCGGCGTCGACGTCCGCGGCGCGGCACCCGGCACCCGCGAGACGGACCTGCTCGATCCGGGCGGCACGGTCGAGAAGGTCCATGCCGTGGCGCTCGCCGGCGGGAGCGCGTTCGGCCTCGATTCGGCGGGCGGCGTCATGCGTTATCTCGAGGAGCGCGGCATCGGATTCGAGACCGCGTTCGGCAAGGTGCCCATCGTCCCGGCCGCAGTTCTGTTCGACCTCAACGTCGGCGATTCGAAGATCAGGCCGACGGCCGATTGCGGCTACCGGGCCGCAGCGGCCGCGACGGCGGGGCCCGCCGTGGAGGGGAATGTCGGCGCGGGCAGCGGCGCCACCGTCGGCAAGCTGGCCGGGGCATCCCGCGCGATGCGCGGCGGCCTCGGCTCTGCATCCATCACGACGCCCGGCGGTCTGGTCGTCGCGGCGCTGATGGTTGTCAACACGGTGGGCGACGTGATCGATCCGTCCACGGGCGGGGTTGTCGCCGGCGTCCGTACCGCCGACGGCAGGGGTCTCGCCGACGCGCGAGTGCTGCTGCGGTCTGGCGCTCTGACGCCGTCGGCCGCGTTCGGGCGCAACACCACGATCGGAGTCGTGGCGACCAATGTCGCACTCACCAAGGCCCAGGCGAGGCGGATGGCGCAGATGGCCCACGATGGCCTGGCCCGGACCATCTCGCCGGCCCACACGATGTTCGACGGCGACACGATCTTCGCGCTGTCCACCGGGGTGCGCGAGGGGGCGCCCGACATGCTGACGGTCGGCGCGTTGGCCGCCGACGCGGTTTCTGAAGCCGTGCTGCGCGCGGTGCGCGCGGCAAAGGGCATACCCGGCTACCCCTCTGCCGCCGAGCTGGAGGCGGCGCGGCGGTGATCGCATTTGTCGACCGGGGCGTCGGCCGGCCGCTGGTGCTCCTCCCGGGCATTCAGGGCCGGTGGGAGTGGATGCGGCCGGGCGTCGACGCGCTGGCCCTCCGCTTCCGCGTCATCACGTTCTCGCTGCCCGGCGAGCCCAGGAGCGGCCCGTCGCCGCCGACGTTCGAATCGCACGTCGGCCAGCTGGACGACGTGCTCGATCGGGCGGCCGTGGATCGGGCCATCGTCTGCGGCGTGTCGTACGGCGGTCTGGTCGCGCTCCGCTACGCGGCGCGAAGGCCGGCGCGGGTCGACCGGCTGGTGCTGGTATCGACGCCGGGGCCGCGGTGGCAGCCGAACGACCGCGTTCGGCGCTACGCGAATGCGCCGCGGTCGTCTGCGTTCGCCTTCGTCGCCGGGGCGCCCGGTCGACTGTCGCGGGAGATTGCGGCGGCGGTTCCCGGCCGCGCCGAGCGGTTGGCGACCATTGCCGGATACGCGCGGGCAATCGTCAGCCACCGTGGCTCGGCCCGACGGATGGCGGCACGGGTGAAGTGTCTTTCGGGCGAGGACTTCGTCGCCGACGCGAAGCAGGTCGCAGCCCCGACGCTGGTGATCACCGGCGAACCGGATCTCGACCGCGTGGTGCCAGTAGCTGGCACGAAGGAGTATCTCGACCTGATCGCGGGCGCCGTCGGCGTGACGCTGGAACGCACCGGCCACATCGGCGTCATCACGCGGCCGGAGGCCTTCGCCGGACTCATCGATTGTTGGTGCTCTTCTGTATGACCCTGCACGTCCCCGGCCCCGCTGGCACGATCGAAGCGCTCATCGACGACCCCGGCGCCGCCTGCACGACGGCGCGCCCTCCTCGTGGCGCGACGAGCTCTGCGGCAAAGCCGCCGACGGCCGCGGTGGTCTTCGCCCACCCGCATCCGCTCCGCGGCGGGACGATGCACACCAAGGCGGTCTTCCAGTCGGCGAAGGCGTTCTGCCGCCTCGGCTGCGCCGTCCTGCGGTTCAACTTCCGCGGCGTCGGCGTGAGCGGCGGTTCGTTTGCCGAGGGTATCGGGGAGAAGGACGACTTCCGCGCCTGTCTCGAGTTCGTGGCGCGCCGCTACCCAGGCGTCCCGATCTGGGCGGCCGGCATGTCGTTCGGGTCGTGGGTGGCGATGACGGCCGGCGCCGACGACGACAGGGTGACGAATCTGGTCGGCATCGCGGCGCCGATCTCGCTCTACGACTTCTCGGCGGTCGGACGCTCGACCAAGCCGAAGTTCTTCATCCACGGCGAGTACGACGCACTCTGCCCGCTCGGCGACGTCCGCAGGTTCTACGGCGACGCCTCGGAGCCGAAGGACCTGGTGGTCATCGACGCCGCGGATCACCTGTTCGACGGCCGCGTCAGCGAAGTGGCCGAGGCCATCGAGGATCTGCTGAGATGAAACCTTGGGCTGTCATGTCGCGAAGGCTCGTGCTGGGTGCGGCTCTCGTCCTGTCGGCTGCCTGCGGTTCGCGGCCGCCCGACGAGTCGAACTACGTGAACGCGGTGGCGTCTGCGCGCGCGGCGAAGGACGCCGCGTTCCGGTCGTCCGGGTCGCCGGTCCCCGCCGATGCGCAGGGGACGTTCCTGCCGCTCGCGTATTTCTCCGTCGACCCGCTGTACGCGGTGCCGGCTGCGTTTCGCGAGGATCCGCCCTCGGCCCGCCAGCGGGTCGAGATCCAAACCTCCACCCACCAGACGCGCCAGATGGAGCGGCTGGGCACGCTGGCGTTCACGCTGCAGGGACAGGCGCTGACGCTGGCGGCCTACCGGGAGGTCGGCCAGTCGGCCGATCATCTCTTCGTGCCGTTCACCGATCTCACGACGGGTAAGGAGACATACCAGGCGGGCCGCTTCCTGGACATCGAGCGGTCGGCCACCGGCATCTACGTCGTCGACTTCAACAGGGCGTACAACCCGTACTGCTACTACAACCCGACCTACGACTGCCCGTACCCGCCGAAGGAGAACCGGCTGGCGGTGGCAATCAGGGCGGGGGAGAGGATCAAGTAGCTGGCAGCTGGCAGCTGGCAGCTGGCAGCTGGCAGCTGGCAGCGGAATACGGTAGCTCCTTCCGCCTGCCTTGTCCTACTTCGCAAGATCCTACTTCGCAAGATCGCAAGATCGCACGATCGCAAGATTCGCAAGATTCGCTACTGTCGCGTCTTCGCGATTTCCTCGTACAGATACGCCGCCGCGATGATGCCGCCGAAGAAGTTGTCGAGGTCGAACTTCTCGTTCGGCGCGTGCGCGTTCTCGTCGGGGAGCCCGAGGCCGAAGAGCACGGTGGGGGCGTTCAACTCGGACTGGAAGGTTGACACGACGGGAATCGAGCCGCCTTCGCGCGTATAGACCGGCGTCCGGTTGAATCCGAGTTCGAGGGCCCGAGCGGCGGCCTTCACATACGCGTTGTCGAGTTCGGTCATCCACGGCTTGCCGCCGTGCATGCGCGTGACTGTGAGCTCGACCGACTTCGGCGTGACCTTCTTCACGTATTCCTCGAAGAGCGCCGCGATCTTGTCGGGGTCCTGGTTCGGCACCAGGCGCATGCTGACCTTCGCCATCGCGGTGGCCGGGATGACGGTCTTGGCGCCCTCGCCGGTGAACCCGCTCAGCAGGCCGTTCACCTCGAAGGTCGGCCTGGCCCACGTCCGCTCGAGCGTCGAGAAGCCGGTCTCGCCGTGGAGCTTCGGCGCGCCCAGCCCCTTTCGGTACTGCTTCTCGTTGAACGGCAGCCGCTTGAACTCCTCGCGCTCGCGCTCGGTCAGCTCGCGCACGTCGTCGTAGAAGCCCGGGATCTTCACGCGGCCGCCGCGGTCCTTCATCTGCGAGAGGACCTGCGCCAGCACGAAGCCCGGGTTGGCCACGGCGCCGCCGAACGAGCCGGAGTGCAGGTCGGTGGTCGTGCCGCGCAGGTCGATCTGGAAGTACGACAGGCCGCGCAGGCCGTAGCAGATCGACGGCACGCCCTTGTCGAACATCCCCGAGTCCGAGATGACGACCACGTCGCACGCCAGCTCCTCGCGATGATCGCGGATGAACTGGTCCAGGTGCGGACTCCCGATTTCCTCTTCGCCCTCGAAGATGACCCGGGCGTTGATTGGCAGCGACCCGGTCTGCCCCAGGTGCGCCTCGAGCGCCTTGACGTGCACGAACAGCTGCCCCTTGTCGTCGGTCGCGCCTCGGGCGAACAGCTCGTTGTCGCGCACCGTGGCCTCGAAGGGCGGCGAGATCCACTGGTCCAGCGGGTCCACGGGCTGCACGTCGTAGTGCCCGTAGAAGAGGACCGTCGGCGCGCCCGGCGCGTTCAGCCAGTCTGCGTAGACAACCGGGTGGCCCGGCGTGTCGATGACCCGCACGTGTTCCAGGCCGACGGCCCGCAGGTGGTCCGCGGTCCAGTCGGCGCACCGGCGCATGTCCGCGGCGTGCTCGGCCAGCGCGCTCACGCTCGGAATGGCGAGGTACTCGGTGAGCTCCTTCAGGTATCGGTCGCGACTGGTGTTGATGAAGTCGATGACGGCGGGATTCATGGGATGCTCCTGTTCGAGTGCCGATTCGTGGATTATCGCCTGTTTCGCGCGCGAGCCCAAGGCTCCGCGTCTTCCAGGGTCAGTAGCTGCAGCGAACGGTGAGCCGCACCGACGAGTTGCGCCGGTACTGGCCGAGAAAGTCGCCGGCGTCGCCGCCGAGCAGGTCGACCCTCGCGGTCGCCCGCCAGTGCCGGCCGAGCAGCTGCGAATACGCGGCCTTGCCGTAGTACCCGCGGCCGTCCTGGCGCACGGCGCCCTCGAACGTGAGGCTGCGGTTGACGTCGATCGTGTAGAGCCCCCGCCCGAGGAAGCTCTTCGTCATCCCGCGCTCGAAGCTGCCGAGCGGCGCTTCCCTGGCGGTGCGGCGCTCGGTGACGAACTCTCCGGCGTAGCCGCCGACGAACAGCCACTCGCCGCTCTGGCGCTCGAGCTGGACGACGTAGCTCCCGTAGTCGTCCGTCCGCTCGTCGGTGGTCCAGAAGTAGCCGGCCTCGGCCTTCACCGTGAACCACCGGAGCGGCCAGACCATGTCGCCCCCGGCCATCCGCATGACGGGGTAGATGCGCGTCACCTCGATTCGCCCGAGCGCCTGGTCCACCTCGAGATCGACACGCGGCAGGTGGTCGAAGCCGTCGTACACCGACAGCGAGTACTCGACCCCCGACGCAACACGGTTCCAGCGCACGCCGGCCTGCGGTCTCGAGGGGTAAACGGCCCCGAGGTCGACGACCGGAAGCGCCGGGGCTCCGGGCGGCCCTCCGGCCGCCGGCGCGGCCGTGAGCGTCCCGCCCGTCGAGGTCCCCCAGCGGCCGTCCGAGAGCGGAAGACGGCTCGGCGTGAAGCGCGGCGACCAGACCACGTCGATCGTGTTCGATCCGCGCTCATAGGTGAGGCGCGCCGCGCTGACCGCCAGGAAGTCGTTGTCGATGACGTCGAGCAGGTCGCGGGGCGCGAAGCGGTCGGTCGGGTTGAGGATGTCGGCCTTTCCCCACCTGACGAACTGCTTGCCGGCCTCGAATGTGAAGCCGTCGCGTCGGAGTGCGGCGCTCAACCGTCGGACGCAGGCCGCCGGGCGCTTCAGCCCGCGATCGGCGCAGTCGAACCTCCAGGCCGGGTCCACGCGGTCGTCGGTCGCCGCCCTGGCCTCGAAAGCCCCGGCGAACGAGAGCCATGCGACCGGCGTCCAGAACCCCTCCTGGCGAAACAGCGCCTCCCCGATCAACTGCCGGTCGTCGACGGGCGTGGGCTGGATGTACGCGACGGCAGTCCCTTCGACGAAGCCGCGCTGACTGACGGTCTGGGCGGAGGCGGGCAGCGCCGCAGCCGCCAGCGCGAGGACCCAGAGGTGCCGTGTCATTGTTCGCGCCGAAGTGCCTGCAGCGTGAAGTCCTGCTCCTTCATCGGCAGGTTGTACTTCAACTCCTCGAGCCTGAGCACCGTTCTGCTCTTGCGCCTGAGGTCGGTCATCTCCATCGTCCGGGCGGTCCAGATGCCCTGGACGTTCTGGATGTCGCTGTAGTTGAGCACCCGCACGACCTCGGACCTGATGAAGCTCTCGACCTTCTGGGAGGCGTAGTTGTCCTTCCGGACCCAGACCCGCGATTTCGTGTACTGCGAGCCCTTCCCCTTGCGAGGGGTTGCGTCGATCCGCCAGCACGCGGCGCCGTTCAGCGTCTCCTCGCCGTCCAACGAGAAGTCGTACTGGTCCACGTCGCGCTCCTCGAGGTCCTCGAAGCTGAAATCGGTGCCGAAGAATCGCTGGGAGCGATCCTGGAGCGCGACCCTGCGGTCGCGCTGGATGGCCGGCGTCCACATCCACTGGTCCGACGCGCGGTCGGGGTGATTCACGACGAGAAGCGCGACGCCCTTCACCTCGGGCGGCTCCGTGAAGCGGAGGATGGACTTGCTCGATCCGTGGGAACCGAAGCGGTCGAACGTCCAGCGCTTGTCCGAGATCTTGCCCTTCGCGTCGAACACCTGCAGCGTGCCCGCATAGTGCTGGGAGGAAGCCATCGTGCGCTTCTGCGCCTCCTCCATGACCTGCCGCGCATCCTGCGCCCGCGCCGTGCATGGCGTCAGCAGCAGGGCGGCGACGATCGCGACGGTCGGGCGTGCCATCCCGCGGTGTCGTGCGTTCATTCGTACTCCAGCGCCTGGACGAGCGACCCGCGCACGGCCGACTCGGCCGGCCACAGCGCGGCCACGAAGGCCGCGCCCAGGATGATCGGAACCAGCATCGCCGCGATGCCCACCGGGAACCGGTACGGCAGCAGCATGCCGCTGATGTCGCGATGCGTCATGTCGAGCACGTAGTGGAGGGCGATCGCGCCGAGGCCAAGGCCGAGCACGACGCCGACGAACGCCACGCCGAGCGCCTCCATCCAGATGGTGTACCGGATCTGGCGCCGCCTCGCGCCAACCGCCTGGAGCACGCCCAGTTCGCGCCGGCGGTCGATGATCGACACCGTCAGCGTGTTCATGATGCCGAGCACCGCCACGAGCACGGCCACCGCGATCTGGGAATACGACATCGCCAGCCACTGGTTGGTCAGGTCGGTGATGTAGCTCCGGACCTCCTCGTTCGTCAGGACGAACAGCCTCCGGTTCGTCCCGACCTGCTCGAGGATGGCGGCGCGCACGGACGGCAGCGAGGCGCCCTTCCGGAGGTAGACGCGGAAGGTGTTCACACGGTCGTCGTTCCACCACTTCCGGTAGACCGAGCGATCGATGAAGATCGAGCCCTGCTGGTCGGACCAGTCGTCGATGATCCCGACCACCGGCAGGCGGAGCGTGCCGGTCGGAGCCGGGATCTCGATCGTGTCTCCGCGGTGGAGGTCCTTCAGCCCGGCCAGGGTTTGCGACAGGATGGCCCCCTTCCCCTCCGCGGTCAGGCGATACATCTCGTCGGCGCGGCCTTCGACGGCCGGATGCTGCGTTCGTGCGGCCCAGTCTGCCACCTCGAGCGAGATCAGCATCACCGGCGTGCCGCGGAACACGACGCGCGGCGTGCGAACGCTCTCTACCCCCTCCACGCCGTCAATCCGTCCGATCGCGGGCCCGACCTCGGCCGGGAAGAGAAAGCTGCGGCTCGTCAGGGTCGGGGACGCGGTGACGAACAGGTCCGGATTCAGCGCGGTGCCGATCCACTCGGTGATCCCCTCGTAGCTCGCCCCGGCGACTCCGCCGAGCGCCACCGTCATCGAGATCGACAGCATGAGCGCCGACACCGTGGCCGACGTCCGTCGCGGCGCCTGGATGAGGCTGTCCGCGGCGAGCGCCCCTTCCACCGGCCACAGCCAGCCGAGCAGCGGCCGCAGCCCGCGCGTGAGCCAGAGCGCCAGCGCGGGCGTCAGCAGGAGCGCCGCCAGCATCGCCAGGAAGAAGCCGGTGTAGAACACGGCGGGCCCGGCGCCCAGGAGCAGGCACGAGGCCGCCACCGCGGCGAATGCCAGCGCCGTTCGTTTGCGGACCCGGTTCTCGCCGGCCGACAGAACCTGGTACTTCCCTTTCTGCAGCGCCTGCACCGGATCGACGCGCGCGGCGTTTCTCGCCGGCAGCAGCGCCGCCACCATGCTGGTCGCGATTCCCATGACCAGCGCCTGCCCCATCAGCCAGGGGTCCGTGGCCACGTCGTCCACGCGCTGCGCGATTCCCGAAATCCCCTGCAGCATCCCTCCGACGTAGCCGGCCGTCCCGCGCGCCAGCAGGTACCCGAAGCCGAGGCCGATCGCCGACCCGACCAGGCCGAGGACGCCGCTCTCGACCAGGAACAGGGTACGAATCTGCCGCCTGGTGGCGCCCAGCGCGCGCAGGATTCCGATCTCGGCCCGCCTCTGGGTCACGGCAATGGCGAACGAGTTGTAGATGATGAACATCCCGATGAAGAGCGCGAACGCGCTCGTGATGCTCATCGTCACCGCGTAAACCCGCAGCACCGCGTCGAACTGCCTGCCCCGGCCGGCCGGCGTCTCCACCTCGAAGCCCGGCCCCAGCGCCTTCGCGAGCGCGGCGCGGCACCGATCGACCGTCACGCCCTCGGCGACGCCGACGTCGATCCGGTCGAACCGGCGGCCCCGCCCCAGCACCTTCTGCGCCGCGTAGACGTCCATGATCGCGAGGTTGCCGCCGAACGCCTTCGCAAGGCCGCCCGGCGCCATGATCCCCCTCACCACGAACTCCCTCGGACCCTCCATCGTCTGCATCGGGATGCGGCTGTTCGACTGGAGGCGGTTCCGGTCGGCGAACTCGCGCGTCACGATCAGCGAATCGGGCTGCGCGAGGAACACCAGCGGATCGTCCACGATCGAGTCGTCGCCGCTCTCGATCGTGTAGTCGCGCAGGCTCCGGTCGCCGGTCATGTCCACGGCCAGGATCATGATGCTCCCCTGGCCGGGAAGCCCCGTGTCGACGACGGCCTCGATCACCGGGACCGCCACGCGCACCTCCGGCTGCGCCTGCACCCGCTCGAGCACCTCTTCGTCGAACCCGCTCTCGCCGGCCGTCACCTGCAGCTCGGTGGCGCCGGCCACGCGGTCGACCGTCTGATGGAGCGCGAAGAGCACCGACTGGTTCGCCGTGTGCATGCCGAGGAACACGCCGACGCCGAGGACGATGCCGGCCGTCGTGAGGATGGTGCGCGCCAGGTGCCGGCGCGTGTACGGCCAGCTGATGAGCCGCAGCAGCATCATCGGCGTTCGTCTCCGACCACGCGGCCGTCCCTGATGGTGAGGGTGCGCGGACAGCTGCCCGCCACCGCCGGATCGTGCGTCACGATGAGGACGGTTGCACCCAGCCGGGAGTGAAGGTCCTGGATGAGCCTGAGAATCTCGGCGCCCGTCTGCGTGTCGAGGTTGCCCGTCGGCTCGTCGGCCAGCAGGATGGGCGGGTAGATCGACAGCGCGCGCGCGATTGCCGTTCGCTGACGCTCGCCGCCGGACAGCTCGTCGGGCGTGTGGTCGAGCCGGGCACCCAGCTGGACGAGCTCCAGAAGCTCCCTGGCCCGGGCCACGGCCCTGCGCCGCGCCCAGCCGCGGAGGTGCAGCGGGAGCGCCACGTTCTCGAGGCAGGAGAGCGACGGCAGCAGGTTGAAGAACTGGAAGATGAAACCGAGCGTGTCCCGGCGGACGAGCGTCAGCTCGTCGTCCGACAGGCCGCTCAGCTTCCGGCCGTCGATGACGATCTCGCCGGCGGTGGGGCGGTCCAGCCCGCCGACGAGGTTCAGCAACGTGGACTTTCCCGAGCCAGACGGTCCGACGATGGAGACGAGTTCGCCGCGGCCGATCGACAGATTCACGTCGGCGAGCGCCGTCACCCTCCGCTTCCCGTCGAACTGCTTGGTGACTTCGGTGAGCTGAATCATGGCGATGACAGCTGGCAGCTGTTGGCTGGCTGCTGGCAGCGGATCACGCGGGACATGCTGTCCGCTGCCGGCTGACAGCTGCCGGCTGTCCGCTGTGGGATTCGTGGGCTGCCCCCGGCAGCCTTCTACACCCCTCAGGTGCCGCCGAAGCCGATCGTCACCTTGCCGTCCTCGACGATCACCGGAACGTCGCGGCGCCCCTTCGAGAAGGCGAGCATGCGATTGAGCGCGGCCCGGTCCCGCCTGACGTCGACGTACTCGAACTCCACATGCCGCCTTTGACAATCCTCACGGGCGGCCAGGGTGTAGGGTCATGTGTCCTTGCCGAAGATGTAGATCATCGATGCGCCTCCCCGCTCCTAGTCTTCCACCCAGTACTTCGAGTATTCCTCGATGAAGCACAGCGTCTCGAACGACTTCATCCGGTCGATGAACAGGACGCCGTCGAGGTGGTCCAGCTCGTGCTGCACGACGCGCGCCGGATACCCCACGAGGTCGAACTCCACCTTGTTGCCGCGCCGGTCGAGCGCCCGCACGGTGATGGCGTCGGGGCGGGACACGCGGCCTCGCATTCTCGGAACGCTGAGGCAGCCTTCCCAGTCCTCGCCGGTCTCCTTCGTCGTCGGCGTCACCTCGGGGTTGATGACCGGGAACACCCGGATGGTGCGATCCTCGCCCTTGCCCTCTTCGATGCCGATGATGGCCAGCCGAACGCTCTCGTGCACCTGCGGCGCGGCCAGCCCTATCCCGTCGTACTCCCGCATCGTCTCGATCATGTCGTCGACGAGCTTCTGGAACTCAGCCGTCTTGATCTCGGCCGGCTCGACCTTGCGGGCGACCTTCCGCAGCACGGGATGGCCCATGCGCGCGACCTTCAGAATGGACATATCGAGCCATTATATCTGGCGATCTTGCGAACTAGGGATCTCTGCGACCCTTCGACTGGCTCAGGGTCGCCCCGAGCCAAGTCGAGGGGCGAACTGGGGCGGGCCGGGAACTGAAACTGCTCGACCTCGGCCTGCTCGGCCGCCTGCTTCACCATCTCCTCGATCGGCAGCCCTCCCTCCGCCGCCTCCACGGCGGCGCGCGTCGCCCGGGTGGCCGGGTGCTTCGGCGTGAAGAGCTGGCAGCAGTCCTGGTCGGGCACGATCGAGATCTCGAAGCTGCCCAGACGCCCGGCCTGCTCCACGATCTCCTCCTTGTCCATCCCGACCAGCGGCCGCAGGATGGGCAGGCTCGTCGCCGACGCGATGAGAGACATGTTCTCCAGCGTCTGGGAGGCGACCTGGCCGATGACCTCGCCCGTCACGAGGGCGCGGGCGCCGTGTTCCCTCGCGATGCGATCGGCAATCCGCATCATCAGGCGGCGGTAGATGACGACGCGAAGCGGCGCCGGGGCGCTGAGCACGACCTGGCGCTGGATTTCGCCGAAGGCCACGAGGAACAGGCGCGTGCGGTGCTGGTAGGTGGTCAGGAGCTGGGCCAGCTCGCGCACCTTCTCCTGGGAAGCCCGCGACACGAACGGGTAGGCGTGGAAGTGGACGAGGGTCGCCGAACAGCCGCGCTTCATCATGCGCCACGCGGCGACAGGCGAGTCGATCCCGCCCGACATCAGGCAGACCACCTTCCCGCTGACGCCTGTCGGCAGCCCTCCCGGGCCGCGCTCCTTGGCGAAGGTGTAGAACGCCTCGCTCGTGAGCATTTCGACCGAAACGGTCAGCGCGGGATTGTCGAGATCGACGCGCCACCCTTTCGCCAGCTTGATGCGCCCGCCAACCTCTCGTTCGATTTCGGGCGACTTCATCGGGAACCGTTTGTCGGCGCGCTTGACCGTGACGCGGAACGACTCGGTGTCGAGGTCGCCCAGGTCGCGCAGAATGGCCGCCGCCATGGCCTCGATCTCGAGCGGCGCGCGTGCGGCTTTCGAGAAGTTGGCGATCCCGAAGACCCGCACCAGCCGCTCGCGCACCTGCTCGTAGGTCGCCGCCGGGCCGAGTTGAAGCTCGAGGCGGCCCACCAGCGGCCGGACCGCGCGAATGTCGAGGTCCGACGTCGCGTGGCGGATGTTGTTCACGAGACGCGCGATGAACCAGGGGCGGTTCTTCCCCTTCAGCGCGATCTCCTGGTAGTGGACGACGATTGAGGTCATGGTCTGATCACGGGGCTACCTGTCCCGCCGAAGCGCTTGCGCGAAGGCGGAAGGCCCCGCGCTACACCGGAGTGGCAAGCCGCGCCGCGCGGTGGCCGCTGACGACGGCGCCTTCGATCGTGGCAGGCAGGCCTGTCTCGACCCAGTCGCCCGCCAGCAGCAGGCCGCGAACCGGCGTTTCCGTTCCCGGACGCGGCGGCTGGCCGGGCGCGAGCGAGAAGGTCGCGCGCCGCTCGCGCACAACGACGCTGCGCAGCACCTGCGCGGCGCGCGCGGCCGGCAGCGCCGACGTGAGTTCGCCGTGGGCCAGCGCCGCCAGTGCCTCGTTCGACTGCGCCACCACGGCGGCGGCGCCGCTCGACACCGACGACAGGTGAGACGCCGAATCCCCGATCACCTGCCGCTTGTCGAACACCCACTGAAACGTCCGGCCCGGCAGCCCGAGGAAGGGCGCCGGAAGCACGCCCCGGTCGAGCCAGAGGTTGACCGTCACGATCGGCGAGGCGACTACGGCGCGCGACGCGGACAGGATGCCCTCGAGCGGGTGGATGTCGCCGGTGACGGTGTCCGTGAGCGCGAACCACGGCACCGACACGATGACGGCCGCCGTCTCGACGCGCTCGCCCCTGGCCTCGACGTACGCCACGCGCTCCTCGCCGATCCGGACGCGCGCCGGGCACGACAGCCGGACCTCTCCGCCGTGCGCCTCGATGAACTCGCGCGCGGGCTCCGCGTACAGCGCGTCAAGCGGCTTGAGCGGCATCACCACTGCGGAGTCGCGCGGGTCGGGGCCGAACATCTGCGCGAGCACGCGGACAAACACCGGAGCCGCGGCCTGGTTCGCCGGCTGGTTGAGCGCGGCCAGCGCGAGCGGAGCCCACAGCATGTCGCGCAGGCGTCGGCTCTGGCCGTTCCGAATCAGCCAGTTCTCGACCGTCTCGCCTTCCCACGCCGGGAGAACGCCCTTTCCGGTGCGGAGGTAGCGCCGGGCGCGCCTGATCGGCGCCGCCAGGTTGAGCGCCGACAGAACGTCGCCGAGCGCGATCGCGTCCCACTCCATCAGGCCCGCGAACAGGTGGAGGGGCGACGGCAGCGGCGGGCACGACAGCGTGCTCAGATGCCCGGTCTGGCCGACGAACGGGACCTCGAGCCCCGCCTGGATCTGCACGTTGCGGCTCGCGCCGATACGCGCGAGAAACGCCAGCGTCTCGTGGTAACACCCGAGCATCAGGTGCTGGCCGTTGTCGACCGTCTCGCCGGTGGCGGGGTCCGTGAAGGCCGACGCCCTTCCGCCGAGCGCCGGCCTGGCCTCGAGCACCAACACCCGCGCGCCGGCCTCGGAGAGCGCCGCGGCCGCGCTCAGGCCGGCGACCCCTCCGCCGATGACGACGATGTCGAAGGACATATCAGGGCTCCCGCCTCCGCTCGCTAGTACCCACAGGCCGCCCGCGCCCAGATGGTCGCGGCGATCACCGCGCGCCGCGGGCGCGGCACGCGGATCTTCTCGCCGAACACCCCGTAACCCGATCGCTCGATTCGCTCGAGGATGGCGTGGTAGATCCCAGCCATGATGCGCGCCGCCACCATCCGGCGCCGGTCGGCCCGCGGCAGCTCGCGCTCGGCCTTCCCGTAGAACTCGCTCGCGCGCCGGCACTCGAACGCCAGCAGGCGTCGAACCCGGTCCGAGACCACGCCCGCGCGCAGGTCGTCTTCGGTGCAGCCGTGGCGGGCCAGATCCTCCAGCGGGAGGTAGATGCGCCCTCGCGCCAGGTCGGCACCCACGTCGCGGATGATGTTGGTCAGCTGCAGCGCGATGCCAAGGTCGCGGGCGTACTCGCGCGTCCGAGGGTCCCTGTAGCCGAAGATCTCGATGCACAGGAGGCCGACCGCCGAGGCGACGCGAAGGCAGTACTCGCGCAGGTCGTCGAACGTCCGGTAGCGCGCACGGTCGAGGTCCATCGCCACGCCGTCGATGACCGCCTCGAAGGCCTCGCGCGGCAGCGAGAACCGCCGGATGAACGGACGCAGGTTCGCGCCCTGCGTCGTCTGCGGCTCGCCCTGCCCGTAGCACGCGGCCAGTTCCGCGCGCCACGTCACGAGCTGCGCCCGCTCGTTCCCGGGGGCCTCGGCGCCGGCCGTCGCCGGCGCCTCGTCCACCGCGTCGTCGACCGCGCGGCAGAAGTCCCAGACCGCCACTATGGCGCGCCGCTTCTCGGAGGG
This sequence comes from uncultured Acidobacteriota bacterium, assembly GCA_963783255.1. Taxonomy (GTDB): domain Bacteria; phylum Acidobacteriota; class Vicinamibacteria; order Vicinamibacterales; family Fen-181; genus FEN-299. The sequence continues at coordinate 87,216 of CAWAMP010000014.1, read as the reverse complement.
AAGCACCAGGAACGAGTAGTAGAAGTTCGTGTCTCGCCCGCTCATCACGCCCGCCACGTCAACGCCTGCCAGAGCAGCGCGGGAAGGTCCGCCGCGCCCAGGGTCGGCCTGCGGCTGAACACATCGTAGCCGCCCTGCTCGAGTCGTTCCAGGATCCTCCGCCCGCCAAGCCAGGTGAAGCGAAGCTCCCACTTCAGCCGGCCGGCCACCGCATCGCACACGTACCGGCCCTGCTCGAAGCACTCCTTGGTGCGCGAGACAGCCTGCTCCATCACCCGTCGCCACGCGGGCGTCATTCGGCCGGCATCGAGATCGCCCGTGTCCGCGCCAGCCTGCCGGCATTCGTCGAGCGGAAGATACAGCCGGCCTCTCCGCCAGTCACGCTCGAAATCCTGCCAGAAGTTGGCCAGCTGAAGCGCCGTGCAGAGCGCGTCCGAGCTCCGGGTCAACGGGCCGGTGCCGCCATCACGATAACCCGCGATGTTCAGCACCACCTGGCCCACAGGATTCGCCGATCGTTCACAGTAATCCAGCACGTCCTTCCAGGTCTCGTACACCTTCGTGGTCACGTCCTGGCGGAATGCACTGAGCAGGTGTTCGAACGGCGCGAGCGGGAGCTCGCAGCTGCGCATCGTGGATCCGAGCGCCGCAAAGATGTGCGGGGTCTCCGGCGGAAGGCCCGCGACCGAAGCGCTCGGAAAGAGCCCGCCGAGACGCAGCCAACTTCTCCAGGCGTCGAGGAGCGCCAGGCGTTCCTCGTCCGGCCGGTCGCCCTCGTCCGCAAAGTCGTCGGCCACCCGGGCGAAGGCGTAGACGGCCGCCACGTGCGGCCGCATCTCGCGCGGCAGCAGCCAGGACGCAACGGGGAAGTTCTCGTAGTGCCCGCGCGCAAGCCTCAGGCACGTCTCGTACGCCGCGGCCAGGTCGGTCACCATTCGAGTTCGGGCACTCCCGCGCGGTGGTTCACGGCCCGCGCCGCCACGAACAGGAAGTCCGACAGGCGGTTGACGTAGGCGCGCAGGTCGCTCTCCACCTGGTCCGGGCCGAGTTCGGTGATGCGGCGCTCGGCCCGACGGCAGACGGTCCTCGCCAGGTGAAGCGCCGCACCCGCCGGTGAGCCGCCGGGGAGGATGAACCGCCTGAGTGGGGGCAACTCCGCTTCGAGCCGATCGATCCAGTGCTCGAGCCGGCCGACCTCGGCGTGGCCGACAGCGATCTTCCGGACGCGCGTCGCGACCTTCTGGTCGGGATCGGCGAGGCGCCCGCCGACGGCGAACAGGTCGCGCGCGATGGCCTGCAGCATCTCGGCGATGTCAGGCGGGAGTCCGCCCGCCATCGCCACGCCGATGGCGGCGCTCAGCTCGTCGATCTCGCCGTACGCTTCCACGCGACGGTCCGCCTTCGAGACACGCCGGCCGTCGAACAGGCTCGTTTCGCCGTTGTCTCCGGCGCGCGTGTAGATCTTCACCGGGGGGAATTATGTCACGGGATGGGGTAGAGTGACGGATTCAGGCCGAATCCGGTTGGCGGCTGGCGACCGGCGGCTGACGGCGGCGTCGGACTGCCATCTCATCGGCCGACAGCTGCCCATGAATCGAGGCGCGGACCAGGTGCCAGGAAAGCCACGAAAGAGCGGGCCGGCGATGCCGGGAACGGTCGAGCGGCGGGCGTTCCGGCGGAGGCTGCTGGCGTGGTACGACCGGAACGGCCGGAGCCTGCCCTGGCGCCTCGCGACCGACCCCTATCAGAATCCTCGTGTCCGAGATCATGCTCCAGCAGACGCAGGTGGACCGCGTCCTCCCCAAGTACCACGAGTGGCTGGAGCGCTTCCCTTCGCTCGAGGCGCTGGCCCAACGGCCGGTCGAAGAGGCGGTCCAGACGTGGTATCCGCTCGGGTACAACATCCGGCCGCGCCGTCTGCACTCCATCGCGAGGGAAGCCGTGGCACGATACGGCGGGACGCTACCTTCCGACGAGCAGACGCTGCTGTCGTTCAAGGGAATCGGGCCGTACACCGCCGGCGCGATTCGCAGCTTCGCGTTCGGCCAGCGGGCCGCCATCCTCGACACGAACGTCGCGCGGGTGCTGTTCCGCGTGTTCGTCGGCAGCGGCGACCCGAAACGCCATCGCGCGCGCAAACACCTGTGGGACCTGTCGCGGGCGATGCTCCCGCGAGCGCGAGTCTTCGACTTCAACCAGGCTCTGATGGATTTCGGCGCGATCGTCTGCCCTGCGAGGAAGCCGCAGTGCGCGACGTGCCCGATGCGGCGGAGTTGCGCATGGCTCCAACGGTCGTAACCGCGGCTGTCGTCGAGCGTGGCGGCCGACTGCTGGTCACGCGCCGGCTCGAAGGCTCGCACATGGCAGGCTGCTGGGAGTTCCCCGGAGGCAAGTGCGAGCCGGGCGAGCCGGCCGACGCGTGCCTGGCGCGCGAACTGCTGGAGGAGCTCGGCATCACCGCGACCGTCCACGAGGAGGTCTATCGGACGACCTACGCGTACGGCGACCGGGTGCTGGACCTGAGGTTCTTCAGGTGCGACCTCGCCACCGAGCCGCGCCCGCTGCTCGGGCAGGAGATCCGCTGGGTGGAGCGCCACGAGCTCACGGCCCTCGAGTTCCCGCCCGCCGATGCCGAACTCGTCGCCCGCCTGGCCGGGTCCCGCTGACGCTCCGCGCCCCCCATGGCGGTCGACCACTAAGGACACGAAGGACACAAAGACCTTCACCCTGAGGGCTTCGACCGGGGCCGGGCCTCAGGGCCCGGTGGAAGCCCGAGATCTGCATCAGGCGTGACGCTCCGGGACTTCGTGCTCTTTGTGAGCTTGGTGGTTCACGTCAGGCGGCCTCGAATGGGAGCGTGACGACGGTGGCCGTCAGCGTCCGGTCGCCGTGGATGACCGACAGTTCGGTGCCGGGCGCCAGGAAGTCGCGCTGGACCATCGCGAGCGCGATCGGGCCGCCCAGGCGGGGCGACCGCACCGCACTGGTCACGCGGCCCGCCTCCCGATCGCCGGCCCGCAGCACATCGCCGCGGCCCGGCACGGCATCCCCCGCCACCCGCAGACCCGCGATCCTGCGTGCCACGCGGCCCTGACCGCGGTGCAGGATGCGGATGACGACCTCCTGCCCGGGGTAGCAGCCCTTCGAGAAGCTGATCGCCCGGTCCTCGATGCCGGCCTCGAGCGGAATCGTGTCGGCGTCCATGTCGACGCCGAACGCCGGTCGGCCGGTCTCCACGCGCAGCAACTCCCAATCGGCCTCGGCCGCCGACGTCGCGCCGGCCGCCGCCAGTGCCACCGCAAGGGCCCCGACGCGCGGCCGCTCGAGATACAGATCGAAGGACGGCTCCCCGGTTTCCCGCGAGGCCGCCACCAGCGCCATCTCGCCGAGGAAGCTCGCGCGAACGACACGGAACTCGGGCCAGCCCGCCAGCTCGCTTTCACCCGGACCCGGCTGCTCCGCATCCGAGAGGACGGCGGCAACGACGCGCGCCGCCAGCGGCCCCGCGACCGTCAATTTCCCCAACGCCTCCGTCAGGTCGCCGAGCTTCACGTCTTCGCTGAAGACGAACCGATCCAGCTGCTGCATGACGGAGGTCGTCACCGCCGGGTCGAGGTCGACGAGGATCAGGTCGCCCAACTCCAGGACGCTCATGTCCGCGATGATGCGGCCCTGGGCAGTCAGGTACGCTGCGTAGCAGCCACTGCCCGGCGCGAGCGACGCGACATCATTGGTCAGCATCGCGTGAAGGTACGTCCGTCGGTCGGCGCCCGCCACCGCGATCTTCCCGCGGAAGGACCGGTCGAACACGGCCGCCGCTTCCCTAGCCGCCTTGTAGCCGCCGCCCGCGTCCATCCCATCCTCCCGCCGCGCCTCTTCCTGCCCCTCTCCGCCCGATGCTATCCTCATAGGGTCATGCGCATCGCTCATTGTACCGTCGCTCTGGCCGTCCTCGCATCGCTGTCCGACACCGGCCGCGCGCAGACCAAACCTCCCGCCGCGCAGGTCGATTTCACGGTCTTCTACCAGGGCGTGGCGGTTGGCGTCGAACAGGTCACCGTCACGCGCACGCCGGAGGGCCTCACCATCGTCGGGTCCGAGCGGCTCGGACCGCCTCTCGCCGTCATCACGCGCCGGGCCGAGGCCAGGTACACGGCCGACGGGCAGCCGCTCGAACTCATCCTCGAGGGCACCGTTCGCGATCAGCAGGTCTCGGTGCGCACGACGGTCAGCGGCACGACGGCGACGACCCAGTACCTGCAGGGCGCAACGCCCACCGAACGCGTGGATCAGATCACGCCCGACACGATCTTCCTGCCGAACATGTTCTTCGGTGCGTACGAGGCGCTGGCCGCGCGCCTGCCAGGCGCGGCTGTCGGCGACCGGCTGCCGGTCTTCTCCCCGATGGAGACGACTGCGGTGGTCATCGTCAGGAACGCGGTGGACGATCGCGTGAGGACGCAGTCGGCCCTCCTGCAGTTCCGCCGCTACGGGCTGGATTTCGTCGGCGCGAAGGGCTCGGCCCGGGTCGAGTTGTGGGCCGACGCCTCCGGCCGGATGCTCCGCTTCACGTTGCTGGACCAGGCGTTCGACGTCGTGCGCAATGACATCGCGTCGATTACCTCGCGGCGCGAACAGGTCGCCCGCCCCAACGACCAGTCCGTATCCATCCCCGCCTTCGGCTTCGGCATGGTGGGCACGCTCTCGCAGCCGGCGTCCAGGCCGAGCCCGACGTTTCGCTTTCCGGCCGTTGTCCTGGTCGGAGGGTCCGAGCCGGTCGATCGGGACGAGTCGGTCGCGGGCGTCCCGATCTTCGGACAGCTGGCCTCGGCGCTCGCGGACGCCGGATTCGTGGTCGTCCGCTACGACAGGCGCGGTGTCGGCCAGAGCGGAGGCCGCGCCGAGACCGCCACCCTCAGCGACTACGCCGACGATGCGGTCGCCGTCGTGTCGTTCCTGAAGCGGCGGAAGGATGTTGACCCGGCGCGGATCGCCCTGCTCGGGTACGGTGAGGGAGGCGCCGTGGCGTCGGTCGCCGCGTCGCGGGGCGGCGGTGTCGCGGCCTTGGTTCTCGTCGCCGCCCCGGGTATCACCGGCGGGGCGCTCGCCCTCGAGCAGCAGATGCTCCTGTTCGCGCGGCTGAACACGCCTGAGGCCGAGAGGGACGCGAAGATGGAGCTCCAGCAGAAGCTGCACGTGGCGCTCATCACGGGGGTCGGCCTCGAGGCGGTCCCCGAGGATCTGCGGCGGCGGGCGGACACGCCGTGGTTCCGGAGCTTCCTCGTGTACGACCCCGCACGGGTGCTGAAGGACGTCGAGCAGCCGATTCTCATCGTGCACGGGGAGATGGACCGGCAGATCCTGCCTGTGAATGCCGACAAGCTGGCGGCCATCGCCAGGACGCGGAAGGGCCGCGCGGCCGAGGCGGTGAGGCTGGTGAAGCTGCCGGGCGTCAACCACCTGCTGATTCCGGCACGAACCGGCGAGATCGACGAATACGCCAGGCTGACGGATCGGACGGTCAGCCCGGAACTGACCTCCGCGGTCGGCTCATGGCTGAAGGAAGCGATGAAGGCCAGGTAGCATGTGGACCCTTCACGCGAGGGTCGAGAACGAGGAGAAGGTCCTGACGTTCAGGGTGGGGCCTGGCGGGCTCAAGACCATGGGCCGCGCCGTGAGGGCCGACTTCATCCTGGACGCCCCGCTCGTCTCGAGGCTGCACTGCCGGTTCACGGCGCTGCCGTCTGGCGAACTCGAGGTCGACGACCTCGACAGCACCAACGGCACGTTCGTGAACGACCAGCGGGTCAAACGCGCGCGCCTGCAGCCGGGAGACCGAGTGCGCGTGGGGAGGGTGGAGTTGCGGGTGTCCGAGGACCGGGGGGCCGGGCCGAGGAAGAAGTAGGCGGTAGGCAGTAGGCAGCTTGAGAAGAGTGATTCACTGCCCACGGCCTACTGTCTATTGCCTACTATCAGCTGCCGGCTGCCAGCTTGTTCTACCGTCCCCGTCCCACCAGGAACGGATTCGTCCTGCGCTCGTGGCCAATCGACGTGCTCGGCCCGTGGCCCGAGTAGACCTCCACGTCGTCCCCCAGCGCGAAGAGCACGGTGCGGATCGAGTCGAGCAGCGTGTCGTAGTCTCCGCCCACCAGGTCGGTGCGTCCGATCGACCCGGCAAAGAGCGTGTCCCCGGCGAACACCTTGTCCCCAGGCCGGCCGGCAGCGCCTACCAGCAGACAGACCCCGCCAGGCGTGTGGCCAGGGGTATGGAGCACCTTCACTTCGTGGCCGCCGAACGTGAGGGCGGCAGGCACGTCGTAGAAGCGATCGACGGGCGGCGGCGGCTCGATGTCGAGGCCGAAGAACGAGGCCTGCTGCAGCGCGCCGTTGTACAGCGTGAGGTCGTCGCGGTGCAGGGAGATTACCGCGCCCGTGGCAGCCTTTGCCCGGGCCACGCCGGCCACGTGATCGATGTGCGCGTGGGTGAGCAGGATGTGGCGGACCGTCAGCTTCCTGTCGGCGACGACTCTCAGCAGGTCGTCCACCTCGTCGCCGGGGTCGATGATCACCGACTCGCGCGTCTCGTCGCAGGCCAGCACGTACCCGTTCTTGTAGAACGGCGGCGCGTCTCGGGTTTCGAGAAGCATGACGGTATCATAGCGTCAAATGATCGGCGCCACTCTCGCAGTGAAGTTGCCCCGGTTTCGTGGACTCCCCCCTGCTTGGGGGATGATGGGAGGACACGATGCCGAAGACACACCCCCCGTATCCGCTGGAGTATCGGGAGCGGATCATTGATCTGGTGCGCGCGGGCCGATCGCCGGAATCCCTCGCGCGTGAGTTTGAGCCGTCAGCGCAGTGCATCCGAAACTGGGTGCGCCAGGCGGATCGCGATGCGGGGCGGCGGGCCGATGGCCTAACGACCGCGGAGCGGACCGAGTTGCAGCGTCTGCGCCGGGAGAACGCGACGCTCCGTGAGGAGCGGGACATCCTAAAAAAAGCCGCGGCTTGGTTCGCGCGGGAGACCAACTCGATCCCGTCGAAGGGTTCGAGTTCATGAAGGCGAACCGGGCCGTCCATTCGGTGACCACCATGTGCCGCGTGCTGGCCGTCTCCGCGAGCGGGTACCATGCGTGGTGTCGGCGACCGACGAGTCGGCGGGAGGTGGACGATGCGACCGTGCTCGCCCAGATTCGCCGCTGGCATCACCGGTCGCGGGGCACCTATGGGGCTCCGCGCCTTCACCGCGATCTGCGGGCCGCCGGGACGCGCGTCGGCCGCAAACGGGTCGCGCGGCTCATGAAGCGGGCGGGCTTGCAGGGCGTCAGTCGTCGGAAGTGGCCGGTGACGACGATCCGCGCGGAGCACATGCGGCCGGCGCCAGATTTGGTCCAGCGGCAGTTTGTGGCGACGGGACCGAATCAGCTCTGGGTCGCGGACATCACGTACATTCCGACGTGGGCCGGGGTGCTCTATCTCGCCGTCGTGCTGGACGCCTGGAGCCGCCGCATCGTCGGGTGGGCGATGGAGACGCACCTGCGTACGAGCCTGGTGCTGGCCGCCCTGGAGATGGCCGTTCGCCAACGACAGCCGGCGGGCGTGGTCCACCATTCGGATCAAGGCTGTCAGTACACGTCGATCGAATTCGGCCGGCGGTGCCGCGAAGCCGGCGTCCGGCCCTCGATGGGGTCGGTCGGGGACTGCTTCGACAACGCCATGTGCGAGAGCTTCTTCGCGACCCTGGAGTGCGAGCTGCTGGACCGCATCACCCTGAAGACACCGGCCGCAGGCCGGCTCGCGGTCTTCGACTTCATCGAAGGCTGGTACAATCCGACCCGCCGGCACTCGGCGCTGGATTATCTCTCGCCGGTACAATTCGAGCGCCAAGGCGGAGGGGTGGCAGCGATCCCGGCGGAGCCGGTCGCCGCGGAGGCCGTGGCGTGACGGGCGGCCTGTGGAAACTGCCGGAGCCGTGGACGCCGAAGACGGCGCCCACCGCTCCTTGGAAAACCACAGAACAGGTTTTCCACAGTTCCCACAGGTCATCATCATCGTTCTTGTCCGATCGGAAGACCGAAAGCGCTAACCTGTCTACGAAACCGGGGCAGCCTCACAGACACCAAGAGGGCACGGCAGCGCATCGACGGGAAGGTGCGCCGGACGCCGCTCGTCCGATCCGACTGGCTCAGCGACCTCTCGGGCGGCGAGGTGCACCTGAAGCTCGAGTCGCTCCAGGTCACCGGCTCGTTCAAGGCGCGCGGCGCCCTCAACGCGGTGCTCGCGCTCCTCGAGCGGCAACGGGACGGCGATGCCCTGCCGCGCCTGGTTACCGCGTCCGCCGGCAATCACGGCCTGGCGCTGGCCTGGGCCGCGTCGCGGGCCGGCATGCGCCCCGTCATCTTCACACCCAGAAATGCGCCGGCCGCCAAGCTCGATGCCATTCGGCACCGAGGCGCGGACCTGCGCGCGGTGGCCGACACCTACGAGGACTCGGAGCGGCTCGCCAAACAACACGCCGCCGAGACCGGCGCGCTGTACCTCTCGCCGTACAGCCATCCCGACCTGCTGGCCGCAATCGGCACCATCGCGCTCGAAGTCATCGAGGACCTGCCAGGCGTCGATCAGATCGTCGTGCCCGTCGGCGGCGGCGGGCTGATCGCGGGGATCGCCATCGCGGCGAGCGCGGTGCGGCCGCAGGCGGAGGTCATCGGCGTCGAGGTCGAGGCGTCGCATCCGTTCGCCGCGTCGCTGGCCGCGGGCCGCATCGTCGAAGTGGAGGTCGGCCCGACGATTGCGGACGGTCTTGCGGGCAACATGGATCCCGACAACATCGCGTTCCCGGTCGTGCAGGCGCGCGTCGGTCGGATGGTGATCGTCGGCGAGCATGACCTGCGCGCGGCGGTCCGCGAACTCGCACGCCGCGAACACGTGGTGGCGGAGGGCGCGGGTGCGGCGGGCGTCGCTGCCGTCGGCGCCGGCGTGGTCGCCTCGTCATCCCGCACGACCGCGGTGATCGTTTCCGGCGCGAACATCAACCTGGACCTGCTGGCGCAGATACTGCGGGAGTAGCGGGTCAAACCACAAAGCTCACAAAGGACACGGAGGCTCCCACGTCGACGGCTTCGACTGGGTCCGGGCAGGAGGCCCGGCCGGAAAGCGGGGCACAGCGTGCACGAGCCCCGCCGCATATCAAGGGGTTCGTTCGCGCCGTGCCACGCTCGGACGCCGGCGCCCCGGCTCCACCGGGGCGCACCCAGTCGAAGCCCGAGACTTGTCACCCGCGTGACGCTGCGGGCCTTTGTGTTCTTTGTGTGCTTCGTGGTTGACGGGCTTTCGCGGCCTACTTCCGGGCGGAGGGCTCGGGCGGCGCGGGGAGCCGTCGAGCGGTCTGGTCTCGCAGTCGCGCGAGGCTCTGGATGAGCGTCGCGCGGGCCTGCCTGAACGGCCCCGAGAACTCCACCTTGATCCAGGGATACAAGCCTCGACGGAAGGCGAAGGACATGGTGAAGACGTCGGGCCGCATCCAGACCCGGAGCGCCTGGTCGCTGGCGGCAAGCCTGGAGAGGTAGCCCGCCGTCCTGGGCCCGTCGTCGACGGCCGCAGACGCCACGGCGGCGCACTGCAGAAGCCGCGGTGGGGCGTCCGGCGCGTCGGCGCGCGCGAAGATGGTGTCCGAGAGGGCGCGGCCCCTGGCCTTGCCGGCGCCGTCCCATTCGAGGGCGGCGAGCAGGGCCTGACCTTCGCAGAAGCCCGGGTAGCGTTCGGTCAGCCTGACGATCTCTCGACGCGCCTCTTCAGCGCGGGACCGCATCGCCGACGGGACGACCCGCCCCATCAGCCAGACCGACGGCGCGGCCTCGATCTCGGAGTCGCCAGCCAGCGCCTCCGCGGCGGCGTCGTAGTTCCGCCTGGCGAGCTCGATGCGGGCACGAATCCGTCTCCACCAGGGCCGGTCCGGCCTTGCGCTCTCGGCGATGCCGAGTTCGGTTGCCGCCTCGTCGAAGCGGTCGAGCATCTCGTACGCGGTTGCCACGGCGCCGCGGCTCGCGTCGAGGGCCGGTTCGAGCTGCAGCGCGCGCTGGTAGTAGCCGACGGCACGCGCGGGGTCGCCCTCGAGGACCAGGTCGCCGGCCTGGTGCCAGGCCTCGCCGCACGAAGGGTCGAGCGACAGGGCGCGGGCAAGCGCCGACGCCGAGGCGTCGGTCGTGGCGGCCGACAGGGCCAGGGCGAAATGCGCGCGCGGCAATTCAGGGTCGGAGGAAAGCGCGGCCTCGGCCTCTTTGCGCGCCTGACCGAGCGCGTCCGGGCCGCCCTCGATCTCCGCCTCGAGCGCGTCGAAGTAGAGCGCCTCGGACAGGCCCACCCGCGCCTCGGTCAGCTTCGGGTCCATGTCGATGGCCTGTCGGAACAGCGCGACGGCGCGCGCGCGATCGACGTGCGCAGCCGCGCGGCCCTGCAGGTAGAGGTCGTAGGCCCCCGGATCGATCTGCCTGCCCTGGGCGCGAACCCAGCGGTTGCCCGTCGGAATCTGAAGGCGCAGCCGCTCGGCGACCTGCCGCGCGATCTCCACCTCGGCGGCCGACGCCTGGCGCGGCTCGCGCGCGTACTTCTCGCTCCACAGCACCCGGCCCGTCGTCACCTCGACGAGTTCGGCGGACACGTGCAGCGAGTACGGACCGGGTCGCGTGGTGCCTCTCAGTGCCACCGCCGCGCCGACGTTCGACGCCCGCTCGGATAGTGTCAGCCCCGCCGACCCGGCGATCGAAGTCCGCCCGACAACCGTCAGGCCCTGGATTTCTCCAAGGCGTGCCGCGAGGTCCTCGGCGAAACCCGCCCCGAAGTAGTCCCTGCCCTGCTCGCTGGCGGCCATCTGGAACGGCATGACGACGAGCACGGGGTTCGGTGCGGCCGGGTCGCCGGCAAAGAGCGCCGTGATCCGGCCGCCCCATAGCCAGGCCGCCCAGCCCAGCGCCCCGGTGAGCGCGAGGATCAGAAGCGCGAGGGCGAGCCGTCTGAGCAGGGGCCCCCTGGGCTTCGCGGGTTTCTCATCCTTGCCGCGCGGAACCTCGGCCGTCACGCGCACGTTGAGTTCGCCGGCCAGCGCACGGAGATCCGCCGCCATCTCGGCAATCGAGGAGTAGCGGGCATCCAGACTCTTGGCCAGCGCCTTGGAAAGGACCGCGTCGAACCCGTGCGGTACCGACTTGTTCTGCCGGCTTGGCGGCGGCGGCGTGCCCTGCAGGACCTTCACGGCCGTGGCTCCCGCCGTGTTCGAGCCGAACGGCGCGCGCCCGGTGAGCATCTCGTACAGCACGACGCCGAGCGAGAACACGTCGGACCGCTGTTCGGCTCGGCCGGCTATCAACTGCTCAGGCGCCATGTAGGGGACGATGTCGTTCGCTCCCGGCCCGACCGGCTCGCGCCCGGCCGCCAGCTGCTCGGCGACCGTCTTCCGTCCAATCCCGCCCGTCGTCCACTCCGCGAGCCCGAACCCGATGATCTTCGTCTGGTCGGTCGGCGTGATGAAGATGGTCGACGGAGAGATATTGCCGTGAACGACGCCCTGCCGGTGCCCGTCGGCGACCGCGTCCGCCAGTTGGACGGCGAACTCGAGCGCCAGGCTCGCATCGATCGGCTTGCCGGTCAGCAGCGCGCGGAGCGACTGCCCGGGGACGAACTCGTGGGCCAGGAAGACCTGGCCGCCCTCTTCGCCGAAGTCGAACAGGGCGGCGATGTGCGGGTGGGAGAGGGTCGCAGCCGCACCCGCGGCTGCCAGGAGGGAATCGCGGCGTGCGGCGTCCTCGACAACGGCCGGCGAGACGAGCCGGAGCGCGACGGTCCGGCCCAGGCGAACGTCGCGGGCACGGACCAACTCCCCCAGCGCGCCGACGCGCAGTCGTTCGAGGATCGCGTAGTGGCCGAAATTCTCCATGGATGGCGGCAGTCCCGCGCGCACGGCGGGTACACTCCCCGCATCCGGCTATCGGCCGGAAGCGATCAGGGCAACAGGGCGAGGCTCGGGTCGCGCCGACGCCACGACTTCCCGCCGTCTGCCGTCTCGTACTCCGTGCGATCGGCCGCGGTGATGGTGGCGACCGACTCGCTCCAGGCGTGCACCGCGACCAGATTCGCCTGACGTCGGCGAGGAGCGCCGCGCCCACGTCCGGCCGTCGGTTGTGCGCAGGACGACCCCGTTTGCGCCCACAATCCAGCAGACGAGGTCGCTCACCGCCGATCCGTCGGTGAGCGGCGTCGTGACGCCGCTCAGCTGGCGCTCCCACGTCCGGCCGCCGTCTGCAGACCGCTCGATGACGCCGTCCTGGCGGTAGCGCCACGTGGCCATCGCCCCGGCAGGTCCCGCCCCGGACGTGGAATGCACGAACTCAACGGCGTCCCGCGCAGCGAGTTCGGCTTTCGGCGCAGCCGCCGTCCGCATGGCCATGGGCGGCGCCTGCGTCGGCGAGGGTGTCGCGACATTCTCGGCAGCGGCTTCCGCTCTCCCCTTCTCCACGCCGCCGACCACGCCGCCGACGACTCCACCAACCGGTTCGGCCACCGCCCGCGCGCGTTCGGCCGCTGGGGCCGGCGCGGCAGATCTCGCCACCGCGACTTCGTCTTCCTTCTTCTGCTCGCGAGACTGAACGGCGCCTGGCTTGTCGGCAACCTCGGGCTGGCGCACGGCCAGCTCGGCCGGGCGAGGGACCTGGGCCATCTCGCCGGCCGACTTCGCGGGCGCGGACTGGTCGCGCGTGTCGGCCAGAGCGGCGGACGGCTGTGCCAGCCCGGGCTGAACCGAGGCGCCGGCCGGCGCTTCGCCTGGAGCGCGGAGCGTCCGCTGCGCAACGACGACGACCGTGGCGGCTGTGGCGAGCGGGACGAGCCAGCGCCAGTGCCAGTGCCATGGGCGGACGGGCGCGGGCAGCGGCGCGGCGCGGGTGACTTCGGGCTCGGACCGGGCCAGATCGCCGAGAATCTGCTGGCACGCCGCGCAGGACGAGGCGTGCGCCTCGATTCGCTCCGTTTCGGCGGCCGAGAGGGAATGATCGAACCACGCCGCCAGAAGGTCGGCGTCGGGGCAGGCGACGCCGGAGCCGTCGGCCACTCCCGCGAGGCCGCGCGCGATGAGCCGGTCGAATGCCGGGCCGCGGTCAGCGTCTGTCGGCTTCACGTGGCGCTCCTTCCCTCAGAACGATCTTCCCGGCCGTTCTTGCCGATGCCGGTCTTCTCGTCGCCGCTGTCGAGCACCTCGTCCAGATTCAAGCCCACGTCCTCGACCGCGGCGTCCAGGCACGCCCGGACCTGCGCGTCGCCGAGATGGTGGGTGTCGCGAAGCAGCCGCTCGACGCTCGACCGGAGGTCGCGCCGGATCCGGTCGAGCTTGCGGGAGACGGTCGCTTCGTGCTCCCCCATGACCCGGCCGATCTGGGCGAGCGTCAGCCGCTGCAGGTAGTAGGACGACAGGCGCAGTCGATCCGCGGGCGCGAGGCGGCGAATCGCCAGCGCCAGCGCCTGCTGCGCCATGCCGGCAAACCGCCGGCGCTCGGGGTCCGCCATCTCGCGGGCAGCGCGCGGGTCGTGGACGGACTCGTCGGCCTCGTCGAGCGGGCGGGTCCGCTTCGCGGCCCTCGCCCTGTCGACGTTCCGCTGCGCAAGGATCGAGCGCAGCCACGTCGAGAGCCGGCTGCGACCGTGGAAGTAGTCGAACAGCGAGCGCCGGCACCCATCACGTTCCTCGAGCCCGTACAGTTCTGCGTAGATCGAATCGGCCAGCTCCCCTCCCGCATCGTCTCCCGCGATCACCCTGGCCGCCGCCCGCAGGCCCGGGCGGTAGCATTCGATGAAGAACGACCAGGCCGACACCTGGCCCTCAGCGCAGGCGCAGGCGAGCGCGAGTTCCTCGAGGTTCAGCGAATCGACGTAGTCGGAGACGGCCTGCGGTGTGGCGCCCGCCTCGGTGGCGAAGCGGCTGCTGACGCTGCGGTCGAGGGCGCGGGCGAACGATTCGCGAGCGAGGTTCCAGCGCAAGGCGTTCGAACGCCGGAAGGCCCGGTCGAGCAGGCGCTCGTCCACGGAGCGGGTGCGGGTGGCGGTCGGTGGCGACATGGAGCCGGCAACGCGAGGCGCCAGTGGCGCAGCCCGCGTCACCGGCCATTCTACTGCGAGAAGGCCGCCGCGCTGTGAAGCCGAAGGCCGCCGGAGAAGTCGGCCAGCTGTTCCCGGAGGATCATGCGCCCGCGGCGCAGGCGCGACTTCAACGTCTCGTCCTTGACCTTGAGCGCCGCGCTGGCTTCCTCTGTGGTCAGCCCATGGACGTCTCTCAGAAGGACCGGAACCCGGTAGATGCGCGGAAGACGGGCGAGCGCCTTGACCAGCCTCAGGCGCAGTTCCGATCGGTGAACCTCATCGTCGCCGAGCGACGACCAGTCCGCAACATCGGGCGCCTGTCCGCCGTCGCCGCCGGCCGGCTCGAACGGGAGGTACTCGGCGTCGCGCCGACTCGCTTTCGCAGCCCTCAGGCGCGACATCGCGGTGTTGAAGGTGATGCGGTAGATCCACGACGAGAGCGCGGAATCGCCGCGGAACGTCTCGATGTTCTGATACACCTTCAGCAGGACGTCCTGCACCACCTCGTCGGCGTCCTCCTCGTTCCTCAATTGGCGCAGCGCGAGGTGGCGGACCCTGGACGAGTAGCGCGAAGCCAGGTCGGAAACGGCGGCATGGTCTCGGGCTCGAAGCCGGTCGACCAGTTGGCGGTCGGCGAGCGAATCATCAGGGAGTTTTCCCACGTCTGGCAGAACCCCGACCCGGCCGGCTTTATTCCCGACCATCGCGGTCCCATATCTAAGAGACCCTGGAACTGCTCAGCTTGCCTGGATGATCTGGCGGAACTCGGCCACGACTGCCTCCTCGACGTCGGCCAGCGCGACCGCGTGCCCCAGCTCGCGCGCGAGTGAGGTGACGCCGTGGTCCCTGATCCCGCAGGGCACGATCAGATTGAAGTACTCGAGGTCGGTGTTGACGTTGTAGGCAAGTCCGTGGCTGCTGATCCACCGGGAGATTCGGATGCCAATCGCGCCGATCTTGCTGCCGCCCACCCATGCGCCCGTCAACCCTTCGATGCGCCCCGCCGTCACGCCGAACGTCCGGCTCACCGCGATCATGACCTGTTCCAGGTTGCGGACGTACTTGTAGACGTCGGCCCGGTCCGGCTTGAGGTCGAGAATCGGGTAGGCGACCACCTGCCCCGGACCGTGGTAGGTCACGTCGCCGCCGCGGCCGGTGTCGCAGAGTTCGACGCCGAGTTCGGCCAGTCTCGCGGGCGTGGCCAGGACGTTCGAGCGGGCCGAATCGCTCCGCGTGCCGAGGGTGATGACGTGGGGGTGTTCGACGAGCAGCAGCACGTCGCCGACGCGGCCGGCGCGCCGGTCCTCGACGAGCTCTCGCTGCAGCACCAGCGCGTCCTGGTAGGGGACGCGCCCGAGCCGCCGGACGTCCAGGGGTTTCACAGGGCTGCCGGGTCGAACGTCTCGATCTGCGTCTTGACCACCGACATGAACTGGTCGGCCACGGCGCCGTCGACGAGCCGGTGATCGTAGCCGAGCGTCAGGTAGGCCATCGGCCTGATCGCAATGGCATCGTCCACGACGACCACCCGCTTCTCGATCGCACCGATGCCGAGGATGGCCACCTGCGGCTGGCTGATGATCGCCATGCCGAGCAGCGCGCCGAACACGCCCGGGTTGGTAATCGTGAACGTGCCGCCCTGCACGTCCTCGGGCTTCAGCTGCTTGCTCCGGGCTCGGTTGGCGAGATCCTGCATCGTGCGACTCAGGCCGAGCACGCTCAGTTCGTCTGCCTGCTTGACGACCGGCACGATCAGGCCCCAGTCGAGGGCCACCGCGATCCCAATGTTGATGTCCTTGTGATAGATGACGTTGTTGCCGTCTATCGACGCGTTGACGACAGGAACGGCGCGCAGGCCCGCGACGACCGCCTTGACGATGAAGGGCAGATAGGTGAGTTTGGCGCCGGCGCTCTCGTATTCGGCCTTCTTCGCGTCGCGCAGCTTCGACACGCGGGAGAAATCGATCTCGAACACCGAGTGGACGTGGGCCGACGTGCGCCGGCTGGCGATCATGTGCTCGGCGATCCGGCGCCGCATGACCGTCATCGGCACCACTTCGTCGCGCGCCGGCTTCGGGGCCTGCTGCGCGCCGGCGGGCGGCGTCCCGTCCATGAAACCCAGGATGTCCTGCTTGGTGACGCGGCCTCCAGCGCCCGATCCTTCGATCCGCGCGATGTCGACGCCGTGCTCGGCGGCAATTCGCCGGACGACCGGCGACGACCTCTGGCGCCTCAACTCGTCGACCGACGGCACCCCGGGCGCCGGGGCCGGCACTGCGGCTGGCTGGCTCACTTCGACCGGCGCAGGAGGGGCGGCTGCCGACGACGAAGCCGGCACGGCAGCGGTCATCACGTCACCGATGACGGCCACCACGTGGTTCACGGCGACCGTCTCGCCCTCCCTGGCCCGGATCTCGGTCAGGAAGCCAGCGGCCGGCGACGGGATCTCGGCGTCCACCTTGTCGGTCGAGATCTCGAACAGCGGCTCGTCGCGATCGACCCGGTCGCCGACCTTCTTGACCCATCGGACGATGGTGCCTTCGGCGATCGACTCGCCCATCTGCGGCATCAGGACGTTTGTCGGCATCGGCGTGGCCTCCTGGATCCTAGATGTGTATCGCGGCGCCGTGGAGCGCGTGGGCCGCCTCGCCCACCGCCTCGGCAAACGTCGGGTGCGCGTGGATCGTCCGGATCAACTCCTCGCCCGTGCACTCGAGGCGCAGGGCGACCGAGGCTTCCGCGATGAGGTCGGTAGCTCGCGGCCCGATGATGTGGACGCCGAGTACCTCGTCGTACTTCTTGTCGGCCACGATCTTCACGAACCCCTCGACCTCGCCGGAGATCTTCGCCCGCCCGAGGGCCATGAAGGGGAAGACGCCCACCGCGACGTCGAACCCGCGTTCCCGGGCCTTCTGCTCGGTGAGGCCGATGCTCCCGATTTCGGGGTCGCAGAAGGTGCAGCCAGGCACCTGGTCGTAGTTCACTGCGCGGGGCGGCTGGCCCGCGATGCGCTCGGCGACCGCGACTCCCTCGGCCGTCGCCACGTGCGCCAGTTGCGGATGCCCGGGCTTCCCGAACGAGATCACGTCACCGACCGCCGAAATGCCCGGCACGCCGGTCCGGTAGAACTCGTCCACGACGATGTAGCCGCGGTCGAACTGGAGGCCGGCCTCGGCCGCGCCGAGCCCTTCGGTGACCGGGCCGCGCCCGGTTGCCACGAGCAGGTAGTCGGCCTTGATCGTCTCGGTCTTGCCGTCGGGCAGCTGGACGTCGAGCGCCACGCCGGAGGCCTCCGACACCGCGCGTGTCACCTTCGACCCGGTGTGCGCCTTGATCCCGCGCTTCTTGAAGGCCCTCGACAACTCGGCCGAGACGGCTTCGTCCTCGATTGGAACGAGCCGCGGCAGCAGCTCGACGATCGTCACCTCGCTGCCGTAGGTTCGGAAGATCGACGCGAACTCGACGCCGACGGCGCCCGCGCCGAGGATGACAATCGACTTCGGCACGTCCTTGAGCGCGATCGCCTCGTCGCTGGTGATGATCCGCGAGCGGTCGATCTCGACGCCGGGCACGCTGCGGGGCTGCGAGCCGGTGGCGAGGATGATCTCCTTCGTCGCGCGGAGCGTCTGCGCCTGTTCGCCGGTCACCTCCACCGTGCCGTTGCCGGCCAGGCGCGCGGTGCCCTTGATCCAGTCGATCTTGTTCTTGCGGAAGAGGAACTCGACGCCCTTGGTGAGGGTGGTGACCACCTTGTCCTTGCGCGCCTGCACCTGCTTCATGTCGATCCGGACGCTCGCGCCGTCGATCGACAGCCCCCACTCCTTCGCGCCCTGTGCGACCTTCAGGGCGTGGGCGTGCTCGAGCAGCGCCTTGGTCGGGATGCAGCCCCAGATCAGGCAGGTGCCGCCGAGCGCTTTCTGCTTCTCGACGACCGCCACGCGCAGGCCCAGCTGGGCCGCGCGGATCGCGGCCGGATAGCCGCCGGTGCCGGCCCCGATGACCACGACGTCGTATTCATTCGCCACGGCAGCTCCTCTCTGACGGTCGTTTCAGCACGGTCTGACTATCGTTATCGAACGCCCCGCCCGCCGTCAACCGCGTCCGGCGGCGGGCGCCTCGCTCGCCGGACTCCGGGGAGAGAGCCGCCCGCAACCGTCCGCCGCCATGCCAGCCTGAAGGCCAGCCTCACAGGCCCGCACACGACCGCCCGTCGCCATTGCGCTACAATCGCCCCGACATGCGCACCAAGCCGAAGACCCTGCTGGTCGTGGACGGGGACGCCGCCGCGCGGGCCAGGGCCGTCGCCCTGCTGCAGCGGCACTACCGGGTGCTCGCAGCCGCCTCCGGCGAGGCCGCCGTGATGATGCTCGCCCAGGAAGAGGCCGACCTGCTGCTGGTCGACGCGGCGCTGCCCGGCATCAGCGGCCTCGAACTGCTCCGCATCGTCCGGGAGAACTACGCGTTGCCTGAGACCGTCATGATGGCGGCCGACGGCCGCGTCGAAACGGCGGTCGAGGCGATCAAGCTCGGCGCCTACCACTTCGTCGGCAAGGAGGGGGACGGCGAGGAGCTGCTGTCCGTGCTCCGCAACGCCGGCGATCACCAGGACCTGAACCGACAAGTGCTGGCGCTGAGCGCGCAGATGGCCGAATCGGACCGCGAGTTCGTCGTCGGTCCCAGCCGCGCGATGCAGGAGGTGTTCGACCTCGTCCAGCGGATCGCGAAGCTCTCGGCGACCGTGCTCGTGCTCGGCGAGAGCGGGACAGGGAAGGAGCTGGCGGCACGGATGATCCACCGCGGCAGCGAGCGGCCGGAGGGACCGTTCATCCCGGTGAACCTGTCGGCGATCCCGCGAGATCTGGTCGAGAGCACCCTGTTCGGCCACGAGAAGGGCGCGTTCACGGGCGCCATCCGCCAGCAGCTCGGCAAGTTCGAGCTCGCGTCCGGCGGCACGCTGTTCCTCGACGAAATCGGCGACCTCCGGCTGGACCTGCAGGGCAAGCTGCTGCGGGCGGTACAGGAGGGGGAGATCGAACGCGTAGGCGGGGCGCGGCCAATCAGCACCGACTTCCGGTTGATCGCCGCGACCAACGTGGACCTGGAGCGGGCGGTGAAAGAGGGCCGGTTCCGCGAGGATCTGTACTATCGCTTGAACGTGATCCCGGTGCGCATGCCGCCGCTACGTGAGCGAATCGAAGACATCCCCGACCTGGTTTCGTGCTTCGTGCGCCGGTACGCGACGCGATTCAGGCGGAACGTTCGCGGCGTGTCGCCCCCGGCGCTCGCGCTGCTGCAGTCGCACTGGTGGCCGGGGAACATCCGAGAGCTCGAGAACCTCATCGAGCGCATGGTCGCGATCACCGACAAGGAGTGGCTGACCGACGAGGACCTGCCCTTCGACTACCAGGTGCCGGTGCCCGCGCCCGAGCAGGAAGGCGGTGAGGACCGGCTGCTGGCGCGCGCGTGCCAGACCTTCGAACGCAATTTCATCCTGAAGGCACTCGAGCGATCGGGATGGAACGTGACGGGGACGTCGCGCTACCTGGGCATCCCGCTCAGCACACTGAAGCACAAAATGGACAAGCTGGCCATCCGGCCTCTGGCGAAGAGGCTGCGGGGGAACTGAGGCGGGGTCGACACCGCCGCCGGGGCGACGCGCTCCGGCGGCGGCGTGTCGGAAACGAGGCTACTTGCGCGGGAGAACCGCGTCCTTGAGCTGCTTGGCGATCTTGGCCTTCACGACGGTCTTGGCCGGGATCTTGATGGCCTCGCCGGTCGCGGGGTTGCGTCCCATCCGCGCCTTGCGCTTCTGCACCACCAGCTTCACCATCCCGGGCAGCACGAATTCGCCCGACCGCTTGAGTTCCTTCTCCGAGAGGACGGCCAACTCGTCGAAGAACCCACGGGCCTGCACGCGCTTCAGCTCGAACTTGTCCGCAAAGTACGCGAAGAGTTCGGATTTGCCCATCCTGCGGGCCTCAGCCATCTGCAACCCCCTGACATTGGGCGCGCTAGAAGTCAACCGGCACCAACCGCGCGCGCAAGCGGTCCGTGCGGAATCAGGCCTGAAATTCGTCGTATGCTAGCCCGCGGGTCCCGCGCTTGTCAAATGAGATCACGTGGAAATCGGCGTGTTCGCGCCAGATTTCGGCACCCTCGCGCTAGAATGGCCGCATGCCAGCACCCGACATCGAGACCTTCCCCAACCCGAACCCCGAACGCGACTACGAAATCGCCATCGCGTGCCCGGAGTTCACATCCGTATGCCCCAAGACGGGGCTGCCCGACTTCGGCGAGATTCGAATCACCTACGTGCCCGACGACCGGTGCATCGAGCTGAAGGCCCTCAAATACTACCTGATCGGCTTCAGGAACCAAGGCATCTTCTACGAGCAGGTCACCAACAAGATCCTGGACGACCTGGTGGCCGTGTGCCGGCCTCGGCGGATGACCGTCACGGGCGAGTTCACGCCGCGCGGCGGAATCGGGACGGTGGTGACGGCAAAGTACGAGAAGCCCAGTCAGTCAATTGAGAATTGAGAATGGAGAATTGAAGGGCGGCAGGCACTCGACGGCTTCCGTTTTGGCTGTGAGTGTCCCGGCCCCAATTCTCAATTCCCAATTCTCAATTCTCAATTCGAAGACCGCCCGAGTCGCGTCGTATGGACCCCGATCCCGTGAGGCTCCCCATCGAGGACACGATCGATCTCCACGCCTTCGCCCCGGCCGACGTTGCGTCGGTCGTTGACGAGTACATCCGGGAGGCGCACGCCGCGGGCTTCCGCGAGGTTCGCCTGATCCACGGCCGTGGTCGCGGCGTCCAGCGCGGCATGGTTCAGGCGGTTCTCGAACACCACCCTCTCGTCACGATGTTCTGGGACGCGCCCGAGTCGCACCTGGGGGCGACGATCGCTCGGCTGACCGGGTAGCCCTCTCGGCCGGCTTGCGACTGGCGACTCGCGGCTTGCGGCGGTGCCTGCGTGATATGGCCGACAGTCGCCAGCCGCATGCCGACCCTAACCATTCGGCGGATTGACCGTCTAAACCACCAGATGGACGCGAACGACGGCCACGATGTCACCCAGGCGCAGGCCGGGGACGAACCGGCGTTCCGCCGGCTCGTCGAGCGACACGGGCGCGGCGTCTTCCAGCTCGCCTTCCGCCTGACCGGAAGCGAGACGGATGCCGAAGACGTCGTTCAGGAGGCGTTCCTGAAGGCCTACCGGGAGCTGAGGCGTTTCGAAGCCCGGTCGAGCTTCAAGACGTGGGTCCATCGGATCGCCGTCAACTGCGCCTACGACCTGCTCCGCCAGCGGCCCCGGCACAGGGCCGAGTCGCTGGATGCGGCGGCGGACGAAGAGGCGCCGGTGGGCGGGTTCGAGCCGGAGGCCGACGCGTCGCTGGGCCCCGACCGGCTCGCGTTCGGCGCCGAGGTCCAGAGCCGCGTCAGGGCGGCGATGGCTCTGCTGACGCCGACCGAGCGCGCGGCCTTCGTGCTCCGGCACTTCGAGGGCCGGTCGCTCGACGAGATCGGCGAGACGCTCGGCCTCCGGACCGGCGCGACCAAGCACAGCATCTTCCGGGCGGTCCAGAAGATGCGGCGCGCCCTGGCGCCGGTCGTCGGACCGGCGGACAGTCGGTGTGGCGCGGGGCTTCAGCCCCGCGGGGTGTAGCGCGGGTCTTTAGACCCGCGATCAGAGGTCCGACCGTGAACCACCTGACCGAAGAACAGCTCGTCTCCTATCACTTCGGCGATGTCGGCCGGGGCGACGATGCCGCGGCGATCGAGCAGCACCTGCACTCGTGCGCGTCGTGCCAGGTCGAGCTCGCCGACTTGCGGCACGTGCTGGCCGCCGTCGATGCGCTGCCCGTGCCGCACCGGTCGGAAGGATACGGCGCCGAGGTGTGGGCTCGCATTCAGCCTTCGCTCGGCCGCAATGCCGAAACGTGGCGGGATCGGCTGGCGGCGTTCCTGTCGCCGCGCCGGCTCGTGCTCGCCGGCGGCGTGGCAGTGCTGGTGGCGGCGGCGTTCGTCGCCGGTCGGTACGCACCGCAGGATCCCGCCGGGACGGCCCGGCAGGAGGCCGCGCGGACGGCCGCGCCGGGAGCGGCGGCGACCGCCGTGCAGACGGCCGCGGCCGATCGCGAACTGGTGCGGGAGCGCATTCTTCTCGTCGCGGTCGGCGATCACCTCGAGCGCTCGCAGGTGGCGCTCATCGAACTGGTCAACAACCCTGGCGGCACCACCGTGGACTTCTCGGGCGAACGGGAGCGCGCGCGCGATCTGGTCACCGAGAACCGGCTCTACCGGCAGACGGCGCTGTCGACGGGCGACCCGGCGGTGGCGAGCGTCCTGGACGAACTCGAGCGCGTGCTGGTGGAGATCGCGAACAGCCCGTCCACGATGACGGCAGCGGAATTCGGCAAGGTGCGCAGCCGCATCGAGCAGCAGGGAATCATCTTCAAGGTCAACGTGTTCGGCCAGCGAGTCCGCGAGCGGGAGACCAACTCCGCGGTCAACGCCAGCTGACGCGGGAGACCCAGAACTGTTGAGGATACGATCATGTGGCGAAAGACATCGCTTCCCGCACTGACGTTCGTGCTCGTCGCAGCCGTGGTCGGCGCACAGGCGCCGCCGGCGGCGCCGGTCCTCGCGTCCGAGATTGAGCAGAAGCTCGAGGCGCTCGGCGCGGCCCTCGATGCACCTGCCCTGGCGCTCGCGACCGAGGCGGTCGCGCTGTCCGCCCTTCAGGACCGGGTGGTGGCCAAGAGCCAGGCATTGATGTTCTCGAGCGACTTCGACTACGACCGCGGCATCTCGTCGCTCGACTCGGGGCGGTACGACCGCGCCGCGGAGGCGTTCGACAAGGTCATTGCCGCCGGCGGAAAGAAGGTCGAGGGGGCCATGTACTGGAAGGCCTACGCGCTCAGCCGGCTCGGCAAGCGCGACGAGGCCATCCGCACGCTCGAGGACTTGCAGAAGAAGTTCCCGTCGAGCCGTTGGACGAGCGACGCCAAAGCGCTCCTCGTCGACGTGCGCCAGGCGTCAGGGCAGCCAGTGTCGGCCGACGTGGCCGGCGACGAAGAGCTGAAGCTCATCGCGCTCAACGGCCTGATGATGCGAGACCCCGACACCGCGATCCCTCTGGTCGAGAAGCTTCTGGCCGGGTCGGCGTCGCCGAGACTGAAGGAGCGAGGCCTGTTCGTGCTGGCGCAGAGCGCGTCGCCGCGGGCGAAGACGCTGCTCGCGGAGATGGCCAAGGGGAAGGGCAACCCGGACCTCCAGCTCAAGGCGCTCGACTACCTCGGCGCCTTCGGCAGCGGACCGGACGTCCCGCTGCTGGTGGACGTCTACAAATCGACCGGCGACGTCGACGTCAAGAAGCGCGTGATCCGCAGCCTCGGGATGACCGGCCGCCGCGGCATGGTCTTCGGCAGCTACATGGCGATGAACTACCCCGACGCGGCGACGGACCTGGTACTCGCGCAGGCGTACGACGAGCTCGAGCGCTCGAAGGTCGACATCGAACGGGCCCGCGCGCAGGCGGAAACCGAGCGCGCCCGCATGCGGACGGACGCCGAGCGTCAGCGTGCCGTGGTCGCCGGCCGTACGGCGGGCCAGGGAAGCACTTCCGTGACCGTGGCGCCGTCCGCCGCGAGCGCCGAACGCCAGAAGGCCCGGGAGGCCAAGGCCAAGGAGGCGGCCGACGCCCTCTGGCAGCTCTATTCGACCGAGTCGTCGCTCGAACTGAAGCGCGAGATCCTGAGCAACATGCGCCACTCGTCCCAGGCGGACAGGCTGATGCAAATCGCGAGGACCGACGGGAACGCCGACCTGCGCCGGGCGGCTGTGCAGGGCCTCGCGCTCGAACGGGCGCCCAAGACCACGGAGGTCATGCTCGGCCTGTACAAGGACGAGAAGGACCCGGCGGTGAAGCGGCAAATCCTGGACAACCTGATGTTGACGAGTTCAGCCGCGACGCTTGTGCAGATGGCGCGGCAGGAAACGGACCCTGCGATGCGGAAGCGAATCGTCGAACGCCTCTCGACGATGAAGGACAAGGAGGCGGTCGATTACATGGTGGAAATACTGAAGAAATAGACATTGTGCGATCGTGCGATCTTGCGATCTTGCGATCTGGGTCGCCCGGCCCAGTTCGCAAGATCCCTACTTCGCAGGATCCCCACTTCGCAAGATCCCCACTTCGCAAGATCCCCAGTTCGCAAGATCCCTACTTCGCAAGATCTCTACTTCGCAAGATCCCCACTTCGCAAGATCCCCACTTCGCAAGATCTCTACTTCGCAAGATCCCCACTTCGCAAGATCCCTACTTCGCAAGATCTCTACTTCGCAAGATCCCCACTTCGCAAGATCCCCACTTCGCAAGATCTCTACTTCGCAAGATCCCCACTTCGCAAGATCCCCACTTCGCAAGATCTCTACTTCGCAAGATCCCTACTTCGCAAGATCCCCACTTCGCAAGATCCCCACTTCGCAAGATCTCTACTTCGCAAGATCTCTACTTCGCAAGATCCCTACTTCGCAAGATCCCCACTTCGCAAGATCCCTACTTCGCAAGATCCCTACTTCGCAAGATCCCCACTTCGCAAGATCCCCACTTCGCAAGATCGCAAGATCTCCCGGTCATTTCCCGCCGCGCTTCTCCACTTCCCTCCAGGCGCGCAGGAGGTTGCCGCCCCAGATCTTCGCGATCTGCTGCTCGGTGTAGCCGCGCTTCACGAGCTCGACGGTCACGTTGAAGGCCTCCGAGTGATCGTTGAAGCCCGGGATCCCGCCGCCGCCGTCGAAGTCGGTGCCGACGCCGACGTGATCGATGCCGGCCACCTTCACCGCGTAGTCGATGTGATCGACGAAGTCCTTGATCGTGGCCCCCTGGAACGGGTACTTCGCGTCGATCTCCTTCAGCCGTTCCTGGTAGGCCGCGCGGCGTTTGTCGGCATCCGCCTGCTGCTCAGGCGTCAAAGCGGCCTGGTTGCCGCGCGCACCCTGCCCGCCCGCGCCGCCCCGGCCCCCGCCGCCGCCGCGTCCTCCCATGCCCAGCTCGGTGCGCAGCGCCTGGATGGCCGCCGCCCGCTCGGGCGGCTCGGCCTTGAGGTACGACGCCAGCGCCACGATCTGGATCACGCCGCCGTTCTTGGTGAGCGCCTTCAGCTGGTCGTCGTCGAGGTTCCGATCGCTTGGGGAGAGCGCCCTGCAGCCCGAGTGCGAGTCGATGACAGGCGCCTTCGAGGTGGCGATCGCGTCCCAGAACGACTTCGCCGACGCGTGCGACAGGTCGACCATCATGCCAAGCCTGTTCATCTCGGCCACGGTCTTCTTGCCCAGGTCCGAGAGGCCGTTGTGCATCGGCTCCCCCCTGGGCGTCGACGAGTCGGCCAGCTGGTTGTGCGAGGAATGCACCAGCGTCATGTACCGCGCGCCGCGGTCGTAGAACGCCTTCAGATTGGCCACGTCGTCACCCATCGGGTAACCGTTCTCGACGCCCGTCAGGATCACCCGCTTGCCTGTCTTCGCGATCCGCTCGACGTCGGCCGGGCTCCGCCCCAGCTCGCACAGCTCGGGGTGCATCTTCGCCAGCCGATTGACCGCGTCGAGGCCGGCCATGGCCTGGTCGAAGGCCGCCTTGAACCCGGCCGCGGCGAGATCCGGGCGCTGGCCGACGAACGCGGCGAGGAAGACGCCGTCGAGTCCGCCCGCCTTCATCTTTGGCAGGTCGCACTTCCGGTTGGTCGGCAGGCCGGGATCGAGCTTCTCGGTCGCGTAGTCCGCGCCGCCTATGTCCACGTGGCTGTCGAGCGTGATCGCCTTTTCGTGAATGGCCCGGGCTTTGGCCAGAAGCGCCGCGTCGGGCGGCGCCTGGCGGGCCGAGAGCGCCACGCCAAGCGCAAGCGGGACGGCCAGGGTCATTGCGAATACTCCGTAGTGGTTTGGCATGGCTGGTCCCTACAGACACTTCCCGATGATCTCAACCGCTTTGACGCAATCCTCTTCCGAGATCCCATAGTGCGTGACCATGCGCAGGCGGCCGCCGCCGAAATCCGACACCAGCAGGCCGGCCTCCGCCGCAGCGCCTTGAAGTGCCTCGGCCTCGGCCGCGCCGGCCACCCGGAAGACGACAATGTTCGTCTGGACGGTCGCGAGGTCGAGCGCGATCCCGGGCAGCCGCGCAATGCCCTCGGCCAGGATGCGCGCATGACGGTGATCCTCGGCCAGCCGTTCGACCATCCCGGTCAGCGCCACGATGCCCGGCGCGGCGATGACGCCCGCCTGGCGCATCCCGCCGCCCAGGATCTTGCGCATGCGCCGCGCCCGATCGACGAACGCCGCCGAGCCGCAGATCAACGACCCGACCGGCGCCGCCAGCCCTTTCGACAGGCACAACTGCACCGACGACACGTGCCGGGTCCAGTCGGTGACCGGCCGCCCGGTGGCGACCGCCGCGTTGAACAGCCGCGCCCCGTCCAGGTGCACCGGCAGCGAGTGCTTCCGCGCAATCGCCGCGACGTCGGCGAAGTACGACGGCGAAAGGACGGCCCCTCCGCACCGGTTGTGCGTGTTCTCGAGGCAGATCACCCCGGGCGGCGCCCAGTGGTAGAAGTGGTAGTTGTGGGACGGCAGGTGGATCGCCGCCTCCAGCTCGTCGAGTGGAAGCGTGCCGTCGGCGTTCGTCCGGACCGGATGCAGCACCATCCCGCCGATCGCCGACGCCGACCCGTTCTCATAGTGATAGATGTGCGACTGGTCCCCCAGGATCACTTCCTGCCCGCGCTGGCAGTGCGCCAGCAGCGCTCCCAGATTCCCCATCGTCCCGCTGGCGACGAAGAGGCCGGCTTCCATGCCGGTGACGCGGGCCGCCAGTCGCTCGAGTTCGGTGACCGTCGGGTCCTCGCCGAACACGTCGTCGCCCAGCGGCGCGGTCGCCATCGCCCGCCGCATCTCCGGCGAGGGCATCGTCACGGTGTCGCTTCGAAGGTCTATTGGCATTGTCAAATCCTGGCGCCGTTCAGCTGGCAGCTGGCGGCCGTCCGCTGGCAGCGGATTGCTGCGTGCGCCACATGTGATCCGCTGCCGGCTTGGGTGTCCGTGGTCCGCTTTCAACTGCCGGCTACTTGACCCACCGATCCATCCACGCGATGAACTCGTTGTACCAGAGCGCGCTGTTCGCCGGCTTGTTGATCCAGTGCCCCTCGTCCGGGAAGTAGACCATCTTCGACGGGACACCCTGGCGCTGCAGCGCGGTGAACAGTTGCAGCCCCTCGCCAATCGGCACGCGGAAGTCGAGTTCGCCGTGCGTGACGAGCGTCGGCGTCTTGAAGTTCTTCGCGTAGGTGTGGGGCGACAGCTTCGCGTAGAGCTCAGGGTTCGACCAGGGGGTGCCCTTGAGATCCCACTCCGGGAACCACAACTCCTCGGTCACGCCGTACATGCTCGTCAGGTTGTACACGCCGGCGTGCGTGACGATGGCGCGGAAGCGCGTGGTGTGGCCGAGGAACCAGTCCATCATGTAGCCGCCGTATGAAGCCCCGGCGGCGCCCGTGCGCCCCTTCTCCACGTACGGCAGCGACTCGGCGAAGTCGGCGCCCTTCATCAGGTCCTCGTAGACCTTGCCGGCCCAGTCGCCGCTGATGTCGTCGGTGAACTGCTGGCCGAAGCCGGTCGACCCGCGGGGGTTCGGCATGAACACGACGTAGCCGGCAGACGCGAACACCTCCGCGTTCCAGCGGAACGTCCAGCCGTCGTGCCACGAGTTCTGAGGCCCGCCGTGCACGAGATACAGGAGCGGGTACTTCCGGCCGTCGACGTAGTCCGGCGGCTTCACCACCCACGCCTGGATCTTCGTGCCGCCCGCACCTTCGTACCAGACGCTCTCGGCCGGCCGCAGCCTGAAGGCGGCCAGACCCGGGTTGCTGCGTGTCAGCGGCCCCCCGGAGCCGTCCTTCACCGAGACGCGGTAGATCTCCGTGGGCCGGTCGAGCGTGTGGCGTGTGTAGATGAAGGTCTGGCCATCGGCGGTCATGCGGATGTCGCCGACGGTGCCGCCCAGCTTCATTCGCACCGGTGCCTTGCCGTTCAGCTCCAGCGCGAACCAGGCGCCTTCTCCCGAGTCCTCGGCCGTGATGTTCAACGCCTTCGAGTCCGGCGTCCACGCGTAGCTGTCGACCGACCGATCCCATTCCGCGGTCGCCGACTTGTGCTCGCCGGTCTTCCGGTCGTAGAGCATCAGCTGCCACCGGTCGGCTTCGAAGCCGGGCCGCTGCTGGGCGCGGTAGGCGATGTAGCGGCCGTCGGGCGAGTACGCGGGGCCGCCGTCGGAGGCAGGGTTCGTCGTGACCCTGCGAGGCTTCGCGGACGGGTCCGCCAGGTCGAGCAGGAACAGGTCGCTGTTGGTGCTGACCGCCTCGACGGCATCGGTCTTCCTCGCGAACGCCATCTCCTTCGAGTCCGGCGAGAACGCGTAGTCGTCCGGGCCGCCGAGCGAGAACGGCGGGATGTCGGCCGCGCCGGGGGTGAGGTCGCGCGGCGGAGCGGAGCCGTCCGACGCAACCAGAAACACGTGGCTGAAGCGCCCGTCCTTCCACGATACCCAGTGGCGGTAGAGGAGCTGGTCGAAGACGCGCGCTTTGCTCTTCCGGCTCTCGAAGTCCTTGAGCGCCTGCTCGTTGCACGCGATGGTCACGCACGCCGGGTAGACGTCCGACGCGAAGGCCAGCCACCTGCCGTCGGGCGACCAGACGAAGCTCGACGCCTCGGTCGCCAAGCTCGTGATCTTCGTCGGTTCGCCCGCGGCGCGGCCCTGCGACATCGGGACCACCCACACCTGCGAGCTCCCGTCGCGCGTGGACAGGAATGCGAGCTTCTTCCCGTCGGGCGACCAGCGCGGGGAGGTGTCGGACTTCTCGGCGTGCACGACGGGAACCGGCTCGCCGCCGGCCGTCGGCACCAGCCACAGGTGGTTCACGCGGCTGTTCTTCTCGAGGCTCACGTCGGTGACGACGTAGGCGACGTACCGCCCGTCCGGCGACAGCTGCGGGTCGGACACCCGCCTGAGCTTCAGCATCTCCTCGACGGTGAAGCGCGGTCCGGCCGTCACCTGGGCCCGGGCGACGCTGGGGCCGGCGAGAACGAAGGCGATCGCCGCCAAGACGGCGCATCTCAGTCGCGTCATGGAACCTCCCGGAGATCAACTGGAGAGTATATGTCAGTCGGTTCTGACGATGGTCAGTCGGGGCGCAGGGCGACTTTGCCGGAGCCCGGGCCTGCCGCGCCAAAGTTGCGACGCAACGAAGGCGGGAGCCGACGAACCGGACCACGCCTGACGTCTCAGGCCGGCGTTCGGAAACGCAGCGCGCGCGCGTTTTGCATAAACAGAGGGCCGTTCACGAGCGGTCGGCCGGTGGGTGCGCCCGGCGCGACGCGTTTCTGGCCGGAAAGCGGCAGGCTGTTCGGTGATACGGCCCGGCAGGGCCTGCCGGACGTTGCAGGAATCGCGAGAGGGGCGCGTGCAGACGCTGCAGGAACTGCCATCTCTGGCCGGCGGAGCGCTGGTTGACATCCGCGGCGACCGGTGGCGAGTCGTCGAAACCGTCGAACACGAAGGCTGCTCGTCGTGCCGGCTCGTGGGCGCCTCCGCCTCGAACATCGGCGTTCGCACGACCCTCCTGCTCCCGTTCGACAGGCCTCGGCCGGCCGCCGTGCGAACGCGCCTCAGACGGGTCGGACGGCGGCGGTGGATCGCCGGGCTTCGATCGGCAATCGCGGCAGCACATCGCGACGGCAGTCCCCGTGGCGCCGCCGGCGCCGGCATCGACCTTCTCGACTACCAGCTCGAGCCGGCGATTGCCTGCGCACGCGGAGCCACGCGCGTGCTTCTGGCCGACGAAGTCGGCCTGGGAAAGACGATCCAGGCGGGGCTCATCCTGGCCGACCTTCGCTCGCGCGACGAGTCGGCCCGCGCGCTCATCCTCTGCCCTGCCGGCCTCTGCGGGCAGTGGCGCCACGAACTCGACGCGCGCTTCCGCATCGCGGCTGATGTCGTCGATCGGAAGGCGATGCGGCGGCTCCAGGGGTCCGCGGCGGACGCCGGGCCGTGGGAGCAGGTGACGGTCGCGGTGGCGTCGACCGACTTCGTGAAGCGTCCGGAGGTCGTCCGCAGCATGGAGGACGCCCGCTGGGATCTGCTGGTGGTCGACGAGGCGCACCTTTGTGCGCTCGCGCCGGAGCGCGCGGCGGCGATCAACTGGCTGGCGAAGCGCGCGAGGCGCGTCGTGCTGATGACGGCCACGCCCCACCCCGGCGAGCCGGGAGCTTTCGAGGCGTTGTGCCGGATCGGGCGCCTCCCTGGCGAGGGCCCTGCGCTTCTCTTCCGGCGCACCCGGGCCGAGCTCGGCCTCGTGTCCGGGCGGCGCTGCCGCGTTCTGGCCGTCACGCCGTCGCCGCCCGAACGGCGCCTTCACGGGCTGCTGGAACACTACACGTCGCTGGTGTGGAGGGCGGCGCCAGAGGGTCGCGCGCCCGCCAACGCCCGTCTCGCGATGGTCGTGCTCCGCAAGCGCGCAGCGTCCGGCGTGCCTTCGCTGCTCGCCTCGCTCACCCGCCGTCTGCGGTGGCTCGCGGACGCGGGCGAGAGCCCGCCTCCGCAGCTGCCGCTGCCCTTCGATGACGGTGACGAACCGGACGGGTCGGACGACGAGCCGTGCCTGACGCTGTCGGCGGCCGGGTTGGCCGATGTCGAGGCCGAGCGGCGGATGCTGCGTCGGCTCGTCGAACTGGCAGGTGATGCGCGCGCGTACCGATGCCAAGTCGCGCGCCCTGGTGCGTCTCCTTCGTCGCGTTCGGGAGCCCGCCATCGTCTTCACGGAGTACCGCGACACGTTGACTCACCTGTCGGAGGCCTGCCGGTGCGGGTGGAGGGTCGCGGTGATCCACGGCGGAATGGACCGCACGGCGCGAGCCGAGGCGGTCGGCGCCTTCAATCGCGGCGCAGCGAACGTGCTGCTTGCGACCGACGCCGCCGCGCACGGCCTCAACCTCCAGTCCGGGTGCCGCCTCGTCATCAGCCTGGAGCTTCCGTGGAACCCGGTTCGGCTCGAACAGCGGATTGGCCGCGTCGACCGCATCGGCCAGCGGCGGACCGTACACGCGGTTCACCTGGTGGCGCGGCATACGAGCGAGGAGGAGGTCCTGGCCAGACTGGCCGTGCGAGTCGAGCGGGCGCGGACTGCGCTCGGGTCCGTGGCGAATCCGCTCGGCACCCCTTCCGAAGCGGAGGTGGCCGAGGCGGTGTTTGCGGGCCGTCACCTGGCGCTGCGCCCGACTGGTACCGGCCACCGAGATGCCGCTGCAACCGGAGTGTCTCTCGACGGCGCGAGCGCCCGCGACCTGGTGGCATCCTGTCGGCTCACCGTCGCGGCTCGAGAGGAAGTACGGAGGCTGACGCAGGTTCGCGCGCTTCTCGCTCGCCAGCGAGGGACCCTGGAGGCGGTCACGGCCGACCTGGTTCGGTCGGGGCCGTGGTTCACCCGGCTCAGGCTGCGGACCGCGGCGCGCACGACCGACGCCGGTGGCCGTATGGCGGAACGCGGTGCCCTGCTGGCGATCTTCGAAACCGAGATCGTCGACGGGCGCGGTCTGTCGCTGGACCGCGCGCTGACGCTCGTCACGTGGAGGGCGCCGCCACCGCCGGGGGCGCGGGGCGATGTGGTGACCCGTCAGCTCGAGCCGGACGCGCCGCTGCGCGTCGCCCTCGAAGCGGAAGCGGCACGGTGCGGCGCGCGGCGGCTGGCCGAACTCCAGGAGGCCCTGCACCCGAGGCTTGCGCCGGCAAGGCTCCGTCAGCTGGCCATCGCGGACGAGAGCGAGCGTGCGCCGGTCGTCGCCTGTCAGCCAGGGCTCTTCGACCGCCGGGCGCTGCGGCAGGCCGACGACACCAGGCGGCTGCGGCAGCGTCGCAGGGCCGAGTTGGAGGCGCAGATGAAGGCGATCGCACAGGCGGCCCGCGTCTCTCTCGCAGGACCGCCTCGCCTGCTGCTGGTGGCGGTGGTGGAGCGGTGAGCCTTGAGTTTTGAGTCTTGAGCCGCTCGTATGCTGTCCGGTTTCTCCGGTTCGCTCGTTTCCGAGTACTTCGCCGAGACGCTCCTGCACGAGACGTTCTCCGGCTCGCTCGGGGAGCGCACGCGCGAGGAAGGGCTGGGGCTGTTCCGGAGCTGGAATCGCGGCCCGGCCCGCCAGATGGGCCCCGTGACCGGCGCGCGCGGCGTGCACGACGTGGCGGCCGCGCCGCTGATGCGGGTGCTGGGCTTCGAGGTGGCGCCGCTGCGGTTGACGGCCGACGGTGGTTTCGTGCTGTCGTTGCTTGGCGAGGCGGCCGTCGCACCGGCTCTCGTCGCCGCACCCTGGTCCGAATCTCTCGATGCCGTCTGGAGACGGGCCGCACGTTCGGTGCTGGCGACGGGATCCGCGTGGTGCTTCACGATCAATGGCCGCCGCCTCCGCCTGATCGACGTCCGCCGGGTGGTGGCGGGCGGCTTCGTCGAGTTCGATCTCGACTCGGCCGTCGAAGACGGGGCCGCGTTCGCCGCGCTGTGGGGACTGCTGCGGCGCGAGAGCTTCGAACCACCGGCGTTGGTCGAGCGCGCCGCCCTCGCCTCGGCACGCCACGCGGTTGGTGTCTGCCGGTCGTTGCGGTCCGGCGTGCTCGACGCCATCGGCGAACTGCTTTCCGGCCTGGCCGGCACGCCTACCCCAGAGGTCCGTACTGGCCGCTCGGCGCTGGGCGGGCTCCACGAGCAGGTCCTGACTGTCGTCTACAGAATCCTGTTCCTCCTGTTCGCCGAGTCGAGAGGCCTGGTTCCGCTCTGGCACCCGGTCTACCGCAAGAGCTACTCGATCGAATCACTGCGCGACCTGGCGGAACGCCCTGGTCGGGCGCGCGGTCTGTGGGAGGCTCTCCAGGCCATCTCACGGCTCGCCCACTCGGGGTGCCGCGCGGGCACCCTGCGCGTCACGCCTTTCAACGGGCGCCTGTTTGCGCCGTCCGCGACGCCACTGGCCGAAAGCGGCCGGATGGACGACGAGGCGGCGCGGCGCGTCGTGCTGGCGCTCTCGACCACGGCCGGTCGGGCCGGCGCGCGGAACGCTCGCATTTCATACCGGGACCTCGGCGTCGAGCAACTTGGCGCCGTGTACGAGAGCGTGCTCGACTACCGCCCACGACTGGTGCCCGCGCCTGCCGAGCCTGCCGCGGCCCCGCCCGCGGGACGTGCCGGCACGGCGGGCCGCCGTGCCCCGCGCGTGGATATCCGCCTCGAACCGGGAAGCGGCGTCAGGAAGGCGACGGGCACCTTCTACACGCCTCGGTCGATCACGACGTACCTGGTTCGGCAGACGCTGGCGCCGCTCGCGGACGGCGCGTCACCCGACGCGATTCTCTCGTTGAGAGTCGTCGATCCGTCGATGGGCAGCGGCGCATTCCTCGTGGCCGCCTGCCAGTACCTGGCAGACGCGTACGAGTCCGCGATTGTCGGCGCCGGCGGTTGCCATCCAAGCGACATCTCCGACGCCGACCGCCGTCAGTTCCGGCGACTGGTGGCTCAGCGCTGCCTGTACGGGTCGATCGGAATCCCATCGCCGTTCAGCTCGCCCGCCTGTCGTTGTGGCTCTGCACGCTTGCGCCCGAGCGGCCGCTGACGTTCCTGGACCATCATCTCCTGGTCGGGGACAGCCTCATCGGCGCATCGGCCGACGATGTCGGGCGGCCGCCGCCAGGGGCGGCGCGTCCTCGGCCGGCACGCCGGAGCGAACGGTCGCTCCCGCTGATCGACGTCGAGGACATCGGCCCGGCCATCCGCGGGGTGTTGCCCGCGCGGCTGCGGGTTGCGTCGATGCCGGACGAGGACCTGGCCACCGTGCGCGAGAAGGAGCGCGTCCTCGCGCGTATCGCCGGCCCCTCGTCGCCGCTGTCGGCGTGGAAGGCGGCCGCCGATCTCTGGTGCGGCTTCGCGTTCCGAGGGGGCCACCGCAACTCGAACGCGCGCGTCTACCCGGCGCTCGCCGACGCGATTCTCTTCGGACGATCCTCCCTCCCGGCCGCCACCGCGGATCGCTGGCTTGCGGAGGGCAGGACGACGGCCGCGGCGCACCGGTTCTTTCACTGGACGCTCGAGTTCCCGGAGGTCTTCTACTCGCCCGACGGCGCGCCGGTGGCCGGCGCCGGTTTCGATGCGGTCATCGGCAACCCGCCGTGGGACATGGTCCGCAACGACAACCGAGGCGGGGATGCCGACGTGGCGGCCGGCGAGGACGGGGCCGGCGAGGATGCGGGGGGCCTGCTCCGCTTCGTGCGGTCGTCCGGTGTCTATCGGGCGCAGGGCGACGGACACGCGAATCTCTACCAGCTGTTCGTGGAGCGCGCCTTCCGACTGGCGCGCTCCGGCGGGCGCATGGGCCTGGTCGTTCCGTGGGGGCTCGCGGCCGATGTCGGGTGCGCGGGGCTTCGCCGGCTGCTGCTGGACCATTCGCACGTCGATTCGCTGGTCGGCTTCGAAAACACGGCGGCGATCTTCCCGATCCACCGGAGCGTCCGCTTCCTGCTCGTGACCGCCTCGGTCGGCGGGCGGACCGACGCCCTTCCCTGCCGGCTCGGCGAACGGAACCCCGCCGTTCTGGATGCGCCGGTCGAGTCGGCCGGTCCGGACGGCGGCCCGCGCGGCGTGGCGCTGCCACGCCGACTGCTGGAGCGGATGTCGCCGGACGATCTCGCCGTCCCCGACATCAGAACGCACGCTGACGTTGCGCTGCTCGAGAAGGTGGCGGCGACCGTGCCGTTCCTCGGGTCGCCAGACGGGTGGAGTGCGGAGTTCGGCCGTGAGTTGAACGCCAGCGACGACCGCCGTCACTTCCAATCGGGCTCGGCAGGTCTGCCGGTGCTGGAGGGAAAGCACATCGAGCCGTTCCAGGTCCGTGCGCCGGCCGACGTCCGCAGGCTGCCTGTGCCAGCGGCGGTGCAACTTCTGGACGAGGCGCGCTCATGGGGCCGGCAGCGTCTCGCCTATCGCGATGTGGCCAGCGCAACGAACCGTCTCACGCTGATCGCGGCCATCGTTCCGGCCGGCTGCGTCACCGTGCACACCCTCTTCTGCCTGAAGACGCCTCTCGAGCCGCCCGACCAGGCGTTCCTGTGCGGCATCCTCAACAGCTTCGTGGCGAACTTCCTGGTCCGCCTGAGGGTCACCACCCACGTGACCACGCGCATCGTATCGCGGCTGCCCGTGCCGAGGCCGCCGGCGCACTCAGCGTCCTACACGAGGGTCGCCGATCTGTGCGCGCGCCTCCTTCAGTCTCCGGCGCCGCAGCACGACTCTGCCTACCCGGCGCTGCAGGCGGTCGTCGCCCGCCTCTACCGCCTGACCGCGGACGAACTCCGGCACATCCTGAGCACCTTCCCGCTCATCGACGAGCGGATCAAGGCAGAGACGATGGTGAATTACGAATCTTGCGATCTTGCGAACTGACGATCTTGCGAACTGATGATCTTGCGAACTGATGATCTTGCGAACTGATGATCTTGCGAACTGACGATCCTGCGAACTGATGATCCTGCGAACTGATGATCCTGCGAGCCAGTCGACGTCACGGGAGAGGAGAGCTCTATGCGTGAACGAGGTAAGGAGCTGGAGCAGCGAACGGGGACGTTCGCCTCGGAGGTGCTGCGCTTCGGTCGGACGCTGCCGAAAGCAGCGCCCGAACAAGTGCTTGGCCGGCAGTTGCTCAAGGCGGGGTCGGCGGTCGGCGCGAACTACCGGGCGGCCAGGCGGTCACGCTCGAAGCGGGAGTTCCTGGCCCGCCTGGGTGTCGTGGTCGAAGAATGCGACGAATCCGTGTACTGGCTCGAACTGCTGACTCGCGATCCGGCCTGCGCGAATCTCGACGTCGGGGTCCTTCTTCAGGAAGCGCGAGAACTGCGGGCCATCTTTGCGACTTCGTTGCGCACAGCCAAGTTGCGTCCGTGACTGCGTGCAGCCCAGTTCGCAGGACCGCAAGATCGCAAGATCGCACGTTTACGAGTTCGCCAGTTCGCAAGATCGCACGATCGCACGATCGCACGTTTACGAGTTCGCCAGTTCGCAAGATCGCCAGTTCGCAAGATCGCAAGATCGCACGATCGCAAGATCTTCCCTGTCAGTGTCTCTGTCTCTACCCGCGCATTGACACCGCCAGACTGCCCAGAAGGATGATCAGCACGGCCGTCGTCAGCATGGCGAACAGCCAGTCGCGCTCGAGGGCGTACTCGATCACCGACACGACGACGCGGGCGACGGGCGTCGCCATCAGCACGACGAGGCCGGCTCGCGTCAGCGCGGACGCTGCGCCGGGCTGCACGCCGAGGAGTTGCAGGAGCAGGCCGGCGGCCAGCAGGCCCGTGCTCGCCAGCACCCCGGCGGTCAGGATCCTCCCGAGCGATCGCTCCAGCCTGTCGGTCGAGGGTGGCGTCATCGGGACCTCGCGAGCATCAGGATGCCGACGCCGGTCAGAATGGCGGCAAGCAGCAGTTTGAGCCACTTGGCCCGCGCCCGCTCGCCGATCGCAAAACCCGCGCGAGATCCCGCGAGCACGCCGAGCACGGTCGACGCTGCCATCCAGGGAATGATGTCGCCTCGGCCGTAGTAGATCACGGCGCCGGCGGTGGCTGTGACGCCGATCATGAAGGCGCTGGTGGCCGCGGCCGCGCGCATCGGGACGCCGCACCAGGCGTTCAGCGCCGGCACCTTCAAAATGCCGCCGCCGACGCCGAGCAGCGACGACACACTGCCGGCCACGAACGACACGGCCATCGCCAGAGGAATGCGCTTCACCCTGTAACTGACCGTGCCGCCGCTTTCAGCGTCGTGGTAGCGTCCGCCCAGCCGGCCGGTGTCTGCCGTCGGGTCGAGGATGACGTTGCGCCGACCGAGGCGGCCAAGCATCGCCAGCGCCGAGAGCATGGCCACGATGCCGAACATCCGCTCGAGGGTGCCGGCCGACAGCATGGCGGCGACGACGCCTCCGGTGAGGCCGCCGGCCGCTGTGGCCACCTCCAGCAGCATTCCAAGTCTCAGGTTGACCAGCGACCGCCCCATTCGGCCCGACGACACCACGCTCGACGTGGCGATGACGGTGGTGAGGCTGATGCCGACCGCCGCGTGCATCGGCAGGCGCAGGACGAGGACGAGAAACGGGACCAGAAAGACGCCGCCGCCGAGGCCGAGCAGCGCCCCCATCACACCGGCCACGGCTCCGGCGACGAAGAGTACGAAGGTCATGGAGGCCATCGTATCGGGTGTGATTTGCCTCTCGGGCGTCCCTGAACGACGGAATTGTAACCCAGCGCTTGACCCTCATTCGCGCGCAGGCTCATACTCGATTCATACTCACAATCAAGTGGGTCTCCAACCCCCAGGAGGTACCCATATGGCCCAAGTCGAAGCGAAGGACTTCGCCGAACCCGACGAGGTCCGTACGTTCTCACACGGTCGGATCGAACTGCTGCGCATCGGCGGCGGCACCGTCGGGCGGATGACGCTCGAGCCGGGCTGGCGCTGGTCGAAAGACGTCAAGCCCGTTGCCGGCACAGAGTGGTGCGAGGCGCCCCATTTCCAATACCAGGTCTCGGGCCGCCTGCACGTCGTGATGCACGACGGCCGGGAATTCGAGGTCGGCCCCGGCTCGGTGTCGCACCTGCCGGCCGGGCACGATGCGTGGGTTGTCGGCAACGAGCCCGTGGTTGGCGTCGACTGGTTCGGCGCGACCAACTACGCCAAGGCGAAATAGCCGGCCAGTCGGCCGGTCGTCGGGCGCGCGGCGGCTTCCTGCCTCCGCGCGCCCGGCAGTATCACCCTCACCCGTGGTATCTTCCCGCCGAACGGGAGCTGTCCAGACCCGTCCATTCAACCCCGAGGTCCTGTCATGCGAACACTGCTGTCCGCGATCCTCGTCGCCGTGATGCTGATGGTCCCGGGCGCGAAGGGGCAGGCGCCCACGCCGCCGAAGCTGCCGGCCGAAACCGCGGCTCAGAAGGAGGCGCGCCTCGCCTGGTGGACCGACGCGCGCTTCGGGATGTTCATCCACTGGGGCCTCTACGCGCAGGCCGCCCGCCACGAGTGGGTCAAGAAGAACGAGCGGATGACCGACGCCCAGTACCAGCCCTACTTCGACCGGTTCAACCCGGACCTGTACGACCCGCGCGAATGGGCGCGGCAGGCCAGGCGCGCCGGCATGAAATACGCGGTCATCACCTCCAAGCACCACGAGGGTTTCTGTCTGTTCGACTCGGCGTTCACCGACTACAAGGCGACCAACACGCCGGCGAAGCGCGACCTCCTGAAGGCGTGGGTCGACGCGTTCCGCGCCGAGGGGCTGCGCGTCGGCTTCTACTACTCGCTTCTCGACTGGCACCACCCGTCCTACACGATCGACAGCAACCACCCGCAGAGCCCGTCCAACGCCGCCGACTACGAGAAGCTCAACGCGGGCCGCGACATGGCAGTCTACCGAAAGTACCTCAAGGACCAGGTCCGCGAGCTCCTGACCAACTACGGCAAGATCGACGTCATCTGGCTCGACTTCTCGTTCACCGGGGGCGGACACGGGAAGTTGCGCGCCGACTGGGATTCGGTCGGCCTGCTCAAGATGGTGCGCGAACTGCAGCCGGGGATCATCGTCAACGACCGCCTCGACCTGCTCGACGTGCCGGGCGGATGGGACTTCCGGACGCCCGAGCAGTTCAAGCCGGCCGAGTGGGTGAAGATGGACGGCGTCCGCGTGCCGTGGGAAACCTGCCAGACGTTCTCGGGATCCTGGGGTTACTACCGGGACGAGACGAGCTGGAAGGACTCGAAGCAGTTGATCGAACTGCTCATCGAGAGCGTCAGCAAGGGCGGCAACCTGCTGATGAACGTCGGCCCGACCGCGCGCGGAACGTTCGACCAGCGGGCACAGGACCGGCTGGCGGGGTTCGGACGCTGGATGCAGGTGAACGGCCGTTCGATCTACGGCAACACCCAGGCGCCCGACACCTTCAAGGCGCCGCCGAACAGCCTGCTGACGTACAACCCGGCGACGAACCGGCTCTACGTGCACCTGCTCGTCTGGCCGATGGGGGAACTGGTCCTGCCCGGCTATGCCGACAAGGTGAAGTACGCGCAGCTGCTGCACGACGCGTCCGAGCTGAGGACGAGTTCGCGGAAGAGCACGACCTGGATCAGCGAGGAGGCGAGCGCCAACGACCTCGTGGTGAGGCTGCCGATCCTCAAGCCGGACGCCGAGATCCCGGTCATCGAGCTATTCCTGAAGTAGGGCGGAGGGCGAGGGTTGAAGATCTTGCGAAGTTGCGATCTTGCGAAGTTGCGAAGTTGCGAAGTTGCGAACTTGCGAACTTGCGAAGTTGCGATCTGGCGAAGTTGCGATCTGGCGATCTTGCGAAGTGAAACCGGCGCGAAATGACGAAGTGGCGATCTTGCGAAGTGGGAACCGGCCGAAGAGGCAGACCCCCTGGTTCGCAAGATTCCTAGTTCGCAAGATTCCTGAATCGCACGATCGCAAGATTGCGCTGTCTCTGTCCCTGTCACCGTTCCGCCCGAATCGCCACCGTGCCCGACGCGGCTGTCGTCAGCGCCCCGGACATCTCCGCACCCTGTTCGAAAGGCTTCAAGATGCCGTACAGCGTAGACATCACCGGCGTGGGGACGCCCGCATCGAGGCCGCGCCGCACGACGGCGCCAACCAGCGCGTCGAGTTCCAGCGGCCGACCCGACGTGATGTCGACCATCATCGACGACCTCATCGTCGGCGGGCTGGCGTCGAGGTACCGGAGCTTCTGCGCGCGCACGTCGGCGGCAACGGGGACGCCCGCATGCCGCGCCAGCGCCTCGACCTCCGCCATTGCACGGTCGAAGGTGTCGCGGAACGCCGGCTGGGCCCAGGCGGGCCCGATGGGCAGGCGCGCCGCCGCGGTGAGCGCCGCGAGCGGCGCGAGGAAGATGAACTTCTCCCAGACGGAGACCCGGCTGTCGGCGACGGCCTCCGCCTGGATGTCTGCGCCCGCCATCGCCTCGCGGATCCGCGACACGCGCTCCGTCACGGTACGGTCGCCGAACGCCTCGCCGAAGACGATCCGCCGGACGGTACCGACGTGCTCGACCACTCCCGGCTCGATCAGCGTGCCGGCAATGTAGGTGGTGCCGGCGAGCATCGGCTTCCGTCCGACGATGGTCGAGAGCTCGTCGGCGCTGTCCACGCCGTTCTGGAGCGACAGCACGGCGGTGCCGGGCCCGACCAGCGGTGGCAGCAGCTGGAGCGCGTCCGGATTCGAATACGTCTTCACCGCGAAGACGACGAGATCCACCGGCCCGACGCGTGCCGGGTCTGATTCGGCGCCGACCCGGGCCACCAGGTCGCCGGCGGCGCTGCGGACGCGGAAGCCCTTGGCGCGGATCGCCTGGAGGTTCGCGCCGCGCGCAATCAGCGTCACGTCATGGCCGGCCTGCGCCAGCCGCGCGCCGTAGTAGCCCCCGACCGCTCCCGCGCCGACGACCGCGACCTTCATGATGACGCCGTCAGATCAGCTGACTCCGCCGACGGCGGAGCTGGCGAAGAACTTGACGTTCGTGAGCGAGCTCTTCCTGTCGCCGCCCTGTTCGTTGACGACGGCGCACTCGGCGGTCCCTTCGACCGATGTCGCCGTCAGTTTCGTCACGGTCACGGTGCACTGGCTCTTGCCCTTCTGGTAGGTGTAGAAGGTACCGCCCGCCCTGTAGTCGATGGAATTGCCCATCGGCTGGTTCATGTCCACCGGGCCGGGCTTCTGGATCATCAGCCCGATCGCGAGGCGGTCGGCGGCCTGGTCCCCGTCCTTCGAGAAGAGGACGTTCACCGAGGTATAGCCGCCCGCCTGCATGAAGAAGCCCGACACCTTGCCGTAGTCGAACTGGGCGTCGCCGAACTTGAAACTGGCGTGGCCGGTCTTCGCGGTCACGCTGCCCGGCGGCTGCGGCTGCGCGAACATCGAGACGGTCAGCGGGAGGAGCAGGGCCAGGGTCAGGGCGATTCGCTTCATGGGTGTGGTCCTTTGCAGAATGATCGAGCGTCTGGGCCATCGCGGCGGTCCAGGGTAGAATCCGCACATGCCGTCACGCCGCATCGCCCACATTCTACCCGCGCTCGCGGTCGCCGTCTGCTTCCTCGGGCTCGTCGGCCTGCTCGCATGCGCGCGACAGGGCGCGGCAGTCGCGGCGCCCGACCTCGTCGTCGTGAACGGCAAGGTCTACCCGGGAGGTGGAGGCGGGTTCGCCGAGGCCGTGGCAGTGCGGGGGAATACGGTTCTGCGCACGGGCACGAACGAGGAGATTCGCGACCTGGCCGGCAGCGCGACAACCGTCATCGACGCGCGCGGCGGGGCCGTGGTGCCCGGCCTGGACGACTCCCACCTGCACGTGATCAGCGGCGGCCTTTCGCTGCAGCAGGCCGCGCTCGGCGAGGCCAGATCGCTCGAGGAGCTGCAGAAGGCCATTCGCGAGTTCGCTGCCGCGCATCCCGATCGGCCGTGGGTGCTCGGGAGAGGCTGGACCTACATGGCGGTGCCCGGCGGGCTGCCCACGAAGCAGCAACTCGA
Source organism: uncultured Acidobacteriota bacterium (assembly GCA_963783255.1). Classification (GTDB taxonomy): domain Bacteria; phylum Acidobacteriota; class Vicinamibacteria; order Vicinamibacterales; family Fen-181; genus FEN-299. The sequence goes on along the minus strand of CAWAMP010000014.1, from coordinate 45,427 downwards.
CGCGGTGGTGCCGGACCGCCCCGCGGTGATGGTGGCCTACGACGGCCATACGAGCTGGGTCAACTCGCGGGCGTTGAAGCTGGCGGGAATCACCGCGGCGACACCCGACCCGGACGCCGGTGCGATCGTGAAGGACCCGAAGACCGGCGAGCCGACAGGGGCGTTGAAGGAGAGCGCGCAGGGCCTGGTGCGCAAGCTCGTTCCCGCATGGACCCGCGAAGACAGGCTCGCCGCGGTGCGCGCTGCGGTCGGGATGGCGCACCGGTTCGGAGTGACGAGCGTCCAGAACGCCGGTGCGAGCGCCGAGGACGTGGCGCTGTTCGACGAGTTGCGGAAGTCGGGGGCGCTGAAGCTGCGCGTCTACTCGGCGATGTCGGTGGAGCCGGGTTTCAGCGAGGCCGACGCCGATGCCATCGACCGCGTGCGGAAGACCTACGGCGACGACCCGGTCCTGAAGACCGGCGCGGCGAAGATGTACATCGACGGCGTCATCGAGTCGCACACGGCCGTGATGCTCGCCCCCTACGCGAACAAGCCGGTCAAGGGGGAGCCGATCTGGAAGCCGGAGGAGTTCCGGAGGGTCATCGCGATGCTCGACCGCCGCGGCTGGCAGGTGTGGGTGCACGCCATCGGCGATGGCGGCGTGAGAATGGCACTCGACGCGTTCGAACAGGCCGCGGCTGCCAACCCACCGCCCCCTGCCGGCCGCCGGCACCGGCTCGAGCACGTCGAGACCGTCGATGCGGCCGACATTCAGCGGTTCTCGACACTCAAGGTCATCGCGTCGCAGCAGCCGTTCCACGGAACGCCGGATTCGCTGGGCGTCTGGATCCCGAACATCGGGAACGAGCGGGCGTCGCGAGGCTGGGTCTACGGCAGCATCCTGCGGGCGGGCGGGCGTGTCGCGTTTGGCTCCGACTGGGCGGTGGTGTCCATGGACCCGAGGATTGGGATTCACACGGCGGTCAACCGGACGTCGCTCGACGGCTCGCCGGCGGGCGGCTGGCTTCCCGAACAGAAGGTCCCGATGACCGCGGCCATCGACGGCTACACGTCGGGCGCAGCCTACGCATCGTTCGACGAGCGCCGCAAGGGAACGCTCGCGCCCGGCATGCTCGCCGACATCGTCGTGCTCTCGACCGATATCTTCTCGGCTCCTCCCGAGCGCTTTCTCGAGACGAAGGTGGAAACGACGATCTTCGACGGACAAGTGGTCTACACGCGGCAGAGGTAGGGACGATTGGGGGATCTTGCGATCGTGCGATCTAAGGATCGTGCGATCTAAGATCGCAAGATCGCAAGATCGCACGATCGCAAGATCGCAAGATTCACTGTTCCTTCTTCACCACCCCGATGTTCGCGATCGTCTCGCCCTTCGTCATCGACGGAACCGCGCGGATATAGAGGACCACGCCAGCCTCGGGAGCGCGCGCTTCGAAGATCGCCTTGCCGAAGTAGTCCGTCACGTAGCCGACGAGCATTCCCTTCTCCACGTACGTCCCGCGCTTGACCATCGGGTAGAACATCCCGGTCTGCTCGCTGGTGACGGACGCAATGCGCTCGATCCACACGGGGCGCTCGACGACCGACGGGACGCCGGGCAGAATCTGGAGGTAGCGCATCACGCTGAGGCACCCGCCGATGAGCGCATTCACGTCGTCCGTCTCGACCGTGCCGGCGTGGCCGGCCTCGGCGGTGAGAGATGGCTTCCCGCGCGTGGACGCCGTGTTCTCGAGGTAGCGCGAGGCCGCCGGGTCCCTGGGCCGGTCGGCCGAGATGATGATGGTGTCGAGACCGAAGGCCAGCGCCATCTCGCGCGAGACCGCGTCCTGTTTCTGGTTGCCGGTCACCGTCCAGTAGCTGTACGGCCTGAGGCTCTCGTCGATGTCTCCGCCGTGGAGGTCGATCAGATGGTCGCACGGCTCGACCACCTCGCGGGTGATTGCGTACGACGCCCGCTCCGTCTGCGTGCCGCTCGGGTTGCCCGGATAGAACCGGTTCATGCTCTTGCCGTCCACCGGGTTGATGTGGGCGATCTTCTGCTCGAACGACGCCAGGTTCACCAGCGGCACGATGATCACCGTCCCGGACAGCTGAGCCGGGTCGAGCAGCGCAATCATCTTCTCGAGTGCGACGATCGAGGCGTACTCGGTGCCGTGCGCGCCGGCGACCAGCGCGAGGACCCGCCCCGGCCTGGCGCCGTGCACGACGACCACCGGGATGTTCGTGCCCGCGTCGCTCCCGGGCGGCACGGCGATGACGCCGGTTGCCTTCTGCCCCCGGGCCGCCTTCGCGGAGCCGACGGCGAACGTGGGTCGCGGATCGGCCGCCTGGGCGAAGACGCTGGCGGCACTGATCGCGATGACGATTACGATGATGGCGCCGTGCCGGAAACCCGTCTTCATGGATGTGCTCCAGTACGGGCGGCAGTATGCAGCGAGGCGAAGGTGGATGCAACCCACGGTTGGATCGATACTCTTGCGATCTTGCGGTCTTGCGATCTTGCGATCTAAGGATCTTGCGGAGTGGCCACGGCTGGCGGTCGAGAGATCGCAAGATCGCCACATCGCAAGATCGCAAGATGGAGTGATGTCATGAACCACCCCTTCTTCCTCGCCGGCGCGTGGGAGTCGTCGAATCGGCCGCTTCCAGTGACCTGTCCCTACGACAACTCCGTCGTCGCCACCACCTGGCTGGCTGGTGACGCCGAGTTCGAGCGCGCGACACAGGCCGCCGTGGATGCCGCGGCGGTGATGAGGCGCGTTCCGGCCTACGAGCGGGCTGCGATCCTGATGCGCGCTCACGCCGACCTGGTGGCGCGGCGCGAGGAGGTCGGCCGCACCATCGCGGGCGAGGCCGGGAAGGCACTGCGCGACGCCCTCGCCGAAGCCGACCGCGGAACGCAGACGTTCCAGGTGGCGGCGGAGGAGGCCCGGCGCATCGGCGGCGAGGTCATCCCGATGGACCTCGCGCCGCACGGCCGGGGGCGCGTGGCGTTCACGCGGCGATATCCCGTCGGACCGATCGCGGGAATCTCGCCGTTCAACTTCCCCTTCAACCTGGCGGCCCACAAACTGGCTCCGGCCGTCGCGGCCGGCAACCCGATCGTGCTCAAGCCCGCCACCAAGACGCCGCTGTCGGCCCTGATCCTCGCCGACGCGCTCGACAAGGCCGGGCTGCCGAAGGGCGCGCTGAGCGTGCTGCCGATGTCGCGTGAGACCGGCGACCGGCTGGTCACCGACGAGCGCTACAGACTGCTCACGTTCACCGGCTCCTCCGCGGTCGGCTGGGGCATGAAGGCGCGCGCCGGCAAGAAGAAGGTGCTGCTGGAACTCGGCGGCAACGCCGGCGTCATCGTGGACGAGACGGCCGATCTCGAGTACGCGGCCAAGCGCATCGCGTACGGGGGCTTCGCGCTGGCCGGTCAGAGCTGCATCTCGGTGCAGCGGGTGTTCGTGCACGCGAGCGTGTTCGACCCGTTCGCGGCCGGACTCTGCGCGCGCGTCGAGGCGCTGAAGGTAGGAGACCCGCTGGACCCGGCCACCGACGTCGGGCCGATGATCGAAGAATCGGAGGCGGCGCGCATCGAGGCGTGGGTGAGCGAGGCGGTGCACGAGGGCGCGAGCGTCCTCACCGGCGGGCGCCGGCTGGGCCCGGCCCTCTACGCCCCCACCGTGCTGGCCGACGTGCCGGAAACCGCGAGAGTCTGCGCGCAGGAGGTGTTCGCTCCGGTCGTCGGCCTCTACCGGTTCGAGGAGTACAACGACGCGCTCGTCCGCGTCAACCGTTCGTCGTACGGCCTGCAGGCCGGGGTCTTCACGAGCGATCTCGCCCGGACACTCGACGCAATGGACGTCCTCGATGTGGGCGGCGTCATGGTCAACGACGTGTCGGCCTGGCGCATCGACCACATGCCGTACGGCGGCGTGAAGGACTCGGGCATCGGCCGCGAAGGCCCCCGCTACGCCATCGAGGAGATGACCGAGCAGAAGATCGTCGTCATCAACCGGGAGCTGCTGTAGGGCGGGCCTTCGCCCGCACCGGTCTCAGTTGCGGGCTACGGCGCGGCTCGGCGGGTGGCGTTGCGCGACGGCGGCTGCCACGAGATGGGTGGGCGCGGGTGTGGCGCGGGGCTTCAGCCCCGCGTGGGACCCGTCGTCAGCTGCCAGCTGTCCCCAGCAACCGCTCCGTGCGGATGAGGCGGACGACGGTGTAGGTTCCGGCAGCGGACGGACTCAACAGCGCCACGTCGGCGTTGGCGCCGACCGCGAGCGGCTTCTCCGCTTTCCACGCCTTCCAGTCCGAGATCTGGATGGCGTCGCCTTCCTTCCACCCGCGGTCCATCACGGCGAAGAGCCCCGTCGCGTCGATCGTCTCGAGCGCCGAGTACACCCGCATGTCACCCAGATCCTCCACGCGGAGAGCCTGGAACGCCTGCTGCACGCCCTTGGCGTCGGGTTTCACCACGCGGCTCGAGCTGAATGCGATGTCGCCGCTGAACGGCGCAACGCCGGTGCCGGGCACAATCGACGCGTTCTTGACGATTACCGTGAACAGCTTGTCGTCGTTGATGGGGAGCGACTCGTAGAGGCCCGGGTCGGCCCCCTGGACAGCGCCAGTCGCCAGCGCGTCGAGAGCCGTCAGGATGGCGACGACGTTCAGCTTGACCAGCTCCTTGTCTGCGGACTCGCCAGCGTAGGGGCCTGTCTCGATCAGCACGACCGGCGTCCCCCACTTGGTCACGTTGTCCCCGAACGCGCGCACTTCGAACTCGTCGTCATACCGCGCGACCTGTCCAGGCGCCAGCGCCTCCACGGTCTGCCTGATGACGGCGCAGGTGCGCTTGGCGAGGAGCCGCCCCGGCGTCTCGGTTCGAGCCTCGTCGAAGGCGACCGCGAGGAGCGAGATAGACGCCGGCTTCGTCTTGCCGGCCGACGTGCGCCAGTTCTGGTTGTGCAGGTTGAAACCGAGCGCGGGCTGCAGGCGATCGCGCAGCGCCTTGAGCGCCAGGCCCTCGGGCGCCTGCAGCAGCAGCGCGTCGCGGTTGATGTCGAGCCCCTGCGCGTTGCGCCGCTGGAAGCGCTGCGCGCCGTCCGGGTTCAGCATCGGCACGAAGTGAATCGTCAACTGCTGGAGCAGCCGCTGCACCGGCGGGTCCGCCTGGTGCCCGGCGATCATGTGCAGGATGTCGAGCAAGGCGCTGGTGGCCGTCGGCTCGTCGCCGTGCATCTGCGACCAGAGCAGCACGTGCATCGGGCCGCTGCCGAACCAGACGTAATTGATCGAGCGGCCTTCGACCGAGTGGCCGATCTGCTCCATCTTGTAGAGCCCCTCGCCTTGCTTGAGCGCCGCGTCGAGCTGGACGAGCAGCCTCGCATGATCGAGCAGCGCCGGCGGACCGTAGTCGATGTGCTCCGCCTCCCAGATGCGAGCGACGGCGAGCGCGTCGCGCTGGAGGTCCTGCGCCGTCGCGGAGGACGTCGTCGCTACGAAGGCCAGCACGCCGATCAGGAGAAGCGAGAGCGAGGTTCGGCTTGTCATAGGGATCGGGTGTAGTTACCGACAGCACAGCTTTCGCACGACGGTATTGTAGTCGTCGGGGGTAACAACCCAGGGGCCTTCCCGACCCCTAGCGCTGGAGGATGTCGGCGACCCAGATGTCGGCGCGCGACTCCTCCCAGAGGAAGTAGACACGCCGCCCGTCCGTCGCCAATCCGTGCGTCCCCAACCGACCTCGCCTCCCGGTCAACGCGGCAATCGGCTGCTCCCGCTTGGTGGCGACGGACAGTTCCCAGATCGCGTTTGCGTCTTCGTCAAGACCGATGCCGTAGATCAGCGTGCCGTCCTTTGACCACCTGGGAGTGGTCACGAGCCGCTTCGAGATACGTTCGGCCGACCCGCCGGAGGCCGGAATTCGCAACACTTGCCTGGTACCGTCACGGATCGTCGGATACACCAGCCATCTTCCATCCGGCGACCAGTCGGCGGACGCGCCGGTCAGGTAGTCGACCACGCGTCGCGCCGGGCCACCTTGCGCCGGGAACACGACGAGCCCGTCCGTCCGTTGAGCCACGATCTCGAGCCCGTCGGGCGACCAGATCGGGTTCCAACTCTCCTCTTCGCTGCGGGTCAGCTGCCGGGCCGGACCGCCGGCGGCGGGCAGCGCCCAGATTTCCCGATGCCCGGTCCGCGAGGAGTGGAACGCCACCTCGCTGCCGTCGGGTTTCCATCGCGGGCCGGCATCGACGGCCGGGTCCGTCGTCAGTTGTTCCATCTCGCCCCCGTTCGAGGACAACGTCCAGATATCCCAATTCCCCGAACGGTCGGAAGCGACGACGAGCCGCCCCTGGGGCGACACGTCAATCAACTCGTAGTCTGCCTCGTCCGACGTGAGCGCCAGGGTGTCCGCCCACGTCGCCGGACGGTCCGTCAGCAGCGGCGCACGATATACGTTCCTGATCGTCCGTCCCTTGACGAGAGCCAGCCTGGAGCCGTCCGGAGACGACACGGCGCGGAGCACCTCAAGCCCGGCGGTCGCCGGACGCGGGGTTCCTTCCGGCAGGCCCCTCGGTCCGGGCACGAATCTCCAGAGCTCGGACGTACCGTCTCGAGTCGAGACGAACCGGATCTCGCGAGAGTCGGCCGACCACGTGGGGCTCGTGTCCTTCGCCCTGCCGTCGGTCAGCCCGTAGCTTCTGCCATCGGACACTCGCGTCAACCAGAGTTCTGACGACGCGGCAATATCGGAAAGCGCCCGCGGGTAGGCCAGCCACTGGCCGTCGGGCGACCAACTGATGTCCAGAACGGTGTTGTTGATGGGTCGCTGCGGAAGTGGAAGCTGCCGAACGGCGCCGCCCTCCAGCGTCACAATCTCGAGATACGGCCGGGTGAACTGGTCCCTGGCACAAACCAACTGCCTTCCGTCTGGCGACCACTGGGCTGCAATCGGATAATCCATGCCCGTCGGCCAGGACAGGACTTTGCGCGCCTTGCCTCCGACGGCGGGCATGATGAAGTAGCCATTGCCTTCCCTCGCCGAGAAGAACGCAATCCACTGGCCGTCGGGCGACCAGGTCGGGAAGCAATCGTCCGCGGGGCTGTCGGCCGTGCGGTTGACCGCCTGCTTGCTGCCCACCTGCGTGACCCAGATGTCCCAATTGCCAGATTCATCCGACTGGTAGGCCATGGCACGGCCGTCCGGCGACCAGCTCGGGTAGTTCTCGACACCGCTCGCGCTGGTAATCTTGACGGGATTCGAAAGGAGCAGCGTTGTCAATGCCGACGGCTGTCTGCGCTGAAAGACGACAAAGGCCGCCACTGATCCCGCCGCGACGACGACGCAGACGGCGGCCGCCCACTTCAGCCGGCGGCGGCCGGCCGTCTTCGCGGTCGGGGCGCTGGCTTCCTGCAACGCCGGGACCGCCACGGCGGTCCCGTGCCCGGAGTCGGAGTCGCGCTTCAGCCGCTGCAGGTCGCCCCTCAGGTCGGCCGCCGTCTGGTAGCGCAGGTCGCGGTCCTTCTCCAGCGCCTTGGTGATGATTCGTTCGAGTTCGCCGGGAACGTCTGGATTCAGTCGAACCGGCGGCGTCGGCACCTTGTGGAGAATCGCATCGAACACCGTGGCCGCCGTGACGCCCGCAAACGGCTGATGCCGCGTGGCCATCTCGTACAGCACGACGCCGAGCGAGAAGAGATCCGACCGGGCATCCACGTCGTCGCCGGTCGCCTGCTCAGGGGACATGTAGGCGACCGTGCCCACCGCCGCGCCCGGGTCGGTCAGCGGACCGTCGACCGCCCGCGTCGGCGCGACGGACGCCGGCGGGGCCGGCTGCTCCTCACTGAGCTTCGCCAGGCCGAAGTCGAGCAGCTTCACCCGGGGTGAGCCCTGTCGCCCCCCGCCGCCCGGCGTCAGCATCACGTTGCCCGGCTTGAGGTCCCGGTGCACGATCCCCCGCCGATGCGCCGCGTCCAGCGCGTCGGCCATCTGCGCGCCGATCTCGATGGCCTGGCGAATCGGCAGCGCCGCCCGCTGCAGCCGCTGCGCCAGCGTCTCCCCCTCGAGGAACTCCATCACCAGGTAGAAGATGGCCTGGCCGCTGGCCACTTGTGGTGAGCTTGCCGAACCAATGTCGTGCAGCGTGCAGATGTGGGGGTGATTCAGCGTCGAGACCGCTCGCGCTTCCCGCTCGAGGCGTTGACGACGCGCGGGATCGGCGCTGAGCTCTGCGGGAAGAACCTTGATGGCAACAGTGCGCCCGAGGCGGGTGTCCGTCGCTCGGTACACCTCACCCATGCCGCCCGCCCCGAGCGGGGCGACGACCTCGTAGGGCCCAAGCCGGGTGCCGGCTGCGAGGCTCACGCGAGCGATTATAGCCGAGTGGCGCGGATGGCAGCCGGCGGGGCCGGCCGCAGAATGGCCTCGAGAGCGCTTGCCACGTCAGTGTGCCTGAAGCGGTACCCCGCGGCGGCCGCGGCCGCCGGCACCATCCTGGTGCTGGCGAGCAGCAGCGGCTGCGCCATCTCGCCCAAAGCCAGGCGCAGGGCGAGCGCTGGCGTCGGGACCAGGCTGGGCCGGCGCAGTGCGCTCCCGAGCGCTGCGGCGAACTCACGGTTGCGCACCGGCGCTGGGGAGCCGACATTCACCGGTCCGTTCACCTGCGGGTTGGCGATCGCGAGCAGCGTGATGCCCACCCAGTCGTCGACGTGAATCCACGACATGAACTGACGCCCGGACCCGAACGGGCCGCCGGCACCCAGCTTGAACGGAAGCAGCATCTTCGGCAGCGCGCCACCGTCGGCGGCCATGACGATGCCGGTTCGCAGCGTCACGACGCGGCACGTCTCCGACGCTTCGCGCGCGGCCGCCTCCCAGCGGATGCAGACGTCGGCGAGGAAGTCATGGCTCGGGGCAGAATCTTCGTTGAGCTCCTCGTCGCCCCGGTCGCCGTAGTAGCCCTGCGCCGACGCGCTCACGAGCACCGACGGCGGGTTCCGCAGCCAGCGGATGGCCGCCACCAGGCTGCGCGTGGCACCGATGCGGCTGTCGAGGATCGCAGCCTTCCGCGCCGCGGTCCACCGGGCGTCCCCGATGGACGCCCCGGCCAGATTCACCACCGCATGGGCACCCTCGAGCGCGGAGGCCCAGTCGCCGGCGGTGCCGTCCGGGACCCAGGCGGCCGAGGACCGCTGGCCTTCCCAGGGCTGCGACGGCCCGGCGCCTCCGCGGGTCAGCAACAGCACCCGGTGGCCGTCGGCGACGAGGCGTTCCGACAACGCCCGCCCGAGGAACCCGCTTCCGCCGGCGATGACGATCTTCATAGGCGCCCCCGGGGATTCTACTCTCGCTGGCTTGCGGCTGGCGACTGGCGGCTTGCGGCCGGCACGCGAGGGGCAGGCGCGGACCGGGTCGGCACGAAGGGCGACTGCGAGGTCTTCCGAGCCGGAGACCGGAGGGCCGAACCGGGCCACGACTGCCATCTCACCGGCCGGCCCTCTCGCGGGGCTGAAGCCCCGCGCCACACCATTCCGCTGCGTACCGCCTGCTGCCTACTTCCCACCGTGAGGCCCCCGTGCTACCGTCGTCACTCGTGAAGCTGAAGAATGGCGGAAAGGGCCAGAGGCCAGCGCGGGACGGGGAGCAGCCGCGCCTGCTCGACGCGCCATCCTCGCCGTCCGAACACCTCGCAGGCACGGTCGAACGTGTCACATTCCACAACGAGGAGAACGGCTTCTCGGTGCTGCGCGTCCAGGCGCGCGGCCGCCGCGAACCGGTCACGGTGGTCGGTCACGCTGCGTCGGTGTCGGTCGGCGAATTCATCCAGGCCGAAGGCGCATGGGTGAACGACCGGGTCCACGGCCTTCAGTTCTCCGCCCGCCGCCTCGCGTCGGTCGCGCCGACGACGGTCGAGGGGATCGAGAAGTACCTCGGCTCCGGCCTCATCAAGGGCATCGGGCCCCACTTCGCGAGACGCCTTGTGGACGCGTTCGGCACCTCGGTGCTCGACGTCATCGACCAGGAGCCCGGACGGCTCCGTTCGGTGGACGGCATCGGCCGTACGCGCGCCGCACGCATCGTCGACGCCTGGAAGGAGCAGAAGGCGGTCCGCGACATCATGGTGTTCCTGCACTCGCACGGCGTCGGCACGTCGCGCGCCGTGCGGATCTTCAAGACCTACGGACCGGACGCGATCGGCATCATCTCGGAGAACCCGTATCGACTGGCAGCCGACATCCGAGGAATCGGCTTCCTCACCGCGGACAAGATCGCCTCCACGCTCGGCATCGCGAAGACGGCGATGATCAGGGCGCGGGCGGGCATCGGCTACACCCTGTCGGAGGCGACCGACGACGGGCACTGCGGGCTGCCGATGTCCGAGCTGATGCCGGCGGCCGCGCGGCTGCTGGACATTCCCGAGGCGCTGGTGGCGGAGGCCCTCGACCTGGAACTCGAGGCCGGCACGGTCGTCCGGGACACGGTGAACGGGGGGGCCTGCGTGTTCCTGGCGAGCCTGCACGCCGCCGAGCGGATCATCGCGGCGCGCATCCGGAGCCTCTCGGTGGGCGGCGTTCCCTGGAAGGCGATCGACGCGCACCGCGCGATTCCCTGGGTCGAGGCCCGGCTGTCGATGTCCCTCGCTCGGATGCAGGCCGAGGCGCTGCGGATGGCGGTCCGGGCGAAGGTGTTCGTGATCACGGGTGGCCCCGGTGTCGGCAAGACGACGCTGCTGAACGCGATCCTGGCGGTGGTCGGCGCGCGCGGAATCCGCCTCGCGCTGTGCGCACCGACCGGACGCGCGGCCAAGCGGCTGTCGGAGACGACCGGACTCGAGGCGAAGACCATCCACCGCCTGCTCGAGGTCGACCCGAAGACGGGCGGGTTCAAGCGGCAGGAGTCCAATCCGCTTGCGTGCGACCTGCTCGTGGTCGACGAGATGTCGATGGTGGACGTCCCGCTGATGCACGCGCTCGTTCGGGCGGTGCCGGCGCATGCTGCCGTCATCATGGTGGGCGACGTCGATCAGCTGCCGTCGGTCGGCCCGGGGCAGGTGCTCGCGGACGTCATCGCGTCCGGCGCCGTTCCAGTCGTCCGCCTCACCGAGGTCTTCCGCCAGGCGCGCGAGAGCCAGATCATCGTCAACGCCCATCGGATCAACCACGGCGAGATGCCGGACGTGCCGCCGCCCGGCGGCGCCACCGACTTCTTCTTCACCGAGATCGACGAGCCGGAGCAGGGCGCGGCGCGGCTGCTGCAGATCGTCGCGGAGCGGATTCCCGCCCGCTTCGGCCTCGATCCCGTGCGGGACGTCCAGGTGCTGTGCCCGATGAACCGCGGCGCGCTCGGCGCACGGTCGCTGAACGTCGAACTGCAGAAGCTGCTGAACCCGGGGCGCGAACCGCGGATCGAGCGGTTCGGGTCGGCGTATGCGGTCGGCGACAAGGTGATGCAGATCGAGAACGACTACGACAAGGACGTCTACAACGGCGACCTCGGCTTCATCACGGCTCTCGACGCGGACGCGGGCGGGCTGACGGTCGACTTCGACGGCCGCGCCGTCCCCTACGACTTCTCCGATCTCGACCGTCTCGTCCTGGCCTATGCGACGACGATTCACAAGGCGCAGGGCTCGGAGTACGCGGCGGTCGTCATTCCGCTCTCGACGCAGCACTACCCGATGCTCCAGCGGAACCTCGTCTACACCGGCGTGACCCGCGGGCGGAAGCTCGTGGTGCTGGTGGGCCAGCGGAAGGCGCTGGCGATCGCGGTGGCGGGGACGCAGGTCCGGCGGCGGTGGTCCAAGCTGAGGGAGTGGCTCGCATCTGCAGATCGTGCGAACTAGCGATCGGGCGATCTGCATCTCCTCCAACCGGGAAGTTCCGCGGGGCTGAAGCCCCGCGCCACGGCGGCCAGCCCCGCGCCCGGCCGGCCCCTCTTGACATTCCCAGCCGACGGGTGTTAACTAACCAGTTAGTTTAACCGACCGGTTAGTTGACAGCGAGCCGGGCGGCTTCGCCCCTGGAGGACGACGTGAAGAAGGCACCCGGCGCAACGCGCGACGCGATCCTGGCGGCCGCCGCCACCGCGTTCGCCGCCCGCGGGTTCTCCGGAACATCCGTCGACACCATCGCCGCCGCCTCCGGCTTCAACAAGGCGATGATCTACTACCACTTCCGGAACAAGAAGGGTCTCTACGTCGAGATCCTCCGCGAGGTGTTCCGTGTGATGGGCGGCCGCGCCGCCGACATCGCCGACGCCGACCTGCCGCCCGGCGCCAAGATCGAAGCCTTCATCGACGCCCTCGACGGCATGGCCGCCACCCGGCCGTACATGCCGCCGATGATGATGCGGGAGATGGCCGAGGGCGCCGTCCATCTCGACTCCAACACGCTCCGGCTGATGGCCGCCATCTTCCGGAACCTGGCGCGAATCCTGGAAGAAGGCGCCGCCAAGGGCGTGTTCCGGCCCGCTCATCCGGTCCTCACCTACTTCACGCTCATCAGCCCGATCATCTTCTTCCGGGCGACGGCCCCGATTCGCGCCGCGCTCGGGAAGACGCACATCCCTGACGCGCGGGCCATCGATTCCGCCACCTTCGTCGCGAACGTGAAATCGACTGCCCTGGCCGCCCTGACCGCCGGCGCAGCCGGACCCCGATCGCCGCGGCCGCCGGGGCGGCGTGCCCGCACGAATCGTCCTGGAGACCACGCATGAAACCGAACGCCTTCGTCCATGCCGCTCCCCTCGTCTTCGCGCTGGCCCTCGCGGCCGGCTGCACGTCGAAGGCCCCGACCGACCGCGCGCGCGCGTCGGGCAGCGTCGAGGCCACCGAGGTCCAGATCTCGTCGCAGGTCGGTGGCCGCCTGCTGGAGCTGAAGGTGGCCGAGGGCGACCGCGTGGCGGTCGGCCAGACGATCGCCCAGCTGGACACCACGGACATCCTTCTGGTCGTCCGCCGCGCCACGGCCGACCGCGACCTGGCGGCGGCCCAGCTCGCGCTGCTCCTGGCCGGCTCGCGGCAGGAGGACATCCGCCAGGCCGGCGCGCAGCTGAAGGGCGCCGAGGCTGACACTGCCGGCGCCCGTGACGACCTCGCCGCCGCAGAAGCCGACGTCACGCGCTTCGAGACTCTCCTCAATTCGAACTCGGGCACACAGAAGCAGCGCGACGACGCGGCCGCCAGGCGCGACCTGGCGAAGGCACGCCTCACGGCCTCGCAGGAGCGCGTGCTCGGGGCCCGAGAGGCGCTGACGCGTCTCGAACGCGGCGCCAGACCGGAGGAAATCACCGCCGCGCGAGCGCGGCTCGCGTCCACGGAAGCCCAGATCGCGTCGCTCGAGCAGAACGTCAAGGACGCGACGGTCACCTCTCCGGTCGCCGGCATCATCACGCAGAAGCTGGCGGATGCCGGCGAGATCCTCGCGCCGCGCACGCCCATCGTGAACATCGTCGACCTCGACCACGCCTGGGCGAACATCTACATCGACGAGCCGCTGGTCCCGCGCCTGCGCCTCGGCCAGCCGGCGACGATCTTCACGGACGCCGGCGGCGCTGGCCTGACGGGCGCCGTCACCTTCATCTCGCCGAAGGCGGAGTTCACGCCTCGGAACGTCCAGACGGCCGAGGAGCGCTCGAAGCTCGTCTACCGCATCAAGGTGTCGGTGGACAACACGCAGGGAATCCTGAAGCCGGGCATGCCGGTCGAGGCCGATGTGCCGCTGACGGCCGCGCCTCAGGCGTCTCCGGCGGCGAAGTGACGATCATGGCCGACCACGCAGTGACGCTCGACCGGGTCACGAAGCGCTTCGGCGCGACGGTCGCCGTCGACGACGTCTCGCTCGAGATCCGCCGCGGCGAGATGTTCGGCCTCATCGGCCCGGACGGCGCGGGCAAGACGACCACGATCCGCCTCATCTGCGGGCTGCTGCGCGCCGGCAGCGGCCGTCTGGCGGTGTTCGGGTCGGACCCCGTCAGGCACCACGCGGCCGTCACGCGCAGCACGGGCTATTTCTCGCAGCGCTTCAGCCTCTACGGAGACCTCAGCATCGACGAGAACATCGCGTTCTTCGCCGAGATCCACGGGCTCACCGACTACGCCGCACGGCGCAACCGGCTGCTCGACATGACGCAGCTCACGCCGTTCCGCGGCCGGCTGGCCGACAGGCTCTCCGGCGGGATGAAGCAGAAGCTCGCGCTCGCGTGCACCCTCATTCACGAGCCGCAGCTCATCCTGCTCGACGAGCCGACAACGGGTGTCGATCCGGTCTCGCGGCGCGAGTTCTGGAAGCTCCTGTCTGAGTTTCTCGCACAGGGCATCACCATCGTCATGGCGACGCCGTACCTCGACGAAGCGGAGCGGTGCTCGCGCGTCGGCCTGCTCTCGAATGGCCAGCTGCTGATTGTCGACACACCTCAGGCACTTCGCGACAGCCTGCCCGGCCTCGTCCTCGAGGTGCTGGCCAAGCCGCAGCTGGCGGCCATCGACGCCCTCCGGTCGCTTTCGGGCGTGGCAGACATCCAGAGCTTCGGCGAGCGGATCCACGTGAGGTGCGTGGAGGGGCAGGCCGGAGCGTCGGTCGAGCGGGTCGAACGCCTGCTCGCCGGACGGCAAATCGACGTGATCAGCGTCCGCGAGGTTCCGGCCTCGCTCGAGGACGTGTTCATCAACAGGGTGGCCGTATCATGAACTTCCTCAAGATCTCGCTGGCGGCCGTCTGCTCGACGGCTCTTCTCGCTGGCAGTGCAGCCGCGCAAGCCCCCTTGCGGCTGACGCTCGACGACGCCGTGTCGCGCGGGCTCGCGGAGAGCCACCGCATCGCCGAACTCAAGGCGAGGCAGGAGGGCGCCGCGGCGGCGGTCCAGGGCCGACAGGCGGCGAAACGGCCGCAGGTGTCCGCGCAGGCGGGCTACACCAGGACGAACCATATCGATCCCTTCGTGCTCCCGTCGCTCATCGGGCCGGCGAAGGTGATCTACCCCGACATCCCCGACAACTACCGGACCCGGCTCGATTTCCAGTGGCCGATCTACACGTTCGGCCGCTTCGACGCGCTCGAGCGGGCGGCGCAGGCGGAAGCCGGCGCGTCCGGATTCGATGTCGGCTCGGCGAGGAACGACCTGAAACTGGAGGTCACGCGGGCGTTCTGGGCCGTCGTCACCGCCACCGAGGCCGTTCGCGTGGTGGACGAGTCGCTGAAGCGGATGGACGCCTACGTGACCGACGTTGGCAACCGACTGAAGGTCGGCCTGGTGCCGCCGAACGACGTGCTGTCGGCCGAGGCGCAGCGCTCGCGCCAGCAGATGCTGCTGATCCAGGCGCGCAATGCGCGCGAGCAGGCGCTGACCGAGTTGCGCCGCCTGATTGGCGAGGCGCCGGACCGCCTGATCGAAGTCGACGCCGTCCTCGAGGCGCCCGCGCAGGTCGTCGGCGCCGCCGACTCGCTGGTCGCCGCCGCACGGGACGCACGGCCCGAGCGCAAGGCGCTGGAGCTGCGCGTGCAGGGCGCCGGGGAACGGCGCAACGCCGCCGCGGCGAATTCGCGGCCGACGCTCTTCACCGGAGGCGGCGTCGATTTCGCCAGCCCCAACCAGCGTTGGTTCCCGCGCACCGAGCAGTGGAAGGCGTCCTGGGACCTCGGCGTAAACATCACGTGGACGTTCGCCGACTTCGGGCGCGTCAAGGCCGACGTGGCGGAGGCGGCGGCCTACCAGCGTGCGGCCCGCGAGCGACTGGCCGAATTCGACACGATCCTCGAAGTCGAAGTGCGGCAGCGGCGGCTCGACATCGAGTCGGCCCGCGCGGCGGTTTCTTCCGCGGAGGACTCGCTCCGCGCGGCCGCCGAGGCGCGCCGGGTGGTCAGCGACCGCTTCCGCGCGGGCGTGGCCACGAGCACCGAGGTCCTGGATGCCCAGGTCGCGCTTCTCCAGGCGGGGCTCGATCGCACGCAGGCTCTCGCCACCATCCGGTTCGCCGAGGCCCGTCTCGAGCGCGCGTTGGGAAGGTGACCATGGCCGCCATCGTCGTCAAGGACCTCACCCGCAGGTTCGGCCGCTTCGTGGCCGTCGACAACGTGTCGTTCTCGGTCGAGGCGGGCGAGATCTTCGGCTTTCTCGGAAGCAACGGCGCCGGCAAGTCGACGACGATCCGGATGCTCTGCGGTCTGCTGAAGCCGACGTCCGGCACGGCAACGGTCGGCGGACTCGACGTCGGACGGAACCCTGAGGCCGTCAAGGCGCGCATCGGGTACATGTCGCAGAAGTTCTCGCTCTACGAGTTGCTGACCGTCGATCAGAACATCCGGCTCTACGCCGAGCTGTACAGCGTGCCGCCCGCGCGGTTCGCCGAACGGCGCCGCTTCGCCATCGAGATGGCGGGGCTCGACGGGCGCGAGAAGGCCCTGCCGCGGGACCTGCCGGGCGGGTTCCGCCAGCGCCTGGCGCTCGGCTGCGCGATCCTCCACGAACCGTCGATCCTGTTTCTCGACGAGCCGACCGGCGGCGTCGATCCGATCTCGCGACGCCAGTTCTGGCGGCTCATCGACCAGCTCTCGCGCTCGGGCGTAACCGTCCTGGTGACGACGCATTACCTGGACGAGGCGGAGTACTGTCACCGGATCGCGCTGATTCACGCCGGGAAGCTGGCCGCGCTGGGCACGACGGGCGAGCTGAAGCGGATCTTCGCGGACCGCCCCATCGTGGAGATCCGCACGCCGCAGTCGGTTGCCGTCATGCGGGCGCTCGATGCGATGGACGACGTCGAGGAGTGCAGCCTGTTCGGAACCGCCGTGCACGCCGTCCTGCGCTCGGGGAACGTGTCGGCCGCGAACATCGTGGGCCGGCTCGCTGCCGCACGGCTGCTCGTCGACTCGGTGGAACCTGTTGAGCCGTCGCTCGAGGACGTGTTCCTCGACGTGGTGGAGAAGGCGGGGCGCGCATGAGGAAGGCGCTCGCGGTTGGCAGGAAGGAGTTCCGGCAGATCATGCGCGACCGCCGCACGCTGATGATCCTGCTGTTCATCCCGGTGTTCTTCCTGCTCCTGTTCGGCTATGCGCTCAACTTCGATATCAGACACGTCACGCTGGCCGTCGAGGATTGGGACGACAGCGTCGAGAGCCGCGCGCTCGTCTCGGCGTTCCTGAATTCAGGCTACTTCGACCTCGCAGCCACGGTGCGGTCGCCGGAGGAGATCCGGCGGGTGATGGACACCAACGCCGCTCGAGCCGCGCTCGTCATCCCGGAGAACACGGGCCGGGCCGTGCGCCGGGGAGAGACGGCGCCCGTCCAGGTGATCATCAACGGCGACAACGCCAACACCGCGGCGACGGTTCTCGGCTACGTGATGACGATTGTGCAGAGCGTCTCGTCGAGCTTCATCGTCGAGCGGCTCGGGCTGAACCTCACGCCGCCGGTCAAGGTCGAGCCTCGCATCTGGTTCAACCCCGAGCTCAAGAGCGCGCTCTTCCTGGTTCCCGGCCTCATCGGATTCATCGGCATGATCACCGGCACGATCTCGACGGCGCTGTCGGTCGTCCGCGAGAAGGAGCGCGGCACGTGGGAGCAGGTGCGGATGGCACCAATCAACACGGTGTCGTACATCATCGGAAAGACGCTGCCCTACCTGGGCTTGTCGATCGTGTCGGCGATGGCCATCGTGCTGGCCTCGATGTGGCTCTTCGGTCTGCCGATGCGCGGGTCGTGGTGGTTGCTGCTGCTCACGGCGACGATCTTCCTGCTGGGCGCCCTGGGGTCCGGGCTGCTGGTGTCCACCATTTCCGACTCGCAGCTGGTGGCGTTCCAGGTCGCGCTCATCCTCGCGTTCCTGCCGACGTTCCTGCTGTCGGGCTTCATCTTCCCGATTCAGAACATGCCCACACCGATCCAGATCGTCACCTACGTGGTGCCGGCCCGGTACTTCCTGGTCGCCTTGCGGGGCATCGTCCTGAAGGGGGTCGGCCTGGCAACGGTCTGGTGGGACGTCGTGGCGCTGGCGATCTACGCGGTCGTGGTGCTTGGACTGTCCTCGGTGCGGCTGGCGCGCGAACGCCGCTAGGGCGGAGGGTCAGATGCGACGCCTGTTCTTCATGATCTGGAAGGAACTGCTGGAGCTGCGACAGGACAAGCGGATGCTGCCGATCGTGTTCGTCGCGCCCGTCCTCCAGCTGATCGTCCTCGGGTACGCGGCCACCACGGACGTGAAGAACGTGCCGATGGTGGTCGTCGACAACGACCGTTCGACGGCGAGCCGCGACCTGGTACAGACGTTCGACGCCTCGCCCTACTTCAGCGTGACGTCAGTCCTCGACAGCGTGAACAAGGTCGTGCCCTACCTCGAGACCGGCGACGCCTGGATGGCGCTTGCCATCCCCGCGGGTTACGGCGAGCAGGTTGGTTCGGGGCGGTCGGCGATCGTCCAGATCATCGCAGATGGAACCGACGCCAACTCGACGAACATCGCGGTCGGCTACGCGTCGAACCTCGTCGCCGCCTACGCCCAGCGGCTGCTGGCGGCCAGGTTGCCGGGCGGGCGCCTGCCGGCCGGCCTGACGGCGGACGTCCGGGTCTGGTTCAACCCCCAGCTCGAGAGCAAGTTCTTCATGATCCCGGGCGTCCTGGCGCTCCTGCTCATCGTCATGACCGTGGTGCTCGCCTCGATGGGCATCGTGCGCGAGAAGGAGACGGGCACGCTCGAGCAGCTGAACGTCACGCCCCTCCGGCGATGGCAGCTAATCGTCGGGAAGCTCCTGCCCTACGCCCTGATCGGCATGGTCGACATCTTCCTCGTCGTCGGGGTCGCGCGGTTCTGGTTCCTGGTGCCCTTCCTCGGCAGCTTCTGGTTGCTCTTCGGCCTCAGTATGGTGTTCCTGCTGAGCACGCTCGGCCTTGGCCTGCTGGTGTCCACCCTCTCGAACAACCAGCAGCAGTCGATGATGACGGCCGCCTTCTTCTTCCTCGTGCCGATGATCTACCTGTCGGGCTTCGTCTTTCCGATCGAGAACATGCCGCGCGTGATCCAGCCGCTGACCTATCTCATCCCGCTCCGGTACTACCTCGTGATTGTCCGGGGGATCTTCCTGAAGGGCGTCGGAATGGACGTGCTCTGGCCGCAGGCGCTGGCGCTGCTGGCGTGGGGGCTGACGATTCTCACCCTCGCGACGCTCAGGTCCTCGAAACGGACGGCGTAGACGGCCCGTGCCGGACCGAACGAGGGGCGGCGATTCCGAGTGCCGGCCACGCACGCCTCGTCTCGGGTCTGCCGCTCCGCAACGCACCCCACGGCGGAAGCCGCCGCGGGGCCCCAAGAACGGCGTTGCTTCGGGCAGATCCCTGCGACGCGGCATGGGTCCGCCGGCGGACTCGGAGCCGCGGCCACCTGCCCTCGGTTCCTAGGTGCCGATCTTCACGTTGCCCGAGAACGTC
Organism: uncultured Acidobacteriota bacterium; assembly: GCA_963783255.1. Classification (GTDB taxonomy): domain Bacteria; phylum Acidobacteriota; class Vicinamibacteria; order Vicinamibacterales; family Fen-181; genus FEN-299. The sequence continues at coordinate 26,016 of CAWAMP010000014.1, read as the reverse complement.
TTGAGGCGCACCTGGCGCTGCGCGTCGCCGCCGTTGAGCGCGGCCTTGAGGTGGCCCTTCTTCTGTTCGCCAATGGTGAGCGGCAGATCGCTCGTCAGCTGCCCGCTGAAGGAGTCGAACGTCAGCGCGGCCTTTGCCGCCGCCGGCACCCGCAGGGCGATCGCACCCGAGAACGTCTCGAGGTCGAGGTCGGGCCCCGTCGCCGACGCCGCCAGCCCCAGGGTGATCCCCTCCGGAGAACGTCTTCGCCGCCATCCGCGCGGAGCCGCCCTCCACGGTCACGTCGCCCGAGAACGCCTTGATTGACTGCTCGCCCGCGACGTTCCTGACGTGGATGTCGCTGCTGAACACGTCCAGCTCGAGGCGCGTGTTCTTCGGTACCTGAATGTCGAACTCGGTCTGGACCACGTTGTCGTTCTTCACCGTCCAGCCCTCGTCCTTCTTGTTGGCCTCGATGGTGACGGTCGATCCGTTCACCTGCACGTCGAGCTTGATGTGATCGAGCCGGTCGCGCGCCGCCGTGCGAACCGCGTCGATGGTCACCTCGCTGACGTCGGCGCCGACGATCCGGACCGCGCCGGAGAAGTTGTGGAGGACGACGGTCCCTCCAGGGGCCAGCGGAACGGCCTTGTGGACCTTCTCGGTCTCAGCGGCGGAGGCGAGGACAGGCACCAGGGTTAGCAGGAGGGCAACGGCAAAGACAAGGCGAAGCGGTTTCATCGGCAGGTCTCCTTCCACTGGTGTGATAGACGGAAGGGCGGCCCGGAAGGTTGCCCGGTACCGATCGAAGGTCGGGCGCTACGCCCCGAGCGCCTCGATTTGCAGCGCGCCGGTGTAGATCGCCATGCCGACGACCGCGTCGATCCCTTGGGCGTGGAGGCTGTCCACCTCGGCCCGGGTGCTGATGCCGCCCGCGGCCGACAGCTTGCGGGCCGTCGCCGCATGGATCGTCTCGAGGGCGGCCAGGTCGATGCCCTGCAGCATGCCCTCGTGGTCGACGTCCGTGTAGAGGAACTCGGCGCAGTAGGGCTCGAGCGCCTTGATGGCGTCGATCGGCGTGATGGCCAGCGTCTTCCGCCAGCCGTTGACGGCGAGCCGGCCGCCGCGGATGTCGACCGCCGCGATGACGCGCTCGCGGCCTATGGCGTCGCAGACCTTCCCCGCGAACGACAGGTCGGGGCGGCCGTCCTTGAAGAGCGCGGTGCTCAGGATGACCTTCCGCGCGCCCGCCTCAACGACGTCCTTCGCGCGGTCGACCGTGCGGATGCCGCCGCCGACACGGCACGCCAGCTTGCCGGACACCCGCCGAACCAGGTCGTCGTTGTTGCCGGTGCCCATGGCCGCGTCGAGGTCGATGAGCTGGACCAGGGGGAAGTTCTTGAAGCGCCGCACCCAGCGGAAGATGTCCGACGTCTCGATGGCCACCTTGTCGCCCTGGACGAGCTGGACCACCTTTCCGCCCTTGAGGTCGATGCTGGGAATAAGCATGAGCCGGACGCCGATCGAAGCGCCAGATAGAATGGCACCAGCCGGCCGCCTCCGCAAGCCTTCGTTTGGCGGCCAGCCCGGCGGTCGGGCCGCGCCCGGGATCCGACGCGCCCGCCCGCGCGTCTTACGGATGGGGAATCATGCTCACCATCGACACCGTGTGGCTCACACTCGGCTTCAGCCTGGCGGTGCAGGCCGTCTTCTTCACGTTCGCGGCCGGCTTCAGAACCGACAAGGTCACCGACCTCTCGTACAGTCTCACGTTCATCCTCCTCGCGTCGTTCCTGCTCTGGCAGAGCGGCGGAGCGGGCGTCGCGGCGTGGGCGCTGGCGGCGATGGTGATCGCGTGGGGCGTCCGGCTGGCCTCGTACCTTCTCTACCGCATCCTGCAGATGGGGCGCGATGCGCGCTTCGACGGCATTCGCGAGCGGTTCTCGTCGTTCGCGAAGTTCTGGTTCTTCCAGGGCGTCGCCGTGTGGGCCATCATGCTCCCGGTGACGCTCTGGTTCGCCGCCCCGGGCCGCTGGTCCTGGATGAAGACGGCGGGCGCCGTCGTCTGGCTGGCCGGCCTCGTCATCGAGACGATGGCGGACCTGCAGAAATTCAGGCACAAGAGCCGGGCCGACGGCGGCTCCTCGTGGATTGAGACCGGCCTCTGGCGCTACAGCCGGCATCCGAACTACTTCGGCGAGCTCCTCTGCTGGTGGGGCGTGTTCGTCTTCGTCGCCGGCGACCTGGGCGGGTGGATCTGGCTTGGCCTGCTAGGCCCGATTGCGATTACACTTGTCCTGCTCTTTGCGACCGGCATCCCACAGCTCGAGCAGAGCGCGGAGCGGAAGTACGGAGCACAGCCCGGCTACCAGGCCTACCGGCGCAGGACCAGCCTGATCGTCCCCTGGCCCCCGCGCCGGCCGTAGCGCCGGAGGTCGCCAGGCTCGATGGCGGCCATGCGGATCACGCTCATCGAACCATCGCGCTACCGAGCGGGCGGGGTTCTCCTCAAGACCCGCTCGCTGGTCTTCCCGCCGGTCACGCTGCCGCTCGTCGCCGCTCTGACCCCGTCCGACCACGACGTTCGCGTCGTCATCGAGGCGCTCGACGATGTCGACTTCTCCGACCGCCCGGACATCGTCGGCCTCACCGCGACCACGGCGCACGCGTTTCGCGCCTACGAAATCGCCGACGAGTTCCGCCGGCGCGGCGTGCACGTGGCGATGGGCGGCGTGCACGCGAGCGCTGTTCCCGAAGAGGCGCTGAAGCATGCGGACACGGTCTTCGTCGGCGAAGCGGACGAGACGTGGCCGCAGTTCCTCGCGGATCATGCGCGACGGAGCCACCAGCGCGTCTACCGCGCCACCGGGCGGCCGTCGCTCGATCGCCTGCCGGTTCCGCGATACTCGCTGCTCGACCCCGGCCGCTATCTGTTCTGGCGGACGGGCGGCCTCGCCCGATTCCTGCCGCTGCCGGTCCAGTGTGTGCAGACCGCGCGCGGGTGCCCGCACGATTGCGACTACTGCGCGGTGACCGGGTTCCACGGCCGGCACTACCGGCCGCGGCCTGTCCCTCAGGTGATCGAAGAGCTGAAGGCGCTCGGCGCCAGGGCGTACTTCTTCCTCGACGACAACATATTCGCCAGCCCGGCGCGCGCCCGGGAGCTGTTCGGAGCGCTCGCGCCGCTGAACATCTCCTGGATCGGACAGAGCACGCTCAGCGCCGCCGACGACCGGGAGCTGGTCAGCCTCGCGAGGGAGAGCGGCTGCGTCGTGCTGTTTCTGGGTATCGAGAGTCTGTCCCAGCGGAGCCTGGATGCCAGCAGCAAACGGATGAACCGGGTGGCCGACTACGAACACCAGCTTCGCGTCTTCCGGGAGGAGGACATCTCGGTCGTCGCTGCCATGATGTTCGGGTTCGAGGGCGAGGGCTCCTCGGTCTTCCGAATGGCCCGCGACTTTCTCGTGCGCAACCGCGTGGCATACTCTGTCTGGCATCCGCTGGTGCCGCTTCCCGGCACACGCCTGCACGAGCGGCTCAAGCGCGAGGGGAGACTGAAGCGGATCGACTGGTGGCTCGACCCGGAGATGGTGGCGGGCTTCGCGCGCCTCAAGTTCGTCGACGAGACGATCGATCAAGACGAGTTCGCGCGAGAATTCGTCCGGTGCTACCGGTCGCTCTATTCCCTGCCGAACATCGCCCGCCGGGTCCTGTGGCCCCCGCGCCGGCGGTTCCTGGCGAAAGCGATCGTCAACCTGGCGTTCAGGCGGCGGGTCCGCTCGGGCATCTCGGTCCTGGAGAGCTGATCGATGGTCGGACGCCTCTCACTCGCGTCGACGCTCCTCGCGGTGGCGGTGTCCGCCGCCGCCCACGCTCCCGCAACCCTGGCGCAGCCCGCCGAGCGCGACGAGGCGTTCACCCGCATCCTGAACCGGATGTACAACTGGGACCGGGAGGGCTCGGCCGCGCTCCTGGCCGACTACACGAGGGTTAACCCGGACGACCCGCTCGGCTGGTCGCTGACGGCCGGCGCGCTCCTGTTCGGCGAGTTCGACCGCCTCCACATCCTCGAGATGCAGTTTTTCGAGGACGACGATGCGATTGTGGACAAGCGGCCGCTGAAGCCGGACCCGGATGTCCGGGAGCAGATTGACCGCGCGATCGCGCAGGCGCGCAACCGCGCGGAAGGGCGCCTGCGGGCGGATCCCGGCGACCGTGACGCGCTGCTCGCGATGTGCATGATCTCGAACGTCATCGCCGACTACGCGGCGTTCGTCGAGCGGCGGCAGTGGCGCGGCGCAAGCCTGGTGAGGCAGTCGGTTGTCTACGCGAACAAGCTGGTCTCGCTCTCTCCACCGGTCTACGACGCCTACTACACGACCGGGACGCTCGAGTACGTGGTCGGCAGCCTCCCTTTCTTTATCCGCTGGTTCGTCCACTACGACCGGATCGACGGTGACAAACGACGCGGCATCGACAACCTCAAGCTCGTGGCGGCCCGCGGACGGATCTACGCGCCGCTCGCGCGACTGCTGCTCGCCGTGGTGTCGCTCAGGGAGGGAAAGCTCGACGACGCGCAGCAGATTCTGAAGGCGATGTCGGCCGAGTACCCCGAGAACCCGCTGATCAAGCGCGAGCTTGCCCGCGTCACGGCGCGCATCGCCGAGCGCCGGCGATAGGGGCGCGGCTCCTCGAATAGTAGAATCACCAGATGCACGCCTTCCGCGCCCTGCGGCACCGCGACTACGCGCTGTACTTCTCGGGACAGCTCGTGTCGTGGGTCGGGACGTGGATGCAGAGCGTGGCGGTCGCCTGGATGGTGCATCGCATCACCGGGCAGCCGGCCTGGCTGGGAATAGTCGCGTTCGCCTCGCAGGCCCCGTCGTTCCTCCTCGCGCCGGTTGGCGGCGTGGTCGCCGACCGCTTCCGACCGCGACACGTGGCCCTGATGACCCAGGCCATTCTCCTGTGCCAAGCCCTTGCGATGGGATGGCTGGCCTGGAGCGGGCACACCGACGTCTGGCCGATCGTCGCGCTGTCGGTGCTGCTCGGCGCGGTGAGCGCCTTCGACCTGCCCGCCCGCAACGTGCTCGTCGCGAAGACGGTGCCCAAGGACGACCTACCCAACGCCATCGCGCTCAACAGCGCCCTCTTCCACGGCTCGCGCATCGTCGGGCCGGCGATAGCGGGCGTGCTCCTGGCGTCGGCGGGCGAGGCCACGTGCTTCACGCTGAATGCCGTGAGCTACCTGGCCGCGCTCGCCACGCTGTTCCTCATGCGCGCGGGTTCCGAGCGGGTGACGCCGAGCTCCCAGTCGATGAAGCACCGGATGATGGAAGGCGCCCGGTTCATCTGGGACAGCGGGCGGCTTCGCCACGTGTTCGGATTCATGGGGCTCGTCGTGTTCCTGGGGATGCCGTACACGACCATCATGCCGGTCTTCGCAGACACGATCCTGAAGGCGGGGCCGAAGGGGATGGGCTGGCTGATGGGCGCCGGCGGCGTGGGCGCCACGCTGGCCGCGCTGCTGTTGGCGTCGTGGAGGAGGACGGAGACGCTGCCGCGCGTGATGGTGCTCTCGACGATCGGCATGGCGGTGATGCTCGCGGCGTTCGCGTTCTCCACGGACCTGCGGCTGTCGATGGTCTTCATCGGCCTCGCCAGCCTCGGGCTGGTGGTGACGAACACGGGGAACAATACGCTCGTCAACGTGCTCATCCCGCACGAACTCAGGGGCCGGGTGACCAGCCTCTATGCCATGGTGTTCATGGGCGCCATCGCCTGCGGTGCGCTGACGACCGGTGTGCTGGCCCAGCAGATTGGGGCACCGAGGACGCTCGCCGTCGGGGCGGCCGGCTGCGTCATCTCGGCCCTGCTCTTCGGCCGGGTCTATCGAAGCGCTGGAGAATGATGTCCATCCCCCGACCCGCGACCGTGCCGGTCCTTCTGCTGGCCGTCTGTGCCGGCCTCTCGATCGTGCGCGGCGCCGGCCAGGCCGCGCCTGAACCGCTGCTGCTGACCGGCGCCCGCATTCTCGACACGCGGGCCGGGCGGTACGTCGAAGCGCCGGCGGTCGTGGTCGTCGGCGACCGCATCGACGCCATCCTCCAGGAGCCTCCGCCGAACCTGCCACGCGACACGCGGCGCATCGACGTCGCCGGCAGGACGCTCGTCCCCGGGCTCGGCGACATGTTCGCCTGGACCGCACCGGACGGGTCCACCGACGCCGATTTCTACTACGCGATGGCGCTCGCCCACGGCGTCACCATGTACCGGGTCGTCGGCGCCCGCCTGCCCTGGGGTGCGTCACAGCGGGAGCGCGTGAACAGCGGTGAGCTGCTCGCACCTCGCCTGTGGACGGGCGGCCTGCGCATCGACCAGCAAGGCGAGTTCTCGCTGGCCGTGCGGCGGGTCGCGGACGCAGCGTCGGCCCGCCGCGAGGTGGACGACCAGGCGTCGCTCGGCGCCGGGTGGGTGTCGATTGCCGCCGCGACCTCGCCCGACGTGGGGCGCGCCATCGTGCGTGCCGCGCGCGCACAGAAGATGCGCGTCAGCGCCGAACCCGGGACGATGCCCGCGGCGGAACTGATCCGGCTCGGCGTGGACGCGCTCGACCGCGTCGGCTTCGTCGCCAGCAGCCGCAACGATGTCGAGCGCGACTCTTCCGCGCGCCCCGACTATCCGCGCGGCGACCGCGACGCGGCTGTCGACTACCTCTGGCAGCGCGCGGGAGAGGCCGACCTCAGGCCCGTGATCCCTCCGGCTCTCCGGCAGCGGATCGTCGTCATTCCAATGCTCGCCTCGTTCAATGGCACGCTTTCGGCCGATTCGCTGAAGCAGGATGCGGCGCTGCAGGTCCTCCCCGCGCGCGGGCGCGAGGGGCTCTTGAAGCGCGCGCACGCGGCCGCCTGGCCGGGAGCTGCGCGGGCGGCCCGCGCCGCCGAGATCAGGCGCCGGCTGGTGCGGGCGTTCATCACGGCGGGCGCACGCGTCGCACCCGGCGTCGATGTCGGGTCGACCGGCTACAACGTGCCGGGGGCAGGCGTGCACCGCGAGCTGGCCATGCTCGTCGCGGCCGGGCTGAGTCCGGCAGTGGTGATCCGGTCGGCCACCGTGAACTGCGCGGAACTGGTGGGCGCGGGAGGCTCGCTCGGGGAGATTGCGGCCGGCTACAAGGCCGACCTGATCGCGGTGGAGGGAGACCCGCTGGCAAGGATCGAGGATCTGCAGCGGATCACGCTGATCGTCCGCGGCGGCGAGGTGCTCGACCGCAGCCAGCTGCTGGCGCAGGCGCGGCGGGCGGCCAGATAGTCGACCGCTCTACAACAGCCCTTTCGCGAGTTCCCACGCGCGCGCGACGTGGCGCTCCTCGGTGCGCAGATTCCCCACGGCGAGCCTGAGCGTGAACCGTCCGTTCAACTTCGTGTGCGACAGGAAGACCTCGCCGGTGGCGTTCAGCGCGTCGAGCAGGCGCTGATTGACCGCCTCGAGCTCGGCCTCCGACCAGTCCCTCCCGCGGGGCCTCGCACGGAAGCACACCACGCTGAACGGCACCGGCGCGAGCCGCTCGAAATCGGGATCGGCGTCCACCCACCCGGCGAACAGTCGTGCGAGCCGCATGTGCTCGGACAGCCGCGCGCGGAGTCCCTCCGCGCCGAAGTAGCGCAGGATCATCCACAGCTTGAGAGCGCGGAACCGCCGCCCGAGCTGGACCCCCGTGTCCATCAGGTTCCTCACCGCGCCCGCCTCGGTGGTCCTGAGGTACTCCGGCGTCAGCGAGAAGGCCTGGCGGAGCAGGTCCATCCGGCGGCAGTAGAACGCGCTCAGGTCGAACGGCGTGAACAGCCACTTGTGCGGGTTGACGACCATCGAGTCGGCGCGCTCGACCCCGTTCAGGATGTGGCGGTGTTCGGGAACGATCGCCGCCGCCCCGGCGTACGCGCAATCGACGTGGAGCCAGACCGACTCGCGCCGGCAGATCGCCGCGATCGCCTCCACGGGATCGACGCTCGTCGTGGACGTCGTGCCAACGGTCGCGACGACAGCCATCGGGACGACCCCCGCCCGACGGTCTTCCGCGATCGCCGCCTCGAGCGCGTCGGGCCGCATGCGGAACTCGCCGTCCGAAGCGATCTTCCGCAGCGACTCGTGACCGAGCCCCAGCAGGATGACCGCCTTGTCGATCGACGAGTGCGCCTGGTCCGAGCCGTAGATCCGATAACGCGGAAGGTCGGGCCGCCCCGACATTCCCGCCGTTCGCACCCGCGCGACCGCGGCCTCGCGAGCCGCGGCCAGCGCGTGCAGGCTCGAGATCGAAGCCGTGTCGTAGATGACGCCCTCGAAGGCCTCGGGCAGCCCCATCAGCCGCCGGAGCCAGCCGAGCGCCACCTCCTCGAGTTCGGTCACCGACGGAGACGTCCGCCAGAGCATCCCCTGCGCGTTCAGCGCGGCCGAGAGGAACTCGGCCAGCACGCCGGGGGCGCTGCCGGTGATGGCGAAGTAGGCGAAGAAGCCTGGGTGGTTCCAGTGCGTGATGCCCGGAACGATCACGTGCTCGAAGTCAGCGAAGATGGCGTCGAACGACTCGCCCGCTTCCGGCGCGGCGGCGGGCAGCGCCCGCCCGATGTCGCCGGGCCTGACCTGCGACAGCACCGGGTAGCGCTCCGGGTGCGCGAAGTAGTCGGCGATCCAGTCCGCGACCCGGTGGGCTTCCCGCCGAAACGACTCGGGATCCATGTCGCCGATCGGGCGCGAGCCGTCAGTCACGGCCTCGTCTTCCCGTGCGCCTTCAGGTACTCCAGGAAGATGGCGCGCGACTGCTCGCTGACGTTCTTCGAGAGATCCGGCAGCTCGTTCATCGCCTTCTCGACGGTCCAGCCGTCGATCATCACGCGCTTCACCGCCCAGAACATCGATACCCGTCCGCCGCTGGCGCAGTGGAGCATCATCGGCAGGTTCTCGGGCTTCACGACCAGCTTCAGGAACTCGTCCACCATCGCCGTGTCAGGCGTCGCCGGAGTGAACGGCAGGTGGAAGTACCTGAGGCCCGCCGCCTCGGCCGCCTTCTTGGCAGCCTCCACGTCGTTGCCCTGTTCGGACGCGCCGCGGAGGTTCACGACCGACTGGTACCCGGCCTGTTTCAGCGCCTCGAAGGCCTCGAGTGTGACCGCTCCGCCGCATGCGATCGTCGAATCGACCTTGGTGAAGTTGCGAATGCCGGCCACGGCATCCTTGGCGGGTGGCTGGGTCTGGGCGGTTTGCGGCGGCGCCGCCTGCTGCGCGCCAGGCGCGGCAGCCAGACCGAGAACGATGGCAAGAACGAGGAGCGAACGGACACGCAACAGGGTGACTTGCATGTCCGCCATTGTAGGACAACGCGAGGCTACTTTTCGATGGGCAGGCTGAGCGGGGCCTGTGTCCTCACGCTGAGGGTCGTGCCCGCGGGCACGACGACGGTGAGCCGGTCGCCGCTCATGGCGGCGGCCGCACCGCCTGCCGCGCCGATGCCGCTCCCGATGGCGGCGCCTTTGCCGCCGCCAAGAATCGCCCCGATGATCGCGCCGCCAATCGCCGCGCTGCCGATCCTGGCAGAGCTCCGGTTGGCGGGCGACTCGCCCAGACGGTAGACGGCGTCTGTGCTGATCGACACCCTGGACTGGTCCGCGAACACGAGCGTGTGGAAGCGGAATCCGAGCCGGGCCCTGTCCTTCACGTGGCCGCCTCGCTCAACCATCGTGACGGATCCGATCACCTGGGTTCCGGCCGGGATCACCACGTGGCCGCCGACTCGAACGTCCCTGGTCACCCGCGCATCCACCTGGTCTTCGATCTGAGCTTGTTCGGTGCTGAGCGTCGACTCCAGCTGCAGGCCGATCACCGACTCGGCCGGGACCACGACCTCCAGCCACTGCCTGGCGTTCTCCTGGGTCGGCGCCTCCGATTCGATCCGGCCGGGACCGACGACGGCGCCTGAATCAGTGGGCGTCTGCTGAACGGGCGGCTGCGAGGCGGGCGGTCCCGGCCAGGGCCGACCGGCTTGGGGGTTCGGATCCACTCCGCCCTCGAACATCGGGGGGGCGGGCGGGGCGGACGCCGCCTGCGAACCGTCGGGCTGGCGGTCCTGCTGCAATTCGGGTCGCGGCCTGGCCTCCGAACTCGGCGAGGTCGTCTCGCGGTTCTTGGAGGCTGGCGGTGCCGCTCGCCGAGCCACAGCCACCTTCGCCGCAGTCAGCGGTGCCGCTGGTGGCTTTGCCGGGGCTGGCTGCCCAGGTGATGTGGCCGTAGTACGGGCAGGCCCTGCAGGTTGTGGAGGAATGCGAGCGCCTGCGGACGCCGCCGATGCCGCCGGTGCCGGCAGGGCGGGCGGCCGCTGATAAGTCGCGATGAACGCGCCGACGCCGGCCGCCGCCATGCAGGCAAGAACGAGCAGGAGGTAGGCCAGCGGTTTCGATGGCATCGGGAACTCCGGACGTTACGCTGGACAGCAATTGCCGTGCCCTCTCGCCTGAGCCGATTCACGCCGGGTTTCAGGCCGTTCCGCCTTCGCGACGGGTGCCCGTCGACCCGTCCGGCGTCCACGCCAGTGGTCAGCCTTCGGCGGCGAGGGGACAGAACGCCGCCGGGGCCAGCCTGTCCGGCCGGCCCCGATTCGTGAGATCATCGTCCGAGGTGAAGCTCCTCGACCAGATCCCGCGGTCCGGCGACTGGCTCTTCCGGTGGCGGGGACAGCTGCCGCTGCTGATGCTGCCCCTCTTCCTGCTGGGCTTGTTCGACGCCGGGCTACCCGAGCCGCTTCCGCCGTCAGTTCGGGCCTGGCAGCTTGCGTCGCTCGCCCTGGCGCTGGCCGGGCTCTTCGTCCGGGTGGTCGCCATCGGTACGGCACCGGCTGGCACTTCGGAGCGCAGCACGACGAACCCGAGGGCGTCCGAGCTCCGGACGACCGGTCTCTACTCCCTCGTTCGGCATCCCCTCTATCTGGGAAACACGCTGACGGCAGTCGGCTTCGCGTGCTTCACGACGGTCTGGTACCTGCCGGTGATCGTCGCGCTGCTCGGGATCCTGTACCACGAGCGGATCGCTGCGCGCGAGGAGGTCTTCCTCGAGGGCCGCTTCGGCGAGAAGTTCCTGGAGTGGGCCGACCGGGTGCCCGCCATGGTTCCGCGGCTGTCGGGCTACGCGCGCTCGACGACCCCGTTCGCGTGGCGCCGCGTCGTCGGCCGGGAGTTCCACGGCCTGTTCGTCATCGGCGCCGTGCTGTTCGTGCTCGACCTCGCGCGGTCGGCGCGGGTCGCCGGCCGTCTCGTCTTCGATCCCTTCTGGACGGCTCTCTTCCTCGCGACCGCCGCCATCTTCGTCGTCTGCACGGTGCTGAAGAAGACCACACGTCTGTTCGAAGCGGACCGGTAGATCTCTGTCAACCACAGAGCTCTCTCAACCACAGAGCTCACAAAGAGCACGGAGACAAGACCGGATCACGCGTGTCAGCGTGACGTCCGATCGGGCTTCGACCGGGTGCGGGCCGACGGCCCGGAGCGCTGTGCGGTGCGAGGCGCGCACGAGCCCGTTTCCACACCGGCCGGGTTCGTGCACGCCGCGCATCGCACAGCCGCCCGCGCCCCGACGACGTCGGGGCGCGCCCGGTCGAAGCCGCGGCCGGAAGCCTCTGTGGCCTCTGTGGCCTCCGTGGTTGTCCCCCGTGAACGGGCTCGCAGTGGGACTGCGCGCGAGTTCGCCCGCGCCGAGCGGCGCGTGCCGGTCAGCCCCGTGCCGTTGGCGTCGTCGGTGCCGGTTCCTGCTGCCCGGTTCTCGGCTTCCACAGGTAGAGCAGCAGCCACGCCGTGGCGACCAGCATCCCCACGCTCAGCCCGGACGCCAGCACCACTCCGGGATACGCACCCGACCACGCCGCTTTGATGGCGCCGAGCGTATGGGTCGCAGCGACAGCCACCGCGAGCGTTTCCGGCGCCGGCCGGAACACGAACACGTAGGCCGCCAGGCCGAGGCCGCCCGCGAACACGCCCGACGCGGCCCACCACGCGGGCGAGTCGATGCCGGCCAGGCCCGCCACCGCGAGCCCCAGCGCCAGGAAGAACACGACGCCGAGGCCTCGCCTGCGCGTCCACCCCACCGTCCACCCGTCGACGAGCCCGAGGAAGTACCACCCGACGATGCTCGTCACGGCGACCTGCGACACGGCCTCCAGCGGCGGACCCGCCCAGGGTACGTAGGCGGCGAGCGGGGCGTAGCTCGCCCAGCCGGGTTCGAACGACGGCCCCAGGCGTGACGCAGCGGCCCCGAGGCCGGCGGCCAGAAACGCCACCGACGCGCCCGCCGTGACCCGGCCGGCCGACCCCAGCCGCGGCTCCCGCGGGGCGCGCGTCACGTAGCCTCCGAGCACCGCCGCCCCGAGTGCGAGGGCCGTGAGGCCGACGAGGAGGGTCACCACCGTCACGATCGCCTGCAGTTCGTACGGCTGCGCCGTGGAAAACGCGGCGGTCATCGCCGGCCACTGGTTGAACCTGCCGGCGAGATTCACCGCCAGCAGCAGCGGCGCCACGAACAGGAACGTCTTGAGCGAGAACCCGCGTCGAATCCAGCTGACGATCCCGAAGATGATGCCGCAGACCGCCGCGAGCGCGACGACGGCGATGCACGCGACATTGATGATGTTCGGCAGCGTCTGGCGGTCGCGCTCCGACCGCGCCCAATCCTCCGGGATGTAGACGAAGCGGCCCGCGGAGTTCACCTCGTTGCCCGCGATGGACACGACCGCCCGGGTCTCACCTTTTTCGAGCGGCGGCCTTGTCGCCACCGAGAACGTGAAGAGCCAGTCGGTGCGGTTCTTCTGGCGCGACGGCGATGCCTCGACTTCCTTGAGCGAGGCGGGATCGAAGTCGAACCGTCCGCGAAGCGTCTCCTGGGCCATGGCCCGAGCGTCGGCCTCGGCCAGCGACGGCGCGGCCCTGTCCTCCGGAAGCTGGTGGCGGACGCCCGTGACGCGGCCGCCGCCGGTCACCGCCACCTGGTATTCCTCGGCGCGCTCGGCCACATCCCCCGTGAACCGCGCGAACCGCACGATCCAGCGCGGCGGCGGCAGGAACTGCCCGAGCAGCCGCTTGTAGGTGTCGCGCCCGGCGGTCCGCCAGACGAACTTGTGGGGCTCGACCGGGGAGCCTTCCAGTTGCGGCAGCGCACGCCAGTTCGAATCGAGCGTGATGCCGCGCTCGGTCAGCGCCTGGCGGGCGCGCTGCTCGGCCTGGGCCCGGCCGACGTCGAGTGGAGGCGCATCGAAACTGAGGTTGACAAGGAACGCCCACAGCACCGCACCGGTCACGCCGGCCACCGGAAGGCCGCGCGCGATGATCGGATGGAGGGCCACCGTCGGAGCGGCCACCTCCCGCACGGCCGCCTGCTTCGGCGGCGGCTGCCACGCCGCGTTGCGGTCGGCTTCACCGGCCTCCGTCCAGGCCCTGGCCCTTCTTCTCCCGCCAATCACGACCCACAGGGGTACGAGCGCGAGCAGAATCACCATCATCCGGTCCGACCACGCGCCGGGCGCCGAGGTGACGAACACCGGAATCGCAATCATCGTCACGTCGAAAACGAAGTGGAGGACGATGCCGGGCCAGAGGCCGAACACGAGGTATAGGCCGCCGAACATGAACGACGGGATGATGAGCTCGACCAGGCGAGCGTAGGCCGGCTGGTTGGCGTACCCGGCATGGCCGGAGCCGAAGATGATCGCCTGCAGAAGCAACGTTCCCGCAATCCACCACCCGCGGCGGCCGAAGCGCTGGCCCAGCAGCGCGGCACACGCCAGCGGCACGGCCCGGAACATCGCCTCCTCCCAGAATCCTGCCTGCGTCGAAACGGCGATGGCCGAGAACCACGGCTGATATGCGGCGAGCACGTCGGGCTGGACGAGCGTATCGGAGGGCGTCCACCACCCGAGGCCGCGCGAGGCCAGGAAGTAGAACACAACCTCGTAGCCGAAGAAGACGGCCACGAGGAGATAGCCGGCCGCTGTCTGTCCGAGCATCGTCTTCGAGGGCGAGACACTCGGCGACCAGAGTCTCCAGAACTGCAGGTGCTGCGGGAAGGCCCGGCGAGTCAGGCTCTCGGCGGCCATGAACGAGACGGAGAACAGGAACGCGTACCCGACGAACGCCAGCAGCTGCGCGCCGACCTGCTCCGCGACGAATCCGCCCGGCGAGACGGCCGTGTCGTAGTCGAGCCAAGTGAGCGGCCACTGGTTGATCCCCTCGAGCAGCTGCAGGAAGGCGACGAACACGCCCCAGACGACCGGCGTCCGCCAGATGATCCAGCGCTGGCGGCCGAGCACGAAGAGGCCGACGCCGCACCCGCCGACGAGATACACCAGAACGAGCCCGACGGCCGAGATGAGGTTGATGCCGTTGTTGGCCGACCGCATCTCCTCGAACCGGCGGCCGAACGCCTCGGGAATCTTGACGAAGTGCTGCAGGGTCGTCAGCCGGTCCCCGCCGACGACGAGGCGCAGCCGGTATCGGCCGTCGCCGATTCTCACGTCGGGCCGCTCGTAGACGAACGTGTGATCCACGCGGCCGCCTGGCCGCGCGTCGCGCGACTTCTCCACCTGCGTGTACTTCGCGAGATCGACCTTCCACTCGGCGGCGCCTCGCTCGGCGATTGCCTGCGCCTGCTCGGCCTCCAGCGCGGCGCCGGCTTCCTTCTCCGGAAGCTTGACGACGAACCCGTACGGCTCGCCGCGCGGCGTGAAGTACCACCTCGTCTCGCGCGCCTCGCCCGCGCGGAAGTGCCGCACGTACCACTGGAAGGGCTGGTAGCGGCCAGACGCGAACATCTCGTGGAACGCCGTCGTCCCGCCGGCGGCGAGCTCGACGAAGTTCTGCACGTCCTGGTCGCCCCGGAACGACGCGGCCTGCTGGAAGTCGTCGGGGCCGAAGCGGTACCTCGCCGCGAGCGCGTGCGCCTTCTCGAGCGCCGAGGCGCGGTCCAGCGTGATGTCGAGCGACACGATGGGAAAGGCGCGCGAGAAGTTGGCGATGCCGAACCACGTCGAGACGGCAGCGAGGACGACGAGAGCGAACCAGAAGGTCGGCTTGCGGAACATGGCGCCTCCTGCGGGGGTGCGGAGTCGGTGAGCGGAGGGAGGATAGCACGACAGCGTCGGTGAGCAGTTCTCAGTTCTCGGTTGTCAGTGGCCAGTCGATCGCGCGCGACAGACTGGCCACTGGCAATTGATCACGGAGCGCTGATTGGACCCGCTTCACGCAGATCTGTGCTATAACCCGCGGGTTCGCTCTGAATACGTTCGGAACAGCAGGAGGTTCGCGATGCCACGGCGCCTCACGCGCATGCTCTTTCTGACGTGCCTGATCGGGCTCGTCCTCGCGGGCGGCCCGGCCGCGCTGTCTGGCAGCGGCGCGCCGCAGGGGAAGGCCGCCCCGCCGCAGAAGATCGATGCCGAGTACACGGCAAAGATCAAGGAATACACGCAGGATCCCCGGATCCTGACCGAACTGGTCGACCACCTGCCGGCGTCGGCCACCGTGCCCACGCCGCTCGGCTTCAAGCCGGTGGGGCGTGTCGCCGGCATGCCAGACGAGCTCACCTACTACAGGGACATCAAGGCCTACTTCGAGGCGCTGGCCAAGGCGGCGCCGGCTCGCACGAAGCTGTGGACGATCGGCAAGAGCGAGGAAGGGCGCGACATCATCGTCATGGCCATCGCCGACGAGGCGACGATCAAGGCGCTCGAAAAGTACCGGAAGATCCTCGCCGATCTCACCGACCCGAGGAAGCTGACCGACGCGCAGGCGAAGGCGCTCGTTGCCTCCGGGAAGCCCATCTACTGGGCGAGCGGCAACCTGCACTCGGGCGAGACGGGCAGCGCCGAAATGCAGATGGAGCTCGCCTACAGGCTGATCGTCGAGGAGACGCCGTTCGTCCAGAACATCCGGAACAACGTGATCGTCTTCCTGACGCCGGTCGTCGAAGTTGACGGCCGCGAGAAGGTCGTGGACAACCTCTACTACCGCAAGAAGACCGGCAAGACCATGCCGCTCATCTGGTGGGGCCAGTACGTGGCGCACGACAACAACCGCGATGGCCTGGGCCTCGGGCTGAACCTGACGAACGCGTTCCTGCGCACCTTTCTCGAATGGCACCCGACGGTCATGCACGATCTGCACGAGTCGTCGGACTACCTGTATACCTCGACCGGTGCCGGGCCGTACAACACGGCCGTGGACCCCGTTCAGACAGACGAGTGGTGGATGATCGCGAAGTATGAAGTGTCGGAGATGACCAAGCGCGGCGTGCCCGGCGTGTGGACCGGCACCTACTACGACGGCTGGACGCCGAACTACCTGTTCTGGATCGCCAACATCCACAACTCGATCGGCCGGTTCTACGAGACCGAGAGCTACGGCCCCGCCAACCGCACGATCAACCTGAACGTCAGCAGGGAATGGTACCGGCCGAACCCGCCGCTGCCGACGATCAAGTGGGGGCCCAGGAACAACGTCAACATCCAGCAGAGCGCCCTGCTGCTCGCGTTGCAGTACACCGCGAGGAACCGCGACCTCCTGCTCGAGAACTACTACCTGAAGAACAAGCGGGCCGTCGAGATGGGGAAGGGTGACGGGCCGAACGCGTGGGTGATTCCCGCCGCGCAGCGCCGGCGCGGCGAAGCGGCGCACTTCGTCAACCTGCTGCGCAAGGAAGGCATCGAAGTCCACACGGCCAACGCCGCGTTCACGGCCGCCAAGGTCGCGGTGGCCGCCGGCGATTACGTCGTCCGCATGGACCAGCCCTACAGCCGCTGCGCGCTGCAGTTCCTCGATACGCAGTTCTTCTCGCCGGCCAACCCGAGCCCGTACGACGACACCGGGTGGGCCATCCCGCTGGCCCGCAACGTCAAGACATCGAAGATCGTCGACAAGGCCGTGCTGGATCAGCCGATGACGCTCCTCGCCTCCGACGTGAAGCTGCCCGGCGTGATCACCGGGACGGGCGGCGTAATCGTCGTGGACCACAACGGCGACACGTCCATCGCGCCGTTCCGCTTCGCGAACAAGGACGTGAAGATGCTGGCCGCGGAGGAGGCGTTCGAGGCCGGCGGACGGGAGTTCGGCGCGGGCGCCATCATCATCCCGTCGGCCGACCGGGCGAGGATGGACGCGGCCGTGAAGGAGCTCAGCCTCACGGCGGTCGCCGTGGCGTCGGTGCCGACGGTGAGGACGCACGAACTGGTGGTCCCGCGCATCGGCTACGTGCACTCGTGGTCGAGGACCCAGGACGAGGGCTGGGTGCGGATGGCATTCGACAAGCTGAACATCCCCTACACCTACATGGGGGACACGAAGCTCCGCGAGCCGAACCTCCGACAGAAGTACAACGTGATCATCTTCCCCCACGTCGGCGGCACGGCTGAAGCACAGGTCAACGGCGTGCAGGGCGCCGAGCCGATCCCCTACAAGAAGACGGAGCTCACGCCGAACCTGGGTGTGCAGGATTCCTCGGACGACATCCGCGGCGGCATGGGCTTCGAGGGGCTGGTCAACCTGATGAAGTTCGTGCAGGAGGGTGGCCTGCTCATCACCGAAGGTTCGACATCCACGATCTTCCCGGAGTACCACCTCGTCAGCGGCGTGACGGTCGAGGAGCCGGCGGGGCTCTTCGCGCGCGGCGTCGTGATGAAGGCGCAGTTCGCGGATTGGAAGAGCCCGATCGCCTACGGCTACGACAGCGACAACCTGGCGGTCTACTTCAGCTCGGGGCCGGTGCTGAACACCGGCGGGGGCGGCGGCGGGGGCGGCGGTCGCGGTGGAGCCGCGATTCCGGGCGTGGGCATGAATCTGACCCCGAACGCGGTGCAGCCGACGCTGACGACGCTCGACGGCGGGCCGCCTGCGGCGGCCGGGCAGGCGGGCGGGGGGCGCGGCGGCCAGCGTGGCGCGATGCCTGCTGAAGCCGCGGCCGAGGGTGGAGGCCGCGGCGGCGGAGGGGGACGCGGCGGTGCAGCGCCCATCGATCCGGCCACCAGACCGCGCGTCATCCTGCGCTTCCCGAACGACCCGAACGACATGCTGCTCAGCGGCGGGCTCGTGGGCCAGTCGGCGCTGGCCGGCCGCGCCGTCGTGGTGGACTCACAGCTCGGGAAGGGGCACGTGGTGATGTTCGCCAGCCGGCCGTTCTGGCGCTTCCAGACACACGGCAACTTCAACCTGGCCTTCAACGCGATCCTGAACTGGAACCACCTGGAGGCGGGGCGGTAGCACGGTCCGGCGCGCGACTTGCGACCCGAGGCTTGCGGCTTGCGGCGCCGAGTGCCGCAGGTCGCCAGCCGCCGGCGGGAGTCACTTCGAGGTTACGTCGACCGTGACCTCGTTGCTCGTGCCGTTCGCGTTGACAACCGCAAGCTTGTGGCTGCCGGCGGTAAGCGGAAGCACCTGCTGGGTGCACGTCGCCGACGTCGGCGGGCACGACCCGAGATTGCCTCTCAGCACGAACTTGAGCGTCGTGGTGTCGTCGGACGGGATGTTGTGGAGGTAGCCCGCGCCGATCTTCACGGAGTTGCCCGTTGCCGCGAACCCGGTGCCGGTGGCGGTCAACGAGTCGCCAATCACGGCCGACGCCGGCTGGACCTGCGCGAGTTTCGGGGCCGGTCCGGATGGAGTCGGAGCGCTCGGCGTGCCCGCACTGGATGAGCAGCCTGCCATGGCGATGGCCGCCGCCAGGAGCCCAACATACATCGTCGCCTTCATCCTGCCCCCTCCTCCGCCCGCTGCCTTTCTTGGCGCGCGGCTGGTCGTTGTATCGGCTCGAAGAGCAGAGGACTTTGGGAGCGCGCGGATTCCGGCCGGTTCTCAATCCCCGAGGCAAATCCCCAGGTTTCTGGCCGTCAGCGACATGTCGCCGTCCGGCGGCACGGTCTTCAGCTTTCCCACGGCATCGGCAATCGGGATAGCGCCGACGTGCGTACCGAGGAACGCGACCATCTTGCCGAAGTCGCCCGCCGCGACCAGGTCCATGGCCTCGGTGCCGAACATCGAGCAGAGCGCGCGATCGAACGCAGACGGCGTGCCGCCGCGTTGCAGGTGGCCGAGCACGCAGACGCGCGACTCCTTACCCGTCCGGCGCTCGATCTCGGCCGAGACGATCGCGCCGATTCCGCCGAGCCGAGCCTCGCGGTTCTGCGGCTGGTCCGCCGAGGTGACGTAGTCGCCGCCCTTCTCACGCGCCCCTTCCGCCACCACGATCAGCGTGAAGTGCTTGAGGCGGGCCTCACGCTCGTGGATCTTCGCCACGACGACGTCGTACGAGAATGGCACCTCCGGGATGAGGATGACGTCCGCCCCTCCGGCGATTCCGCCCCACAGCGCAATCCACCCGGCGTACCGGCCCATCACCTCGACCACCATCACGCGCCCGTGGCTCTCGGCCGTCGTGTGCAGCCGGTCGATCGCCTCGGTCACGCAGTCCACCGCCGAGAGAAAGCCGAAGGTCAGCTGCGTCCCGCCAACGTCGTTGTCAATCGTCTTCGGCACGCCAACGACCGGGATGCCGTACTCGTGCAGCTGCTGCGCGATGGCCAGCGACCCGTCGCCGCCAATCGAGACCAGGGCGTCAATGCCAAGCGCCTCCATGCCACTCCTGGTCCGCTCGAGCAGCTCGGTGGGCAGGCGGCGTCCCTCTCCGTGGCCCGTCTTGGCCGAGAACTGCCCGCGGTTGGCCGTGCCGAGAATCGTGCCGCCGCGAACCAGAAGGCCGTCGAGCGCGCGGTAGTCGAGCGGAACCGTGCGCGGCGGCTCCAGCAGCCCGTCGTAGCCACCGAGGATACCGATGGCCTCCCACCCGCGCCTGGCCGCCGCCTTCGCGACGGCGCGGATCACCGCATTGAGGCCCGCACAGTCTCCGCCGCCCGTGACGATGCCGACTTTCTTGCTCATGGAGAGTCCTCTTTGCCGTTCGCTGGCGAGGGGATTATAGCCTTCTTCCGCGCCCCCTCTTGACAATCTCGCTACTAACTACTAAGTTGTTAGTAGTCATGCCACCCAAATCCCCGGCGCTCACCCCGCTCGAACTCGAAATCATGAAGGTCGTCTGGCAAAAGGGCAAGGCCACGGTCCGCGACGTCCACGCCGTGCTCAAGGAACGCCGGCGCGTCGCCTACACCACCGTGATGACGATGATGGGGGTCCTGGCGACCAAGGGGCACCTGAAGCGCGAACAGGACGAGCGGGCGTACGTCTACCGGCCGACCCGGCCCGCATCCGCCGCCATCAAGGCGATGGTGGCCGAGTTCGTCGACCGGGTATTCGACGGCGCCGCGCAGCCGCTGCTGGTCCAGTTGATCAAGGACCGGCGTCTAACCCGGAAGGAACTCGAGGACCTGGCCCGACAGATCGAGGAGGCCTGACATGGTCGAGTTGTCGCTCCCCAACCTCGCCGCCTGGGCGCTGCAGGCCGCCGCGCTCGTGGCCCTCGGCGTGTGGCTCCCGATCCGGCTTCGGCTCGGCGCCCCGAGAGCCCGCCTGGCGGTGTTCCGCGCGCTGCTCGTCGCCTGCATTGCGCTGCCGCTCGTGCAGCCGTGGAAGCCGTCCCCTTCGAACGCGGCCGCGATCGACAGCGCGCCCCGGCCGATTCAGCTCGCGGGCTTTGAAGCGGGGCGTGCGGCTTCCCTGCCGCCCGCACCGGGCGACTTTCGGGAGGGACTCTCGTTCGAACGGGCGCGGTCCGCCGTGTCCGCGCTGCCGTGGACCTGGCTCACGCTGGCCGCGCTCGCCGGCGGAGCGGCGCTTCGACTCGGGTGGCTTGGTCTCGGGTTGGTCTCGCTCGTCCGGCTGCGTCGGTCGTCGTCGCCGATTCCCGCCGACACGTCGGCCGTCCTGGCGGCGACGCGCGCCGTCGGCACTCGCGCATCGTTCCGCGAGTCGCCGCGCGTGCGCCATCCCGTCACCTTCGGCCTTCGCAAACCCGTCGTCCTGGTACCGCCCGGCTTCACCGCGCTCGACCCGCCACAGCAGTTGGCGATTGCGTGCCACGAACTGCTGCACGTGCGGCGGCAGGACTGGCTCCGCGCGCTGGGGGACGAACTGGTGCGCGCGTTCTTCTGGTTTCACCCGGCCATCTGGTGGCTGGTCGAGCAGATTCGCCTGAGCGCGGAGCAGCTGATCGACCGCGAGGTGGTCGGCCTCGTCGGCGACCGGCGGTCGTACCTCCGCGCGCTGCTGGCCCTGGCTGAATCGGGCGCCGGGCCGCGCTGTCAGCCGGCGCCCTGCTTCCTGGACCATGGCCATCTGCAGCAGCGCGTCGCGATGTTGATGGAAGAGGTGTCTATGTCCCGCCTGCGCCTCGCCGCCTCTGCTACGCTCGTCTTCGCCATTCTCGTGTCCGGCAGCTGGGCCGTCGTTCGGGCGTTTCCGCTGCATGCCGCCGTCGTCGAGCAGCCTCCAGTTCCGCCGCCGCCGGATTCACTGGTCCCAGCGCCGCCTTCGCCGCCGGCTCCCCCACCGGCGCCAGCCAAGGCGAGGAACCCGGAAACGCCGGCCGCTCCACCGCAGGTCCAGTCGGCGCCGCGCCCCGGCATGCCGACCCCGGCGCCGAAGGTGGACGAGGCCACGCTCAAGCAGCGCATCCAGGCCAGTCCGAAGGACCCGTCGAGCTACTTCCTGCTCGCGAAGCTCTACGAGGATACCGGCGACCTGACGCGCGCCGCCGTCACACTGGAAGCCGCGGCCAAGGCGTTGCCGAACGAGGCGGCCGTCTACGTGCAGCTCGCCGCGTTCAACAACCGGCACGGCCTCTTCTCGAAGGCGATGGACGCGTTGACGCGCTGGGCCGGGATCGAGCCGGGAAACCCGGTCGCGCACTACACGACTTCCGCCTACTGCTGGGAGAAGGCGTACCGCGATAACACGCTCAGCGCTGCGGAGAAGCGCGACTTCATCAATCGCGGACTGCAGGCCGCCGACCAGGCGATCGCGCTCAATCCCGAGTACGGCGAGGCGCTGACCTACAAGAATCTGCTGCTGCGATCGCAGGCGCTGCTCGAGAGCGACCCGGATACCAGGAAGGCGCTCATCGGCGAGGCCGACCGGTTGCGTGAACGCGCCATCGAGATTCGGAAGCAGAGGGCAGCGTCAGGGGTTCCGATGGACACCTACCCGCCGCCCAAGGTCGAGGGCGCGGGAACCAACGCCGGCGCGCCGCCCCCGCCGCCCCCGCCACCGCCTGCGCCGGCGAAGAAGGTGTCGGCCGCCGCGCCGGACCCGCCCGACGCGCCACCGCCCCCGCCGGCGCCGCCCGAGGTCACCACGGCTGGTGTCCGCATCTACCAGCGCGGTGAGCCAGGCCTCACATCTCCGGTTGCGGTCCGCGAAGTCAGGCCGCAGTACACGGCCGAGGCAATGAGGGCGAAGGTCTCCGGCGTCGTGTCGCTGTCGTGCGTCGTCGACACCGACGGGACGGTCGGCGACGTGACTGTGACCGGTTCGCTTGCCCCGGACCTTGACGAGCAGGCCGTTCTGGCGGTCAAGCAGTGGCGTTTCCAGCCCGGTATGAAGGACGGCAGGCCGGTGCCGGTTCGCATCGAGACCCAGTTGACTTTCACGCTGCGATAGGGGGCCGCCTCGCGGCCGGCGGCTAGCGGTTGACGGCCCCATCAGCTGTCACCGCGTGACAGCGTGACACTGCCGCGGATCGCAAGCCGCAAGCCGAAGCCCCCAGGTTGTCCGGTCCGGCCGGAACGTGCTAGCGTCGTTCCTGTCGATGACTTCCTTCAAGTACGCCCACCTCGCTCTTCACGTCCTGGTCATCGGGACCGGATCTCGCTCGGCGGGACTCTAACCCGGCTGGCGGCCGGCGACTTGAGGCCGGCGGCCGGAACCGCGGACACGTGGCCGCTTGCGTCTGTCTTCGGTGTTCTGTCCTCCGTGTTCTGGCTTCTGACCTCTAACTTGTGGATTCTGTCCCTTGAGGTGTCTCGTGGCTCACAAATACGTCATCCTCGGTTCCGGGCGGCAGGGCGTGGCCGCCGCCTACGATTTGGCGGTCTTCGGCCGGGCCGGCTCGCTCGCGCTGCTCGACGTCGACCGGACAGTCGCCGAGGACGCGGCCGCCCGGCTCAACACGCTGCTCGGAAAGCCCATTGCCACTGGCTTCAAGGTGGATGCGGCTGACGTTTCGACCGTGGCGCCGCACCTGGATGGCGCCGCCGGCTTCATCAGCTCGGTCCACTACACGTTCAACGTCGAGATGACGAAGCTCGCCATCGCGAAGAAGGTCCACATGACCGACTTCGGAGGCAACACGGCCGTCGTCCTCGACCAGCTGGCGCTGGACGGGGAGGCCTCCGCGGCCGGCGTGACGATCGTCCCCGACTGCGGCATGGGGCCGGGCCTCAACATCTCGCTCGGCACCTACGTGATGTCGCTCGTCGAGGAGCCCGAGGAGGTTCTCATCTGGGACGGCGGCCTGCCGCAGGACCCGCAGCCGCCGTGGAACTACGTGAGCACGTTCAGCCTCGGCGGCCTCACCAACGAGTACGACGGCTACGCGTCGTTCATCGTGGACGGCAAGGTCACGCCGGTGCCCTGCTTTTCGGGCTACGAGGTCATCGAATTCCCAGCCCCGATCGGCCGGCTGGAGGCGTTCGTCACCTCCGGGGGCCTCTCGACGTCGCCGTGGACGTTCGAAGGCCGCCTGAAGCGGCTCGAGAACAAGACGCTCCGCTATCCGGGGCACGTGGCGCAGTTCAAGGCGTTCTCGGATCTCGGGATGCTCGGCCTCGATCCGATAGCGGTCGGCGGTCAGCAGGTCGTGCCGCGCGACGTCTTCCATGCCCTCCTCGGACCGCAGGTGTGCCGGGCGACCGTGAAGGACGTCTGCGTGATGCGCGTGAAGGGCATCGGCACGACGAAGGGCAGGCGCGCCGAGGCGGTCGTCGAACTGGTCGATCGCTACGACGAGAAGACCGGCTTCACCGCCATGCAGCGGCTGACCGGCTGGCACGGCTCGATTCTGCTCATCGCCGCGGTGAACGGCATGGTGCGGCGCGGCGCGGTATCGGTCGAACGCGCGCTGCCCGGGAGGACGGTTGCCACCGAGTGCAGGCGGCGCGGATTCGCGATCACAGAGACCGTGGGAGTCGACGGGTGAGGTTGCGACATTCTGCGATCTTGCGATCTTGCGATCTTGCGATCTTGCGAACTGGTGAACTGGTGAACTGGCGGCCTGGCAGCCAGCGGTGATGTCCAGGCGTGACGGCCGACGGGGCCGAAAGGCGCGGGTCGCGAGCCGCGAGCATGCTGAGTATGATTGACGCATGGCGATCGAGGTCGTTCCGGCGACCGGAGACCTGCTCGAGCGGATTCTTGACGACACGTTCCCCATCTGGGGAGAAGGCCTCGACCGCGCCGCGTACGCCAGGTACAACCGGGCGCAGCTCGCCACGCCTTGGGGTTCGACCCGCCTCCGGCGCGTGGCGCTCGCCGACAACGGCCGACTGCTGGCCACCGCGAAGCGCTACGAACTGAACGGCCGCCTGGACCGGCAGCCAGTCAGAATCCTCGGCCTCGGAGCCGTCTTCACGCCGGAAGCTGAGCGAGGCCATGGCCACGCCGGCACCCTGCTGCGACATCTGTTGGACGACGCGGCGGCGGACGGGTTCGGCCTCGCGCTGCTGTTCTCGGAAATCGACCCGGGCTACTACGAGCGCCTCGGCTTCCGGCGGGTCCCCATCAACCAGGTCGCCCTCACGGTCCGCCCGGGGAAGCGCCCGGGCGCTCCGATGATTCCGATTCGGTCAGGCGACTTCGGCGACCTGGCTTCTCTCGCCGAGATCAGCGCGACACAGGAGGCCTGGTATCGCCTCTCGCTGACCCGCGACGCCGACTACATCCGCCATGCCATCACGAAGAAGCGGCTGCTAGCGGCCTGCGGCACGTCCGGCCAACGGACCGTCGAGTTCCTCGTCGTCGAGGAAGGCGGGCGGGCGGCAGCCTACGCGGTCCTGTTCGAGGTCGGCGAGTTCGCGATGGTCACCGAGTGCGGCGACCGGGATCCGTCCGGCGGCCGGGTCGGGGCCCTGCTTCAGGCCGTGCTGGCGCGCGATCCGTCGAGAAGGCTCCGCTTGCGGGCCTGGTGGCCGCCAGACTTCAGGCCGCCCCAGGTCGACATCGTCGCGCACGAGGTCGCGCCCATTGCGATGATGATGCGCCCGCTCGGCCGCGGGGTGTGGCCCGGCCCGCCACTGACGGTATCGGACATCAGGTGGTGGCACGCGGATGCGTTCTGAAGAAGAAGTCAGAGGCGGCGGCTACCCCCCGCTGATCATGTGAATGACCTGCACGTCGGCGCCGTCGGGCACGACCGTCTTGTCGTAGGACGTGCGCTTCACCAGCTCGCCATTCACCTGCACCGCGATCATGCGGAAGATGTAGTTCCGCGCCTTGAGGATGTCGGCGATGGTCAGCCCTTCCCGCCACTCCATCCCTTCGCCATTCACGGTAATCATCGGTGGATTCCCAAACCAAACGAGACGAGACACGACCCGCGCCGCTGGTTGCGGGGAGCGCCCACTCCCTGTACGAGCGCGTCGGCCCGTGGCGGGCGCCCCGCTCGCCCGACTCCCGCCGCGATTCGCTACGCGTGTTCGCGGCTGGGTCGGCTGCGCGGCAAACGCCGCTCTCCGGCGGTCGTCGACCGCTGGCCGCCGGGGTCGCGCGGTCGGATCCGCGTGCGTGATCGCGCTCTACCCGGCTGGCTCCCAGAGCCTACGAGCGGGCTTGCGAACTGACGCTGCGACGCTTGCCGACAGTCGCGGGCTCGCGAGGCATCCCGCCACCGTCCGCCGCCGCGTGGTGCGGCAGCCGGCGCGCGAGAGGCGGGCGCGGACCGGGTCGGCGCAAAGGGCGACTGTGAGGTCCGCCGAACCGGAGCCCGGAGCGACGAACCGGGCCACGACTGACGTCTCACCAGCCGGCGTCTCCATCGCTGATCCAGGCTGCTGTCTTCGGCCCTCCCGCCTTC
>CAWAMP010000013.1:0-224628 GCA_963783255.1 uncultured Acidobacteriota bacterium | reverse complement strand
CCGTCTCCACGTTCTCGAAGAACACGCCCTGCAGCTGACCGGGGCGCAGGCGGGGCAGGTCGAGCTCGAGCGTGTGCTCGCGATCGGCGGCGACGAGCGACAGGTCCGCATAGAACCCGACGAACGTCCGCGGCGCCGTGCGGACGGCCGAGTAGGCCTTCCGCAACTCGACCGTTCTGCCGTCGATCGCCAGGCGCGCCTCCCACGAGGGATCCGGTTCGGCAATCTGCACGAAGAGCAGCAGGCGCTCGGGCGCGAGCCAGGTCGCGCGGTAGTCTTCGGCCGTCCAGGGAATGGGCCACGCCTTCCGGCGTGCCGCAAGCTGGTCGAAGACGCGCTGTGGCACGGTGAACCGCGCCGAGTAGCGTCCGCCGGCGAACGCCGGATCGACGGTGCCGACCTGCTGGTAGTGGCTGAACGGAGCGCCGGCGAACGACACCCGGACCGCGAGCGCGCCCCCGCCGGTCGGCGTGAACGGCACGGCCTGACCGTTGACCCGCACGGCCGTCACCGGGCGACCCGATGGTGGCAGCACGAGCAGTTCCCGGCTGGTTCCAGACTCGCCGCGGACGCCGTCGATCGAGGCCTGGCCGCCGACAACCGCAATCGTCCCCGACGCGCCGAAGAGCATCGGCGCAAGCGGCGCCACCGGCGCGGGCCGGACCTCGAGCACGACGGCAGAGCCGCCGTCCATCGGGATCGAGACGCGATCGCCCGCCGACCACAAGCCGCTGCCCGGCTTGCCGACCAACCGGTTCTCCAGCGGATACAACTCCTTCAACTGGACCAGGCCGTCTCCCTTGAAGCCGATGGTGGCATCCAGGGAGAACTCCGCGTCCAGGCGCCGGCCGTTCGGGTTGAACAGGAAGATGTAGCCTCGGTTGCCGACGATGGCAGCCGTGCCGTCAACCCTCCCGATCGCCGGCTGGCCGAGAATCGTCCGTGTGCGGCGCAGGAACTCCCTGTTGGCCGCCGTCCAGTCGATCCACTGCCGGAACCACTTCCGGTCGGCATCCGAGAAGCTCCTGAACTCCTCCAGGTCGCGCGCCGGGATCATGTCGAGCACGTTGTTCCACCCGGCAACGGCAATCGACGAGAGAAGCGAGTAGCGCCACCCGAGGTAATCCCAGTCGCGCGCTCGAAGCGGCAGCAGCACGGTGCCGCGGTCCGACTTCCGCTCCGGCATCTCGCCGGAATCGTCGGCGCGCGACGTCTGGTGCGTGATGAAACCCGGCACCAGCTCGCTCGGGGCGAACTCGTAGTTGCGGTAGTGGTAGGCGGTCCACCGCTCGCGGTCCGCCGAGACCCGGTCGAAGTGCAGGTCCGGGAACGGCACGAAGCTCTCGGGTTGCTCGTCGTTGAACGTGGGGTGCGGGTAGCTGCCGGCGAGCCATCCCCACGGGCCGTAGCGGTGATAGGCCTGCCGCCCGTCGATGACGATGTCGGGGATGCGGCGGCGGAGTTCCTCCATGACGCGCCGCCAGCCGGCCCACTGCGCGTACGGGCTCGTGCCGTCGATGTTCAGGAACGCGTGGTCGAACGAGTAGCCGCCGAGTCCGAGCCGGTCGTGGAAGGCGACGAGCGTCTCGATCAACCAGTCCTGCAGGCTGCGGAATCCGAGATTGCCGTAGAGGCGCTTCGGGTTGCTCTTCCGTGCGGTCAGCCACTCCGGGTCCTGCGAGAAGGCCAGCACCGGGTAGACGTAGGCGAGCAGCTTCAGCCTCTTCCCGGCGGCGTAGTCGAGCATTTCCTGCACCGACGGCGGGACCTGGCCGGTCTTCGGGTTCCACTCGTTCTTCCGGATCTTCTGGCCGAGGCCGGCCCAGAGCAGGTTCTCCCAGCTCCAGTCGTCGGTGCTGTCCTCGCGCTTTGCCAGGTCGGAGTTGGTCGGCGCGAAGATGGCGTAATCGGCGCCGAGTTCGGCCGCGACGTCGAGCACGCGCTTGTACTCGGCGCGCCCTTCCGCGGTGGCAATGTCGATCTGGTAGTCGTTGAGGCACCAGGGCACGAACACATTCAGCGGCCTCGCGGGCCTGGCGAGCGTGAACGCGCGCACCAGGTCGGTGAACGCCTCCACTTCGGCCTCGTCCATTCCGGGCCTCGCGTCGCCGGGGCCCAGCCGCCACTCCGGCAGCATGCGATCCGGCAGCACGCGGCCGGTCATGGTGTAGAGCGCGAGCAGGCCCCGGTCGGCCACGAACGGGCCGTCTGCCGGCTCCCAGTCGAGGTCGGGCCTGTAGCGGAGCGAGAACGCCTGCGCATGGCGGCGGAATTCGAGGAACGGGTTCTGCACGACGACGAGAAGGCCGCGCGCCCTCTCGAAGCGGAGGCAGGCGCCGTAGTCGCCGGTCCCGAGACCGGGTCGCGCGCTCCCCGGGACGAAGTCGCCGGTGATCGGATCGGTCACGCTCGAATCGAAGACGGCGACCTCCGTGACGCGGAACGGCTTCAGGCCGCCCTCGACCGAGATCTGCTTGCTCAGAAAGCGCCAGCCCTGGGCGAGTTCGTAGACGACTGCGAACCGATACGGCGTGGCCGCCCACGCATAGGTGACGCGGCTCTTCGTGGCGACCCGAACCGGCGGAGGCAGTTCGCGGCTTGCGTACGTCCGGTCACCGATGGACACGGTGAAGTCGTCCTGCGTGAAGCGGGCGGACACGACGGCTTCGGGGCCTGAAAGCGCCATCAGGCCTCGGTCGCCGAACTGCGCCGTCACCCGCCCGTTCGTGAGGCTGACGGGCTTGGCCGCGTCGACGGCGGCGGCGGAGAGAAGACAGAGCGCGACGGCACACGCGGTCGGCAGGCGTCGACGGAACATGGCGTGGGTATTGTAACCGGCGCTCAGCGGCCGGCGCGGGGCAGCCGGAACGCCGCCATGTCCTGGCCGTTGCGTACCAGCAGGATATCGCCCACGACGACCGGGTGGTTCCAGGTCTTGCCCTCGAGTGCCGGCACTCGCGCGAGCTCCCTGTACCTGATCCGGTGTCGCCTCGACGAGCGCCAGTTCGCCGTCCTCCGACAGCACCAGCAGCAGGTCCTGATCCGCCAGCAGCACGAGCTGGCCGTTGCCGTAGCGGCCGCCCTTCCAGGCGCGCTTGCCGTCCTCGAGGCTGATGCACGCGAGAATGCTGCCGTCGAAGCCGTACGCGTGGCCCTTGTGAACGACGAGGTCGTTGAAGTACGGCTTCAGGCCTGTCGATGTCCATCGCTCGGCGGCCGTCCAGCCGGCGGGGCCGCGGGTCAGGGCCAGCCGGCGTGTGCCGACGCCCGCACCGGCGTCGCTGACCATGGCCAGGAGGATGTCGCTTTCCCCCACGCGCGCCGGTTGCGTGATGGCCGATCCCGTCCACGGGTGCTCCCACAGCACGGCGCCATCTGCCGGATTGACGCCGGTGGCGCCGGCGTCGCTCAGCATCACCACCTGGACCACTCCGTCGAGCGACAGCCGATGGGGCGAGCTGTAACCTCCGCCGTGGACGGAGCCGACCCAGCGAGGTGTCCCGGCGGCAACGTCGTAGGCGGCAAGCCGTCCCGCAACGGCAGCGATGACGACATCGCCGATGACGAGCGGCGACCCTGCGAAGCCCCACATCGGCACCGTCGTCGTGGTGTCGGATGCCACGTCGTGCGACCAGACAACTGCGCCCGTGGCGGCATCGAGCGCGTTCAGGATGCCGGTCGCACCCATCGCGTAGACGCGGCCGGCGGCGAGCGTCGGCGTCGCGCGCGGGCCGGCGCCGCCGTTCGACTCCCAGAACCTGACGCGGTCGCGGTGCCGCCACACCGATGCGCCAGTGGTCGTCCTGTAGCAGGAAACGACCTCGTCGTCTCCTCGCTGCTCCTGCGTGTAGAGCAGGTCTCCGAGGACCGCGAACGAAGACCAGCCCGGGCCGATCGGCCGGCGCCAGAGCTGGACCGGTGCGAAGCGGGACCAGTCCGTCTCGATTCGCAGACCCCGCACGACGCCGTCTCGGTCTAGGCCTCGGAACCCCGGCCATTCGGCGAGGCCGGCCGCCGGCGCAGGACCCGGCGGGGCTGCTGCGGGCTCCGGCGCCGCCTCGGGCACCGGAGGTGCCTTGGGGACGTCAACCACAGCGGACGCCGGTGGTGCGGGCTGCGGCTCGTCTTTGGCCTGGGACAGCATCCGCTCCTCGGGAGTCGGCGTCCACCGCCAGTGCCAGTCCGATGCGCCGCTGCCGGCCACGCCGCCCGTTCGCAGAAGCGTGAACACCCCGCACGCGACGAAGATCGCGCCGGCCAGCGTCATGCGCCGAGGCCATGCGGACAGACGCCGGGCTGCCGCCGCTGCGCCGACCAGTGCCAGGCTCAGCGCCGGGACCGCGTAGGCGACGAGCATGAACCCCATCATCCCGGTCGCGATGGACGCGTGGACGACGCGGGCGGTGGCGAACAGCGCAATGACCATCAGGACGATCGCGCCTACCCGCTCGATCCAGGGCGCCCGGCTGAAGAACAGCCACCACAAGGCAACGAGCAGCCCGGCGGCGACACCGCCGAGCGTGGCGCCCATCGACGCGTCGGGAAGAATCCAGGGGACGACGAGCCAGAGCAGCCACTGCAGGGCCACGGCGGCCACACCGGGCCAGAGGCGGATCGGTCTTCGGGGCGTCGATTCGACGGTCTGGGTGGTGGTCATTGAATCGTCCAGGCTTCTTTGTGATTCGGCTCTCGCCGCGCCCACAACATCGGACGCCGGGACCACGAGTGTACCCGATGCCGGTCCGAGAATCGCGCGTCGGGAGCCGACGGCCGGACGGCCTCAGTCGTCGGTCGCGACCGCCTGGTGGACGAACGCGACGATGTCCTTGGCGGGTCGGGCACCGACGGTTCGCGCCTTCTCGTGGCCGTGGTGGAACACGGCCAGCATCGGGATCGACTGGATGTGATACCGCGCCGACAGCTCAGGCAGGCGCTCGGTGTCGACCTTGACCACCAGGAAGTCCCCGGCGTGCTGCGCCGACACCTTCTCCAGCTCGGGCGCAACCATCCGACACGGGCCGCACCACGACGCCCAGTAGTCCACCACCACCGGCACGGCGGAGTGGGAGGTGACCGCGTCGAATACCTCGAGCGAGGGCACGTCGACCGGCGTGGCAGGCGGGTGAAGCGTGGCCTTGCACCTGCCGCACCGCACCGTTTCTTCCAGCTTGTCGTACGCGACCCGGTTCTGCTGCCCGCAGTGCGAGCACTCCGCCACGATGCCCCTGGTGTCGAGTGAGTAGGCGCGCATTGAACACCCCCGGTCCCCCGCCCCTGACGGGCCCTCGACGCCTGGTCAGTTCACCCGGCGCATGACGACGGCCGCGTCGTTCCCGCCGAAGGCCAGCGATGACGAGATGCCGCACTGCACGGGCCGCACCCTGGCCTGGTTGGCCACGACGTCCACCTCGCACTCGGGGTCGGTCCTGGTGTGGTGAATCGTCGGTGGAATGATGCCGCGGTCGATCGTGAGCGCCAGCACCGCCGCCTCGACCCCTCCCGCCGCGCCCAGGCAGTGACCGACCATCGACTTGACCGACGTCACCGGGATCTGGCCGCCGCGCTCGCCGAACAGGCGGCGGATGCCGCGAGACTCGGTCCGGTCGTTTGGACCGGTGCCGGTCCCATGGGCGTTGATGTGGTCCACCTCATCGGGCGCGACGCCCGAGGCGGCAAGCGCAGCCGAGAGGAGCGCGGCCACCGCCACGCCTTCGGGCTCCGGGCCGGTCGCGTGGAACGCCTCGCAGTAGGCGGCGTAGCCCGCCAGTTCCGCGTAGACGTGCGCGCCCCTCGCCCGCGCGCGCGCCAGGTCCTCGAGGACGAGCACGCCGGCGCCCTCGCCGAGATTCATGCCGTTGCGGGTGATGTCGAACGGGCGGCACGGCTCGGTGTCGACGACGCGCAGCGCGTTGAAGCCGCTCAGCGCGGTGCGGCACAGCGCGTCGCTGCCGCCGCACACCGCGGCCTCCAGCTGGCCCCAGCGGATGAGGTCCGCGCCGTACCCGACGGTCATCGTGCTCGACGAGCACGCCGAGTTCATGTTGACGCGCAGCCCCGTCAAGCCGAACCGCTGTCCGACGGCATCCGACGAGGCCGCGTTGAGGAAGTTGACGATGCCCGAGGGCTTCGGCCAGCGGCCGCCGCCGACGAACGCGTCCGCGTAGTACATCTCGTTGCGCAACTGATCGTTGGCGCCGACGCCGAACAGGACGCCCACCGACGACCGCGCGATTCCGCTGTCGAGCAGCCGCGATTCCGCGAGCGCCTCGGTCGCCGCGAGGATCGCCAGCTGATCGGACCGTCCGTAGCGCCGCCGCTCGCGCACCGAGAAGTGCGCCGCCGCGTCGTAGCGCACCTCGGCCACCATGCGGCTCCGGTAGTCCTTCGCCTCGAACAGCGTCACCTCGGCGATGCCGCAGCGCCCCTCGCACATCGCCTGCCACGCCGATTCGCGATCGGCGCCGAGCGAACACGCCAGGCCGACCCCCGTTACCGCCACGCGTCGTTCGACCATGACTCTTTCTCGCCCCGCCCTAGATCGGCTTGAACAGCATGAACTCGAAGACGAACGAGCCCGACCCCTTGTAGATGTCGGGCAGGAACCCCTTGCCGACCCCGACCTTCATCATCGTCGTCTTCGGGCCCGGGAAGTTCGCCTCGACGCCGACCCCCGTCGTCGGCACCCAGTCGCGCTCGTCGGGCGTCCGGCCCCACGCGTGGTCAGCGTACAGCGCCAGGCGATACCGATTCAACAGGTTGAACGAATAGGAGGCCCGGACCATGCCCACCTCGGAGAAGCGCACGCCGGCGGCCGGGATGCCGCGCATGCGCGTCGGGTCGAAGAGGCCGAACTTGTACATGGAGAACCGGTCGAGCCGCTGGCCGCCGTAGTAGTTGCCGTTCAGGCGAATCGTGTGGATCAGCTTGAAGTGGAAGTCCTTGGAGAGACCGACGTCGTACTTCGTGTAGGTCCGCGTGGCGGGATCGAAGTCGTCCACGTAGCCCCACGGCTCCCAGTCGGCGCGCCAGAAGTACGCCCAGCTGCCGAGCAGCGAATACCCGCTCCGGCGGTACTCGTAGTTGAAGCCCCCGTTCACCGTCACGGTGTCTGCGGGCACCACGTAGTCAGGACTGGTGTAGTCCGAATCGGCGGAGTAGTGGTCGTACTGCGCGTGGGACCCCAGCGTGACCTTCTGGTAGTCCGTGGCCTGGTAGCCCAGGTTCACGCCGGTCGACACGTTTCGCGTCAGCAGCCGCTCGTCCGAGCGCTCGCCGTTTTCGTCGTACACCAGGTCGTTGCTGTTCACCGCGATGCCGTAGAAATCGAGGCTCGCGTCGAACTTCGAGCCGCGGATCTTCGCCTTCTGCAGGTTGCCTGCGGCCAGCACTCCCGAGAAGATGAAGCCGAGCTGCAGCCCTTTGTTCAGAAGGTTGAAGTTCACGTAGTCGATGCCGACGAGCGGCAGCGGGTAGTCGTACGACGGATCGACGGTGGTGCCGAGCGCCAGCGCCCTTGCGCTGGTCTTCACCGTGTCGCTCACCACGCGCCCCGTGCCCTGCTTCTCCAGGTGGCGCAGCCCCTTGTCGGTGTCGCGGTACATGATGTCGTCACTCTGCCGGGCCCGCTGCCGCTCCTCGGCGAAGCCCGGCTCGTTGATGCGGAAGGCGGAGAAGTCGACGTGCCGGGTGACCAGCAGGTTCCGCCCGGCAATCGCGACGATCTGCTGGCTGACCATCTTCGAGAACAGGTAGATCGGCCGGTCGCCCACCAGGCCGACCGCGGCGAACGTCTGGACCTCCTCGTTGGAGACGACCGGCGGCGAGAGCGCCGTCTGCACCGATTGCAGCTTCAGCCGCAGGTAGCGCTCGGTGTCGATCCACACGCGGCCGCGGTAGAGCGACTGCTTCTCGTCGATCGGGTCGAACCGGACGACGTAGCAGGGCCGGTCGCCGACGCGGTCGGTTCCCTCGAGACGGTAGACGTAGTCGCGGTTCAGTCGCAGCGCCAGCGGCAGTGACAGCACCTTCTCGGGCTGCAGCAGCGGGAACGGCGGCCGGTTGCGGCCCCACTTGGCGCCGTTCAGAGAGAACGTCAGCTCCTGCCACTCGGTCGTTTCCGGGTCGGAGAAGAACCGGTTTTCGACGACGATGTCGTAGGCGTCGAGGGCGGTGGGCTGGAAGTGGATCTCCACACGCGCGTTGGCGATGTAGTTGCGGACGAGTTCGGCCTGGGCGGCCTCCACCTGCTGGTGGCGGAAGATGATCTCGTCGACCGTCGGCAGCGCCTTCTCGGAGGCCTCCGCGCGCAGCGCGTAGACCTCCTCGGCGCCGTAGTTGAAGTCGATCAGCGCCGGCTGCCCGGTGAGCGTCACCCGGGCGGTGGAGGTCTTCGACGCGTCGTCTCGCGTGGCGTCGGTCCCGCGCAGCGTCGTCGCCGACACGGCATCCCGCACGACCGGCGTTCCGGCGGATGCGAGGCGAAGCGTGGCCTCGAGCCGCTCTCCGGCGCGGTCGGGTGCCCAGTAGGCGAGGTAGGTGGCAAACGTCGTGTTGTTGTAGAGCAGGCGATGCGGCACGAGGGCGGCGGCATCCTGGCCCCCGATGCTGAGCGCGAGGGAGGAGGCGCGCTCGTCGAGCGCGACCACCTCGCCGGCGAGGACGTCCTTGAGGGCGGCGGCGGATGTCAGCACGGCCGCCAGCGTGTCCGCTCCCGCGACGCAGGTGGTAAACGTCACGCGCCCGCCAAGGCGGGCGAGATACCAGCCGAGCAGCTGTTCAGTGGCCTGCCTGGGGTCGGCGGCGAGCGCCATCCCGGTCACGCCGAGAGTCACCGAAGGGTCTTCCTTCGCGGCCAGCGTGTCGATCGCGGCGAGCGTCCGGTCGGTCCGCACACGGTCCTCCGCGGGTGGCGCGGGTACGGCCAGCAGGTCCACATGGGCCGCCACGTCCTCGCGGTACACCAGCTCCTGCCATGCCGGCCATTCGTCGAGTGCGGCGATGCCGCCTTGCACGACGAGCACGTCCGCGTCGATCGAGCGCACCTGGACCGCCACGAACCGCAGCAGGTAGCCGTAGTCTCTCGGCGAGGGGCGCGAGAGGCCTTCCATGCGGTCGCCGACCTGGTAGGCGCGCACCTTTCCGCGAACGTGGGTGACGAGCGCGCGCAGCGGCGCGCGCCACGCGTCGATGCCGACGGCATCGGCGGGCGGGTCGACGAAGGCGAGAACGACCGGAATCTGTCTGCGCGCGTACAGGTCGAGCCGGGCGTCGAGGCGGCTGTAATCCGTCGTCGCCGTGGATCCGGAAGACAGCAGGTCGGCCCGGCGGACGAGCAGGCGGACGAACACCGGGAGGTCCACCCCCGCCAGGCGCGCGCGGTCGAGCGCCGGCGCGAGCACGGCGTCGCGGTCCAGCGTCTCGTCCACGCCGACGCCTCTGACCGGCGGCGCCGCCGTCGCCGCCGCCGCCACCACCCACGCCGTTGCCGCCAGTACGAAGGCGCGTCTCACGCCACGCCACCTTCCAGGACCCACCTTCCGACGGGGCCGAACGCCGCGCGGGACAGTATCTCGTCGAGCCGTTCGGCGAATCCGGAGAGCCTGAAGTAATGGCTGAAACGGAGCGCCGGCGGGAGGCTCGCGCGCGGGGGCTCGGGATCGAGCTCCCATGGATGCACGAAGAGAGTGGCCGGCTCACCCTGCCGGTTGCGGGCTTCGATCTCCCGGATGACGGTCGAGGGCCGGCTCATCCTCAGGCCCCAGCCTCCGCCGAGCGGGTACTGCTGGCCGAACCAGCGGCCGACGAGCGGTGGAATTTCGACGAGCGCCCCGTGAGCGGTGTCGCGGCGGTGGGGGGCTTGTGGATAGTCCGGGTTCCCGACGATGCGCAGCGGCGACATGCTCGAGTCGTAGCGGAAGCCGGTGCGAGCCAGCACTGCGAGACCCCAGGGCGCGCGGTCGTTGATCGACCACTCGGGCGCGCGGAAGCCGATCGGACGCGGCGCCCCGGCGCGTTCGATCGCCCGATTGGCGCGTGCGATCTCCTCGGCGAACGAGGCTTCGTCGAGCTCGTAGACGCGCCGGTGCGAGAAGCCATGAGACGCCACTTCGTGGCCGGCAGACACGATGCGCGCGACCAGGCCGGGATGACGTTCGGCGACCGACCCGAGCACGAAAAAGGTGGCCGTCACGCCGCGGCGGGCCAGCAGGTCGAGCGTGAGGTCCGTGGTGAATTCAACGCGGCTCGGCAGGTCGGGCCACCGCTCCGGCGCGAGTGGGCCGCGGACGCCGCACACATGGAACCACTCTTCGACGTCGACCGTCAGGAAGTTGCACACCTGTCCGGTCACGTCGCCTCACTTCACTTCGGCCGGTGCCTGCCCTCTCGTCTGCTCGATGAGTTCGACAATCGTCCTGACGCTGCGCAGTGCCCTGCGGCCGAGTTGCTCGTCGGTGATCTTCACGTTGAAGGTACGCTCGAGCTCGAGGACCAGTTCGAGAACGTCGATGGAGTCGAGCCCGAGGCCCTCGCCGAACAGCGGGATGTCGTCGGCGATGTCCTGCGGCGCCATCGGGAGTTTGAGGCTGCGCGCAATCGCTTCCTTGACCTGGGTGGCAAGTTGTTGGTCCATCGGGATGCTGCCGTCAATCACGTGGAAACGCGGGGCTTTCCCCCGCTTCCCGGACGTGCTGATGGAGGACGAAGGCAAGCCTGACCAAGTCGCATACTAGCGCAGATCGGCCCGCCGCTCAAGGCGTGGAGACGGCGCCGCGCGGGCGACCAGACTGTACTGCGCACCGCCGTCGGCAGTGGCGTTGATGAGCGCGAGGCGGCCGCGCGCGGCCCGCGCGTCCGGGCTGACGTCCACCGGGCACACCGGGTCCGGCTGCGCGCACCCGAGCGTCGGCGGCACGACGCCGCGGGCCAGGCCGACCAGGGCGGCCATGAGCGCGGCGCCGCCCGAGGCGCCGAACTCCCCGAGGGCGCCTTTGACCGAGACGACGGGGACGCCCCGCGGCCCGAACACCTCGGCCAGCGCCAGCGCCTCGACGCGGTCGAGCGCGGCCGTCGAGTTGGCCGAGGCGAAGACGACGTCGATCTCGTCGGGTTCGACGAGGGCATCGGCCATCGCGGCTCGCATCGTGGCCACGATGCCCGACGGCTCGGTCGGCCACGCGCCTGGCGCCGCCGTCGACGCGCCCCCGCCGACGCCGAGGATCTCGCCGTAGGGCGCGACGCCGCGCCGGGCGGCGCCGTCCGCGGTCTCGAGCACGATCATGTGCCCGCCGGTGCCCAGCACGAAGCCGTTGCGCCGCAGGTCGAACGGGCGGCTCGCCTCCTCTCCGCCGCCGGCGGGCGAGAGCACGCGCATCCGGTCGTACACGGTGAAGAACCGCTCCTCGAAGTCGTCGATGCCGCCGCACACGAAGGCCGTGGCGCGGTGCTGCCGCAGGCTGGCCAGCGCGAAAGCGATGGCCGAAAGCGCCGACGCCTGCTTCTGGCCGATCGTCACGTTGGGCCCGCGGAGGCCGAACTCGATCGCGCACAGGCTGGCCGCGGCGTTGGCAATCGTGTTCGCGAAGCCCATCGCGGGGACCGCCGTCGGACCGCCCGTGGCGAGCTTGTGCAGGTGCTGCACCGTGCTGTGCACGCCGCTGGTCGCAGTGCCCAGCACCATACCCACCTCGTCGGTGTTCGTGGGAAGGCCGGCGTCGTCGATGGCCAGGCGGCTGGCGACGAGCCCGAGCCGCCCTCCCTCGTCCACGCGCCGCAGTTTCATCGGGTCGTAGTAGCGGCCGGCGTCGAAATCGCGCAGGAGGGCAGCGGTGCGGGAGCGGCGCCCCTCGGTGCTGAAGGCCGTGATCGGCCGGATGCCTGACTCGCCGGCGATGAGCCGATCGGTGAAGATTCCCGCGCCGACGCCGAGGCTCGACACGCAGCCCAG
Organism: uncultured Acidobacteriota bacterium; assembly: GCA_963783255.1. Classification (GTDB taxonomy): domain Bacteria; phylum Acidobacteriota; class Vicinamibacteria; order Vicinamibacterales; family Fen-181; genus FEN-299. The sequence continues at coordinate 212,684 of CAWAMP010000013.1, read as the reverse complement.
CCCGGTGACCACTGCGTTGGCGCGCATAGCGCCGTACGGTATCATCAGCCGTGCGAGCCGTTCAAGTGAGCCGGCCCTCGCGGCTCGTCGATGTCCCCCCCAGAACAGTGGTCCACGCCCGCCGCCGCGCCGCGATCGTTCGCGTCGCCTGCGCGGTCGTGACCGCGCTGGCGCTCACGCCCGGCCTCGCGCCGGGCGAGCAGGACCTGTTCGACACGCTGCACGCCCGCATCACTGCTGCCGAGGCCAAGCGGAAGAGCATCCGCGCGCGGTTCGTCGAATCGACCACGTCGTCGCTGCTGGTGAAGCCGATGGTGTCGCAGGGCACGCTCATCGGCGAGAAGCCGGCCCGGATGGTGATCACCTATCTCTCGCCCGAGCGCAGGACGATTCTCATGGACGGCCAGCGGCTGTTCGTCACGCGCTCCGGCCAGCAGGACGTCGAGCAGACGGACATCACCGAGATCATGAAGACGGTGAACAAGTACTTCACCAGCGCGGATCCCGGGCAGTTGCGGCGGGCGTTCACCATTCGCGCATTCGCAGACCCGGCCACGCCGACCTGGTACCAGGTGGACATGCTGCCCAAGCGCAAGCAGATCAAGCAGGGGCTCGAGCGGCTGCAGTTCTGGGTGTCGGGCGACTACATGCTCACGCAGATGACGATGACGTTCGCCGGCGGGGACACGACGGTCTTCAAACTGGACGACGTCGAGCTGAACGTCGCCGTTCCGCCCGGCACGTTCGACCCGCCCGTCCCGCCCGCCCCCCCCGCGAACAAGAAGCGCTGAGCGGCTGCGCGCCCTCAACCACGAGACCACAAAGGACACCAAGACAAGCCCGGATCACGCGCGCCCGGTCGAAGCCATCGGCGTGGGAGCCTCTGTGGACTTTGTGGCCTCCGTGGTTGCCCGCCGAGCCGATTCGGGGTTCGTGCACGCTGTGCCATCGCTCTGGCGTCGCGGCCCCGGCTCAGCCGGGGCGCGCCCGGTCGAAGCCATCGGCGTGGGAGCCTCTGTGGACTTTGTGGCCTCCGTGGTTGCCCGCTGAGCGCATTCGCCGCGGGACGCCGGCCGAACCCGCGCCGGGCTGGTCAGCTGGCGTGGAGGGCGGCGCGCGAGGCCTCGGCCGACACGGCGGGGCCGAGGTGGTGCTCCTTCAGGTAGTACCTGCGGGTCCATCATGCGCTGGGTGCGCCAGAGGGCGCGCGCGAGGAACAGCGCGTGGCGCGGCTCGACCTCGCCGATCCACTGCCACCACTTCTTCGAGCCGCTCAGGTTGAGCACCGACCGCCGCCACGTTTCGCAGTAGAGCTCGAAGAACCGCTGCGCGCCGAGCTTCGGCTCCCAGAGCAGGTGGCTCATGTCGAACTGCGACCACTCGGTGGCCCGGATGCGGTCACGCACCGACTCGTAGTAGGGGGTGCCGGGCAGCGGCGTCAGGATCGTGTAACCCGCGCGCCCGAGGCGGTGCTCGGCGACGAATGCCCAGAGCCGTTCGAAGTCGCTCTCGTCCCACTCCGGGTCGATCACGAAGTTGCCGGTGACGCCGTATCCGTAGTGCCGCGCGACCTCGATCGCCTCGACCGTGGTCGAGAGCGTGGTGTCCTTGGTCAGGCTCTTCAGGCTGCTGTCGCTGGCCGCCTCGAGCCCGAAGAAGATGTCGATCCGGTCCGAGAAGGGCCGCCACGCCTCGAGCAGCTCCGGCTGGTTGGCCACCAGATCCGTGCGCGTCTGGACCAGCACCCACTCCTTGCGGATGCCGCGTCGCAGGAGCTCCTTCGCCAGTTCCTCGCTGCGCACGCGCTGGTGCCAGAAGAGGTCGTCTGCCACGAAGACGTGCGGGCCGACCGACGCGAAGTCGCGGCAGACCGCGTCGACCGACCGCAGTCGGTAGGAGCGCTGGTAGAGCGGCCACACCGAGCAGAACGAGCAGCGGAAGGGGCAGCCGCGGGCCGTCTCGACCAGCCACGTCGGCCGGTACTGCAGGCACGCGTAGTTGCGGAGACCGGACGCGACCGCGTGGCGCGCGGGCAGCGGCACGTCGTCGAGACTCACCGGCTCGGCATCGGGCGTCGCGACAAAACCGTCTGCCGTCTTGACGAGCAGCCCCGGAACCTCCCCGAGCGGGCGTCCGCGCTCGAGCGCCTCGACGACCTCCGGCACGAGGCGCTCGCCGTCGCCGACGGCCACCGCATCGACCTCCGGGCACGTGAGCGGCCCCGGGAACGCCGCGGCCGAATGGCCCCCGAGCATGAGGAACACGTCGGGCGAGGCGCGTCGCACGCGGCGCGCCACCTCGAGGCTGTCGTCGATCTCGAGCGAGTGCAGGCAGGCGACGCCGACCATGGCGGGCCGGTAGCGCATGATGGCCCGCTCGACCGACCCGCCGAAGCGCAGGTCCACGATGGTTACGCGGTGGCCGCGCGCCCCCAGCGCCGCGGCGATGTATTCGAGGCCCAGCGGTTCGGTGCGGAAGAACGGCCCCAGGCCGAAGCGTTCATTGCGCGGCGAGGGCCGCAGCAGCAGCACGTCCATGGATGACCGGCAGCGTACCATCGAAGCGCGAAGCCGATCAAGGCGAGCCCGCCGGCGGATGCGATACACTGGCTGTTGACGCGCGCGCGGCGCCCGGAGACGGAACAGCCTTGACGATTAGCGCCCTCATCGCTGCCTTCAACGAGGAAGAGTCGGTCGCCGCGGTCGTGGCGGGCGTGACACCCTACGCCTCCGAAGTGGTGGTCGTCGATGACGGGTCCGCCGACAGGACGGCCGAGCGCGCGGCCGCCGCGGGGGCGGTCGTCCTCCGCCACGAGTGGAACCGGGGCAAGGGGAGCGCAATCAGGACGGGCCTCGCCCGCGCCCTTGCCGGACCGGCCTCGCACGTGCTGTTCATCGACGGCGACGGGCAGCACGACCCGACCGACGTGCCCCGCCTGGTGGATGCCGCCGAACGGACCGGCTGCGACCTCGTGATTGCCGAGCGGGCGTTCACGAAGGGCGAGATGCCGACGGCGCGCTTCTACAGCAACCGGATCGGCAGCCGCATCCTGTCGTCGTTCATCGGCTCCGAGGTGGCCGACTCGCAGTCCGGATTCAGGCTGATCCGGGCGGAGCGCCTGCGGCGCCTGGACCTCACCGCGACGGGCTACGAGATCGAAACCGAGATGCTGATCAAGCTGACGCGCGCCGGCGCGTCGCTCGAGCGCATCAGCATCCCGGCGCGCTACCACGGGGCCAGGAGCAAGCTCCGTTCGTTCCGTGACACGTTTCGCACGTGCATGCTGGCCGTGCGCTACCGCTACCTCACCGGCCGCCCCGACGACGTATGAGCGAATCACCCGGGCCCGAAGACGGGCGTTGGCACCAGCACGGCCTGAGCACGGGGACGATCTTCGGACTGACCCGCTGGGGCGTGTCGCACATCCCCAGGTCTTTCAGCTACGCCATCGGCCACGTCGGCACCTGGCTCGCCTTCCGCCTCATGAAGGCGGAGACGAAGGCGCTCATCGACAACTATCGCGTGATGCTGCCCCACCTCGGCGAACGGGAGCTGAGGGCGCTCGCGCTCCGCGCCTACCGGACATACGCCTGCGAGGTGATCGACTTCATCCTGGCCACGCAGATGACCCGGCAGGAACTGTGGGCCGGAATGTCGCCGCTCAACAGGTTCGACCGGGTCGGCCGGCCCGGCAGCAACGGCATGCTGTTCCTGACCGCGCACGTCGGCAACATCGAGCTGGGCGCCGTCATCCTGCGCGCGCTCTACGACTACCCGCTGGCCGTCGTGCTGCTCCCGGAGCACGATCGGCGCGTCCACGCACACCGCGTGCAGATGCGCACGAAGATGGGGATCGAGACGATCGAGGTGCGGCAGGACGCCGAAACGGCGCTGCGCATCCGCCGGTTCCTGTCCGGGGGCGGCACGGTGGCGATGGTGGCCGACCGGCCGCTCGGGCGCGACCGGGTGGAGGTGGAGTTCTTCGGTCGGCGGACCTGGTTTCTCCGGTCGCCGGCGATCATGGGCTATCTGTCCGGCGCGCCGATGGTGCCTTCCTTCATCGTGCGCCAGCCGGACGGGCGCTACGCCGGCGTGGGCCTCGACCCGATCCACGTCGACCGGACCGGAGACCGCGACACGGCCGTGCAGGCGGCCATGCAGGCATTCGCCACGGCGCTCGAAGGCATCGTCCGGCAGTACCCCCACCTCTGGTACAACTTCTTCCCGTACTGGAGCACCGCCGACGACCCGGACGCGGGCACAGGGTGATGAAGAGCCCTGTCAATTCCCAATTCACCGCTGGGCGGTTCGGACGAACGCCGGCTCGTCGCTCGTATCCTTGAGCGGCGCGCCTCCGCCCTCGAGCGCCGCGGCCGGGTCTCCCATGCTCTCGGGCCCGTCGACACTCGGATCGAAGAAGCGCTTGTCGACCACCATGTCGCCGAAGTAGTCGTTGAGCCGGACCCACTGCACCATCTGCCGCTGGTAGCGCCCGACCACGCCGTACATCCAGTCCATCCGGTTCTCGTTGAAGCGGATCATCGGCCTGATGAGGCCGTTGTAGAAGGCCGCAAAGTACGGGTAGTGCGCCTTGACCTGGGCGTTGGCCCTCCAGTCCTCGATGATGTCGCGGCGGGCCATCCACTTCTCGAACAGCAGCTGCTTCGACGTCAGGTGCTTCGTGCGGACCTGCGGCCAGCACCCGTTGTACCACCTGTAGTCGTGCAGATTGGTGACCAGACCCGCCTCAACCAGGTCTCGCCGCATCTCGGTTCCGGGGTACGGGGTGATCAGCTGGTCGAGCACCGTGCCGATGCCCAGGTCCCTGAAGTACTCGTAGTTGCGCCGCAGCGCCGCCACGTCATCGTCGGGGAAGCCGTTGATCAGGCCGCCGACGACGATGATGCCGGCGTCGGCCAGGCGCGTGACGGCGGTGCGGGTGACGCCGCCGATCTTTCCCTTCTTCATCTGCTGCAGGACGGTCTCGTCGGCGTTCTCGATGCCGAGGAAGACCATCGTGATGCCCGCCTCGGCCATCTTCCGCGGCAGCGCGGGGTCCTTCGCGATGCCGGCGGAGCTCGCCTGGACGAGGAACTGCATCGGCAGCTTGAGCGCCGCAATGCCGTCGCAGATGTCCATGAAACGCGGGACGTCCAGCGTGATGTTATCGTCCGCGATCAGCACGTGCCCCACGTGGACCAGCCCCCGGCGCTTGTAGAGGTCGCGCACGTCGTCCAGGACCCGGTCGACCGAGTAGCGCCGGAACGTCGGGCCGTACATCTGGTTCATCGAGCAGAAATTGCAGCGGTGCAGGCAGCCGCGCGACGTCTCCATGACGTCGGCCCGGTGGAAGTAGTAGTGGAACAGCCGGTAGAGCCGATGATCGCGGTCCGGCAGCGCAATGGTCGACAGGTCCTCGAGCGGCCGGTCCGGGTTGTGGCGGAACACGCCGTCGCGCTTCCACGACAGCCCGGCCACAGACTCCATCGGGCGCCGCCCCTCGAGCGCGTCCAGCAGCTCCCCGAAGCCGTGGTCGGCTTCGCCGTGGAAGATGAAGTCGAGCAGGTCCGCCTCGGGGCTCGACGCCAGTTCCCGGTACATCGAGGTGGCGTGATACCCGCCGAGCACGATCAGCGTCCGAGGGCTCTCCTTCTTGATCAGCTGCGCGATGCGGCGCGCCGTGTGGTACTGGAAGATCATCGCCGACAGGCCGACGATCTCGGGCTTGTGCCGACGGATCGCACGGAGAACGGACGAGCGGACGCTGAATTTCCTGACCGACAGATCCGCCTGCCACACGGAGTGGCGGCGATCCAGGTTGCCCACGATGGACGACAGGCCCAGCGACGGGATCTCGTACTCCCGCTTGCCGAAGTAGGGATGCCGGTCGGGCATCGAAATCAGGAGCACCCTCATACGACCCCCAAGTGTAGATCGAGACCTGCGGCCGCCGATGCCAGGCTCGCCGGTGCCGGACGAACCGGCTCAGGATCGCCCGGGTCCGGGAGCGAGCGTCAGGCTGCCGGCGGCCACCATCACGCCGTCCGCCGTCACGTCTCCCTCGATCTTGATCAGGCCGAACACCCGGCCAGCCACGCGCGCCGACGCCTCGAGAACCTGTCCCGGCACTGCTGCCGCCGGGAATTTGAACGCGCCGAGCGCCGCCAGCCTCAGCCCCCCGGCAGGCGCGGGGATGGCGCCTGAACACGCGGCCAGTCCGCCGGTTTGCGCGAGCATCTCCACGAGGATCACCGCCGGGACGATGGGCATGCCAGGGAAGTGACCCTGGAAGAAGAAGTCGTCCGCTCGAGCGACGCGCGTCGCCCGCGCGCGCTCGCCGGGAACGAGCTCGATCAGATCTTCGACCAGCCTCATCGGCGGCTGGTGGGGCAGCCCCGCGAGCGCCAGCCGCTCCGGAGACGCCGCGGTCGTCGTCGACTCGTCGGCGCTCATCGAACCGCTCCCGGATCGTCGGACACCTTCACCAGCAGCTTGCCGATGTTCGCGCCGCTGAAGAGCCTGTTGACGGCCACCGGCGCATGCTCCAGCCCCTCGACGACGTCGGCGCGGTACTTCAGCCGGCCCTCGGCCATCCACGTGCGCAGCGGCCCGAACGCTTCTTGATAGCGCTCATGGTAGTCCATCACGATGAAGCCCTCGAGGCGCGCGCGGCGGATGAGCACGTTGCCCAGGAAGCGGGGCCCCGGCGGCGGGACGACCTCGTTGTACTGGGCGATCAGGCCGCACAGCACGATGCGGGCCCGGGTGTTGATGAACGCCAGCGCGGCGTCGAGCACCTCGCCGCCGACGTTCTCGAAATGCACGTCGATGCCGGCCGGGCACTCGCGGCGCAGGCGCGAGCGCAGCGGCCCCGTCTTGTAGTTGAGGGCCGCATCGAAGCCGAGTTCCTCGGTCAGCCAGCGGCACTTCTCGTCGCTGCCGGCGATGCCGACCACCCGGCAGCCGGCGATCTTGCCGATCTGCCCGACCAGCGAGCCGACGCCGCCGGCCGCGCCCGAAACGACCAGCGTTTCACCGGCGTTCGGCTTGCCGATCTCGAGCAGGCCGAAGTACGCGGTGGCGCCGATGTGGCCGAGGACGGCCATGTATGCGTCGAGCGGGAGGTCCGGATCGCGCTCCATCCTGGTGAGTGAGGCGCCGTCCATCACGGCGTGCGTCTGCCACCCGATGAGCCCCTGCACGTAGTCGCCAGGCGCCAATCCCTGGCAGCGCGACTCCTCCACGACGCCGAGTCCGAATCCGCGCATCACCGAGCCGAGCGCGACCGGCGGCAGATACGTGGCCGAGGAGTTGGCCCACCCGCGGCTCGTGGGATCGAGCGACAGATAGATCTGGCGCACGAGCACCTGTCCGGCACCCGGCTCGGGCAACGGGTCTTCGGCCCACTGAAAGTCCTGCGGCTTGAACGGGCCCTCCGGGCGGGCAACGAGCTTCCAGGCGCGCGTCGTTGGCATAGGAACGCCGATTCTAGCACGAGGGTTTGCCCCCGGCGCGCCAGGTCAGGCTTCGCGCCCCGGCCCGGTGAATGCTAGAATCACGCTCGGGCCTGGAGGAACAATGCGGATCGATCTGGTCTGTCCCGCAGCCGAGGACTCGGCAAACGTCAGGAACCTGGCGCTCGCCACGCTGGCGGCGCTGACGCCTGCCGACGTCACGCTCTCGCTTCGCGACGACACGGTCAAGCGGCTGGATCCGGCCACGGGCCTCGACTACACCGCCGACCTCGCGGCCTTCACGGTGTCCACCAGGACGGCGCGGCGCGCCTACGAGCTGGCCGCGTCCTACCGGGAGCGCGGCGTGAAGGTCGTGATGGGGGGCATTCATCCCACCGCCGTGCCGGAGGAGGCGCTCGAGCACGCCGACGCGGTCGTCTGCGGCGAGGCCGAAGGCCTGTGGGAGCAGGTGGTTGCCGACGCGCGGGCCGGACGACTGCAGTCGATCTACCGCCACGAGTCGCTCCCGGAATACCGGACGCCGGTGGTTCCCGACCGGTCGATCTTCCCGAAGAAAGGGTATATCCCGATTCACGCGGTCCAGTCCTCGCGCGGCTGCCCGTTCTCGTGCGAGTTCTGCTCGGTGACGCCGTTCTTCGGGCGGAAGACGCGGCTGCGCGACCCGAAGCACGTCGCCGCCGAGATCAGGGCGATCGACCGTCGCCTGATCATGTTCTCCGACGACAACATCGTCGGATTCGGAGAGCATTCGCGCGAGCTGTTCCGCGAGCTGAAGCCGCTCAAGATCAAGTGGTTCGGCCAGGCGTCGATGCAGGGCATGCAGGACCCGTCGACGCTGAAGCTGATGGCCGAGTCGGGGTGCAAGGGGCTGTTCGTCGGCTTCGAAAGCGTGAACCGTCGCGCGCTGGTCGCGTGCGGCAAGAAGCAGAATCTGCCGGAGCAGTACCTCGAGACCGTCCAGCGGCTTCGCGACGCGGGGATTGGCGTCTGGGGCGCGTTCGTCTTCGGTTTCGACGAGGACACGCAGGAGACGTTTGCCGACACCGCGGAGTTTGGAATCAAGGCCAGCCTGGTGATGACGTCGTACTCCGTCCTCACGCCCTACCCGGGGACGCCGCTCTACTGGCGCCTGAAGGAAGAGGGGCGGCTCCTGGACGAGCGCTGGTGGATGAAGGACCAGCGAGACGGCTTCCCGGTGTTCCGCCCGAAACACATGACGCCGGAACAGCTCTTCGAGGGGTGGCAGTCGGCGTGGAAGATCTTCTACAGCGGCTCGAGCATCCTGCGCCGGGCACCGCACGCGCTGTTCACGTCGAGGGTCACGCTGTTCGGGTTCGTCCCGATCAACCTCTACCAGCGGCGCCTGACGCGCCTCAAGATCCTCGGCGGCAACAAGTTCTTCATGCGCGATCGAGACGAAGAGACCGGCAGCCGGGCAGCCCTCTGACGCCTACTCGAGCACGAGCTGGCCGTTCTTGATTGCGATCTTCAGCGTGGTCGCCGTCCCGACCGCGATCCTGACGCGCGGGGCCACCAGCTCGCGCGTCCCCGCCTTCACCACCACCCTGTAGTCGCCGGGCGGTAGTTCGTCGCTTCCGCTCCCGGCCTCGCTCGACAGGACCGCCTTGCCCGCCGCGTCGTACACCGTGTACGGGAACCGCTCGACGGCGGCCAGCATGACGGCGTCCGCGAGCGAGGCGCCGCTCTCCGCGACGTAGAACAGGCCGCCGGTCGACTGCGAGAAGCCGGCGAGGTCCTTCTGCGTCTGCGGGTTCTTGAGCGCGAACCCCACGATGTTCAGCCGGATGTCGAGGCCGGACGCCTTGAGCTCCGCTGCGGCCTTCACCGGGTCGCCCTTGCAGCTCTCCTCGCCGTCGGTGATCAGAATGACGGTGCCGCCGCCGAGCGCCTTCAGATCGCCGGGCGCCTGCAGCGCCGAGTACACGAGCGGCGTCTCGCCCTTCGGCTTGAAGAGGCTGGCGCGGGCGAGCACGGCTTTTCGGTCCAGCTTCCTGACGGGGATGACCAACTCGCCCGCCTTCGTCGGCCCGAGCTGCAGGCAGAGCGAGTTGGTCTTGCCGTCGGCGGCGGTCCCCCTGACTTCGATCGCGAACGGCCTCACCGCGCCGCCCGCCGGAAGCGCCAGCGTGAAGGCCGACTCCTGAAGGCTGGTGACCTCGACCGTCGCCGGGTCGAAGCGCGTCTGCAGCCCCGGCATGGCCGGCGTCGGCGCGGCCGAGAGCGATACCGTGCCCTTGTAGCCGAGGTTGGAGAGCAGCGGGAGCGGGTAGGGTAGGTCTGCCCCGCCTGCACGCCGCGCGTCACGAGCCGCGGCTCGGTGGTGACCGCGAAGCTGCCGACCTTGATCGTGCACGGGAGGTTGTCGGTGTCGAACCCCTGCGCCAGCTGCTGCGCCCGGACGATGTCGTGCCACTTCGTCCCGTTCATGTCGATGTCGAAGCCGTCCCAGAGAATCAGGCCGCGGCCGTAGTGGGCGTAGGCCTGCACGAAGCCGAAGATGCCGTTCGCGTTGCGGACGACCATGTGGCCGCACCAGCCTGGCTGCCACTCCGTCACGGCGTTCGAGTCGCCCAGCTCGTTGGCGGGCGCCTTCTGGGCCACCCAGGCGGGGGCATCGACGAAGCCTGGGCCGCAGCCGCGGCCGTTCCTTCGGCCACGAAGGCCGGCTCGAGGATCTCCGGGTGCCGCCGGAGCAGCGGCACATAACCCGCGCCGGCGGCTTCGGCCGGCTTGGTGAACCCCTCGGTGGCACTCGTGGGCGAGGCCCAGGCTTCCACGTCCCGCATGCCGTACATGCGGGACAGCGTCGTGATGGTGACCGAGCCAATCCGCGCCGTGTCGCGCTTGAAGAACGAGATCACGATCTCGACCGGCCCCGTACTCGAAGGGGTACCGTAGTCGCCACTCCCCCCGAACGGGTCGAACAGGATGACGTTGGCGCTGGCGAGCTTCTTCTCACCCGTGATCGACTCCAGCCGCCCGCCCCAGACGAGGTTCGCGAGGTTGCCGTCGAAGGCGGGCAACTGGTCGGGAGGCTGAGGCGGCTTCGCGGTCGGCGCGGCCGCCGGCTTCTGACCCCGCGCCTAGGCGGCGAGCGGCGCATCCAGCCGAGCGGCCGCCAGCCAGCCCAGCTGGTCCGCCACGGCGGCGAGCCCCACGAACGCGAGCAGGACGACGAGGGGCGCGGTGATCTTCTTCATGGGGGTCCGCTGCGCTATCTGATTTCGGTGATCATCCAGCCTGTCGGTTGGCGCACGAGCTGGAACGTCGCCGTCCCGCTGGTTCGAATTGGCTTGCCGTCAGCCGCGGTGGCGTCGATGGTCTGCTGGCACGTGGCGGTCGCCGCCGTTCCGCTGACGTCGACCGCAGACACCTCGATCGAGACCTTGGCAGCCCTAGCCTGGAGCAGGGCGCGCTCCGCGTCGGTGGCGCCCGCCCGCACCTCGCGAAAAGCCTCTTCGTTGCGGGTGCTGAGCGCATCCGCGTACCGTTCGATGACGTACTTCACGCGGTTCACGGCCGCGACCATCTCGGGCGAGTTCGGCCTCGGCGGTGGCGGAGAGGCCGGTCGAGCCAAGGCCGGCGCGGCCTGCATCGGAGGCGCAGCCGGCGCGGGAGGTGCGGCGGGTGGCGTCTGGCCGCCGGGTGCAGCCGCCGCCGGTGGCCGTGGCGTTGCCGCTGCGGGGGCCCTCGGCAGCGTCTGAACGCCCGGCAGCGCCGTCGCGTCGATCACCGCGGCCGCCTGCGGCTTGATGAACACTTCGACGCGCCGGTTCAGCGCCCGGCCCTCTGGAGTGTCGTTCGACGCAACGGGCTTCGCCTTGCCAAGCCCCTCGGTTTCGAACGTCACACCGGTCGGCGGGTTCAGCGCGACAAGCGCGTCCTTCACCGATGTCGCCCGCGACCGCGAGAGGTCGAGGTTGTAGTCGTCGCCTCCGACCGAGTCGGTGAAGCCAACCACGCGGATGAGCGCTGCCGGGTAGGCGGCGATCACCTGGCTGAGGTTCTTGATGGCCTGTTGCGCCTTCGGCTTCAGGTCCCATTTCGCCGTGTCGAACAGCAGCGCCGCGTCGAGTCGGACCCGGATCCCGTCCGGCGTCGCCTCCGCTTTCAGGGTCTTCAGCGCCTCCGCCATCGGCCCCGCGAAGTCGGCCAGGCTGAAGATCTTGAACGCGGCCGCCCCCGGCGGCTGCACTCTGAGCTGCAGCCCAATCTCGGTCGGCGGTCCCTGGAAGTACCACAGCCTCATGTCGTGAGGCCCCGCGGTCAACGGCACGCGTGCCGCTCGCGGGCCGAATCCGTGCACGCCGTCGTTGTCGATCACCTGCGTCCCGTCGATCCACAGCCGGCTTCCGTCGTCTGACTTCAGCTCCCACCCGTAGTCCCCGGGAACGTCGACGAAGAAGCGACCGGTGTAGAAGATGCCGAACCAGGCGAACCGGTCCGTAATCCCCGGGAACCCCTCCGTGAAGCGCCGCAAGGGCACGTCGATGCTGTCGGTGTAGACCGTGCCCTCGGGTTTCCGGGTGGCCGAGATCCCCCGGCATCCGGGTTTCCTTCTCGGTGAGGAAGTAGATGGTGCCGGTCAGATTGAACAGGCCTGGATCCTTGGATCCGAGACTGCCGCGCGACGAGGGCTTTGCCGGCGCGGCCGGCTTCGCCTGGGTGCCCGGTTTGGCCTGCGCGGGGGGTTTGGCCTGAGGCGCGGCGGCAACGGGTACGCAAAGGACTAGGCAGACGCACGCACCGGCGAGGAATCGGGAACGCAGCGCGAGTGGCATCGGGCACTCCGTCGAGGCAGGGGGCCGCGGCCGCCGACGGCAGCTGCGCGGCAACGAGAAACACCGGAAGGTTATCAGAAATCGGTATCATGGGCGGCAACCAGAGCTTCCGGCGAGGTGTGCATGCGCCCTCCAACGTCCTTCGCCGCCGCGTTTTCGGCCCGCGTCGCGGTCTTCGCTCTCGCCTGTCTGCTGATCGCCGCCGGTCCGCGCGCCGCTCAGCGCGGCGCGGTCGTGCCTCCGCCTCCAGTCGGGCCGCTGCCCGCCGAGCGGCAGCTCGCCTGGCACGAACTGGAGTTCTACGGGTTCCTCCATTTCGGCATCAACACGTTCACCGACAAGGAGTGGGGTTACGGCGACGAGAACGAGGCGCTGTTTGCGCCGTCGGCGCTCGACGCGCGCCAGTGGGCGATGGTTGCGCGCGACGCGGGGATGAAAGGGCTGATCATCACGGCGAAGCATCACGACGGCTTCTGCCTCTGGCCCAGCCCGCTCACCGGGCATTCAGTCGCCCGCAGCCCGTGGCGCGACGGCAAGGGCGATGTGCTGCGCGAACTGGCCGACGCCTGCCGGGAGTACGGGCTGAAGATGGGCGTCTACCTGTCGCCGTGGGACCGCAACCACGCGGAGTACGGCCGGCCGGGATACATCACCTACTACCGGGCCCAACTTCGCGAGCTGCTCAGCCGTTACGGCACGATGTTCGAGGTCTGGTTCGACGGCGCCAACGGCGGCGACGGCTACTACGGGGGCGCCCGCGAACGGCGCCGGATCGACAACCGGACCTACTACGACTGGCCGAACACCTGGGACATCGTCCGGCGCCTTCAACCGGACGCCGTGATGTTCAGCGACGCGGGGCCTGACGTGCGATGGGTCGGGAACGAATCAGGCGTCGCCTTCGAGACGTCCTGGTACGGGCTGGACCGCGCGGCCACTTACCCCGGGGATTCGAACTACGCAAAGGCGCTCGCGCCGGGGCGCGCCGACGCCAGCGACTGGGTCCCGCCCGAGGTGGACGTTTCGATTCGTCCCGGCTGGTTCTACCACGCCGCCGAGGACGCAAAGGTGAAGACCGTCGACCAGTTGCTGACCATCTATCACCAGTCGGTCGGCCGTGGCGCCAACCTGCTGCTCAACATCCCGCCGGATCGGCGCGGCCTGATTCCGGACATCGATGCCGACCGGCTCCGGTCGTTCCGCCGGGCGCTCGACGAGATGTATCGCACCGATCTGGCGCGTGGTGCGAAGGCGGCGGCCTCGAGCGTGCGCGGCGATTCACACGCCTTCGCGGCCGCGCTGGTCAACGACGGCAAGGCCGGCACCTACTGGGCAACCGACGATGGGGTGACGGGCGGGAGCGTGACGCTGACGTTCGCGACGCCCACGCGGTTCGAGCGCGTGGTGCTGCAGGAGTTCATCCGCCTCGGCCAGCGCGTCGAGGCATTCACCATCGAGGCCGAGGCGGATGGCGCGTGGAGAGTGGTTGCGGGAGGCACGACGATCGGATACAAGCGAATCCTCTCGTGCGATCCGACGACCGCCTCCCGCGTGCGCGTGAACATCACCCGGGCCCGGGCGTGCCCCACGCTGGCGACCGTTGCGGTCTACTGACAGCCAACGCCGCGCCTACTTCAACCCCCGCGCCTTCAGCAGCGGCTCGACCGACGCGTCCTTGCCGCGGAACCTCTTGTAGGCCGTCATCGCGTCGACCGTGCCGCCCTGCTCGAGGATCGTGCGGAACGCCTTTGCCGTCGCGGGGTCGAACAGGTTGCCCTTCTCCACGAACGCCTGGAACGCGTCCTTGTCGTAGACCTCGCTCCAGATGTACGCGTAGTAGCCTGCCGAGTAGCCGCCCGAGAACACGTGGGTGTAGTACGGGCTGCGGTAGCGCGGCGGAATCTCCGGCAGCAGCCGGATCTTGTCCATCGACGCCTTCTCGAACGCGTTCGCGTCCTGTTCGGCGGTCGTCGTCAGCGTGTGCCACTCCATGTCGAGCAGCGCCGCGGCCAGGTACTCGACCGTGATGAAGCCCTGGTTGAACTGCGCGGACTTCTCGATCTTCTCGATGAGCGCCGCCGGGATCACTTCCCCGGTCTTGTAGTGCTTCGCGTAGGTCTTCAACACCTCGGGCTCGAGGCACCAGTTCTCCATGATCTGCGAGGGCACCTCGACGAAGTCGCGCGGGAAGCCCGCCACCGTCGGGTACGGCGCCTTGCCGAGGAACCCCGCCAGCGCATGGCCGAATTCGTGGAACAGCGTGTTGACCTCCTCGAGCGTGAGCAGCGCCGGCTCGCTGCCGGACGGCCGCGTGAAGTTGCACACGTTGGTCACAATCGGCCGCACCGACTTGCCGTTCCGGACGTACGTGCCGCGCACCCGGCCCGACCACGCGCCGGTCCCCTTGCCGGGGCGCGGGTGGTAGTCGGTCAGGAACACGGCGAGGTGTTCACCGTTCGCGTCCTTCACCTCGTATGCCGTCACCTCGGGGTGGTAGACGGGCAGGTTCGGCAGCGGCGTGAACGTGATGCCGTAGAGCTTGTTGGCGACCGCGAACGCTCCCTGCACGACGTTGTCCAGCTTGAAGTAGGGCCGGAGGGCCTGCTCGTCGAGATCGAACCGCGCCTTGCGCACCTTCTCGGTGTAGTAGCGCCAGTCGCCCGCCTCGAGCCTGAAGTTGCCGCCCTCCTTGTCGATGGCGGCCTGCAGGTCCGCCGCTTCCTTCAGCGCGACGTTCCGGGCCGGCGTCCAGAGCTGGTTCAGCAGCGTGTAGACCCCGGCCGGCGTCTTCGCCATGTTCTCCTCGAGGACGTAGTCGGCGTAGGTCTTGTAGCCGAGAAGCTGCGCGCGCTCGACGCGCAGCGCCGCGATGCGCGAGAGCGTCTTCTTGTTGTCCCACTCGTCGCCGTGGTCCCCGCGGGCCGTGTATGCGGTCATGATCTGACGCCGGAGCTCGCGACTGTCGGCGTACTGCAGGAACGGCCAGATGCTGGGCGCCTGCAGCGTGTACACCCATTTGCCCGGCATGTTCGCGGCCTTCGCCGCCTCGGCCCCGCCCGCGACCACCGACGGCGGCAGCCCCTTCAGGTCCTCCTGCCTGTCGATCGCGAGCTTGTAGGCGTTGGTGTCGTGCAGCTGGTTGTCGCCGAACTTGAGCGTCAGCATCGACAGCTCGGCGTTGATCTGCTTCAGCCGCTCCTTCCTGACCGGATCGAGGTTCGCTCCCGCGCGCACGTAGCTCTTGTAGACCTCTTCGACCAGCTTCACCTGAAACGGCGCCAGCTTCATCGCCGCGCGCTGGTCGTAGACCGCCTTGATCCGCTGGAACAGTTTCTCGTTCAGCTGCCGTTCGTCGCGGAGGGCCGACTCGAGCGGCGTCACCTCGCGGTTGATCGCCTGAAGCTGCGGGTTGGTTTCGGCACCCGTCAGCGTGCCGAACACGCCCCGCACCTTCGCCAGCAGTTCGCCGGCGTTCTCGAGCGCCTCGATCGTGTTCGCGAAGGTCGCCGGCTGCGGGTTGCCGGCGATCGCATCGATCTCCCTGCGGTTCTGGGCGATCGCCTCCTTGATGGCCGGCAGGAAGTGTTCGGGCCTGATTTCGCCGAACGGCGGCACCTGGAACGGCGTCGTCCATTCCTTGAGCAGCGGGTTGCCGGCGGTCTGCGGTGTCGGCGGCTGGGCCGCAGCCGGCGCCTGGGCCCCGGTCGGCACGACGAGCGCGAGCATCAGAATCAGGAACAAGGCGGTGCGTCTCAACATGGAGCCTCTCAGAGATAAGAATCCAGAAGCCAGAATTCAGAAGACAGAAGACAGAAGACAGAAGACAGAAGAGCGTCACGCCGTGGTCCGCTGCCAGCTGCCAGCTGTCAGCCGCCAGCCGGAGTTGAAATCTACCGAGCCGTCGCCGGCCGAGTCAAGGTGCCGGCCCGGCTCAGCGCAGATACGGAATCGTCATCGGGCCTTCCGGCAAGACCGCCACCGGCGTGTCGGCCCCGCGCCGGGCCAGTTCGTCGGCCAGGCGCCGGCCGGGGTCGGCCACCGGCTCCAGGTGTGCCGCCCGCACGTCGTCCGGCGGGATCTCGCTGAACAGGCTCACGCGCGCCTTCAGGAGGATCAGCGCCAGCAGCTGCGCCTCCCACTGGTCGTACATCGAGAAGCCCGGAGCCATGATGGTGTCGAGCACCGCCTGCGGGGTGGCGTGGCCGGTCATCATGCCGCGGAAGTTGCCGTGTTCCGGGAAGCCCTCGCCGCACCGCGCGGCGGCCAGGATCATCCCGCCGGGCTCGACGATCTGCGCCGCCGCCGACATGCCTTTCACGGCCTGGTACAGGTTCAGGTCGAGCGGGTGGCCGCTGTTGGTGGTGACCACGATCGGAAACGGCCGGTCGCACGGCACCATCGCCGTCTCTCGCGCGGCGCGGCACCCCACGCGGTGGGCGTCCAGCGTGTCGCCGCAGAAGAACCCCGTGATTTCGCGCCGCCGGTTCAGCGTCACGTTGACGCAGAAGTCGACCGGCACGAGCGACCCGTTGGCGCGGATGATGTCCTGCGTCGGGTTGTCCTCCAACCGTCCCCAGGTGCTGCGCGGGTCGCCGATCACGTCGGCGCGGTGGTAGTGCATGATGGCGTCGATGTCCGCCAGCGCTGGAAAGACGCCCTTGTAGCCGCCCGAGAACCCGGCCATGAAGTGCGGCTCGATGAAGCCGAGCACGATCCGCCGGTCCGCCTGCACCCACTCGCGGTTCAGGAACACGGGACGGCCGTCCGACGTCCGGCCCGCGCACTCGTGGCCTGCCGGGTCATGCGCGGAGTGGTTCACGATCCGCAGGCGCCGCTTCACCTCGGGCCCCACCATGGCCAGCAGCTCGCTGTCGGTGTTGACCCGGTGCGAGCCCGTGCCGTTCACGATGGTCCACTGGCCGTCCGGCACGTGCGCCAGTTCCTCGAGCAGCCAGCCCAGGAGCCGCCGTGACGGAAGCGGTCGCGTGATGTCGGGGATGGCGACGGCCAGCCGCTCGCTCGATCCGACGAGGTCGCGGAGAGGCCGCGAGGCAATCGGCTGGCGGACAGCCCGCCTGAACGCCTCGCCCTCATCCGGCAGCCCGTCGACGAGCGTCGGCTCGAGGACGGTCACTCGATTCGAGGGGATCTCGACGGGGATCCGGCCGTCTCCGTAACAGAGGTCGACGCGCATGAGCCGCAGCATACCGCCGAACGGCCCAAAGCGCGAGAGGGGCCGAGGCGGTGCGAAGGCGGCCTTGACGCCGTGCGCCCGGCGCCAGTACCTGTGTGCCGCGGTAGCATCCCGGCCGCTTCGCGGCCGGGGGTGGCTTCTTCCACTCATCCCGAAACACGTTGGTCTGATCTACGTCCCCAGCAAGGAGCGGCTGCATGAGAACGGTGCGTCCCGTCATCCGGGCCCTCGGCGTCGCCGCCGCGGTCGTCCTGGTCGCCGTGGTGTTCGCCGGTGACTTCGCGGCTCAGTCCCTGTCGCCCGAAGTGCTCAAGGCCTTCAGTTTTCGCGCCATCGGCCCGACCAGGCAGAGCGGCCGCATCAGCGACTTCGCCGTGCCCGAGCTCGAGCCGTGGACGATCTACGCGGCGACAGGCTCCGGCGGCCTGTGGAAGTCGGTCAACAACGGGGAGACCTGGGAATCGATCTTCGACAACCAGCCGGTCATCTCGATTGGCGACGTCGCGGTCGCTCCGTCGAACCCCGGCATCGTCTACGTCGGCACCGGAGAGGCCAACACCTCCCGGAGCACGTACTGGGGCGACGGCGTCTACAAGTCCACCGACGCCGGCAAGACCTGGGCGAACGTCGGCCTGAAGGACAGCCACCACATCGGCCGCATGGTGATTCACCCCAGGAACCCGGACATCGTCTACGTCGCGGCGCTGGGGCATCTCTACTCGGAGAACGACGAGCGAGGCGTCTACAAGACGGTCGACGGCGGGAAGACCTGGGCGAAATCGCTCGACGTGAAGGCCGACGGCAAGACGATCGGGGCCGCGGACATCGTCATGGACCCGGTGAAGCCGGAGGTTCTGTACGCGGCGACATACGACAAGGAACGGAAGCCGTGGACGTTCAACCTCGGCGGTCCCGGCAGCGCGATCTACAAGACCGTTGACGCCGGGAAGACATGGACGAAGCTCGCCGCGGGGCTACCAGGCGGGATGATCGGCCGCATCGGCCTCGACATCAGCCGGAAGAACCCGCTGGTGCTCTACGCGAACATCGAGAACGCCAACAAGCCGAAGATGTCCGACGCCGACCGGCTGAAGGAGCTGCGGGCGGGCCAGTCGAGCAGCGGCATGATCGGCGAAGAGGTGTACCGGACCGACGACGGCGGGAAGACGTGGCGGAAGGTGAACGAGAAGAACCCGGTGGGCGGCGGGCCGGGCTACTACTACATGGACGTCCGGATCGACCCGGCCGACGTGAACCATGCCTATGTGCTGAGCGTCAGCGTGCTCGAGACCAAGGACGGCGGGAAGACGTGGGCCTCCCCCTTTCGGATCGGCAGCGACCACCACGCCCTCTGGATCGACCCGGCCAACTCGAAACACATGATCCTCGGCTACGACCAGGGGCTGGGGATCACCTTCGATGGCGGCAAGAGCTGGCGCCACCCGGATGAACTGCCCCTGGGTCAGTTCTACGCGGTGGGCCTCGACAACCAGGTGCCCTACAACGTGTACGGCGGCCTGCAGGACAACGGATCCGTGCGCGGGCCGAGCAGCAAGCGCGGCGGCCGGCCGATCGTGTTCGAGGACTGGCAGACCGTGGGCAGCGGCGATGGGATGTTCAACGTCGTGGACGGCACCGACCGCTACCTCTACAACGAGTCGCAGTTCGGGTCGATCTCGCGCACGGACCTCTACACCGGCGAGTCGAAGAGCATCCAGAACCGCGACCAGTCGCTGCGTTTCAACTGGAACGCCCCGATCGTCGCGTCCCGGCACGACCCGGTGGTCGTCTACCACGCGGCGAACCGCCTGATGAAGTCCACGACGCGCGGCGACACGTGGGAGTTCATCAGCCCCGACCTCACCACCAACGACAAATCGAAGTTCACGGCGGACGACAAGGGGGGCGACGGCAACATCACCTACTGCACGATCACCGCGCTGGCCGAGTCGCCCATCGCCCGCGACCTGCTCTGGGTGGGCACCGACGACGGGAACGTGTGGGTCACCAAGGACGGTGGCCGCGGCGGCGACCAGAGCTGGACGAAGCTGAACGACAACATCAAGGGGAACCCGGGCTACTGGGTCAGCCGCGCCGAGGCGTCGAACCACTTCCCGGGCACGGCGTACGTGACGTACACCGGCCTTCGCAACGACGACTTCAGGGCGTTCGTCTACAAGACGACCGACTACGGCCAGACCTGGACGTCGATTGTCGGCAACCTGCCGGCGAAGACGATCAACGTCATCCGCGAGGACCCCAGGAACCCGAACCTGCTGTTCGTCGGTGCGGAATTCGGGTTGTACGTGTCGATCGACGGCGGCAAGACGTGGAACGACATGAAGGGCAACATGCCCACCCAGCCGGTCTACGACCTGAAGATCCACACGCGTGACGGCGAACTGGTGGTTGCCACGCACGGCCGCGGCATCTTCATCACCAGCATCGCGGCGCTCGAGCAGGTCACCGACACGGTGCTCGGCGAGAGCTTCTACCTGTTCGACATGAAGCCGGCGGTGAAGTGGGTGACGCGGATCGCCAACGTCTCCTCCTCCAGGAACTTCAGCGCGCCGAGCAACCCGGTCGGCGTGGTCATCACTTACTACCAGAAGGCAGCGGCCCCGGGCGACGTGAAGGTCCAGGTGCTGAAGGGGGCCCGGGTGGTGGCGGAGAACGCGAAGGCGCCCAACGCCGCCGGGATGAACACCCTGGTCTGGAACATGCGGATGGACGAGGTGGCGCTGCCCGGCGTGACGGCGGCGGCCCCGGCGGGACGGGGAGCCGGCGGCGGCGGGCGGGGTGGCGGTGGCAGCGGGCGGGGCGGCGGCGGGCGGGGCGGCCAGGCCGAGGGAGCCATCCCGTCGTTTGGCGGCGCCGTGCCAGCCGACCCGGGCGAGTACACCGTGGCCGTGACCGCCGGCGGGAAGACGCTGTCGAAGACGGCGGTCATCCTCGAGGACGTGTGGTTCGACAGGATGTTCTGAGAGAAGAAGTAATCGCCAGAATCCGGAAGCCAGAAGACGGAACGAAAGGGGGACGGGCCCGAGGTGCTTCGCATGTCGGGCCCGTTGTTCGTCCGGGCACGTAGCAGCTCGGTTCGCCGGTTCGCCAGTTGGCCGGTTCGCCAGTTCGCACGATCGCCACTTCGCAAGATCGCACGATCGCAAGATCGCCACTTCGCAAGATCGCCCGCCTCGCCCCCCGGTGATACAATCCCCCCCGGCCCGTCCCCGGGCCGGAGGCTTCGTGTCCCTCGTCGAACAGTTCGTCCGCACGGCCAAGCGGCACGAGAGCAAGCTGGCCATCGTCGATCGCGCCACCGGCCAGCGCGTGACCTACCGGGACGCCCTGCTCCGCACGCTGATCCTCTCGCACAAGTTCAAGCGCTACGCGCCGGGCATGATCGGCGTGATGATCCCGACTTCGGGAGGCGCCATCTACGCGATGATCGCCGCGCTGATGAGCGGCCGGACGCCGGTGATGATCAACTACTCGACGGGCGCCGCGCAGAACTGCGAGATGGCGCAGCGTCGCCTGGCGTTCCGCACCATCATCACGTCGCGCGCGCTGCTCGAGAAGATCAAGTGCCCGCTCGTCGACGGCATGGTGTGCATCGAGGATCTCGCGGCGGGCGTGACGACGGTCAACAAGATCGGCGGGTTGCTCCGATCCCGGATGTCGGCCGACCGCATCTGCCGCCACGTCCATCTGGGCAGAGACGATGACCGGGCGGTGATCCTGTTCACCAGTGGCAGCGAGCGCGACCCGAAGGCCGTGCCGCTGTCGCACAGGAACATCGCGGCGAACATCGACGGCATGCACCAGGTCCTCGAGTTCGGCCCGGTGGACATCATCCTCGGCAACCTCCCGCTCTTCCACGTGTTCGGTCTGACGGTGACGGCATGGCTGCCGCTGACGAGCGGCATGACGGTCGTCACGAGCCCCAACCCGCTCGAGTTCCGCGCCATCACGACCGCGGTGCGCGAGGAGCGCGTGACGATGATGGTGGGAACGCCGACGTTCCTGGCCGGCTACCTCCAGAGGTCGGAGCCGGGAGATTTCGACTCTGTCCGGCTGCTGATCACCGGCGCCGACAAGTGCCCCGAGTCGCTGCGGGCCGGCTATCTGGAGCGGCACGGCAAGGTGCTGCTCGAGGGGTACGGCACGACCGAGACCAGTCCGGTCATCTCGGTGAACGCCCCCGAGGACAACCGCCCCGGCAGCGTCGGGAAGGCCCTGCCGAACGTGCAGGTCCGGATGGAGCACTACGAAACCGGCGAGTCGTGCGGCGTGAACGAGATCGGCAAGATCCTCGTCAAGGGCGACAGCGTGATGTCGGCCTACTTCGACGACTTCGAGGCGACGGCGCTGCACATGCGCCACGGCTGGTACGACACCGGCGACATGGGCTACCGCGACCAGGACGGGTATCTCTGGCACGTCGGCCGGTTGGGGCGCTTCCTGAAGGTCGGCGGCGAGATGGTGTCGCTCGTGCAGGTGGAGGACGTCCTGCAGCGCTCGCTGCCCGAAGAGGTCGAGTGCGGGGTCGTCGAGGTGCCCGACGCCGTTCGCGGCGCCCGCATCGTCGCCGCCGTCACCGGACAGGTCGACGAGAGAGCGGCGATGACCCGGCTCGCCGAGAGCCTCCCGCGAATCGCCGTCCCGAGGCAGTTCGTCGTGCTGCCCTTCCTGCCCAAGATGCCCAGCGGCAAGGTGGACTACCGCGCCTTGACCGAAACGGTGCGCGACGCGGTGCAGGGCAAGAGTCGGGGCTGATCACCAGGGGTGGAAGCGGGGCCAGAGGAAGAGGGCCAGCGCCACCAGAACCGCGCCGACGGCCACCGCCAGGAACCAAGCCCCGGGCGGCCGACTGTCTCGTAGAATGTCGCCGAACCGGAGTCCGCGGGTATGAGAAACGCTCTTCGGCTGTGCGCAGCGTCACTTCTGGGTCTCGGCATTGTGACCTTCACGGTGTTCAGCCCTATGGCCGCTCCCAATCCACCCGCCTCGTCGTTCGGGGCCGATCTCGCGTTCCTGAAGCAGCACACGAGCGTCATCACGCTGGCTGACGGGACCGGCCGGGCGCAGGTGGCGGTCGCGCCCGCCTGGCAGGGCCGCGTCATGACCAGCACGGCAGGCGGCGAGGACTCTCTGTCCTTCGGCTGGATCAATCGCGAGCTGATCGCGTCCGGCACACGCCAGCCGCACATGAACGCCTTCGGCGGCGAGGATCGCCTGTGGCTCGGGCCCGAGGGCGGGCAGTTCTCGATCTTCTTCGCCAAGGGCGCGCCGTTCGACCTCGAGCACTGGTTCACGCCGCCGCCGATCGACACCGACGCCTACCAGGTCGTGCGGCAGTCGCGCGATTCCGCGCAGTTCCGCCACGCGTTCCAGCTCGTGAACTACTCCGGCACCGCCTTCAGCGTGCAGGCCGACCGCGAGGTGCGCCTGCTGGCGCCGGCCGCGGCATGGAAGCAGCTGCGCCTGGATCCGCTGCCGGGCGTGACGATGGTGGCCTACGAGTCGGTGAACCGGATCACCAACACCGGCCAGAAGGCGTGGGTGAAGGACACCGGCCTGCTCTCCATCTGGATCCTCTGCATGTTCACGCCGTCGCCCGCCACCACGATCGTGGTGCCGTTCAAGCCCGGCCCGGAGGCCGAGCTCGGCCGGCCGGTGAACGCGGCCTACTTCGGGGCCGTTCCGCCCGAGCGACTGGTCGTCAGGGATCGGGTGGCCTTCTTCAGCGGGGACGGCAAGTACCCGCAGCAAGATCGGCGTCGGGCCGAAGCGCGCTCTGCCGGTCCTCGGCAGCTATGACGCCGCGAGCAACGTGCTGACGCTCGCGCAGTTCACGCTGCCTGCCGGGCCTGCGCCCTACGTGAACTCGATGTGGGAGATCCAGAAAAACCCGTACGCGGGCGACGTCGTGAACAGCTACAACGACGGTCCGCCGTCGCCGGGCGCGAAGCCGCTGGGGCCGTTCTACGAAATCGAATCCTCTTCACCGGCGGCGGCGCTGGCGCCAGCGGCGTCGCTCGAGCACGTCCACCGGACCCTGCACCTGAGCGGCTCGAAGGAAGCGCTCGACGCCATCGCCCGCGCCACGCTCGGCGTGAGCCTGAGCGAAATCACGAGCGCGCTGCCCAAGGCGAAGTAGCGGCTCGCCCCTCGATACCAACCGGACGCTGGCGGGCTCGCGCGGCGGCGGCCCGTTGCGGGCGGCTCTCTCCCCGGGCTCCCGCCGCCGCCCGCTCAGCCATCGCTCGCGGGCTTTGGCGAGGCTCGCCGAAGCGCTTCGCGCGAAGGCGGCCGGTCGGCTGCGCGGCAAACCCGCTCTCCGGCCGTCGTCGTCGGCTGGCCACCGGGGTCGCGCGGTCTGATCCGTGTTCGTGATCGCGCTCAACCCGGCTGGTGCCCACCGCCTGCGAGCGTCTTTGCGAACTGACGCTGAGGCGCTTGCCGACAGTCGCCGGCTCGAGATCCATCCCACAACCGTCCGCCACTATCGCGAGCCGAACTGGCCGACGGGCGTCGGGGGATGCCCGCGCGAGCGAACATGCGAGCAGTGCCGACAGTCGGATGCGCCAACCAGGAGCCGCAGGCTCAGACTTGCCCGGAGGCTCTCTGAGCGATGCCGACTGGCTCACGGCTCGGGACGACACACTCGACGCAAGACTTCGACGCAGGACAGGTCGGTCACGAAGACGCTGCTGGGCGTGATCTGCAACAGCGGCCGGTGCCGGCGCTCTCCGGGGGCGGGTGGCGCGTCTATCGGGCCAGGCGCGCGCGGGCGTCGGCGACTTCGGGCTGGCCGGGGTCGGCGTTCTTCCAGAGGTCCAGGAACTTCGTGAACTGCTCGCGCGCCCGGGCCTTGTCGCCCTGTCGCTCGGCCAGCAGGCCCAACCGGTAGTAACTGCGCGCGTACGTCGCGCCCCACGCCTGCCTGCCGGTCGTCAACTGTGTGATCTTCTCCAGCGTCTCGCGGGCCTTCGGCAGATCGCCAGCCACCGTGTAGGCCTGCGCGAGCAGATCCAGGGCACGCGCGTCGCCGTCGCTGGCGGAACCGGACTGGTGCGGCATCATCGCGACCGCCTGCTCGAGGTCGGCGGTCGCCTTCCGCCCGTCCCCCCGCTTCGTCGCAATCGCCCCGGAGAGCAGTAACGACATGAACGTTTTCGGGCGGCCGAATAGCCCCTCCGCCCACCCCTTCACTTGCTCCGAGGCCACGGTGGCGCTGGCCAGGTCCCCTTGGGTCGCATACGCAATTCCAAGATACACGCGCAGGCCCATTCCCGCAGCTATGTCTGTGCCTGCCTCCGGATCATTCAGGCGCTCCCGAAGCGCCTTCACGGCGCCAGGTCCTCCAATGTCCTCTTCGACCCACATCCACCATGCGCTCCCGAGCGCGCGCGACAGCTTCGTTTCTTCGCGGGCCTTCGTAAAACGCCCCTGCGTGAGATGAAGAAGCGCCAGCCGATCGTGGGCGTTTCGGCGATCGACGTCAGTCGCCGGGTCGAGCAGCGAGATGTACTCGCGTTCGGCCGCGTCGAAATCACCGCGAAGGAAGGCCACATCGCCGCTCAGGCGCCTGGCTGCCACGTTTCTCGGTTCGAGGAGGATGGCTTGCTCCGACTCGCGCTTTGCTTCCCTGAACCGGCCCATGATGAGGAGCGTGTACCCGAGTTGCAGATGTGCTTCGGCGCTCTTCGGGTCGCGCTCGAGATACCGCTCGAGCAGTGTCCTCCGGTCATCGTAGCGCCCCAACTGGGCGTACACGGAGGCCAGGTTGGACACGTAGAGGTACTTCGGGACGAGCTTCACCACCGCCTCGCGAAGTGCCGCGCATCTCTCGAAGTCGCCACCGTTGCAGTACACGAGCGACACGTAGTTCATTGCGAACGTGTCGTCCGGGTACCTCGCCAGCAGCTTGTTCCCTGTCTCGAGAACCTGCGGGTACCGCTCGGCCCCGGCGAAGTAGTGCGCGGACAGTTCGATCTGCCACCGATAGCGCTCGGGCAGGCGGTCGCGCAGCTCGAGCGCCTTCGCAATCGCAGCATCACGCTTCGCGGCCTCACCGAGGTTCGAATGACTCGACGCCAGGCCGCGCCAGGCCATGGCGAAGGCCGGATCGGCGGCAATCGCCCGCTCCAACAGGGGGATGGCGTCCCGGTGCCTCAGCAGCCCATGAAGCCGCATGCCTTCGGTGTAGAACTGGAGGGCCTCCACGGATGTCGTGAGGACCTGGCCGAGCGGTTGAGCGGCATCGGCCGCCACCGTCTGGGGCGAGAGATTGAGGTCCGTCTTGATCTCCTGGGCGAGTGTGTCCACCCTCCCCAGGATCTCCTCGTCCTTCTGGCACTCGATCTTCTCGGACCGGAGCACCTCCGCCGTCGCGGCATTCTGAAGCCGCACCGTGATCACCGTGCTCCGGCCCGCCTTCATCACGCTGCCGGTCAGGACGTACTGCGCGTTCGCCTCATTCGCGATTGCCACGACGTCCTCGGCCGAGAACCGCTTCGCCTCAGCCAGCTTCAGCCTCTTCAGGATGCTGAACATGGTGTCGGTCGCCACGACGTTCAGCAGCCTCGACTGCGACAGGCTCGTGTTCAGCAGCTCCGGCAGGCCGGTCCGCCAGCTGTCGAGCGCCGGGTCGCCCGACATGTTCTCGAACGACACCACCGCCAGCATCGGCCGTCCGGCAGGCTGCGTCGAGGTCTGGGACTTCTTCGGCCATAGCTGCCAGGCGCCGAGCGCGACCGCCACGAGGACGACGACGATGAGGGCGGGAACCAGCAACTGGCGGACCGTGAACTGCACGGTGATCGGCTTCGACGTCGAGGGGCGCGGCTGGGGCACGACCTTCGCCTGCGTGGGCAGTACCTGCTCGCACCGGACGAGCTCGGCGTGGGTCTCCGCCGCGGTCTGATACCTGCGCCCCTTGTCCTTCTCGAGACACTTCAGGACGAGCGCCGAGAGATCCGCGGGAATGCCGGGATTCCACTCGCGCGGGTCCTTCGGCGCCTCGAGCTTCTGCTTCATCGCCACGGCCAGCGGCGTGTCGGCGTCGAACGGCACCCGGCCGGTCAGCATCTCGTAGAGGACGACGCCCAGCGCGTACAAATCCGACCGCGCGTCCACGTCCTTCGCTTCGGCCTGCTCGGGCGACATGTACTGCGGCGTCCCGATCGCCACGCCCCGGTCGGTCACGCCTTTCGTAACCACCGACCGCGCGATGCCGAAGTCCATGATGTGGGCGTTGCCGCCCTTGTCGATCTGGATGTTCTGCGGCTTGAGGTCGCGGTGGACGACGCCGAGCCGATGGGCCTCCGAGAGGCCGTCGCACACCTGCTTCGCGATGCTGATCGCGGTGCCGACGCCGAGCTGCCCCGACATCGCGATCATGCTCTTCAGGTCTTCGCCGGGGACGTACTCCATCGTCAGGAAGTACGCGTCGCCGGAGCGGCCGAGGTCGAACATCCGGCAGATGTTCTTGTGGGAGATGCCGCGCGCGGTCGTCAGTTCGCGGCGGAAGCGGTCGATGGTCGCCTGGTCGGCGGCAATCTCGGGGCGTATGAGCTTGAGGGCGACCTTGGCCTGGACCTCTTTGTCGAGGACCTTGTAGACGCGGCCCATCCCGCCGCGCCCCAGCTCCTCGATGATCTGGTAGCGCCCGGCGAACGTCGTGCCGCTCTCGAGCGCGTCGGGCGGGCCGGCGGCGAACGTCGTCGGGGCCTCGTCGCTCGCGGAGGGCGGGCGCAGCGTTGCGCCGCACCGGCCGCAGAACGCCTGCGAGTCCTGGTTGGAGGTTCCGCAGATCGGGCAGTGCATCGGTCGGCTCCCTCCCAGCTCAGGAGTGACGGGCCCATTATGAACTTGTGCGGCCTGTTTTCAAACGGCCCAACAGGGGCTGGATGGCCGCAGGCGACGCTACCAGGCTCGGCGCCGGAGACCCCGGACAGCGTCGAAGTGTTGGTCGCGGCTCAGGACCGGGAGCCGGTGCTCGAGGGCGAGAGCCGCGATCCAGGCGTCGTTGGCGGGAATCGGCTGGCCGGCCTGTTTCAGCGAGACGCGGACTGCCGCGTAGACGACAGCGGTTTGGTCGGTCACCGAGAGAATTTCGAAACCTGGCAAGTGGCGGTCCAGCCACGTTTCGTAAGCCGCCCGGTGGCGTGACGTCGCAATGCCGTAGCGGAATTCGCCCAGGACGATGACCGGAATCGCCGCCCGGCTCTCGCGGCGCAGGACCTCGCCAACGGCATGATCCCCGTCCACGAACGCCGACAGCGCGTTGGTGTCGAGGATCATTGCCGGTCTTCGGGCTCGACGGTCTCGAACGTCTCGTCGATGGTCGCCTGGATGCGGAGGGTCTCACCGTGCAGGGCGCGCAGGCCCGCAAAACCCTTCATCCAGTCCGGCTCGTCTGGCGCGGCGTGCCCGCCCTTCGCGGCCAGCTTTTCCTGCAGGGCCTCGGCCACGAGCTGCTTCAGGCTCTGGCCGCGTTCAGCAGCTCTTGCCTTGGCCCGGCGGAACAGCCGGTCGGGGATTTCCATCGTCGTCTTCACAGACCCATATTACCATATTTATGGGTGGCTAGAACATGCCCGCCGTGCATCGCGCGTGGGCGCCGGCCCTCACATCGAACTCCCGCACGACGGCGCCGTACCTGACCCGCACCTTGCCGTCACGGTCCGCCCGGATCACGGCGTCGACGAGCCGGCCGTCCTTCCACGTCTCGTCGACGGTGAACCCTCCCCGCGCGCGAAGGCCGCCGATGCTCCCCGTCTTCCACGCCGCCGGAAGCGCCGGCAGCAGGTGAATCTCCCCCCGCTGGCTCTGCAGGAGCATCTCGGTGATGCCGGCCGTGCCCCCGAAGTTGCCGTCGATCTGGAACGGCGGGTGCGCGTCGAAGAGGTTCGGGTACGTGCCGCCGCCCTTGTACTGCGTGTCGCCCGCCGGCCCCACGTACTGCAGGTGCGTGCGCAGCATGCGGTACGCGTGGTCGCCGTCCAGCAGCCGCGCCCACAGCCCTATCTTCCAGGCCTTGCTCCAGCCCGTGCCGCCGTCGCCGCGCAGCTCGAGCGAACGCCTCACGGCAGCTGCCAGTTCGGGCGTGTCGAACGTGTTGATCTGATCGTCCGGGTAGAGCCCGATCAGGTGCGACACATGCCGGTGCTGCGGGTCCTGATCGTCCCAGTCGAGGTACCAC
Source organism: uncultured Acidobacteriota bacterium (assembly GCA_963783255.1). Lineage (GTDB taxonomy): Bacteria > Acidobacteriota > Vicinamibacteria > Vicinamibacterales > Fen-181 > FEN-299. Next base: position 184,004 of record CAWAMP010000013.1, on the reverse strand, counting down.
TCCTGCAGGTTCCCCTTCTTCCCGATCTTGTACGGCGGAAGCCTCGCGAGCGTCGCCTTCACCTTGTCGCGGAACACGGAGTCGACACCCAGCAGCTCGGACGCCTGCACCACGTTCAGCAGCGCGCCGCGCACCAGGGCCAGGTCCGAGGTCGTCATCACCGAGACGGACCCCACGTACCCGTCCGGCGTCTTGTACTGGTTCTCCGGGGATGTGGACGGCGCCGTGACGAGGAAGCCGTCCGGCCCTTCCACGAGCCAGTCGAGGACGAACTCGGCGGCCCCTTTCATCAGTGGATACGCCGTCGCTTGCAGCCACGCCCGGTCGCCGCCAAACGCGTAGCGCTCCCACAGGTGCAGGCTGAACCAAAGGCCGGACATCGGCCAGTTGGCCCACGTCGGGCTGCCCTGGCCGAGATCGCCCACGGGATTGCTGAGAGCCCAGAGGTCGCTGTTGTGGTGCGCGCACCAGCCCGAGCAGCCGTAGAAGTGCCGCGCCGTCACCGCACCGGTCTTCGCCAGATCGCCGATGAAGCGAAGAAGCGGCTGGTGGCACTCGGCGAGATTCGTCGTCTCGGCCGGCCAGTAGTTCATCTCGGTGTTGATGTTGACCGTGTAGTTGCTGCTCCACGGCGGACGCAGGTGCGGATTCCAGATACCCTGCAGGTTGGCCGGCGGCCCGCCGGGGCGGGACGCGCTGATGAGCAGGTATCGGCCGTACTGGTAGTAGAGCGCCTCGAGCCCGGGATCCACCGCGCCGGCGGCGTAGTCGCGCAGCCGCCGATCGGTCGCAAGCGCGTCCTGAGGCCCGCTGCCCAGGTCCAGCGCGACGCGGCCGAACAGGGCCTGATAGTCGGCGACGTGCGCGTTGCGCAGGCTCTCGAACGTGCGCCGCACAAGGCCGTCGAGACGCGCAGCCGTCGTCCGGATCGGATCGGGGCCAAGGCTGGGCTCCTGGTCGAACGACGTGAAGCTGGTGTCGACCGCCACCGCCACCAGCGCCTCCCGAGCGCCGCGCACCGACACCGTCGACGTGCCGCGCTCGACGCGGCCGTCGGTCTTCAGGACGCGAACGCGCGCGGCAAACCTCGTCCCCTTCCCGTCAGGGGCGTCGTCGTAGATCAGCGGGTCCTTGATGTCGCTGCGGTAGTTCGGCTCGGCGTGTTTCGGGGCGCGCCCCGCGAGGACGAGGTCGCCGCGACCGTCCACCTCGACGGCGCGGTGGAGCTGGCTGTCGGCCCTGACCGTGAACGCCAGCGCGCCCGGTGCGGATGCGGTCAGCCGGACCACCAGCACGCGGTCGGGGTGGGAGACGAAGTAGTCACGCTCGAAGGAGACCCGGCCGGTGACAAACGACGTCCGCGCCGTCGCCGTCGCAATGTCGAGTTGCCGCCGGAACCCCTCCACCGCGGCGCCGGCCGCCAGAGGCGTGTCGAGGTAGAGATCGCCAAGCGGCGCGTAGGACTGCGAATACCTCCCCTGGAGCTTCTTCGTCAGCTGATCGGCGACCTTGTAGTCGCCCTTGAACAGCGCCTCCCGGACCTTCGGCAGGAAGGTGATCGCCTCGGGATTGACCTCCGAGCTGATCGGGCCGCCGGCCCACAGCGTGGAGTCGTTCAGCATCACCCGCTCGCCGGCCGCATCGCCGAACACCATGGCGCCCAGCCGGCCGTTCCCGAGCGGCAGCGCTTCCTCGAATGCGGTCGTCGCCCTGTCGTACCAGAGCGTCAGGGCCGGCGACTGCGCCGCCGACTGCCGCATCGGTGCCGCCGTGCACACCAGCACCGATACCAGCAGCAGCACGCGCGCTCCACGGAGCCGCAGGTCGCGATTCTCCCATCGACGCATCGCAGCCCTCCGTCCCGCGAACGTTAACACAAGCGGAGCATGACGCGTCCCGATGGACCGTGCGGCCCACTGAACCTTTCCCGCCGGGCGGACGTAGTTCCTGGGGAGGGAGGGCACCATGACCGGTTTGCGCCGGGCGGCGTTTGTCGCCGCGATCCTGGCTGCGATGGCGGCACCGTCCGCCGCTGGCCAGAAGGAAGGGAAGCTCGAGCGGCCGTTCGCGCCGGGACGACGCCTCTGGATGGACCTGTCGTCCGGCAGTTACACCATCCAGCCCGGCAGCGACGACAAGGTGGTGGTCCGCTGGGACACGACGGACCCCGACGCCAGCAACATCAAGGTCAGCCTCGACGCACGCGGGAACGACGCGGCGATCGTGACCACGGGCGAGAGCAGCCACTTCCGCGTCGTCGTGGAGGTGCCCGCGCAGACCGACGTCACGTCGCGGCTGAGCGCCGGCGATTTCCGCCTCCAGGGAATCTCGGGCAACAAGGACATCAGCTCGTGGGCGGGCAACGTGGTCATCGAGGTCCGCCGCCCGGAGGAGTACCGGACCGTCTCGGCCAGCGTGACGGCGGGTGACCTGAACGCCTCGGCGTTCGACGTGAAGAAGGGCGGGCTCTTCAGGTCGTTCTCGTGGAAAGGGCCCGGAGCCTACACGCTCGTCGTCCGACTCACCGCCGGAGACGTGCGGCTCACGAGGTAAGGCCGCAGGCGACAGACGCAGAAGTCGCAGGTTCCTGCCGCCCGCGAGTCGACATCCAGGATCGGCGGCCTCATGGCGTCTCCGTACCTTCGTTGAGGATGCCCAGGTAGCGGTCGTAGACGAACACCCTGTTCCTGCGCCTGCCGGTCAATTCCCGGGCGATCCGAAGCGATACGAGGCCTTCCATGGTTGCGGCGGCTGTCGGGAAGGTGAGGCCGGTCGCACGGGCCATTTCCTTCAGCGTGCCGACCGGGCGCGCCTTCAACGCGTCGAACACCCGCAGCATCGAACCGGCGCGGCGGCCGACAGGCGCGATTCGCTCGCGGTCCCTCGCGAACAGCGCGGAGAGCCGCCTCGCCGTGGCAACGGCGCCTTCTGCCGTCTCTCGAACGCCCTCGAGGTAGAAGGCCAGCCACGCCTCCCAGTCACCGGTCCTGCGCACCTCGTCCAGCAGGCGGTAGTAGTCCTCGCGATGCTGCTTGAAATAGAGGCTCAGATAGAGCAACGGCTCCCGCAATACGCCGGTGTGGCACAACATGAACGTGATCAGGAGGCGACCCACTCTCCCGTTGCCGTCGAGGAAAGGGTGGATCGTTTCGAACTGCACGTGCCCGACGCCGGCCCGCACCAGATGCGGCAGCCCGTCGTTCGTGGCGTGCAGGAACCGCTCGAGCGACGACATCGCCGCGGGCACCAGGTGATGAGGCGGAGGAACGAAGTGCGCGGTTCCCGGGCGGCTGCCCCCGACCCAGTTCTGCGAGCGGCGGAACTCCCCCGGGTCCTTGCTGCTGCCTCGGCCCCGCGACAGCAGCACACCGTGAATTTCCCGGATCAGCCGGTTGGACAGCGGGAAGCCCTCCCGCAGCCGCGCAAGACCGTGCTCGAGGGCGCCCACGTAGTTCGAGACCTCGACCACATCGTCGAACGGCACACCGGGCGCTTCGTCGAGTTCGAACAGCAGGAGGTCGGACAGCGACGACTGGGTTCCTTCGATTCGCGACGAAAGGACCGCCTCTTTTCGCACGTAGGCGTAAAGGAACAGGGACGGGTCGGGCAGGAGACTGGACAGGCTGTCGAGGCGTCCGAGCGCGAGATTCGCCTGCTCCAGGAGTGGCAACAGCGGCCCGGTCAGTTCGAGCGCAGGTTTCGGCGGCAAAGGTGCGGGGACGAACGCCTTCACTCGCTCGCCGCCGGCTGCCGCAGTTTCGTATGTGCCCGTGACGCCGCGTCTCATCGGACCGCCCCCTGCGCTGGCGAGAGATCTTTAACAAGGGATCTGGTAATTAACGATACGCGACTAAGTTTAAATAAAGGGCAGCTCCAATTCAAGTCTGCAGACTATCGTTGCGCAACGTCGGGTCCCAGGCTGCGGCGCCTCTACACGTCGCGCCGCTCGAACCGCCAGAAGGCCAGGAGTGTCAGCATCACGGCGACCGTGGCAAGGACGCCGAGGTCGCGCGCCACCGGCGCCGTGCCGTTCGCCACGGCGAAGCCCGCGTAGTAGTGGAACGGGGAGTAGGGCCGAAGGACCGCGGCCGGCTTCCATGCGTCCGCAATGAAGTTCATCAGGTACAGGAAGACCGTCGCCACCAGCACCGCGCCGAAGGCCGATCCCCGCCGCCGTGCGAATGCCCCTGCCGCGAGGCCTGCCGCCGCGAACACCCACGAGAGCAGCAGCAGGTGAGCGGCCAGGCTCAGCACGCGGTGCGGGTCCGGCCAGGCCGCTCCCGCCGGCGCGAACACCCACAGCCCGCCCCAGGTGCCGGCCGCCATCGCCACGACGGTGGCGGTGGTCGCGCCAAGCGCCACCACCAGGCTCCGCGCGACGATCGCACTCCTCCTGACGGGCCTCGCCAACTCGAGGTCGAACAACCCCCACTCGACCTCGCCCGCCGGCTCCGTGGCCGCGTAGACCCCGACCTGGATCACCGCCAGCACCACGATCGGGTGGAAATAGCCGAACGTCACCATGCCCGCGAACGACGCGAGCATCAAGGCCCCCGGGCCGAAGGACTGCTGCACCGACATCGGCATGAGCCCGGTCAGCAGTTCGAACGACCGCGTCTCCTGGAAGGTGGTGGCGACCAGGACGAGCAGCACCTGGAAGCCGGCCAGAATCCCGGCCACCGCCGAGAACACGCGGGCCCCGCGGGCCAGAGAGCGGGCGACGAGCGGGCGAAGGGGCGCGGCGGTCATCGGCGGTCCGAATAGAGGCGGAGCACGTAGTCCTCGAGCGAGGCCGGCTGCACGTCGAGGTCGTCCACCGGCAGGCCGCGGATTCGCTCGAGCAGCGGCCCCATCGGGCCGGACAGTTCCAGGACCCACGTCGCCTGGTCGTGCGAGACCACGCGGACGCCAGGCAAGACGGGCGGCGATCCGGCGTCCGGGCGCGCAAGCCGCACCGTCACTCGTCGCGGCAGCGCCTCGCGAATCCCCGCCAGCGTCTGAACCGCCGCCAGCCGGCCGTCGCGGATGACGGCCACGCGGTCGCAGGTGCGTTCGACCTCCGACAGCACATGGGACGACAGGAACACGGTGGTCCGCCCCTCCCGCTTCAGCTCGGCCAGCGTCTGGGCGAACGCCTCGATCATCAGCGGGTCGAGGCCGCTCGTGGGCTCGTCGAGAATGGCCACCCGCGGGCGCGCCATCAGGGCCGACACGATGCCGAACTTCCGCTTCATCCCGTGCGACAGCTCGCGGAGCCGGCGGTTCATGTCGGCCTGGCCGACGTCGAAACGACCCAACAGGCGCTGCAGGGTGGCGGGATCGGGAGGATCCGCGCCGAGCCGGCCCAGATAGGACAGGTAGGCTTCGCCGGTCAACTCCGGATAGACCGGCATTTCGCCCGGCAGATAACCGATGAGCCGCCTGGCGCGGAGGCCCTGGCGCTGGCAGTCGAAGCCGCCAACCGAGGCCGAGCCGCGGGTCGGCCGAATCAGGTCCAGCAGGAGCCGGATGGTGGTCGTCTTGCCCGAACCGTTCGGTCCGAGGAATCCCAGGATTTCGCCCGCCTGCACCTCGAGGCTGAGGTCGTCGAGGCCGCGGACTCTACCGTAGTCCTTCGTCAGGCCGTCGGTCCGGATGATGGGCGCCATGGCAACGGAACCATTCTGCACCCGAAAACGTCTCTAGCGGCATGACGTTCCTGAAGAAGATGCTCGGCCTCGGTCCCGTGCAGCCGGCCACCCGCACAAGGATTTGTCCGGAATGCGGCATGGCGGTGGCCGACCACAAGGACTGGTGCTCGATCTTCCGCGCCCGGCAGGCGATGGAGCGGCTGAGCCAGGCCAAGCAGGCGACGGCGTAGCCCCGAGCGGAGTCGAAGGGCGTGGCTCGGGCGAACCCCTCGACTACCGCCTCCCCACTCCCCTGAACTCGCAGCCGCCGGCCCCGCATTCCCAGGTCAGCTGGTCCCGCCCGACATCCACGCGAACTCCGCTTCCGTCGATCCACTGCGCGACAGCCACGCCCTTCAGCTGCGCGGCTGTCGAAGGCACGATTGCCGTGGCCAGCAGAAATCGACGGCCATCCGCCGCGCTCCTGAGCCGCAGCACGCTCGCGGGCTTCGTCCAGCCCTGCACGGCCTCGACCGTCCCCAGAAGGCCGGTGGCGCTCCCGTCAACCGAGGCCGGAATGATGTCGACGCTCACCTTGCTCTCCGAGACCGTCCACCCGCCCTGCTCTCGGGGTGAAATGGACCCGTAGGAGTGGAACCGAAGCTCGACCGGCGCCGGCTCGGCCGGCTCGACCTCGTCGAGCAGGACGAAGTAGCGCGTGTCAACGAACACGACGTGACGACGGGCGCGCGGCGTCCCCACCTCGTATGCATCGTCGGCGATGCCGACCAGGGCGGTGTAGCGTTCGCCGTCGAACGGCCCCTTCAGCGTGCCGGGCTTCCCGGGCACCTGGCCCTTCCCGCCGACGAGAACCGTATTGTGGCCCGCCGTCGAGATCTCGTAGTAGAGGTTGCGCTTCTTCGCGTCGAAGTAGTCCGCGGGATACGGACGGCTCCCGAGGTCGGGCACAACCATCGTGTCGCCGACGGCGACGCTGACGTGATTCAGATCGAGATGGGTGTGGGCGGCGGCGAGCGAGCCGTTCTTGAAGGCCAGGAAGAAGGCCGGGTCGGGCTGCGTCGGCGCCATCATCGCCCAGCCGATCGACGCGAAGGCCTTGACGCCAGGAATCTGAGGGGGGCGTTTGGCCGAGGCCATCGCGTCGGCACGGTCCGGCGTCTTCCACACCAGCTCGAGCGCCTCCTCGGGCCAGCCCTCACGCGTCATCCCTCGCGGCGCGGCCCGGTCCTCGAACCACGAGAAGTCGGGGTTGCGATACTCGCGGGCCAGGAAGTGGAAGATCGGATCCTGCGCGCGGCCCGGGCTGTCGCCGAAGCTCGCCGACAGCGTGCGACCCGGATTGAACACGATGGGGAAGTAGCCGGTGGTTCTGGCTCCCGGCCGGCCCAGGTAGTCGGCGCCTTCCGGCCTTCCCGCGCGGCGCAGGGCGTCCGCGGCGATGAACGCGTAGCGGTGGCCGTAGGTCCAGTAGCCCGTCCCTTCCGCCCACGCGCCGTCCTCTTCCAGATGATTCCAGTAGTGCGCCATGGCCGGCGCCGCGAGCTTCAGCACGCGCTCGCCGAGTTCGCTGTCCTCCCCGAGCGCCAGCGCCAGCACGGCCGCCCCGCCGTTGGTCACCGTGTTCCAGTTCATGGTGGCCGTGAACCAGAACGGCGGCTTCGCGCCCGTCGTGGCGTCGAGGTAGCCGCGGAGCGCGCGGCGTTCGACTCCCTCCCGGAGCCGCGTTCGCTCGGCCGGCGTCAGTGCGTCGTACAGCCAGTCGTACGCAATGCCGTACGTCAGCGACAGCTCGCCTGTCATCAGGTCGAACGGCGGCTGGTGGGCGGTGTCCACCCAGATCGGCCACGCGTCGAGCGCGCGGTCGAGTTCGGCCACCGCCGCATCGCGGAAGCGTCTCTCGCCGGACAGGAGAAACGCCATGCCGCAGGTGAGTACCCGGCCCTGGAGCCGTCGCGCCGCCTCGAGGCCCTTCAATTGTCCCGGGGGATCGGGCTCGCCGCGCTTCGTGGTGGACACGACGAGCGGCGTCGCGGTGAGCAGCCTCGTCGCGCGTGCCATCAGCCGGGCCCTGATCGGCGCCAACTCGCCCTTCGCCGCGGCGCGGATCGCCTCGAGGCCTGCGGCGTCGAACAGGAGCCTGGGATGAACAGGAGCGGCCGGGGTCACCGCCAGGAGCGCGGCGGCAAGGACGACGGCAAGCGTGGCCGGACGGAGAGGTCGCTGTCGCATGCCGGGATCATACTCGCGGGGGCGCGGCGAGGGGAGTAGCGGCCCTGCCTGAGCCCTGAGCCTTGAGCCCTGAGTCTTCTACGGAACCACGCGGAACCCGACGACGTGTTCCATCTGCTGCTCGCCGACCTTCGCGCGGGCGCGGAAGAGGTAGGTGCCCTTGCCGAGCCCGCGGACCGGGATCTCGAAGCGCGTCTTGCCCTCCTTCATTTCAAGGTCGGGCAGCGAGAGCAGGCCCTTGCCGTCGGCGCTCAGCAGCTCCGCCGTAATCGACAGCGGGCCGGCCCCGGGAGCGGCATAGCATTCGAGCTGGACGAAGACCCGATCCGTCTGGCGGAACGTGCGCAGGGCGCGCGGCGTCGGGTCGGCGGACGCCTGCAGCTCGCGCAGTTCCGGCGCCGACGAGGCAATGAAGAACTTCGGCGTGGCCAGCGCCACGGCCATCGACGAGAAGTCGGGAACCGACAGCGGCTCCTCCCACCAATCGAGCGGTTCCCCTTCGGCGGAGCGTGCGGTGAAACGGAGCAGGAACTCGCCGGGCGCCACGACGCGCGGCTGGGGGGACCGTGCCGGCTTGCCTGGCGATGCCGCAGGCAGCGAGAGCGGCGGGCCCACCGGCGCCTTGGTGCCCGCCGGAACGACCTCGAGTTCCAGCCGATCCGCCCTCATGGCGTCCGAGCCCGCCATCGGTTCCCATGTCGCCTCGGCCTGCGTCCTGCCCTCCGCGTTTCGCGACAGCCCCACCCAGGCCTGCGCGCCGCCGCGCGGCTCGAGGCGGACCATCGCCCGGATCGCGTTCGCGACGCCGGGGACCTGCGGTTTGTTCGCTGCCTCCACCGCCGCCTCGACCTGCTTCCGGCTGGGGGCCCAGTAGCCTTCCCGCGCAACCACGCGGGTGCCCGATCGCTTCACCTTCACCGAGATCTTGTGGTACTTCCCATCGTCTTCGACGCGCGACGGCGTATAGCCGACCAGATAGTAGGCGCTGGCGTCGGCCACGACTCCCCGGAGGCCGATCTCGAAGTTGTTCGTGTTGACAATCAGGCGGCCGCCCGTCTCGGCGGCCAGGCGGTACATCGAATCGGCGGTCCGCGTCCCGATGCCCAGGCCCCTCGGGTCCACGACGTTGAGGGTCACGTTGCCGCGGTTCGCCGCGGCGATCGTGTCCCGCAGGTCGTACTCCGCCGTCCCGGTGCCGAACACGATGGGCGGCCCCTGGCTGACGAAGATGATGTTCTTCCGCCCCTCGCGCAGGCTTCCGAGGTAGTGGCAGAGCGAGCCGAGCGCCGACAGAGTGACCTGCGCCCGCAGGCGCGCGACGTCGCCGCTCCTCAGCTGTGCCTCCTCGGCCTTGTTCTTGATCGGGAAGATCTCGCCCTGGCGGCCTTCGAACTTCCGGATGATTTCGCTGAGGTCGGTCTGCGAGCGCGTGAAGGTGATCGTGTTGTTCGGCGTCAGCGGATCGACGATGGCCGCGAGGTCGGTCGGCTGGAGCCTGGCGATGAAGGTCGTCAGCGCGCGCCGGAGGGGGATGGTCACCTCGGGCGTCCGGTCTATGTGATAGTCGTCGAGGAAGATGACGAACAGCCGGACGTCCTCGCGCGCGGCTTCGGCGCGCGAGTGTTCGCGCGATCGGATCTCGAGCGACGTTTCGCCGTCGGGCTTGGGCTGGCCGTCCAGGCGGATGAACTGCGCCGTATCGACCTTCTGCAGGACGCCGTCCTCCTCCACTTCGAAATCGGCCATCTTGAGGTCGGTGACCGGCTTGTCGCCGCCGCCGAAGACCGACACGTCGACGCTCACCACCTTGACGCCCGCGCGGAACGTCGGGGGCTGTGCCGGCGGTTGCTGTTGCGGCGGCGGAAGTTGCGGCGGCGGCGGCTGCTGCGGAGGTTGTTGTTGCGGCGGCGGCTGGGATGGCGCAGCCTGCGGCGCCCCCGCGTCAACGGTCCGCGCTTCCGACGCCAGGATCGCGAGAGAGGCGACGACCAGGACGGTTGCGCAGGCCGCTCGCACGCCACGGGTTGCCATGGCCCATTGTACGCCGCCCGTTGCAGGCCGGGCCGCAATGAATTCTCGACAGTCGCCCGGCCGGTCGTGTATGTTGCCCAGACTTCACGCGGCCTTTCGACCCGCGGCGCGATGTCGCCGCAGGCGTTCGGGACCGAACACGGAGGCATCATGACAGTCCGGCAGTCTCTCGCCCGGCACGGAATGCCGAGGCGCTTCCTCTGGCTGGCGTGCGCGCTGATCATCATCGGCGCGCCGCTCGCGCTCGTCGGACAGGCGCCGCCGCCCAAGCCGGCGCAGGCCCCGGCCGCGCAAACCCCTGCGGCCAAGCCCGAGGCCCCGCTCAGCTGGGCCGACAAGATCCTCCAGCAGGAAACCTACGCGACTCCGCCGCCGGAGCTGGCCGCGGCGGTGACGGCGCCGAGGTACCAGAACGTCTCGCTGTCGAATCTGAGCCCCGACAAGAAATGGTTCCTGAACCTGGTCGGCGACGGCCCCGTCGTGATGTCCACCTTCGCCAAGCCGTTCCACGAACTGGGCGGCGTCTTCATCGACTTCAAGGCCAACCGCGTCCGCTCGCTCACGGTGAGCAACAGCGTCGGCGTCCAGGTGGTGTCGGCGGCGGACGGGACCAGGAGGCCGGTGGCGATCCCGCCGAACGCCCGCGTGTCGAATGCCGCCTGGTCGCCCGACAGCAGCGCCGTGGCGTACCTGGTGCACACCGACGACGCGACGCACATCTGGATGACCGATCTCGCGACGAACAGGCCGCGCCAGGTGTCGCCCAGACCGCTGTTGGCGACCTTCGTGGCGACGTTCGATTTCACGAAGGACGGGAAGCAGATTGCCGCGGTCCTCATCCCCGACGCGAGACCGCCGATGCCAGTCGCGCCGGCCGCGCCCGTCGGGCCGCAGGTGAAGGTGCACGACGCCAAGGACAGGAACCGCCTGCGCACGTTTCCGAGCCTGATGTCCACCGAATACGAACTCGCCCTGCTGGAGTGGCACGCGACCGGCCAGTTGGTGCTGATTGACGTCCCGCCGGCACCTCCGAAGGATCCGAAAGCGAAACCCTCACGGCTTCCGGCAGGCGCAGGGCTGAAGAAGATCGGGCAGCCCGCGATGCTTCGCTCGGTCGACGTGTCGCCCGACGGGAAGTACGTGCGGGTCACCCGCATGACGCGGCCCTTCTCCTACATCGTGCCGGTGAGCAATTTCGGGTCGATCGACGAGGTGTGGGACCTGGCCGGAAAACCCCTTGCGAAGGTCTCGGATCGGCCGCTCAACCTCGGCACGCAGGACGCCACGGCACCCGATCCGTCCGAGCCCCCGGCCGGCGGCGCCAGCCCGCAGGGCAGGCGCGAAGTCGCCTGGCGCGATGACGGCCAGGGCCTCAGCTACCTGGAGCAGGAACCGGCTCCGGCCGACAGCGGCACCGGGACCCGCGGTGCTCGCGCCGGCGGAGGTGGCGGCGGACGCGGCGGGGCGGGCGGAGGGGATCAGGCTGCCGGCGCGGGGCGCGGCCAGGCGGCGCAGCGCAAGGACCGGCTCTACCAGTGGCTGCCGCCGTTCGAAGAGAAGGGGGCGAAGCCGCTCTTCGAGAACAACACGCGCATGAACGGGCTCCGGGTACTCGCCGGACATGCAGACGATCTTCTTCCGCGAGACGGTGGGCTCCGGCACCACGGCCAGCACCGTCGAGGTGGCCGTCAACCTGGCCGAGCCGGCGCAGCGCTTCACGCTGGCGCGCTTCCGCACCGACGACCCCGCAGCGAATCCCGGCAACCTCGTGGGCGTTCGCGCGGGCGGCGGCGGGGGCGCTCGCGGCGGCGGCGGAGCCCGCGGCGGCGGTGGAGGCGTCGGGCCTGTGCTGCTCTCGCCCGACAAGACGAGTGTCTACTACCAGGGCACGCTCAACGACAGGAACCCGGAGCAGGTCGGGCCGAAGACGTTCATCGACCGCGTGGTCATCAAGAACGGCGACAAGAAGCGCCTGTTCGAGAGCGACAACAGGGACGTGTACGAGAGCGTGTCGACCGTCCTCGATCCGGAAGCTGGCCGCTTCGTCATCGAGCGCCAGAGCCCGACCGAGGCGCCGCAGTTCGTCCTGCTCGAGGGCATCACTCGGAAGCCGTTGACCGAGAACAAGGACCTCTTCCCCGATCTGACGAGCGCGCCGAAGCAGCGCGTCATGGTGGAGCGGGCCGACGGGATCAAGTTCCCGGTGTACGTGATGCTGCCGCCGGGATACCAGAAGGGCACCCGGCTGCCGGCGATCTTCTGGTTCTACCCGCGAGAGTACACCGATCAGGATGCAATTGTTCGGCCCGACCGCGCGTTCAACAAGAACTCGTTCCAGAACTTCGGCACGCGCTCGATGCAGTTCTTCGTCCGCCTCGGCTACGCCGTTGTCGTCGACATACCAGCCCCGAACTCGCAGAGCGGCGTGCCCATCGTCGGCCCCAACGGCCAGCAGAACAACAACTACGTCAACGACCTTCGGAACAGTCTGTCGGCGATCATCGACGAGCTCGATCGCCGCGCGATCGTGGACCGGGCGCGGCTGGCCATCGGGGGCCACAGCTACGGCGCGTTCACCACGGTCAACGCGATGGTGCACACGCCGTTCTTCAAGGCGGGCATCGCCGGGGACGGCGCGTACAACCGCACGCTGACCCCGCTCGGGTTTCAGAGCGAGCGCCGCGATCTGTGGGAGGCCCCGAACGTCTACCTCGGCATGTCGCCGTTCATGTACGCCAACAACATGACGGGCGCACTGCTGATGTACCACGCCATCGGCGACCAGAACGTCGGCACCGACCCGGACAACTCGGTCCGGCTCTTCCACGCCCTGAACGGCCTCGGCAAGACCGCGGCGCTCTACATGTACCCGCTCGAGGACCACGGGCCGGTGGCGCGGGAAACGCTGCTCGACCTGTGGGCGAGATGGGCGGCGTGGCTGGACAAGTACGTGAAGAACCCGCAGAAGCCTGAGGCGGCGGACACCAAGAAGTAAGCTGGCAGCTGATAGCTGGCAGCTGGCGGCGGATGGCAGATCGCGCGTGATCTGCTGCCCGCTGCCGGCTGCGAGCTGCCCGCTGATCCCTGTCCCTACGCGGCCGTGTCGGTGTTCTTCTTCCCCGCAATCGTCGGGTAGATGAGCCACCCGCCGACGCCGATCAGCGCGAGCGGCCACCACTTCTCAATCCAGTCGAGCGGCATGCCGAAGAGCGTGTGCGAGAGCGCAATCACGCCGACTACCACCAGCGCGACGCCGCCGGCCAGCGAGCCGCGGCTTCCTGGCGCGGTGAAATCCTCGGGCATTGCGGCCGGGCCGATTCCGGCCAGCGCGTTGTTGTAGAACGTAGCCCGGCGCCAGGCGTCCACGATGTTGTAGAGCCAGAAGAAGGCGAGGAAGAGCCCGAAGAGCGGCTCCGCGCCTCCCGCCATCTCCGAGCTCAACAGGGCGATGATCGACGCCGCCACGAGGGCATTCGTGAATCCCTGCTGGTAGTAGCCCACATAGATCTGGCCGATGCCAGGCATCAGCGAGAGCACCAGCGCCAGAACCGGCGACTTGCGCCGCGGGTCGTCGTAGAAATCGCGCCGCCCCTGGGCGACCGGCGGCCGCGGTCCGGTCTGGATCGGCGGTGGGGTGACCTCGTAGCTCTCGTTCATCACGCTGTCGGACTGGTTCTGCATATGTCGTCTCCTACCGCTACTAACGCACCGCCCCCGCCGGAGGTTCGCCGGCTGCCGCGCCGACTATCGTCCTCAGCTCGCTGACGGCGCGTCCGGCCCATTCCCGCACCTGGAGCACGACCGATCGCAGGGGCGCGTCCACGTGCGCCTGCCAGAACTGCCACAGGAGGGCCGTGCCCTGCGCAAGGGTTCCGATCGAATCGACCTTCGGCTTGATCGCGCGCTCGACGCTCGTGAGCGTCGCCTCGCCGGCAGCCCGTGCCTGGGCAATCGGGCGGTTCACCGCGCCGGCAACGGCAGTCATCCGGGGTTGCACGCGCACCGAGGCATCCCTGAACGCGGCCACGGGGTTGCCCAGCACGACCAGCAGCAGCACGGTTAGAACGTATGCGACTTCGAGGCTGAAGCGCGGCCGCGCTGCGGCTCGAGCCAGCCACGCCGACACCCACTCGCCGAAGGCCGGCCGTGCGGGCCGCCGGCTCGTCGCCGACAACACCTCTCCAACGACTTCCGATCGGGGCGCGAGGCTGGCGAATGACGGCAGGACGCTGGTGGTTTCGGCCAGCGCGGCTGCGAGGGCGGCGCATCCGGGGCAATGAGCCAGGTGGCCGTCCACGAGACTTCGGTCGAACGGCGCGAGCGCGTCGTCCACGAAGTCGCACAGACGCTGACGGGCAGACTCGCACCCTCCGCCGCTCGTCCTGGCCAGGATCGCCTGTGTCAACGCTTCGTGCCCACCGGCGTCGAGGTCGATCTTCATGGTCTGCCCCGCTCTGCGAGGACCCGCTCGGCCAGCTCGAGCCTCGCCCGGTTCGAACGCGACTTCACTGTGCCCACCGGCACGCGGAGGATGGCCGCCACTTCCTGCAGCGACAACCCTTGGATTTCCTTCAACTGAATGACCTCGCGGCTCAGGTGCCCGAGAGACCTGAGGGCTCGCCAGACCAGGCGCTGTCGCCCGGCGGACTCCAACGCGGCTTCCGGATCGGGGTCGGAGCTGGTGAGGTCCCACATCTCGTCGGCCTGAACGTCCTCAGCCGGCGGCCGGGCCTTCTTGCGCCGCAGCTGGTCGAGGCACACGTTGCGAGCCACCCGGACCATCCACGGCACGAACACCTCGCCATCCGCCCACCGCCCCCGCGTCTCGAAGAGCCGGACGAAGATGTCCTGCGTCAGGTCGCGCGCCTCATCGGGGCTGGCCGCGTAGCCGGAGGCCACCGAGTACACACGCCGCTCGAACTGGCGGACGAATGCCTCCCAGGCGAGGTTGTCGCCCTGCCGGCAGCGGTCGAGCAGCGTGGGCAGGTCCATGGGCACCGTTCTAGAGACAGTAACGCAGGAACCTTGGAAATGGTTCGCCGGGCAGGGGTCGGCGGTGCCGTCAATCGGCCGCCGCCTCCGACGTCGGGGCCGGAAATAGCGATCGGCCGGCAGCCGTCAGCTGACGGCCGGCAGCGGAGAGCGGATTCCGAGACCCGCGCGATCCGCTGCCAGCTGCGAGCTGCCAGCTACTTCCTGTTCCCCTCGATATCCATCACCACGATCGGCGCGACGCCTGTGGCCTTCAGCGGGCCTTCAATCGTCGCACGGTCCCCGACGATGACGATCGACAGGTGATCGAGGTCGATGTACTGCTTCGCCACGCGGACCAGGTCGGCCTTCGTCACCGCGTTGATCGCCTTCTGGTACTGCTGGTAGTAGTCCTGCGGCAGGTCCTGCTGCCACAGCGTGCCGATTGCGCTCCCGATGCTGCTGACCGACGCGAACATCGCCGGGAGGCTCTGAGCCAGCGAGTTCTTCGACGTCTGCAGCTCGTCGTCAGTCACCGGCCGGTTGCCCTGGATCCCCCTGAATTCCTTCATGAACTCGGTTAGCGCGACGTCGCTCTTCGCCGAGATGATGTCGCCGCCCGCCCGGAACGCCCCGGGGGCCTTGCCGAAGGCGAAGTAAGAGCTGATGCCGTAGCTCAGCCCCTTCTCCTCGCGGATGTTGGCGTTGAGGCGCGACTGGAACATGCCGCCGAGCAGCGTGTTCATCACCTCGATCGCGTAGTAGTCGGGGGTGCTTCGCGGCGGTCCCGGCAGGCCGATCGCGAACGTGGACTGCGCCGCACCCGCCTTGTCCACCAGGTAGATGGTCGTCGGCGCCTTGGCGGGAAGCGGCGGGTAGGCGAACGTCGGCCTGCTCCCTCCCGCCGGCCACGCGGCCAGCGCCTTCTCCACGGTCGTCTTGGCCGACGCTGGCGTCACGTCGCCCACGACGACGACGGCGGCCCGGCCCGGCTGGAAGTAGGCCTTGTGGAACGCCACCACATCGTCCCTGGTGATGGACTTCAGCGTTTCCTCTGTGACCAGCTGCCCGAGCGGGTGCTCGGTCCCGTAGAGCACCTTCGGGAACACCCTGCTGGCGATCGCGCCCGGCTGCGCCTTCGAACTGTTCAGCGAGACCAGTCGCTGCGCGCGGAGCCGCTCGAGCGCCGGCGCCGGGAACGTTGAGCGCAGCAGCATGTCGGCCAGGAGGTCCAGCGTCGGGGCGAACTTCCCGGTGGTCGACACGAAGCCCATCGACCCGGTCTGACCGCCGACACCCGCGCTGATGGAGGTCCCGAGCAGCTGCAGGGCATTGGACAGCGCTTCGCCGTCGCGCGTCACGGTGCCCTCGCTCAACATCGAGGCCGTGAGACTTGCGAGCCCCCGCCGATTGGCCGCTTCGAATTGGTCGGTCCCGCCCATCCACAGCAGCGTGAACGAGACGAGCGGCAGGTCGTGCTTCTCGGACACGAACAGGTCCACGCCGTTGGCGAGCGTGGCCTTCGTCCAGGCGGGAACGCGCAGTTCCGGCGCCTTGCCCGGCGGCGGGACCTTCGAGCGATCCAGGGCCTGCTGCGCCGACGCGGGCAGCGCGCCGAGCACCGCGATGAGGAGGACAGCCGGCAGCCTTCGAATGAGGGGGTTCATTACTTCACCTCCGGGCGCGGCGTGTCTTCGGCGCCGGTGACCTTCTTGCTATCCGCGAGCCTCGATGCCTCTTCGGCCTTGCCGCTGGGCACCACGCTCAGGACGACGCGGCCTTTCGTCAGGTACTTGCTGGCGACCCGCTTGACGTCCGCGGCGGTGACCGCCGTCGACTTCTGGTAGGCCGTCTTGTAGTAGCCGGCGTCGCCGTGAAACGCGGCGCCGCCGGCGAGGTTCATCGCTTTGCCGAGGTTCGACTCGAGGCCGCGCACGAAGCTCAGCTCCTCGCCGGCAATCGCTTTCTGGACCTCCTCGGCCGTCGGGCCCTCGGTCTTCAACTTCTCGACGACGGCGTCGACCGCCGCCTCGAGTTCCGTCAGCGAGTGCCCCGGCCGCGGGGTGGCCACCACCGAGAACTCGCCGACATCCTCGTTCGAATTCTGGTAGGCAGAGAGGGAGGAGGCCGCCTGCTGGTCGTACACCAGCGCCTTGGTCAGGCGCGCCGTCCGCGGCCCGGCCAGGATGCTGCCGAGCACGGCAAGGGCGAACGAGTCGTCGCTCTTCTCGCCGACCGTCGGCCACTGGAGGTAGAGGCGCGAGACTTGAATGCTGTCCTCGTAGTGGAACCGGCGCTCCGCTGACAGAGTGGCGGGCGCGACAATCGGCCGCAGCACCGGCTTTCCACGCGTGATGTCACCGAAGTACTTCGTGACCCACGCCTTCGCCTGCACCTGGTCGAAGTCGCCGACGACTGCCAGGAATGCGTTGTTCGGCGCGTAGTAGGTCCTGAAGAAGCCCTTCACATCGTCGGCCGACGCGGCGCTCAGGTCTTCCATGCTGCCGATGACGTCCCAGGAGTACGGGTTGCCCGCCGGGTAGGTCGCCCGGGCCATGATCTCGCCGACCCTGCCGTAGGGCTGGTTGTCGACGCGCTGGCGGCGCTCGTTCTGGACGATGTCGCGCTGCGCGTTCAACTTGGCGAGATCGAGCGTGTCGAGCAGGAAGCCCATCCGGTCGGATTCCAGCCACAGCGCCGACTCGAGGTAGTTGGACGGCACCGTCTCGTAATAGATGGTGGTGTCGTTCGACGTCCCTCCGTTGTTGCCCCCGCCGACGCCCTCCGTCAGCTTGTCGTGCAGGCCGTAGGGGACGTGGCCCGAGCCGGTGAACATGATGTGCTCGAACAGGTGGGCAAACCCGGTTCGCCCGGGCAACTCGTTCTTCGAGCCGACGTGGTACAGGATGCCGACGGCCACGGTCGGCGTCGTGCGGTCCTGCGAGAGGATGACCGTCAGGCCGTTCGGAAGCGTGTAGGCCTCGAATGGGATCCTGATGGTGTTCGACGCGGGGGGAGCGGTCGACGGAGGCTGCTGGGCGGCCGCCAGCGAAGCCAGCGCGACCAGCGCGATCCAGACGAGTTTGCGGCTGAGCATGGGCACGGGTTGGGCTTCTCCTTGAAAAGGCACGCAGAACGATCTTACTGCCGGAGCCGGCAGAATCACTCCGGGAGTGACTTCACCAGGCGGAATTACTCCCGGAGTGATTTCAGGCGGTTCCGATATAATCCAGCATCTCCCTTCGCCTTCCTGGAGGCTTCTGATGAACCGTCACGTGCTGATCGCGCTCGGCATCGCGCTTGCGCTCGCCATCGCCGGGCCGTCCCTGGTTGGTCAGACCGGGCAGCCGGCCGCAGCGCCTCCCGGCGGGCCGTTCGACTCGCTGCACTTCCGCCAGATCGGCCCCGCGTCGATGTCGGGCCGCATCTCGGATCTCGCCGTCTACGAGGCCAACCCGGCCATCTTCTACGTGGGCACGGCTCACGGCGGGGTCTGGAAGACCACCAACGCGGGCACGACGTTCACCGCGCAGTTCCAGGACCAGGGCTTGATGTCGATCGGCGACGTCACGGTCTCGCAGTCGAACCCGGACCTGATCTGGGTCGGCACCGGCGAATCGAACAACCGGCAGAGCACGTCCTGGGGCGACGGCGTCTACAAGTCGACCGACGGCGGCAGGACCTACGTCAACGTGGGCCTGCGCACCTCCAGGCACATTCATCGCATCGCCATCGACCCGCGCGACAACAACGTGGTCCTCGTGGCGGCAACCGGCAGCCTGTGGGGGTCCGGTGGCGAGCGCGGCATCTACAAGACGACTGACGGCGGCAAGACCTGGAAGCAGGTGCTGAAGGTGGACGACGATACGGGTGCGAACGATCTGGCGATGGACCCGACGAACAGCAAGATCGTCTACGCATCCACCTACCAGCGTCGCCGCACCACGTGCTGCATGAACGGCGGGGGACCGGGCAGCGGCATCTGGAAGTCGACCGACGGCGGCGACACCTGGACGCGGATGAAGGGCAACGGCATCCCGGATGGCCCGCTCGGGCGGATCGCCCTCGAGGTCTCCCGAAAGCGTCCGAACATCCTCTATGCCACCATCGAGGCCCCGACCGCCCCGGGCGGTGCGCGGGGCGGCGCCGGTCAGGCCGGCGGCAGCGCGCCGTCGGGAGCCGAGGAGGGGCCTGGTGCCGCCGCGCCGCAGACGGCCGGCGCGCGGGGCGGCGGGTCGCTCAACATCCAGCCGACCGGCCTCTACCGATTGGACGACTCGGGCGCGACATGGCGCAAGGTGAACAACGCGAACCCTCGGCCGATGTACTTCAGCAAGGTCCGCATCGATCCGAACGACCCCGAGGTGGTCTACCTCGGGGGGGTCGGGCTGCACCAATCGCTCGACGGCGGCAAGACGATGGCAACAGACGTGGCCTCGTCAACTCACGACGACGTCCATGCCATCTGGATCGACCCGGCCAACTCGAATCACGTGCTGACCGGCAATGACGGCGGCCTGGCCGTTTCCTACGACATGGCGAAGACGTGGGTGTTCTTCCCGAATCTGCCGGTGGGGCTCTTCTACCACGTCAGCTACGACATGGCGACGCCGTTCAACGTGTGCGGCGGCATGCAGGACAACTACGACTGGTGCGGCCCCAGCCAGGTGCGAGGCACGGCCGGCATCGCCAATCACCACTGGACGACCATCCAGGGAGGCGACGGCTTCGTCGCGTTGCAGGACCCGACCGACTACCGGGTCGTCTACACCGAGTCGCAGGACGGCAACATGACGCGCTACGACCGCATCACCGGCGAGTCGATGAACATCCGCCCGCAGGCGGCGCCCGGCGAGCCGGCACTCCGGTGGCAGTGGGACACACCGCTCACGATGTCCCCGCACGACCCGAAGATCATCTACGCCCCGGCGAACAAGGTGTTCAAGTCGATCGACCGCGGCCTGACGTTCGCCGCGATCAGCGGAGACCTGACGAGCGGGGCAAACCGTGACGACATTGTCACGATGGGCGTGAAGAACCGCGACATCCAGATTGCGCGCAACGACGGCATCGCGGCCTGGCCGACCATCACCACGTTCGCCGAGTCTCCGAAGCGGGCGGGCCTCCTCTACGCCGGCACCGACGACGGGCACCTGCAGGTGTCGCGCGACGGCAAGACGTGGACCGACGTGATCGGGAAGGTGCCCGGCCTGCCGAAGAACACCTACGTATCGAGGATCGTGCCGTCGCGCTTCGACGAGGGAACGGTTTACGCGACGTTCGATGGCCACCGCGAGAACGACTTCGCGACCTACATCTACGCGAGTAACGACTTCGGGCAGACCTGGCGCGCGGTCAACGCGAACCTGAGGGACGACATTGCGCGGACCCTGACCGAGGACACGCGGAATCCGGACGTCCTCTACCTCGGCACCGAGACCGGACTCTTCGTGTCGATCGATCGCGCGAAGAGCTGGATCCGCGTGAGAGGGAACCTGCCGACCGTCCGCATCGACGAGATCACGCTGCACCCGCGTGACAACGCGATGCTTCTGGCGACCCACGGCCGCTCGATCTGGATCCTCGACCAGATCGCGCCGTTCCAGGAATACGCGGCCGCGCAGGCCGCGGAGGCGAAGCTCTACACGCCGCCGCCCTCGGTGATGTACCGCCGGCCGGCGACCGACCGGAACTACGAGTTCTGGGGCGACCAGACGTTCTTCGGCGAGAACCCGCCGCAGGCCGCGGTGATCGCCTGGCAGCTCAAGAAGAACGTGGGAGAAGTGAAACTGACGATAGCCGACGCCCTTGGCAAGCCGGTCCGGGAAATCTCCGGCCAGGTGCTGGCGAACAGCAACAAGGCCGGCTACCAGGCCGCTTGCTGGGATCTTCGGGTGCAGCCATTGCCGGCGGCGGCCGGCGGGCAGCGCGCGGGGCGAGGGGAGGCGGCAGCGGGCGGTCCGCCTTCGCCCGGGGCTGCGCCCCAGGCTACGGCGGGACAGCCGGCTGCGCCGGCTGGTGGCGGTCGAGGCGGCGCGGCGGCGGCGGCGAGTCCTTTCGGTGCCGGTTGCGGCGGCGGGGGAGGACGCGGGGGCGGCGGGGGTGGCTTCGGAGGGGCGGGGGGCGTGAGCCCCGGCCCATTCGTCCTGCCCGGAACCTACAACGTCTCGCTCGTCGTGGACGGCAAGACGGTGGACACCAAGCCGTTGAAGGTGGTCGCGGACCCGGACGTCGCGTTGACGGCGATCGAGCGGAAGAAGCTCTACGACATGGCGATGGAGATGCACGACCTGCAGCGCATCGCCAACGACATCTCCGGCGCGCTGACGCCGCTCAACACCCGGATCGGCGAGATCGGGAAGGAGATCGCCAGCCGCACCGACGTCCCGGCCGACGTGAAGACGGCCGTGGAGAGCTTCACGAAGGAACTGGCCGCCGTGGTGCCGAAGTTCGCGGCAGGCGGCGGCGGGCGGGGCGGCGGTCCGCCTTCGCCTGCGGCTACGGCGGGACAGGAGGGCGGGGGGGCTCGCGGCGGAACGCCGGCGCCCGTCAGCGTGGCCGCCCGCATCACGCAGGCCAAGAACGGCATGATGGGCGGGATGTGGCCGACCGCGCAGACCACTCGGGCTTACGACGACGCCAAGGCGATGTCGCCGAAGGCGTTCGCCGAGGCCAACGCGGTCATTACCAAGGCGGCCGCACTGAGCACCACGCTGGCCAAGTACAAGTTGACGCTGGCCGCTCCGGCACCGATCAAGCTGCCGGCGACCGTGACTACCGGGACAAAGAAGTAGCGAGGTCTTTTCGTGACGAGTCGACACCTAGCCAGACAACTCCTGGCGTGCGTCCTGCTGGCCGCGTGCCAGATCGTCCTGTTCGCCACTCCGGCCACCCAGGGCAAGGCCGGACAGGCGGCCCCAGCCGGGGGCGCCGCGCTGGCGATGGCCAAGCCGGGCCGCCTGGCCACTCAGCCGATCGACGAGGAATACACGAGGAAGATCAAGGAGTACACGACCGAAACCTTCTTCCTGTCGCCCGTCGTCGACTACATGCCCGCCTCGAAGACGGTGCCGACGCCGAAGGCGATCCTCGGCGACATCGCCGGCGCGCCGGGCAAACTGCCGTATTCGAAGGAGGTGCACGACTACATGCGCCTCCTCGCCAAGTCCACGCCGCGCGTGAAGGTCCACACCATCGGGACGACCGAGGACGGCCGCGAGATGATCGCCGTCGCCGTAGCCTCCGAGGCGCTGATGGCGAAGCTCGATCAGAACAGGGCGGACCTCGCCAGGCTGGCGGACCCGCGCACCATCAAGATGGACGACGCGGTCGCCGACGCGATCGCGCAACGCGTCGCGCCGGTGTACTACGTCAGCGGGGCCGTCCACGCCAACGAGGCCGGCGCGCCGACGGCGCTGATGGAGCTGGCCTACCGGCTGGCCGTGGACGACAGCCCCTACATCAGGAACATCCGCGAGAACGTCGTCACGCTCATCACGCCGGTCGCCGAGCCCGACGGCCGCGATTACGCGGTCGACGTCTACGAGTGGCGGAAGAAGCACCCGGACGACACGCCGCCGGCCACCGTCTACTCTGGGAAGTACGTCGGGCACGACAACAACCGCGACGCGATGGGCCTGACGCTGGCGATGTCCCGGGCCGTGCTCAACACGTTCATCGGGTGGAAGGCGCAGGTGCTCCACGACCTGCACGAGTCGGGCTCGTTCCTCTACGACAACACCGTGGGCAACGGCCCGTACAACGCGTGGCTCGACCCGATCCTCACCAACGAATGGCACCTGATCGGGTGGAACAACGTGAACGAGATGACGCGAATGGGAATGCCGGGCGTCTACGCCTGGGGCACGTTCGACACCTGGTCGCCGGGCTACCTGATGTTCTTCGCCGCCCTGCACAACGGCATCAGCCGCCTGTACGAGACCTACGGCAACGGCGCCAGCGCCGACACCGAGGAGCGGACGCTGTCGGCCAACGAGACGGCGCGAACCTGGTTCAGGCAGAACCCGCCGATCGGCCGCGTACGCTGGTCGCTCCGGAACAACAACAACTACGAGCAGACGGGCATCATCGTCTCGCTCAACTACTTTGCGACCAACCGCGTCTACTTCCTCCGCAACTTCTACGAAAAGAGCAAGCGCTCGGTGATGAAGCCGAAGGTGGAGGGGCCGGCGGCGTACGTGCTGCCGGCGAGCGACCCGCGCCTCGGCACGCAGGCCGAGCTGCTGCGCGTACTGCAGAAGCAGGGCGTGGAAATCTCGAAGGCGACCGCGGCGTTCACCGTCACGATGCCGGCGCGGCCGGCGGCGGCCGGTGGCGGGCGAGGCGGGCGGGGTGGACAGCGGGGCGGGGAGGCGAGCCAGCCGCCTTCGCCGTCGGCTCCGGCGAGCCAGCCGCCTTCGCCGTCGGCTCCGGCGAGCCAGGGGGGTGGGGAGAAGCCGGCGCCGGTGACGCGCGAGTTTCCAGCCGGCAGCTACATCGTGCGGATGGACCAGCCCTACTCGCGCATCGCCGACGCGCTGCTCGATTATCAGGTACCTGGGCGCCGAACGACGCGCAGACCCGGCCGTACGACGACACCGGGTGGACGTTCCCCGAGGGATTCGGCGTACAGTCGGTCCGCATCACCGACGTGAAGGTCCTGGACGCGCCGATGGAGCTCGTCAAGGGGGAGGTGAAGGCGGCCAGCGGTGTGACCGGCCAAGGGGCCGTCGTCGCCATCAATCAGACGGGCGACAACTCGCTGATCACGCTGCGCTACAAACTGAAGGACGCCGACATCCAGGTGGCCGAGGAGCCGTTCGAAGCGGGCGGCGCGAAGTTCGCGCGCGGCACGTTCCTCGTGAAGGGCGTGGCGCAGGGCGAGCTGGACGCGCAGCTGACAGCGCTCGGCCTGAAGGGCCTGGCGCTGTCGGCGGGGCCGGCCGTAAGGACCCACCCGGCGCGCGCCGCGCGCGTGGCGCTGCTGCACCAGTGGACGAGCACGCAGACCGAGGGCTGGTGGCGGCAGGCGTTCGATATCTACGGGATCCCGTACGACTACATCGATCCCGAGACGGTGAAAAAGACGGCCAACCTGCGCGCGAAGTACAACGTGATCATCTTCGGGCCGGGCGGCGGGCAGGGAGCTGTCGAAGGGCAGCCGATGTGGCGGAATCCGGTGCCGTGGAACAGGAAGGAGCTGCCGAGCGTCGGCGCCTGGGCCGAGACCGACGACACGCGCATCGGCATGGGCCTCGAGGGGCTTCTCCACCTGCGCGAGTTCATCGCCCAGGGCGGCGCGTTCATCGGATCGAACAGCTCGGCCGAGTTCGCGATCAGCAACAACTTCGCCTACGGCGTGAGCGCGGGCACGGCCGGGAGTACGACGCGCGTGGTCGGCTCGCTGCTCAGGACGAAGATCGTGGACGAGACGAGCCCGATCGTCTACGGCGTGCCCGACAACCTGGCGATGTACAGCAACAGCGGCTCGTTCTTCAGCGTCAGCTCCACCTCCGGCGGCGGGGGGCGGGGTGGTCCGCCTTCGCCTGCGGCTACGGCGGGACAAGCCGGGGCGCGCGGGGCGACCGGCGGCGGCGGGCGGCCGACGGGCCGCGGCACGCAGGACGACCCCGACACCGTGCAAGGCAGGCCGATGTACGTCGCAACGAACCTGACACCGGTGCCGCCTCCCGTCCAGACGCAGCCGTGGCAGTACTCGCTGCCGACCGACGAGCAGCTGAAGCGAAATCCTGGGAATCTCATTCCGCCGCAGTTCAGGCCGAGGGTGGCGCTGCGGTTCGACGCGCAGAACTCGCTGCTCGTGTCGGGGCTGCTCGACGGCGGCGCGGACATCGCGCAGCGCCCGGTGGTGGTGGACGTGCCGGTCGGCAAAGGCCACGTGGTGCTGTTCGCCAACAACCCGATCTACCGGGGCGAGACGCTCGGCAGCTACTCGCTCGTGTTCAACACGATCGTGAACTTCGACAGCCTGAACGCGGGGAGGAAGCTGGACGAGAAGTAGCGGTGTGAGGTGTGGCGCGGGGCTTCAGCCCCGGGAAATGTGGCGCGGGGCTTCAGCCCCGCGAGTCCGAGGGCCCCTTCCGTTTGAGCGGGCAGGCGACGCGCCTTCTCGTCCCCACCCGTGGGCCGTCGCCCCCACGCCGGGTCTTCTCCGCCGGCCCGTGAATGCACGCGACGTCGACCGGTTCTTCAGGGCGAGCGGCGCATCGCCCGAGCGAGCCCCGAAGAAAGGGCTTGACCTGGAGCCCGCAAGCGGCTCAACTTGACGTCGGAAACGCGCGAATCCGGAGCATCCGGGACATCTTCCACACCGGAGAACGTACTCTATGCGTGCTTCCTCGCTGGCGGCCGCCGGCTGCTTCGCCGTATTCCTGGCCCCTCCGTCAGCTGGCGGGCAGCAACCGTCCGCGACTGCTTCCGTGTCCAGCCGTGTCGCGATCCTCGAGGCCGCGACATCCACGCTCCAGACGCATCCACTGCTGCAGGCCCAGGAGAAGCAGGTAGAGATCAGCCGCGCGTTGCGCCAGCAGCGGAGCGGCGACTTCGACACGCAGATGCTCTGGACCGCCGACCTGGGCCGCTCGGTCACCCCCCTCACCGCGCCCGCGCGGCTGTCGTTTCAGCAGGCGGGTGTCGACGTCGTCAGCGAGTCGGTCAACCTCACCACCGTCACAGGGAGCTTCTCGAAGCTCTTTCGCTCGGGCATCCAGTTTGGGCCCGCTCTCGAGATGACGCGCACGACGGGCAACGTCGGGAGTTCCGAGGGCGTCAGCCGGGCACGGGTGAGCTTCGGCGTGAGCGTGCCGCTGCTGCGTGGCCGCGGGAAGGCGGTTGTGGCTGCGCCCGAGCGGGCCGCGGACATGCAGGCGGCAGCCAGCCAGTTCGACTTCAGCCAGACGGCTGCCGATCTGCTGCTATCGACGGCCATCAGCTACTGGCAGTACGTCGGCGCGGTCAGACGGCTCGTGATCGCCGAGGACTCCGAGGCGCGAGCACGGGACTATGTCGCCAGCGTCGACCTCCTGATCAATGCCGACAAGTTGCCGCGCAGCGAGCGCTTCCAAGTACGGGCGAACTTCGCCGGCCGCTCGGCCGACCGCATCAGCAGTGAGCAGCAGCTCGCCGATGCCCGCTATGGCCTGGCGCTGGCCATGGGACTGGGGCCAACCGGGGGGCTCCGAATCCCGCCGCCGGCAGACTCGTTCCCGGAGGTCGAGCGCCAGCCGGTGCCCGACTCGCCGGCCGGCATCCGCCCGTACATCGACCTCGCGCTCGCCAACCGCGCGGACTACCTCGCGGCAGAGAAGCGGAAGCAGGCGGCCGACATCCTGAGAATCTCGGCAACGAACGGCGTGCTGCCGAAGCTCGATGTCGTGATGAGCGCCGGGTACGCAGGGCTCCAGGAGGGCCGCGCCGCCTGGGATTACCTTGGCTCCCTGTACAGGAGCGCCGGCGGCCCGGATCTGCTGTTCGGGCTTCGCTGGTCCCGCCCCATCGCCAACAACATCGCCGAAGGTCAACTCGCCGAGGCTGACGCGACGTACCGCCAGGCCGTCCTCCTCGCGTCCGACAGGGAGCGCAACGTGTCCCGCGAGGTCTCGAGTGCGCTCTCCGGCGTGTATCACGGCGTTCGCCGGCTCGCACAGGCGCGGGAGGCGGTCACCCTCTACGAGGCAGCGCTCGAAGGGGAGAAGGACAAGCTGCGGCTCGCCGCGGGTTCGCTCACCGACCTGCTCACGGTGGAAGGCCGCATGACCTCTGCGCTGGTGGATCTCGTGGCGGCCCAGGAGGCGTACGCCATCGCGCTGGTGCAGCTCAGGCACGCCACCGGAACGCTCGTCCCCGCCGACCGGCCCGTGACATCGATTGATCGTGACGTGTTCTTCTCGCCGCCATCGTTGAAACTCCCGGACTGAAGGGGGCGCCTGAATCGTCGAGGTGACCCGATGGAGCCGAGTTCGCTGTTCCGCAAGGTAGCCCTCGAGCGCATGTCATCCCCGGAGCAGCTCGATCAACTGCTCCGCGTCACCACGCCCAGGGCCTGGATTGCGCTGACCGGGCTCGTCGCCCTGGTGGGCGTGACCGTGCTGTGGGGCGTCCTCGGCCAGGTGACGACCAAGGTGCAGGGCCAGGGAGTGCTGATCCGGTCGGGAGGCGTGCAGAGCGTGGTCCCGACGGGTGCCGGGCGTGTGCTCGAGGTCCGGGTCCAGGTCGGGCAGCACGTCAACAGCGGGCAGGTCATCGCCACGATTGCCCAGCCTTCGCTGGAGGAAAAGCTGAGGATGGCGAAGGCCCAGCTGAGCAACGCCCGGAAGCAGAGGGATGACTTGCTGCGGGTGCGGTCGAGCCGAACCCGCCTCCAGCTCGAGTTCCTCAAGAAACAGCGAACCAACCTCGAGGCTCAGATCCAGGACCTGCAGCGGGAGGCCAAGCTCGTCGAAGACCAGATTCCCGTTGACGAGGAGCTCCTGGCCAAGGGCCTCGTCACCCGTCAGCAGACGTATGCCACGCGGCAGCGGCTGGTGGCGATTCAGGGTGACATCGCGTCGCGGCGCGCGCAGATCAGCCAGATCGACGCGCAGGAGTTCCAGACCGCGAACGAGAGCATGGAATCGAACCTGCGGGAGGAGAACAGCGTTGCCGAACTGATGCGCGAGATCGCGTTGCTCGAATGGGAACTCGACACCGCGTCGAAGGTGATGACGACCCACGCTGGCCAGGTGCTGGAAATCAAGGTCTCGCCGGGCAGCCTGGTGCAAGCGGGCACCCCGGTCATCAGCCTCCAGCCCGACGTGGTCACCCTCGAGGCGATTCTCTACGTGCCGGCCCGAACCGCAAAGGAGGTGCGACCGGGAATGGCGGCGGAGATTTCGCCGACGGAAATACGGCGCGAGGAATTCGGGTTCGTTCGAGGCAAGGTCACCTTCGTCGCCGACTACCCCGCAACCGAGCAGGCCCTGATGCGGATCTTCGAGAACGCCCCGCTCGTCCAGACGCTGGCCGCGGACGGTGCCGTGACAGAGGTCCAGGTCGAACTCCAGCGGGACCCGGCAACCCCAAGCGGGTATCGCTGGTCGTCGGGGTCCGGGCCGCCCGGCCAGCTGAGCGGCGGCACACTCTGCCGCGGCGACATCGTCACGCGCACCCAGCGCCCGGCCAGCCTGGTGTTTCCGTTCGTGAGGCAGACCATCGGATTGAGGTGATACGGCATGGCACCGGCGCGGGCGCGAACACCGACCATCCTCCAGATGGAAGCCCTCGAGTGCGGGGCGGCCTGCCTCGCGATGGTCCTCGGCCATTTCGGCCGGTATGTCCCGCTCGAGGAACTGCGGGTGGCCTGCGGCGTATCGCGCGACGGCAGCAAGGCGCTCAACGTCGTGAAGGCGGCCCGCTCGTTCGGGCTGGAGTGCAGGGGGTACAAGAAGGAGCCCGAACAGCTGCGGGCGATGCCGCTGCCGCTCATCGTCTTCTGGAACTTCAACCACTTCGTCGTGGTCGAGGGGTTCGGGAAGGGCAGGGTGTTTCTCAACGACCCGGCCATCGGACCGCGCGCGGTGTCCGAGGCGGAGTTCGACGAGTCGTTCACCGGGGTCGTGCTGGCGTTCGAACGGGGGCCGGAGTTCATCGAGGGCGGCAAGCGGCCGACCATCCTCGGCGCACTGCGGAGGCGGCTGCCGGGAAGTAGACTCGATGTCGCGTACGTCTTCCTGACGACGCTGGCTCTGGTCGTGCCCGGACTCCTGGTCCCGATCTTCTTCAAGGTGTTCGTCGACAGCATCCTCATTGGCGGCTCGACGCTCTGGCTCAGACCGGTACTCCTGGCGATGGCTGCCACGGCCCTCGTGCGGGCGCTCCTCACCTATCTCCAGCAGCGCTCGCTGCTGCGCCTCGAAATGAAGCTGTCGCTCACGAGCTCGAGCCGGTTCCTCTGGCACGTCGTCCGGCTCCCCGTGGAGTTCTTCGCCCAACGCTACCCTGCCGACATCGCATCCCGCGTCGCCATCAACGACAGCGTCGCGGTACTGCTGTCCGGCGATCTCGCGACGAACCTGGTCGGCATCGTCATGGTCGGCTTCTACGCAGGCCTGATGTTCCAGTACGACGCTGCGCTGACGCTGCTCTCCATCGTGGTCGCCCTGCTCAACCTCGGTGTATTGAAGCTCCTGGCACGCAGTCGCAGGGACGGGAACATGAGGCTGCTGCAGGAGAACGCGAAGCTGGTCGGCACGTCGGCGTCCGGATTGCTGGGGATTGAGACGCTGAAAGCCACCGGAACCGAATCGGAGTTCTTCAGTACCTGGGCCGGTTACCAGGCGAAGGTCGTCACCGCGCAACAGGACCTGGCTGTTTCCACCCAGTACCTCGCCTTCATGTCGCCGCTGCTCGTCGCGGCGAACGGAGTGGCCGTTATCGGTCTCGGCAGCCTGCGGGTGATCGATGGCGTCCTGACGATGGGGATGCTCGTCGCGTTTCAGAGCCTGGTGGCGAGCTTCATGCAACCGGTCAGGCGTCTCGTGGGTCTGGGAGGAAGGCTCCAGGAGGCCGAGGGCAGCATGAACCGTCTGGAAGACGTGCTGCACTACGCACAGGACCCCGTTGCCGCCGAGGCGGACTCGAAGGCCCCGCCGGCTGCGGGCCAGAAGCTCGACGGCTACCTGGAATTGCGGAACGTCACGTTCGGGTACAGCCGCTTCGATCCGCCGCTCATCACGAACTTCAACCTCAGCGCCTCTCCTGGCCACCGCGTGGCCCTCGTCGGCGCATCGGGCAGCGGGAAGTCCACGATCGCCAGGCTGGCGGCCGGCCTGTACCGCCCATGGGAGGGGGAGATTCTCTTCGACGCGGTCAGGCGAGACGGCTGGCCGCGCGACGTGCTGACCGGTTCGGTCGCGCTCGTCGATCAGGAGATCTCGCTGTTCGACGGCACGATTCGCGACAACCTGACGATGTGGGACGAAACGGTGGAAGAGCCGGACGTGGTCAGGGCCGCGGCGGACGCGTGCGTTCACGACGACATCACGAACCGGCCCGGCGGCTACGACCATCTGGTGGAGGAGCAGGGAAGGAACTTCAGCGGCGGCCAGCGCCAGCGCCTCGAGATCGCCAGGGCGCTCTCCGCCAATCCGCGGATCCTGATCCTCGACGAGGCGACCAGCGCCCTGGACCCGCTGACCGAGAACCTCGTCACTGACAGCATCCGCCGCCGCGGTTGCACGTGCCTCGTCGTGGCCCACCGGTTGAGCACGGTCCGCGACTGCGACGAGATCGTGGTGCTCGAAAAGGGCGAGATCGTCGAACGCGGCACGCACGCCGAACTGATGCAGCGCGAGGGGACCTACGCGCGGCTCATTCGGGCCACGTGATGCGGCACCGACTGGGACGTATGAGTGACTCGCTGGAACAAGTCACCGAGAAGCGGGAGGACGTGGAGACGGACAGGTTCCGTGTGGACCGGACCGAGCAGGTATGGCTCGTCGAGTCCGGGAGCGTCGACCTGTTTCTGGTTCCGGCCGGACCCGGCGACGCGCCCGGTGCTCGGCGACACGTGATGCGGGCCGAGGCGGGAACAGCGCTGTTCGGTGTCAGGACGCCGGCGCAGTTTCCCGCCATGCTGCTCGCTGTGCCGGCGCCAGGCAGCAGGGTCTCGGAGTTGTCGCGCGCGGCAGTCGAGGCGCTCTCTTGCGATGAGTCAGGCGTGCGGCTCCTGGAATCCTGGGTGGCATCGCTGGCCGAGTCCGTCATCGGAGCCGTTCCGCCGAAGTCGGTCGAAGTGCTGGATCCCGGGGCCACTGTCGGCGTCAGGGACGCGGTGGCCCTGCTGCCGCGCGATGGCCTGCTCTGGGTCAAGCTGCGGCTGGGTACCGCGCGCTTCGCCGATTCTGCCCTCCCGGACCCCGTCGAAGACATCTTCTTCCCGTTGTCGCCGCGGGCCTGGCTCCACGCGGATGCCGGCACCGAGGTCTTTGCGTGCCGGACGCGGGAGGTCGGTGGACCCGGGGCGCTGGATCGCGGGCTGCAGACATTCCACGCGGCCGTCCTGGAAGGCCTCGTGCACGGCCTCCAGGCCTCGAACGAACGGGAGGCGGTCCGCGCCTCCAGGCGGCGGAGCTCCGACCAGTCACACCTGGATCACGCGATGCGTCTGCTGGCATCGCCGCTTCGGGGCGCGGCGGGAGCGGGCGATCTCGTGGAGGTCAGCGAAGACCCGTGGTTTCTGGCCTGTGCGGCGATTGGCAGGCACACCGATATCGAGTTCAAGCCCGGTGCGGACAAGGCCCTGCGCCACGCGAACCCCGTCGGCGCGATCGCACGCTCGTCCGGCGTCCGCGCGCGACTCGTCGCCCTCAAGGGGCCGTGGTGGCGACAGGACGGCCCTGCGTTGCTCGGACGCCGCGAGAGTGACGGGATGCCTGTGGCCCTTCTGCCCTACGCAAGCAGGGGGTACCGCGTCCACGACCCCATGACTCGCGCGGTCACCGCTGCCACCGAGCAGGCGGCGGCCGCGCTCAGCCCCTTCGCCTGGCAGTTCTACCGACCTTTTCCCGAGAAGCGGCTGCGGGCCCTCGACCTCCTCTGGTTCAGCCTGAAGGACTGCCAGAGCGATCTGACCAGGCTGATTCTCCTGGGGCTCGGCGCGGCGCTCCTCGGCCTGGTCATGCCTGTCCTGACCGGCATTCTCTTCGACAGCGTCATTCCGGGTGCGAACCGCTCCCAGGTTGGACAGATCGTCGCGCTGCTCCTTGTCGTCACCATCAGCACGTCGCTGTTCGAGCTCTCCCAGGGATTCGCCTTCGTGCGGCTCGAGGGGAGGATGGACGCGTCCACGCAGGCGGCGGTCTGGGATCGGTTGCTGCGCCTGCCCGTTCCGTTCTTCCGCTCATACACGTCGGGCGATCTCGCGATGCGGGGATTGAGCATCAGTGTGATGCGGCAGGCGCTGACCGGCTCGGTGCTGTCCTCGTTTCTCTCCGGCATCTTCTCGGTCGTCAGCTTCGGGTTGCTCTTCTACTACAGCCCGCCGCTGGCCATGTTGGCGGTGCTGATCACCGCGGTTGGGGTCTGCTCGACCATCGGTCTTGGCTGGTTCCAGGTCCGAGTCCAGCGGAAGCTGCTGAGCGTGTCGGGGCGTCTCTCCGGCCTGCTGCTGGAATTGGTCAACGGCATTGCCAAGCTGCGTGTGGCCGGCAGGGAGAATCGCGCCTTCGCATTGTGGGCCAGGGACTTCGCCCGGCAGAAGACGCTCTCGGTGCAGTCGCGCTCGCTCGGCGTCGCGCTCGCGGTGTTCAACTCGGCGTTCCCCGTTGTCGGCTCGATGCTGATCTTCCTCACCATGGCCGGCTCAGTGGGTCGGCGGGACGGAACCGGGTTGACGACCGGTGAGTTCCTGGCGTTCGCGGCGGCGTTCGGGCAGTTTCAGGCCGCGGCGCTCGAGTTGAGCACCGCCTTCCTGTCGATCCTGGGCGTGGTGCCGCTCTATGAGCGGGCGAAGCCGATCCTGGACGGCCTGCCGGAGGTCACCGGGACGAAGACGCATCCCGGCGAACTCTCGGGCAACATCGAAGTGAAGCACGTGACCTTCAGGTACCGGACCGACGCGCCGCCCGCGCTGCGAGACGTCTCCATCAGGATACCGGCGGGCCGCTTCGTCGCGTTCGTGGGCCCATCGGGCAGCGGCAAGTCCACACTGCTCCGCCTGCTGCTCGGCTTCGAAGCACCCGAGTCTGGCTCCGTGTATTTCGACGACCAGGACCTGACGGGTCTCGATGTGCAGGCCGTGCGACAGCAGATTGGGGTCGTTCTGCAGAACGGACGTCTCTCGGCCGGGTCCATCCACCGGAACATCGTCGGGTCGACTCAACTGGGCATGGACGATGCGATGCAGGCGGCGCGGCTTGCCGGGCTGGAGGAGGATATCCATGCGCTGCCGATGGGCATGCACACGATGCTCGGTGAGGGGGGCGCCGGGCTCTCCGGGGGGCAGCGCCAGCGGCTGATGATCGCGCGCGCCATCGTCAGGAAACCGCGCATCGTCTTCTTCGACGAGGCCACCAGCGCGCTCGACAACGACACGCAGGGCATCATCAGTCGAAGCCTCGAGAGCCTGCAGGCCACTCGCGTCGTCATCGCGCACCGGCTCAGCACCATCATCAACGCCGACTACATCTACGTCATGGAGAAGGGTGCGGTGGTCCAGGAGGGACGATACGACGACCTGAGCCGCCGTGAAGGGCCGTTCGCCGAGCTTGCCAGGCGGCAGATCGTCTAGGGAGAACGCCATGAGGAAGGCGCTGTATTTCCTGGGAATCATGGACGACGCGGACACGCAGTGGCTGATCCGGCACGGCACACGCAGGAGGCTGGCCCCGGGAGACCTGCTCATCGAGGAGGGGAAGCCCGCCGAGTGGCTCTATTTCGTTCTCGACGGCACGCTCGTCGTCTTCACCCACGGGGTCGCGCGCCTCGCGGTGCTCAAGGCGGGCGATGTCGTCGGCGAGGTCTCGTTCGTGGACTCGCGGCCGCCGTCGGCCAGCGTGCGCGCCGAGGTGCTGTCGCAGGTCGGCGCCGTCCCGCGGACGGCGCTCATCGGGAAACTCCGCGAGGACATCGGGTTCGCGGCGCGGTTCTACCGATCGGTGGCGGTGTTCCTGGCGGACCGGCTGCGCACGAGGACGGGCTCGCTGGGTGCGGGCAGGCTGGAGTTCGTCGAGAACGTGGAAGCCGAGGACGAGATCCCCGTGCATCTGCTCGAGGGCATCTCGACGGCTGGTCTGCGATTCGCCGAGATGCAGCGGCGCGAGTGGGGCGGCGCGCAGGCAGAACGGGTTGGGGGAGACGCGGCGGCTTCCGCCCCCCCCGACCTGTGACGACGCGGCCGCGCTCCCATCAGCACTTCACAGAGATCTATATGAAACCGAAGTTGGTGCACTTGTGGTCCTTGCAGGTGACCCCCGTGCATTCCATGCCGTTGCAGTAGGTATAGCACTTCGACCTGACTTCACCGCAGATCACCTCTTCGCAACCCAAGGGCTTCTGGATTACCACCACTCCGCCCAGGCCGCCGGAGACCCGCTTCAACTCCTCCTCCGTCATGCCATCGACGATGAACTCGACCGGCTTCTCACCTGTCGCGGCGTCCTTCTTGGGCTCGACGTCTTTCTTGGTGTCAGCGTCTTTGTCGGCTGCCATGGCTCCTCCTCTTCCGCCCAGACCCTCGACGAGGAACTCGACTGCGCTTGCTCGCCGTCAACGTGCAAATGACTGACCCGGGCAGCCCAGCTGGTCGGTGCATGTGAATCCGCCCTTGCAACCCACCGCCTGACAATACTCATAGCACGGGTTCCTGAAGGGGCTGCAGGTCATGTCGCCGCATTTCATCGGCACTGCGGGAAGCGCTCCCGACAAGCCGCCGGACACCCGCTTCAGCTCCTCTTCCGTCATGCCCTCGACGATGATCTCGATCGACTTCTCATCTGTCGCGGCATCCTTCTTGGGCTCGACGTCCTTCTTGGGCTCTGCGCTCTTCTCGGTCGCCATAGCTCCTCCTGAAATCCCTCAAGCTCTGCCCCGTCGACACCTGGCCGGCGGCTTCCGAAGCGTAAGACCTAGCTCATTTGGTACGAAGTGCACTTGAGTTCCTCGCAGTTGACATGCGGGCAGCTCATCGTCGTGCAGAACGCATAACACTTGGAATTGAATCCGTCACAACTCACGTCCACGCATCTCATGGGCATCTTGGATACCACACCGGTCGTCAAGCCGCCGGCGACCCCCTTCAACTCCTCTTCCGTCATGCCATCGACGATGAACTCGACCGACTTCTCACCTGTCGCGGTGGCCTTCTTGGGCTCGACGTCCTTCTTGGCCTCTGCGCTCTTCTCGGTCGCCATAGCTCCTCCTTTGAAGTCTCAAGGGTCACCCGGCGCGGCACCTGGACGGTCGCCGCCGAAGCGCAAGACCTAGGCAATGTCGAACGAGCCGCACTGGAGTTTCTCGCAGTCGACCTTGGGGCAGGCCAGACTCCTGCAGAACGTGTAACACCTGGTAATGAGTCCAAGACAAGTCACGCCCTCGCATTTCATGGGCGCCGTGGTTGCCTCACCGGCCGCCAACCCGCCCGTGACCCCCTTCAACTCCTCTTCCGTTAGACCCTCCACGAGGTAATCAATCGCCGGTTCGCCTGTTTCGGGGTCCTTCTTGGCCTTGACGTCCTTGTCTGTCGCCATAGCTCCTCCTTAGACCTCTCAAGCGTCGCCAGTTTAGGCCCTCGAAGTCACCAGCGCAACTGGATTTTGAGCCGCCAAAAAATTCGTCGCCACGCCGCCCTTCGGGCAGTGGAATTGGCACGCCAGCGTAGGCGGGGCGGCACAGGCGCGCCGCGATACGCGGCCGATGCGCGCGTCCCGGAGTGAGTGTAAGATGAGGGCCGCAGGTGAATGGAATGCCGACGGAACTGAAGACGTCGCGCTACACCCGGCTCGTTCCCGCCGACGACGGGTGGATGTTGCTCTACAACGCGCTGACCAACTCGTTCGCGCGCGTCCCGCCGCCGTTGCTGGGCGCCGTGCAGGAGATCCTGCGCGATCCGAACGGGCCTGCCGGCGATGCCGAGCAGGCCGCCAGGCTGAAGGCCGAGCTGCGCAAGGGTGGCTTCCTTCTCGATGCCGGCCTGGAGGAGCTGGAGCTGCAGCGTCTCACGAACAGAGCCAGCCGCTTTGCGACGAACCACCTCGGGCTGACCATCGCGCCCACACTCGCCTGCAATTTCAGGTGTTCGTACTGCTTCGAGGAGCGCCGCAGCGAAACCATGACTCCCGAGGTCGAGGACGCGGTCGTGGCATTCGTCGAACGGCGGACGCGCGAGATCCAGGCGCTGTCGCTCAGCTGGTTTGGCGGCGAGCCCACACTTCGTCTGGACATCGTCGAGCGCCTCGTCGGCCGGCTCGGGAAGCTGTGCAAGGAGAAGGACATCTCGTTCCCGCCGATGAGCATGATCACCAACGGGTACCTGCTCACGAGCGACGTCGCGACGGCCCTGAAAGGGCTGAACATCACGAGCGTGCAGATCACGCTCGATGGCCCGCCCGACGTGCACGACAGCCGCCGGAGGCTGGCAAACGGCGGCGGGACCTTCGCCACAATTCTCGAGAACGTCAAGGGGGCGCTGGGTACTTTGAACGTCGGGGTGCGCATCAACATCGACCGCTCGAACGTGGCGGCGCTCGACGGTCTCTTCGACCTGTTCGCAGCAAGCGGGCTGGGTGGCAAGCTGCCCTTCTATTTCGGGCAGGTGCAGCCGTATGGGGACGCATGCGCGGATATCGGGAGCGCGTGCCTGAGCACCGAGGAGTACTCGGCGCTGACCCTCGACCTGCAACGGAGAGCCAGGGAGAAAGGCCTTACGACTCCGGTACGTTACCCGAGTGTTCACACCTTCGGCTACTGCGCCGCCGATCACGTGTCCGGGTTCGTCGTCGCCCCCTCAGGGGCGCTGTTCAAGTGCTACAGCGAGATCGGCGCCGACATGCGGCACAGCGTCGGCAGCGTGCTTTCGCGGGACGTCGAGACCTACCAGTTGACCAACCTCTGTCGCTACATGAACTGGGACCCCTACCAGAATCCGGAGTGCAGCGCCTGCTACTGCCTGCCGATCTGCGCGGGCGGTTGCCCCTACCTGGCGCAGCGGCGCGGCGACAAGTGCGCGTGCTCCGACTTCAAGTTCAACCTGGATGAGGTGCTCAAAATCAAGTACGACGAGGTCAAGCGCGTGGGCAAGCTCCCACGGCGGGGCGGCGGACCGGAAGACCGGCGCGGCGACGGAAATCCCGACCCGGCGGTCGAGGAACCGGCACGCGGCGTCTGATCCTGAACGCCCGATCAGCCGATGCGGCCCGTCGGCGGACGAGTGCCGCGTCATTCCCAGAGCACGCGAAGCTCCAACTCCAGTTCGGCGAACGGCTCGGCTCGGACGACTTCGTCACCGCTGTGCGTGGCGAGGGTCGTCCATCGACCTGCGTCGAGTCGCAGGACCTCGAGCGTGCGAGGGTCCGGATCGATGATCCAGGCGTACGCGATCTTCTCCCGCGCGTAGATGGCGAGCTTCTTCACGCGATCGAGAGAGGCGGTCGACGGCGAGACGATCTCGCACACCCAGTCGGATGCGAGCGGGAAGTAGGCGGTGTCGGGCAGTCGCGGCATCCGGCTCCTGCGCCAGCCAGCCCAATCGGGGACCAGCACGTCGAAGCCCAGGTGAAGCTCCGGCCCGTAGAGGATGCACCACCCGCCCGGCCCGCCGCGGCCAAGGTCGAACGGCCCGCCCACCAGGACCCCCAGCGACGCTCCGGCCCTGGCATGTCGCGGCGCCGGCCTGGGAGTCGCATGGAGTTCGCCGTCCACGATCTCCGCCACCATGATGTCGGGGACTTTCATCAGGTCGTCGCACGTTGCCGGCCGGTCGAACGGCGCCACCCTCGGCATGGCCCTCATCATACATCGTCGTCCTGCACGCCGGATGCCACTCCGCCCCACCGATTCCCGCCTGTTTCCGCAGGTTTGATCAGCGACGTTGCCGTTTCTGCAGCACGGGTATTTGCCGAGGTGTCACCTTCTGCGAGTAGGCCCGCCCGGGAGGCGTCCGGTTGTGGTGAGGTGGCGACACCAGTAGAATCCCCACAGTGTCCGAGTCGCTCCTCCTCCACGAGATCGCCGAGCAGCCCGACCGGCTGAGGGAGTTACTCGCCGACGGCGCCGACGAAGTGGACGCGATCGCGCGGGCTCTCGGCTCGCAGTCGATCCGTCACGTCGTGATCGCCGCGCGCGGATCGTCGGACAATGCGGCCCGCTACGCGCAGTACGTCTTCGGCGCGCTCAACCGCGCGACGGTCACGCTCGCCACGCCGTCCCTCTTCACGCGGTACAACGCTGCTCCGCGGATGGACGGGGCCCTGGTCGTCGGGATCTCCCAGTCCGGCCAGTCGCCGGACCTTGTCGCGGTCGTCGAAGAAGGCCGGCGCCAGGGCTGTCCGACGCTGGCGATCACCAACGCGCCCGGATCGCCGCTCACCGAGGTGGCCGACCACACGCTCCTCCTCCGGGCCGGTCCCGAGCGGAGCATCGCCGCGACGAAGACCTACACGGCGCAGCTTCTCGCGCTGGCAATGCTGTCGGTCGCGGTGGCCGGCGACCCGCGACGGAAGGAGGAACTTGCGTCGGTGCCGGCTCATGTGGCGGCGGCGCTCGACGTCGACGCGGACGCGATGGCGGTCGCGGCGGCCACGCTGAAGGACGCCGGTCACGGCGTCGTGATCGGGCGCGGCTTCAACTACGCCACCGCGTTCGAGATCTCGCTCAAGGCGAAGGAACTGGCCTGTTTCGCCGTCGAGCCGTACTCGGCCGCCGACTTCCAGCACGGCCCGATCGCCCTCATCGACTCCGGATTCGCGGCCATCGTCGTCAACGTGGCCGGTGCGGTCAGCGCTGAGGTCGAGGACCTGCTGCGCGCGATGACGGTGCGCGGCGCGCGCCCGGTCGTGCTGTCGAACGTGGAGACGTCCCTGGCGCTGGCCCTCGCACCGCTCGCCCTGCCGGCCGGCATTCCCGAGTGGCTCTCGCCGATTGTCGCGGTCGTGCCCGGTCAGCTGCTTGCGTTCCACCTGAGCCGCGCGCGCGGCTTCGATCCCGACCAGCCTCGCGGCCTCTCGAAGGTCACGCGTACGACGTGATCAAGGGCTGGCCCTCGGGGGGATCCGGTGGCGTGGCGTGCGAAAAGAGCGATAATTCCGCACGTGACCCGCGGCTTGCCCCAGTGAGGCCATCATGAACTCCGCTCGCCCTTTCAGTCTTCGATCCAGATCGACCGTCTTCCTGCTTCTGCTCGCGCTGGCCGCAGCGTCTTCGGCCCTCGCGCAGCCGTCGGCGCAGACGGCCTCGAAGCCAAGGGTCGCCCCGCCGGCCGGCGCGGCGGCGGCCACCCCAACGCTGCGGGCGCCCGCAGTGCCGCTCGTCGCCTACGACCCGTACCTCTCCATCTGGTCGCCGGCCGACCGGCTGACCGACGCGGCCACCGTCCACTGGACCGGCCGCACGCACCCGCTGACGTCGCTCATCCGGGTGGATGGCGAGGCGTTCCGCCTGATGGGGCCGACTCCGGCCGACACCGCTGCGCTCGCTCAGCGGTCCGCCACGATTTCGGCCACGCGTACGACCTACGAGTTCGGCAACACGCGAGTCCGGGTGACCTTGAGCTTCCTGACGCCGTCGCTCCCTTCGGATCTCGACCTGCTGTCGCGCCCGGTCACCTACATCACGTGGACCGCGGCGTCGGCCGACGGCAGGCCGCACAAGGTCCAGGTCTACTTCGACTGCGGCGCCGAGATCGCCGTGAACACGCCCGACCAGTCCGCCGGCCTCGACTATCCGCCAGCCGCCGGCCTCCTCGTGGCGCGCGTGGGCACGCCCGACCAGCCGGTCCTTGCCAGGAAGGGCGACGACGTGCGGATCGACTGGGGATACGGGTACCTGGCGACGCCGTCCGGCGCGGGCGCGGTGGTGGCCGGCGACAACGGCGGTCGGATGCGCCGGGCGTTCACGGCGAACGGCACGATTGCCGCGCCGGCGGGCCCGATCGCCGCGCGGTCCGTGACCGAATCGCGCCTCGCCATGGCCGCAGCCTGGGACTTCGGCGACGTCGGCCCGACGCCCGTCTCGCGCTTCGCGATGCTCGCCTACGACGACGTGTTCGCGATCCGCTACTTCGCGCAGGACCTGCGGGCCTACTGGCGGCGAAGCGGCGCGACGATCGAATCGGTGCTGACCGCGGCCGCGCGCGAGCGCGAGGCGCTCGA
This sequence comes from uncultured Acidobacteriota bacterium, assembly GCA_963783255.1. Classification (GTDB taxonomy): domain Bacteria; phylum Acidobacteriota; class Vicinamibacteria; order Vicinamibacterales; family Fen-181; genus FEN-299. Next base: position 144,283 of record CAWAMP010000013.1, on the reverse strand, counting down.
TGCGAAGTCGGCCGCATTCGACGCCGATCTGCGTCGCGACCTCACGCAGGCCGGCGGCGCGAAGTACGCGGCCATCGCGACGCTCGCCTATCGTCAGACGCTCGCCGCCACCAAGCTCGTCGCCGACGCGAACGGGCAGCCGCTGCTCTTCCCCAAGGAGAACTTCAGCAACGGCTGCATCGGCACCGTGGACGTGATCTACCCGATGGCGCCGCTCTACCTGCTGTTCGGCCCGAAGCTGGCGCGCGCGCTGGTGGTGTCCAACCTCGACTACGCCAGTTCGCCCCGGTGGAAGTTCCCGTTCGCGCCGCACGACCTCGGCACCTATCCGCACGCCACGGGCCAGGTCTACGGCGGCGGCGAGAAGACGGAAGAGAACCAGATGCCGGTCGAAGAGACCGGCAACATGATCATTCTCGTTGCGGCCATCGCCCAGATGGAAGGGAACGCGGAGCTGGCCGGCCGGTACTGGCCGGTGCTGACGAAATGGGCGCAGTACCTCAAGGAGAAAGGGTTCGATCCCGAGAACCAGCTCTGCACGGACGACTTCGCCGGCCATCTCGCCCACAACGTGAACCTCTCGGCGAAGGCCATCGTCGCACTCGGCGCCTTCGCGCGGCTGTCGGAGCTCAAGGGCGAAAGGGCGCTGGCGGCTGAGTACCGAAAGCTTGCCGAGGGATTCGCCGCGCGCTGGGTGAAGGAGGCCGCCGACGGCGATCACTACCGGCTCGCCTTCGATCGCCCCGGCACGTGGAGCCAGAAGTACAACCTCGTCTGGGATCGCCTCCTCGGCCTGAACCTGTTCCCGGCCGCCGTGGCGCAGAAGGAGATGGCGTACTACCGTCGGATCCAGGAGCGGTACGGCGTGCCGCTCGACAACCGGCGCCTCTACACGAAGCTCGACTGGGTGACGTGGACCGCCACGCTCACCGGGTCGCGCGCCGACTTCGAGGCGCTGGTGAACCCCGTGTTCGACATGCTCGCCGCCACGCCCCACCGCGTGCCGATGACCGACTGGTACTGGACGCACGACGCGACGAAGGCCGGTTTCCAGGCTCGGTCGGTCGTCGGCGGCGTCTTCCTGCGTTTGCTCTACGACGCGCCGGTGTGGAAGAAGTGGGCGGGGGGAACGAAGTAGCTGGCAGCTGGTAGCGTTCAGCTGGCAGCGGAACGTGAGATCACGTAGTAGGCAGTAGGCGGTAGGCGGTAGGCAGTGGATCACGCGTGACAGCCTATCCGCCGCCGGCTGCCAGCTGTCGGCTGACCGCTGACAGGAGCGCATGCCCGTGAGACACTCCCTATTTACTGTCCTTTCCGCCGCGCTGCTGGCCGGCTGCGGCGTGTCCGCCGAGGTCGGGGCGCCCGTGAAGCCGGCCGTTCCGTTGAGGGCGCACGCGCTTCCGCTCGCGGACGTCCGCGTGACCGGCGGGCCGCTCAAGCGCGCGCAGGATCTCGACGCGGAGTACCTGCTGTCGCTCGAGGTCGACCGGATGATGGCGTTCCTGCGCAAGAGCGCCGGCCTCGAGCCGAAGGCGCAGGGCTACGGCGGGTGGGACGGCCCCGGCCGCCAGCTGACCGGGCACATCGCAGGCCACTACCTGTCGGGCGTGAGCCTGATGTACGCGTCCACGGGCGACGTCCGCTTCAAGCAGCGCGCGGACTACCTGGTGGCCGAACTCAAGGCGGTGCAGGACAGGCAGGGGGACGGCTACATCGGCGCCCAGGCCGACAAGGAAGGCGTGGATGGAAAGGTCCGCTTCGAGGATCTGACGCGCGGCGTGATCCGATTGGGCGGCTTCGACCTGAACGGCCTCTGGTCGCCGTGGTACGTGCTCCACAAGATCTACGCGGGCCTGCGCGACGCCTACCGCTACACCGGGAACCGGACGGCGCTCGAGGTGGAGGTCAAGTACGCCGCCTGGGCCGAGAGCATCCTCTCGAAGCTCGACGCCGACCAGACGCAGAAGATGCTGGCGACCGAGTTCGGCGGCATGAACGAGGTCCTCGCCGACCTCTACGCCGACACCGGCGACAAGCGGTGGCTGGCCCTGTCGGACCACTTCGACCACAAGGCGATCATCGACCCGCTCTCCCGGCGAGAGGACATCCTCGCCGGCAAGCACGGCAACACGCAGGTTCCCAAGCTGCTCGGGTCGCTCGTCCGCTACACCTACACGGGCAGCGAGCGGGACGGCGTCGCCGCGAGGTTCTTCTGGGACCAGGTGGCCGCGCACCACAGCTTCGCGACGGGCGGGCATGGGCGGAACGAGTACTTCGGCCAGCCCGACAAGCTGAACGACATGATCGAGGGGCGCACGGCCGAGACCTGCAACGTCTACAACCTGATCAAGATGGCGCGGGCGCTGTTCGCCCTCGAGCCTGACGCCCGCTACGCCGACTTCCACGAGCGCGCACTCTTCAACCACATCCTCGGCTCGATCGACCCGGCGGACGGCTCCACCTGCTACATGGTGCCGGTCGGCCAGGGGGTCTCGCGCGAGTACCAGAACATGACGCAGAGCTTCACCTGCTGCGTCGGGTCGGGCATGGAGAGCCACGCCCTGCACGGCGACGGCATCTACTACGAGGCGCCGGGGAGGCTCTGGGTGAACCTCTACGTGCCGTCGACGGCGCTGTGGGAGAGCGCCGGCGCGACCATCACCGCCGACTCCGCCTTCCCGGACGGCGACGCCGCGTCGCTGACCTTCACGCTGAAGGCGCCCAAGGCGTTCACGGTCGCGCTGAGGCGCCCCTACTGGGCCGGTGCCGGGTTCGCGGTGACGGTGAATGGCGCGGGCGTCGCGAAGCTGCCGCCGGCCGGGAGCTACGTCGAGGTGAGCCGCACGTGGAGGACGGGCGACCGGGTGGCGGTCACGTTGCCGAAGACTCTTCGCGCAGAGCCGCTGCCCGACAACGCCAACCGCGTCGCGCTGATGTGGGGGCCGCTGGTGCTTGCCGGCGACCTCGGCCCGGTCCAGCGCCGCGGCCGGCCGGCGGACGGCGCGCCACCCGCTCAGCCCCTCACCGTGCCCGCGTTCGTCGCGGCCGGGAAGCCGGTGACCGGCTGGCTGAAGGCGGTGGCCGGCAAGCCCGGCAGTTTCAGGAGCGAGGGTGTCGGCCGCGACCGCGAGGTGGACTTTGTCCCCTTCTACGCGCTGCACCGCCGCACCTACGCGGCCTACTGGGATCTCTACACGCCGGCCGACTGGGAGAAGCGCGAGGCGTCGATCCGCGCGGCCGAGGAGAAGCAGCGGAAGCTCGAGTCGGCCACCGTCGCGTTCGCCCAGCCGGGCCAGATGCAGGCCGAGCGCGACGCCAACTACCAGGGCGAGGGCGCGTCGGTCGTCCAGGCCAGCGGCCGATACGGCCGCCGCGGAACGGACTGGTTCTCGCTCGACGTCGCCGTCGATCCCTCACGGCCGATGACGCTGATCGTCACCTACGCGGGCGACGAGCGCGCCAATCGCACCTTCGACATCCTGATCGACGCGACGAGGATCGCGTCGCAGACCGTGGAACGCCGCAGCCCGGAGAAGAACATCGGGTTCTTCGACGTCGAGTACGCACTCGCGCCCAATTTGCTGGCGGGGAAGCAGAAGATCACGGTGCGGTTCCAGGCCACCGGCGGGAACGAGATCGCCGCGGTCTACGGCGTGCGCATCGTGCGCACCGACGTCGAGCGGTGAGCGCGGCACATCACGCTTTTGGGCGGGACAGCCGTGGTCCGCTGCCAGCTGAGAGCTGCCAGCTACTGATTCACGTGGACCACCTTCGCCGGCGGGAACCCGTTGAACCACGTTGCCGAGGCGTTGCTGTAGGCGCCGATGTCCTCGGAGTAGACCAGGTCGTCGAGCTGGAGGTCCGGCAGCGCCTCCGACTGCGAGATGGTGTCCAGGCCGTCGCACGTCTGGCCGAACACCGCACAGACCTCCGTCGCGCCCTTCCTGAACGCCTTGAAGTGGTACGGGCAGTGGTCGAAGATGATCCCCGAGAACGTGTGGTACACGCTGTCGTCGATGTAGTAGCAGGTCCTGCCGTCGCGAACCGCCTTGCCGATGACCGTCGCGATTGACGTCACCGCGGTCGCCACCATGAACCGCCCCGGTTCGGCGACAATCTCCATCGACTTCGGGAACAGGCGGTCGACCTCCGCGTTGATCTTCTTCGCCAGAACGCTGAACGGCGGCACGTGCCGGTTGTAGCGGACCGGGAAGCCGCCGCCGATGTCGAGCACCTTCAGGTCGAACCCGCGCGACGAGGCCTCTTTCATCACCGCCGCCGACATGTTCAGTGACTGCACGTAGTTCTCGAAGTTCGTGCACTGGCTGCCGACGTGGAAGCTCAGGCCTTCGACGACGAGGCCGGAATCGCGGGCCTCCTCCATGAGCGACACGGCCTCGCCAGGCTCGCACCCGAACTTCGATGACAGCTCCACCATCGAGCCGGTGTTCGGCACGCGGAGGCGCACCAGGAGGCCGGCGTTCGGCGCGTGCCCGGCGATCTTTCCGATCTCGGTCCTGTTGTCGAAGGTGACGAGCGGCTTGTACTTGTTGAGCTCCTCGAGCGTCTCCTTCGCCTTCACCGGGTTCGCGTAGACGATCTTGTCCCACACGAAATCCTGTCGCTCCTTCGCCGGCCGCCGCCGGATCAGCTCGTAGACCAGCATGAACTCCGGGAACGACGCCACGTCGAAGCTGGCGCCAGTCCTGTAGAGCGTCTGCACGATCTCCGGCGCCGGGTTCGCCTTCACGGCGTAGTACGCCTGCACGCGCGGCAGGTGCCGCTTGAATGTCGCATAGTTCTCGCGGATCGCATCGTGGTCCACGACGACGAGCGGCGTGCCGTGCTCGTCGGCGAGCGACCGGAGCTGCTTCGGGGATAGCTTGGACATAGGAGGCTCAGGGATTAGGACTCAACGCCGCTCGCGAGTGGCAGGCGCGGACCGGGTCGGCACGAAGGGCGACTGTGAGGTCTGCCGAACCGGAGCCCGGAGAGACGAGCCGGGCCACGACTGCCATCTCATCGGCGGCTTCAGAACGCCGGTTCCGACCCGTCGATCATCTTCACGGCGTTGTGCGTGAAGTACTCCTTCGTCAGCGCCTTCACCATCGCCGGGCGCGCGTCGTAGAGCCGCCGCAGCTTACGCGGCCGGTGCCTCGCCAGCGCGTAGTGCGTCAGGATCGGCATCGCGATGGTGGTGTCCGTGTAGCACACCACCGCGTCGGGCAGCCGGTCCGGATCGACCTTGCCCCAGCTCACCGCCTCGCTCGGCGTCGCGCCGCTCAGCCCGCCCGTGTCGGGCCGCGCGTCAGTTACCTGCAGGAAGTAGTCCTGCCCGTACTCCTTGATGCGGAGCACTTCCTGGATCTGCGGCTCGGTCTGCAGCATGAAGTTCTTCGGGCTGCCGCCGCCCCACAGCACCACCGCGCTCTTTCCGCCCGCCCGCTTCGCCGCCAGCACGAACGCTGTCGTCTCGTTGACGTCGATCGACGGGTTGAGGCGCAGCTTGTTGCCGCGCAGCTCCACGCCGGCGACGTTCATCCCGATCGTCGAGTCGCCCGGCGACGAGGTGTAGCACGGCACGCCGGCCCGGTACGCGGCCGCCAGCACCGACACATCCTTGAGGCCGGCCTTGCGCTCCCACTCCGCGGCGTACTTGCCGAGCAGGTAGTGGAGCTCGGCCGTGCCCATCTCCTTCTGAAATGCCGGCGTGGTCAGGATGGTGCGGAGGATCTCGTCGGTGGCCATCAGGCAGTCGCTGTAGCCCATCAGGACGTCGTAGACGCGGACGATGTCGTTGTCGCGAAGCTCCGTGTCGTCCATCTTGAAGCTGCCCATGCGGACCGGGTAGTTCAAGGCGAAGTGCAGGTCGTGGTAGAGAATCGCGCCGGTCGCGACGATCCAGTCGACGAAGCCGGCCTTGATGAGCGGCACGATCGACGAGCAGCCGAGGCCGGCGGGGGTCAGCGCGCCGGACAGGCTCATGCCGATCGTGACGTCGGGCTCGAGCATCTTGCCGGTGAACAGCTGGCACGCCTCGCGCAGCCGCCCGGAGTTGTAGGCCAGGAACGCGTCGTCCACGATGTCGGCGAGCTTCTCCCTGCCGGTGAGGTTCTTCGGCAGGACGCGCTTGCCGGACATGTACTTGTCGCGGTTCGGGCATTGTTTCTTCTTGAGCCACTCGGGCGTGTCCGAGAGGTCCGCGCGGTACCGGCGCTGAGGTGCGATGTGCTTCTTGGCCATGTGATCGATGCGCTCCAGACGGGTCAGTGAATCAAGCCATTATACCCTTCGACTCGCGTGCATCAGGCGCACTCGCTCAGGGCAAGCCGGCTCTCGGCTTTCGACCTTCGGCTTTCGGCGCGGGGCGATCGCTGTGGCGCTTCAGCCCCGCGAGTACCTGTGCGGCGGCCCGTGGCGGCCGCCGCCGTGTCGGCCAACGGGCGTCGCGGGATGCCCGGTCGAGCGAACATGCGAGCAGTGCCGACGGTCGGATGCATCAACCAGGAGCCGCAGGCTCGGACTTGCCCGGAGGCGCTCTGCGCGATGCCGACTGGCTCACGCGAATTCCTCCGGCCGAGGCGACTGGTTCGGCACTGTCGAGCGTGAGCGAGAGCGGGCGCCCGCGGCGACCGGTGGACTCCGCGATTGTCTTGCGGCGGCCCGCGACCGGCGCCTCGCGCGTCGGACCTCAGGCGGAGGCCCGCGCTTCCCTCCGGCGCCGGTTCGGTGGATACTGGCTCGGACCATGAAGGACCACATTCGCTGGGGGATGATTGGCTGCGGGGACGTGGCCGAGGTGAAGAGCGGGCCCGCGTTGCGGAAGGCTGCCGGCTCGTCGCTCGTTGCGGTGATGCGGCGTGATGCGGCAAAGGCGGCCGACTACGCCAGGCGCCACGGCGTGGCCAGGCACTACGAGAGCGCCGCCGCGCTCGTGGCCGACCCCGAGGTGGACGCGGTCTACGTGGCCACGCCGCCCTCGTCGCACCTCGAGCTGGCTGTGATGGCGGCCGAGGCAGGCAAGCCGTGCCTCGTCGAGAAGCCGATGGCGCGCTCCCACGCGGAGTGCCTCCGCATGATCGAGGCGTTCGAGGCGCGCGGCGTGCCGCTGTTCGTCGCCTACTACCGCCGGGCGCTGCCCCGCTTTCTCGAGGCGCGCCACCTGCTGCGCGCAGGCGCAATCGGCACGCCGTCCTCCGCACACATCTTCCAGTACGGCCGCCTGCTCCAGGGCGAGGCGGCGCGTGCCTGGCGCGTCGATCCTGCCATAGCGGGCGGCGGCCTCTTTCTGGATCTCGCCTCGCACGGCTTCGACCTGCTCGATTTCCTGCTCGGTCCGATCGCGGCAGTCGCCGGCCTTGCCGCCAACACCGGCGGAAGCTACGCCGCGGAGGACCTGACGACGGCCTGCTTCCGGTTCGAGTCGGGCATCGCGGGCACCGGCGTCTGGAACTTCAACGCCGACCGTTCCGCCGACGGCATCGTCATCAGCGGGACCGACGGCGAGCTGCACATGCCCGTGTTCACGGACGCGCCGCTGGTGCTGCGCGCCGGCGGGCGCGAAGAGGTGCTGCCCTTCCTGAACCCGCCGCACGTCCACCAGCCGCTCGTGCAGACGATCGTGGACGAGTTGATCGGCCGCGGAAGCTGCGAGTCGACGGGCCGGAGCGGCGCCCGCGCTTCGTGGGTGATGGACCAGTGCCTTGCCGGGTACTACGGGCGGCCTGCGAAGCGACCTGGCGTGTGACTCGCGCGACGATGCCGCGCGTCGCCGGCCGCACACCGGGAGCCGGCTTCAGTACGCGCACCGGAACGTCTTCGAGTGTTCCTCCATCCCCGACCCGCGAGCCTTGGTTGAGGGCCGTACGCCGCTGTCGTCGTTGACAGTCAGCCACCGAACCACCCGGGCGCCGCGGACGTCGGCGTCCTCGCGTCCGTCGTCGACGCGGTAGGGATACGGCTTCGCCGCGCTCGACGTCCACTCGCCCCGTCCGAAAAGGTCCATCACGCCCCAGGCGTTCGCGAAAACCGGCGGCGTGGCGCCACCTTGACTTGACGCGGGAGGCTGCACCGGCGCGATGGATGCCCCGGCCATAGACGCGTATTCCCACTCGGCCTCGGTGGCCAGCCGCTTCCCAGCCCACGTGCAGTAGGCGCGGGCGGCGAACCAGCTCACGTTCGCCCCCTTGCCGGCCGAGTCGGGCTTCGGCTCGCCGTCCTTCCATCCCGAGAGATAGTCGGCCGACACGTACCGGCGCCGTTCCGCGGAGCCGCGCTGCCATTCGGGCCGCGCCTGCAGGAACCTGCGGTACTCGGCGTTGGTGACCCGAGCGGTGTCGATGAAGAAACCCCTGGCGATCTTCTGCGGGTGAGCGGGCATCTCGTTCTTGGGCGGGGCCTGCTTCTTCGTCGGGTCCGGCGGCGGAAGCCGACGGCCCATCTCGAACACTCCAGGCGGCACCCACACCATCGGGCGGCCGTCGGTGGGCGACGTCCAGCGCTGACCGGCTCGCCCCGGGCGGGGCGGCTTGATGGCTGCACCGGCCGGCCCCGTGATGGCGGCGATGGAATCCGGCGCGACCGCGGCAGGCGGCGGTGCGGGCAGGCCGATGAGCGCGGCCAGTTTCTCGACGGTTGTCGTCAGGTTCGCATCCTGCCCCGGCGCGAGTGCCGCCCGGTAGGCGACCAGCGGTGCCGAACTCCTCGCGCGAACCGCCCGGTCCACAACCTCGCGCAGCTCGTCCTCGCCGCTCACGAGGGCGACATAGCGGAGCATCGCGGCGCGCGTCGTGACGCGCTCCGCACCGAGCGCCGCGCGCTGTGCCGGCGGGTTCGGCTCGATCGACCGGCACCGCATCGTGTAGCCGAACGCGAACGCCTCCTCGAGGTCGAACGTCCACCGGACGCGCGAGTCGCCGTCCAGCGTCCCGTTCGTCTCCACAATCGTGCCAGGGAGGGTGAGGCTGAACTCGTACGACCGACCCGAGTGGAAGAAGGTCACGCCGCCCATCCGCTCGAACAGGACCTCTCCCTTCTTCTCCAGCGCCTCCATGCCGCCGAACTCGGCGGCGGCGATCCGGTTCAGCCCGGCCGCGAATCTTGCACCGTCCGCCTCCTTGTCGAACGACACCAGGCCGTGCTCGCCGTTCCCGATCTCCCAGACGGCGTCCACGATCAGCTCGACCAGGGCGGGCCCGAGGGCCCCGCCGTCGCGCCGCTTGATCAGGGTCGAGGTCTTCTCCTTCAGAGCGGCCTTGAGCGCGTCGTCGGTGTCCTCGACGACGAGCCACGGGACGCCGTACTGCGCCGCCAGGGTCGCCGCCATCTTCTTCTCGAGGTCCTTGTCCTCAGGCGCGCCGCGGTTGGCGCGCTTCCAGATGGCGTCCTCGACAATCACCCCGAAGAAGACCTTTTCGGTCTCGCCGACCCATCGGACATAGTCCTCGAACTGGTAGTCTCGGCCCAGGCCCTCGTCGAGCGCGGCCCGCAGCAGCTTCATGTTGATCTGCGCGAGCTCCTCTCGAGCCTTCGCCATTTCGTCGAGGCCGACGGTGTCGGTGAGCGTCTCGGTCCACACGTGCTCGGTGACCAGGCCGAGGTCGCGCCTGGTGTAGGTGCGGACGAGCCGGCTCGCAGCAGCGCCGTCTTTCGCCATCTCGACGTAGTGGTCGGGGATGGCGCCGACAGACGGGAAGCGCCCTCGCGCCGCGAAGTAGATTCCCTCTTCCTTCGGACCGGGAGCCTTGAGTGCCGCCAGCGAACCGTCCCACGGGACCTCTGGCCCCGACATGGCCGGGCGCGTTTCCGCCCAGACCTCGGGCCGGCGTGCGGCATCGGGCGTGAGGCTCTTGGACTGGGCGATGGCCCGGTCCACCGAACCGTCCGGGCGGACGACGGTGTCGACGTACTGCGATTCCCAGCAGCCGGCCTGCAGAATCGCAGCGACCAGGAGTCCCGCGAAGCGCCAGCCCGGGTGAGTCATACCTCAAGATGACGGGGCGGCGCGTCGAGGTTACGCACGGCTGCAGCGAGGCGCCGCCCTGCGACAGGGTGCCGCATGCGCGTTTCGGCGAGGTGCGAGACCCGCGGGTCGCGCCGGACGGTCCTCATCGTGCGGAGGGCTGAATGAGGTCGCCGACCCAGATGTCGCCTCGGCTCTCAACCCAGACGAAATACACGAAGCGGCCGTCGGTGGCGAGGCCCCACGGCCCGATGCGTCCGCGGCGCCCGGTCAATGCCGTGATTGGCCGCTCCTGCCGGCTGTCGAGCGATCGGACCCAGGTGGAGTTCGCGCGTTCGCCCGTGCCGTTGAACACCACGCGCTTGCCGTCGGGCGACCAGCGGAAGTACCAGGCCGGCCCGTCGGTCAGCGGCTCGACGGGTCCGCCCGCCGCCGGCACGCGCCACAATCGCGGGTACGGTCCTCCGCGGGCGGACGTGAACGCGATCCACCGTCCGTCCGGGGAATAATCGGGGAAGATGTCGACGGGGTCCGTTGTAACCGCCCGCTCCTGACCGCCCGCCGCGGGCATCACGAAGATGCCTGCCGCGTACCTCACGAAGGCGATGTCCTGCCCGTCCGGCGACCAGGCGGGATAGTAGTGGTCCATATCGCCGCGAGTGACCTGTCGTGCCGGCCCGCCGGCGTTCGGCGTCACCCACACCTCTCGCTTGCCGGTCCGCTGCGAGTAGAAGGCGATCTCCGACCCATCCGGCTTCCACCGTGGCCCATTGTCCTGCGCTGGATCCGTGGCAATCGGCTGACTGGCGCGGCCGCCGGCTTGCAGCAGGAACAGATCGAAGTTCCCGGCCGGGTTGGCGCTGATGACGATCTTTCCGTCTCGAGAGATGTCGACGTGATCGATCCGGGCCTCCTCCGCCATCACCTGTTCCAGGTCCGGCCATGTCGCCGGCTTGTCCGCGAGCAGGGGAATGCGGAAGACCTTGGAGGTCGCGCTCCCCTTCGAGTACGCCAGTTTCCTGCCGTCCGGGCTGACGGCCGCCCCGGCCATGCCAATGCCTGTCGTCACCTGTTCCGCCGGGCCAGCCGCGCGGCCATCGCCCGCGATTGCCTGGTACCACAGGTCCGGCGTTCCGGTGCGATTCCTCACGAAATAGAAACCGCTCGAATCCGGCGACCAACTCGGCGAGACGTCCCAACTCTTGCCGTCCGTCAGCTGAACGCTGGCGTCATCCGACACGCGCGTCACCCAGAGCTCGAAGGTCGCCGAGGCTTCGCTCAGCCCCCTGCCATACGCGAGCCAGCGCCCGTCAGGCGACCAGCTGAGATCCCAGATGACGTTGTTGCGAGGGAACTGCGGAACCCCGAGCCTGCGTGTCGCCCCCGACGCGAGCGTCAGGATCTCGATCCACGGGCCGGTTCGCTGGCCAAGCGCGTAGGCGAGGTTCTTGCTGTCGGGAGACCATGCCGGCGCCCCGGGGTCCCGCATCGCGGGCGGCAGCGACGCGACCTTGCGCGCGGCGCCGCCCACCGCAGACACGACGTAGTAGCCGACGCCCTCGCGCAACGACAGGAATGCGATCCACTGGCCGTCGGGCGACCACGCGGGCATGACGTCGGCGGCCGCGCTGTCGGCCGTCCGGTTGACGGCCTCCCGACTCCCGGTCTGGCTCACCCAGATATCCCAGCTGCCCGCTTCGTCGGACTCGTACGCCGCGATGCGTCCGTCGGGCGACCACGTCGGGCGCATCTCCGCGCCGACAGCGGTGGTGACCTGCGCCGGATTGCCGAACCTGGGGATCGGCGCCGGTTCGCTCCGGCGCGGAAGCCAGAAGTAGGCGGCAGCCGCCGCGACGACCACCAGCGCTGCGGCGCTCCACAGCCCGACACGGGTGCGCGCGCGCCGCGCCGCGGCCAGCGTTGGCCCTCCGACCGACGCACGGGATCCGGCAGGAATGCCGACCGGCGACGTCAGCAGCGCCCGCAGGGCGAACGCGAGATTGGTTGCCGATTGAAACCGCGCGCCCGGCTGCTTCTCCAGGCACCGCCCGACGATGTGTTCGAGGTCCTGCGGAACATCCGACCCGCTCACCGCCATCGCCGGCGCGGGCGCCGAGAGGATGGCCGCGAGCGTCTCGGCGGCAGTGGCGCCGACGAATGCGCGCCGGCCGGTGACCATCTCGAAGAGCACGCAGCCCAGCGAGAAGACGTCGGCGCGCACGTCCACCGCAGCGCCTTGCACCTGCTCGGGCGCCATGTAGCCAACCGTGCCGAGCACGACGCCGGGGACCGTCGGCGTGCCGTGGGCCATGCCCGTCCTGGTGTCGCCGCTGTGCACGAGGCCGCTCGTAGCCAGGCCGAAATCGAGAATCTTGACCCGGTTGTCCGCGGTCAGGAAGATGTTGTCGGGCTTGAGATCCCGGTGCGCGATGCCCTGGCCGTGCGCTGCGCCCAGGCCGTCCGCCACCGCCGCGCCGACCTCTACCGCTCGGCGCCACGACATCCGCTCGCGAGCGAGGCGGGCGCGGAGCGTCTCGCCGGTCAGAAGCTCCGTTACGGCGAAGTGCGTGGCCCGGGAGGAGCCGCCAGCCGGCGCCTCCTCGCCGAAATCGTGGATCGTGAGAATGTTCGGGTGCTCGATGCGCGCCAGCGCCTTCGCCTCGCGCTCGAAGCGCGCGAGCCGTTCCGGGTCGGCAGCCACCTCGTCCGGCACGACCTTCACCGCGACGTCGCGGTCGAGCCGTTCGTCCCGGGCCCGGTAGACCTCGCCCATCCCCCCCGCCCCGAGCGGGGCGACGACCTCGTAGCGACCGAGACGGGCTCCTGGCACGAGGCTCATGAGTATCTCCGGACTAGTCTCGGCGGAGTCGGGACCGGCACATCATAGCGCAGGACTCGGGGAGTCGTAGCCGAAGATGCGCTAGACTGCCTCTCTCTGGAGGTTCCCGATGCGCGTGCGAATGGTCGTGATCGTGTGCTTCTCCCCTGTTCTCCTCGGGTTCGTCACCAGTGCGTGGGCGCAGGCCCAGACTGCTGCTGGCCAGACGACGGCCGGCGCCGCTGCTCAGGCAGCGCCGGCGGATGATCCCGTCCGCACGCTGGTGGGGCGCCTCGACCTGGAGAGATACAAGGCGACCATCAAGGGTCTGACGAAGTTCGGCGACCGGCGCCAGGGCACCGACCGCAACAAGGCCGCCAACGACTGGATCGAGGCGCAGCTCAAGAGCTACGGCTGCACGCCGACCGAGCGCGTCACCTACACCTACGAACCGGCGCCGCGGGCGGCCGCGGGCGCCGCCGCCGCGGGGGGCGCGGCAGCCGGTGCGCGAGGGCAGGTGGCGCAACGCGGCGGCACGGGGATCAAGGGCTACCGTGCGCCGACCGGCGTCAACAACGACCCGACGAAACAGGCCGACGTCGCGCTGCGCGAACTCAACAGCCCGCCCACGACGCCCGGCCAGCGGCAGGAGGTCTACTGCACGAAGGTCGGCTCCACCCGTCCCGACGAGATGTACATCGTCTCGGCCCACATGGACGGCATCGGCTACGCGGAAGGTGCCAACGACAACGGGTCGGGATTGGCCATCGTGATGGAACTCGCGCGCATCTTCAGCGCGCCCGACGTGAAGACCGACCGGTCGATCCGCTTCATCATCTGGAACAACGAGGAGACGGGGCTCCAGGGCGCGCGCGCCTACATCGAGCAGAGGGGCGCGTTGCAGGGCAAGGAGAACCCGCCGGGATCCGGCAAGTACCCGGAGCCGAAGTGGCTCGGCGTGATCCAGCACGACATGATGCTGTACGACCACGGCATGCCCCGCGCCGATGGCACGCTGCCCCCCGATCAGCGGCCCGAGGCCGACGTCAACGTGGAGTTCGCCGGGACGTCGAAGATGGAGAACGACTCGCAGGCGCTCGCGTGGGCGCTCAAGAACGCGAACGACCGCTATGCGACCGACTACCCGGCGACGGTCGGCAACCGCATGTCGAATACCGATTCGGTGCCGTTCCAGGACATCGTGGCCTCCGTGAGCCTGCGCGAGGCCGAGCGTCTGTCGCAGGTCGGCGCCGGGTGGGACCCGACCTGGCACACGATTCTCGACATGTACGCGAACTTCAGCGACAAGGACTTCAAGCTGGGTCTCAACGCCGCGCAGACGACGCTGGCCGCCGTCGGGCAGCTGGCGGGCGCGAAAACCGACGGCGCGAAGAAGTAGAGGCCAGCGCATCGTCCGACCAGTTCCACCACTTCAGCAGGTCGGGCTGGTGCCGGCTGGCGCTGGCGAAGTACACCGCGCAGCGAAAGACGTAGAGCAGGCAGCGGTCCTGGACCACGCCTCTCAACGCGTTGCTGCGCGCATAGAGGCGTTCGGGGTCCTGGTCGCGCAGGTCGGCCGGGTCCTCGATGCCGATCGCGCGCAGGTCGGCCGCGATGCTCGGCCCCACGCCCGGAATCACCTGCAGGGGGTCGTTCTTCCTGGAGCCGGGAGGGGTCTTCAGCATGCGCTCGCTCACTTGTTCAGCGGATTGACGACCCGCACCTCGCCGTAACGCTGTCCGTCCGAGAGATCCTCGGAGTAGAGCACCTCGGCGCCAGCGACTTGCGCGGCGTGGATGATCAGCGCATCCCAGAAGGACACTCGGTAGCGCTTCTCGAGGTCAAACGCCGCGAGCACGGCCTCGCCATCGTTCACGACGACGTGCCACGCCAGGTAGTCGGAGACGAGTTCCCTGGTCGCCTCGAGCCCCAGGGGCCGGGCAGCGTTCTTCCGTACGTTGACACTGAGCTCCTGCAGGACCTGCGTGCTGACCACTCCGGCTCGAGACTGCCAGAGGCCCTCCACCAGCTCGCGGGCCCGGTCGTGTTTCAGGCCGGCCGACGCGTCGTGCGCATAGACGAGGATGTTCGTATCGACGAAGCATCTAGCGCTCATGCAGCTCATCCCGTGAGGCGGGCCGGCGCCAGTCGAGCGCCGGGGCGTGGCGGAGGCGTCCGAGGGCCCGGCGGCGCGCCTTGTCGAAGCCCCGATGCTCGCGGACGAGCGATTCGACCCGGTCGGCGAGCATCGCGCTGATCGACGTTCCTTCTTCCGCCGCGAGAATCCTGGCCTCGCGCAGAAGATCGGCATCCAGCTTCAGAGTGACATTGGTCTTCATGGACAGCCTGGTCAGCACATCTAGGCGTGCAGCACAGTATCTCGTGCCGCCGGGCCCACTGTCAAATTGCCACTCGGCGCAATCCCCGCGGCTGTCGACGCGTTTCTGCCTCGAGAACCGCGCGCCGGTCAGCGCGGCGGGGTGCCCTGGCGCTGCCCGGCCTGTCCGTCCGAGTTCGACCAGGGTGCGGGCCATCCCAGGACGACGTGCAGCCCGGCGGGTGCGAGTGCACTGGAGGGGCTGGCGACCATGAGGAACCTGGCGTCTCCGCTGACGTCGTAAGCGGCGCGCGCGGCCGTGCCCTTGTCGAACGCCCCACTGAACAGGACAATGGGCGGCTTCACGCTCGGCCCGGGTCCGACCGCCACTGCGGCGGCCAGCATCTGGTCGCCGGAGCGGAAGAACAGCCGGGCGCCGTCCCGCCGCCACGCGGGCTCGGTCCCGCCGTCCGCGGACACCTTCACGCGCCGTCTTGGGTCGGCGACCGGTGCGAGGTACACCTCGTCGCGTCCAGACTCGTCCGAGACATACGCCAGCCACTGTCCGTCGGGGGACAGTGCCGGGGCCGTCCTGTTGGGCGGCGCTTTGGCGAACGGGCGCGAGGTCCGGTCATCGGTGTTGAGCAGCAGGATCTCGCGGCTGCCCGACAGGTCGGACTCCACGAGGGCGACCGTTCGTCCGTCCGAAGATGCCGAGCCGGGAATCGCGGCGCGCGGGCTGGTCGTCAGGCGCTCGTCGGAGCCGCTGCCATCGGTGGGTTTCCAGAAAAGGGCGGCCGGGCCGTTGCGGCCCGAGCTGAACACGATGCGCCTGCCGTCGGCGGTCCAGACCGGCGCGGTTCCGCCCTCGAACGTCACCTGGCTCGGTGCGCTTCGGGCAATGTCGTAGGTCCAGACCTCTTCCCAATCCGGCCCGGCGATGGCGACGGCCAGCGTTCGGCCGTCGGGCGACAGGCGCGGGGACGAGTAGGCACGCTCGGGCGCAGCGATCGGCTGTACGTTGCCCTGCTGGTCGACCCAGACGAGCGTCTTCTTGGCCTCTCCGCCACCCCCCGCGAGGTAGACGACGCCTCCGGCGCCGGACACGCTCAACTGGATCGCGCCGTCACTCGATTCGAGCACGCCGGTGAGAATAGGAGATGCGGCCGGCGTCGCGGACAGGCGCCGCGGATCGAACGGACGGGCGAACACGGTCCCGCCTCGCGCGAACAGGAGGCGGCCGCCCGGCAGCCACTTCGGGTTCGTGCCGCCCTGGACGATGGTGGTGCGTGCGCCGCCGTTCAGCGGCTGCGCGACGATTGAGGCGTCGTCCCAGCTTCCTTCCGTGCCGACCGTGTAGATGAGCACGTCCGTGCCAGGCACCAGCTCGGGCCAGCGGTGGCTGAACTCGCCGCGCGCCGTGTCGAGCCGCGTAATGGGCCGGCCAGTGCCGCCGCCGGCGGACACCTGCCAGATTGCGGAGCTGTTGTCCGGTGCGTAGACAATCGTCCCGTCCGCCCCCCACGCACCGCCGAAGCCGATGGCGGCGTCGCAGACCTTGAGCACCGGCCCTCCGGCGACCCGTACCTTCTTCAGCTGGCCGTCCGCGAAGAACGCAATCGACTGACCGTCGTGCGAGAAGAACGGGCCGAGCGCCCCTTCTGTGCCGGGAACCGGATGCGCCTCGAGATCGGAGAGCGCCCGGACGAACAGTCGGCTCTGGCCGCCACGCGTTCCGACGAACGCCACGTGCGTGCCGCCCGGCGAGAAGGCGACCGCGGGGAAGTCGAGGCCGCCGAAGGACTCTCCGGCGGGCAGCGGCATCATGAACTGGACCGGCCCGCCGGCGGGCGGCGGCGCGGACGGCTTCAGCATCCATCCGGCCGCCCCTGCCAGCACGGCCACCGCGACGAACGCCGCCGCAGACGTCGCCACCAGTCGGCGACGGTTGCTTGCGGAGCGGCGTTCGCCCGAGGGCGCCACGGACGGTTCGGCAAGCGCCGCGACCGCTTCTTCGAGCTCGATGCGTGCGTCGCCCACGTCGTGCAATCGGCGGTGGAGGTCTTTCGCCAGCAGGCGGCGCAGAAGGGCCCTGACCGACACCGGGAGATTGGCGGGCAGGCACGACCAGTCGGGGTCGCGGGTCAACACGGCCGCCATCGTGTCGGATGCCGTGCTGGCGCCGAACGCCGTCCGGCCCGTCAGCATGTCGAACAGCACGCAGCCGAGCGCCCACACGTCCGAGCGCTTGTCGACTTCCATTCCGCGCGCCTGCTCCGGGCTCATGTAGGCGGCGGTCCCGAGGATGACGCCGGCGGCGGTGCCGGACGGCGCCGTCGTGATGCCGGTGCCCGCCGGGTCCGAGCTCGAATCCGGGGCCAGCGCCTTGGCGAGGCCGAAGTCCAGCACCTTGACGATGCCATCGGGCGTGACCTTGATGTTCGCGGGCTTGAGGTCGCGGTGGATGACGCCCCGTTCGTGGGCCGCCTCGATGGCGGTTGCGATCTGCACGCCGAGCGCCAGCGCGTCGCGCATCGGGATCGGACCTTTCGCGACCATCTCGGCGAGGGTCGCGCCCGGCACCAGTTCTAGGACGAGGAAGCGGACGCCGTCGCATTCCTCGAACCCGTGGATCGTCGCGATATTGGGATGATTGAGCGAGGCGAGCAGCCGTGCCTCGCGCGTGAACCGGGCGACGCGGTCGTCGCTGTCCACGAGCGTCGGCCGCACGACCTTGAGCGCGACCTGCCGGCCGAGCCGCGAGTCGGTCGCGCGGTAGACCGAGCCCATCCCGCCTTCGCCGATCAGGCCGGCCACCTCGTAGCTTCCGAGCGTGGCACCGGGAGCTAGGTTCATGGGAGCGCAGGCATTATAATGCCTCCCTCATCGCCACATCCGAAACTCGTCTCCGGTTCCCAGGAACTCGAGGAGCAACATGCTGTACCTCCTGCTCGCGGCGGTCCTCCTTGCCGGAATGCCCGAGGGCGTCCCCAGCCCGGCCGGTTCGGGGACGGCCGGTGCGGCTCCGCTCGCGCCGGGCGACGCGGCGCCCCCGTTCACGCTCAAGGGCTCGGACGGGCGGACGTACCGCCTCCAGGACTTCCAGGGCAAGCAGGCCGTGGTCATTGCCTGGTTTGCCAAAGCAGCCACCAGTGGTTGAACGGCCGAATGCCAGTCGCTCCGTGTGAGCGGCAACTCGATCCGGGCATTCGACGTCGTGCACTTCGCGGCGAGCACCGACACGCCGGAGAACCTCGCGGCGTTCGCCCGGAAGATCAGTGCGGACTACCCGCTGCTGAGCGACCCGACCAGGGCCGTCGCGAAAGCGTACGGTGTCGTCCAGGACGACCAGGGGTACGCGGTCAGGTGGACCTTCTACATCGGGATCGACGGGAAGATCCTGTACATCGACAAGGCCGTCAGCCCCACCAACGCCGGCAAGGACATCGCGAAGCGGCTCGGGGAACTGGGCGTGGCACGTCGCACCGCGCCCAGGGTGTCGAAGTAGCCCGGGAGCGCAGATCGGCGGCGATGCCCCGCCGCCGTTCAACATTCCGATGCGATCGCGGGGCTAAAGCCCCGCGCCACACCGACGGCCCACCGCCACCAGGTCGGTCACCAGCGCGTAGGCGGTCTGCGTGAGACCGCCGCCGAGCTGCGCGACCGCGAACGAGCCAAGCAGGTCGGTTTCGAGCACGAGCGCGTTCTGTTGGCCGCCCAGAGTCGAGAACGGGTGACCGGCGGGAAGCTCCTCGACGCCGACCCGCACGGCCACGTCCGCACCACGACGCTCTCCCCGCGCGACCAGCTTCAGCCTGCTTCCCCGGGCCACGGCCCCTCGGACGGCCGCCCCCGTCAGGTGGCCGATGCCCGTCCGCGCCACCTGCTGCGGCGTCATCCGTGCATCCAGCAGGACGTTGGCCAGCGCAGACGCCTTCGCGGCAGCGTCCCATCCGTCCACGTCCAGCGACGCGTCGGCTTCGGCAATGCCGGCCGCCTGCATCTCGGCCAGCGACTCCGCGAACTCGCGGCCCTGCTCCATCGCCGTGATGATGAAGTTCGTCGTGCTGTTCACGACGCCGCTGAAGCCGCAGACCCGCACCGCCGGCAGCGTCTCGCGAACCAGGTTGAAGATGGGAATCCCGTCCATCACCGCGCCTTCGAAGAGAAAGGCCCGACCCGCCGCCCGCGCGAGGTCCGCCAGTTCGGCGTACGCAAACGCCGCCGGACCCTTGTTGGCGGTGATGACGTGCGCGCCGGCGCGAAGCCCCGCACGCACGTGGTCGATCGCCGGCTGCCCCGCCGCGATGTCCAGCACCGTCGTCTCGACGACGACGAGCGGCCGGCTACTGCCGGCCCCGCGCGCGGCTTCCGCCACCTGCTCGATCAGCTCGAGCCCCGACGCTGCCGGCCAGCGGCGAGCGGACCCCGGCGCGTCGAGAACGTCCAGCGACTCGCCGCGTTCCACGAGCCCCAGCGCCCGCCCGATGTCGAGGCCGTCGAGGTTCGTCGCGACGCCGTGCCTCGCCGTCGCGATGCCGACGATGCGCCAGTCGATCCGATGGACGTCGCGGAGTTCGGCGGCGCGCTCTTCCAGCAGGCGGACGAACCGCCGGGCGACGTTGCCGAAACCGATCAACACCAGGTCAGCAGCGAACATCCGTGGCTCCAGCACTCGCGTCGACCCGTCAGCGCACGCGTCGACCCTTCTTCGTCAGCACCGACCCCTCTGCGAAAGCCCCGACCACTCAGCGTCAGCGCCGACTCTTCGGCGAAAGGGCCGACCACTCAGCGAAAGCCCCGACCACTCAGCGTCAGCGCCGACTCTTCGGCGAAAGGGCCGACCACTCAGCGAAAGCCCCGACCACTCAGCGTCAGCGCCGACTCTTCGGCGAAAGGGCCGACCTACAGAATGCTCTCCAGCCGCGAGAGCCCCTCGAAGAGTTCGGCTGCCGGGCCGCCGAAGCCGACCCGGATGAAGCCGTCCATCCCGAAGTGGCCGCCCGGCACGACGAGCACGCCCTTCTCCTCCCGCAGCCTCGTCGTGAGGGCGACGGACTCGACTGGCCGGTGGTAGCGCACGTAGACGATCGCTCCCGCCTCGGGCGGCACGAAGGAGAACAGCCCGGGCCGAGCCGACAGCCAGGCGGCGAGGGCCGGAAAGTTCGAGTTGAGGATGTCGCGGGTCCGCGCCAGGATGCGCGCGCGCGTCGCCGGCCCGAGCGCGATCGCCGCCAGCCGGTCGTTGACCGCGCCGGGCGCGATGCTGGTGTAATCGTGATGCGCCCACGTGCTCTCGACGAACGCCGGGGGTCCGACGATCCAGCCGATGCGGAGACCCGGCAGGCCGTACGCCTTCGACAGTCCGCTGGTGACGAGCGCCCTCTCGTACCGGCCCCAGACCGACGGCGTCTCGCCGCCCGCCAGTTCCGCTCCGCGGTAGATCTCGTCGGCGAGGACCCACGTACCGTGCCGTGCGGCCTCCAGGCAGATTGCGTCGAGCGTCGGCGCGTCGAAGCACGCGCCGGTCGGGTTGTTCGGGTTGCAGATGATCAGCAGCCTCGTCTTCGGCGTCAGCAGCGATCGTAGCTCCGCCACGTCGGGCCGCCACCGTCCGTCGCGCTCGCGGAGCGGCCACGCGCGCACCGTCCCGGCGAACGCGTGCGCCAGGCCCCACGTCTGCATGTAGTTCGGCGCCATCATCACGACGTCGTCGCCGGGCTCGAGCAGGCTCCACGTCGTGCAGAAGTTCGCCTCCGATCCGCCGTTTGTCACGTGAACATGATCGGGGGTCGCGCCAGGGTAGAGCGATGCGATGGCCGACCGAAGCGGGATGGTGCCGTTGGTCTGCGGGTAGCCGAGCGCCACGTCCAGCAGGCGCCGGCGAGCCGTCTCACCCTCCAGGAGTTCGCCCACCGTGAGCGGGTGGACGCCGCTCTCCGACAGGTTGATCTCGACCTGGTTCTCCCAGGTGGACTGCATCCGCTCCATCTCGAACGGGACGATCTTCACGGGCGCCCTCCTCGGCGGCCATGCCCGGCCGCGAACCGCGCAGTATATGCTACTGCGATGCTGACCCGCGTTGACGCCGTTCTCTTCGATCTCGACGGCACCCTCGTCGACACGATACCGCTCATTCTCGCCTGCTACCAGCACACGCTGGCCGCGCACCTGCCCGGATACGACCCCGGCCGGAAGGCGATCATCGGCAACCTCGGCCGATCGCTCGACGACATCCTGTTCGACTACGCCGCGGCCGCGGGCGTGAAGGATCCGTCGGCCATGTCCAGGACGATGCTGACGACCTACCGCGGGTTTCAGCGCGAGAACCTCGGCCGCCTCATCCGCCCGTACGAAGGGATGCGCGAGACGCTCGAAGGCCTGCGCGCCAGGGGCCTGACGCTCGGCGTCGTGACGAGCAAGGTGGAGTGGGCGGCGCGCGAGTGCTACGAGTACTACGGCCTGGGCGAGTTCCTGTCGATCGGCGTCTTCCACGACGACACCGAGCGGCACAAGCCGGATCCCCAGCCGCTGCTGCACGCCGCGGCGAAAGGCGGCCTGGATGCGGCGCGGACGGTGTACGTGGGCGACGCCGTCCACGACATGGCGGCGGGGAAGGCTGCCGGAATGCGGACCATCGCGGCGCTCTGGGGGCCGTCCGAGCGCGAGGACCTTGTGCGGGCCGGCGCCGACGAACTGGCCGACCGGCCCGAGGACCTGCTGACGATCGTGCAGGGGTAGCTGCCAGCTAGAACTTCGTCCTCCACATGATCGACAGGTTGCGGCCGGGCGCGTCGATGCCCCACGCGATGCCGCGGTAGTTCTCGTCGGTGATGTTCTCGAGGTCGATCAGCACCTCGCTGCGGTTGCCGATCCGGAACCCGCCCCTGGCGCCGATCGTGGTGTAGCCGGCAACCGACGTGTAGAGCGGGGCGGAGGTCGCCGTGCCGAGCACTCGCGCTTGCACCTGCGCGAGCGTCTCCCCTGTGACGGTCAGCGTGTCGTCGGCGTTCCCCGCCGCGCCGTCGGGGCCCGGCGACACCCAGCCCCGCACCGTCGCGCCGTTGTAGAAGAAGCTCTTGATGCTGCTCGTCGTCCGCGTCGCGCCCGTCCGCCGGTCCTCGAGGTCGAGCGTCGAGAGCCGTGTCTGGCGCGCGGCGGCGTGCAGGTACCCTTCCGCCCACCAGCGAGCCGACGGCCGCATGTAGCGGACCTTCACGTACCCGTCCGGCGCCGGCGTGCCCCCCTCGATGTTCGGCGGCGCGCCCGTGGCGCGGTCGGCCGCGTGCAGGTAGGTGAACTCGGTCTGCACCAGCCACGCCTTCGACACGTTCCACCTGAGCGAGTGCTCGAACCCGAAGATCCGGGCATCACCGTAGTTGGTCCGCACCAGCACCGGTGACGTGCTCGCCGGGACGTAGACGACGCCGTTCGCGTTCTGGGCCGAGATGGTCTGGTCGCCGAGCGGCTGACCGACTGCGCCCTGCGGCAGGATCAGCGCCTGGTAGGTGACGTTGTCGTAGACGTCGTTGGCGAACGCGAAGAAGTCGGTGCTGAGCGACGCCCGGCGGTAGTGGACACCGCCCTCGTACGACATGCTCGTTTCGGGCCAGACCTGCTCGACCGCGATTCCGGTCGACACCGCGCTCGCGTTGGCGGTCGACCCCACCGTGGCCCCCATCCCCTCCACTTCCTTGGCTGACACCTGGTAGCCCGACCCTGTAAGCCCCACCGTGCCGAGGTCGGTGATGCTCGGCGCGCGGAACCCTCGGCTCACGTTCGCCGTGAAGCTCAGACCATCGATGCCCGGCGTCACCGACACGCCCGCACGGAACGACACGTTCGAGACAGTCAGCGAGTCGTCCGGCCACAGCGGCTGGCCGTTGACGAGCGGGCTGTCGGCGGCGAGCGACTTGTAGGCCGCCCCGCTGTAGCGCGCGTTCAGCATCACCTGCAGCCGGTTGGTGATCGCGTCGAAGACGTCCTGGACGTATCCCGCGCCGCTCCGGTAGCTGGCGTTGTCGGGCACGCGGCCGCGCCTGACCGACGTCACCTGGGTCACCGGGTTGTAGCCGGTGGACGGCGCATGCACCCGCTCGGGGTAGTACTCGCCGCCGAAGAGCAGGTTGTGCCGATCGCCCATCCGCCTGGTGGCCTGCGCCTGGAACCCCTGCGCGTTGGTACGCTCGGGCTCGCTGGTAATCGTGTTCTTCGGGTTGCCGTTTCCGCCCTGGTTCACGCGCTCCTCGTACTGCGAGTTGTACGAGTAGCTGGCGGTCACCTGGTCGAACCATCCGACACCGATGCGCTGGTACTTCACGTAGAAGAAGTCCAGAGAGAGATCCCGCAGGTCCGCGAGGAGGTTACCGTCGCCGCCGAGCAGCTGGTCGTATCGCTTGCCGTCCGGCTGCTGCGTGCGGCTGTAGTTGAGCATGACCTGCTGGCTGGACGTCGGCGCCCAGTTCATGCGGACGTAGCCGCCGTAGTGGTTGAATCCGGTCTCGGGCAGGTTCGCGGGCATCAGCGTGTCGGACGGCACGCCGAGGAACCTGGTCACCGCGGCGTGCGAGTCGATCCCCTCGCCGGGGCGCAGGTCGTTGACGGTCCGCGCCGCCACGTTTCCGAAGATGCCGAACGTGCCGCCCTGGTACCCGAGCGCCAGGTTGGCGCCGACGTTCGAGCTGGCCGTTCCCCCCCTCGCCGCGAAGAGGCCGTGCACGCGGCCGCTTCCGGCGCCGGCCAGCGACGGCACCTGCGACAGGAACTGCACGCTGCCGCCCAGCGCGTCGCTGCCGTACTGCGCGCTGTTGGCGCCGCGCAGGACCTCGACCCCCTGGAGGTTCGTCGGCTCGATCAGATCCAGGAACGTGTTGACGCCTCCGCGCGCGGTGGAGGTGGAGTAGCGGACGCCGTCCACGAACACGTTCACCTTGGCCCCTGTCAGCCCTCGCACGTAGATGCCCGCCATCGTCGGGCTCGTCCGCAGCAGGTGCACGCCGGTCTGCTCGGCGACCGCCTGGCCGACCACCTCCTTGGCGTTCATCTCGATGTCGACCTCGTCGACGATCGTCACCGCCTGCCCCGTCGTGGCGACGTCCTGCACGGTTCCCCTCGCCGCCGTCACGCTGACCGTCGTCGCCATGCCCTCGATGGCCAGCGTCACGGCGATGCCGTCGGCGCCGCCGTCTCCGGGCGCGACCGCCATGCGGGTCTCTGCGAAGCCTGGCGCCGCCACGACCAGCACGTAGCGGCCCGGTCTCACCGTGGCGAACTCGAACCGCCCTCGATCGTTGGTTCGCGTCGAGCCGACCACCGTCTGCTCCGCCGTCTGCAGCGACACGCTGGCGCCGACGACCACTCCACCGCTCGTGTCCCGGACCGTGCCGGTGACGCCGCCAGCGGCCGCGCTCACACCGGCAACCGACGCCAGGCAGAGAATGAGAACCGCCGGGAAGGATATGAATGGACGAGACATGACCCGACTCCTCGGGAAGAGTGCGGCCTCGCCGTGCTCGAGGCAGGGACGCCACGCATGACCGGCCGAACCACCAAATACTACCAGCTGTCGTAGACGACGGCTCGCGGCCTGCTGTGTGCGACCCGTGGCCCGACCACGCCGGGACATTCGGCGTGACCGTGCGCCGCCGCCGCAAGCCGCCAGTCGCCAGTCGCGAGCCGCAAATAGGCTTCGCTCAAATTCGCGCCGAAGATCTAAGATCCCTCCCATGGCACCCATCGACTCAGCCGCGACCCTTTCGGCCGACGAGATCCGGCGCTACAGTCGGCACCTGGTGCTGCCGGAGGTCGGCCTCGAAGGGCAGCGCGCGATCAAGGCCGCGAAGGTCCTCTGCGTCGGCGCCGGCGGCCTCGGCTCTCCCGCTTCGCTGTACCTTGCCGCCGCGGGCGTCGGCACGCTCGGCATCGTGGACTACGACGTCGTCGATTTCAGCAACCTGCAGAGGCAGATCCTGCACATGACCCGCGACGTCGGCCGGCCGAAGATTGAGTCGGCGCGGGAGCGGTTGAGGGCGCTCAACCCCGAGGTCCGCGTCGAGGCCCACCCCTGCGCGCTCTCCTCTGCGAACGCGATCGACCTCGTCTCGCGCTACGACATTGTCGTGGACGGGTCCGACAACTTCCCGACGCGCTACCTCGTGAACGACGCGTGCGTGCTCACGCGCCGGCCGTACGTGTACGGCAGCATCTTCCGGTTCGAGGGCCAGGCCTCCGTGTTCGCCGCCGAGCACGGGCCCTGCTACCGCTGCCTGTACTCCGAGCCGCCGCCTCCAGACCTCGTTCCGACCTGCGCGGAGGGCGGCGTGCTGGGCGTCGTGCCCGGCATCATCGGCACGATTCAGGCCAACGAGGCGCTCAAGATCATCCTGAAAGCGGGCGAGCCGCTCATCGGCCGGATGCTGATCCTGGACGCGCTGGGCATGAAATTCCGCGAGATCCGCCTCACACGCGACCCGCAGTGCCCGGCGTGCGGCGACGACCCCTCCATCCGGGAGCTGCAGGACTACGAGCGGTTCTGCGGAACGACGCTCCGCGTCGAGGCCGCCGAGGCCTCGGACTTCGAGATCTCGCCCGGGGAGCTCCAGCGCGCTCTCGGACAGGATCGGGCTCCGCTGCTGCTCGACGTCCGCGAGCCGATGGAGTTCCAGCTCACGCGGCTGCCTGGCGCCCTCCTGATCCCGCTGGCCGACCTCCCCGAGAGGCTGGGCGACATCGACGGCACCCGCGACATCGTTGTCTACTGCCACCACGGCGTGCGCAGCGTCCGCGCCACCGGTCTTCTCCTTGCCGCCGGCTACCGAGCCCGCAACCTGACGGGCGGCCTCATGGCATGGGTCGACCAGGTGGACCCCACGATGCTGCGGGTACTAGCCGCCTGCCTTGCATTTCCGCGGTCGATTTCCTAAACTAGGACTGTAGAGGTCGGATTTATGGAGTCCCCATGCTGAGGCTGTCGAAGAAGGCCGATTACGCGCTGATCGCGATGAAACACCTGGCCCTCCGGGAGGGCCAGCGCTCGGCGAGCGCCCGAGAAATCGCGGAACAGGTCCTCGATTCCCGTCGAGCTGATGGCGAAAGTACTGCAGAGGCTCGCCCGGCGGGGGCTGCTCTCGTCCCAGCAGGGGACCCGCGGCGGCTATCAGCTGACCAGGAATTCGGAGACCATTTCGGTCGCCGATGTCATCCAGGCTGTTGACGGCCCGCTGACCGTGACCGCCTGCTCCGCCCACAACGAGCGCTGCGGGCAGTTCGCCACGTGCAACGTCCGAGACCCGCTGTGGAAGATCCGCGAGCGAATCGTGACCGCGCTCTCGACGTGCTCGGTATCCGAGATGGCCTCGGAAACCGCCGTCGTCGCCTCCGTTGGCGCGGCGCCTCAGCCGGCCGCCACTCCGCAGGCAGGGTAGCTGCACCGATGCTGAAACTCCCGATCTACATGGACAACCACGCCACGACACCGCTCGACCCGCGGGTGCTCGAGGCGATGATGCCGTATCTCACCGACCGTTTCGGCAACGCCGCGAGCCGCAACCACTCGTTCGGCTGGCAGGCCGAGGAAGCCGTCGAAGCGGCGCGCAAGCAGGTGGCGGAGCTGATTGGCGCTGCGGCGAAGGAGATCGTCTTCACGAGCGGTGCGACCGAGTCGGACAACCTCGCGATCAAGGGCGCGGCGCACATGTATCGCGAGAAGGGCAACCACATCGTCACGATCGTGACCGAGCACAAGGCGGTCATCGACACGTGCAAGCACCTCGAGAAGCACGGCTTCGACGTGACCTACCTGCCGGTCGGGCGCGATGGTCTCGTCGACCTGGATCGGCTTCGGGCGGCCGTCTCCGACCGCACGATTCTCGTCAGCGTGATGGCGGCGAACAACGAGGTGGGCGTGCTGCAGCCCGTCGCCGAAATCGGCCGGATCGCGCGCGAGCGCGGCGCGCTCTTCCACACCGACGCGGTGCAGGTGGCGGGGAAGCTACCGTTCGACGTGAACGCGTCGAACGTGGACATGGCCTCGCTGTCGGCTCACAAGATGTACGGCCCGAAGGGCGTCGGCGCGCTCTACGTGCGGCGGAAGAACCCGCGGGTCCTGCTCACGCCGATCATCGACGGCGGAGGGCACGAGCGCGGGATGCGCTCGGGCACGCTGAACGTGCCGGGCATCGTCGGCTTCGGCAAGGCGGCCGCCCTGTGCCGCGAGGAGCTGCCGGCCGAATCGGTGCGCGTGAGGGCTCTCCGCGACAGGCTCTACGACGGGCTCCGCCGGAAGCTGCCCGACATCTTCCTCAACGGGTCGGCGACCGAACGGCTGCCGGGGAATCTCAACGTCAGCTTCGCCTACGTCGAGGGCGAGTCGCTGCTGATGGGGATCAACGACGTCGCCGTGTCGTCCGGGTCGGCCTGCACGTCGGCCACGCTCGAGCCGTCGTACGTGCTGAAGGCGCTGGGCGTCGGTGACGAGCTGGCGCACTCGTCGATCCGGTTCGGCCTCGGCCGGTTCAACACCGAGGAGGAAGTGGATTTCGTCGTCGAGAAGCTGTCGGCGGTGGTCGAGCGGCTGCGCGAGATGTCGCCGCTCTACGAGTTCGCGAGGGAAAACGGGAAATTGCTGAAGATGGTCGATTGAGAATTGAGAATTCTCCATTCTTCATTCTCAATTCCTGAAGGGTGTCGGAGGGGGCGATGTCGTATTCAGAGAAGGTCATCGATCACTACAACAACCCGCGCAACGTCGGGGCGCTGCCCAAGGACGACGCGACGGTGGGTACCGGGCTCGTCGGGGCGCCCGAATGCGGCGACGTCATGAAGCTGCAGGTCAAGGTGAACCCGGACACCGGCGTCATCGACGATGCGAAGTTCAAGACGTTCGGGTGCGGATCGGCGATTGCCAGTTCGAGCCTCGCGACCGAGTGGCTGAAGGGCAAGACGCTGGACCAGGCCCTCGAGATCAAGAACGTCGACATCGTGCAGGAGTTGAGCCTGCCTCCCGTCAAGATCCACTGCTCGGTGCTGGCCGAGGACGCGATCAAGGCGGCGATTGCCGACTACAAGCGGAAGCAGGGGAATGGGGGAGGATAGGGCATCGTGCGATCGTGCGATCGTGCGATCTTGCGATCGTGCGATCTGATCGTTCGCAGCGTGGCACGCCAGTTCGCAAGATCCCTGGTTCGCGAGTTCGCGAGTTCGCAAGATCGTAGGTTCGCAAGATCGCAAGATCGCAAGTTCGCAAGTTCGCAAGATCCTTAGTTCGCAAGATCGCAAGATACAAGCCTCACTGATATGTCGATTCAAATTACCGAAACAGCGGCAAAGCGCATCAGGGTGCTGATGGGCAAGCAGGGGCTCGTCGAAGGCGGCCTGCGCGTCGGCATCAAGGGCGGCGGGTGCTCGGGCCTCAGCTACACGTTCGCGTGGGAAACCGCGCCGCGCGTCGGCGACGAGGTGATCGAGGGCCCCGAGAACACGAAGGTCTTCGTCGACAAGAAGAGCCTCATCTACCTGGACAACACCATCCTGGACTACGACACCAGCCTGATGAGCAAGGGCTTCGTGTTCCAGAACCCGAATGCCAAGGGGACGTGCGGCTGCGGCACGTCGTTCACGGTCTAGCGGAGGCGGCGTGCCGAGCGAAACCCGCACGTTGATGCTTCAGTCCTGCCGGCACTGCGGCGCCGGCGCGCCGACCGAGGTCCACTTCTGCCCGCAGTGCGAACGCATATTGGCCCTGACGCGCCACGGCGACTACTTCAGCTTCTTCGGCCTCCCGCGCAAGCTGGTTGTCGATCTCGCCGACCTCGATCTCAGGTTCCGCCGGCTGAGCCGCCAGTTCCACCCCGACTACTTCTACACGGCCTCCGGCCCCGAGCGTGTCGCGAGCCTCGAGCGCGCGTCGTACCTGAACGATGCGTATCGGGTGCTCCGGCAGCCGCTCGAATCGGGCGGAGTACCTCCTGAAAGTCGAGGGGCTGCCGGGCGTCGGCACGCACCAGGACGCGCACGAGCTGCCGGCCGGGGTGCTCGAGGAGATGTTCGCGCTCAACGAGGAGCTCGACGACATCCGCGCGGCGCGCGAGGCCGGCGCCGCGGCGGAGCAGCTCCAGGCCAGGATCGAGGCTGCCCGGCGCCCGATCGAGGAGCGGGCGGCGCGCCAGGAGGCGCAGCTCGAGGCGCTCTTCCAGCGGTGGGACAAGCAGCTCGACGAGCAGGCGCCGCGCGACGTCCGGCGCGCCACGCTCGAGTCGATCCGCAGCCTGCTGCAGGAGCGGAGCTACATTGCGAATCTGATCGCCGCCGCCAACAGGGAAGGCGGCCAGTCGTAGGCGCACTGTCCCCATGTCCAAAGTCGTCGGCATCGACCTCGGCACCACCAACAGCCTGGTTGCGTTCGTCGGCAGAGACGGCCCCGTCGTGATCCGTGACGGCTCGGGAGACGGCCTCGTGCCATCGGTGGTGTCGCTCGGCGACGGGGACGTCGTTCACGTCGGCCGGGAGGCCGAGCGCCGGCTGCTCACCGATCCGCTGCGCACGGTCTACTCGGTCAAGCGGTTGATGGGGCGAGGCGCGGAGGACGTGCGCGGAGAGGCCGCGCTGTTCCCGTTCCGCCTCAGCGGTGAGGCGGGCGGGGTCGTCCGGGTCGGCCTGGGCGACCGAGAGCTCACGCCTCCGGAGATCTCCGCCTTCATCCTTCGCGAACTGAAGCGCCGTGCCGAGGAGTACTTCCTGGAGCAGGGCGAATTCGACGCCGAGGTGGACCGCGCGGTGATCACCGTGCCCGCCTACTTCAACGACGCCCAGCGGACGGCGACACGGGACGCCGGCCGGATTGCCGGCCTCGAGGTGCTGCGCATCATCAACGAGCCGACCGCCGCGTCGCTTGCGTACGGGCTCGATCGGCGCAAGACAGGCACCATCGCCGTCTACGACTTCGGCGGCGGCACGTTCGACATCTCGATCCTGCGCGTCGAGGACGGCGTCTTCCAGGTCCTGGCGACCAACGGCGATACGCATCTGGGCGGGGACGACATCGATCAGCTCCTGGTGGCCCTGGTGCTCGGCGAGTCCGGGCTGGGGTCGGCGGCAGACCCGGCGCGCCTTCAGGCGGTGCGCCGCGCGGTCATCCAGGCGAAGTGGGACCTGTCCGGGAGCGACGAGGCGGTCATTCGCGTGGCAGACCCCGCTGCCGCAGATTCGGCGCCGCCCCTCTACGAGCGCCCGCTGTCGCGCGAGGAATTCGAGCGGATCATCCGTCCCGTCGTGGAGCGCACGCTCGAGCCGTGCCGGCTGGCGCTGGCGGACGCCGGGCTCGAGGCGTCGCAGATCGACGAAGCGGTTCTCGTGGGCGGATCGACGCGCATCCCGCTCGTCCGTCGGTCGGTCGAGGCGCTGTTCGGCCGGCCGCCTCACGCCGAGCTGAACCCGGACGAGGTGGTGGCCGTCGGCGCTGCGCTCCAGGCCCACATCATGATCAGCGGCAGCCGTGACATGCTGCTGCTCGACGTCACGCCGCTGTCGCTCGGCATCGAGACGATGGGCGGGGCGATGTCGAAGATCATCCTGCGCAACTCGACAATCCCGGCGAGCGGCACAGAGATGTTCACGACGTTCGTGGACAACCAGACCGCGGTGGACATTCACGTCCTGCAAGGCGAACGCGAGCTGGTCGGCGACAACCGGTCGTTGGCGCGCTTCAAGCTCGGCGGCATCCCGCCGATGCCGGCGGGCCTGCCGCGCATCCAGGTGCGCTTCCAGATCGATGCGAACGGCATCCTGAGCGTCAGCGCGCACGAGCTGCGCACCGGCATCGAGCAGACGATCGAGGTGAAGCCCTCCTACGGGCTGACCGACGAGGAAGTGGAGCGGATGCTGCTCGAGTCGTTCGAGCACGCGGAAGCGGACATCGCGGCGCGGGTCCTGATCGAGGCGCGCAACGAGGCCGAAACCGTGATCCGCGCGACCGAGAAGTCGCTCCGCAACCCCGACCTGGCGCAGGCGGCAGCCGAAGACCTGGCGCCCGGCGAGCTGGCGGCCATCGAGTCGGCGCTGGCGGATCTGCGTGCGGCAATGACGTCGAACGACCGCGCGGTGCTCGAGGCGAAGACCAGGGTGCTCAACGACGTGACGCGGCACCTGGCCGAGGTGATGATGAACCGCGGAGTCCGTGCGGCGCTGGCGGGGAAGAGCGTGGACGGGGTCTGACCGAGAAAGTGGCCAGTTGTCGGTGGCCAGTTGTCGGTGGGTCACGCGTGAGAGACTGGCAACCGGCAACTCAGGACTCATGACTCACAACTCAGAACTCACAACTCAGAACTCACAACTCAGAACTCACAACTCCTTACTCACGACTGCCGACCGACCGCTCGTCCGCGCCGGCGACACTCCCGGAGAGGCAATGCCCACAGTGGTCTTCATCGTAGACGGCGAGCGGAAGGCCTTCGACGTGGACCTGGCGTCGATGCCCTATCGGCACCATGGCCTGCCGGGGTCGCTGCTCGACATCGCGCTGAACGTCGGCGTGCCGCTCGAACACGCCTGCGGCGGCCACTCGGCGTGCACGACCTGCCACGTGATTGTCCGGGCCGGCGCCGTCAACCTGAGCGAACTCGAGGACGTGGAAGCCGACCGGCTCGACACCGCCTGGGAGGTTACGCCGCAGTCGCGCCTCGCCTGCCAGGCTGTCGTGAAGGGCGACGTCGAGTGCGAGATCCCGGCCTACTCACGCAACTACGTGCAGGAGGGCGGCGACATCCGCCTGGGAAAGGTGTAGCGGCGGGCCGGTGTGGCGCGGGGCCGGTGTGGCGCGGGGCTTCAGCCCCGCGAGCGGGTTTCTTATGTTGTGGACCGACTTCGACGACATCGGGATCGCGCTTGCCGAGGCGCACCCGTCCATTGACCCGCTGACCGTGCGCTTCACCGAGTTGCGGCAGTGGGTCCTTGAACTTCCCGGGTTTCGCGACGACCCGACGGCGTCAAACGAGGGCCGGCTCGAGGCGATTCAGATGGCCTGGTGTGAGGAGTGGAAGGACAGAACGGTGTAGAATCGCCGAATGGCGCGCGCTCATCGGGCGGCAGGCCTCGTCGCGATGCTCTTCCTCCTGGCGCCGGCTGTGCCCGCGCAGCCGCCGTCCGCCCAGGCGACGCCGAACACCTCGCAGCCCCAGGCACCGGCCACTCAGCCGTCGGCCGAGTCGATGGGCGTCTCGCTCAAGAACATCAGGAAGCAGGTACAACCGCCGCCGGCGACCGAGCGCCAGTCCGGGACCGGTCTGCGCTACGACTTCTTCGTGGACGTCTACGGCAAGCGGCCCGCCATCGACTTCTTCAAGGACTTCGATCTGTCGACGAAGGGCTCCGTCAAGTACGGTAGCGTGACGCACCAGGAGATTCTGAACGCCGTCACACCGTACCCGTTCCACATCTACGGTGGAGGCATCTCCGTGCTGCCGTCCGGCAAGAAGAAGAACTAGCGTCGGACCGGGTGAATGACGTCGGCGATCGCCTCGGCGGCGTCCGCCAGCCTCGGCCCCGGCACCACGAACTCGTCGCCCACCAGCAGCGCCACGCGCCCCTCGCGCACGGCCGGCAGCGCCGGCAGGGTGTGCCACGCGGCCCGCTCGCGGTCGATCTGCTCGGGCGACAGTGTCCGGCCGTAGTGCAGGTCGATGACGATCTCGGGCGCGGTGGCCAGGATCGACTCGGTCCCGATCCGGACCGCCTCGCGCTTCTCGCCGGCGAGCACGTTGTCGCCCCCCGCGAGCGTCACGATGTCGGCCAGGAACCCGATGCCGCCGCTGGCGTCGATTGCGCGAAGGGCTCCAGGCTCGCGGCCGAAGACGAGCAGCGTCCGCGGCCGCTTCCGCCCGGCCACCCGCGTCCGAATCGCGTCGAAGCGGGCCTCGAGAGCCGCGGCCGCCTCTTCCGCCTCGCGTGCGCGGCCGACCGCCAGGCCGAGCCGGCGAATCGTGCCGGTGAGGTTGTCGAGGCCGCCCATGACATACGGGAACGTCGCGATGCCGGCGCGCTCGAGCTTCGCGCGCACCTCGGGCGAGGTGCCGTAGACCACGACGAGGTCCGGGCGCAGCCGGAGGATCCGCTCGACGTCCGGATCGAGCAGCGCGCCGACCCTGGCGAGCCCCTTCACCTCGGGCGGCCAGTTGTCGAAGCTGCTGACGGCCACGACGTCGGGGCCGGCGCCGATGGCGAAGAGCATCTCGGTGACGGCCGGGACGATCGAGACGATGCGGCGCGGCGGTCCGGCGAACTGCCGCTCGCGCGCAGACGGGGCGGCCCCAGGCTCGCACGCGGCGAGAACCACCGCGAGCGCCAGGCTCGACAGAGCGGGAGTCAGACGGGCGGGACGCTCCATTTTCAGCCTTCGCCAGTGGGCAGCGGTGAGATGCATCGGGCAGCCCACTCGTCGGTCAGGGTATCACGCGCACCGTGTCCTGCGTGGTTCAACTCGTGGGCGAGCGTCAGCCGCGGCGGATGAGGAGCCAGAGGAAGAACGGCCCGCCGATCATCGCCGTCAGGATGCCCACCGGAAGCACCATCGGCGCAATCAGCGTCCGCGCAGCGACGTCGCACAAAACGAGGAACGCCGCCCCGAACAGCGTCGCCGCCGGCAGCACCAGCCGGTGGTCCGAGCCCACGAGCAGCCGCACCAGGTGAGGCACGATGATCCCGATGAACCCGATCGGCCCGCCGAGCGAGACCGCCGCGCCCGTCGCGAGCGACGCGCTGAAGAAGGCCAGGCGCTGCGTCCGCACCACGTCCACGCCGCGCGCCGACGCCGCGTCGGCGCCGAGCGTCAGCAGATTCAGCGACCGCGGCAGCCACGCGAACACCGCGAAGGCCAGCAGCGTGAACGGAAGCGCCGCCACGATTGGCGCATAGCTGCCCACATCGAGGTCGCCCATCAGCCACCTCACCGTCCTCATCGTCTGCGAGAAGTCGGCGAGGTACTGGACGAAGAGAATCAGCGACGAGAAGAACGCGTTCAGCGTGATGCCGGCGAGCAGGAGGACGTTGGTCGAGAGGCCGTGCCGGCGGATGGTGGAGAGGAAGTAGACGATCGCGACCGCGCCGAGGGCGCCGGCGAAACTGGCGACCGGGACGGTGGAGACCCCGGCGAAGGCGAGCGAAATCGGGAGGGTGATCGACAGCATCGCGCCGAGCGCCGCGCCCGCCGACACGCCGAGCGTGAACGGCGTGGCGAGCGGGTTCCTGAGCAGCGCCTGAAAGACGACGCCCGAGGCGGCGAGCGCCGCGCCGACGAGCGCGGCGGCGAGCGTGCGCGGCAGCCGCGAGACGAAGAAGATCTGGGCGTCGGTGTTCTCGGCGAACGGCACGCCGCGACTGAAGACGCGCCGCAGCGAGATCGGGACCGAACCGACCATCGGCGCCAGCAGGCATGCCGCCACGGCCGTCAGGCCGAACACGAGGACGGTGAGCAGGACGCGGCGTCGAAGGGACACGTGTCTACCCCGGCCCGCTCGTTCGGCGGAGCGGCACGACCGTCAGGTGGCCGGCGCCGGCGTGGAAGTGGACGTCCGCCTCGACGTCGTACAGCGCGCGCACCGACTCGCGCGTCAACACCCAATCGGTGGGCCCCGCCGCCAGCACGCGGCCCTGGCGCAGCAGCACGAGGTGCCGGCACAATCCCGCCGCCAGGTTCAGGTCGTGCGTGGCGACGGCCATCGTCACGCCGCGGTCCGCATTCAGGCGCCGCAGCAGCGCCGCGATCTCGATCTGGTACCCGGGGTCGAGTGCGGTCGTCGGCTCGTCGAGCAGCATCAGTCCGGCCGACTGCGCCAGGGCGCTCGCGATGATCACCCGCTGCTTCTCGCCGCCGCTCAGCGTCGGGAACAGGCGGCTCTCGAGGGCGAGCGTGCCGGTCGCCGCCAGCGCCTCGCGCGCAATCGCCAGGTCCTCCTGGCTCTCGAGCTCGAAGGCACCGAGGTGCGGATACCGCCCCATCAGCACCACCTCGAGAACCGAGTACTCGAACGAGAGCCGGGTCTCCTGCGGGACGACCGCGATGCGTTTCGCCACGTCGCGCCGCGGAATGCGGGCGAGGTCGCGCCCGTCGATCGTCACGCGCCCCGCGCCGGGCACCAGCATGCCGCCGAGCAGCCGCAGCAGCGTGGTCTTTCCCGAACCGTTCGGCCCGAGGATGCCGACGAGGTCTCCGCGCGGGACGTCCAGCGAGACGCCGTGCAGCCCCGCCAGGCCGGGGCCGTAGACGAAGCTGACGTCAGCGGCCCGCAGCAACCCGCACCCCGATCATCGCGTTCCGGCCGAGCGCCGGGAACCCGTATGTCTCCTCGTAGGAACGGTTGAGCAGGTTCCCGACCCGGCCGATCACCTCGACCGAACGCGCGATCCTCCACGAGGCGCCGGCATCCACCGACGAGAACCCTGGATTCGTGAAGAGTCCCCCCACGTGCCGTAGGTCGGCTCGACATCGAGCGTCCAGGAGCGTCCACCGACGCGGCCGAACGCGGTCAGCGCACCCCGGGCGAACGTCACGTCGAGCGACGCCAGGTGGCGCGGCCGCCGCAGGAGCGGATCGCCGGCCGCAAACGGCGGCGGCGCCTCGTTCACGCCGTCTACCGCGAGAATCTCGGTGTCGAGGAAGGTGTAGGACGCCCGGGCGGTCAGCCCCCACCCCGCCCGGAACGCCGCCGACAGCTCCGCGCCCTGCGCCCGGGCGTTCGAGATGTTGTCGGTTCGGTAGCGGCTGGCGTCCGCCAGCGCCGGGCCGACGGCGACGATGAGATCGTCGTAGCGGTTGAAGAACGCCGTGGCGCCGACGATCAGCCGCTCATGGACGAGCGCCTGGTCCACGCCCGCCTCCACGCTCCGGCTCCGTTCGGGCTCGAGCGAGGGGTTGTCGGTGAAGGCGATCTCCAGAGCGTCGGGGGCGCGGATTCCCGTCCCCGCCGCCGCGTGAATCCGAGTCCATCCCAGCGCGCCCTGACGCGACCCGGCCCGGAAGAATGCCGCCGAGAACCGAGGGTTCACCGACCAGCGCGCGTCCTCAGGCAGGGCCGGCCGCGGCGAGTAGAGGTCGGAATTCGCCGGGATCGCATCCCGCACGAGGTGCTCGAGGCGGACGCCCGCGGTGAGCGTCAGCGGCGCCAGGGGCTGGTAGCGCGCTTCGGCGAACAGGCCCGCCGCCGACCGGCTGACGGGCAGCGGACCGATCCCGTCCGCGGTGATGAACGTGCTCGTCGCCCGCTCGCTGAGGACTTCGAGGCCGGCCGACAGCGCCAGCGCGGCGGTCAGGTCCGCATCGGTCTGCGAGCGGACCGTCGCCCGGCTCGACGTGGACGCGGACAACCCGTACGCGCTCGTGAAGTCGCTGGAGAGATCGAAGTAGTTCGCGCTCACCGTCTGATGCAGCGTGTGCCCGCCGGCCGAGAACGGCTGCGTCCATCTCCCGCCCGCCTGGATCGTGCCGGTCACGCCGCGCGACAGCCGGTCGACCGCCGTGTACGCGCCAATCGGATTCGACCCGTACGGGCCCGGGTAACCGCGATCGCCGGACACGTAGCGCACGGACCCGCGGATGTCGGCGCCGTTCGCGGCGCGCCACCCGGCGGAGAACCCGGCGCTGGTCGAAAGGAAGTCGTCGTTCGACACCTGCTCGCCCGTTGCCGGCGCGATTCCCGTGTAGCCGTCGCTCGCCGTCCGCTCGGCCGAACCGCCCCAGCTCCACGTCCCGCGTGATCCCCACGTCGTGGCGCCGACCCTGGTCGTGTCGAAGCTCCCGCCTTCGACGAGGCCCTCGACGCGCGGGCGGCCGGAATGGCGGGTGACCACGTGCACGACGGCGCCGATGGCGTCGGCGCCGAACAGCGCGCTCTCCGGGCCGCGCACGACCTCGATTCGCTCCACCTGGCTCGCCGACAGCGTCGAGAAGTCGTAGCCGCCGCCGAAGGCGTTGGCCTTGATCCCGTCGACCATGACCAGGGAGTAGTCCGACTCGCCGCCCCGCGGGAACAGCGACGTCACGGCACCCCGTCCGCCATTTCTCGACACGGTCAGGCCCGGTACGAACCGCAGGGCGTCGGCGACGGTCTCGGTCTGCGCCGCCTGCAGGTCGCGGCTCGAGATGACCGTGACCGAATCGGCGGCCCTCGCCAGCGGCAGCTCGACCTGCGCGGCCGACACCACGACCGACTCGGCCACGGCGCTGACGTGCAGGGCCACCACGACGCGCGTCTCCTCGTCGGCCGACACGACGATGGCGAGCGGTTCGGTGCGGAAACCCTCGACCGCCACGCGAACTTCATAGCGGCCGGGCGTGACGCGCTCGAAGGAGAACTCGCCTTCGGCCGTCGTCTCGGTCGTGGCGACGACCGACAGCGGGCCGGCGAGCACGACCCGGGCGCGCGGCACGCGGGCGCCGGCCGGGTCCGTGACCGTGCCGCGCACCGCCGCAGGTACCGGGGTCAGGTCTGGAATCTCAGCAGAATGCACGACCTGGCTCCTGTCACTGCGCCATGTGCAGAATGCTGAGTTGCCAGACCTGACCCCTGCATGTGCGTTTGCGGCGACAAGAGCCGGGACGAGGAAGAGGAGTCCTCCGGACCGGAGGACGACACGATGGAACGGAAGCATGACCTGTCCTTCGGCGTCGCTCGCGCCGCGTCCCCGCGCGCCGTCGGGCGCGAGAACGGAAGGGACGTGCCGGGCGGCCAGGTTTCCTGACTCGCGGATCCGCGCGACCGCTGCCGTCTTCCCATGCCCCGAGGCACAGTGACGGGACCTGTCGAAAGGTCCTCTGCAGCGATCGCTCCCCGCTTACAGTGGCGTGACCGTGTGGGCTTCAGACCCACTTCGCTTGGACGCCGGCGAACCGTCGGTTGTGGACGTCAGTATAGAACAAACACGCGGGCTTTGGGCTCTTGACTTTGGGCTTTCTCTACAGCCCAGCTCTTGCGATTTCCTGGACGATCTCCTCGTGCGTCGGGAACTCGAACTGCGACGAAGCGACGAAGCTGTAGCGGACCATCCCCTGGCGATCGACGAGGAACAGCGCGGGCCGCGCGATGTTCCAGGCGTCGAACCCGATCGGGTGCCACACGCCGTACGCCTTGAGCGTGTCGCGCGAATCGTCCACGAGGATGTGGAAGGGCAGGCCGGTCTCCTCGATGTAGCGCCGCACCTTCTCGGACCGCTGGGCGACGATGGCGACCACCTGCACGCCGAGCGACAGGTACTCCGTCGAGTGGTGTGCCAGTTCACCGAACTGGCGGCGGCAGTTCGGTCACCACGTGCCCCGGTGGAAGGCCACGAGCACCGATCCCAGCAGGCAGTAGTCGGCGAGCGACTGCATCTCGCCACGCTGGTTCGGCAGCCTGAACGGCGGGGCGGGCATTCCGGGCAGAAGGGTGGGGTGTCTCACCGGTCGCCTCCTCGGCCGTCGCGCACGCCTCGTCTCGGGTCTGCCGCTCCGCAACGCACCCCGCGTCGGCGGCCTCCGTGGGGCCCCAAGAACGGCGTTGCTCCGGGCAGATCCCTGCGACGCGGCATGGGCCGACGGCCGATTGAATCCGTACCTAGAACAGAATGACGTCCACCAACTCTCCCTTTTCGACGATGTCCGTCTGCGCCGGGATCTCGATGTACCCGTCGGCCTGCGACATGCTCGTGATGTCGCCCGACGCCTTGAACGCCGGCATCGCCGTCCCGTCCGCCACGCGCACCGTGTAGAACTGGTGGCGGCCGGTGGTCGAGACCACGCGCTGACCGAGCGGCAGCCGCACCGTGCGTTCGACGGCCTCCGGCAGCCGGGCCATCCGACGGAGCATCGGCACGACCAGCATGTGGCCGTTCGACAGACAGGAGGTCGGGTAGCCCGGCATGCCGATGACCGGGGTCCCGCCGACGACGCCGAACAGCGTCGGCTTGCCCGGCTTCACGGCGACGCCGTGGAACACGACCTCGCCACGCGCGGCGATCGCGTCGAGGATCAGATCGCGCTCGCCGACCGAACTCCCGCCCGAGAAGATCACGAGATCCTCGGCCAGCGCGGTGTCGAGAGCGCGGTCGAGATCGTCGAGCGTGTCGGCGGACGTCGGACAGGGCACGGGCACCGCGCCGTGTTCCGCGGCGATCGCGCCGAGCGTGAAGCGGTTGATGTCGTAGATCTGACCGGGCCCGAGCGCGCGGCCTGGCGACACGATCTCGTTCCCGGTCGAGAGGATGGCGACGCGGGGCTGCTCGTACACCTCGACGCGATCGAACCCGAGCGCCGCAATCGCGCCGACGCGGCTCGAGGTCAGGTAGTCGCCGGGCGCGAGCACCGCCTGGCCGACCTGGATGTCGGCGCCCTGCCGGCCCACGTTCTGTCCCGGGTAGACCGGGCCGAACACGCGCACCGTGCCGGCCTCGTCCCTCTCGGTCTCCTCGACCATCACCACCGCGTCGGCCCCGTCCGGCATGGGCGCGCCGGTCGCGATCTCGGTGCAGCCGTCGCGCGGCACCGCGTGCGTCGGCACCTGGCCGGTGTAGACCTTCTCGACCAGTCGCAGCAGGCGCGGGGCGAACTGGCTGGCGCCGAACGTGTCCTCGGCGATCACGGCGTAGCCGTCCATCGCCGCACGCGTGAACGGCGGGACGTCCTGTCCCGCCACGATGCCGACGGCCAGCACGCGCCGGTGGGCCGATTCGAGCGGGACGGTTTCGACGCGCGTGATCGGGCGCGCTGCGTCGCGCATCAACCGACGCGCCTCCTCGAGCGGAATCGTCTCACGAATCGGCCGCATCGATCGCTGGGACATATGCGTGATCCCGGCCGGCGTCTACCGGGACGCCTCCCGCACGAGGTGCCCCAACTCCGGCAGCACCAGCTTGGTCATCGCCAGCCGCACGGCGCTCTCGGAACCCGGGAGCGAGAAGATCACCTTCCTCTTCGCCAGGCCCGCGCAGGCCCGGCTCAGCATCGCCGCCGAGCCGATCTCCTGGAAGCTCAGCATCCGGAACAGCTCGCCGAACCCGTCCAGCCGCTTCTCGAGCAGCCCGTCGATCGCCTCGAACGTCGTGTCACGCGACGTGATGCCGGTGCCGCCCGTCGCGATGACGACCTGCACGTTCGGGCTAGCCAGCTGCTCGCGGATGGCGGCGGCGACTTGGTCGGGCTCGTCCCGGACGATCTTGCGCCCGGCCACCTGGTGCCCGCCGGCCCACAGGAGGTCGAAGATCGCGCGACCGCTCGTGTCGGTGGCTTCCGTGCGGCTGTCGCTGATCGTCAGGATGTAGCAGTTGGCGACGGCCGGCGACTGCGCCTTGTGCTCCAAGTGTCCCATGAGGAAATCATAACGTAGACGGCCGATTCCGCGCGCCCGGGTGTAGGATTGCGCGAGAAAGGTGTCGCGCGGGTCTCCAGACCCGCGAGCGCGGCGTGACCATAGCACCTGTCTTCGAAGTCCGCGGCCTGACGAAGACGTACACGATGGGCGAGGTCGACGTGCACGCCCTGCGCGGCATCGACCTCGACATCGACGAGGGACGCTTCATCGTCATCCTCGGCCATTCGGGCAGCGGCAAGTCGACGCTCCTCAACATCATCGGCGGGCTCGACGTCCCGACTTCGGGGAGCGTCCGCTACCGGGGCCAGGACATGACGGCCGCGAGCGAGCGCGCCCTCACCGCTTTCCGCCGCCACAAGGTCGGGTTCGTCTTCCAGTTCTACAACCTCATTCCGAGCCTCACCGCGAGGGAGAACGTCGACCTCGTCACCGAGATCTCGGACAACCCGATGCCGTCCGAGGAGGCCCTCGCGCTGATGGGCCTCGCCGACCGGGCGGATCACTTTCCCGCGCAGATGTCGGGCGGCGAGCAGCAGCGCGTGGCCATCGCGCGCGCGATCGCCAAGCGCCCCGACGTGCTGCTCTGCGACGAGCCGACCGGCGCTCTCGACATCACCACCGGTGTCGTCGTTCTCGACGCGCTGGCCCGCGTGAACGACGAGCTCAAGACGACCGTCGCCGTGATTACGCACAACGCCGCCATCGCCGGCATGGGGGACCGGGTGGTGACGCTGGCGGACGGCCGGATTGCCGAGCAGCACGCGAACGCGGTCAAGGCCGCCGCGGGGGACATCCGGTGGTGACCCCGCCGACCCGCCTCCGCCCCGGCCTGTCCGCCCTCGACCGGAAACTCGTCCGCGATCTATGGCTGGCGCGGGGACAGGTGGTCGCGATTGCCCTCGTCATCGCGGCCGGCATCGCGCTGTTCGTCTCGCTCATCTCCACGTTCGATTCCCTGGATCTCTCGCTTCGCACCTACTATGACCGCTACCGCTTCGCCGACGTCTTCGTGTCGCTCGGGCGTGCGCCGCAGGCGCTCCAGGCCGACATCGAAGCGATTCCCGGCGTGGCACAGGTGGAAACGCGGGTCGTGATGGACGTCACGATCGACGTGGCCGGCATGGCGGAGCCGGCCACCGGCCGGCTGATCTCCATTCCGGCAGGCCGTCCGCCGGCGCTCTGCGACGTGTTTCTCCGCGGCGGCCGCACGATCGATGCCGGGCGCCCAGACGAGGTCCTGGCAAGCGACGGCTTCGCCAAGGCTCACGGCCTGCATCCGGGCGACTCGATTGGCGCGGTGATCAACGGCCGCCGGCGCGAGCTGCGGATCGTCGGCCTCGCGCTGTCGCCGGAGTACATCTACCCGATCAGGCCGGGCGAGCTGATGCCCGACGAGAAGCGCTTCGGCGTGTTCTGGATGGAGCGGCGGGCCCTGGCGTCCGCCTTCCAGATGGAGGGCGGCTTCAACAACGTCGTGCTGAAGCTCATGCACGACGCCTCGGAGCCCGACGTCATCGCGAGGGTCGACCGCGTGATCGATTCCCGCTACGGCGGCGCCGGGGCCGTCCCGCGGGCGCTCCAGGCGTCGAACTGGTACCTGGCCAACGAGCTGGCCCAGCTGAAGTCGTCCGGCGCCGTCGTCCCCGTCATCTTCCTCGGCGTCGCCGCGTTCCTGGTCAACGTCGTTCTCTCGCGGACCGTCTCGGTGCAGCGGACGCAGATCGCAGCCGTCAAGGCGCTGGGCTACCGCGACGGGGCGATCGCGGCGCACTACGTGAAGTGGGGCCTGGCCGTCGCCCTGCTCGGGGCGGTCGTCGGCGTCGGCTTCGGCGCGTGGATCGGGTGGGCATTCACCCGGATGTACACCCTCTTCTTCCACTTCCCGGTGCTTCTCTACCGGCTCAACGTGCAGGTGACGGTGGCCGGCATCCTGATCGGGGTCGCGGCCGCCGTCGTCGGCGCGCTCGGTGCGGTCAAGCAGGCCGTGAAGCTGCCGCCCGCCGAAGCCATGCGGCCCGAGCCGCCTGCGCGCTTCTCGGAGAGCTGGCCGGAGCGGATGGGGCTCGGGCGACTGCTCTCGCAGCCCGCACGGATCATCATGCGGACGCTCCAGCGCCACCCCGGGCGCGTGGCGATGTCGGTCATGGGGATCGCACTCGGCGCCTCGCTGCTCGTGCTCGGCAATTTCTCCGTCGATGCGATCGACGAGATGGTCCGGATGCAGTTCGACGTGGCGCAGCGCTTCGACGTGATGGTGACGATGGTCCAGCCGACCTCCGCCGGCGCGCTGCAGGAGATCGGCCGGCTC
The DNA here is from genome assembly GCA_963783255.1 of uncultured Acidobacteriota bacterium. Lineage (GTDB taxonomy): Bacteria > Acidobacteriota > Vicinamibacteria > Vicinamibacterales > Fen-181 > FEN-299. The sequence goes on along the minus strand of CAWAMP010000013.1, from coordinate 101,551 downwards.
CCCGGCGTGATGGACGCCGAGCCGTTCCGCGCGGTGGGAGCGAGGCTGCGCGCGGGGCCGCGATCGCGAAACGTCGGGATCATGGGCGTGCTCTTGGGCGGCCGGCTCAACCGGGTCGTGGACGCGAAGCGCGGGCCGATCGGGCTTCCTTCCGAGGGCATCGTCCTGTCGGCGAAGCTGGCCGAAATCCTCGGCATCGGGCGGGGGCAGCCGCTGCGGATCGAGGTGCTCGAAGGGGCGAGGCCGGTTCGAGACGTGGTGGTGACCGACCTGGTGGACGACTACATGGGAACCAGCGCCTACATGTCGCTCGCGGCGCTCCACAGGATGATGCAGGAGGGGGACACGCTGTCCGGGGCGTACGTGCAGGTGGACCGCGGGTCCGCCCCCGCGCTCTACGGCCGGCTGAAGGGGACGCCGCGGGTGGCGGGCGTGCTGCTCAAGCGCGCCGCGATCGAGAGCCTGCAGGCGACCATGGCCGACATGATGGGGAAGGTGCGGGCGATCTACATCATCTTCGCCAGCATCATCGCCTTCGGCGTCGTCTACAACAGCGTGCGGATCTCCCTGTCCGAACGCAGCCGCGAGCTGGCCACGCTCCGGGTGATTGGGTTCACACGCGGCGAAGTGTCGTACATCCTCCTGGGCGAGGTGGCGCTAGTGACGGCCGCCGCCGTGCCCTGCGGTCTGGTGTTCGGCTACTGGCTGGTCGCGCTGATGGTGTGGGTGTCGGACACCGAGATGTTCAGGATCCCTCTGGTCGTCGGCTCGAACACGTACGCGATGGCCGGAATGACGATCGTCGTGGCGACGGTCGTCTCGGCGCTGATCGTACGCCACCGCATCGACCACCTCGATCTGGTTGAAGTGCTCAAGACCAGGGAGTGAGTCGAGAGGCGGAGGGCGGAAGGCGGAGGGCGGAAGGCGGGAGGCGGAAGGCGGAAGGCGGGTGTGGCGCGGGGCTTCGGCCCCGCGTACGATCTTCCGACCCTTCGATAAGCTCAGGGTTGCACCGAGCGAAGTCGCGGGGCGGTCTTGCGATTCTGGGGACCGAGGAGTATGACGAAGACCACCAAGCGGCGGATTGCCTTCTGGGGCACGATTGGCGTCGCGCTCGCGGGGGCGCTGGCGGTCATGACGAGGCCGCGTCCGGTGCCGGTCGACTTCGCGGTCGTCGCGCGCGGCTCGATGGTCGAAACGCTGGATCACGAAGGCCGCACCCGCGTGCGGGAGCGCTACGTCGTGTCCGCCCCCGTCGCCGGACGCGTCCTTCGCATCGAGCTCAGGCCCGGAGACCGCGTCGTCGCCCACCGGACCGTCATCGCGACGTTCGCGCCGGGAGCCTCCTCGCTGCTCGACGCGCGGAGCCGGGCCGGAGCGACATCGCGGGTCAGCGAGGCCGAAGCGCTGCTCGAGCAGGCCAAGGCCCAGCGCGAGCAGGTGCGCGTGCAGAGCCTGCACGCCATCGAGGAGCGCGACCGCGCGCGGAACCTCACCCAGTTCGGCCTGATGACGACCGAGGGTCAGCAGGCCGCCGAGACCCAGGCGGTCGCCGGCCAGCGGGCGCTCGATGCGGCCGACGCGGCGGTGCAGGCAGCGACGCACGAGGTGGAAGCCGCCCGCGCCATGCTCGTGGAGCCGGGCTCGGGCTCTCCCGGCACGCCCGCGCCGGCCGCGAGTGGCGTGACCCTCACGCTCCGCTCCCCGATCGACGGCATCGTCCTCGAGCGGCATCGCGAAAGCGAGTCCGTGGTGATGCAGGGCGAGCCGCTCGTGACCGTGGCCGACACGGCGGCGCTCGAGGTGGTCGCGGACTTCCTTTCGAGCGACGCCGTCCGGATCCGGCCGGGGATGCGCGCGCTGATCGACCAGTGGGGTGGAGCCCAGCCGCTGGACGCCGTCGTGCGGCGGGTCGAGCCGGCCGCGTTCCTCAAAGTGTCCGCGCTCGGCGTCGAGGAGCAGCGCGTCTGGGTCGTGCTCGACTTCAGGGACGCGTCGGCTGGCCGGGCACTCGGGGACGGCTACCGGGTCGAGGCGCGGGTCGTGACCTGGGAGGGCAGCGACGTCACGAAGGTGCCCGTGAGCAGCCTGTTCCGACGTGGTGAAGGCTGGGCGGTGTTCGTGGAGGAGGGCGCACTCGCTCGGGAGCGGCCCGTCAGGATCGGCCATCGGAACGGGACGTTCGCCGAGGTTCTGTCGGGCGTCTCGGCGGGCACGAAGGTCATCGTCTATCCGCCGGACACCGTGTCGGACGGCACGCGCATCGCTGCGAGGTAGAGCAATCCTGCTACGATCGTCCGACATATGACGAGACGTTCCGCCGCCCTGCTCGCCCTGCCGTCCGGCCTCCTCCTGCTGCCGCTGGCGGCGTTCCTCGCGGCCGGCGCGCCGCCGAAGCCGCTCGACAAGGCCGCCGAGAGGTGGGTGCAGGACACGTTCAGGAAGATGACGCTCGACGAGAAGGTCGGGCAGCTGCTGGCGCCGTCGATCGACGCGATGGTGACCAGCACCGACAGCGACGTCTACCAGACGAAGCTGCACCTGGTGCGCGACCTGAAGGTCGGCGCCATCCACGTGTTCGGCGGGTCCGAGCTGATGCCGGCCGCGCTGCTCAACCCGAATTATCCGTCCGGGGGGAGCGCCGGCCGGAAGGGCGACCCGCTTGCGGCCGCGACGTTCCTCAACCGCCTGCAGCAGGCCTCGACCATCCCGCTCCTGGCGACGGCCGATTTCGAGGGCGGCGCCGGGTACATCCTGAATGGCACCACGCGCCTGCCGCGCGCGATGGCCATCGCGGCCACGCGCGACCCGCAGCTCGCCTACAAGGCCGGTTTCGTCTCCGCCACCGAGGCTCGAGCGATCGGCATCACCGTGGACTTCTACCCGGTCCTCGACGTCAACAACAACCCGCGCAACCCGATCATCAACATCCGGTCGTTCGGCGAGGACGTCGGACTGGTCTCCGAGATGGGCACCGCCTACATGCGCGGCATCCAGGCAGGCGGAGCGCTGGCGACCGCGAAGCACTTCCCGGGCCACGGCGACACCACCGTGGACACGCACCTCGGCCTGGCGAAGATCGATCACCCGCGCGAGCACCTCGACAGGGTGGAACTGCCGCCGTTCCGGGCGGCGGCGGACGCCGGGATTGACGCGTTCATGTCCACCCACATCATCCTGCCGGCGCTCGACCCGGAGGCGGGCATCCCGGCCACGCTCAGCCGCCCGATCCTCACCGGCCTGCTGCGCGGCGAGATGAAGTTCGACGGCCTGATCTTCACCGACTCGATGTCGATGAACGCCATCTCGAAGAACTTCGGCAACGACAAGGCGGCGGTGATGGCCGTCAAGGCTGGCGTGGACTTCGTCCTCCACGCGCCGGACGACGACGCGGCGTTCATGGCGATCAAGGCGGCCGTGGAGTCGGGCGAAATCGGCCGGCAGCAGCTCGACCAGTCCGTGCTGCGCATCCTGCGGGCGAAGGCGCGGGTGGGACTGCACAAGTCGCGGGTGGTCGACGTGAACGCGGTGGAGACGAAGATTGGCGGCCGCCAGCACGAGGCGGTGAACGCCGAGATCTGCGAGCGCGCCGTCACGCTGATCAGGGACGAGCGGAACCAGGTGCCGCTCACCGTCGGCAAGGGCGCGAACATTCTCTACCTGTCGGTGGTCGACTACCCGAGCGGGTGGCGCGAGGGCGTGCCGAGCCGGTCGTTCGTGCCGGCGCTCAAGCGGCGGTGGCCGAACGTGACCGCGATCGAGATCTCCGACAAGACGACGCCGAGCGAGCTCGACATGGTGAAGGTGCTGGCGCGGCGCGCCGACGCGGTGGTTGCGGGCGTGTTCGTCCGGATCGCGTCCTACAGCGGGCGGATGGACCTGGCGCCGCAGGCCGTCTCGCTGCTCGAGGCGGTAGCCGCCGACGCGAAGCGGCCATTCGTGGCGGTGATCTTCGGCAACCCCTACACCGCGATGGCGCTGGGGAAGCTGCCCGCGCAACTGCTGACATACGAATTCACGGACGCCATGGAGACGGCGGCGGTGCGGGCACTCGCGGGCGAAATCGCCATCGGCGGCAAGCTGCCGATCACGCTGCCCGACATGTACCCCTTCGGCCACGGCTTGACGCGCGCGCCGATGTAGGGCGCGGGGTTGAGAGTGTGGGGCGGGGCGGCGACCCGGGGCGGGGCGGCGACCCGGTGTGCGGCGGGGCGGCGACCCGGTGTGGGGCGGGGCTTCAGCCCCGCCTTTCGGGTCTGCGCCTGAGACCCACGTGGCGGCGCTGCGGCGGCGCGCCGCGGCGCATGTGCCGCCATGTGCCGCGCGCATGACCCTGCCGCGCGTAGATTCGGCTAGAATGGCGCCGGACACCTTCTCGTGCCGCTGGCTCCCCGGACGCGCATCGGCGCCTTCGAAGTCCTCGACCTGCTGGGCGCAGGCGGGATGGGCGAGGTGTACCGGGCCCGGGACACCCGGCTCGACCGCCACGTCGCGCTGAAAGTCCTGCCTGCCGAAACGCTCACGGATTCCGGGGCGCGCGCGCGGTTGCTGCGCGAGGCGCGCCTCGCTTCCCGGCTCAATCACCCGCACATCTGCACCGTTCACGAGGTCGGCGAAGCCGACGGGCACGTGTACATCGCCATGGAGCTGGTCGAGGGCCAGTCCCTGAGCGCTCGGCTGGCCAGCGGATCCCTGCCGGCCGAGCAGGTCCTGCGCTTCGGCAGCCAGGTCGCCGACGCGCTGGCGCACGCGCATGCCCACGGGGTGGTGCATCGCGACCTGAAGAGCGCGAACGTCGTCATCACGCCGGAGGGGCGGGCGAAGGTGCTCGACTTCGGCCTGGCGAAGCGGCTGGGGGAGCACGAGCTCGACGAAGCGACCCGTTCGCGGCTGTCGATGACGGCGCCGGGCACGGTGGCGGGCACGCTCGCCTACATGGCGCCGGAGCAGCTGCGCGGCGAGACGGCCGATGCGCGCAGCGACATCTGGGCGCTCGGCGTCGTGCTGTACGAGATGGCGGCCGGCGCGCGGCCGTTCCAGGGGCAGACGGGGTTCTCGCTGACCTCGGCGATTCTCAAGGACGCGGCGCCGCCGCTGCCGGCGGCCGTGCCGGCGGAGGTGGGGGCGACGGTCGCGCGCTGCCTGGAGAAGGAGGCCGGGCGGCGCTATCAGCACGCCGGCGAGGTGCGCGCGGCGCTGGACGCGACCCAGGCGGGCACGGCGGCGTCCTGGGGCGCCTGGCGTTACCGGCTGGCGCGCCGCCGCTGGCTGGCGCTGCCCGTTGGGGTCCTGGCGGTCGTCGGCGTGCTCGTCGCGCTTGTCGCGCTCGATGTGGGCGGCTTGCGGACGCGGCTGACCGGGGGCTCTGCCACAGCGATCAAACTGGCCGTGCTGCCGTTCGAGAACCGGACCGGCGACCCCGAGCAGGAGTACTTCAGCGACGGCATGACGGACGAGATGATTGCTCAGCTCGGGCGGCTGCATCCCGCGGGTCTGTTCGTCATCGCGCGCACATCCGTGATGCGGTACAAGAGGAGCAACGCGCCGCTCGACCAGATTGCCCGCGAGCTCGGGGTCGCCTACGTGCTCGAGGGCAGCGCGCGCCGCGAGGCGGGCCGCGTGCGCATCTCGGCGGAGTTGATCCAGGCGCGGAACCAGACGCAAATCTGGGCGGACACGTTCGAGCGCGAGCTGTCCGGGATCCTGACGCTGCAGAGCGAGGTGGCCAAGCAGGTCGCCAACGCCCTGGCGCTGAAGCTGCTGCCGGCCGAACAGGCCAGGCTCGCGAATGTCCGCACTGTCGATCCCGAGGCCTACGACGCCTATCTGAAGGGGGTTCGCGCCCATCGGACCCTGACCAGGGCCAACCTCGAGACCGCAGAACAGTACTTCAACACGGCCCTGAAGGAAGACCCGACCTTTGCGCTGGCCTGGGCGGGAATGTCGAGGGTCTGGACGGGCCGCCAGCAGATGAGCATCGTTCCGTCCAGCGAGGCGGCCCCGAAGGCGAAGGCGGCGATCCTCAGGGCCCTGGCGCTCGACGAGGACACCTTCGAGGCGCAGCGGGCCCTGGCCGCCATCATGACGTGGACGGACTGGGACTGGCCGGCGGCCGAACGCGCGTGGAACAAGATGCTCGCCCTGAACCCCAACGACGCCGACGCGGTCGCCGCCCACTCGCACTTCCTGATTCACATGGGGCGTCAGAAAGAGGCGATAGCGGAGGCAGAGAGGGCCGTAGCGCTCGACCCCTTCAACCAGAAGGTCCTGAGCTTCCAGGCCCAGGTTCTCTTGAGCGCGCGCCGGTACGACGACGCGATTGCGGCAGCCCGCGCCGCCCAGAAACTGCAGCCCGACGCGCCGGTCGCCAGGACGGCCCTACTCGGAGCGTACTTCGGGAAGGGCATGCTCGAGGAGGCGTACGCCGTCGAAACGCGGCACTTCGGCGGCGACCCCGAACTCAAGAGCGCCCTGGAACGGGGCCACGCGGAGGACGGCTACGCCGGCGCAGAGAGGCGGCTGGCGGACGTCCTGGCAGGGCGATTCGGGAAGCCGGGCGGCACGGGGGCCTTCCACATGGCGAACCTGTACATACACGCTGGAGACCGGGCGCGGGCCCTCGAGTGGCTCGAGCGGGCGTGCGAACTGCGCGACCCCAACATGCCGTACCTCAGGGGGCCGCAGTGGGATTCCGTGCGTGCCGACCCGCGCTTCCAGGATCTCATGCGCCGCGTGGGTCTTCCGCAGTAAGCGCGGCGTGCCAGGGCGCATCAGGCCGGGCCGCGTGGTGCCCGGCCCTGTGGCAAGCGAGACCTGTGCTAAAATAAGAAGTCCCCGGCCGCTCTGCGCGCTCGTGCCGAGCGGTGACCTCCGACGCGCGCCCTTAGCTCAGTTGGATAGAGCGTCTGGCTACGAACCAGGAGGTCGCAGGTTCGAGTCCTGCAGGGCGCGCCACTTCTTTTCAATGACTTACGGGATTGGGCAACCTGGGCTGAGTCCAGGTTGTCCCCCCTTTTGCCCCCCCACCGCGCACCTCACGCATCAGTTCACCACCATTGCCCCTTGGGCCGGTTGCGACGCGGCGATGTCACCGGCGAGCGGCGGCGGCGCCTGCGCCTCGGCCTCCTCCGACTTCTTTGGCGCTCCGATCCGGTCCAGCACCGCGAGGGCATCCTGTTTCGCCTGCTGACCGATGTGCCCGTACCGTTTCGCCATCAGGACCATTGTGGAGCCCGCCCAGCCCAGAATGGAGCCGACGACGGTCAGCGGTATCCCGCCCTCCAGGAGACGCGTGCAGGCCGTGTGCCGCAGGTCGTGGAGCCTGACCCGCACGTCGCTGCGCTTCTTGGCGTGCTTCCAGCCTGACTGAATGCTCGTCGTCGGCTTGCTGGGCTTACAGTCGTGCACGGCAATCGCGCGGTCGTTGCCGCCGAGTCCGGTACTGCTCTGAAGGGAAGAGATAGTGTTCCGGCTCACGCTCGGGAAAGCTTGTCGCCCACGTCGCGAGCGTCGTGAACGCACGTTCGTTCAGCGGCACGCTGCGCCCGGCTCCCGCCTCGGTCTTGCTCGCGCCCACCGTCAACGTCCGGCCGACCAAGTCCACCTGGCGCCACTGCAGCAGCCGGAGTTCCGAGTAGCGCATCCCAGTGTTGAGCGCCAGCACCACGAACGGGTGAAGCACCCGGCTGCGGCTCTTTGCACACTCGGCAAGGAGCTTCGCCTCCTCGTCGGGCGTCAGGGCGCGGCCAACGTCGTCGCGTGTCGGGAGCATCCGCACCTCGTCGGCGAGGTGTCCCCAGAGCTTGTGATGTCGGAGCACGCCACGGATGACGCCGACCTCCAGGTTGATGGTCTTCGGCGCGGCCTTCTCCTTGCGCCGCTTCTCCTGGTAGTCGCTGATGTCGCGTGCCTCGATGTCAGTGATCAGGAGCCCGCCCAGGATGCCGTTGACGTGCTTGAGGCAGGATTCGTGCAATTCGACCGTCCGAGGAGCGAGGGACGGGCTCTTCGCCTTCAACCAGTCCTGGGCGGACACGCGGAACAGGACCGGGGTCACCCGCTTCTTGAGCCCGTGGAGCCCCTCTTCAAGGCCGTTTCTGCGTTTCAGAAGGATCCGCTCCGCGCGCCGCCGATTGGCGGTTCGAGTACTCTCCTCGAACACACGCCCAGCGAACTTGAACCGATACCACCATGTCTTCCCTTCGCCGCGCTGCCACCACATAGTTACCCCCTGGGGTCAGCGGTTGCTACCGAGCCATCCTTTGACCGTCGCGACGCGCTCGTTCCATGGTCTCTTCTCCCCGGTCGTCTTGGCGACGATCTTCGACAGCGGAGTTCCGTCCTCGTCCAATGCCCGAGCAATCTGCCGACGACGCCGAGCGTCTGCTGAGCGACAGCGGTCCGAGCAAAACAGGGCATCGTCGCGCCGGCCAGTTTCCCTGCCAGTCGCCTTCTCAAACGGTCTCCCACAATTCACGTGAGCGCACCGTGTGTATTCGACCCGGCGTCCGAACGCGAAGGCATGTTGGAGCCACAACGCCCCGAGGAGGTTGTGAGGCGCCGGACCTACCTCGTACCGTCCTCCCAGCGCCTTCATCCCGAACGTCACGTGCGCCGACAGTTGGACCGTCAACAACCTTTCAGCGTACGCATCAACTCCCGCGCACCGGCGCTGGAGCGCGTCCCTCAGGTCGTGCATTACCGAATGGACCTGCCGCAATGACCGCAGGAGGTCGCCTGGCGGCAGAGCATGGGGACTGGCAAAGGCCTGGAGACCTATGCCGAGTAGACCAAACCGGTTCGCGAACCCCACATAGTCGTCGTCGCTGCCAGCGATTTCAGCGAACTCCAGCGCGAGCCCAGAGAACTGACGGCTCAACGGTCGGTACCTCTTCACCGGTGCGTCAGGGTCCGTTGGCGCAACAACCCTGACATAAGCGTTCCCATCGAGGTCCACCCCGTCCGCAAGCACTGGCGCCGCATTCGGAAACGACGCCGCGTACCGCATCGTCTGGACGCGCGTCGGATCCCGGCTCAAACGGTTCCAGAATTCTCCATCCTCAAGACCGGTTTCCGGCCTTCCCGGTAGCTGGAATGGCGGAACCTGTTTGACGCAGTACCCCCCGGTGTTGACCATCCATGTAAATGAGGTCAAGAAGTCGCCTGACATGCGTCACGACTATATCACATATATCAGTACTTCACAATACTGTGAACGGCGTGCTCTACTGAACTGCGAGCGGCGCCACGGCTCGATGAAAGCGAGGAAGACATGGCAGACAGTCCCCGAACGGTTCGGCAGGCCGCGAAGGAGTTGAACCTCTCCGAGTTCACCGTGCGGTCGTGGGTCGGTCAGCGTCGGATCGCGCACTTGCGCCTCGGGCGCAGCGTCCGCATCCCGGCCGAGGAGATCCAACGGTTGCTAGAGGATGGCCTCCGGCCGGCGCGGCGCCAGACTGCGTGACTTCCGCCGCCGTTGGACGAGGGAGCGATGCGGTACGCGACAACGACCCGGCGGACCGACCAATGCATCAGGGGAAGGCGGGACCTGTGATCTCCAGTCCAAGACCGAAACCGAACACCACGGACAACGCGCTCGCGCCCGTACTCGGCTCCACCATCCGCGATCTGGCGGCGACACGGGCCGAGTTGGCCGATGTCACGGAAGAGCGCGATGTCTACCGCGAGATGGCATTGGTGGCGCTGGCGGAACTGGCCGAGAGGGGAACGATGCGCCGCCAGGGAGAGACCGCCAGGCGCGTGTATGAGTTCGCGGCCGAGCACGTCGAGGCACCGGCAGCCCGGCGAGAAAGGGCGGTCGTATGAGGAGCGAGTGCGACCAGACGGGCGGCACGCGGCTTCGACCAACCGACGTTGCGATGTTCGAGCGTTTCGGCATCGGCCCGGAGTTGATCACCCAGCAGGGCATCCGTCGCGTTACCGACAGCGAGGCCCGCGATCTGCTGTCCTCGCGCCACGCGGGCGACCTGGCCGGCATCCTGTTCCCCCGCATCGACCCGATTACCGGGCATCAGGTGGCGGCGCGGGTCCGGCGCGACAACCCCGAAATCGAGAACGGCAAGCCGAAAGCGAAGTACCTCGCCAGCTACGGCGATCGCCCACATGTGTTCTTCACACCGGGCGCCGGCGAGTTGCTCGCGGACGTGACCAAGACTGTCGTGCTGGTGGAGGCGGAGAAGTCTGCCCTGGCGATGATGGCCGCCGCGACGCGGCTCGGTCGGGTGGTAGTGCCGGTCGGGCTTGGGGGCTGCTGGGGCTGGAGAACGTCGAGAGCGGGGAAGGTGCCGGGGCCGAACGGCGGCACTGTGAACGAGTCGGGGCCGACGCCTGACCTCAGCCGGATTGCCTGGTCCGGCCGCGACGTTGTCATCCTGTTCGACAGCAACGCCGCGACGAACCCGAAGGTCCGGGCCGCTCGCCGCCAGCTTGCAGCCCAACTCCAGGCCCGCGGCGCGAAGGTGAGGATCGGCACGGTCCCGGCCGAAGCCGGCGTGAACGGTCCCGACGACTACCGGGCCGCCCACGATGACCAGGCCCTCCTGGCCCTCGTGGATCACGCGGTGCCTATCCAGCCGGCGACCGTTGATGACGTCCTCGAGGATTGCGGGTTCTCCGCGCTGACCGAGCCCGTCAACCTGGCGGCTCTGGAGCTGGCGCTCCGCGAGCTGCACGACTTGATGCGGAGCGCAGACCCGATTCGGCGGAAGGTGACGCGTGCCGCGGTGGCGGACCGCTTGAAGGCGCTGAAGGTCAACGGCGCCGCGGGCATGGCGGACACAGCGATTGAAGTGACGCCCGACAACGGAGCCCCGCCCCCCGCCCTGGTCCGAGAAGATGAGCCCTGGCCCGAGCCGGTCACCGGCGCGACCGTGCTGGACCAGGTGCTCGGCATCCTGAAACGGTATGTGATTCTTCCCGCCTTCGCCGACGTGGCGATCGCCTTGTGGATCGCTCATGCCTACGCGATGAAGGCGTGGACGATTTCGCCGATCCTGTCGCTCGTCTCGCCCGTGAAGCGATGCGGGAAGACGACGTCGCTCCTGGTGGTCGGGCCACTGGTCCCGAGGTGCGTGTCGGTGGCGAACGTCACGGCACCGGTCCTGTTCCGTCTGATCGAGGATTGCGCGCCGACCCTGCTCGCGGATGAAGCCGACACGTGGCTCACCGACGAGAAGTCAGAACTCCGAGGCATCTACAACGCGGGACATACGAAGGGTGCGGCCTGGGTCGCCCGCTGTGTCGGTGACGATCATGATGTGAAGCTGTTCTCCGTGTGGGCGGCGAAGGCGCTGGCGATGATTGGTCGTCCACCGGGTACCATCGAGGACCGCTCCGTCCTCGTGGAACTCCGGCGCAAGTCGCCCGGTGAAACGATTGCGCGGCTTCGTCTCGACCGCATCGAGAACGAGGCCGTTCCGGTCAGGCGGATGCTGATGCGGTGGGCCACCGACCACGAAGGTGATCTCCGCGCCGCCGACCCGGTAGTTCCTGATGGTCTCCACGATCGTGCTCAGGACAACTGGCGGCCTCTCCTGGCCGTCGCCGACGTGGCCGGTGGCCCCTGGCCGGCACGGGCACGAGCGGCCGCCCTGGCGGTCTGTGGCAACGAGGCCGCCGAGGATATCGGAGCCGAACTCCTGGCCGACATCAAGACCATCTTCGAGACCGCCGACAATGCTGCGGTGATGTCCTCTGCGGATTTCCTGAAGGGGCTCATCGCGATGGAGGATTGGCCGTGGTCTACCTGGTCGAAGGGCGAGAAGCCGATGACCGGCTCGAAGTTGGCGAGGATGTTGAAGCCCTTCAAGGTGACGGCCGCCGGGTCCATCCGGGTCGGGACGAAGACGGCCAGAGCCTACCGACGAGAGACCTTCGCGGACGCCTGGTCGCGCTACCTCCCCCCAGATACCCCTTTCAAAGCGTGTCAGCGTGACAACCTCAATAACGACGGGCCTGAACCTGCAATTTCAAAGCGTGACACCGACGAAGGATGTCACGGTTTGAAAAGTGATGTTCCCCCAATGGATACGCGTACTTGTCACACTGTCACGCTTCAAAACCCTCTTTCCGGGGGCGACGAGAAGACGGAGGATGAAAATGGCCTGTTCTGAACTCGTCACCTTCCGATTCGGCTTCGTCGCCGACTACGTGGTCGTCGAGCGGTTGCTGGACATCGAGAGCCGGGGCGGGAGCTTCACGCTGGAGGACGAGGGGCACTTCCGAGTCCACCCTCCCACGGTCCTCACCGACGATGACAAGACCTTCCTGCGCAGGCGACGAGCCGAGGCACTGGCGGTCGTGGAGTACATGAATCGGCCGGAGTGGCGTAGCTGGAAGCCGGCCTAGGTCCGTTCTGAACGCAGGTAGTGGGCGTCCAGGTAGCGCACGCCGACAGATGCAGGGCTCGGCCCCAGGAATCTGGAAACGGGGGCGCGCGTGCTCCCGCGTGCATGTTCTGGCCGTCGTTCGTGTGCTGACTGACCGATTGCCTGCACGTTTCGGCGCCACCCATCTCGCAGCTCGCGGGATGCTGGCACGTTTCTGGACTGAAAGGCGGCTCCCATGCGGAACACGATGACCAAGCGCCCGGTCGGCCGGGGTGTCGCGCTCACGCTGGACGAGCGGAAGCAGGTGGCGATGCTCAAGGCGGGCGGGATGTCGAACAGCGCCATCGCCCGTGAGATGGATCGGCCTCGAAAGACCATCATCGCGACCTTGAAGCACCCCGACGTGGAGGAGATGAGGCAGATTGCGCGGGCGGACCTGACCGACGGCCTCCGTCAGTTCGTTGCCGACTGGCGGGCCGCGTCACTCGAAGGGGCGCGTCGGGGCCGGCATGAGCCGGCCCGAGACGCCTTGCTCCATGCGGGTGTCATCGAGCCGGTGGAGAATCGTGGCATGAGCAACATCATCGTCAACGCCGGCGCGCCGCTATTCGGGTGCCCTGGCTGGAAACCTGACCAGGACGACGCGAAGCCGGTGACGCTGGATGTCACGCCGACGGCGAGGAACGAGCGGTAGCTGCAATCCGCCGTTGACCCACAGCGCCTGACTGCCCCCCCCGAACGCCGGGTTCCGCTGTCCGACTGAAACGAGATTCGCTCGACAGGTGGACCTGCCCTGCCACACTTGTGATAAAAGCTCTTCTGACAGCGCCGCGGCAGCCCCCCGCTGCCAGGTCCCGGTACGGAATGACGCCGCATTTCGCGCGGCCCCGTTCAAGCTCTCCGCCCACCCCGGAGGCAGCGCATGACGACGGACGGACCTGACCCGGCGAATCCAGAGGAGTCCGGCGACGACGACCCTATCGAACGGCTCTGGAATAGTGCCGGCGAATGGGAGACAGCCCCCATCGACGACCTCGCCACGCTCGTGATACGCCAGGCCGTGCTTGCTGCATGGCAGACCACCCAGGAGAGGGTGTTGTCGCTCCAGGTCCTCTTCAGGGTGTTCACGGCGAGGGCCTCGGAAGACGAGCGGCTGAAGGTGCTCCTCACGCTCGGGGACTTCGCCGAGCGACGAGCACGAGAGGAGCAAGACTACTCGCTCGGCGTGACAGCGCACATGTTCCTTGACGATCCGTCGGGACGCGTCGTGGCGACCGCGGCGCTGCAACTCGTCAACCTCATGGCACCCGATGAGGATGACCCCCTCTCCGTTGTGAGGTGGCTCGTCGATGTCGCCCGGATGAAATACGACGACGAACACCGGGCGGCGATTTTCGGCGGTTTGATTGCGATGGGCGATGAGCGAATCACTACTCTGCTTGGCAACTGCTGGGAAGGTCTGCCACCGGATTCGCATGAACTGCTTGCGGCTGGTGCCAGGAACTACGTAGCGGCGAGTGCAACCATCGACTTCTTTCTGCGTTGGGCCGAGGCGATCGCGGACGACTCATGGGACGATCCGACGTTCGGCACCGTCGCCGCCGAGATTAGTCGGTTGGCCCAAAGGGCGCGCGTCTCGACCCCTAGCCGCGGTGTCGTTGGCGTCGTCGAGGTCGACCGGGCGTACCCAGCGTGGACGAGGCCCTACGGCGAAGTCGTTCGCCACCCCCGGCGATGGTCGCTGGAGGAGTACGCGTTGCAGATCGCGCCCCGCCTGTTCGAGATTGGTCGGCGGGAACGCGGGAGGCGGATCTTCCCCGACGTGCTCGCGGACTGGGGGCTGCCGGACGTGCCTCACCTGGAGGCGGTGGCGCGCGCGGCCGAAGGGATCGAGTTCGACGGCTCGGGCTGGCACTTGCTCGACAAGCCGATCGAGGTGGACACGCTTCCAGGAAAGGACCAGACCTGCCTCGTCGAGTTCGGCGTCCTCAATCCCAACGGCCCGACGATCTGTCAGTTCGCCACCGTTCCGCTACCAGGTGGACATCTCGACGGACTCGTGTGGACCAGCCACCATGTCGTCATAAGACTCTGCCTGCTGTGCGCAGTTGGGCAACGCCACGAACCAGAGGCACTTGCTAGGGCGCTGGCTTCGCTGTTCGCATCGAACGGCTGGGGCCAAGACACCCTTATCCAGTCGCTGCCGCACTGGGTAGCGTTCTCTGACGACGCGCCACTGAGCCGCGAGCAGTTCGTGGAATTCCTGGCGTCAGCGCATCGCCGTGAGCTCGAACGGAACGAGTTCCTGGTCGACGGCCCGCTCGAGGCTCTCGGGCGACTGTTAGCATTGCAGGAAGATCCGGTGGAAGGGATTCTGCGTGAGGAGCGAGAGTCGCTGGAGGCACGGGCGCCGATCATGAATGCGGTTCAGGACGGCGACCGGGAGACGGCACAGCGACTATTCGAGGAGTTCAAGGAGCGTCACACTCTCAAGGCGGTCCCCGACGTCGCGTCATACCGCAAGTGGTTTGACGTGGCCGCGTCGCCAGAAAACGTGCAACGCCTTCGCCCGCACTTCGAAGGCGCAATGGCGGAGGCGATCCGAAGATTCAACCTCTCACGCCAAACTACCGAAGCCGAATGAAAGCCTCAGGGCAACCTGAGCATGGTCCGCGAACCGACCCCCAGCAGGGCCTGCCGGATCGACCCTACGCCAGGCAAGCCCATGGGGGTGACTCGTCGCGGTTCTCGTCCGCCTCGTTCGCGGTATACTCGGCGCCGATTCGCCTCGGTGTGAACCGCTCCGATGCAGGAGGGCGCTTCGTTCCGCGGGGCCGGAAACGGATCACGAATGGGAGGTCAGCCCGTGGCTGGACGCAAGGCCGGATCGGCGGCGAATGACACTACCGCCAACCTCGGATTCGAGGCGAAGCTGTGGGCCGCCGCCGACGCGCTCCGCAACAACATGGATGCGGCGGAATACAAGCACGTCGTCCTCGGCCTCATCTTTCTCAAGTACATCTCCGACGCCTTCGAGGCGAAGCACGCCGAACTGGAGGCGCAGCGCGCGCAGGGCGCGGATCCAGAGGACCCAGACGAGTACCGCGCCGCCAGCATCTTCTGGGTGCCGAAGGCTGCGCGCTGGTCGCACTTGAAGGCCAACGCTCCGCAGCCGACGGTCGGCACCGTTGTCGATGACGCGATGGCCGCCATCGAGCACGACAACCCTTCCCTGAAAGGCGTGCTGCCGAAGGACTACGGGCGCCCCGGCCTCGACAAACAGCGGCTCGGGCAGATCATCAATCTCGTGAGCGACATCGCGCTCGGCAGTACGGCCGACCGGGCGAAGGACACCTTGGGCCGCGTGTACCAGGTACTTCCTTGCGCGGTTTGCCAGCGCCGAGGGCAAGAGCGGCGGCCAGTTCTACACGCCCTCGCGGGTGGTGCGCGTCCTCGTCGAAATGCTCGCGCCCTACAAGGGGCGCGTCTATGACCCGTGCTGCGGTTCCGGCGGGATGTTCGTGAGTAGCGAGAAATTCATCGAGGCGCACAGCGGCAAACTCGGTGACATTTCGATCTACGGCCAGGAGTCGAACTACACGACCTGGCGCCTCGCAAAGATGAACCTCGCCATCCGCGGCATCGACGCGCAGATCGCCCACGGCGACACGTTCCACAAGGACAGGCACCCCGACCTCAAGGCCGACTATGTCCTCGCCAATCCGCCATTCAACGATAGCGACTGGCGCGGCGAACTGCTTAAGGACGACAAGCGGTGGGTCTACGGCGTCCCGCCCGCCGGAAACGCGAACTTCGCGTGGGTGCAGCACTTCATCCACCATCTCGCGCCCACCGGGCTGGCCGGCTTTGTGCTCGCCAACGGGTCGATGTCGTCGAACCAGTCTGGCGAGGGAGAGATCCGAAAGACCATCATCGAGGCCGACCTGGTGGACTGCATGGTGGCGCTGCCCGGGCAACTCTTCTACTCGACGCAGATCCCGGTGTGCCTGTGGTTCCTCACGCGCAACAAGAGGAACGGACGCTTCCGCGACCGGCGCGGCGAGACGCTCTTCATTGACGCCCGCAAGCTGGGCACTATGGTGGACCGTACTCACCGCGAGCTGACTGACGAGGACCTCGCAAAGATCGCCGGCACCTACCACGCCTGGCGTGGCGACAAGGACGCGGCCACATACGCCGACGTGCCCGGCTTCTGTAAAGCCGCGAAGCTCGATGAGATGCGCAAGCACGGGCACGTCCTCACACCCGGCCGCTACGTAGGCGCCGAAGCGGCGGAAGACGACGGCGAGCCCTTCGAGGACAAGATGAACCGGCTCGCCTCGAAGCTACGCGAACAGCAGACCGAGGCCGCGAAGCTCGATGCGGCGATTGCTGCCAGCCTGAAGGAGCTCGGATATGGCGGGTGAGTGGCCCGAAGCGCCGCTCGGGGGACTGGTTCAGAACTTCGACTCGCGACGCGTTCCGCTCTCGAGCCGCGAGCGAGAGAAGCGACGCGGACCCTTTCCCTATCACGGCGCGACGGGCGTGATGGACCATGTCGATGACTTCCTCTTTGATGGATTGCATCTGCTTGTCGCTGAGGACGGTTCAGTCGAAACGACCGCGGGTAAGCCGTTCCTGCAGCTCGTCGACGGGCGGTTCTGGGTCAACAATCACGCCCATGTGCTGAAGGGCGCGACAGACGAAGACACCAGGTTTCTCTACTACGCGCTTTCGACTGTCGCAATCCGGCCTTACATGAGCGGCTCGGTCCAAGCGAAGCTGTCACAGGAGAACCTCAACAAGATTCCAGTTCCGTATCCGGTAGATGAGCACGACCGCCGGGCCATCGCCCAGATCCTCGGCACGCTGGACGACAAGATCGATCTGAACCGGCGGATGAACGAGACGTTGGAGGCGATTGCGCGGGCGCTCTTCAGGTCGTGGTTCGTGGATTTCGATCCCGTGCGCGCGAAGGCTGAGGGCCGCGCTCCCGGCCTGCCCCAGCCCATCGCGGACCTCTTCCCGGATTCCCTGGAGCACTCGGAGTTGGGGGAGATCGCGAGCGGCTGGGGGTTGGGCTCGATCTTGGACCACGCTCGGCTGCTGAGCGGGGGAACACCGAAGACCGATCGACACGAATACTGGGGTGGTTCGGTGTCCTGGGCCAGCGCAAAGGACGTGTCGCAGTCGGACGGGACGTTTCTCATCGAGACCGAGCGGACAATTACCCAGCGCGGCCTAGATCAGAGCGCCACGCAGCTGATCCCGGCGTTCTGCTCAGTCGTCGTAGCCCGTGGCGCGACGACTGGCCGGATGGTCATTGTTGGGCGCGAGATGGCGATGAACCAGACGTGTTACGCGCTGGCGACGACCACGGAGACGCCGTTCGCCTTGTACTGCTGGCTGCGCCAAGAGATCGACGCACTGGTCCATGCCGCCCACGGTTCGGTCTTCGACACGATCACAACGAGCACGTTTGCATCATCCCGGGTCATCTTGCCACCCCTGACCCTGCTAAGGGCGTTCGAGACACGGGTTGCTCCCGGGTTTGGACGCGTGTTGGAGGGCATCCGGAACGCCCGAACTCTAATCGCCCTGCGCGACACGCTGCTGCCGAAACTCGTTTCAGGCCAACTGCGAATTGCTGACGCTCAACGCTTCATAGGGGAGCACGCCTGATGTCCAGTGAACCCACCGTTGTGGGGTTCGTGATGCATGGCACCCGCGAGGCCATGGCAGGCGGGCTGCCTCACGTCGAAGAGCAGGTCAAGGGGATTGAACGCGCGGTCATCGAGAATCCCGGTTTGGCCTTCGACCTTGCCAAGACCGTCGTCGAGAGCGCGTGCCGGACGATCCTAGGTGCCCGTGGCATCAACTACGATTCCGACGACGACCTGCCCCGGCTCTTCAAGGTCGTAACCACGAATCTGCCGGTGTTGCCCGTTTCAGCAAGCGGTGAGGCTGAGGCTCGGAGGAGTCTGATCCAAATGCTGAACGGACTCCATACAGCCCTACAAGGCATCTGCGAGTTGCGTAACGCCTTCGGATTCTCCTCGCACGGCGGCGGCGGCCCGCGGCCCGTCATGGAGAGCGCACAGGCACTCCTTGCCGCGCAGGCGGCGGATGCCATTGTTGGTTTTCTTCACCGCGTCCATCGGCAAGATCGTGACGCCTCAGTCCACGCAGGGCCCCGCTACGACGACAACAAGTATTTCAATTCCTATATCGACGAGGCGAACGAACGGGTGCAGATCTTCGAGCTGAGCTATCTCCCAAGCGAAGTCCTCTTCGCTGTCGATCCGGCCGCATATCGCGACCTCCGCGCCGCCTATGAACCTGAAACGGCGGGAGATGATCATGCTGCGCCGACACCTGGGCCGGCGACCGAATCGCCGGGAGTTGCATGATGAGCGACAGTGACTTCAGCGAATCGGTTGTCGAGCAGGCCGCCCTCGCCTGGCTGGAATCGCTGGGCTACGCCGTGGTACACGGCCCAGCCATTGCAGTTGGCGAGCCCGCGGCAGAGCGGAGCGATCCGAACTACCGCGACGTGGTACTGGAGCGGCGACTTCGTCAGGCCCTCGCATGCCTGAATCCCGAATTGCCGCCCGATGCGCTGGAGGAGGTCTACCGGAAGTTGACCCGGTTCGATGCGCCGTCGCTGGTCGAGCGCAACCGTGCGGCTCATCGAATGATGGTTGATGGCGTGACGGTCGAGTACCGTCGGCGCGACGGCGCGATCGCTGGGGCTCAGGCCAGGGTCGTCGATTTCGACACGCCCCAGAACAATGACTGGCTTGCGGTCAACCAGTTCAGCGTGTCCGAGGGGCAGCACACCCGCCGGCCGGACGTGGTGCTGTTTATCAATGGGCTGCCGCTGGCGGTGATCGAGCTGAAGAACCCGGCGAACGAGAACGCGACCATCTGGTCCGCCTTCCACCAGCTACAGACGTACCAGGCGCAGGTCCCGTCCCTGTTCGCCACGAACGCGGCGCTGGTCGTGTCCGATGGCGTGCAGGCACGCATCGGCTCCCTCGGCGCGGGCAAGGAGTGGTTCAAGCCCTGGCGCACGGTTACCGGGCGTGTGGACGCTCCGCCGGCGCAGCCCGAGCTGCAGGTCGTCCTCCAGGGTGTCTTCGAGAAGCGCCGATTCCTCGACCTGCTGCGGTTCTTTATCGTGTTCGAGGACCCCACCTCTAACGGGGACGGCGGCGCCATCATCAAGAAGATAGCTGGGTACCACCAATTCCATGCCGTGAACGTAGCAGTGGAAGAGACGCTCCGTGCGGCCAGGCCAGCGCGAGGCGACCGGGTGGCGGAAGTGCCTGGGCGGTACGACGCAGGACAGCGGTCGGGTGGCGACCCAGGCGATCGCCGAGTCGGAGTGGTCTGGCACACCCAGGGCTCGGGCAAGAGCCTGACGATGGCGTTCTACGCGGGCCGCGTGATCCTGCACTCGGCCATGGCGAACCCCACCATCGTGGTACTCACCGACAGGAACGACCTCGACGATCAACTGTTCGGCACATTCGGCCGCTGTCGCGACCTGCTGCGCCAGCCGCCGACCCAGGCCGTCGACCGCGTCGACCTGCGGGCGAAGCTGGCGGTCGCCTCCGGCGGCGTCGTGTTCACGACCATCCAGAAGTTCTTCCCTGAAGAGAAGGGCGATCGACACCCCGTGCTTTCCGAGCGGCGCAACGTCGTCGTCATAGCTGACGAGGCGCATCGCAGCCAGTACGACTTCATCGACGGGTTCGCACGGCACATGCGCGATGCCCTGCCCAATGCCTCGTTCGTCGGGTTCACCGGAACCCCGATCGAGCAAACCGACGCCAACACCCGCGCCGTGTTCGGCGACTACATCAGCGTCTACGACATCCAGCGCGCCGTCGTCGATGGCGCCACCGTGCCCATCTACTACGAGAGCCGGCTGGCAAAGCTGGTTCTGAAGGAATCCGAGCGCCCCAAGATCGACCCCGAGTTTGAGGAGGCCACTGAGGGCGAGGAGGTCCAGCGAAAGGAGAAGCTCAAGAGCCGCTGGGCGCAGCTTGAAGCAGTGGTCGGGTCCGAGAACCGGATCAGGCTCGTGGCCCGCGACCTCGTCGAGCACTTTGAGAATCGACTCGCCACGATGACCGGGAAGGCGATGGTCGTGGTGATGAGCCGACGCATCGCTGTCGAGTTGTACCGCGAGCTGGTGGTTCTGCGACCGGCCTGGCACGGCGACGATGACGAGCACGGCACCCTCAAGGTGGTCATGACCGGGTCGGCATCGGACCCCCTGGACTGGCAATCGCACATCCGCAACAAACCGCGACGCGAAGCCCTCGCCGCCCGGTTCCGCGACGCAGCCGACCCCTTCCAGATCGTGATTGTGCGGGACATGTGGCTCACAGGGTTCGACGCCCCTAGCTTGCACACGATGTACGTGGACAAACCGATGCGCGGACACGGGCTGATGCAGGCGATCGCTCGCGTCAACCGGGTGTTCAAGGACAAGCCGGGCGGGCTGGTGGTGGACTACCTCGGCCTGGCGGAAGAGCTGAAGCAGGCGCTCGCGACGTACACGGAATCGGGGGGCACTGGCAAGACGGCACTCGACCAGTCCGAGGCCGTGGCACTGATGTTGGAGAAGTACGAGGTGTGCCAGGGGCTGTTCCACGGGTTCGCATGGAGCCACTGGACAACCGGGACCGCGCAGGATCGCCTCACCCTGCTGCCTGCCGCTCAGGAACACATCCTCAAGCAGGACGATGGCAAGGCGCGCCTGCTAAGGTCGGTCACCGAGTTGTCCCAGGCGTTCGCACTCGCGGTCCCGCACGCTGAGGCGCTGCGCATTCGCGACGACGTAGGTTTCTTCCAGGCCGTGCGCGCGGTGCTCGCGAAGAGCACGCCCGGTGAGAGCAGGTCCGACGAGGAGCTCGACCTCGCCATCCGGCAGATCATCTCCCGGGCGGTCGTCTCCGACGAGGTCGTGGATATCTTCGCGGCTGCCGGCCTGAAGAAGCCCGACATCTCCATTCTCTCGGACGAGTTCCTGGCCGAAGTGCGCGCGATGCCACAGCGCAACCTGGCTGTGGAGCTTCTCCAGAAACTGCTCAAGGGTGAGATCAAGGCACGAGGCAGGCGTAATGTTGTTCAGGCGCGCTCGTTCGCCGAGTTGCTCGAACAGACCGTGAGGAAGTATCAGAACCGCGCGATCGAAACGGCCCAGGTGATCGAAGAACTCATTCGGCTCGCCAAGGACATGCGCGCGGCCGGCGCCCGCGGCGATGAGCTCGGGCTCTCGGACGACGAACTCGCGTTCTACGACGCGTTGGAGACGAACGACAGTGCGGTGAAGGTGCTGGGCGACGGTACGCTTCGCACAATCGCGCGAGAACTAGTTGAGACGGTCCGCAAGAACGTCACGATCGACTGGACCCTGCGCGAGAACGTGCGCGCTCAGCTCCGCGTTTTGGTGAAGCGCGTTCTGCGCAAGTACGGCTACCCGCCGGACAAGCAGGAGCGGGCGACGGTGACGGTTCTGGAGCAAGCGGCGCTGCTCTCGGGAGAATGGGCCGAGGCGTAAGGGGGTCGAGCCGCTCACGGCTCCCCGCCGTCGAAGCCGCGATTGGCGGAATCTAGCCGGGGCCTTGGACTAGAGACGGACGCGCCCGTCACCCTCGCCCCAGGTGTTCGTGCCGCGACAGCGCAGGCTTGATCTGTCTCGGCCCCCGGTAGTCGTCGGCGTCGATGATGCCGTGGCGCTTCACTTCTTTGATCGCCGCGTCTACAGTTGCGAAGGCCCCAAGCAGCGCGGTATCGACACCCTCGAATGAGAAGCCGCAGGTAAGCACGGGCAAGTAGACCTCGCGTCCTCGCGAATCCGCTAGCGCCATGACTTGGTAGCAGCGGCCCTCCACGGGCTCCTCGAAAAAGGACCGCATCCTCATGCGCGTGAGTTCGCGGCTCTCTGCGGCGGTCAGCCGCACGTCAGGGCCCTCGATGAGTTGCGCCCACCGTTTGGCAGAGACGAGTCCCTGGAACGCGTCTGGAAGATCGGACCCTTGATACTGCGGGATTTCGTCCCACTGGATGAACCCGCCATCCGCGGCCTCGCGCAGGTAGGCGTGACTGGTCACCTCGGTCAGGTGCTCGTCTGGCCCCTCGTCGAACCATCGAAACGCGAGCGACTGCGCGCAGCGGGAGCCGGCAAGCACGGCCTCGACGACGTCGTCGTGAGTGACCAGCCGGCCAGCGCCTGGTTCGTCCTCGAAAGTCGGACGCCGCCCAGTCACGACGACCTCTCGTACCCGCCCCTCAAGTTCGGGGTCGAGTTTCGCGATGCCAGGCAGCAACGTCATGACTCGTGCGTCGTCCCAGGTACTCGTCCCACTTCGCCAGCGTCGCGGAGGTGAGCGCCAAGCAGAAGTCGTAACCCGAGCGGAAGGGTTTCGAGCAGTAATCATGGTCGATGCGTCCCTCTCCCGCCGACCGCATCTTCAGCGTGAACGTCCCGTTCTTCCTCTTGGTGAGCAAGAGGTACTCGTGCCATTCCATGACCCGGTTACATGTGGTCAGACTGAAGATGACCTCACTGTTGTCGCGCATCACGTCCTCCTGCGGTGGCAAGCTACGCGGGGTCAATGTGACCCGGCGACGGCGACATTAGCAAAGGGGTGTTGCAGGTTACGTCACACCTCAACAGAAGCGCGTGCCGGAGTTCCGGCGACCACTACCACTGAAGACCCAGGTCTCGCCGATACGCAGGCGTTCCGCGGCCGTCGTCTTGGAGTTCACTCCTTCTCCTTCGCGGAGTTCCATATGGTCCAAGCCTTCTCCAGCCAGATGTCGGTGTAGTTGCCGGTATACTCCGAGACCCAGCACTCGCAGTCCGGGAGCTTCGCCGGGTCGACCGGAAAGTACGCCCGCAATGCCTCCCGCTGGATCTGGTTGTAGAGCGCGAGCACCGCCGCGACCTCGGCCTCGCTTTCGCCTTCGAGCTCCAGCTCGCCAGGGTCGACGACGTCATAGTTGCGCGTCCAGTCTTTCACCTCGCCTCCTTCCGCCGGCTGACTCTGGGATCACGACGATCCCGCCTGCGCGACATGCCTCCGCGCCGACTGCCACTCGGCCCTTCCGGCCCACATCCCGCGTATGGGGCCGACGACACCCGCCAAGCCCGGCAATTCTACTGCGTTGTGAGCAACTACGACCGGGGGAAAGAGAACCAGGCCGCGGCGAATGACAGCGCCCATCGCGGCCACGAGATTCCCGCGGGGACAGTCGGCCTCGCTTGGTGTCATGCGGAGCGGACACGTCGGAACCACCCGCGCCGTTTCCCACGGTAATCACGACGGTCGAGGTGGCACGACTCGTGAAGTTGTAACTCTCGACATCTCGGAGTCTCACCCGGTCGGGTGAGCGGCAACCTGCTCGGACCAGCAAGGTGCCTACGCGCTTTCCAGCGCGGATGTGCCGTTCGATGATTCGGACGGAACCAACGGTCCCCCGCGACTTCGGGCGTGACCCTCCGGCGATGTCCTCACTCGGAGCGCCATTCGTCATTCCAGCGGAGGTCGCCATGGACGCCACGAAGAAGCTCGACTCATCGCCGGCAGCACCGACTGTCCCGCCGGCGCCTGACCCGGCCGCTGGTCGCGGATTCCCGGGACGAGTGTTTGTCCGCCTTGCCCCGCCTGCGCCAGATCCACCCCAGTACGGGCGAGTTGCGCTATTCGTGAGATTCCTTGTGGGCCGATACTTGTCAAAGCACTTCTACCTGCGGTAAGCGCCATCGTCGCGAGCGAGGCCGGCGTCGTCATCCCTTCGACCACGCCGGACCCCATGCGTCCGAGCAGGCGCCCCGCCACGGGCGGCGTGTTCATCCAGTCCCACGCCTGCGCACCGCCGGGCAATCGAAAACCGAGAAAATCGCGCGGGCTGGGGCCCGAGTCGAAACCGGGGGGGGGCCGAGCGAGTCGCGCCCCAGAAGTGGCGCACGGAGGTGACCTCCCCCTCGTCTAACTTGCCCCCCCTTTTGTCCCCCCTCCTGCTGTCCAACGACATCACCTGGTACGAGTCGGGAGGTTGGTCGAAACAGCCGCAAGTTGATGACGGGCCAGGCTCTGTACGATGTGGTGTGAAACCGTGTCAGAGGGCATCGGAGGCGGGTGTCGCTCCTACGAACCAGGAGGTCGCAGGTTCGAGTCCTGCAGGGCGCGCCATCCGCCTCCGGTCCATTCCGGGCACATGGGTCGTCAAAGCACCCTGAATCCAATGCGCTCCTGCCCGGGGCCCACGACTTCAGGGTTCCAAGGACGATTGCGCCGATTGTGGCGACCGCCACGCCGATCAGCGTCAACAGGGCAGCGCGCGTGCCCGGCCTAGGGTTCTTCATCACGACGCCGCCGACGAGCGCGACCAACACGGCCAGGAGCAACGCGGCCAGTGTTACGTAGAATGTTTGAATCTGCTGGCCCTTCAGAGGCACGTTCTGCGAAGGGGCAAGCCACGTACCCCAGCACAGTACGGTGACGATCGCGAAGATTACGCCTGCCATGGTAACGGGCCCTTGCAGGACAGCACGCGGAGGCCGGCAGATTCCAGTTCCGTCCGGAAGCGTGGCGGAATGTCCGAATCGGTAATCACGCCGGCCAGGAGACTGAGGTCCGTGCAGAACGGCGCCGCGCGCGCGACGCCGAATTTCGAGGAATCGGTCACAACCCAGACCGCCGCCCCCGCGGATACGATCGCCTTCGTCACTTCGGCACGGGCGAAGTCGTTCAGGGCGAACCCTGCTGCCGTGCTGTACCCGCTGGCACCGACAAAGGCGAGCGAGAAGCCCACCTTCCCGATACCCTCGACCGCCAGCGGGCCCACCAGGCTCTCGCTCTCCTCCTGGTAGGAGCCTCCCGTCAGGGCGACCCTCACCTTCGTGCCCCGGAAGATCCGCGCGATGAAGAGATTGGGCGTCAGCACGGCGAGGCTGCGGAAGCTCTTGAGCCGCTCGGCCAGGCAGGCCACGGCGGAGCCGGCCTCGATGCAGATGCTGTCGCCTTCGTGCACGAGACTCGCGGCGAGTCCTGCGATCGCGCGTTTTTCGGCATAGCGCACGCCCATCCGGAACGGGATGGCGTCCCCGTCGTAGGGCCGCGCCTCGCCGTGGTAGCGCCGAATGACGCCGCGTTGCTCGAGGCCGTCCAGGACGCGGCGCACGGTCACTTCCGAGACCTTGAACTCGAGCGCAAGGTCGGCCACCCGTTTCGAGCCGGCCTGCAGGACCGACGCCGAAATCGCCTCGGCGAGGCCCGCGATGGCGGGGCGGCTCATTCAATGAGGGCCGCCGCGCCCTGCACGCCCGCGGATACGCCGAGGCCGCTTCTCCGGATCTCCATCCGGTCGTACATCATGCTGCCGGCAAGCTCGTAGCAGGTCCGGGCCGCGCCATCGAAGAAGGAATCGGGGAGATTGAGGAGACCCCCGCCGAGCACCACCATCTTCGGGTTCAGGATCTGAAAGATGTTGTAGAGCCCGATGCCCACATAGCGGGAGAACTCGTCCACGATTGCGTCGTAGAGTGTGTGGCCTGCCGCGTAACGCTCTACCACGCGCGGACCATCCAGGTGCTCGAAATCCAGGCAATCTGCCGGCGTGATCGCGCAGCCCTCGACCAGACACGGACCGTCCAAATGCTCCAGGAGCCGGCAGCCTGCAGGCGGAACGGTGCTGCCGGCGAGGCGCAAGGCCACCCGGCACGCCACCTGCGGCAGCATGAGCCCCGACGCCGCCCCCATCAGGCAGCCTCGATTGCCGCAGCTGCACCGCTGGCCCCCGGTCGCATCCACGATCATGTGCCCGAACTCGCCGGCCGTGCCCGTCGCCCCACGGTACAGTCTCCCGTCGAAGACCATGCCGCCGCCCACTCCGGTGCTCACGGTCATGAAGACCATCGGGTCGAAGCCCTTGCCGGCACCGAAGCGATACTCTCCCAGGGTCTGCCCGTTCGCGTCGTTGTCCGCCAGAACGGGAAGGCCCAGCATCTCCTGGAAGCGCGCCCTGAGCGGATACTCCCTGAACCCGGGCAGATTCGACGAGGTGATCGTCACCCCTTCCGGCCAGCGGATGTGCCCCGGGAAGAGCACGCCGACACCGCCCACCTGATCCTGCCCGATGCCAGCCGCTTCAACCACGGCGCGAACGTTGCGCGCGGCACAGGCCAGGACACCTTCCTCGTCCAGTCCCGCGTGATCCGTGGTCACGCTCTGGGCCATCACCTGTCCGGAGCTGTCCACGACTCCTGCCGCGAGCTTCGTGCCACCGATGTCGACGCCTATCGGGTATTTCAAGGCCGTCCTCCTCAGAGTTCGTGCTCGGTGCGGGCAATAATGTCGTCCTGCTGGTCGGGCGCCAGGTCGTTGAAGAACGCCGAATACCCAGCGACGCGCACCACGAGGTCGCGGTGTTTCTCCGGATGCCGCTTCGCGTCGAGCATCGTCAGTCGGGAGACGACGTTGTACTGCACGTGCCACCCGTCGAGATCATCGAAGAAGGTCCGCAGCATGGCGATGAGCCGCTCCCGCTGTGACGGATTCTCGAGCGATGCGGGTGAGAGCTTCTGGTTCAAGAGCACCCCGCCGAAGATCCTTCGCGCGGGAAGCGTCGAGACGGACTTCAGGACAGCGGTCGGGCCGAGCAGGTCCGTGCCAGAGGAAGGAGACGATCCTTCCGCGAGCGGCGTGCCAGACTTACGCCCGTCCGGCGTCGCCTTCGCCACCGCTCCCGATGGGACATTGGCCGAAATGCTCGATGTTCCCGGATAGTAGCCGCCTCCTATCGGGCCCCGGCCGCGCCGCGTGTTGCCGTACTTCCCGATCTCGTCGATGAAACAGCTGTAGGCCTCGCCGAGAATCGAATCGACATACGGGTCGTCGTTCCCATACTTCGGTGCCCGATTGAGCAGCAGGAGGCGGGTGGCCTCGCCGTCGGGGCCTTCGAAGTCTCTCGCCAGCGCATCCATGAGCGTCTCGGGACTCAGCACGTGTTCCTCGAAGACGAGCTTCTTGATGGCCGCGAGAGCGTTCCCGAGATTCGCGATTCCCACCTGCAGGCCCGACACGAAATCGTAGACCGCGCCACCCTCCTTGAGGTGCTTCCCGCGTCGGATGCAGTCGTCGGTGAAGGCCGAGCAGAGGATGTCAGGGACGAGATCCTCCAGGGCGGAATCCACTGCGGTATCCACGGCGACCGAAGCCCGGGCATAGCGCTCGATCTGCGTCTTCCAGGCCGCCATGAGCTGGTCGAAGGATGCGAAGTCGGTGAGCCGGCCCGTGCCGGGGAAGAAGACCTCTCCCGACGTGGCATCGCGGCCGTCATCGAGCGTGGCGAGAAGGATCCGGGCGAGATTGAGGAAGCTCATTCCCGTGGTCCGGTAGCCCCATTTCCCGGGCACCGCCACCTCGATGCAGCCGATCGCCGAGTAGTCGCGTGCATCCTCCTCGGAAACCCCGAGGGCGATCATGCCGGGCACCACCACCTCGTCGTTATTGAAGGCCGGCATGCCGAATCCCTTCCTGATGACCGTGAGGCAGGCCTCCAGGAACTCATGCGGCAGGCCGCGGTGGTAGCGCACGGTAAGGTTCGGCTGCGTCAACCGCATGTCCCCGACCGATTCCAGGATGAGATAGGAGAGCGCGTTGACCGCGTCGCGGCCGTCCCGCGTCGTGCCGCCGATGGTGACGTTCTGATAGAGCGGCCCCCCCGCGGAATAGCGAGTGTGCGACCAGGAACGCACCTTCTTGATCGCCAGCAGCTTGAGCCACGTGCACGACAGCAGTTCAGAGGCTTCCTCGCGCGTGACCGCCCCGGACGCAAGATCCCGGTCATAGAAGGGACCCAGGTACTGATCCATGCGGCCCAGCGACAGCGAGTGGCCGTTCGATTCGATCTGCAGGACGAGCTGGACGAAATACGTCAGCTGCAGGGCCTGTCGGAACGACCGCGGCGGTTCGAGGACGATCGCCGCGCATGTGGCCGCGATCGTTTCGAGTTCCGCGCGGCGCGACGGGTCGGAGCACGTCGCAGCCTGCTCGCGCGCGAGTCGGGCGAACCGATCGATGAACGTGCTCAGTCCATCGAGCGCTTCGGCCATGGCCAGGTAGAGCTGATGCTGCCGAAGGCCTTCCCAGGTCACGACATCGGCGGCCGCATCCGCCTTGGCAACGAGCGCGGTGAATCCTCCGACTCCCAGCGCCAGCAGCTTCGGCGTGTTGACGGCGATGTGGCCGTCGCCTGAGGTCATGTTGCCCTCGGCGCGGATCATCCCCGTGTCATGGAGGCGCTTGAGTTCGGGAGTGAAGAGCGAGTCCGCCCGGTCCTGGAGCGTCTTCCCCTTCCACCACGCGGCGATCTCCTTGAGCTCGGCGCGATCGCGCTCGTCGATCGAATAGGACTCGGCGGGCCGTCGATCGATGGTGTCGGCTTCCTTGAGAATCCAGGCAACGGCATACTCCGGAAAGATGGGAGCGGCTTTTGGCCTGGAAGAGTTGTTCCCGACGATGAGTTCCTCGTCGCCGATGAAGATGCTCATGTCCTCCAGGGTCCTGCGGAGGGCATGGGCGCGCCGGCGCACCGTGGGCAGGTGTTCGCAATCTCGGGAGACGCTGGTATAAATCCTGGCGCGTTCCAGGCAGAGGGTGGGCGCGGTTTCCAGCATCCGTTCCTTGATGCGGGCCAGCCGTCCGGTCATGACTTCATGCTCCTCTGGAAACGGAGAGTCCGAGGGCAGCGCCCATTTCCACAAATCGTGCGAGTCTGCCGGCCGGCACGGCCAGGCCCGGCATCATGTCGTATTCCCGATCGAGCGCGACGTACTTGCCTGCCGCGAGCTCGTGGTAGGCCAGGAGATCCACGCGGCGGCTCCGCGTCCCAAGCGCGGCGGCGCTCTCCAGGATGGCCTGCATCGATTCGTCATCGTCGTTGAATCCCGGAACGACGGCAACACGCAGGATGATATCGGCGCCGCGCGCCGCCAGGAGTTCCAGGGCGGCGGCGACGGGGGGCAGCGAGCCGCCCGTGCCCTTCGCGAAGGCCGCCGGATCGGCGTGCTTGAGGTCGGCCAACCACAGGACCGGAAGCGCCGACAATCGATCGACGGCCTCCGGGCTTGCGGCCAGGCAGCTTTCGATCGCCACGGAGATTCCGCGCCCGAGCGCCGCCCGGGCAAGTGCCTCGGTGAAATCGGCCTGAGCGAGAGGCTCCCCACCCGAGACCGTCAGTCCCCCGCCGGACCTGGCATAGAACGCCTCGTCCTTCTCGACCTCAGCCATGACCTCGTCCACGCTCATGGTCCGGCCCGCGACCCGAAGGGCAAGGCTTGGGCACACCAGCACCGCTTCGGGCGGAACTGGCTTCGCCCTGTCGACCTCGAGGGCGCCGGAACCATTGCGGCGCATGACGCCGCCGAGGGACGGCGCGAGGCAGGAGTTGCAGGCAATGCAGCGGCCGCGGGAATGCATCACTTCAGGGCGGCACGACTGCCCTTCGGGATTCTGGCACCAGGCGCAGCGCAGGAGGCACCCTTTGAGGAAGACGGTGGTGCGAATCCCTGGACCGTCATGCGTCGAGTAGCGCTGGATGTCAAAGACAAGCCCGCTCATGCCATTCCAATGGTAGCAGCGATACTTGCGTATGGTCAACGATGACGTTCGAATGAATGTTATTCTGGGGCTTCGGGATGTTCACGCAGTCCGCGGAACCGGCACTCCCGCGTTCCGCGAATCGTGACCAGTACACTCCGTCGGCCCTCTCGCCGCCGCCTCGGCGCGATGGCGCGTGAGTGCGTGTCGCTCGCCGTGGTTCCGAAAAAGCGCAGGCGGGCAGGTTTGAGTTGCGGGGTGCTGCTACTGAATGGGAGTGCCGCCGGCAACCGGGCCGAGCTGCGTCGCGGCCAGGGGGCCGGCCGTGGACTGGAAAATCGCCCCGCCCTGGTTCGTGCCGAACCAGCGGTGGCCGGTCAGGTTCGCCGCCAGCGGGACGGCACTGGCGTAGTAGGTCGTCGTCAGGCTGAGCGGGTTGTTGCAGCCCACAACGCCGGCCGGCGCCGGGCCGCCGCCTTCCACGTTGATCCTGTAGCCGCTCTTCGCGACATTCGAGGCCGCGAGATCGCTGCTGATGAAGCCTTCACCGCGCGCCGGGGTCGCCCGGTACAGGTCCTCGAGGGTTCCCGCGTAGTGCCCCTGGCCGCAACTCCACGCATAGGTCTGCTGGGCGCTGTTGATGGCGCGCAGCGAGCCGATGGTGGACGCCTCGTTGCTGGACACTCGGGCGCGCAGCAGCCCCGGCAGGGCGATGGCCGCGATGACGCCGATGATGGCCACGACGATCACCAACTCGATCAACGTGAAGCCGCAATCGTGCGGAGCCTTCATGGTGTGCTTCTCGCTCCTGGTCGTCGCGCGGTCACCGGGTCGTCCGGTCGGACCGGCGGGCGCCCGATTGCAGGCGTTCGGTCAACCGGGCGCAGACCGCCCCAGTGCCTTCTATCGGTTGCGCGACCTCATGGCTTCAGTGCCAGCGGCGGAGCCGGCGGTACAGGTATGCTCTTCGTGCTGGGGCGGCCTCGACCCGGTCGTCCCCTCCCGCGAGGAGCCACAACGTGATCCCCACGCGTCCAGTCGTCCCCACACCGGCGCCTTCGCTCCTGCCTGCCGACCACGGCGCGTTGCCGCCGTGGGGCGTCGACGACCTCCCCGCTCCGCCGCCCTTCACCATGCGCAATGCGCTCAAGGTGATCGGCCCCGGCGCCATCCTGGCGGCCACCTCCATCGGCGGCGGCGAGTGGCTGGTGGGTCCTGCGGCCGCCGTGAAGTACTCGTCCTCGATCTTCCTCATCGCGACGGTCGCCATCGCGCTGCAGGTCCTGTTCAACCTGGAGGGCATCCGCTACACCCTGTACACCGGAGAGCCCATCTACGGCGGGATCATGCGGCTCAAGCCCGGTCCGCGCTTCTGGGCGGCGTTCTACTCGGTGCTGGGGTTCTTTCAGGTCGGCTGGCCGGCCCTCGCGGGCAGCGCGGCGGCGACGCTCCTCGGCGCGTGGATGGGACGCATGCCGGGGGCGCCGGACCAGCCGGCGCAGGCGTGGATCGCGGTCGGGTTGATCCTGGCGGTCGTGTGCGTCCTGTCCTTCGGCGGCACGGTGGAGCGCATGCTCGAGTACGTCGCGTGGACGATGCTCGGCGTCGTGTTCCTGTTCCTCGTCGCGATCAACATCGTCTTCGTCCCGGCGGGCCATTGGTGGACGACCCTCGTGGGCTTCTTCAGCTTCGCCGGGTTGCCGCACCCGATCGACTGGAGCCTCATCGGCGCGCTCGCCGCGACGGCGGGGTCGGGCGGCATGGGGAACCTCACGGTGACCAACTGGGCCCGCGACAAGGGCTTCGGCATGGGCGCCAAGGTCGGCGCGATTCCGAGCGCCGTCGGCGGGCACGAGATCCGGCTCTCGCACGTGGGCACCGTATTCCCGGCCACCGACGACAACATCGCGCGGTGGCGGCAGTGGCAGCGCTACGTGCATGCCGATCAGATCTGGGTCTGGGGCGTGTTCTGCTTCTTCGGGATGTTCCTGAACGTGAACCTGGCCACGGCGATCATCCCGCACGGCACCGACCTCCAGGGGCTCGCGGCGGGAGCCTACCAGGCCGAGTACCTGAGCAAGATCTGGCCGGGGTTCTGGTTCCTCACCCTGTTCAACGGCTTCTGGATCCTGTTCAAGACGCAGCTGGGCAACACCGACATCCTCGTGCGCACCGTCACCGATGTCCTGTGGATGGCGAGTCCCGGCGTCAGGAAGGCATCCGGCATCCGCGCCACCTACTACGGCGTGCTCGTCATCTTCTCAGTGTGGGGCGCCATCGCGGTCCGGTCTGCGTCGCCGTTCCAGCTGTTCAAGGTGCTGGCCAACATGGCCGGGGTGGTGCTGCTCGTGGCGGGGGTGCAGATCCTGATCGTCAACCGCCGCTTCCTGCCGGCCAGGCTTCGGCCGCCGGTGTGGCGCGAGGCCGGGTTGCTGGTCTGCTCGGGGTTCTACGCGTTCTTCACGTGGTTCGTCGTGCGCGACCTCGTGCGTGGCGTGTTCTGACCTCCTGTACCCTATCGCCCCTCCTTCCAGACGAGCACGCCGGCGGTCCTGAGAGGGTTGTCCCCGACCAGGACTTCCGCTCCAGCGGGGAGAGCCATGGCGTAGTCCTTGTCTGAGTAGTTCACGGCGATGCCGAGCCCGTCGCGGTACTCGACGAGGACGCCCTCCGGGTAGCGCTCGATGCCGACCCCCCGCTCCGCGAACAGCCTCGCCAGCACCTGCCGCTCGAGTTCGCCTGAGCGCGTGTCGACCCCGACCCACGTCACGGTTCCCTTGCCCAGCCTGCGTGAGACGACGGCGGGCGTGCCGGCGTAGAAGTCGGCCTGGTGAGTGGCCCAGATCTCGGTGCCCGGCCGAGGCTTCAGCAGATCGCCCCAACTGCTCCATTCGAACTCCTGCGCGCCGAACCTGACCTTGTTGGGTGCATGGGGCATCGGGAGGTCGTACGATTCGATGTCCGCGCCGATCAGTTGCAGCATCGGCTGGTAGAACTTCGCTTCCCAGAGGTGCCCGCTCCGGTTCTGGAGGCCCGTCCGGCAGGTCAGGAGGAGCGTACCGCCCTGCTCGGCGTAGCGGGTGAGGCGGGCGACGAGCTCCTCGTCGATCATCTGGTGGGCCGGGACCACCAGGACCGGGTACCGTTCGAAGGCCGCGGCGTCGCGCACGAAGTCGACCGGGGCGCCGAACGACTTCAGGGCCCTGTAGTACTTCAGGAAGTGCGCCTCGGTATTCCACTCGGTCGTCTGCCTGTTCAGGTTGATCGCCTGGACGCTGTCCGTGTCGAGCAGGATCGCCGTCGTCCGTCGCGCGTAGGCGGCGGGCACGGGAGCCGCGGGGCTGGCCTTCTCGCGAAGCCGCCGCATCTCGCCGATGAACTGCGCGTATTCCTTCCCGCCGGGCGTGGGCGTGACGCCGTCGGTTCCGACGATTCCGTAGTGGTAGGCCTCGAAGCCGTACAGAGGAGCGCGGTACCTGTAGGTGCAGGTGAAACTGCTGCCCCCGGCGAAGACGTGCCAGAGCCACAGGCGCACCGCGCCGGGGAGCGGCTGCGGGTTGATGCTGCCCCAGTTGACCTGTCCCGGCTGCAGCTCCATCACGCCGTACATGCCCTTCAACGGCCGGAAGAAGTCGTTGGCCATCGCGATGCGGGTGTACTCGCCCACCCGGTATCCCCGGGGCCCGATTCCCCGATCCCCGCCGTAGACCATGTACCGCGTGTACGACTCGAAGTCGAGCTCGCGGCTCGCGCCCACGTAGCCCACGTCGTACATCGGGATGTAGTTCGAGGTGACCCACTGGGCCGCCGTGATGAACCTCCGAATCACCCGCGCCTGCTCGTCGAGGAACGTCGCGGTCTCGCTGTCGGCGAAGCGATAGTGGTCGAGCCGCTGGTGCAGGTTCATCCCCCACTGGCGATGGAGCGGAATGTCGATCTCCGAGAAGGCGGTGTAGGTGCCGCTCCAGAAGGCGTTGCCCCAGGCCTTGTTGAGCGCCTCGATCGTCCCGTACTTCTGTTTCAGCCAGTCCCTGAATCGCCCCGGGGCGTCCTTCCCGTAGTCGAGGAACCGCCGCGGCTCGTTGTCCAGCTGCCACCCGACGACTCGCCCGTCGCCGCCGTAGCGGCGTGCCAGTTGCTCGATCATCTTCAGCGAGTACCTGCCGGTAGAAGGCGCTGGAGAAGGTGGCGTGCTGCCTCGACCCGTGGTCCATCCGGCGGCCGTCCTCTCCGGTCGCCAGGACCTCCGGGTACTTCCGGACCAGCCACACTGGAGGCGTGGCCGTCGGCGTGCACATGATGACCTTCAGGTTGTACTTGGCCGCGAGCTCCAGCGCGCGGTCGAGCCATGCGAAGTCGTACCTGCCCTCTTCCGGCTCCAGCTCGGCCCAGGCGAACTCGGCGAAGTGGGTGAACTCGAAGCCCATCGCCGCCATGTTCCTGAAATCGCGCTCCCACTGGGCGGGGTCCCAGTGCTCCGGGTAGTAATAGACGCCGACGGTCGTGAGATCCCTGGCGGGAAAGAACGTCTTTGACGATTGCGCCTGGACGCGCGGCGGGCCGGCGACGAGTCCGGCGAGGAGCACGACGGATGCGCCGTACCACAGCCTGTGCATGATCGAGCCGTGCGTCTTCATCCCGCGATCTCCCTGTTGGCGGGATTCTCGCACACTCCCGACTCGAATCCCCTCCCGCCACAAGGCGACAGCGTTGCATCCGCCCTGGCGGGAGATCGAGGCGCCCCCTGCCCGGGTGTCCACGATGCTGCTGGGCGGTGCGTCAACGGTAACCGAACAGGGGCGGGAACAGGACAACGACCAGCGCCGCCCACGCGCAGTACACGGGCAGATACGCGACCTGCCATCGCTCCAGGGCGGCAAACGAGTCGCGGCGGCTCAGGAAGCGGGCATAGAGCCACGCCGACCACGCCAGGTTGACGAGCAGGACGAGATTCTCGCCAAGCGCCGCCACCCGGTTGGGCGTGAGGCCGAACTCGGAGATGCGCGCCGCAATTGCCGCGAGCGCCACCCCGTCGACCACGAGGGCGCTCGCCACGAGCAGCAACTGCAGGCCGTCGAAGAAACCGGGCGGAGCCTGCGGGTCGCGCGCGGACGCGGCGTAGAGCACCAGCCCGACGACCAGCGCCAGCAGCAGGTCGAAGCCGATCAGCACCTCCCGCCTCACGTTGATCGGGCTGCCCGTCCACGCCATCGTCGCCAGAAACGCCAACAGCAGCGCCGTGAACAGCGGCGTGAACAGCCTGGTCAGCACCGGTGCCATGTTCTCGATGACGCTCTGCTTCGCCTCCACCAGCCAGGATCCGACGAGGACGGCCCCCGCCGCGCCGCACGGGATCAGCCAGCCCGCGACGAACCAGTCCGGGTTTATCTCGATGGCGCGGAACATCATGAACGTGAACAGGATCACGACGAACCCGCCGAGCGCGATGAGCACGTAGTAGATCGCCAGCTCGCCGGAGAACCGGACGACGTTCATTCGCCCGCCGTCCGCGAACCATCGGCCCCGGACGTAGGCGAGGCCCACGACCATCCACAGGGCGATTGGCAGGTGCAGAATGGTCAGCACCTCGGTGTGACTGCCCTTGGGGAAGGGGAAGACGTTGGCGAACACGGCCCCGGCCGCGAAGGGCAGCGCGAGCCAGAGGCCGACGACGACGTCCGATCCGCGCTTCCACAAGAAGTAGACGGCGAGCAGCGGAAAGACGAAGAGGCTGGCGTTCCTGGCGTAGAACAGGGGGAACTCCTCGTTCGGGTCGATCGCATGACCGAACAGCGCCGGTACCTTGACGGCCAGCGCTGCGGCGACGGCCAGGCACAGGACGACGAGCGTCTCGTGGTGCGCGGTGCTCGCCGGCGCATCGGCCGCGTCGGGCGTCATGACCAGCTGCTTCCACAGCCGCTCGGAGTGCGCGCGTGCGAACTCGCGTGACAGCGCATCGAGGCTGCCCATGCGCTTGACCGCGACCAGGAACGCCTCATCCCCCGACAGGCCGGCCTCGGTGAGCGCCGCCAGCTGGTCGCGCAGGTGTCCCTCGAGCTCCTCCACGTCGGGACCGTGAAGGACCTGGCGGCGGCGCAGGTACTCCCTCCACTGCGCGATCTGCTCCTCGGTCGTTCGATCGGTGGCGGTCGTCATACCGTGCACTCCTGCATCCAGATACCCCGCAACGTGCCGTCCACGGCCTTCCACTGCTTCCGCTGGGCGGCGAGCTGCGCCCGGCCTTCCTTGGTGATGCGGTAGTACTTGCGCCTGCGCCCCGTCTCGGACGCGGACCACCTCGCCGCGACATGACCCTGCCGCTCGAGCCGGTGCAGCACGGGATAGAGCATGCCGTCGGTCCACTGCAGGCGGCCGCCGGACAACTCGGCCACCCGCTTGATGATGGCGTAGCCGTAGCTGTCGCCCTCGGCAAGGATGGCGAGCACGAGCGGCGTGGCGGAGGCGGCAACCAGGTCCTTGCTCATGTCCATACGTAGCAGTCTTATACATTGTTGTGCTATGTATGTCAACGACGCGGGATCACCCGCCTCGATTGGTGGGAGCAGGCAGGAGGGCGGCCGGAGCCGTGGTCCGTTCCGGAGACGCGGGGACCCGGCAGGTCAGGCGAGGATCGAGTAGCCCCCGTCCACGACGATGGTCTGACCGTGGATCATCGAGGCGTACTCGCTGCACAGGAACACCACGATGTTGGCCACGTCCTGCGGCGTGATCAGCCGGCCGGCCGGCGTGCGCCTCGCCGACTCCTCGAGGAGTTGCTCGCGGTTGGGAAAGTGCTTGAGCGCATCCGTGTCCACCGTGCCGGCGGAAACCGCGTTGATGCGCAGCCCCTGGGGGGCCAGCTCGGCGGCGAGGTGGCGCACCATCGACTCGAGCGCCGCCTTGGACGCGCCCACGGCGGCGTAGTTCGGGATGGCGCGGATGGCCCCGAGCGACGACACGGCAACCACCGAACGCGGGCCCGTCGCCGGCATGTGGAGCATGTGCTGGACGAGCGGGAGAAGCGCCGCCGCGTTGATGTCCATCGTCCAGTGAAAGTGGTGCAGGGTCAGCTCGGACACCGGCTTGAGGACGCCGGATGCCGCGTTGGAGATCAGAATGTCGAGCGCGCCCCAGGCCTCCTCGATTTCATCGAACATCCGCAGCACGTGCGAGGGGTCGGCGACGTTGCCGCGGACGAGGAGGGCGCGCGCCCCGCGCGCCTCGATCTCTTTGGCCACCGCCTCGGCCGGCGCCCTGTGGCGGAAGAAGTTGATCGCTACATCCACCTGGGCGTCCGCGAGCGAGAGGGCGATCGCACGCCCGATTCCGCGCGATGATCCGGTCACCAGCGCCCGCTTGCCGCGCAGTCCAAGTTCCATCCCGCGGATTGTACCCCATCCGCTCCCAGGCCCGGGGTGAAGACCCGCCCGGGCGGCCCGCTCCGACAGCCTCGTACGGCCGGATTCGACTTTGCGGTGGAGATGAACCGCGAATGGTGTTATCAAAGGGAGCGGCGCGTGAAACCCGTACTCGAACAGGGAGCAGAGGAATGAGCGAGAAGGTCGTCCTGGCGTACAGCGGTGGTCTCGACACGTCGGTCATCCTCACGTGGCTGATCGAACGCGGGCACGAGGTGGTGGCGTTCGTGGCCGACGTCGGGCAGCAGGACGACTTCGACAGGGTGCGCGAGAAGGCGCTCAAGGCCGGTGCGAGCAAGGTGTACGTCGAGGACCTCAAGGAGGAGTTCGTCGTCGATTTCATCTTCCCCGCGTTCAAGGCGAACGCGATCTACGAGGGGCGCTACCTGCTCGGCACCGCCCTCGCGCGGCCGCTGATCGCGAAACACCAGATTCGGGTCGCCGCGCGCGAGCAGGCGCAGTACGTCTCCCACGGAGCCACGGGCAAGGGCAACGATCAGGTGCGATTCGAGCTGACCTACTACGCGCTCAATCCGAAGATCAAGGTCATCGCGCCGTGGAAGATGCCCGAGTTCCTCGCGCAGTTCCAGGGGCGTTCCGACCTGCTCGCCTACGCGGCGAGCCATGGCATCGAGGTGCAGGCGACCGTTGCGAAGCCCTACAGCGAGGACGAGAACCTGCTGCACCTGAGCCACGAGGCGGGCATCCTCGAGGACCCGAGCCGCCCGGCCGGCGAGGAGGTCTACACGCGAACCGTGTCGCCCGAGCGCGCGCCCGACAAGCCGACGCATATTCTCATGACGTTCAAGGACGGCATCCCGGTTCGCATCGAGAACCTCGACGACGGGACCGTGCATGCGAAGCCGCTCGAGCTGTTCCAGTACCTGAACGCGCTCGGCCAGCGGAACGGCATCGGTCGGATGGACATGGTCGAGAACCGGTTCGTCGGGATCAAGTCGCGCGGCGTGTACGAGACGCCCGGCGGCACCATCCTGCACGTCGCCCATCGCGACATCGAGAGCATCGCGATGGACCGCGAGGTGATGCGCCTGCGCGACACGCTCTCCGCCGAACTGTCGCAGCTGATCTACTACGGCTTCTGGTACAGCCCCGAGATGGACTTCCTGATGGCGGCGATCGACCGGAGCCAGGACGTCATCGACGGACGGGTGTGGCTCAAGCTGTACAAAGGCAACGTCTACGCGACGGCCCGCGAGAGCTCGAGCTCGCTCTACGATCAGGAACTGTCGAGCATGGACATCGAGGGCGGCTTCAACCAGCAGGACTCGGCCGGCTTCATCAAGGTCAACGCCCTGCGCCTGATGGCGCACAGCGCGATCATGCACCGCAAGCACAAGCGGTGGGGGCTCGACGAGTAGGGCCGGGGCTGTGCAATCATAGGCGGCCATGACGCCCCAGACTCCCGCACCATCAGGGGTTCCCAGATACGATCTGCGGTCGCTCGCCGCGGCGACGCTGTGCGTCGCGTCGCTGTTCTTCGACGCGATGGGATGGCTGATGGCCATCGGCGGTATCGTCCTTCTCCGCCGCGCTTCCTTCCCCGCCAGAGCGAAGTGGACGCTGGCGGCGCTCGCCATGGCGCCGAAGATCCTGTTCCTCGGGGTGAGGGCGATGAGCGCGCCGCCGGGCCTGTCGTTCACGATCGAGCCAACAACCCTCACGACCTCGTCGTCCCTCTGGACGTGGAGCGTCCTCGTCGCCGGGTTCGGCGTGTTCCTGTTGATCCGGGCGCGACCCGAGCCGTCCGAGCCCGGCGCGCCCCCGCCGCCCGAGACACGGCGGCCGCTCCTGCTGAAGGCGCTGGGGGTGGCGGCGATTGCGGCGGCTGCGGTCCTGCTCCTCGGGCTGACCGACGGGTTTCACCGCATCGAGGACGCCGGGGAGGGCCGTTGGGCGATCCGGCACGCCGCCCGGGGCACGAGGGCGACGTTCCAGCGCGCCGAGGTGGCGTCGATCGAGGCGAGCGAGAACAGTCGGTCGCGAGGGGGATCGACGTATTCCGTGCGTGTCAGGCTGAGCGACGGGCGGACGTTCTCGGTGACCACGGGGTCGGTGTCGGCGCTGCAGGAACTCCGGGTCTTTGCCACCACGGCCGACCTCGGGCCGGGCGCCGTGCGCATCGTCCGGAGCCGCGGAGTCGCCTGGACGAACGGCGCGTCGGGATTCACGCTGAAGGACTACGCCGGCGTCTTCGAGCACACGGACACGGGCACCGGCGAGCGCACGACGATCGAGTTGCGGAGAGAGGGCGATCGCCTGGCAGGCACGGAGACGGTCGCGAACGGGCCGACCAGGCACGTCCGGACGCTGCGCAACATCAGGGCCAGCGACACCGGCGAGCTGGCATTCGAGCCGACGACGCTCGCCGACGTCGGGAAGCCGTCGGAATCGACGATGTCGTTCTCGTTGAGCTGGTCGCCGAGCGGCGAGAGCGCGCGGCTGACGCAGGAAGGCCTCGAGGTGGGCGTGAAGAAGCTCGCGCGCCGATGATTGCCGT
Source organism: uncultured Acidobacteriota bacterium (assembly GCA_963783255.1). Taxonomy (GTDB): domain Bacteria; phylum Acidobacteriota; class Vicinamibacteria; order Vicinamibacterales; family Fen-181; genus FEN-299. The sequence goes on along the minus strand of CAWAMP010000013.1, from coordinate 61,647 downwards.
GCCGCGGGGAGACGCCGGTGGTGCCGGCGGGTGGCTATGATTCCCAGGGAAGTGGTTCTGAGGTTCGTCGAGCTGTTCAACAACAGAGATGCCGAAGGATTGGCGGCGCTCTACCACGACGACGCCGTCAACCATCAGATCGCGAACGAACCGGTAGTCGGGAAGAAGCAGATCAAGGAGATGTTCGAGCGGGAGTTTGCCTCGGCCGAGATGGTCTGCATCATCGAGAACATCTTCGAGGACGGGAGCTGGGCAATCCTGGAATGGAGAGATCCCCTGGGGTTGCGCGGATGCGGCTTCTTTCACATCGTCGACGGCAAGATCGCACTTCAGCGGGGGTATTGGGACAGACTCACGTTCCTCAGGCAACACAACCTGCCGATACCGGCGCAATGAGAACCGCGCCGATCCACTGCCACCGCCACCTCCGCTGGTGAGCCTTCGCGGCCGATGTACACTGGCCGGCATGACCGATCGGCGATTCGACCTCATCGGAATCGACGGCGACGACACCCTCTGGCACAACGAGCGCGACTACGTGGACGCGCGCGAGCGCTTTCGGCTGATCGTCCAGCGGTGCGGAGTCACCCTCGCCGACCAGGACATCACGGAGTTCGTCAACCGCACCGAGCTGCAGAACATCCCGTTCTACGGATACGGCGTCAGCAGCTTCGTGCTGTCGCTGATCGAAACCGCCATCGGGCTGACCGGCGGGCGCATCCCGGCGGGCGACATCGCGGAGCTCCTGGGCGTGGGCAAGTCGATGCTCGCCTCGCCGGTCGAGCTCTTCGAGGGCGCGCGCGAGGCGCTGGCGGCGCTGGCGCCCGAATACCCCCTGGCGTTGATCACCAAGGGGGACCTGCTGCACCAGCGGAGCAAGCTGGATCGATCCGGCTTGGGCGGCCACTTCAGCCACGTGGAGGTCGTGAGCCACAAGACCCCCGACGTGTACCGCGCGATCCTCGCGCGCCACGGAGTGGCCCCTTCGCGATTCCTGATGGTGGGGAACTCGCCGCGGTCGGACGTGCGGCCGGTGCTGGAGATCGGCGGCTTCGCGGCCCACGTGCCCGCGGCGCTCACGTGGTCCCACGAGGAAGAGCGGCTGTCCTGCGGCGAGGGCTCGCGGTGCGTCGTGATCGGCACGCTCCTCGAGCTGCCGGCGGCCGTACGGCACTGGGGCCCGGCCAGCCGCGGCTGACCGGGCCCCGGAACATGCTCGCGCCTTCCCTGGCCGCTAGAACGTGACTTTCACGGCCAGCTGCACCTGGCGCGGATCGCCGACCCCCGCCCGCAGGAACCCGTCGAAGTTGAACAGCGCAGGTGTCGTCAGCGGGTTGATGTTGTTCGCGTTGTTGAACGTGTTGAACATCTCGAGGACCGGGATGATCTCGGTCCGCCCGCCCACCCGGAACGGCCGCTGCAGCCGCCAGTCGAGCGAGAAGTACGCGTTGTCCTTCCGATCCCAGTTCCGGCCGCGGTCCACGTTGTTCTGCACCCGCGGCGACGTGGTGATGGGCTGGGCCGTCCGCGCCTGGATGCGCACGTTCGCCATCATTCGCCACGGCATCTCCGCGTAGGTGAAGAAGTTGAACTTGTGCCGGATGTCGCGGTCCGACGGGCCGTAGTCCAGGCCGAGGTCGTAGAAGTTGAACGACCGATCCGTGAACGGGTCGCGCTCGTTCGAGTCGTCGTCCTCGTCCTTCGACAGCACGTAGTTGGCCTCCAGCTGGTACTTCTTCGACAGGCGCTTGCGCACGCCCAGCGTGAGGCCTCGGTAGAGGCCCTTGCCCCTCGAGTTGGTGACGAACACATCCCCCAGCGCCGGCTCGAACGGGTTGGCGCCGGTGTAGGTCGTCGTGTCGCGGTCGGGCGGCTGGCTCGCGGCGGCGGCCGTCCCGTGCACGTTGTAGTTCAGGAACCGGGTGAGGTGCTGGCCCTTCGCATAGGTGAAGTCCACGTAGGCCGCCCAGTCGGGCGCCAACTGGTGCTCGAACGCGGCGTTCACGCTGGTGATGCGCGGGTTCTGGTAGTCTCGGTCGAACACCCTGACGCCCGTGAACGACGGGAACGTGCCGGCCGGCACCGAGGTCGGCGGCAGCAGGTTCGGCCACACGGGCATCGTCGCGAACGACGTGAACCCCGAGTTCACGTAGTCGCTCTTCTGCTGGATGCCGTTGGTGGTGACCGAGCCGACCTGACTCAGCATGTTCTGGCGGGCGTAGTAGATGCCGGCGCTCGCGCGGAGCACCGACTTGCCGTCTCCCCGGACGTCCCACGCGAGGCCGACGCGCGGCTGGAACTGCTTCCACTGGCTCGGGATCGTTCCGTCGGACGGGAACCTCGGGTCGTTGAGGTACTTCGCGTACGCGGTCGTCGTCGGGTCGACCGTGTCCGGCATGACCTGGGCGTCCCACCGCAGACCGTAGTTCAGTGTCACGTGGGGCGTGACCTGCCACTTGTCCTGGATGAAGACCGCCAGCTCGTCGTTGTTGATGTCCGACTCGCCCGCGGCATCGCGGGCGACGCCGTCCGGGCTGCTCCCCTGCAGGTAGAACAGCAGCGGGCCGCCGGTGGGCGACGCGCCTGACGGGCAGGACGCCGGCGCGGTCACGTAGGTCCCGTTCGAGCACCCGACCGTGTACGGCCCGTAGCCGCCGGCGGCGGCCGGCGACGCGTAGCGCAGGAACCCGGTGACGCTGTCGAACAGGTAGCGGCCCTCGAAGAATCCTCGGAAGATCTGGTAGTTGTTGGTGTGCAGCCACTCGCCGCCCGTCTTCACCGTGTGCTGCCCGAGGATCATCGTGTAGTTGTTCTTCACCTGGAACCGCTTGATGAGCTCGTCGACCTTGGGCCCCAGGAAGAACGGGTTGCCGAACCGGAACGACGGGCCGAATCCCATGCCGGTGTCGGCCGGCACGTCGGACGCGACCGCCGAGCGGGGCCGGTCCTCGGTCGAGTAAGTGATGTGGAACTCGTTGACCGACGTCGCCGAGACCGTGCTGAACAGGTTGAGGTTCAGCACGTTGATCTTCGAGGGCCCCTCGATGCCGTTCGACGAGTTGCCGTAGGTCGGCACGTCGAACGTCTGGTTGGTGTTCTTCGAGAAGTTGAAGTTGTACGACGCGGAGAACGTGTGGCGGTCGCTGAGCGTCCAGTCGTACTTCGCCAGCACCGCGTTGTTGTTGATCTTGTGGTCGACCGGCTGTCCCTCATCCTGACTGCGGGCCGACTTGAAGAAGCCGAGCAGCGCGAGCCGCTGGCAGTCTGCGTTCGAGTTGATCAGCCCCTCGTTGGCGCCGAGCGTCGGCGAGGAGACGGGGCACGGTGTCCCGATCGGCTCGGACAGGTTCGCCCGCTGCAGGTTCTCGCGGATGCCTTCGACGGCCAGGAAGAAGAACATCTTGTCGCGCTTGATGGGCCCGCCCACGGTGCCGCCGATCTGCGAGCGCCAGAAGTCGGTCAGCGGCTTGCCGTCCGACGTGTTCGAGGTCAGGCCCTCGAGCCGCTGGTAGGCAAACAGGCTCCCGCGCAGATTGTTGGTGCCCGACTTCGTGATGACGTTCACCACGCCGCCGGCCGTGCGCCCGAATTCGGCGTTCGCGCCGGTGGCCACGACCTGGAACTCCTTGACCGCGTCGAGGGTGATGTCGATGGCGGCGCGCTGCCCGCCCATCTGCTCGCCGAAGAAGCCGTTGTTGTAGTCGCCGCCGTCGAGGTTGATGTTGTTGAACACGCCGCGCTGGCCGGCGAACGTGATCTCGTCGCCGTCCGGTCCCTGCACCACGCTCACCCCGGGCGTCAGCGTCAGCAGGTCCTCGAACTTGCGGCCGAGGATCGGCGTGGTCTCGATGGTCCGCTGGTTCAGTGTGGACGCGGAGGCGGTGCGGGTGGTCTCGACGGTGGCGGCCTCGGTCGTGACGGTCACCGTCTCCGCCACGCCGGACACCTTCATCGTCGGCGTCAGCCGCACCGTCTGGCCGACCGTGACGACGACGGCCTGCTGGACGGTGGTTGCGAACCCCTGCAGCTTGAACGTGACATCGTACCTGCCCGACGGCAGCTGCAGGAGGACGAACCGTCCGTCCTTGTCGGTCACCGTCGTCCGCGAGAGGTTCGTCTCGCCGTTCTTGGCTTCGACGTCCACGCCTGGCACGACGGCGCCCGAGGCGTCGGTGACGACTCCCTGGATCACGCCGGTCGTGATCTGCGACTGCGCGGCGGCCCATTCCGGGGACGCGGCGATCAGCGCGATCGCCGGGACGACCCACCTCCACGTGCGCATAGCGCCTCCTCCACGGGCCTCCCGCCCGTCCGGAGTGGCTGGAGGCCACGCCGCGCGACGGGAGCCTCAGACCGAGAAGTGATGTTCGACGCGCCGGCCGCGCCGGCAGATAGCACACCGCGGACGCGGCGCAATGGAGCGAGCAAGCTAGATTACCGCAGGGAGGCCGGGAGGGCAACAGCGTGGCGGCCAGCTGCGTCACGGCCAGCGTGACGGCCTGGAAAGAGGCACTCGCGCATGTCTCCGGCAGGCCGCGCTCCGGCGTATCATGAGTGACGGAGGTGGGTCACGAAGAAGACCGTCGCCATGCTCGGATGTGTCCTGGCGGTCGGTGCCATCGTCGCCGCCCAGCCGCCCGCGGCCCCGGCCGCAGCCCAGGCCGCGCCCCAGGCGCCGCCGTCACTGGTCGCGGAAGTCCAGAACATGTTCAACCCGATCAAGGGGAACATCACCAAGTCGGTCTCGCAGTTTCCCGAAGACAAGTTCACCTGGCAGCCGACGCCGCTCGTCCGATCGTGGGCCCGCCTGGTGGCGCACGTGGCCGACGACAACAACGGCGCCTGCGCGGTGCTGGTCGGCCTGCCGCGACCGGCGCGCCTCGACTCGGAGGACTCGCAGAACTCGGCCGCCAACAAGATGACGAAGGCCGACCTCGAGAAGGCGCTGGCCGATTCGTTCGCGCTGTGCGACAAGGCGTTCGCCGCGGTGACCGAGGCGAACATGATGGAGCGCAACGGCAACCGCTCGAAGATCGGGACGCTCGTGTACAACACGAGCCACGTCAACGAGCACTACGGCAACCTCGTCACGTACATGCGACTGAACGGCCTGGTGCCACCGAACACGGCGGCGCGCGGCGGGAAGTAGCGCCGGAGCATTCCAGGCGGACGGCGATCATGCCATCGTTCCGGTGCCGTCACGCACGGGCAGGCACTTCGTCCACTCCGAAAAGAGAGAAATGACGGGAGGCGATATGCGCACGGTGCTCCGCCGCGCACTGGCGGCGCTCGCGGTCCTGACCGCAGCCCTGTACGTGGCAGCCGGCGTCTGGCTCAGGGTGAACGAGAAACGGATCATCTACCTGCCTGACGTCGCCGCCGCCGCGCCCCCTGCCACGGCGTCCGGGCCCGGGTGGGAGCGCGTCACGTTGACGGCGGCCGACGGCGTGCGCCTCTCGGGGGTGGTCGTGCCGGCGGCCGAGCCGGACGCTCCGTGGGTACTCCATCTCCACGGGAACGCGGGCAACATCTGGGCACGGCTCGCGCACCACGGCTACGACGGCCTGCACGGCCTCGGGTTGAGCGTCCTGGCGGTCGACTACCGTGGCTACGGGACGAGCGACGCGCGTCCACCCGACGAAACGGGCCTCTATGCCGACGCCAGGGGCAGCTACAACTGGCTGCTCGAGACGCGTCGCGTGCCGCCCGGACGCGTCATCATCTACGGTCAATCGCTTGGCTCAGGGCCCGCTACGGAGTTGGCGGCACAGGTGCCGGCCGCAGGGCTGGTGCTCGAAGGCGCGTTCACGGCGGTGGCCGACCGCGGGGCCGAGCTGTATTGGTGGCTGCCGGTGCGGTGGATCGTTACCCAGCGGTTCGCGAACGTGGAGAAGATCGGCCGCGTCCACATGCCCAAGCTGGTCATGCACGCGGTGGACGACGAGGTGATTCCTTACACGCACGGCCGGCGGCTGTTCGCGGCGGCGAGCGAGCCGAAGCAGTGGGCCGACCTGAGCGGCGGACACAACGACGCGCACGGCGCCGCGTGGAGCGCCGCACTCGGCAGCTTCGTCCGCAGTCTGGGACTGGCCGCCCGCTGACCGGAAACCAGCGCGTGCTGCAGCCGCACGCAGCGCAGCGAGGCAGGAACGCACACCACGACCGCAAGCATCAGCCTCTCGGTCAGGAGCTGGCGGATGATTCCAGGCCGGCCGGCGCCGAGCACCAGGCGCAGCGCGTCGCGGAGGTCGGTGAAAGACGGGCACGCGCCGCAGGGTAACCAGGAACGGCGCGTTCCATGAACGGGTGGGCAACCACGCGAAAGTCGCGGATCCCGCGCGGTCAGCGAACGGTCGTCTTCGCGGCGAGGATTCTCCCAATCCTCCTTTGGATGTCGGCCAGCTGCATCGTGTCGCTGCTGCTCTCCACTGCACGCTGAAGCGCAGCGAGCGCCTCGTCCGTTCTGCCCCTCAACAGGAAGCACCTTCCCAGGTCGACCCGGGCCGCCGCCGACGCAGCGTTCAGCTGGACTGCCTTCTGGAGATGGTCGAAAGCCGGGTCCAGTCGTCCCAACGACATCAGCGCCGCGCCCAATTCATGATGGATGACCCACGACTCGGGCTGGACCTTCAATGCCTCGTCGTGCCCGACCACGACATCCTCGAGTCTCTTCTTCTCGACCAGTGCCCTCTCCAGATTCTGTCGAGCATTGGGCGTGTTGGGGTCCGTCTCCAGGGCTGCCTGAAACTGCTCGACCGCATCACCAACCCGTCCTTCGCCCATCAGTGCAACGCCCAGGTTGTTGTGCGCATCTCTGTTCCCGGGCTGCAGCCGGATCACGTGCCGAAAGCGCGCGATGGCATCCTCCCTCTCTCCCGCGATGTTGAGAGCGACGCCCAGCTGATTGTGTGCCTCCACGTAACCCGCGTCCAGCTCGACCGCTTTCGCGAAACACGCGATCGCTTCTCCTGTCCTTCCCCTGTTCATCAACGCGGTGCCGAGGTTGAACTGGCCTCGTGCGTACTGGGGGTTGATCTCGACGGCCCTGTAGTAGGCTCGAAGCGCCTCGTCGGCCCTTCCCTGCGAGTCCAAGGCCACTCCCAGATAGGAATACGCCTCGAAAGATGCCGGGTCCCACCGGACGGCATCGCTGAAGAACCGAGTCGCATCGACCACCCTGCCGCGCTGCCCGAGCAGCATGCCCATCCCCAGGTTCGCAGCGGCCACTTCCGTTCTGCGGACCCCGGGATCGCCCGTGGTCGATGGGTCGCCTTTCACCGCTTCGCCGAACGCTTCGATCCCCTCGCTGACCTTCCCTTGCGCAATCAGGCTGCCGGCGCGGCTGACATTCAAGTAGAAGACGGCAATCGCATTGCTGCCGTCCGTCGATTCCACGGCATAGCGCCACAACTCGAGCGTGTTCCTCCAGTGACCGAGTTGAACGTGCGTCACAACGGTGAGCGCCGCCAACACGAGACAGCCGAACCCGAGCGTGAACGACGTGGGTATGCGGAAGGCGCCTGCCACTCGATGAACGCCCCACACCACCAGGACGAACAAGCCTACCAACGGAACATACGCGTAGCGGTTCGCCATGGCCTGTTCCCCCTGTTGAACCAAGCCAATGACAGGAACCAGCGTGCCCACGTACCAGAACCAGCCCACCGCCATGAAGGGGAGATCCCGGCTCCTCCAGACGACATACACCGTGACACCCGCCAGGAACAGACCCGACAGGACAATCTGCCACTCGGGGAGGGTCATTCCCGGGTGAGGGTAGAGCACAGACAGGTTCGTGGGCCAGAGCATCTTGAGAACGTACTTGGCATAGGACACGATGGCGTTGGCCGCTCGGGTCGCCAGCGGGAGACGAGACACATCTCCCATCGAACCACCGACGCTTTGACTGTGAATCGCGATGACGCTACAGACGAGAGACAGCAGCAGCAGCGGGCTCTTCTCGCGAAAGAGCCGAACGAGGCGGGTGAGGGGCCGATGGTCGGGCTCGTAACGTCCGAGTGGCCAGTAATCCAGCAGTGCCAGCACGAACGGCAGCGTGACCAGCATGGCTTTGGCCAACAGGCTCAGGACGAACAGGACGCAGATCAGGCCGTAGCGCCAGACCTGCGGGCGCCTGACATATCGGACGTAGGCCAGGATCGTGAGGAGTCCGAACAGGGTGCTGAGGAGGTTCTTCCTCTCGGCAATCCAGGCCACCGATTCCACGTTGATCGGGTGCCAGCCGAACAGCGCGGCGACAAAGGCGGAGCGCCAGCAGGAACCCGTCATGGCCCGGAGTACCCAGAAGACGAGGAAGGTGTTGAGGCCGTGCAGGATGATGTTGGTGACTTTGTGGCCGACCGGCACGCTGCCATACAGCGTGCAGTCGAGCATGTGGGACAGGACCGTCAGGGGATGCCAATGTCCGCCGACCGTCGGTTCGGTCAAGGCCCAGCGGACGTTCTCCCAGCTCAACCCCGCCAGAACACGCGCGTTGCGTACCACGTAGCCGCCGTCGTCATATCCGACGAACTCGTGCTGACGGATTGGGGAGTAGAGAGCCAAGGTGATCCCTACGAGCACCACAATGTGCGCCCATGGAACCGAGCGGGGAGCCAAGGGGAATGGGGCCGGCTGGCGGGCTTGCTTGCGTTCGGGCCTCGTGTTCTCTTCGGGAACACGAATCCTCGTCTTCTTGGTTGAGGTCAATGCCCTCATTCCTCTCAGGACACTCACCGGCGACGTGAGCAGTATTCTACGTCATCGAACGTCGACTCCTCGCGGACCTGGAGGCCCGAGCCGGCTTCACCGCCCGCATGAGAAGCGACGGCCGTCACCGGGTTGTGTGCGGCGCGGCCCGAGAGCGTGTGGGGCGCGCTGCGATCGCTGGGGGTCGATCGGATCGGGCACGGGACGCGCGCCATCGAGGACGCCGAACTCGTCGCGCTGCTCGCCGAACGCCGCGTGCCGGTCGAGGCGTGCCCGATCTCGAACCTCAGGACCGGTGTGGTGCCGAGTCTCGCCGCGCACCCGAGCAGGGCCCTGTTCGATGCCGGCGTGGTGGTCACGGTGAACACCGACGACCCCAAGATGTTCAACACCAGTCTCGAGGATGAGCACGAGGCGCTGGCGACCCACCTGGGCTTCACGTGGGCCGAGCTGAGGACGATCAACGACCACGCGCTCGCCGCGGCCTGGTGCGGGGAAGAGGAGAAGCGCCGGCTGTCTCATATGATGCAGGGCTGCCCGTAGAGACTTGCGAACAGTCCCCCGGCTCTGCGGACGCCCGGCGCCCGGCCCTGAGGCCCCGGTGACGGCTCTCGCTGAGGTCAGCGGTCCCGCACGAGGTCGCCGTAGCTTCTGAAGCGGCCCGACGCGACGCCCTCGAGCAGATCGTCGACCCGCTGCACGACCGATGTGCTGTAGTAGCCGGGTGCCGCCGCCACCGGCCCAAATCGGCCGGGGAAGATCGAGCGGATGACGAGGCTTCTATCCGTGCGTGGAAGGCGGGACAGGTTGCCGATGAACCGATCGAAGCCGCTCCCCCTGCTGAGGTAGAACTCGACGTTCGAGGTGTAGATTGCCGAGAGCCGATCGCCCCGTTCCTTCATGAGGCCGCCGATCCCGGCAAGTGCGGACGGGCCGGCCAGATCGCCGGTCACCGGGATGACGAGGTCGCGCCGCTCCAGCGACCGAACGAACTGAAAGTCGGCCTCGCTGGCCAGGAAACTCCACTGCCGGCCGCCGCGATCGGTTTCGAGCAGCAACTCGCGGTACGTCGGGTAGTAGGCGCGCGCGGGCCGACCGGCGGACTCGAATCTCAGCGACACACCCCGTTCGATGAACGTCCGGTGGAAGCGGCCGATGGTGGAGACCTCTTCCGCGGACAGAGGGATGCCGAAACCGGCGATGGTGGCGTCCACGCGCCTCCGCAAGTCGGTAATGGCCGACGGCGGGAGCGGCACGCCCTCGGCGTGCGCCACAAGGCGATCGATGCCGGCCTGCCTCCACTGGTCCGTGTCGTTCGGGACCGGGCGCCCGACCAGCAGGCTGAGATAGCTGGCTCGCGTCGTCGACAGCTGGAACAGGGCCTTGAACAGGAGGTGCAGAAGGAGATTGTCGCGCCGGATGTCGACGATGAACGCAATCGCCGGTTTCACCTGCGCGATGTACGAGAAATTCTGATCCGGTCCAACGCCGACGTAGGCGCCGCCGGTCAACCCGGCCTCCCGCAGCGCCGGCACCACCAGCAGGTACGACTGCTCGTTCGAGATGAGGTTGTCGCTGTCGAAGTAGCCGGGCGGCTCGGAAAGTCGGGCGACGAGCGCGGCGAACGGCGGAGGCGCGCCCTGCCCGGACAGGCCGATGGCCGCCGCCAGGCTCAAGACGAAGGCGGCCGCGGCGAGCCGACGCGGCAGGGGGACCATGCCGATAGTATAGAGGACGGATCCCCTGGCAACACGGACGTCTTCGAGCCGCGCTACTCACGACGCAGCGATACGGCAGGCTCCACCAGAGCGTTTCCCCCTCGTCTCCGCCGGGGACGGTGTGCCTCCGTCTGCCCACGGCCGCCGTTCTCAGTTGCGCTTCTGCGCGCTCGCACGACCGACCGGCCGCGAGACGGGCAACCACCCGGAGCGATCGGCTGCCTCGGCTTTCCTCGATCTTTGTTCGATCTGGGCCCGCTTCGCTGAGCTCGGCAACCCCACGGGCGCCGCCGGCGTCCACTCCTGCAGGACATCAATGGAGGTGGCCGCGTGGCTGACGCTCTGGCCCCGACCTCTCGCAGCATCCGCCGGACCGCAGCCCGGGGCGTGGTGACGGCTGGTCTGGTCCTGGCGGCCGGCGCCCTCGCGGGCCGCGCGCAGGTGGCCGGCGACGACCCCGTGGCGCTGGTCAGGTCGTACTTCTCGACGAGGGACGAATCGGCCCGCGCGGCGATTGGGGAGCGCATCGGCTCCCATCCCGACGTCAGGCCCTCGCGTCTGCGCGAGTGGCTCCACGCGGGTTACCCGTTCCCCGACCAGGCGCCGGGGCTCCAGACGTTCCAGGTCGGCATCGGCGCCGGGCAGTTGCGCACGGTGGCGCTGATCGTGCCGGAAGGCTATCGCCCCGATCGGGCGTGGCCGCTCGTCTACGCGCTCCACCCGTCGGGCGTCGAGGCGACGGAATGGGCTCGCCGGGTGGAACGCGTGTTCGGCGCGCGCGCCCGCGAGTTCCTGATTGCCTCCCCGGAGTTCGAGCAGAACTACATCTTCGCCAAGCCGCCGTTCGTCGCCGAACACCCGGCGATTCTCGACGAAGTCGCGCGTCGCGTGCACGTCGCGTCCGACCGCGTCTACCCGTTCGGCTACTCCAAGGGCGGCTTCGCCGCGTGGTTCGTGTCGCTCTATTATCCCGACCGCGTCGCCGGCGCTGTCGCCGTCGCCGCCGGTTTCGACGTCGCTCCGGGCGATGACGGCCTGTGGAAGGAGCTGGCGCCGAACGTGGCGCACACCCCGGTCCTCAACGTGTGGGGAGAGCACGACCCGCTCCTGGTCCCCGGGCTCGACGGCAAGCCTGGCGCCACATTCGCAGCGTCGAACCGCCTGTTCGCGCGGGCCGTCCGCGACACGGCCCTGCCGATCGTCAACATCGAGGTGGCCGGCGCAACGCACGTTGCCGTGGCGCCCCCGGCGGCCCCGCTGGCCCGGCTCATGGAGCGGAGGCGCCGTCAGGATCCGACACGCCTGGCCCACACCTTCCGGCACCTGCATCAAGCGTCGTGCTACTGGCTGGAAGGCCTGACCTGGGTCGGGGACTCGTGGGGTGACGCGCCGCCTGCGCTGGCCGAAGGGAAGGAGGGCGAGTCGGAGGACCACAGGATTGCCCGCACGCTGAGCCCCCTCCTCGGCCGGCTGAACGGAACCATCGAGGACCAGTGGATTACGGTCACGCGCTACCACGTGGGCGACATCGTCATCTGGCTGGGTGAACGCACCATCGACTGGAACCGCCCAATCAGGCTCGAGGTCGACGGGCGGGTCGTGTTCAAGGGCCGGGTCGAGCGCGACGTTCGCGTCGCGCTCGCACGAGCCCAGGCCACCATGGACTTCGATTCGCTTCGCTTTGCCGGCGTCCGGGTGGATCGGTCCGGCCAGGTGTCGATGGTCACGGCGGCGTCGATGCCCGCGCCGGTCTGGCGCTCCGCCGAGCGTTCCACTTTCATCCAGGCCGCCGGCGCCGGGAACCCTCCCGGCGCCGCTCCGGCCAGCCCCGAACTCGAGCAGGTGCTCGGCCGCGCGGGCGATGCCGTCTCCCGCCAAGTGCGGGAGTCGACGACCATCCTCGCGGAGGAGCAATGCCGCCAGTCGGTCTGGGAAACCGCCGCTCCGTCGGTCGGCGGCGCGCTCGGTGGCCGCGCGTGCACCGCCAACCGGCGCTGGAAGGCGGATCTCTCGTTGGTGCTGGTGGAGACATCCGAGCGAGCTCGGCCGGCCGTGCCGTGGCTGGAGATCAGGGACGTACTCGAGCTGGACGGGCGTGCCCTGCCCCGCCGGGAGGCGCGCCTCGAGAGCCAGTTCATCGAAGGGCGGCTCCTGGCGAGGTCGCGCGCCCGGGAAATCGTCGAGGAGAACGCCCGCTACAACCTCGGTCCAGTCAGCCGGTCGGTCAACGCGCCGACCATTCCCCTGCTCGTGCTGTATCCGCCGAACCGCGAGCGCTTCGTCTTCAGGAAAGCTGGCGAACAGACCGTCGACGGGGCGCTGACGTGGAAGGTCGATTTCCGCGAGGCCCAACGCCCGACCCTCGTCCGGGCGGCCGACGGGTCCGACATGCCGTCGGCGGGAACGTTCTGGATCGAGCCCGGTGGCGGCCAGGTGGTCCGGGTCGTGTTCGAGAGCGGCGCTTCCGCCGAAACGCGCCTGACGGTGGACTACCGCCAGCACCCCACCCTCGGCCTGACGCTGCCCGTCCGGATGACGGAGAAGGCGCTCAGCGAGACAGACCGGTGGGTCGAGGGGCGCTGCGAGTACTCGAACTTCCGGCGCTTCGAGACGCGCGCACGGATCATCTTCCAGGAGCCGCAACGGTAGCGCACCCCTTGCGCCACCACCACCTCCGCCGACAGCAACGAACGGGCGGTTGAACCCCTTCCCCCCCGCCAGCCAGAGGCTGCGGCCGCTACCGTAACGGGTCGGCCGAAGAGTTGTGCTATGCTAGGCGGCACAGCAAGCAACACAGCGGTTGAAACAGCGGCCACGGTTGGCGCGCCGGGTCCGGCGCCATGCGTCACCTGGCCAACGTGTCCGAGTGCTCGGCGGCCCGAGTCGTCCACCGACAGTCGGGTCAGAGAAGGTGCTATGAAGAGACCCTGGATTCTCCTGTTCCTCCTTGCCGCGATGTCGTACGCCCACCCGGCGAACGCCCAGCGCGCGTACTTCAACGGCGGCATACAGTCTAACAAGACGTTGTGCCCGGTCACCTCCAACGAGGTGACCGTGGTGAACACCCAGGCGGGCTACTTCACCGACCCGGGAGAACCCTATCCCAAGACCGGCGACCTCGCATACGTGCACGCGCTGGCCACGAACGTGGCTCCGTGCGTGGCCGACGCGGTCGGGTTCCAGTTCTTCCTGCCGGAAGGCGCCGTCCTGGCCATCAGCGCGAGCAACCCGGTCTACTGCATGCGCGGTCGCCTGGATGGCTCGTTCTGGGAGTACGTGCCGAACGACGCCAACGGCGGCTGTTCGCAGACGCCGTCCGCGGGCACCTACGGCGGCTACTACTTCGGGTGGTCCGGGCTGGCGCCGGCCTGGTGGTATGAGGTGCGCGTGCCGGTGGTGTTCTACAAGAAACTGGACGGGCTCGCGGGGCCGACGACGCACCGGCTGACCGTGGCGACGCAGAGCACCTACGGCGACCTCTTCCCGTATCAGCCGGTGACGGTGTTCTACCAGGCGACCTTCCAGAGTTACGCCAGCAGCGCCATCACCTCGAACTCGGCCACCGTCGGGCTCACCCTGACGAACTACTACCGCGACGGGCTGCTCTACATCGACTACGGGACCACGGCCGCTTTCGGGTCGACCAGTGCTTCGACCAGTGTGCCCAACACGGCGCTCTCGACTCCCATCTCGAGGGCGCTGGCGGGACTCAACCCGTCGACGCTGTACCACTGGCGGGCACGGTTCGTCAGCACGGCTGGCACGTTCACGTCGGCCACGCAGAGCTTCACGACCAGTGGGGCTGCGGTCCAGGTCGGGTCGCTGAGCGTCACGCTGGGAGGGCTCCCGGCCGGCACACAGGTGACCTTGGGAATCACAGGGCCTGGCGGCTTCAATCTCTCGCCGACGCTCATGACTGGCACGGGGGTCAACTACAGCGACGTGGCAACCGGGACCTACACGGTGACTGCGCCGACCACGCCGGCGGGCGGGCAGATCTACGTGCCCAACGCTGTGTCGCAAAGCGCGACCGTCACCTCCGGCGCCACGGCCACCATCAACGTCGTCTACTCGGCCGCGGCGGCGGCGGTCGCGAACGACTTCAACGCCGACGGCAAGCCGGACCTCCTCTGGCGCAACCCGAACACGGGCCAGAACGTGGTTTGGTACATCAGCAACGCGAGCCAGATCGGCCAGTCGCTGCTCGAGTCGGTGGCCGACCCGCAGTGGCAGCTCGCGGCGTCAGGGGACTTCAACGCCGACAACAGGCCCGACCTGGTGTGGCGGAACGAGTCCACCGGACAGAACGTCGTCTGGTTCATGAATGGCGCGACGCGGGTGTCTCAGACAATCCTGCCGCAGGTCGCGGATAACGCCTGGCACATCGTGGCGGCCGCGGACTTCAACGCCGACAACAAACCCGACCTGCTCTGGCGCAACGGCACGACGGGCGCGAACGTCGTCTGGTTCATGAATGGCGCCGCGTTCACCTCGCAGGCCGTCCTGTCGACCGTGGACACGGCGTGGCGACTGGGCGGCGCCGGCGACTTCAACTCGGACGGCAGGCCCGACCTGCTCTGGCGCAACACGACGACGGGCATGAACGTCGTCTGGTTCATGAACGGCACCACGTTCACCTCGCAGGCCGTCCTGCCGCCGGTCGCCGACACGGCCTGGTACGTCGCCGGGGTGGACGACTACTACACGAACGGCAAGGCGGACATCATGTGGCGCAACGCCTCGTCTGGCCAGAACGTCGTCTGGATCATGGATGGGGTCACGTTCGCGAGCCAGTCTCTCCTGCCCGCTGTCGCGGAGACGAACTGGACGACCGCCGGCTACCACCCGTCGCCGGCCAAGGCGCCCGCGGACTTCAACGGCGACGGCCAGCCAGACCTGCTGTGGCACAACGTTTCCACCGGCGCAACGGTCGTCTGGTACATGAGCGGGACGACGTTCACGTCCCAGGCGGCGCTGCCGCCGGTGCCGGACATCAACTGGCAGGTGGTGGGCATCGGGGACTTCAGCGGCGATCGCAAGCCGGACGTGGTGTGGCGGAATGCGGCGACGGGCCAGAACGTCGTGTGGATCATGAACGGCGCCACGTTCGTGTCGCAGACCGTGCTGCCGGCGGTGGCCGACACCAACTGGCAGATCGCGGGCGCAGCCGACTTCAACGGCGACGGCAACGCGGACATCGTCTGGCGCAACAGGGTGACCGGCGTGAACGTGGTGTGGATCATGAACGGCGCCACGTTCGTGTCGCAGACCGTGCTGCCGGCGGTGGCCGACACCGCCTGGAAGATCATGGCGGCGGGCGACCTCGACGGCAACGGCAAAACCGACCTGGTGTGGCGGAACACCGCCAGTGGCCAGAACGTCGTGTGGTTCATGGACGGCACGACGTTCCTGTCGCAGGCGTTCCTGCCGCCGGTCGCCGACACGAACTGGCAGATCGGCTGGTCGGCGGACTTCAATGGCGACGGCAGGGCCGACCTGGTGTGGCGCAACTCGGTCTCGGGGCAGAACGTCGTCTGGCTGATGAACGGGGCCACGTTCCTCAGTCAGACCATGCTGCCGGCAGTCGCCGATCCCGCCTGGATGATCGTGCGCGACAGGCGCTGAAGGTGCGCGGCGGCGCCGCAACGCCGCCGCAGCATCCGCAATCACGAACCGACGGCCGCCGTGCGGCGGCCGTCGGCCTCCCACCACAGCAACGCCCCGCCCAACGCGTCCGATGCGGCCAGGCGTCCCCATGCCCCCCGCTGGCATACCGACGGCCGACCCGACCGGGCCGGGGAGCCCTTGCGGTTCCCAGTCCCTGTGAGACGTGAGACGATGTTTGGACGCTGGAGGTCCCATGAAGAGACGATTCATCGTGCCGTTCCTGGCCCTCATGGCTGCCCTGGGCCTGGTGTTCGGATCAAGTGCCGCAGGCATCGGTCAGGCCGACCCCTTCTCGGCCCTCAAGTTCCGCTACGTCGGTCCGGTCGGGAACAGGATCATCGCCGTCGTCGGAATCCCGGGTGACTCGAACGTCTACTACGTGGGCGCCGCCTCGGGCGGGATCTTCAAGACGACCGACGGGGGCGCTTCCTGGGCTCCGATCTTCGACAGCCAGCCCGTCTCGTCGATTGGGTCGCTTGCCGTTGCCCCCTCGGACGCGAACGTCGTCTGGGCCGGGACCGGCGAGACGTTCATCCGAAGCGACATCTCCCAGGGGAACGGCATCTACAAGTCGACCGACGCCGGCAAGACCTGGAAGTGCATGGGGCTCGAGAACACCGGCCGCATTGGCCGGATCGCCATCGACCCGCGTAATCCTGACGTCGTCTTCGCCGCCGCCATGGGCCACACCTACGGGCCTCAGCAGGAGCGCGGCGTGTACCGCACCACGGACGGCGGCAAGACCTGGGAGCGAGTGCTCTTCGTGGACGAGAACACCGGGTGTTCCGACATCGCGATGGATCCGACGAACCCGCGAATCCTCTATGCCGGCATGTGGCCGATGCTCATCAGGACCTGGGGCAAATGGAGCGGGGGACCCGGCGGCAGCCTGCACGTCTCGCGCGACGGCGGAACGACCTGGACGCGCCTGAAAGGGAGCGGCCTTCCCGACACCGAGATCGGCAAGGTCGGGCTGGCCGTGTCCGCGAGCGACCCGAACCGCGTCTACGCCCTCATCGAAACTGCCGCCGAGGGGCTCTGGCGATCGGATGACGCCGGCGGAACCTGGACGCTCGTCAACCGCGACCACGCCCTGCTCAATCGGCCGCTCTACTACACCCGGGTCGTCGTCTCGCCGAACGACGCCGACGAAGTCTACTTCCCGGCCACCCGTTTTCACATGTCCCAGGATGGCGGCAAGACCATCCAGCGCTTCAGCCCGTGGGGCGGAGACCACCACGACATGTGGATCGACCCGGTGAACCCGGGCCGCATGATCGTCGGCAACGACCAGGGGATCGCGATCTCGACGAACCGTGGCAAGAGCTGGCGCGGGATCGAGCTGCCCGTCGCGCAGATGTACCACGTCTACGTGGACAATCAGATTCCGTACTACGTCTACGGGAACCGCCAGGACGGGACCTCGGTACAGGGGCCCCAGCAACAGCCGGACCGGGGGCACCATCCCCAGGGGGCTCTGGCACCCGGTGGGAGGCTTCGAGAGCGGCGTGGCCGTCCCCGACCCGGTGGACAACAACATCGTCTGGTCGGGAAACTACGACGGCATGCTCGACCGCTTCGACCTCCGGACGAAGCAGAGCCGCGCCGTCACGGTCTGGCCGGAGAGCCTCGAAGGCTGGGAGCCGGCGGCGGTGAAGTATCGCTTCCAGTGGACCTTTCCCATCTGCATCTCCCCCCACGATCACAACCGGGTCTACGTCGGCAGCCAGTTCGTCCACATGACCACGAATGGCGGCCAGAGCTGGGAGATCATCAGCCCGGATCTGAGCACCAACGACAAGACGAAGCAGCAGCGAACGGGCGGCATCACCGCGGACGACGCCAGCCCGCTGTACGCCTGCACGCTGTTTGCGCTGGCCGAATCGCCGCTCGAGGACGGCCAGCTCTGGGCGGGGACCAACGACGGCCTCCTCCACGTGAGCCGGGATCGGGGGAAGACCTGGACGAACGTCACCAGGAACATCCCAGGCCTCCCCGAGTGGGGGACGATCAGCAACATCGAG
Organism: uncultured Acidobacteriota bacterium; assembly: GCA_963783255.1. Taxonomy (GTDB): domain Bacteria; phylum Acidobacteriota; class Vicinamibacteria; order Vicinamibacterales; family Fen-181; genus FEN-299. The sequence goes on along the minus strand of CAWAMP010000013.1, from coordinate 43,529 downwards.
CCGTCGCGGCACAAGGCCGGGACCGCCTACATCACCGTCGACCTCCACCAGGTCAACGACCGGGATCCCTACGTGTTCAAGACGGGCGACTACGGGAGGACCTGGAAGAGCATCAGCGGCGGCATTCCCAGGACGCCCCTGAGTTATGCGCACTGCGTCCGCGAAGATCCCACGAGGCCGGGACTGCTCTACCTCGGCGTCGAGAACGCCCTCTATGTGTCGTTCGACGACGGCGCGAACTGGACGCCGCTCGAGTCGAACCTCCCTCACGCCCCGGTCCGCTGGCTCACACTCCAGGAGCATTTCAAGGACCTCGTCGTCGGCACCTACGGCCGCGGCTTCTGGATCCTCGACGACGTGACACCGCTCCAGCAGTGGACTCCGGAAGTGGCGAGGGAGAATGTCCACCTCTTCAAGCCGCGGCCGGCCTATCGGTTCCAGCAGGTGGCGGGACCGGCCGACGCCCCGAACGACAGCACGACGGGCAAGAACCCGCCTTATGGCGCGTCCATCAACTACTTCCTGAAAGAGGAGCCCAAAGAGGAGATCGTCGTCACCATCCTCGACGCGCAGGGGAAGACGGTGCGGACCCTCAAGTCGGAAGACACGCCCGACGGGGAAGAGAGCGACGCGGAAGGCGGCCGCGAGCCGGAGCCGTTCAAGGTTCCGAAGAAGGCCGGGATCAACAGAATCTCGTGGGATCTCCGCTACGACAAGACCACCGAGGTCAGGCTGTGGACCCCCGTCGTGGACCACGAGCACGCGAACGTCGGGCCCAAGGGGTGGCGGACCTTTCCGCCGGGCCGTGAGCGGAGCGGACCGCTGGTGGAGCCGGGCCGATACACGGTGAAGCTCAAGGTGGGCGGCAGGGAGCTTTCGCAGGAGCTCACGGTTCTGAAGGATCCCAACACGACCGGCACGGCCGCGGACGTCAAGGCCCAGACGAAGATCCTCCTCGAGATCTACGAGAACACGAACGCCGTGGCGAGGTTGATCAACCAGGCGGAACGGATCCGGAGGCAGCTCCGCGACCTGAAGACGTTCCTCGACGGACATCCCGCGGCAGACGTCGTCAACAAGGCCGGTGCCGACATCGACAGGAAGCTCCTGGAGGTCGAGGACTTCTTCTTCCCCGTCCGGCTCACGGGTTCCGGAGACGACCTCCGCTGGCCGTCCAAGTTCTACGCCAAGCTCGGGTTCCTCGCGGATCAGGTCGCCAGCAGCGACTATCCTCCCACGGACCAGATGACGGAAGTGCACCGGATGTTCACGTCCCAACTGGCTGCGCAGCAGGAGAAGCAGAGGAAGGTCGTCGAGGAGGACCTGGCCGCGTTCGACACGCTGCTGGTCGAGAGAAAGATCCCGCACATCCTGTCTGCCTTCAAGGAGAAGTAGCGAGGAACCGCGCCTTCCGTTGTGCTATTGTTCCAGAACTCAACCCTGAGCTCAGGCGTCTGGAGGCCCACTGTGACCGATACGAAGATCACCCTGCCCGAATCTGCGATCCCGACGCACTTCTACAACATCGCGCCGGACCTGCCGACGCCCCTGCCGCCGCCGCTCAACCCGGGCACCCGTCAACCCATCGGGCCGGAGGCCCTTGCCCCGATCTTCCCGATGGGCCTGATCGCCCAGGAGATGTCGCAGGAGCCGATGATCGAAATCCCGGGCGAAGTGCGCGACATCTATCGCCTCTATCGGCCCAGCCCGATGTTCAGGGCCCGGGCCTTCGAGGAGGCGCTCGACACTCCGGCGCACATCTACTACAAGTCGGAACACGTCAGCCCGGTGGGCAGCCACAAGCTGAACACCGCGATCATGCAGGCGTACGTGAACAAGAAGGAGGGCGTGAAGCGCATCGCGACCGAAACCGGAGCCGGCCAGTGGGGCAGCGCCATGGCGTGCGCGTGCCGGCTGATCGGCCTCGAGTGCATGGTCTACATGGTGCGCATCAGCTACGACCAGAAGCCGTACCGGCGCATCATGATGAAGACCTACGGCGCCGACATTGTCGCCAGCCCGTCGAATCTCACGCAAGCCGGCCGCAACATCCTGGCGCAGCACCCCGATTCACCCGGGAGCCTCGGCATCGCCATCTCCGAAGCCATCGAGGATGCGGTGAAGCGAGACGACACGAAGTACGCGCTCGGCAGCGTGCTCAACCACGTGCTGCTGCACCAGACGATCATCGGCCAGGAAGCCAGGCAGCAGATGGAGCTGGCGGGCGAGTATCCCGACATCCTGATCGGCTGTCACGGCGGCGGCAGCAACTTCGCCGGCCTGGTGTTCCCGTTCCTCCGGGACAAGCTGAAGGGCGACCGTCCTGCGCTCCGCGCCATCGCGGTCGAGCCGGCGGCCTGCCCGAGCCTGACCGCCGGGGCGCGCGAGTACGACTTCGGCGACACCGCCGGGACGACGCCTCTGATGATGATGCACACGCTCGGGCACGACTTCATCCCCGCGCCCGTGCACGCCGGGGGCCTCCGCTATCACGGGTCCGCGCCGCTCGTCAGCCACCTGCTCGCCGCCGGCGTCATCGAAGCCGAGGCGTATCACCAGGGGGAGGTCTTCGAGAGCGCGCTCAGGTTCGCCCGGTGCGAGGGCACGATTCCCGCGCCGGAGTCGGCGCACGCCATTCACAGCGCGGTGCAGCATGCGCTGGCGGCCAGGCAGTCGGGCGAGAAGAAGGTCATCGTCTTCAACCTGTCCGGGCACGGGGTGTTCGACCTGATGGCGTACGATTCATACCTCACGGGCCAGATGGACAGGAACGCCTAGAAGCATCCGCGTTTGGAGTCATGGTTCGGCCGACCGACGACCTGCGCATTCGTGACGTCCGCCCGCTGATTGCACCCGCAATCCTGCTGGAGGAACTGCCGTTGAGCGAGCGGGCGTCCAACACCGTCGCCGACGCGAGGGCCTCGGTGACCGAGGCGGTCTTCGGCAGGGACCCGCGCCTGGTGGTCGTTGTGGGACCCTGTTCGATCCACGACACCGCGGCGGCGCTGGAGTACGCCGCGCGGCTGAAGGCGATCGCCGCCCGACTCGCCGACAGCCTGGTTGTGGTCATGCGGGCGTACTTCGAGAAGCCGCGCACGGTCGTGGGCTGGAAGGGCCTGATCAACGATCCGGACCTCGACGAAAGCTACCACATCAGCAAGGGGCTGCGGCTCGCGCGCAGGCTCCTGCTCGACGTGAACGAGTTGGGCGTGCCGACCGGGTCCGAGTTCCTCGATACCCAGATCCCCCAGCACGTCGCCGACCTGACCTCGTGGGCCGCCATCGGCGCCCGGACCGCCGAGAGCCAGGTTCATCGGGAGTTGGCATCGGGCCTCTCCATGCCGGTCGGGTTCAAGAACGGCACCGATGGGGACACGCAGGTCGCCATCGACGGTGTGCTCTCGGCCCGCCAACCGCACTGGTTCCCGGGTGTGACCAAGCAGGGCGTGGCTGCGATCCTCCAGACCGCCGGCAACGACACCTGCCACGTCATCCTGCGGGGAGGCTCGCGAACCGGCCCAAACTACCAGGCCGATTCGATCGCGGACGTGTGCGCCAGGCTGGAAGCCAGAGGACTGCCTCCGCGCGTAATGGTCGATTGTTCACACGGCAACTGCCAGGGCGACTATCGAAGGCAGACGGAGGTGGCGTCGGATCTCGGCCGCCAGATCGCGGCCGGATTCGAGCCGGGTGTTCGGGGTCATGCTCGAAAGCCACCTCGTCGCAGGCCGCCAGGAGTACCAGACAGGCCGGCCGGCCACCTACGGCCAGAGCATTACCGACCCGTGCATTTCGATCGACGAGACCGAACAGGTGCTCGAGCGGCTGGCCCGCTCTCAACTGGGCGCCCGGCGCCTTGGGGGCAAGAGCGGATCCTGATTCTGCAGGATCCGCCCGGACCACCTGCACCGCGCGGGTCCGCCGACGCTCCTGAGGCGGTTCGGTGCTCCGGCGGAGGGGTGGGATAGAATGGGGGTGCCTCGAACGTATGAAGTGCCTGGTCGTCACCGGTAATCCCGTCACCAGCTTCATGGTGGAGCAGGCTGCAGCGCAGGTCGGCTGCGAGAGCCTGGTTGTCGCCGACCCGGCCGAAGCCCGCCAGGCCGCGCTGGACGGCAGCGGTCCCCACGTCGTGATCATCGACCACGCGCCCCCGCAGACCGACGCGGTGGCCTGGTGCGCGGCGCTTCGCCACGGCGACGACCGGCGCTCGCTGCGCATCATTCTGCTGGCGCCTCCCGACGATCCGTTCGATCTCCGCCGCGTGACTGACATAGGGATCGACGACCTCCTCGTCAGGCCGTTCCGGGCGGTCGAGCTGGAACTGCGCCTGCAGGCAAGCCTGCGGATCGTCGAACTGGAGGCGCAGATCGAGGCCGGGAGTCGCGCGCTTCGTGCCGCCTCGACGCACGACCTGCTGACGGGCGCGCTGAACGAGACGGCGATCAGGGAAACGCTTCGTCGGGAGTGCGACCGTGCCGGCCGCGACCGCACGCCGCTCTCCGCCATCCTGGTCGACGTCGACGAACTGGGCACCATCCGCGATTGGAGCGGCGCCGAGTCAGCCGACGCGGTGCTGGTCGAGGTCGCGGCGCGAATTCGAGGGAACCTCCGCCCGTACGACAGCCTCGGCCGATCCGGAGGCGCGGGCTTTCTGGTGGGTCTGCCGAAATGCGACCTGGCCCACGCCGTGCTCGTCGCGCAGCGGATCCTGACGGCCGTGGCCGCGGCGCCGGCCAGGGGTGCGGGACGGATGGTCAGCGTCACGGCGAGCATCGGCGTCGCCGCCTCCGAAGCGCCCGACACGGGTAGTCCCGACCGGCTCGAGGCTGCCGCCCGGTCAGCGCTGGCGTCCGCGCGCGCGGCCGGTGGCAATCGCGTGGCCACGCCGCCTCTCCCCTGAACCCGGTCACGGGTCGTGCCGGCTCCGTGCTACCGTTGCTGCACATGACGCGCATCCGCACCGTGGGCGTCGTCCTCGTGCTCGCCTTCTTCGGCTTTGGCGTCGACGCCAGGGCCCAGACGTCGGAGGTCGCGGCGCTCTGCGGCATCGGCTTCGGCGGTTCGCTGGCGTCGCCGGCGGGCGGCGGGAGTCTGGATATCGAGGCCGGCCCGGTCTGCGGCGGGGCGCTCAATACGCAGCTGTCCCGCACGTGGCGCTTCGAGGGGCTGTTCCTGCGCCAGCGGAGTCACGTGTCCGGAGAGCGGCCGGCCACCGAGACCGACGTCGCCCTGGAGCGCTACCTGGCCGGCTTCCAGGAGGAGCTGCCCTGGGGAAAAGCGCGCGCGTTCGGCACGTTCCTCCTCGGCGCGACGCGCTTCGCGTCGGCCGCCTCCGACGACGAGTGGTGGTTCACGATCGGCCTGGGCCTGGGGGTCAAGACGCGGCTGGCATCGCGCGTCGGCCTCCGGTTCGAGGCGCGTGGATACTACGTTCCGGTCACTGTCGGCGGTGTGACGGTCTGCGGCGCCGGCGGATGCTTCTTCAAGTACACGGGGTCCGGGACGTTCCAGGGCGACGTCACGGCCGGAGTCCTCTTCGGCTTCTGAGCCCCGACCCGCCATTCCGCCGCGCGGGTGAGCCGTGTGCCACGGTTCGGGTCGTGCGGCCCTTGCACCGTGTTCAGGATGCGGGGACAATAGCGGCGCGTCGCCGGGACCACGACGGGTGTGCTGCCATGTTCATTGTCTACATCGTCGGCTGGATGCTGCTCATTCTCGTTGTCGGCGGCGCGCTCGTCAGCAGACAGCGCCGGAAGGCCGATGCCGGGATGAGGCAGTTGGCGGCTTCCCTCGGGTTCAGGGTCCTGGAGAACATGGAAGCCGTCGACCGCTCAATCGTACCGGCCATGCGCCAGGCCGCACTTGAGGCGCGCGAGAAGATGCCCCCCTTCTTCCGCAAGATGGCCGAGCGGCCGGCGAGGGGATTCCTGTGCGTGGCGGGAGTGGCCGACGGTGTGGAGGTCACCATCTTCCTCGAGTCTGTCGGGTCGGGGAAGACCGAAACGAAGTACACGGTGGTCCGTGCCGACTACCCGAAGCCGCTGCCGTTCGAGATGCGCCTCGGCGCGGAGGGGGCGTTCACCCGCCTGGGCAAGGCGCTGTTCGATCTTCGCGACATCGAAACCGGTGAGCCGGAATTCGACCGCGCTGTCCGCGTCCAGGCGGCCGACGACACCGGCGCCAAAGCCGCACTCGGCAAACCCGGTGCGCGAGATGCAGTAATCGGCCTCCTGGCGCTGTCAACGTCGGCCCTTGCCACGAACGCGTACGCGCAGTGGGAGGAGCAGGGCTACCGCTTCGACCCGGGGAAGACGCGGGAGCGGGTTGCCGCCGTGGTGGCCGTCGCACGAACGCTCGGCGCGGACTGAGGGACCGGCACATCGCCCCTCATCGGCCGCCCTCCCTGCCGCGCGGCGTCGCCGGATTGGCGATTTCGCTCAGCGCCAGGCTCAGGAACATGAACGCCCCGATCGACTTCTGGTCGTTGGTCACTACCGGCACGCCGACGTAGTAGTCGTAGAAGCCGCCGTCACCTCCCAGACTGCCGACCTGAACGGTTCCGCGGATGTCCATGCGGTTGCCGGGCAGCAGGTCCACCTTGTGATTCAGCACCCCGCGCGTGGCGCGGCGGGCGTGCTCCAGGAACTCCGCTGGCAGCCAGCCCCGCTCGGCGCCCCTCGCCATTGCGTAGGCGAACATCAGCGTGCTCGACGTCTCGACGTAGTTCTTCGGCGCCGCGGGCTTGTCGACGATCTGGAACCACATCCCCGTCTCGCGGTCCTGGAATCTCGGGAGGCTCCGGCACAGGGCCTGGAAGACCGGCAGCACGATCCGCCGCCCGGCGTGATCGGCCGGCAGGCCGTCCATGACGTCGGCCATCGCCATCGCGTACCAGCCGATCGCGCGGCCCCAGAACTCGGGCGACGTGCCGGTGTCCTTGCTGGCCCAGGGCCGGCTCTTCGTCTCGTCCCACCCGTGGTAGTACAGGCCGGTCTTCGGATCGTGCGTGTGCCGGTGGATCAGCGTGATCTGCCTGACCGCCTCGTCGAAGTACTTCGGCTGGCCGGTCCTGAGGCCGAACTGAACCGCGTACACGTCCGCCATGTAGATTCCGTCGAGCCACATCTGGTTGGGATACGTCGACCGGTGCCAGTAGCCGCCGTCGCTCGTGCGGGGCTGCCTGTCGAGCTGCGTCGCGACGTACCGTGCCGCCTTCATGTACTTCTCTTCACCGGTGCGTTCGTACATCCACAAGAGACTCGCGGCGGGCCGGATACGGTCGAGGCTGTAGAGCTCCAACGGGTACGCCTTGGGATCCAGCGTCCCGTCGGCGGACACGAACCGGTCCAGGTACTCGCGGACGTAGGCGATGTCTTCGTTCCGGCCTGTGCGCCCGGCAATCCGGTAGAGAGCATCGGCGACCATTCCCTCCGTGTAGTTCCAGTTGCCCAGATCGACCGCGGTCGGGAAGAGCGCGCGCACGGAGGTGGCAATCCGGATTGGCCAGGCGTAGACGGCGTCGCGGTCGGCTCCGCCGGCCGTCGTGAAACGACGGACAACCCCCGGCGCGACGCTGCCGGAGGAGACTCCGTCCGCGCGCCAGTAGTAGGTCGTTCCGGCGCTGAGCGTCTCGAGCACGAACGATGGCCGATCCACCCGGCACTGGAACGCCGGCGGATTCGTGGTGCCGAAGTAGACGTCGAACCGCGTGGCCGTGCCTGGTGCCCACGACAGCGCGACGTTGACCGGGACGCGGTCCGCCCTGTCAGCCGGGGTCGCAGCGAACGAAGGCGCCTGCCTGGAATCCGCCGGCGCAGCCGCCAGCCATCCGAGCGCGAGCACGAGCACGAACAGGCACGAGCGGACCATGCCGAGTCCTCCGGCGCCGTCCCTCGGTACGGCCGTATCGACGAGATCTGGCGCATGAAGTTCGTGGCCAGTTCGTTCGTGTCACGGTTGATGACCAGACACTGGCCCTGGAAGTTCTTGTCGGTGCACACCTGCCAGCGTCCACCCGAAATGCGAATCGACGCCGCCATGTCGTTGAAGCCGACGTCGACGAGGTTGCGGACCTCCTTCTGGGTCAGGTAGGAGCGCCCCTTGAAGTTGGGTTCCAGGAACAGTGTCAGTGTGGGGACCATGTTCTCATTGCCGCGCTGCTCGTAACCGCCGCCCGGGTATCCTGAGCGTCCCCCGCCCTCGTAGCCGCTACCGTACCCCCGGGATCCTCCGCCGGCGTTCCACCAGTTCTGGCCCTCGCGAATCGATGAGATACGGCCGCCCCAGCCGATGACGCCCAGGTCGGAGATGTCGGCCGCGACCGACCTGCAGCCGACGTAGTTGATGTCCGTGCAGATCACCCAGCGTCCGCCCAGCACGCGCACCGACGAAATCCGGTCGTTCAGGCCGACACGCCTCAGATCGGAGATGTCGTCGGAAAACACCAGCGAGCGGCCGTGGAAGTTGGGCGCCGTGTAGACCACGATGGCGGTTCCGCCACCACCGGAGCCGACGCGTACTGGACGCAGCGACGACACCGCGTCCTGCAGCCGGTTCCCGCTCAGGTCGGACACCGATCGGGAGAAGTTCTGGCACGAGCCTTCGAGATTCTGCCCGGTGCAGAGCCGCCAGGTGCCGCTGCGGATGCGGAAGCTCGAGACGAGGTTGGACATGCCCCAGTCGCGCAGGTTGTTCACGCCGTGCAGCAACTTCACGCACCGGCCGCTATAGTTCTTGTGCTCGCACACCTCGATCTCGGCCGCCGCCGCCGCGGCCGCGCCGACCGCCAGGAAGGTTGCGACGAGTCCCGCCATCGCCGTCGCTCTGCGAAGCATGGTCGTTCCTCCTTCCACTCCAGAGTACGCCTCCACCTGCGATTCCACCAGTCACCAACCGACACTGCAAGAACCGGGCCCGGCCGATCGTCCTCCCCGCAGAACACCCACCGAACCGGCACACGCCCTTGGGACGGTTCTCGCACGCCCGTCCGCCGCAGAAGAGGCTACTTCTTCCGTCCCGCAAGGAACAGGGCGGCTCCCACCGCCGCCACCGCGCCGGAAGCCAGCGGCGGGATGGTGACCCTTTTCTGTTCCTTCGTCTTCAAATCGAGCGGTCCGATCGTCGCGACCTCTTTCGTCCGCGTGTAATCGAACCCGCCAAGCGCGAGGCCGGCGACGCCGGCGACGACCAGCAGGATTCCCAGGATTCGCAGGATGTTCATGTGCTCCTATTCCTTCTTCGCAGGCGCCTGGTACCAGGCTTCGCGCGGCACGAGCTTCGGCTCCGCCGGGTCGCCCTCGTAGGCCGGGGTCATGATCTGCACGCCGTACTCGTTGAAGACGTCCAGGACGTTCCGGTGGAGCGCCGTGTAGAACCGGGGCATCAGCGCCGGCGTGTCGCAGTAGACGTTGATCTCGTAGGTGACGGCGAAATCACCGAGCGCCGTCTGCAGGACGAACGGCTTCGGCTCCTTGAGCAGGCCCGCGGTCCTCTCGGCCGCCTCGAGCAGCATCGCCTCGACCTGACGCCACGGTGTCTCGTACCCAATGCCGACCGTGGTGTGCAGAATGAGGCCGCGCTGCTTCGCCAGCGTGCTGTAGTTGACGACGTCCGCGCCGAGGATCTGCGAGTTGGGGACGATGACCTCCTCGTTCTTCGGTGTTCGGAGGCGAGTGACCATCAAGCCCGCGATCTCGACGGCGCCGACGTGCTGTCCGACCTTCACGATGTCGCCGGCGCGGAACGTCTGCCGGTAGGTCATGCTGTAGCCGGCGATCACGTTCCCGATGAACGACGACGACCCCAGCGAGAAGACGACGCCGATGAAAAGCGAGACACCCTTGAACGCGTCGGTCTGCGCGCCGGGTACGTACGGGTAGGCCACGACCACGGCGAGCGCGACGACCAGGAGCCGGACGAGTTTGTAGGTGGGAGCGGCCCAGTCGGGGGCGAAGGTCCCGAGGGTGACCGTGCCCGCCCCGACGGCGTCGAAGAACAGGCGGATGATCTTCAACAGATAGCGGATCACGAACACGAAGATGGCGAGAAACACCAGCTTCGGGAAGGTCGCGATGGCGCCGTCCGCGAGGAAGCGCAGCGGAACGGCAACCATACCCGCCAGGCCGAGGCCGAGGCCACGGGTCCACGGGAAGCTGGTCAGCACGTATTGCAGATAGACGTAGAGTGCGACCAGCGCGATCACGGTCCACACGGCAGCCACCACGCCGGTCATCGCCTGCCAGACGCGTTCGGCGCGAACGAACTGAAAGGTGCTGACCTGAACGCCCTTCACGCGCGATCGGTAGCGCGCTTCGACACGGGCGCGCAGCCGACGGTGGAGCCACATCAGACCGACCAGCAGGACGGCCAGAGCCAGCGTCGCCCCGACCGACTTCAGGGCCGCGTCAAACAGGCGCGCCGGCTCTCGGTCGCGCCGGTAGCGCTCGATCGCCGTGCGGATACTGGCGGCGCACGCCCTGGCCATGACGGGTCGCGCAACGGCTTCCAGGCGGGCGTCCGAGTCGAAGACCGACAGGACGCGCTTCTCGCCGGCGTGCACCTCGTCCCAGTCCGCCGCCGGGACGACGGTCAGCGAGTCGAGAGACACGGTTGGATCGTCCGCGAACCCGGCAATGCGGCGGCTGATGTCGGCGGCCCGCTGCTCGGCCGGGTAGGCCGAGACGCCGCGGACGCTGAAGAGCGTGATGCCGTCAACGATGACCGGCGCCCTGGGCGGGATGGCGCCGGCCTCTTCGGCCGTTGGCCCAGCTGCCGAAGCCTGGGGCGCCTGCGCGTGCGCGGGGGCGGCCGTCAGCAGGGCGAGCGCGAGCCACGTCGCGGCCCCCGCACGCATCCATCGTCTTGGGTTCTCGCCGGCATCCTTGTTGGTCATGAGCGTGTCTCCGAAAACCACTCCGGGAGTGATTATCCACCCGAACCGGTGCGATAATCACCGGCGGACTGTCCACCCCTGAAATGAGCGCTACGCTGCCGCTTCGTCCTATGAGGTCCGGGCGATGACTGGTCGATGGATGGTAATCGTCGTCGCTGTAGTGTGTGCGTCCGTGGCGCTGGCGTACGGCCAGGCGCGGGCACCCGAGAGCTTCGGCGGCAAGTTCGACACGCTGCGCCCGGAGCAGCAGCGGCTGGTGGGCGGGTGGGTCGCGGAGTACAACCGCATCACCGGCAAGTCGCTGGCCCCGACCGAGGCCTACGACACCATGTCGCCCTCAACGCGCACCACGTTCGAGGCGGTGACCCACGCGCTGCTCACCACGAAGCTCACCGCGTCGAACGGCTCGTCACTCGGGACCGGCCTGGACCTGATCCAACTGGTCGAGGCGGTACACGGCCAGATCGCCGGTGCGCGCGGGGACCATCAGTTCCGCATCTACGTGCTGCTCAGGCCCGATGCCCTGGACCGCCTCTATCGCAGCCGGGAGTTCAAGCGCACGCGGGACAACAGCATCTTCCACATCGGCTACCCGATCAACTTCCGGCAGCAGGGCGGCGTACCGTCGATGCAGGTGTCCGTCACGCGGACCGGCCGCCGGGCGGACATCGACGTCGACTACCGATCGTCCAGCGGCCCGGTTGCCCTGTTCAACGGCCACCCGCACCTCGAGAAGGTCGCGCACGCGGAGGCTGCGGCGTTCCTCCTGACCCGCGTGTCAACCGACCTGGCGCCGACCCTGGAGTGCAATGCCGGCACTCCCGGCCGCAGTTCGACGATGGGCCCGCCGAAGTTCGACGGGAAGACCTATCGGACGGACTTCGCGTTGAAGGGCGCCGCGGGAGAGGCCGGCGCGGTCTCGCTGCTCTGGCGACTGGAGCGGAACAACTGGCGGATCGTCGCGGCCGAGATCGTGGCGCACTGAGGGCGCGCGGCGCCGATGGAGCTGCTCCCCGAGTGACTGTCGGGCGGAGCGCTGGCAGCACGGCCTCCGCATGAAGCGACCATCACGCATCAGATGTCGATGTCGTGGCGGCGCGGCCCTATACTGGTCCGCACTGGAATCTCAGAGAGGTCCTGACATGCGTCTGTGCGCCGTAGCCGTATTCGTGCTGCTCCTCGCCGCGCCACGTGTCGCATCCGCTGCCGATTCACTGCGCGCGCCCGGCTCCGATGAAGGAGTCCAGGCGGCCGGCGCCGCCAGACCGGAGACGAGGTCGCTCCTCGGCCAGCTGCTGTATCCCATCCAGCTTGCGCCCGAGGCGAAGCAGACCGCCGAGGCCAACCTGCAGAAGGCGCGCGAGGCCTACGCGAGGGCGCCCGGCAACGCCGACGCGATCGTCTGGCTCGGCCGGCGCCTGGCGGTGGCCGGGTACGTACGCGAGGCGATCGACGTCTATACGAAGGGGATCGCACAGTTTCCGGACGACGCCCGCTTCTACCGTCACCGAGGCCACCGGTACGTCTCGGTGCGCGAGTTCGACAGGGCGATCGCCGATCTCACGAAGGGATCGCAGCTCATCGCCGGCAAGCCGGACGAACCGGAGCCGTCGACCGCCGACCCGAAGGTGATGTCGAGCGAGACGCTGCACTACGCCATCTGCTATCACCTCGGCCTCGCCTACTACCTGAAGGCCGACTTCGAGAACGCGCTGAAGGTGTACCGGCAGTGCCTCGCGGTGGCAAAGGGGAACGACGACCAGACGGTCGGCGCGAGCGACTGGCTCTACATGACGCTTCGCCGCCTCAACCGCGCGGCCGAGGCCGCGAACGTGCTCGAGACGATTGTCGTCGGCATGAAGGTCAAGGACGACCAGCAGGTACTACGACCGGCTGCAGATGTACAAGGGGCTGAAGACGCCGGAGGAACTGCTGAAGGCGGGCGGCGACCCGGTGTCGGCCGCGACGCTGGCCTACGGCGTCGGAAACTGGTACCTCTACAACGGGCGCACGGCTGAGGCGAAAGCGGTCTTCGAGAAGATCGTCACGGGGCCGAACTGGATGCCTTTCGGCTTCATCGCCGCCGAGGCCGAACTGGCGCGAATGAAATAGGGCGGGTCTCGAGACCCGCCCTACGCCGACCGATCACACCAGCGGCGTGGTTCCAGGGATTGCAGCCGCGTCGACCGGGTTCGGCCCGAAGTGGTACTTCGCCGGCGTCAGATCCAGCGTGGACGAGTTCATCGCCCACTCCCACGACATGATGCGGCCCGTGTAGGCGCTCATCCGCCCGACGATCGCCATCATCGTGCTCTCGGCCACCTGCCGCCCCTCGTTAAGCGGCTTGCCCTTGCGGATCGACGCGATGAGATCCACGTGCTCGAGCACGTAGGGGTTCTGCTCCTTCACCTCGAACTTCCACGGCTTCTCGCCGAGGATCTCGCCTCGGCTCAGCGCGACCCCCTTGGTGCCGACGATCCGCTCCTCGACCCGGTCGGCGCACCCCTTGGTCTGCCGGCACATGCTCATCACCCGCACGCCGTTCGGGTACCTGGTACTCCACCGCGAAGTGGTCGAAGATGTTGCCGTACTCGGGCGCGACGCGAACCTGCCGGCCGCCCATGCCGACGACGTTCTTCGGCAGGGCTCCGATCGCCCAGTGCACGACGTCGAGGTTGTGCACGTGCTGCTCCACGATGTGGTCGCCGGACGTCCAGGTGAAGTAGAGCCAGTTGCGGCACTGCCACTCCATCTCCGTCATGTTGGGCTCGCGCTGCTTCACCCACAGATCGCCCTGGTTCCAGTAGCACTGCGCGCCGACGATCTCGCCGATCTGGCCGTCCTGCACCCGCTTGATCAGCTCGAGGTACAGCTGCTGGTGCCGGCGCTGCGTGCCCGCGACAATCGCCAGCCCCTTCTTTGCGGCCAGTTCCGAAGTCGTGATGACCGACCGGACGCCGACCGGATCGACCGCTGCCGGCTTCTCCATGAACACGTGCTTTCCGGCCTCGATTGCCGCCTTGAGGTGAATCGGGCGGAAGCCGGGCGGCGCGGCGGTGATGATGAGGTTCACCTCGGGGCAGGAGCAGACACCGAGATAGTTGTCGAAGCCGACGAAGCGCCGGTTCGCCGGCACGTTCACCCGGCCCGGGAACTTCCCAGTGAGCGTCTTGAGGGAACTCTCGACGCGGTCCGGCACCAGATCGCCGAGCGCGACGATTTCGACCGCCGGATCGGCATTGAGACAGTCGACGGCGGCACCGGTGCCGCGTCCTCCGCAACCGATGACGCCGACCCTGAACCTGTCGGAACCCTGCGCAAACACCCCGGCCCCGGGAATGGCGGCCGCGACGGATGCCACCGCCGCCGTCCTGCAGAAGTCGCGCCGCGTGAACGAGCCCGCTCGATCGTCAGCCATCGTGTTCCTCCTCATCGATCGCGGGGCTAAAGCCCCGCGCCACGACCCTCCGAAGCCCCGCGGCGCAGCGACACCGTCAGAACTGGTCACACGCGCGGTAGGCGTCAATGACGGCCTGCTCGCCGTCCCTGCCCGGCTTGCTCTGGCCGTGCTCCATGCAGAGCACGCCCTCGTAACCCTTCGCGTGAATCCACTTGAAGATGTTCCGGTAGTTGATCTCGCCGCTCGTCGGCTCCCACCGCCCCGGGTTATCGCCGAGGTGGAACGCCGCAATCTCGCTCCACGCCGCCTCGATGTTCGGGATGAGATTGCCCTCGGTGACCTGCTGGTGGTAGATGTCGTTCACGATCTTGCATGACGGGCTGTTGACCGCCCGGCAGATCGCAAACGCCTGCGGGATCTTCGTCAGGAACAGCCCGGGGTGGTTCTTCGGGTTGAGCGGCTCGAGCACGATCACGAGGCCCTTCGGCGCGCACACCTCGACGCACGCCCGCAGGTTGTCGATGACGTTGGCCGTCTGGTAGTCCCAGGCAAGGCTCTCGTCGTAGCGTCCGGGCACGACCAGCGCCTGCCTGATCCCCGTCCGCGCCATCGTGTCGATCCCCTGCTGCATCTTCTGCAGCAGCATGGTCCGCGTCTCGGCGTCGCGTTTCACGAAGCTCTTGGCCGAGAACTCGGAGTAGAGCACGAACGGACCGAGCGCGAGACCCCGGCGGCTGCACTCGCCGACGATGAGGTCCTGGTCGGCCGGAGGCCGACCCATGATCCCGTTGTCGAAGAGCGCCGTGAAACCCTGGTCGGCGATGAACTGGACCTGGCCGGCGATGTCCGGGCCCGCCAGGTTCTTGAACTGGCCGAGGCTCGGCGCGTATTTCAGCCTGAAGCGGCCGGCTTTCTTCTGCGCGGGCGCCTGCGAGGCCGCGAGCGGCTCGGCCACCGTGAGCCCCGCTGCCGCCATGCCCGTACGGGCGATGAAGTCCCTTCGATCCACGGGCAGTGCCCCCCTTCGAGGCCGGATGCTAACATAGTCGTATGGCCTTCGACGAACGCGCGTTCTTCTCGGAGAAGCCGGAAACACGGCCGGCCCAGTACCAGTGCCCCAAGTGCCGGCGGACCGGCGACTACCAGGTCCGGTGGGTCCGGCGCGCCAAAAAGGACCGGCTGCCCCCCGGAGCGGACGAGGTCGACCGCGAGAAGTTCGCGAAGCTCAGAAGCTACCTGCTCAGGCTCGACGACGAGGTGACGTGCAAGGCCTGCGGGAAGAGGTTCGAGATCCCGTCCCAGCACTCGCTGATGTTCGTCGACCAGCTCGGCGGGCTACCAGACGCCGACGCGCTCGAGCGCGAGATTGCCGCTGCGGCCGGCGAGCCGGAGCGGGAACCGGAACAAGCACGCGAAGCCAAGCCCGCACTGCCCGCGCGGTTCACGCGGAAGTCGGGCGGGTGGAGATAGAGCCGGCCCGCCGCTCGCGACCTTCGGCCGTGTCTCGAGTGTCGTGCCGCAGGTCCCCAGCCGGATATTGACCCGCTACTTGCCCGCGACCTGGCTCGTGCAGAACGAGCACCTCCTGGCCGCAATCGGGATCTCGCTGAGGCATTCGGGGCACTTCTTCGTCGTGGGATCGGGCGGAACCTCGCCGCGCTTCATGCGCGCCGCCAGCGCGTTCACCGGCACGACGATCAGGAAGTAGACGGCCGACCCGATGAGCAGGAACGACACCAGCGCATTGATGAAGTCGCCAATCAGGAACTTGCTGCTGTTGATGGTGAAGGTGATCGCCGAGAAGTCCGGCGTGCCGACGACGGCGGCGATGAGCGGCGTGACGAGATCCTTCACCAGCGCGGTGACGACCGCCCCGAACGCGCCGCCAATCACCACGGCCACCGCCAGGTCGACCACGTTCCCGCGCAGCATGAACGCCTTGAAGCCCTTCAGCATCGATTCCCCTCCTGTGTGTGGCATGCCGCCGGCGCCACCTGAGCTCAGCGGCGATTATGACCACCGTCCCGGCCCTGTCAAGCGGAGTTCGGGGTTATGTAGGGAGTTCGGGGTTACGCTGGTCGCCCTCGGCCCGCCGAAGGGCGTCGCCTTCGAAACCAAGGGCTACGGCAAGGCCAACCCGGTCGCGCCCAACGACACCGAAGCCGGCCGTGCGTTGAACCGGCGGGTCGAGGTGCTCATCAAGCCGCCAGCCACCCGCTGAACAGCCAGAAGCCAGGGGCCTCCTGACGACAGGACGGCCTCAAAGGCTCCCTGCCGGTTGGACAGCCACGCGCGACCAAACACCATAACTAACACTCTCTGCTGACTTTAGAAGACATTTCTGAAACCACTTGACGTTTCGACTATGTGTTCATATATTACATATACAGTAATGACGACGGATACAGTCGCTACATCAGTCACAGTCGACAAGAGGTAGCCGAGCGGTGCGAATCATCATCTCGAACTCGTCGCCCGAGCCGATCTACGAGCAGATCGCCCGCCAGATCAAGGCCGAGATCTTCGCGGGCGCCCTCGAGGAAGGCGCGGCCCTGCCGTCGATTCGGGCGCTGGCCCACGACCTCCAGGTGAGCGTGATCACCACCAAGCGCGCCTACGACGAGCTGGAGCGCGAGGGGTTTCTCGACTCGGTCGGCGGCAAGGGGACGTTCGTGGCGGCGCAGAATCCTGCGTTCATCCGCGAGAAGCGGATGAAGCTGGTCGAGGAGAAGCTGACGGCCGCGGTCGCGGAAGCGCGCGTGCTGGGCGTCGGCCTCGAGGACCTCACCGAGACGCTCCGGCTGCTGTTCATGGAGGAGCGATGACGGACCAGGCCATCCGAATCCGCGGCCTGCGGAAGCAGTACCGCGGGTTCACGCTGCACGACGTGGACCTGGACGTCCCGCGGGGCTACGTCACGGGTCTCATCGGGCCGAACGGCGCGGGCAAGACGACGATCATCAAGCTCGTGATGAACCTGGTTCGGCGGGACGCGGGCACGATCACCGTGCTCGGCCTCGACAACCTGGCCGACGAGGTGGCGGTGAAGTCGCGCATCGGCTTCGTCTATGACGAGCCGCCCTTCTACCACGACATCAGTCTGCGCGACCAGGCGCGCGCGGTTGCGCCGTTCTACCCGGGCTGGAGCGACGCGCGCTTCGGGCAGCTGGCCGG
Organism: uncultured Acidobacteriota bacterium; assembly: GCA_963783255.1. Lineage (GTDB taxonomy): Bacteria > Acidobacteriota > Vicinamibacteria > Vicinamibacterales > Fen-181 > FEN-299. Next base: position 26,061 of record CAWAMP010000013.1, on the reverse strand, counting down.
TCAGTTCGGCCTGCCGCTCGGCAAGCGCTTCAAGGCGCTCTCCCACGGCACGAAGATGAAGTTCGCGCTGGCCGTCGCGCTCTCGCACGACGCCGACCTGCTCATCATGGACGAACCGACCTCGGGTCTCGACCTCGAGTTCAGGCGCGAGCTGCTCGACCAGCTGACCGCGACGCTCCAGGACGAGGGGAAGTCGGTGCTCTTCTCGACCCACATCACCTCGGACCTCGAGCGCGTGGCCGACTACGTGACGCTCATCCGCGACGGTGCCATCGTGTTCACGCTGCCGACCGACGAACTCCGCGATCGCTGGGGCGTCGTCCGGGCCGACCGCGAGGCCGTGGGCAGGCTTCCGGCTGCGATCGTCAGGGGGCGCCGCGAACGGCCGCACGGCGCCGAGGCGCTGGTGGCCGATGTCGCCGCGGCCCGCGAGGCGCTGGGCACCGGGGCGGTCGTCGACCGCGCGAGTCTCGACGAGGTGATGGTGTTCATGAACCCAGGGGGCGACCATGCTCACGCTGCTTAGGAAGGACCTGATCCTCAACGGGAGGGTCGTGGCGGCGAGCTACGCCCTCTGGAGCCTGCTGTGGCTGGGCGGGCCGGCTATCAGCACGAGCGGCGACCTGACGTTCGGCATGTGGGGCGGCATGGTGTCGGTGGCCTGCGCCTTCCTGCCGGTGATGATGCTCGTCCGCGAGGACAAGTTCGGGGCCGGCGCCCTCGCGTGCAGCCTGCCGGTGACGCGCGACGCCGTCGTGGCGTCGAGGTATCTCGGCGCCTGGCTGGTTGCGCTCGCTGCGGTGGCGCTCGCGATGCTCGCCATGCTGGCGCTGTGGCTCTTCGGCGTGCGGCCGCTGCTGCCGCCGACGCCGGCGCTGCCCGTCACGGTGGTGCTGGTGATTGGCGTCGCGCTGGGCCTCATGATGCCCGTTGCAGTCCGATTCGGCGCAGCCGGGATCATCGGGCTGCTCGTCGGACTGCAGGTGCTGGGCGTGGTCGCGCTGGTGGCCGGCGAGCTGTTCGACGCCCGCCCCATTCGAGGCATCGAGTCGGCGGTGACGGCGATCGCGCGCGGGGGGACGTGGCTCCGAGCCGCGATCGGGTCGGTCGCGTTCGAGGGCGTGCTGGTGGCGGCGGTGATGGTGCTGAACTACGCGTCGTTCCGCCTGTCCTCGTGGCTCTACCGAAGGCGCGAGTTCTGAGAGGCGACACTGTGGACAGGCTGCTCGAGTTCAACCGCGTCACGAAGCTGTTCGAGGACTTCGCGCTGCGCGACGTCTCGTTCTCCGTCCCGCCTGGCTACATCGTCGGCCTGATCGGACCCAACGGCGCGGGCAAGTCGACGCTGATGCGGCTCGCGCTGGGTCTGATCAGGGCCGACGGCGGGTCCGTCCGCCTGTTCGGCAGCGATCCGGCCGCGGCGGGCAGGGCCGGCGCCGAGGCGCGCGGGCGCGTCGGCTTCGTGCACGACACGCCGGTTCTCTACGACTACCTGTCGGTGGAGCGTGTCGCCGCGATCGTCAAGCCGTTCTACCCGGCGTGGGACCCGGCGCTGTTCTCCCGGCTCCTCGCCGGCTTCGGCGTGCCGCCGAGGGCCACCGTGCGGTCGCTGTCACGCGGCACGAAGATGAAGCTCGCGCTGGCGCTCGCGCTCTCGCACGGCGCCGAGCTCCTGCTGCTCGACGAGCCCACGGGCGGACTCGACCCGGTCTTCCGCGACCATCTGCTGGACCGCCTGTCGGACGTGATCGGCAACGCGCGCACGTCGGTGCTCTTCTCGACGCAACTGGTCGCCGACCTCGAGCGCATTGCAGACCTCATCGTCATCATCCGCGACGGCCGGCTGGTGTTCTCGGGGCCGAAGGACGACATCCTCGACCATTGGGCGATGGTGCGCGGCGGGCCAGAGCTTGCGGCCGACCTCGCCGCGGCGTCGCCCAGGGGCATGGCGAAGACCAGGCAGGGGGTGGAGGCGCTCGTCGAGGACATCGTCGACGCCAGGCAGCGGTTCGGCGGGAAGGCGCTGGTGGAGAGAGCGACGCTCGAGGACGCGTTCCTGCTCTGTCGCGAGCCGGCCGGGAGGGAGAGGTGAACATGCGGCACCTGCTGGCGAGGGACGTCCGGCTCGTGGCTCCCTACCTGTGGCTGATCGTCCCGGTGCACGCGCTGTACTCGATCCAGGCGTTCCTGAACCCGGAGCTGTACTTCTGGATGAACCTCGCGGCGGCGCTGGCCTGGACAGCTGCGGTGACCGCGATCGAATGGCACTTCGATGCGGACCACCTGATTGCCGGCCTGCCGGTGACGCGCGCCGCCATCGTCTCGGCGCGATACGCCAGCGCGCTCGGCGGACTGGTGCTTGGCGCGGTGCTCTTCGTTCTCTACGGGCATCTGACGATGGCCGTGGCACCGGACCGCGTGGCCGAACGCTGGCAGGGGTCACCGTCGTGGGCGACGGCCGACGGCGTCATTGCGTTCCTGCTCGTCGGGTACGCCGCCGTGACGACGTTCCTGCCGTTCCTCTTCCGATGGGGGCTGCCGGCTGGAGCCTCGCTGTTTGCGGCTTCCGCCGTGGTCGCCGTGTCGGCGGGCACGCTCGCGGGGCGCGCGGTCTCGCGCGCCGTCCCGGCCGCACGGGTGATGGCCGACCTCACCGAGTCGCTGTCCTGGAGCGACATGGTGCGCGGATGGCTGGTGGCGCTGTCCGCGTCGTGGGGGCCGTGGCTCGCCGGCCTGATGCTGCTTGCGGGCGCCGCGGCACTTGGCGCGGCGTCCGTGCGGCTCTCGATCCGGTTCTACGACCGACGGGAGTTGTAGCGCGTGCCGCGGCTGACGCCTCACATTAGCCAGTCAAGGCACCTGGCCGGCGCGCGATATCGGGGAACGACCTGAGAATCCTGGCATCGAAGGTGGCGAGGAGCAGCCGTTCTCGGAAGGCCAGTTCGACGAAGAGTGTGTCGTAGACCGCGACACCTGAGCCGAGAGCCCTGCCGAGAGCGCCATGCCACAGGGACCTACTCGAAACAGATTCGACTCCGAGGCCGCCGGCGAGCGTCAGTCGCTTGGGTGCCTCTTCGGGAGCGAGCACCTTGGCTCGCACGGCCATCCAAACGACGTTCGCCAGCTCGGCTTCCCATACGCTCGGAGCGATCGGCGCCTTCACGCGGTGCCAGAACTGGCCGGCCTCGGCAACGAACTCCTCCGTGCCCAGGAGAAAGTACGCGACGACATTCGTATCGACGACGGCTCTCACGCGCGTCCGCTGGAGATCCAGCGATCGACCTCGTCAGCGCGGGGCCGCCTCGTTTGGGCCGCCCAGCCGGCCTCGATCTGCTCAAGAACCGCCGCCCGCTCATGGACCGAGGTTTCCAGCAGGTCGCGGACTTCCTGCTCCATCGAATGGCCATTTCGCCGAGCGATGGCCTTGAGGGATATTACCGTTCGCTGGGGTACGTTCCGGATGGTCAGGGTGGCCATCGATCACCTCGCTGCTAGCAGACATGCTAGCATGCGACATGCCGGCTAACAAGGCCTTGCGCCCGGCGCCGGCGGGTACTATTCTGAGCGGGCGCGGGTGAAGGCCGGTCGTTGGGCCGACAGAGCGCACGACGATGACCCTTGAGGTGACGAGGCGCATTACCGGGCTTGCCGTTGTGCCCTTGGCGCTCCTGTTGCACAACGTGGAGGAGGCGCTGGGCATGAGAGCGGCGCTTCCGCGGCTTGAGGTCGTGTGGAGCGGGCTGATAGGCGAGCGCGCGACGCTGCCCTCGACTCACCAGTACCACCTTGCGCTCATCACGGTCACGGCTCTCGCGTTCGGGGTGTACCTTCTGGCTCGTCGTTGGGATCCCGCCTCGTACGGGTTGGTCGTGCTCCAGGGCGTCATGGCTCTCAATGTCGTCTCGCATGTCTTCGGCGCGACCCTGGTTCGGGGCTACGCACCGGGTCTGATCACCGCAGTTGTGGTGGAGGGGCCCGTCAGCGCACTGGTATTTCAGCGCATTCGGCGAGAGGGGTGGCTGTCGCGGACGCAATGGCGACTGCTTCCGCTACTAGTTGTCCTCCTCCACGGGCCGGCGCTCCTGGCTCTGCTCGCGTGGGTGCGCACGCAGTGAGGCACAGGGAACATGCTGCCCAACGGCAACTGGAGCCGACAGAGACACAGTCGGACACACTGCTGCTGACAACAAGGGGGCGACGATGGCGGATCACAAGTGGGTCGATGTCGGGGCCGCGCTCGATCTGCGCAACAGGCCCGTCGCGCGCGTCGAGGCCGAGGGGCTCGCGCTGGCGCTGTCATTCGCCGACGGGAGGTTCGCGGCCATCGGCGCCAAGTGCGTTCACAAAGGCGGTCCTCTTGACCAGGGGGAGCTCGACGGCGGCTGCATCGTCTGCCCGTGGCACGAGTGGAAGTACGATCGCGTCACGGGTCGCCTCCCGGGGAGTCCTGCGGGGGTCGTCGCGTACGACGTGGAGGTGCGCGACGGGCGTGTTCGGGTCGACATCGCCTCCGGTCGCGACGGGGCCGTCGTCCAGACGGCGAAACATCCGCTGGAGCGGGAGATCGCGCGCGAGGCTGGGCCGATTCGCGTCGCGGGCATCTCGGCCACGGTGATGAATCGCGAGACGCCGCGCTATTCGACGTCGGAGCGGTTGCTCGGAGTGGCACTCGACCACGCGTCGTCGGCGCTTGGCGCCGAGACGCGTCTTCTGAAGCTGAACGACCTGACGTTCCGCAACTGCGAGGGGTACTACTCGAAGAGCGCGAAGTCGTGTACGTGGCCGTGCACGATCACGCAGGCGGATTCGGCAGATGAGATGCAGCAGGTGTACGAGGCGGTGGTGTTCTGGGCGGACCTGATCGTGCTGGCGACGCCCATCCGCTGGGGCAACGCGAGCAGCCTGTTCTACAAGATGGCGGAGCGGATGAACTGTATTCAGAACCAGATCACAATCAACGATCGGGTGCTGGTCCGGAACAAGGTGGCGACGTTCATCATCACAGGAGGGCAAGACAACGTCCAGGGGGTGGCGGGTCAGTTGCTGACGTTCTTTTCGGAGATCGGCTTTCACTTTCCGCAGTTTCCGTTCATCGCCCACAGCCGGGGTTGGGATGCGGAGGACATGGAGCGGAACATTGAGGCGGTTGAGAAGAGCGAGGACTTGCGGGAGGGGGCGCGCCATCTTGTGACGCGAGGGATCGAGATGGCGGCGCTCCTGCTGGGCCAGGGAGCAGGGGTGGAGTCGACGCCGAGGGGGGGCCGGAAGGCCTCGCCGTTACGGATTGCGAGGTAAGAAGAAGGCGCGACGGCCAGTGGTCAGTGCCAGATGGTAGGGTTCATCGGCGACAAGGAAGGTTGGGAACCCCGGACGGACCACAGCCCGGCGCCGGTTCTGTTCACTCGGAAGCACCCGTGATCCCGCCACTCGAAACCCAACACCTTTGGCTGCGTCCCCTGACTCTCCGGGACGCCGACCAGATTCAGGAACGTTTTCCTGAGTGGGAAATCGTGCGCCTCATGTCCGCCGCCATTCCCTGGCCCTATCCTCCGGATGGAGCCTTGACGTGGTGTCGTGATGTCGCGCTCCCTCAAATGGCGCGTGGCGACGCCTGGCACTGGACGGTACGCCTGAAGGACGAACCCGATCAGGTCATCGGCGTCATCAGCCTGATGAGAACAGAAGACAACAACCGAGGCTTCTGGATCGGTCGGAAGTGGCAAGGGCACGGTTTCGCAACGGAGGCCGCGGAGGCCGCCACCGACTTCTGGTTCGACGTGCTGAAGTTCCCGGTGCTGCGCGCGCCAAAAGCCGTGGCGAACCTTGCGTCCCGGCGAATCTCGGAGAAGCAGAACATGCGGGTGGTCGCGACCGAAGAGCGCGATTACGTCTCCGGCCGCAGCCTTGCAGAAATCTGGGAGATCACGGCCGACGAGTGGCTGGCGAGAGCGAGGCCCGAAAGGACATGACGTGGCCCCACACGGCGACCCACCCGACCCGCGCGGTGGGCTGGTGAGCGGCGGCGGCCGCGCAGCCGAACCGACGGACGCCCAATCCCGTCTAACTGGGGAGGGGGGGCCTGTCCCTGGGGAGGGCGCATGCGTCGTGCCGTTCGGTATGGGCTGCTGCCGGTCGTCGCGCTGGTCGTCGTCGCGGCGGCTGGTTCGGGTGTGTACCACGCCGTGGCGCCCCGCCTGGCCGCGGCCCTGTGGGACCTCGACATCGAACGCGCGATGGACGCGGCCGGCGTCGGCGCCGGGATGATCGTTGGCGAGGCCGGCGCCGGCGAAGGCTACTTCACGCTGCCGATGGCCCGGCGCGTCGGCTCGGGAGGCGCCGTCTACGCGAACGACATCAGCCGGCACGCGCTGGACTCGCTCGCGGCGAACGCGAAGCGCGAGCGGTTCTCGAACGTCCAGACCGTGGAGGGGACCGTCGACGACCCGCTCTTCCCCCGGCAGGACCTCGAACTCGTCGTCGTGGTGCATGCCTTTCACGATTTCAGCCGGCCGGTCGACTGGCTGGTGAATGCCAGGAAGTACCTCCGTCCGGGCGGAGCGGTGGTCATCATCGACATCGACCCCAGCCAGGGCCACCGCGACACCCACTTCTGGCCGCGCGAGCGGATCCTCGAGTACGCCGCCAGCGCCGGCTACGAGAAGGTGAAACTGGTCGACAACATCTCGAAGCACTTGATCATGGTTCTGAAGCCGCGTGCGACGACCGGCACGGTTCGGCCTCGAATCCTGACCGCGCCCGCCTACGCCGCACTCTCGCTGCCGTTGGCGGCGCCGTTCGTCAACTGTTCCGCTTGACGAACGGCTTCGCCGGGACCACATTGGGGGCAGCCCCCGGGACGAGGAGGTGTGTCATGGCGATACCGGAATCCATCCGCAAGTTCGTGGAGAAAGGCGGCATCGGCTTCACGCCCATCCACCATCGGCTCGCCTACACGGCGCAGGAGGAGGCCGCTGCCGTTCACGTGCCCGGCCGCGAATGGGCCAAGACGGTCGTGTGCATCGCCGACGGCAAACCGCTGCTGGCGCTGCTTCCGGCCTACGACCGCGTCGACCTCGGGGCGCTCCGTACGGCGTCGGGCGCCAGGGAAGTGCGCCTGGCCGACGAGAAGGAGTTCGGGTCGCTCTACCCGGACTGCGAGACCGGCGCCATGGCTCCCTTCGGCCCGCTCTACGGCCAGACGGTCTACGTGGACGAGGTGCTCACGAGGGATCCGGAGATCACGTTCCACGCCGGCACGCACGTGGATGCGATGCGCATGGCCTACGCGGACTTTGCGAAACTCGTGCGGCCCGTGCCCGCGCGGATCGGCCGGCGCAGCCTCAGGCACTGAAGGCCGGGCGTCCGACCCTTCATGCTCCGTCACCCGGATGACGGCCGGCAGGGGCCGTCATTCATTCAGAGGAGCACCACCCGCGATGTCCGACCGAACCAGCACCGGCAACGACGCCCTCCCGCCCGAGGGCGCATCCGAACTCTGGCCGGCGTGCCGGCTGTCGCGCCTTGTCGGCAAGCCGTCCGATCAGTGGGTCGTGGACGATCTGGTGGAGGTCGTCGGCCGGTTGGGGATTCGACTCGTCAGCCTGATGCACGTCGGCGGCGACGGCTGGCTGAAGACGCTGGACTTCGTGCCCCGCGACCTCCCGCACCTGCGCGAGGTGCTCTCGTTCGGCGAGCGCGCGGACGGGTCGAGCCTGTTCGGCGGGATGGGCGTTCCGGTGACCGCCTCGGACGTCGTGCTCCGGCCGCGCCTGTCGACGGCGTTCGTCGATCCTTTCGCGTCGTTCCCGACGCTCGTCGTCTGCTGCGGCCACTACGGCCGCGACGGCGCGCCGCTTCCCGAATCGCCCGACACCATCGTGCACAAGGGCTACGAGAGACTGCGGGCCGAGGCGGGCGTCGAGCTGCAGGCGCTGGGCGAGATTGAGTACTTCCTGGGCAAGCGCCCGGACGAGTCGGACATTTACGGCGCCACCGAGCGCGGCTACCACGCCAGCTCGCCGTTCGTCTTCGGCGAGCCGCTGCGCCGCCGCGCGATGGTGCTGCTCGCCGAGATCGGCATCCCGGTGAAGTACGGGCACAGCGAGGTCGGCTACATCCAGCCGGACGAGGTCGACGCGCGCATCTGGGAGCAGCACGAGATCGAGCTCGCACTGCAGCCGCTGCCCCAGGCGGCCGACTCGGTGCTCGTCGCGCAGTGGCTGCTCCGAAACCTCGCGAACAAGGCGGGCTGGCGCTGCAGCTTCGACCCGATCCTGCGTAAGGGCCACGCCGGCTCGGGCCTGCATTTCCACCTCTCCCCGGTCATCGGCGGCGTGCACCAGAAGCACAGCGCGCCCGATGGCCGCGTCGTCGGCGTCGCACGGTGGCTCATCGCGGGCCTCGCCGAGCACGCCGGCGCGCTGATGGCGTTCGGCAACCGCGCCTCGAACTCGTTCGTCCGTCTGCTCCAGGCCAAGGAAGCGCCCAGCGCCGTCACGTGGGGGTACTACAACCGCCGCGCGCTGATCCGCCTGCCGATCGTGGCGACCGATGAAGCGGGGAAGTCGGTGAGCCCGGAGACGGTGGAGTTCCGCCTGCCGGACGGCTCGGCCCACCCGCACCTGCTGCTGGCGGGCGTCGCCCAGGCGATGCTCGCGGGGAGGGCCGTCGACGACGTCGACGCCCTGCTCGAGCGGACCTCGGCCCTGACCAAGACAGGCTCGGCGGCGCGCCCGGTGCCGCGGAGCTTTCCCGAGGTGGCCGACGCGCTTCGGGAAGTGCGGGCGACTTTCGAGGCGCAGGGGATCTTCCCGGCGCACGTCATCGACCGGACGCTGGACGCGCTGGCGCAGATGTAGATCGTGCGGTTGTGCCATCTTGCGATCTTGCGATCTTGCGATGTGGCGATCTTGCGATGTGGCGATCTTGCGAAGTAGAGGCTGCGCGTCCCACTTCGCCCGATCCCTGGTTCGCCCGATCCCTAGTTCGCCCGATCCCTAGTTCGCAAGATCCCTGGTTCGCCCGATCCCTGGTTCGCCCGATCCCTAGTTCGCCCGATCCCTAGTTCGCAAGATCCCTAGTTCGCAAGATCCCTAGTTCGCAAGATCGCAAGATCTTCCTGTGGGGGGACTCGATGGAGCCAATGATGCCGGTCGTTGTCCAATCGAATATGACGTGGCTGCAATCGGCGACCCGCCTTGGTCTCCTGATCCCTCTCAGTGCGGCCGTCGTCCTGGCGGCCGAACCCGACTTGAGCCGCAACTCCCTCGGCATGCGATTCGCCCGGATCCCGGGGGGCACCTTCCAGATGGGCTCCAACGTGATGGACGGTGAGAAGCCGGTCCACACCGTCTCGGTGCCCGGCTTCTGGATGGGAGTCACGGAGGTCACCCAGGCGCAATGGAAGGCGGTCATGGGCAACAACCCCTCCTACTTCCAGAAGGCCGGGCCGGACGCTCCCGTCGAGCAGGTGAGTTGGGACGACGTGCAGGCCTTCATCCGGAGGCTGGACGCCCGCGAAGGCGGCCGCAGGTACCGCCTCCCGAGCGAGGCCGAGTGGGAGTACGCCTGCCGCGCCGGAACCAGGGAAGATCCCTACGGCCCTGCGGAGGCCATCGCATGGGTGAAGGAGAACTCGGGCGGCACGACCCACCCGGTGAGGCAGAAGAAGCCCAACGCGTTTGGGCTGTTCGACATGCTCGGCAACGTGTCCGAGTGGACCCAGGACACCTGGCACGCCGACTACAGAGGAGCGCCGACCGACGGGAGCGCGTGGACAGGGGGCGGCTCGCCATACCACACGCTCCGCGGCGGAGGCTGGGACCTTCCGGCTTTCTTCATTCATTCCGCGCTTCGCGGCCCCTACGACCCGATCCACCGTCTCGGGTTCCGCCTGGTGTGCGTCCCGGCGGGCGGGAGATGAGAACAGGAGAGAAGAGGCGGTGAGATCTGGCGATCCTCTGATCTTGCGATCTTGTGATCTTGCGATCCTGTGATCTTGCGATCTTGTGATCTTGCGATCTTGCGATCTCGCGATCTTGCGGTCTCGCAATCGTGCGATCTGGTCGAGTCATCGGTGAGTTCGCCGGTAAGTTCGCCGGTGAGTTCGCCCGTAAGTTCGCCCGTGAGTTCGCCCGTGAGTTCGCAAGATCCATAGATCGCACGATCGCACGATCGCAAGATCTCAGGGTGTCCGTGTCTATATCCACCGTCCGTACAGCTCCGGCCTTCGGTGCCTGAGGAAGAGCCGGCGCGCGTGGGAGCGCTCGACCTTCCGGAGGTCGACGTCGGCGTAGAGGACCGTCTCCTCATCGGAGGGCGCCTTCGCGATCACCATGCCGTTCGGTGCGCACACGAAGGACTCGCCGCCGAACGTCAGGCACTCCTCCTCGCCAACGCGATTGCAGAGCGCGGTGAAGTAGCCGTTCTGGAACGCGGCCACCTGCATCTCGGCTTCGTAGAGGCCCGTCGGCCACTCGCCAACCGAGCCGGCCTGCGGCACGACCACCAGTTCCGCGCCCGCCACGCCCAGCGCGCGCATGTACTCGGGGAAGTGGCGGTCGTAGCAGATCGCCACGCCAAGCCGGCCGACCTTCGTGTCGTAGACCGGAGCACCGGTGTCGCCCGGGGTGTAGTAACCCTGCTCGTGGAAGCCCGGGTACTCGGTGATGTGGATCATGCGGGTGCGGCCGAGCAGGCGGCCGTCTGCGTCGATGACCGGCGAGCTGTCGAACGTCCGGCCGGCGTCGCGCTCGAACAGGTTCAGCACGACCACGACCCCGAGGCCGGCGGCCTCCGCCTGGAACGCCTCGGTGATGGGGCCTGGAACCAGCTCGGCGAGGTTCGCGAAATCGGCGCCGGCCGGCCGCTGCGGGTAGAACGGCTCGAACGCGAGCTCGGCGAAACAGACGAGCTCAGCGCCATTTGCGGCCGCCACGCGCAGTGACTCGAGGCCGCGCCGGACGTTCGCCTGTTTGTCCGGAGTCGCGCGCTGCTGGACGAGTGCGATTCGCATTCGGGAATTCTAACGCAGCGACGCTGGCAAGTCGGTGCGGCCGATGGCCAATCGACGCCATACGGCCAGGGCGCAGGCGAGCACGAGGAGGATGCCCGCCTGCGGGACGACCATGCCGAGGCGGACGCCGAAGGGCTGCGAGATGTGGCCGAGCGCCCACCGGAACGTGACGCCGCCGAAGTTGCCGACAGTGAACAGGAAGCCGAACACGGTGCCCGCCAAGCTGCGATGCCGGTCGCTGCCCCCGCGAGTGGCGCGAGCAGTACGACAATGCCGGAGCACGTGCCGAGCCAATCCAGCGTCCGGGAGCAACCGCCGCTATAGGTGTCCGAGACCAACGTCCTACCCAGAACCCTCCGCCCGCGACCGTCCGAACGCACTTGAAGAGCAGCGGTGTCGGAGCGTCTTCCAGCAGAACGCCGCGCACGCCGTACTTGAGCGGCTGGACGGTCTCCTCCTGCTCAATCGCCGTCGTGAGCAGCACCACCTTGAGCCTGCTCCCGGACGCGGCGAGGATCTTCAGCACTTCGAGCGCGCTCTCCCTGGTGCGCGCGGTGCGCCATTGGGGCTCGCACCACGGCGACGCCCGACCATGACGCCGAGAGACCGGCCCCTCGCGGGAGTCGTCCGGGAGTGCCGTTGCGCCGCGCGAGCGGACGGCGAACGGCGGTAGAATGCCGTGTCTCGAATCGCCGACCGCGTCCGCGGAATCCCGGCGCCGGGCTCGCTCTGGCCCTCTTGCCGCACGGAGGTGATGTGACCTCAGTAGCCCGCCTGCAACGCGAGAACGCGGAGCTGAAACGCCGCCTGAACGAGGCAGAGGACGCGCTCGGTGCCGTCCGCAACCACCTCGCGCGCGCTGCGCGCGTTCAGGACGTCAGCATCGTCGTCGAGGAAACGACTGCACGGAGACAAGTCGAGGAGTCCCTCGAGACTCAGCGCCGGCTCCTCGAGACGGTCATCGATCACATGCCGGCATCCGTCACCCTCATCCGCGGGCGGGACCTGCGGCTGCAGTTGGTCAATCCGGCCTATCGGGCCATCGCGCCAGGCAAGGATCTGGTGGGCAAGACACTGGACGAAGCCTGGCCAGAGACCGGGCGGGACTTCTCCGTCCTGTGCCGTCGCGTGCTGGAGACTGGCGAGCCGCACCACGCCTCCGACGAGGGGTTCACGATCCGACGGTCGGAAGATGGCCCACTGGAACAGGCGTACTTCACGTGGTCGCTCCATCGCGTCAGACTGCCTGGCGACGAGGGCTGGGGCATCCTCAACACGGCGTGGGAGACCACCGAGCGCAAGCGTGCGGAGCAGGCGCTCGAGCAGAGTCAGCAGGATCTGCGTCGAGCGCAGGAAGTCGCCCAGATGGGCTGGTGGCGGCTGGACACCCAGCACGACGTCCTGACCTGGTCGGACGAGAACCACCGCATCTTCGGGTTGCCCCGGGGAACGCCCCTCCGTTACGAGACCTTTCTCGGTTGCGTCCATCCCGAGGACCGAGAGTATGTCGACGGACGATGGCGCGCGGCCGTGGGCGGCGAACCCTACGACATCGAGCACCGCGTCGTCGCCGACGGTCGCGTGAAATGGGTCCGTGAGAAGGCCTACCTCGAATACGACACCGCTGGGACGCTGAAGGGCGGTTTCGGCATTACGCAGGACATCACGGACCGAAAGCGGGTGGAGGACGCCCTCCGGGACAGCGAAGCGCGGCTGAAGATCGCCCAGCTGTCGGCGGGCGCCGGCGTCTGGGAGTGGGACCTGCGCAGTGGAACCCTGACCTGGTCCGACGAGCTGTTCCGTCTGTTCGGACTGGACCCGTCGACGGACCAGGCCACGTTCGACGCGTGGCGCGGCACCATCCACCCCGGCGATCGCGAACTGGCGGAGCGCCGGATCGAGACGGCCGTTGCCGAGCACGCGCCGCTTGCCAGCGAATACCGTGTCGTTCTCCCGACGGGGGAGATCCGCTGGATCACAGCGCTCGGCAGTACGGCATACGCCGAGGACGGCGCGCCGAGCCGGATGTCCGGGATCTGCCTCGACGTCACCGCACGAAACAAGGCGGAGGCGCAGATCCGGCAGGCCGAGGACGACCGGAAGATCGCGGCGGTCGTGGCCGCCGAGCGTCAGCGGTTCCTCGACGTCCTCGAGACGCTTCCGGCGATGATCTGCCTGCTGACGCCCGGACATCGGGTCGTATTCGCCAACCGCGGCTTCCGCGAGGTGTTCGGCGAAGGCAACGGGCGCCCGTGCTATGCGTACCGCTTCGGCCTCAGCGCACCGTGCGACTTCTGCAAGACCTTCAGTGTCCTGGTGACGGGCCAGCCCCATCACTGGGAGCTGACCACGCCGAGTGGCAGGATCATCTCGGCGCACGACCTTCCCTTCCACGACGCCGACGGATCGCCGATGGTCCTCGAGATGGATCTCGACATCACGGAGCAGCGGCGTGCCGAGCAGGCGCTCGCGGACGCACACGAGGCTCTGGCTGAACGGGCTTTGCAGCTGCGTGCTCTGGCCGGCGACCTCACGCTGACCGAGCAGCGCGAGCGCCGTCGGCTCGCGCGGGTCCTCCACGATCACATCCAGCAGCTGCTCGTGGCCGCGAGACTCCGCGTCTCGATCATGGGCAGGATGGGCGATGCATCGATGCAGACAGCGGCGGCCGAGGTCGAGCAGCTGCTGAGCGATTCCATCTCATCGGCGAGAGTATTGACCTCGGAGCTCAGCCCGCCCGTCCTTCACGAGTCGGGGCTTCCCGACGGACTCAGATGGCTCGCCCGCTGGATGGGCGACAAGCATGCGCTGGCGGTCGACCTGTCTGTGGCCGCGGACCTGCCGCGGCTTGCCGAGGATGCCAGCGTCCTGCTCTTCGAGTCGGTGCGCGAGCTGCTGTTCAACGTCGTCAAGCACGCATCCGCCGCGCCGGCGACGGTCACCGTCCGCCGGACCGAGGACAACGACATCCGGATCGTCGTCAGCGACACGGGGCCCGGATTCGACCGCGACCTCGGGAGCGTGCCTGACGACGTCGCAGGAGGCCTCGGCTTGTTCAGCATCCGGGAGCGGCTTGGGCTGCTGGGCGGCCAGCTGCACATCGAGAGCGTCCCCGGCACGGGCAGCCGAGTCTCCCTCACCGCCCCTCTCGCCCGGCTCGTCGAGGTTCCTGCGCCGGCGGCGCCGCCCGTGTCGCCGACAGGCTCGCGTGCCGTGGCGGCCCAGGCCGACCGAACGGGAAACAGCCGGCGCATTGGCGTGCTGATCGCGGACGACCACGCGCTGGTTCGGGAGGGCCTTGGGAAGCTGATCGGCCCGGAACCGGACATCGAAGTCGTGGGCGAGGCTGCGGACGGCGGCGAGGCCGTCAGGCTGGCGGACTCGCTCCGTCCCGACGTGATCCTGATGGACGCCCAGATGCCGGTGCTCGACGGGGTCGAGGCCACCGCTGTCATTCATCGCGACCACCCGGAGATCCGCGTCATCGGACTCTCGATGTTCGAGGCCGCCGAACGAGCCCAGACCATGCGGGAGGCCGGGGCCGTGGACTACCTCACCAAGAGCGGTCCGCCCGGCGAGTTGGTGGCCGCGATTCGCCGTGCCGCGCGACGTCGGGCACCGGGATAGCGATCGAATGGAGGGGGCGGCCGCCCTTCGACCTCACTCAGGGCAGTTTCGAGCCTTGTCGAGGATCCGCCAGGGTCGGCGGTCGGTCGGAAACCCCGAGCGCACAGACGAGCACGAGGAGGATGCCCGCCAGCGGGACGATCATGCCGAGGCGGACGCCGAAGGCCTGCGAGATGTGGCCGAGCGCCCACGGGAACGTGACGCTGCCGACGTTGCCGACCGTGAACAGGAAACCGAACACGGTGCCCGCAAACCTGCGATGCCGGTCGCCGGCGATGGCGAGCACCGTCGGGACGATCGCCGAGAACCCGAGCGCTGTCAGCCAGGCGCCGGCGGCGAGACCAGGCAGCCACCCGGCGGCGGCCAGCAGGACCACGCAGCCGGCCAGCGACGTCGCACTGGAGAGCACCACCAGGCGCTCCTTGCCGATCCAGGCCTGCGCCCGAGCCGAGAACGCCCGGCCCAGAACCGCCATCACCCAGTAGCCCAGAAGCACCAGCGTGGCCGCCCGCGGCGACCAGCCCACCGACCCCACGTAAGTCGACGTCCAGCCGCTCAACGACGCCTCGTTGCCCGACTGGAAGAGCAACAGCAGCGCGAGCAGCCACACGCCGGGTTCCCTTGCCACGCCGATCATGCCGCCGAACGAGAACGCCGTGCCTTCGTGTGGCGGCGGGAACGGCAGCGCCGCCGACACCGCCAGGCTCAGTCCCGCCACGCCCGCGCACAGCATCATCGTCCCCGCGATCGACAGCGTGCCGAAGCCGACCGCGACCACGAACGGCACGAACAAGGCGCCGATGCCGAAGAAGGTGCCGAGCCAGTTCAGCATCCGCCCGCGATCGTCCGGATAGACGTCCGAGACGAGCACGTTGGTGGCGGTGTTGAGCCACCCGCCGCCGATGCCGAGGAGCAGCGCTGCCGCGGCGGCCGCGCCGAACCCGGTCGCGAGCGCGAACGCCAGCAGGGCCAGCGTCACCATGGCCGACGCCGAGACGAATACGACCTTGCTGCCGAACCGATCAATCGTCGGCCCGACGACGGCGGTCGAGACGAGGAGGCCGATGAACAGCACGCTGAACAGCTCGCCCTGCTGGGCCAGGTCGATGCCGAGCCGTTCGCGCATCGCCGGCAGGCCGAACAGCGTGCCCAGCATCGCGATGATCATGCCGAACACGAACATGGCGAGCGCGGCGGCGGCGAACAGCCGGGCGCGGGCGCGTGGATCGGAAGATACCGCTGAAATGCTCATGAAACAGGCCCTTACCGGGACAGCAGGCTCCGGTCACATGGTATCTTAGTTCAATGGAACGCGACCTGAGGGCGGCCCAGCCGAAGGTGACCTACGCGACGATGAGCGCCGACCAGATGAGCGACCTGCATCGCGAACTGGATGCCTCGATCGAGCGGGTGAAGAAGGACTTCGGCCGGTCGCACCCGATGTTCATCGACGGGCGCGCGATCGAGGGTCTTGGGCCCGCGATCGAGGACCGGAGCCCGATCGACACGCGCATCCTCATCGGGCGATTTGCGTCGGCCACGCGCGAGCAGACACAGGACGCGATTGCGGCCGCCCGCGCCGCGTTTCCGGCGTGGAGCCGGCGCCCGTGGCAGGACCGTGTCCAGATCGTCCGCGCCATCGGCCGGCGGATTCGCGAGCGCCGCTCGGACCTCTCGGCCCTCGTCGGCTACGAGACCGGCAAGAGCCGCCTCGAGTCGGTCGGCGAGGTCGAAGAAGCCGCCGACTTCTTCGACTACTACTGCGACCGGATGGAGCAGACCGACGGCTTCGAAAGCCTGATGGGCATGCCGGGGTCGGTCGAGGAGAGCCGCAGCGTCCTCCGGCCCTATGGGGTGTTCGGCATCATCGCGCCGTTCAACTTCCCGGTGGCGCTCGCAGCCGGGCCGACGGCGGCGGCGCTCCTGGCCGGCAACACCATCGTCTGCAAGGCCGCAGAGGACGCCGCCCTTGCCGGGATTCGCTTCTACGAGGTGCTCGCCGACCTCCTGCCGCCCGGCGTCTTCAACCTGGTCAACGGCCCCGGCCTGCCGGTGGGCCAGGAGATCGCCGACAACCCTGGCGTCGACGGCATTGTCTTCACCGGCTCGATGGCGGTCGGCTTGAAGCTCGTTCGCGACAATGCGTCGCGCCCGTTCCCGCGGCCGCTGATCATCGAGATGGGGGGCAAGAACCCCGCGCTCATCATGCCGAGCGCCGATCTCGACAAGGCGTCGGACGGCGTCATGCGGTCGGCGTTCGGCGCGACCGGCCAGAAATGCTCGGCCTGCTCGCGCGTCTACGTGTCGCGCGAGGTGCGGAACAGGTTCGTGGAGCTTCTCGTCGAGAAGACGAAGCGGATCAACGTCGGCATCCCGTTCGAACGGGACGTGTGGATGGGCCCGGTCATCAACGCGCGCGCGCTCCGGAACTACGAGAACGCCGTCGAGCGGGCGAAACGCGACGGCGGCCGCATTCTGGTCGGCGGCAGGCGGATCACGGACGAGCCGTTCAACCATGGCTACTTCGTCGAGCCGACGGTCATCGACGGCCTGCCGCCCGGACACGCGCTCTTCAAGGAAGAGCTGTTCGTTCCGATCACCGTGGTGGCCGACGTGCTGACGCTCGACGAGGCCATCGGCCTGGCGAATGCGACGGAATACGGTCTGACGGCGGGGATCTTCTCGCAGGACGAAGCCGAGATTGGCGAGTTCTTCGAGCGGATCCAGGCGGGTGTCACCTACGCCAACCGGCGCGCCGGCGCGACGAGCGGGGCGTGGCCCGGGCAGAACTCGTTCGGCGGGTGGAAGGCGAGCGGCTCGACCGGCCGCGGCACCGGTGGCCCGCACTACCTGCAGCAGTTCTTCCGCGAGCAGAGCCGCACGCGGGTGCGGTAGCAGCCGGCGGACCCCATTTGGAGCGCACGATGATGGCGACGAAGGTCATGACTTGGGGGCGCGGGCTGGTCCGCGCGACGCTGATTGGAACCGTCCTGCAGCTCGCCATGGTCGTGGCGGGGCACTACGACGCGCGCGTCGCGGGCGTCTTTGCGGCCCTGGGGATGTTCCTGTCGGGGGTGGCCGGCTACCTGGCCGGGCGCTGGTCGGGTGGCCTCAGCAAGGCCGGTGCGGTCGTGAGCGGCCTCGCCGCCGGCGCGGCGTGCGCGTTCCTCGGGATTCTCGAATCATTCTCCCTGGGCGATGTCACGGCCTCGGTCCTGGTCTTCGGCACCGCCGGTTCGGCCGTCGCCGGGGTCGTCGGCGGGCTTCTCGGGCGTCTTTCGCGGAAGGATTCATAAGGTTCATTCAAGGAGCAGCCATGACGATCGCGTACGACTACAAGACGCGGACTTCGTACACCGAGGGCGCGGCCGCCCAGAAGGCGGCGCACACGGTCCTGCTCCGCCACACGTTCGAACCGAGCCTCCCGGAGCGCGGCTACACGAATCGGACGCTGCACATCGATCTGTCGACGCTCACGGTCACCGAGAAGGCCGTCACGCCCCAGATGAAGGAGATCTTCATCGGCGGCCGCGGATTCGGCCTCTGGTACCTGTGGCACGCAATCAAGCCGACGACGAAGTGGAACGACCCGGAGAACGACATCATCATCAGCCCGGGGCCGCTCGCCGGGAATACGGCCTACGCCGGTTCGGGCAAGTCGCTCGTCGTCACCCTGTCGCCGCTCACCGGCATTCCGATCGACAGCAACGTCGGCGGCTACTTCGGCCCACTCCTCAAGTTCTGCGGGTACGACGCGCTCGAGCTCCAGGGCAAGGCCGCGCGCGACATCATTGTCGTCATCGACGGCCCGAAGAAGACGATCACGATTGAAGAGGCGCCCGAGGAGAACCCGGACAGCCATGTCGCGGCCGAGGTGTTCATGCACCAGTACGCCGACGACGAGAAGGACTTCGTGAACGTGTCGGTGGTGTCGGCGGGCAAGGGCGCCGAGCACAGCCGGATCGGCTGCCTGAACTTCTCGTGGTTCGACCCCAGGCGCGGCGCGGCGCGACTAAAGCAGGCGGGGCGCGGCGGCATCGGCCTGGTGTTCCGCGACAAGAAGATCAAGGCGCTCGTGGTCCACGGCCCGAAGATGAAGGGCGACCACAACCACGCCGCCGACTTCCAGCGGACGACCAAGGTGGGACGGGTGCTGGCCAAGGAGATCCACGACTTCGACGACCAGCAGTGCAAGATGCGGTCGATCGGGACCGCGCACCTGGTCGAGGTGATGGACGCCTACGACCTGCTGCCCGTGCACAACTTCCAGTACCGGCAGGCACAAGGACATCGACAAGATCCACTCGACCGTCTGGGAGAAGCGGTTCACCCAGGGCATCTTCGACGGCTGCTGGTACGGCTGCCACATGGCGTGCGCCAAGGGCGCCGACTGCCACAAGGTGATGACCGGTCCCTACAAGGGCCACATCGTGACGGTGGACGGGCCGGAGTACGAGACGTGCGCGGGCCTCGGGTCGAACTGCGGAATCTTCGAGCCCGACTGGATCCTCGAGTCGAACTTCTACTGCGACACCTACGGCATCGACACGATTTCCTACGGCACCTGCTGCGCGTTCGCGATGGAGTGCTGGCAGCGAGGGATCCTGAACGTCGAGCGGACGGGCGGCCTCGACCTCGCCTGGGGCAACGGCGCGTCGCACGTCGAGATGCTGCACCAGATGGCGCGCGGCGAGGGGTTCGGCCTGATTGTCGGCCAGGGCGTGAAATACATGCAGGAGTTGTTCGCCGAGAAGGGCTGGGGCGACCTCCAGTTCATGCGCGACTTCGGCATGCAGGTGAAGGGGCTCGAGTATTCGCAGTACCAGTCGAAGGAGTCGCTGGCGCAGCAGGGCGGATACGCGCTCACCAACAAGGGGCCGCAGCACGACGAGGCGTGGCTCATCTTCATGGACATGGTGAACAACCAGATCCCGACTTTCGAGGACAAGGCCGAGGCGCTGCACTACTTCCCGCTGTTCCGCACGTGGTTCGGGCTCATGGGGCTCTGCAAGCTGCCGTGGAACGACATCGAGCCCGAAGACAACGCGAAGCACGGGAAGAACGCGTCGAAGGTGCCCGACCACGTCCGTAACTACCAGGAGCTGTACGCCGGGATCACCGGGAACGAGGCGACCATCGACGACTTCATCCGGATGTCTGAGGGCGTCTACAACTTCCAGCGCGTCTTCAACCTTCGCATGGGCATGGGCGGGCGCAGGAGCGACTGGCCGCCGTACCGATCCATGGGTCCGCTGACGAAGGAGGAGTACGAGTCGCGCGCCGAGCGGTACGACAAGCAGATGAAGGAGCTGATTGGCATCGACCCCGAGGGCAAGTCGACCGAGGAGAAGATGGCGATCCACCGCACGTGGCGCGAAGGCCGCTACAACCAGCTGTGCGACGCGGTCTACGCCCGCCGGGGCTGGACGAACAACGCGATTCCGACGCTCGAGACGCTGAAGAAGTTCAAGATCGACTTCCCGGAGGTGGTCGCGGTCGTGGCGCCGCACCTGGAGTAGGCGGGAAGGCGGGAGGGCCGAAGACAGCAGCCTGGATCAGCGATGGAGACGCCGGCTGGTGAGACGTCAGTCGTGGCCCGGTTCGTCGCTCCGGGCTCCGGTTCGGCGGACCTCACAGTCGCCCTTTGCGCCGACCCGGTCCGCGCCCGCCTCTCGCGCGCCGGCTGCCGCACCACGCGGCGGCGGACGGTGGCGGGATGCCTCGCGAGCCCGCGACTGTCGGCAAGCGTCGCAGCGTCAGTTCGCAAGCCCGCTCGTAGGCTCTGGGAGCCAGCCGGGTAGAGCGCGATCACGCACGCGGATCCGACCGCGCGACCCCGGCGGCCAGCGGTCGACGACCGCCGGAGAGCGGCGTTTGCCGCGCAGCCGACCCAGCCGCGAACACGCGTAGCGAATCGCGGCGGGAGTCGGGCGAGCGGGGCGCCCGCCACGGGCCGACGCGCTCGTACAGGGAGTGGGCGCTCCCCGCAACCAGCGGCGCGGGTCGTGTCTCGTCTCGTTTGGTTTGGGAATCCACCGATGATTACCGTGAATGGCGAAGGGATGGAGTGGCGGGAAGGGCTGACCATCGCCGACATCCTCAAGGCGCGGAACTACATCTTCCGCATGATCGCGGTGCAGGTGAATGGCGAGCTGGTGAAGCGCACGTCCTACGACAAGACGGTCGTGCCCGACGGCGCCGACGTGCAGGTCATTCACATGATCAGCGGGGGGTAGTCGGCACTTCTTGTCAGTCGGCACCACTTGTCAGTCCATGCGCCCTGTCAGTCGGTGATCCGAGTCAGTCAATCTCTGAGCCTCGATTCCTGCGCCCCTACACCTGTTTCGACCGATCATCGGCGCTGCCATGAATCCCGCAGCGACCCGTGCACCCGCGCCGGCCAGTTCCGGTAGAATGCGGACATGGACCCTAGGGGCTCCGGCTCCCGCGCGGGCCGGATCGTCATTCGCCGGTTCTCGTCGGCGGCGGAAGCCGACCGGCATGACCTTGAGTACTGGCTCTCCATTCCCGCTTCCGATCGTCTGCTCCAGGTGTGGCGTCTGAGCGAGGACCTGTGGCGCTGGCGAGGCGAGTTCCCCGATGAACCAGGACTTTGTCGATCTGTTGCGAGCGTTCGTCGCCCATGACGTCCGCTTCCTGATCGTCGGCGCCTACGCGCTCGCCGTCCACGGCCGGCCCAGGGCCACGGGCGACCTGGATGTCTGGGTGGACGCGACCCCCTCGAACGCGCCTAACATCATGCGGGCGCTGGCGGAATTCGGCGCACCGATGGCGCAGATCTCCGAGGCCGACTTCTCAGAACCCGGCGTGGTGTATCAGATAGGCGTCCCGCCCGGGCGCATCGACATCCTCACGACGCTCACCGGATTGACGTTCGAAGAGGCATGGCAGGGACGCGTGCGCCACGACGTGGGAGGGGTTCAGACCGACTTCATCGGCCGCGCAGCGTTCATCAAGAACAAACGCGCCACCGGCCGCCCGAAGGACCTCGGCGACATCGAGGGGATGGAGTAGGACGGCCGCATGGCCTCAAGAGAGAGCCTCCTCCAGCGAATGCCGCTCCTCGCGAGCCCGCTCCATCAGCGCTTCGAGGCGCGGGTCACCGCGCAGGGGCTTGAGGAACGGGTCTCGTTCCGCCAGGTAGTGGTGATTCCAGTAGCCCAGTCGGACCGCGTTCCCGAGCCACTCGAGCGCGGACTCGGGTTCCCCCAGCTGCGCATACGCCTCGGCGACGAGCGCAGAGTACCTGGAGGTCCCTCCGGTTCGATTCGAGGAACTCCGGCGTCAGCAGCGCAAGCACGCCGTCGCGGTCGCCTCGAAAGGCGCGCCAGGCAAGCAGCGTGTGCCGGCGCCAGAACGAAGCCCGGTCGAGTTCCGCCCACGCCGCGACCACTGCGGCCTCCTCGAGTCGGCCGAGCGCCAGTAGCGGCTGGATTCGACAGAACCGACATCCCTCGACATCTGGCGCCAGAGCGACCATCTGGTCTGCCGTCGCGAGGGCCTCGGCAAAACGACCATCGAAGAAGTGAACCGTCCAGAGGGCGACGTAGCTCATCGGGTCCACCGGGGAGATGGCGATCATCCGGCCGGCGAGGGCGGCGGCCCGCTCAGTCCCTCCCATGAACGAGGAGAACAGGCTGAGCCACGTCAACGCATCCATGTCGTCCGGCGCAACATCGAGCGCGCGCTCGATGTGACGGACAGCTTCGGCCGCCCGGCCGGGCTTCGTCCCGACCACGAGTCCGAGCACCGTGTGACAGAGGGAAAGGTCAGGCACTTCCCGAAGCACCGCCGCAGCCATCGATTCCGCGAGAGCGAGGTCTTCGTCGGTCCCTCCGCCGAAGTTGGTCCGCTGGTAGAGCGCGTACGCCTTGCCTGCTCGGAGCAGGGGATCCTCCGGGGATCGGCGCAGCGCGTCGTCCAGGACGCCAATCGCGCGATCCGCTGACGCGGCACTCATGTGCATTATCTCCACGCGGGCCCGGAGATACGACTCG
Organism: uncultured Acidobacteriota bacterium; assembly: GCA_963783255.1. Taxonomy (GTDB): domain Bacteria; phylum Acidobacteriota; class Vicinamibacteria; order Vicinamibacterales; family Fen-181; genus FEN-299. The sequence continues at coordinate 3,402 of CAWAMP010000013.1, read as the reverse complement.
TAGGCGGCGGCGTCGCGCGCGGCCCGCCGGCCCAGACTCCGCGCCTCGCCCGGGGTGAGATGGACCTCGAGCGCGCCGACGATGGCCCTGGACACGCGCTCCTGCATCTCGAAGACGTCGTCGAGCGTGCCGGTGTACTTCTCTGCCCAGAGGTGCGCGTCCGTCGACGCGTCGATGAGCCGCGCCGTGATGCGAAGGCTGCTTCCCGCGCGCCTCACGCTCCCTTCGAGCACGTGCTGCACGCTCAGTTCCCTGGCGATGACTGGCAGCGGTTTCGTGGTGCCCTTGTAGTGCATCGCCGAGGTGCGCGAGATGACGCGGAGCGCGCGGATCCGGGAGAGGTCCACGATGATCTCCTCGGTGAGGCCGTCGGCGAAGAAGGCGTTGTCGGGATCCGGGCTCAGGTTCTCGAAGGGCAGCACAACGATTGCAGCCTTCTCGGCGGTGGCTGGTCGAGCCACGCCGACACCCGAGCCGGCGGTCACCGCCGGCTGACCGAGCAAGCGACGGGCTGAGTCGAGGTCGCGGAGGACATCAGTCATCGACGCCGGCCGTCCCGCTGCGTTCTTTGCCAGGCAGGAGTCGAGCAGCCGTTGCAGCGAGGCGAGGACCTCTCCGGAGAGCCCCGCTGTGCCGGCTGCGAGCGGCGGAGCCGGGTCGCGGAGGACCGCCGCCACCGTGTCGGGCCACGACCCCCGGTCGAATGGGCGAAAGCCGGTCAGGAGTTCATAGAGCAGCAGGCCGAAGCCGAAGATATCCGCCCGCGCATCCACGGCTTCGCCGCGCGCCTGCTCCGGCGCCATGTAGGCCGGCGTTCCCACCGCGCGCCCCGCATGAGTCGCCATGCCGGTAGCCGTTTCGCCCGAGGCTGGCTCCAGCAACTTCGCGATGCCGAAGTCGATCAGCTTGGCGTGGCCGTCGCCATCGACGAGCACATTGGCGGGCTTGAGATCGCGGTGAATGATTCCTCTCGCGTGCGCACAGGCCAGACCCTCTCCAACCTCCACAGCCAGCGCCAGCGCCTCAGCGGCACGCAGCGGCCCCGCGCCAAGCCGGTCGGTGAGCGGCGCGCCGGCGACGAGTTCCATCGCCAGGTAGCGCACTCCCTCCGCATCGTCCGCGTCGTAGATGGTGGCGATGCGAGGATGCGCGAGCGCCGCCGAGGCCTGAGCCTCGAGGAGGAACCGGCGGCGGCGCTCAGGGTCGGTGACGAGGCCGGGCGGGAGGAGCTTGAGCGCCACCTCGCGCTTCAAACGCGTGTCGAGCGCGCGGTACACCTCGCCCATCCCGCCTTCGCCCAGCATTGCGACGATGCGGTAGCGGCCGACGAAGGTACCCGTGCTGAGGCTCAAGGCGACCTCCCCTACTTCATCACCTCACTCATCAACGCGGCCGCATTCTCCTCCGAGTCCTTGAAGAACGCCAGCCACAGCTCGTGCCGCGCGTCCTCGTGGACCTTTGCGGGCTGCTGTAGGAAAGTGACGCCGCGCGACTCGAGCACAGCGGCGGTTGCCCGAATGTCCGCCACGCGGTAGTAGAGGATTGACGTTCCGAGATCCGGCTTGTCCGCGGGGGCCAGGTACAGCCGCACGCCGCCGCAGTCGAAGAACGCCATGCCTGGAAACTCGAAGAGGAACGTCAGGCCAAGCGTGTCGCGATAGAAGTTCCGGGCACGTTCGACGTCCTTCACGATGATCGAGATCTGTCCGACCGACTCGAGAGCGACGGCACCATCAGCCATCGACGCATCCTCCTGGGGCTGGTGTCTTCTGTCTCTTCCTTCTGGATTCTTCCCTAGAACGCATCCGCGTGCCACCAGATGATATCTGCGGCCGTCAGCGCCGGCTCTGGCCAGACGCCGCGCCCGAGCGGCCGCACCATCATCGCGACCGGAGCGACCTCGTGGGCGACGATATCGACCTGCGGCGGCAGGAAGCTGGTCGGCCACCAGGCGCGCAGGCGGAGCCGTTTGGACGGGTCGCGCGCCAGCACGGCCTGCGAGAGCCCCAACCCGGCTCCCGGAAGGGATCCCGGTCGCCGCACTCGGTGACCATCGCGAACTCGCCGACCACGAACAGCACCGCGTACACCGCCGCGCTGCGCCTTCTTCGACGACGAGGAATTCGACCGTGCGGTGGCCGGGCCTGCCGCAGGCGGCGAGCAGGCGCTTCTTCGTGATGGCCTGCCGGATGTAGTCTGCGTCGCGCGCGAGCGCGAACCGAGAACCGACGCTCTGCGCGGCATTCATCTCGACGAGCGCGGCCAGGTCGCCGAAGTCGCCGGACCGCAGGGGAATCATGGGCGTGCCCTTGCGCGTCCCGGGCCGGACCGACAGCGCCACCTGGTTGACGGGAAGTTGGCGGAAGCCGAGATGCTCGTAATAGCGTGGGCCGATGTCCGAGAAGAGCAGCGCCAGCCCGAAGCCCTCGACGGCGGCGTCGTCGAGCATCCGGCGCAGCAGCGTGGCGGCGTGGCCATGGCCGCGCTCGGACTCGGGGGTGAAGACGGCGCCAAGGCCGAGCATTCTCACCGGCTCGCCCTCGATGCGCCCGCTCAAATCGTAGCGCTTGGCGGTGGCGAGCAGCCGGCCGCTTTCGACGAGCGCCACGCGCCGGATGTGGGTCGAACCCCACGGCGCGGCAAGCTGCGCCCGGTTGTACTTGCCGTAGGCAGCGCGGTCGAGCCCCTCGCCCCAGATAGGGAACGTGTCGTCGAGAATCCGCTCGAGCAGCTGTCCCGTCGCCGGCACGACCTCCGTCGCCATGCCCCCATCTTACACAGGGGTCGGGTCGAATTACCGCGCTTACGAATCTGTATTACGAATCCGTGTGCGTGGTAATTCGACCCGACCCCTGACGCCGGCAGCCTAGCGCAGCGTGAATGTCATCGAGAGCGAAACGCGCACGCGAACGGGTATCCCATCCTTGGTTCCTGGCGTGAAGCGCCACTGCCGTGCCGCCAGAACAGCCTGCTCGTCCAACACGGGGTGCAGCGACGTCTTCACCGCCGCCTCGCGAACCGTCCCGTCCGTCTCCACGACACAGGAGAGTTCGACGGGGCCGCTGACTTCGCTCGCATCGTCTCTTCGGTGTAGGGTGGGCGCGCCTCGCTGATGACGACCGGCATCTTGAGGCCGGGCTCGCCCTGCGCGTAAATTCCGAGCGCCGGACGCGGTCGAGTCCGGCGGCATTGGGGGGACCAGCAGCGCAGCGGTACGAAACCGGAGAAAATACGGCAGTGATGCCGGCGCGTCAGGCGGCCCCAGCAGAGGCACCAACACCTTCTTCGCCGGAGGTGGCGGCGGAGGTGGTGGCGGTGGAGGCCGCCGCGTAGGCTCCGGCGCCCTCCGCCTTCGGCGCAGGGTAACTCTCCGTCGGGTTGCCGCCGGCCTGGCGCGCGTTT
>CAWAMP010000012.1:0-366200 GCA_963783255.1 uncultured Acidobacteriota bacterium | reverse complement strand
GGCCACGACCACCCGCTCAGTGAGCCCCGCCGGAGAGCGGTCACGCCACGCGATCGCCACCTCAGGCAGCCCGGGAATAGTTCCCTCTTCGTTGAACCGACGATCTTGTAGAATCACACGGTGGGAATCACCCGGCTCTGCCTGATCGCGGCCCTCGCGGCGAACGTCGCCGCGATGGGATTCGTCCCGGCGGAGCACTTTCACCACACCACAGCCACGCGTCAGGCGACGGTCCACTCCCATTTCGGGGTCGCCACCACTACGCATGTCCCTCGCGCCGGCGCCTGCTGCTTCGAGGACGATGACCACGACACGGCAGTGGACCTAGACCGAGTGATGGCGGCGGGTCCCATCGGGCCGTCTGTGGGACAGCTTGCGGTTCTGGTCCGCTCCACGCCGCTGTCCGCGCCACGATTCGCCACCGATGGCGTAGCGGCGTGGACCCCTGACGACGCCCCGTCTCCGCCGCCGCGACCGCCCGCCCCGCGCGCCCCACCCGCCTAGACCGCCCGAGATCCGTACTCTTCCCGTCACACGATCACTCTGTTCGGAGGCGTATGCCGCGACTCTTGCCTCTGTATCTGGCCCTTTGGGCCGCCGCCAGTCTCGCTCCGGCCGCCTCGGCCCAGCAGGTGCTGACCGAGTCCGAGGCCGTCGGGCGGCTGTCCTTGGAGAGCCCGCGCGCACGGGCCGTGCGCGCCGAAGTGGAACTCGCTCGCGCCGATGCGCTGAGCGCCAGCCGATTCCCGAATCCGCGCGTGACCGCCAGTCGCGAGGCCGTGGCTGGCGTGGCCGAAGGTTACCTCCTGTTCTCTCAGGCGCTGCCGATCACCGGCCGCCGCGGCCTCCAGACCGAGAGCGCCGGTGAGCTGGTCCGGGCATCCCAGGCGCGGGCCGACGATCTGTTGCGCCGGCTGCGCGGCGACATCCGCCGTGCCTTCGTCGACTTGAGTTTCGAAGAGTTTCGAGAGCGCGAGCTGGAGTCGGCGCTGGTCTCACTCCAAGGCCTGGCCGAGATGCTCGCGAAACGCGAGCAGGCCGGGGACGCGGCCGGCTTCGATCGCTTGCGGGCCGAGCGCGAGGCGCTCGACGTCGCCGCCAGCCTCGGTGAGTGCCGCGCCCGTCGGGCCCGGGCTCAAGGGGCTCTGGCGGCGTTCTTCTTTCCTTCACCCGACCCAACCAGCGTCCACGCTGCGCCGCTCGGCGGTGGACAGCCGCCGCTGCCTGGCGCGGACAACCTGGTCGCGCGGGCCGGGACGGGGCGTCCGGATCTCCAGGCGTTCGAGCGAGAGATCGCCTCCGCCCGCCTGGCGGGACGCGCCGCCGCCCGCAGCGTGGTGCCGGAACCCGAAGTCGTGGCCGGCCTCAAGACGTCGAGCGCCGGCGAGGACCAGTACGGGTCGGTGTTCTCCGTCGTGGCCTCGATTCCACTGTTCGACCGCGCGCGTCCAGAGAAGGCGCAGGCAGCCGCCCGCGAACTGCTGGCGACCGCGGAACACGACGCCCTACGCGCCGAGATTACCAGCACGGTACGGGGACTTCACGCGGCGGCCGAGCAACGTCGGCGCGTGGCCGACAGCTATCGCAAGGAAGCCGTCCCGCGGTCTGACGAGCTGCGTCGGATCGCGCAGATCAGCTACGACGCCGGCGAGCGGGGCATCCTGGAACTACTCGACGCGTACCGTTCGGCCGCGGATGCGCGGCTGCGACTGGCAGAACTGGATGCCGTCTCGGCCCACGCCGACATCGACCTGGAACTGGCGACTGCCGTGGAGATACGCAAATGACCCGCACCACACTCGTGCACACGATGATCGCCGTCGCCGTGACGGCCTCGCTCGTTTCGGTCGCCGGCTGTAGCCGGAAGTCGGCGGGCGCACCGGCGCCCGAACTGCCCACGCGGGTCGTCAGCCATTGGACGGCTGCTACGGAGCTCTTCATGGAACACCCGCCGCTCGTGGCCGGGGAGAAGATCCGGCTGGCCGTCCACCTCACGACGTTGAGCGACTTCAAGCCGCTCAACGAAGGGCGGCCCTCGATTGAACTCCGAGGCGCCGACGGGAAGACGGTGACGTGGCCGGGTTCCGAACCGCTGCGGCCGGGGGCGTTCCGCGTGGAAGGTGTCGTGCCGTCCGCCGGGACTTACACCTGGAGCGTCCGGATGCAGGGACCCCGCGTGTCGGACGTCCACGACCTCGGCACGGTCACGGTCTACCCGACGACAGAGGCGGCGAAGGCGGGGGCCACGGCGGCCGAAGGCGTGCCGGCGATCGCCTACCTCAAGGAGCAGCAGTGGACCACGGACTTCGCCACCACGATCGTGAAGGCGGAGCCGATCCGCCGGTCCGTCCGAGTGCCGGCGATCGTCGTGCCACCCTCGGGTGGCGAAGCCGTCATCGCCGCCCCAGCCAGTGGGCGATTGGTCACGACGCGGTTGCCGCAGCTGGGTGATCACATCGCCGCCGGGACGCTCCTGGCTCGCTTTGAGCCTCGCCTCGCGGCCGTTGGGGATCGGGCCCTTCTCCAGCAGCAGCTGGCCGAGGCGCGGGCTTCCCTCAGTGCGGCCGAGTCGGAGCAGCGCCGGGCCGAGCGGTTGGTGGCCGAGAAGGCGGTGCCGGGCCGGCGACTCGAAGATGCCACCCGCGCCGTCGGCGTGGCTCGCGCCCAGGTGGACGCCGCGGAGACCCGCCTGGCGCAGCGCGACGAAACGCTGCGCTCGGGCGGCTCCGCGACCGGCGGCAACGCCTTCGAACTGCGAGCGCCGATCGGCGGAACCGTTGCCGCCGTCTCGGCCACACCCGGTGCCGCTTACGAGGAGGGGGTCGAGCTCTTCCGCATCGTCAGGACGGACCGGGTCGTGATCGAGGCCCACGTCCCGCCAGCCGCGCTCGACCTGCGCGGCCAGGTGGCCGACGTGGCGCTGGAGATGCCAGGCGATTCCCGGCCGATCCCGGTCCGCGTCCTCGGCCAGGCCGGTTCGGGCGTGCTCGACCCGAAGCTGCGGGCCTTTGTCTTCCGCTTCGAGGTGGACAACGCCGACGGCCGCCTGCTCGTCGGCCAGGCGGGCACCGCGATCGCGTACCTGCGGGAGAGCGCGACCATGCCCGTCGTGCCGGCGGCGGCCATTCTCACGGACGCCGGTCGTCCGTTCCTGTTCGTGCAGGTCGGCGGCGAGAGCTTCGAGCGTCGAAACGTGGAACTCGGAGCGAGGGACGGCGACCGCGTCGCGGTCACGGCCGGTGTGAAGGCGGGCGAGCGCGTCGTGACGCGCGGCACGTATGACGTCCAGCTGGCATCCGCGGCGAAGGGGCTTCCGGCCGAAGGCCATGTCCACTGAGGTGATGGATGAAACGCCTGATTGAATGGTCCATCGATCATCGATGGATGGTCACGATCGGTTCGCTGCTGCTGTTGGCCGCCGGCTGGTGGTCGGCGCGCGACATGCCGATCGACGTCTTCCCCGACCTCACGGCGCCCACCGTGACGGTGCTGACCGAGGGCCGCGGCATGTCGCCGGGCGAGATGGAGAGTCTCGTGACGTTTCCGATCGAGACCGCGGTGAACGGCGCCTCGGGCGTCCGCCGCGTCCGGTCGGCGACGGCGCTGGGGATTTCCGTCGCCTGGGTGGAGTTCGACTGGGGTACGAACATCTACACGGCGCGGCAGATCGTCAGCGAGAAGCTGTCGCTTGTTGCCGGGAGCCTGCCGCCTCAGGCTGGGCGACCGATCCTGGCGCCCATCTCCTCCATCATGGGGGAGATCCTGTTCTTTGCCGTGGAGTCCGACACGCGCGACGCGATGGACCTTCGGACGATCGCCGACACCGCCATTCGGCGCCGCCTGCTGGCGGTTCCCGGCGTGTCGCAGGTGACCCCCATCGGCGGCGAGGAGAAGCAGTACCAGGTCGTCGCTGACGCCGCCCGCCTCCGCGCGAACCGCGTGTCGATCGACCAGCTGATCAAGGCGGTCGAGTCCGCGAGTGCCAACACCTCGCCCGGCGTGTTTGTCGAAGGCCCGCAGGAGTACGTGATCGAGGCGATCGGGCGAGTTCGAAGTCCCGAGGACATCGGCACCTCGGTTGTCGCTCGGCACGCCGACCACCCGGTCCTCGTTCGCGACGTGGCGGATGTCCGCCTCGGCGCCCCGTTGAAACGCGGGGAGGGCTCGAGGAACGGCAAGCCCGCGGTGATTATCGGCGTGCAGAAGCAGCCAGGCGCGAACACCATCGAGTTGACCCGACGGCTCGACGCCGACCTTGACGCCCTGCAACGGGAAATCGGGGGCATCAAGATCGACCGCCGGATCTTCCGTCAGGCCGACTTCATCGAGACCGCCATCGACAACGTCATCAAGGCCCTTCGGGACGGCGGGTTGCTGGTCGTCCTCGTCGTCGTGCTGTTCCTCGCCAACGTCCGAGCGGCCACCATCACGCTGACAGCGATCCCGCTGTCGCTGGCGGGCGCGATCCTGGTCCTCCGCGGGATGGGCGCGACGCTCAACACGATGACGCTGGGGGGGCTCGCGATCGCCACCGGGGCGCTCGTCGACGACGCGATCATCGACGTGGAGAACGTGGTGCGGCGGCTCCGAGAGAACCAGGCGAAGCCCGAAGCCGAGCGCCGCTCCGCTCGCGAGATCGTCCGCGACGCGACGCTCGAGATTCGCTCGTCGATCGTCTTCGCGACCTTCATCATCATCCTCGTGTTCCTGCCGGTGTTCGGCCTCTCCGGCGTCGAGGGTCGGCTGCTCGCGCCGCTCGGCTTCGCCTACATCGTCGCGCTCGCCGTCTCCTTGGCGGTCGCGATTGTCGTGACGCCGGCCCTGTGCGCGATCTTCCTCCCGCAGGCGGCTTCCGTGGCGACCGGCCACGATGGGTGGGTGGCTCGCCACCTCAAGTCGATCTACAGCGGGTGGCTGCCGGCGGTGCTCGACCGGCCGCGCACGGTGATCGTGGCGTCGACCACACTGCTGGTGGCGGCCGTCGGCGGACTTGCCGCCACCGGGTCCGCCTTCCTGCCCGAGTTCCACGAGGGCACGCTCACGCTGAGTACCAACACCATGCCCGGGACCTCGCTGGCCGCGTCCGACGAGATTGGGCGACGGGTCGAGAGGATCCTGCTCGCGCAGCCAGAGGTGGTGGCCACCGCGCGAAGGCAGGGCCGGGCGGAGTACGACGAACACGTCCAGGGCGTCGAGGGTGCCGAGATTGACGTGGGCCTGCGCGACACCGGCCGGCCGCGAGCGGAACTGCTCGCGGTCCTGCGCCGGGAGTTCTCGACCATCCCGGGGACGAACGTGGTCATCGGGCAGCCGATCTCCCACCGAATCGACCACATGCTGTCGGGCACGCGCGCGAACATCGCCATCAAGATCTTCGGCGACGAGCTCGGGACGCTGCGGCGCCTCGGACAGCGCGTCGAGCAGGTCATCACGGAGATTCCGGGCGTCGCGGACCTGTCCATCGAGCACCAGATGGATGTCGACACGATCCGGTACGTGCTCGATTGCACGGCACTCGCGCGGTACGGCCTCACCGTCGACGAGGTCACCCGGACGATCGAGACGGCGTTCGCCGGCACTACGGTCGGGCGCGTGTTCGAGTCGGGCATGGCCTTCGACCTGGTCGTCAAGCTGGGCGACACGGCCAACGTCGACTTCGAACGGATTGCGTCAATTCCGATCGACACGCCGGACGGGACGACGGTCCCGGTCAACGCGGTGGCCCGGGTGGTGCGCGAGCAGAGCCCGAACATGGTGCTCCGAGAGAACGTCCAGCGCCGGATGGTGGTGTCGTGCAACGTGGCGGGCCGTGACCTGGGCGGCGTGATCGACGACATCCGCAACGAGATCGGGCGCCAGGTGACGTTCCCGGCGGGCTACCGCGTGGAGTATGGCGGCCAGTTCGAGAGCCAGCAGGCCGCGTCGCAGCGGCTCGTGCTGCTGGGTATCGTCGCTCTGGCCGGGCTGTTCACGCTGCTCATGCTGGCGTTCGGGCGGACGCGCGACGCCCTCATCGTCATGGTCAACCTGCCCCTCGCGCTGATCGGTGGGGTCGTGGGGGTGTATGTGGCAGGCGGCGTCCTGAGCGTGGCGTCGATCATCGGGTTCATCACGCTGTTCGGGATCGCGACGCGGAACGGCATCATGCTGGTGTCGCACGTCCAGCACCTGGTCGAACAGGAGGGCATCTCGGACTTTCGCATGGCAGTGATCCGCGGCTCCCAGGAGCGGCTGATCCCGATCCTGATGACGGCACTGGCGGCGGGGCTCGCGCTCATTCCGTTGGCCTTGAGCGGCGGGCGGGCCGGCAGTGAGATCCAGACGCCGATGGCGATCGTCATTCTGTGGGGGTTGACGACCTCGACCTTCCTGAACATGGCCGTTGTTCCCACGCTCTACCTGCGGTACGGTCGTCCGCGGCAGGCGACGACGACTGTGTAGCGCGGCAGCATACGGGGCGAGGTCGGCCGCGACGCACCTGTGGCGGCCGACGGAAGGACTTCCCTGCGCGATGAGGCATGGAATCTGCGAACCCTCGGCCGCCCGGACCAGCCTGGGCATGGGCAGCGAATCGTCCCCCGGAGAGAAGTCACGCGTGAATCGTTGGGCTCTGTGCGTGTCAGTACTCGTCGCCGCTTCCTGCCTGCCTGGCGTGTCGGCCGCAGGACTTCTCCCGCCCGTCGCCACTCAGGGGACGGCAGTCTCCGGAGGCGTGTCCCGGCAGGTGGCGCCGGAACCGGGGGGCGTTCCGACCCTGCGGGCCGGGACAATCGACAGTGACCTGCACTTGGATGGTGTGCTCGATGAAGCAGACTGGGCGCGCGCCGAGGCCATCGAGGACCTCGTGATGCTCGAACCGATCCAGGGAGGCAAGCCGACGGGGCGCACGCGGGTTCGCGTCTTGGCCAACCGCCGTGTTCTCGTGATCGGCATCGAGTGCGACGACCCGAACCCTGCGGGCATCGTCAGCTACACGAAGCAGCGGGACGGGGCGATGAGCAACGAGGACCACGTCGAGATCTCTCTCGGGACGTTTCTCGATGGGCGCTCCGGCTACGTGTTCTGGGTGAACCCCGGCGGCGCCCGCTACGACGCGCTCATCAACCCCGAGAGCGGCGACACGAACAGCAACTGGGACGGCATCTGGGAGGCCGCGACGAGGCGAACCGACAAGGGCTGGAGTGTGGAGATCCGCATCCCGGTGCACACGTTGTCGTTCAAGAAGGGGTTGACCAACTGGCAGTTCAACGTGCAGCGCCGCGTTCAGCGTTTGCAGGAGTCCGAGCGGTGGGCGAGCCCGCAGCGGGACTACAAGGTCACACAGATGAGCCGGGCCGGCCTCCTGACGGACCTGCCCGAATTCGAACTGGGACTCGGGCTATCGGTCCGACCCGCGGGTGTGGTCGGCGCCGGCGTGCCGATGCCGGGCGCGCCAGCGGAGAACGACAGCCACGGCAGTCTCGACGTGACACAGCGACTCGGTCCGAACCTTCTGGCCTCTGGCTCGGTCAACACCGACTTCGCCGAGACCGAGGCCGACACGCGGCAAACCAACCTCACCCGCTTCAGCCTCTACTTCCCGGAGAAGCGCACGTTCTTTCTGGAAGGCGCGGACATCTTCCAGTTTGGCCCGGGGCTCGGGACGGATATCGTGCCGTTCTTCAGCCGGCGGATCGGGCTCGTGGCGGGTGAGCAGGTACCGATCCGGGTGGCGGGCAAGGTGAACGGCCGCGTCGGGAGGACCAGTATCGGCGGTTTGGCCTCGTATACGCAGGCGGTGGACGGGCTGGTGCCAACTGCGTCGATGGGAGCCGTGCGGATCAAGCAGGACGTGCTCAAGGAGTCGAGCATCGGAGTGATCGGGACCGTCGGTGATCCCACCGGCGTGAGCGGCAGCTGGTTGGCGGGCGCCGACTTCACGTACCGGACATCCCGGTTCCGAGGCGACAAGAACTTCCTCGTGGGCGTGTGGGGACTGGGCATGGACCGGCCGGATGTACACGGCGACAAGTCCGCCGTCGGCGTCAAGGTCTGGTATCCCAACGACCTGTGGAACGTCTATGTCGCGGCGCGCCGGGTCGGCGACGGGTTTCAGCCATCCTTGGGCTTCGTTCCGCGGCCGGGGATCTACAGCTACGACCTGGTCGGTGAGTACGACCCGCGGCCGCACTTCTGGCACATCCGGCAGATGTTCAACGAGTTTCGCGTCTCGGGCGTGACCGACCTGCAGGGACGATGGGAGAGCTACAGCATCTTCACGGCTCCGGTGAATTGGCGCTTCGAGAGCGGCGATCGCGTCGAGTTCAACTGGTCGCCTGCCGGCGAGAACCTGGCCGAACCGTTCGAGATCGTGGACGGCGTGGTGATTCCGCCGGGGCCCTACCACTGGACGCGATGGCGGCTGGAGGGAGGCACGGCCACCAAACGCAGACTGAGCACGCAGATCACATGGCGCTTCGGCACGTTCTACGACGGAACGCTGGACCAGCTTCAGATGACGCTGGCATGGAATCCGGCGGCGCTGTTCACATTGAGTCTCTCGGGAGAACGGAACTACGGCCGTCTTCCGGAAGGGAACTTCACGACGACCCTTGTCGGGACGAAGTTCCGGTTCAACATCTCGCCGAACCTGGACGTCAGCAGTTTCGTGCAGTACGACACGGCCAGCGCCTCCGTGGGCACCAACAACCGGCTTCGGTGGACATTCCGGCCGGTGGCGGACCTGTTCGTCATCTACAACCACAACGTCAGGGACTTCGGGAACCGCTGGGGCCTCGATGCCAATCAGTTCCTGGTGAAGCTCCAGTACGCGTTCCGGTACCTGAGCTCGATCGGAACACCTGTGCGCCTGGTCATTACAACCCGCATGGCGCTGTGCACGCTCGAGAGACGCACTCTCTCTGCCCACTGGCGGCGTGCAATTGCAGGGCCTTGCAGACGAGGACCGACGAGGACAGGACTCACTGCGACAGCCGCAGTTGAAGTGGGAACTGGTGCTGGACTGCTGTCGCTTCCGTTCGGGGTGACCCTGCTCATACTGCCGCCGGTCGTGGTCGCTTGACACGATCCAGTTTTGGTCACAATCTTGATCAGCACGGACGACATGTTCTCCAGACTGGCTGCCTGCGGGATTCAACCGACCCCGCAGAGAATCGCCGTGGCGGCATACGTCTTGAACACCGCGAGCCATTCGACCGCGGACCAGGTGTGGATGAAGGTGCGCGACCGCTGCCCCCACCCTCTCGCGCGCAACGGTCTACAACACGATCAACCTGTTGACCGAGACGAGAAGAAGAGGCTGGCCACGCTGGCTGGCGACCCGGAGTCGCGAATTCCTGTTGCAGGCTGGGCCGAGTAATCTGAGTGCAGACGACCAAGGGAGAGAACACATGTCAACCGAAGCGAAACCCGCGTTCCATCACACTGGCCGCGTCGGCATGACGAACCGAGACTGGTGGCCGAACCAGTTGAGGCTCGACATCCTGCATCAGCATTCCTCCAAGTCGAATCCGCTCGGCGAGGGGTTCAGCTACGCTGAAGAGTTCAAGAGTCTCGATTTGGAGGCCGTGAAGAAGGACCTCCGTGAACTGATGACGAAGTCGCAGGACTGGTGGCCGGCCGACTTCGGCCACTATGGGCCGTTGTTCATCCGTCTGGCGTGGCACAGCGCCGGCACCTACCGTGCCGGCGACGGCCGCGGCGGCGCAGGCAACGGCAGCCAGCGCTTTGCGCCCCTCAACAGCTGGCCCGACAACACCAACCTCGACAAGGCGCGCCGGCTGCTCTGGCCAGTCAAGCAGAAGTACGGCCGGAAGATCTCCTGGGCCGACCTGATGATCCTCATCGGCAACGTCGCTCTGGAATCGATGGGATTCAAAACCTTCGGTTTCGCGGGCGGGCGTGAGGACATCTGGGAACCTGAGAAGGACATCTATTGGGGCGCTGAGAACACCTGGCTGGGCGACAAGCGCTACTCCGGCGACCGGGATCTCGAGAATCCGCTTGCTGCCGTGCAGATGGGGCTGATTTACGTCAACCCGGAAGGCCCGAACGGCAACCCGGATCCGATCGCTGCGGCGCGAGATATCCGCGAGACGTTCGCCCGCATGGCCATGAACGACGAAGAGACGGTTGCGCTCATCGCGGGCGGCCACACCTTCGGCAAGGCCCACGGCGCCGGCGCCGCGAAACATGTGGGGCCTGAGCCCGAGGCGGCCGACATCGAGGAGCAGGGCCTGGGCTGGAAGAGCAGCTTTGGCACCGGCAAAGGCGGCGACACGATCACCAGCGGCCTGGAAGTCATCTGGACTACCACGCCCACGAAGTGGAGCAGCAACTTCTTCTGGAACCTGTTCGGCTTCGAATGGGAACTGACGAAGAGCCCGGCCGGCGCGCATCAGTGGAAGCCGAAAAGCGGCGCAGGCGCCGGTACCGTGCCGGATGCCCACGACCCGTCCAAGCGTCACGCCCCTTCCATGTTGACCACGGACCTCGCCCTGCGGTTCGACCCTGTCTACGAGAAGATCTCTCGACGCTTCATGGAGAATCCGGATCAGTTTGCGGACGCGTTCGCCCGGGCGTGGTTCAAGCTGACGCACCGCGACATGGGCCCTCGCGCGCGCTATCTCGGCCCAGAGGTTCCTGCGGAAGAGCTCATCTGGCAAGACCCTATTCCCGCGGTCAATCACACATTGATTGACGCGCAGGACGTCGCTTCCCTCAAGGGCAAGGTCCTGGCTTCCGGCTTGTCTGTCTCGCAGCTGGTTTCGACCGCCTGGGCGTCCGCGTCCACGTTCCGTGGCTCCGACAAGCGCGGCGGTGCAAACGGCGCCCGCATCCGCCTGGCACCCCAGAAGGACTGGGAGGTGAACCAGCCTGCCCAACTGGCGAAGGTGCTCGAGACCCTGGAGGGCCTCCAGAACGCGTTCAACAGCGCCCAGTCGGGCGGCAAGAAGGTCTCGCTGGCCGACCTCATCGTCTTGGCCGGTTGCGCAGGCGTCGAGCGGGCGGCGAAGAATGCCGGCCACAGTGTGACGGTTCCCTTCACGCCGGGACGCATGGACGCCTCGCAGGAGCAAACCGATGCGGCTTCCTTCGCCGTCCTCGAACCGGTCGCGGACGGCTTCCGCAACTACCTCAAGGCCAGGTTCTCTGTATCGGCCGAGGAGCTGCTGGTCGATCGGGCGCAACTGCTGACGCTGACCGCTCCTGAAATGACGGTCCTCATTGGCGGCATGCGTGTCCTGAATACCAACCTCCGCCAAACGCAACATGGCGTCTTTACCGCGCGGCCGGAGGCACTGACCAACGACTTCTTCGTGAACCTGCTGGACATGGACACGGAGTGGAAGGCCGTCTCGACAGACGCTGATGTGTTCGAAGGCTGCGACCACGCTTCGGGCAGAGTCAAATGGACCGGCACGCGTGTCGATCTCGTCTTCGGTTCAAGCTCCCAGCTCCGCGCCCTGGCCGAGGTCTACGGAAGCTCGGACGCGCAGAAGAAGTTTGTCGATGACTTCGTGGCGGCCTGGAACAAAGTGATGAACCTGGATCGCTTCGACCTTGGGTGATCGACGAGAACAGGCCTTGGAGGTCTTATGCTAAGCCGCCTTGACCTGGCCTCCGGGTTCGCCGGACCAGGTCGAGGCTGGGTGAACCTGCGACTCGCCCGGCGGCCCTCTTCCACCCGCCCGCGTCCGGCAGTCCTCGCCGTTCTTGACCCGTGATGCGCCCCCTGTGTGCCCCTCCTGGCGCGGCGGTCCGCCGCAGATGAACCCCGCCGCGTGTGTCTCGGCACCGAACTCGGCCGACATCCATTGAAGGCGGATCAGGTCGGCGCAAGGCGGGGCCACACCGACGATCGAGGTCACAGCCGGTAGATTGCCCTCGCAAGTCGCACGATCTCGATGACGTAGATCGCGCACCAGGCGGCCAGAAGAGCGGGGCCTGCGACGAGCGCCCACCGCGCAGAATCCGTGGCGGCAGCGTCGGCCGTCCGTTTCTGTGCCGCGAGCGCCGCACGACACCGAACGTGAAGGCGATGCGCGCGGCGCGTGTCGACATCCTGGGCGCGCAGCAGGCCGAGAGCCGCGAGCACAGGGTCATCATCCGCGCCATTCGAAGTCATGTGGTGTCGCTCCTTTTCCGCGCGCCGGCGCGGGGCAGATTGAGTAGTTGCGCCAGCGCGGCTCGCGCCCGCGCCAAGCGCTGACGCAGTGCCTCGGGCGTCACATCGCAGACGCCGGCCGCCTCGGCCGGCATCAGACCCTCCACGCCAACCAGCAGGAGCACTTCCCGATGTTGCGGCGAGAGACGTGCCAGTGCTCGCTCAAGTCTGCGCTGCAGTTCGTCGTGAGCCGCAGCCTCGAACGGCGACGACCAAGCCTCGGGAGAGGGCCACAGCGCCAGCGCGGCCGGGTCCAGCACCTCTTCGAGCAGGCACGACCGCCTGTACGTCCAGTAGAGGTTCCGGGCGCTGGCGGCGACCCCGCCGGGTAGCATTGAAATGCCCCGCGTCTACATCGGTCTCGCGGAGACGTGCGTCCCGGCGATCGTCTGCTTCGGATTCCTCGCGGTGTCCTGGCTGCTGATTGTGGCCGGGATGGTGCGGCGCGCGCCGTAGCCTGGCGCGCGGCGGCGTGCGGATCTTGCGGAGGCGCTCGCCCCGGCGTAGTGGCCGAGAGGTTCGCCCCAACGCGAGATACCCGGGGGCGACACTGCCGGACATCCGTAGCGCAGACGTCGAGACACCGCCAACGACGGCGTCTGCCCGGCATGCAGCGTAACTCCACATCCTTCAATGAGTTACCGTAACGCTGCTTCGCATCTCCCCGCCTCTCCACCGGCCTTCACTCGCCTGCGGACGAGCTGGAGCACCCTCCGCGGCGAGCTCCGACTGGCGAGCCAGGCATTCCACTGACATCAGCGAAGGCTGCCGCGCCTTGCTCGCCATTGCCGTCCGAAGGCCAGAGGCGTAGCATCTGGCCGAGGCTTCCATGAAGGCGTTGCCCGTCGCAGCCGTGACACCTGGCACCCAGCCGCCGGTTACGGGACTCGCCCAACAGCAAGACGAGCCACCCATCCAGCGCAAGACGTGCGCGGCCGCCGACGGCGTGACGCTCGTCTACTCCGCGGCGGGCGCCGGCGACACCGCCCTGCTGTTCATTCACGGCGGCTTCGCCGATTGGAGCTTCTACGATGGGCAGGTCCGCGCGTTCTCCGGACGCTACCGGGTCATCGCGATCGATCTCGCCGGCCACGGCGAGTCGGGCAGGAATCGAACGGAGTGGAGCGTAGCGCGGTTCGCCGCGGACGTGAAGGCCGTCGTCGACGCCGAGCAGTTGACGAGGGTCGTGCTGTTCGGAAACTCGCTGGGCGGCCCCGTCGCCGTCGAGGCGGCGCTGCTGCTGCCCGGGCGCGCGATTGGCGTCGTCGGCATCGACACGTTCCAGGATCTCGGCCACGAGCGAACGCCCGAATACCGGAAGCAGGAAGCGCAGGCGACCAGGCAGCGCGCCGAAGCGTTCGGCCGGGATGCTGCCGGCAGCATGAAGGAGATGGTGGGAATGCTCTTCCACCCGGACGCCGATCCGTGGCTGAAGGAAGAGGCCGAGCGGCGCATGATGCGCACGTCGCCGGATGTCGTCGCCGGGGTGCTGGCCGGGATCGCAGGCTACGACTACACGCCGGCTGCCCGCAGGCTGACGGTTCCACTGCGGGCCATCAACGGCGACCTATTCCCGACCGACGTACAGGCCGCGCGCCGGGTGAAGGCGGACTTCGACGCCGTCATCATGAAGCACGTGGGCCACTACCCGATGCTCGAGCGGCCCGACGAGTTCAACTCCGGGGTCACATCCTGCATCATCGCGTTTCGCACGATGTGACCCGCGGGCCGTTCTACTGAATCCTGATCCCGCCAGACGACGTCCGGACAACGACGAGCGGGCCCCCGCCGCGGACCTTGCCCTGCAGCCGCTGCTTGTCGATCGTCCCCGTCATCGTGATCGGGTGCGTCGTTTCGATCCGCCCGGACGACACGCGGGCGTCCAGGTCGAACTGGGCATCCGCCGGAATCCGAACCGTCACGCCGCCAGACGACGAGCGGATGTCCCAGGGGCCCGTGGGACGCCCGTCGACTTCGATGCTCCCGCTCGAGGCCGACACGTGGGCGGCACCGTTCACGCCGGTGACAACCACGTTGCCCGACGAGGATGAGACGTCGACATCGCCCTTGCCGTTCTGGGCGACGTGCACGCTCCCCGATCCGCTGCTGGCCGCCGCGGCTCCGGCAATCGCCGAGGCACGGATGGAGCCGCTGCCGGTGTGGGCCTTGAGGCTGCCGGCCCCGGTCACCGTGATGCTGCCCGACCCGGTGCCGGCCACCACCGCTCCCGCGACGCGCCCGATGGCGACTGACCCTGAACCCGTATTGGCATCGACCGTTCCGCCCACGTCGCCGATGTCGATACTCCCGGACCCCGTCCTGGCATTCACGTTCGTCTGCGAGGGCACGGTCACGTCGTAGCTGATGCTGATGTGATTCGCGATGTTCTCGTCGGCGAACCGACCCACCTGGATCGAGTTTCCGGCCTGTGCGACGGGCGGGTTCTTCTCGATCTCCCGAATCCGCGCGCCCACGTCGCCCGAGAACCAGGCATTATCGGCCCGCAGGCGTGCCGCGATCCTGACGGTATCGCCGGCGCCGGGGGAGACACGAATCCGGCCCGAACCCGACCGGATGCTCAGCTCCACTGGGCCGGTCACCTTGAGTGTCCGCTCGAAGGAGCCCTCGACCGCCTGCGCCGCCGCCTGCGGCGCCACGGCGTGCGACGCGATGACAATGGCCGCCAGCGGGACGAACCTGAAGATCCGAGCAGCGGGAGTGGTGACGATCATGAGGCTGTCTCCATGAATGGCTGAGGGCTCCGCACACCGCGCGGTACTTCCTCAAACGCATCCGGCGCAAGAAAGGTTCCCCGGGGCCGGGGTCAGATCGTAGAAGAAGGGATGATGCAAGATGTGACCCCACAGAGGATAATCCGGATAGGAGTACCCATGGTGACAAAGACCAGACCTCGCCCCGAACGCCGCCCCAAGCGCCAGGCTCCTCGCACCGCGAGCAGGCGGCGGGCCGCTCCGCCAGAGCCCGCACCCATCGACGCGGGCGCGCTCCTCTCGCAAGTGACGCAGCACCTCCGGGCTCCGGTCGCCCTCACCCGAACCATGCTGTCGCTGCTCGGCCAGGGCTACGCCGGCAGGATGGACGCCCAGCAGGGGGACTTGGTGCGCCGTGCGGAAGCCCGGATGGCCTACCTCCAGTTGCTCATCGACGATTTGATGGACCTGGCGGCGATCAGGGCCGGAGCTCCCGCCGCCGCCGGCCCTACGGCGCTCGACGCCGTCGTCAGGGACGCGTGCGCCAGGTTCGAACCAGTCGCGCGCGAGAAGGGGATCGCCCTCGCGCTGGCCGGCGCGTCCGGGCCGGTAGCGGTCGCGGCACCGTCCGGGCCGATCGAGCTGATGGTCACGCACATGTTGCGCAACGCGGTAACGTACGCCACCGGCGGAACGGTTCGGGTTTCGATCGAGTCTGACTCTCGCTTCGCGCGGGTCGCGGTCGCCGACGAGGGGATCGGCATCCCCGCCGACGATCGCGCACACGTGTTCGAGGAGTTCTTCAGGGCCGCCAACGCGAAGGCGCTCGAGGAACTCGGCACGGGCCTGGGGCTGGCGATCGTCCGCGCTGCGGCCTGTCGGGCCGGCGCGACGATCGAGCTTGAAAGCGCGGAGGGGCGCGGCACCACGATTGCGGTCCTCTTGCCCCTGGCCGCTGCCGCGTCGAAGGCTACCCCGCGACGGAGGGCTCGCGAGAGGTAGGAGCCACGTGGGGTCACGGAGTACCACCGTGTCGACCGTCAAGCCGCTTTGTGCGGGCATCCTCCTGGGGACCTGTGTCGCGATGGCGCAGACCGGCAACCCACCGACGCCCGGTCGACCAGACCCACGCGAGATTCCCGTTCCCGCCATCAGCACCCCGATGGGCCGGCTTCCCTGTGTCGACGAGCTGCCGGTCCGTCGCGAGATGCCCGACGTCATGGCACTGGACGACGGGACGAGGGTCACCGCGCCCGGGCAATGGCAGCAGCGGCGGGCGGAGATCAGGCGGACGCTCGAGTACTACGCGACCGGCCAGATGCCGCCGCCCCCGGGGAACGTCCGGGGCAAGGAGGTGCGCTCGTCGGCGGTCCTCGAGGGCCGCGTGAAGTACCGGCTCCTGCGCCTGACGTTCGGCCCGAAAGAGCGGTTGAGCCTGCACGTCGGGATCTTCACACCCGTCGCGGGTGGCCCGTTCCCGACCGTCATCCTGCAGTCGGATACGCCGCCGGGTGCGCCGGTCCTGCCGCGGCTGCCGCTCGGGCCCAATCAGGGGCGGGGCCAGAACGTCCTGCTCGTCGTCGGCATGCAGCTGCCCGACGGCCAGACACCCGTGCAGTCTCCGCCGCCGGCCGAGCCTCCGACGGCCGAGGCGCTGGCCTCGCGCTACGCGGACCTCTTCACGCGCGGGTACGCCCTCGCCGTCTACAACAACAACGACTGCGCCGAGGACACGACGCTGCGCAATGCCGACGGCAGCTTCGCTTTCAGGACGACGCGCTTCTATCCCGCCTATCCAGGCTACGACTGGGGCGTTCTGGCCGGCTGGGCGTGGGGCGCCTCGCGCGCGGCCGACTACCTGGTGACCGACCCGGCCATCGACAGGACGAAGCTCATCGTCAGCGGCGCGTCGCGCACGGGGAAGTCGGCGATGATCGCGGCCGCCTTCGACGAACGGCTGATGGGCGCCCCGGCGATCACCGGAGGCGGCGGGATGGGCGCCTACCGGTTTGCCGGCGCGAACGGGAGCGAGTCGCTCGACCTGATGCAGATGAAGTACCCCAACTGGTTCTCACCCCACCTGCACGGGTTCTGGGGCCAGCGGGAGAAGCTGCCGTTCGACCAGCACTGGTTCCTCGCCCTGTGCGCGCCGCGGCCGTTCCTCGCGCTGGAAGGGGTCGCGGACCGAATCTCGCTGCCCGAGGCCGTCCGGCAGACGGTCAGGGGCGCCGAGCCGGCCTACGAACTGCTGGGGGCGAAGGGCAGGATCGGCGTCAACTACGAGCCGCACGGGCACGCCGTGACGCCGGCCGACTGGGCGGCGCTGATGGACTTCTTCGACGCGCACCTCCGCGGCAAGCCGACAGCCCGCGGGTTCGACCGGTACCCGACCGACGCCGAGCGCGAGACGGCGATTGCCGCGACGGTGATGAAGTAGCACGCGGGGTCACATCGCGCGAAATGTGATGACGCAAGATGTGACCCCAATGACCCGGAGGCGCGACGATCGCTACGGCAGCTGCAACTCCTCGCAGAGCCGGATGAACGGCAGGACGGTCACGTTTCCCGTCGCATAGTGCCGTTCGCCGAGATGAACCTGATAGAACAAGGGAATCGGCGTCCGCTCGACGAAATACCGAATCGCCGGAGCGATCGCCTTCTCGCCCGACTTGCACTCCACGGCGAACTGAGGCCTCCGGTCCTTCATGACGACGAAGTCCACCTCGCGTTTGTCCGTGTCCCGCAAGTACCTGAGCTCCATCCGGCAGCCCTCCGTGTCTTCGAGCCAGTGGCAGTACTTGAGGAGGTGCGAGGCGACCATGTTCTCGAACCGCGGGCCGGGGTCCTCGACGCCCGACCAGTCCCACAGGTAGAGCTTCCGTTCCTTCTTCACGGCTCGAACGCGCGGCGGCCCGTACGGCGAGACTCGGAAACAGACATAGAGGTTTTCCAGGATCTGCAGCCAGCGCTCGGCCGTCTTGTGGTCGACCTGGAGGTCCTCGCGCAGGCTCCTGACCGAGAGCGGCGACCCGACCCGTTCCGGCAGCATGTCGATGAGGTGCTCGACCAGGCTGATCTCGCGGACGCGCTCCAGGTCGCGAAGGTCCTCGCGGACGACCCGGGACAGCCGGTCCCGCGCCCAGATGCGGCGCTCCGCGTCGTTCTGGGCGAACAACGGCTCGGGGAAGCCCCCGAACTTCAGGAGCGCGTCCACATCCGACCGCGACGGCGCGCCGGCCATCTCCCGCAAGGAGAACGGATGGAGTCGGAAGTACCGGTACCGCCCGGCAAGGGAATCCCCGCCCTTGCGGTAGTAGTCGAGTCGCGCAGAACCAGTGACGACGATCCGCCGGCGCGACTTCTCCGTGTCGTAGATGCCCTTGAGCAGGTTCCGCCACCGGGCGTACTTGTGGATCTCGTCCAGCAGCAGCAACGGCTCGCGCGCGGGCAGCTCGGCGCGCCTCAATGCGGGTCGGACGCCGGGATGGTCCCAGTTCAGATACGCCGGATGTGTTTCATCGGCGCGTGGCCCCAGCAGGCCCAGCGCGAACGTCGTCTTGCCAACCTGGCGCGGGCCGCCGATGAAGACCATCTTGCGGGCCAGGGCGTTCCTCACGGCGCGTTCCAGATACCGCGGCGTGTTCATAACACAGAGTATAGTCCACTTTGCTCATGACCAATGTGGCATATATGCCGCATCGTAAATACCGCGCCGCGCGCGGGAGACCTCACCCGTGCCGTCTGCGCCGAGCCGGGCGGCCACCCGATGAGGGCCGAGCCGAGTGCCCGCGGCGATGGGCATGACAGCCTCCGAGGCTCGCGGCACTATACTGAACGAACAGTCCTCAAGTTCGTGCGGAGTGTTGCCGATAGTACCGGTCGGGAGGAGTGTCCAGGTATGGTCGCCGCGAAGACGGTCCGATTGTTCATGGGCGTGGCCTTGGCGCTGTCGGCATCATGGCTGGCGGGGTGTGCGGCCGGTTCGTCGGCTGGCGTCACGGGCCCGACCGCGACCGTGCGGTTCGAGGCCGGGGAGCGAGCCTCCGCGAAGGCCGTCGAGGGCTTCGTCTCGGCGATCGCCGGCGCGTACGACCGGGCGTCTGCCTCACAGGCGTCCGCCGCCCAGGCCGCCGGCGTTGGCGTAACGGGCGCGGACGGGTTCGCGATGGCAGCCACCGCCCCGGGTTCGTGCGACGCCGTGGCGCTCAAGTACTTCAACGCCCAGGGCCAGGAACAGCCGAAGTACGACCCGGCCACGACGACCCGGATCACGGCGAAGGGCCCGTGCTCGACCCCGCAGGGCGTGGTGACGCTGGACGCGACCGGCGACGATGCCCAGGCGTCCTCGTCGACGCTTCTCATCAACGGAACGGCGCAGGGCACCTACGACGGCTATAACGTCCGGGCTGTCGTCACCGGCGTCCGGATGACCAAGCAGTTCTGCGGCGCGCCCGCGAGCGGCGTCATCGTTGCAACGGCCGACTCCCTGACGGCCACCATCCGGTTCAACGGCTCGCTGAACCCGCAGGCCACCTATGCGTGGAACGGCATAGGCGTGTCGTTCACCGTTCCGCTGCAGCCCTGCTCGTAGCCGGCCGGTCGGGGCTCGAGGCCTAGGGATCGGGGCTCCATGCCCCCGCTCCCCAGTTCGCACGTTGGCACGTTCGCAAGTTCGCAAGATCGCAAGATCGCAAGATCGCAAGATTCGCAAGATCGCAAGATTCGCCTCCCTCCCCCTGGCTCTTGCCTTCCTGACTCTGCTATACTACCGACCGGTAGGTATTTGTATTCGCTCAGAGAATGTCGCTGCGGAACTCCAGACCTGATCTCTTCGTAATCTGGCTAGAGTCATGCCTACCGGTAGGTATGCCGACAAACACGTGATGGGACGGTTCATGGACATACTCGAACACAGCGCGTCGACCGGTGCCACGCCGTCCGACCACGAACCCGCCGCCCGCGCATCAGGCGCCGTCGCCTTGCCGGAGCTCGCGCCGCCGGAGGTTGCGCCGGCAGAACAGGACGAGCAGACCCGGGCGCGCCTGCTGCGCGCCGCCGTCTCGGTCTTCGATCGCAAGGGCTACGCGGCCGCCTCGGTTCGCGAAATCGTCGAGATCGCCGGCGTCACCAAGCCGGCGCTCTACTACCACTTCGGCAGCAAGGAGGGCGTGCTGACCGCCGTGCTGCAGGAGGCGGCCCGGGAGTTCGCGTCCGCGATGGGGCGCGGCCTTCGCCGGCCCGGCACCGCGCGCGAACGGCTGTTCGGGATCTGCGCCGACCTTCACGGCCTGTTCCAGGAGCACGTTCCGGTCGTCCGCGTGGCGCATTCGGTGTTCTTCGGTCCCGTGGAGGGCGCGCCGCAGTTCGACTTCAGCACGTTCGACCGGGACATGGAGCGCGCCGTGCGGCAGATCGTCGCGGACGGACAGGCGTCGGGCGAGATTGACGCCTCCGCCTCGCCTTCCGACATCGCACTGGTCATCCTCGGCGTCATCGGGGTCTTCGCCACCAGGCACCTGCACAACGGCCTGGAGCCCCTGGATCTGGAAAGCATGAAGCGCGTCCTTGGGCTGATTTTCGACGGCGCGTTGGGAGCACACCGGCAGCAAGGAGAACCACGGTCATGACACGCATCGCACGAGCCAGTGTCTTCGTTCTTGTCATCTTCTCCCTCGCGGCGTCGGCCGCCTGTTCGAGGAAGGCCGACTCGGAGCCGCTCGAAACGGGACGTCCCCCGGTGGCCGTCAGCGTCCAACCGGTGGCGGCCGCCGACCTCCAGGAAACCGTCGACGTCGTCGGCACGCTGGAGGCGAAGTTCAGCGCCGACGTGAAGTCGGAGGTGACCGGCGTGGTGACCGAGGTCTACGTCACCGAGTGGGTGCCCGTGAAACGCGGCGACCAGCTGGCGAGGCTCGACAGCCGCGAAACCGAGGCGGGCATCGAGACGCTGAGAGCGGCCGAGGCGCAGGCCAAGGTCGGCCAGAACCGCGCGCAGCGCGAGTACGAGCGCGCGCAGCAACTGAAGCAGTACGGCCTGATCACCCCGCAGGCTCTCGACGATGCCAAGACGGCGGTGGAGGCGGCCGACGCGGCCATGACCGCCGCGCGGGCGCAGATCAAGGCCGCCGAGACGCGGCTGAACAAGCTGCTCATCACGTCGCCGATGGACGGCATCGTGGCGCTGCGCGGCGTGAGCGTGGGCGACCGCGTCGAGAACATGGGCGGCAACGCGTCGATGTTCCGAATCGTGGACAACCGGGTGCTCGACCTGACGGTGTCGGTGCCGTCGTCGCGGCTGGCGGCGGTGCGCGTGGGACAGACGCTGGAGTTCTCGTCCGAGACCCTGCCGGGCCGCACGTTCACCGGGAAGGTCATGTTCATCAACCCGGCGATTGACGCGGCGAGCCGGTCGGCAAAGGTGGTCGTCGAGGTGCCGAACGCGGACGGCGCGTTGAGGGGCGGCGCCTTCGCGAAGGGGCGGATGGTCGTCGGCCAGCGCGCCGGTGTCCTCCAGGTGCGCAAGGAATCCCTGCTCAACTGGAACCTCGAGACGGCCAAGGCGGAGGTCTTCGTCGTGACCGGCGACAAGGCGCAGAAGCGCGTCATTTCCACGGGCATGGGGACCGGCGCGTCGGTCGAGGTGCTGTCGGGCGTCCAGCCCGGCGAACAGGTGGTCACGCGCGGCGCGTTCGCGCTCCGGGACGGTGACCTCGTCGTCGTGTCCAAGGGCGAAGGGGCGTAGCCATGTTCCTCTCAAACCTGTCCATCAGACGGCCGGTGGTCGCCACCGTGATGATGCTCACGCTGGTGACGCTCGGAGTGTTCTCGGCCCGCCGTTTGCCGATCGACATGATGCCGGACGTGGAGATCCCGGTGCTGTCGATCATCACCGAGTACCCGGGCGCTTCGCCCGAGACCGTCGAGCGCGAGGTGAGCAAGAAGATCGAAGAGGCGGTGAACCCGATCGCCGGCGTGAAGCACGTCAACTCGATCTCGCGCGAAGGGCTGTCGTCGGTCGTCGTGGAGTTCAACCTCGAGGTCAAGGTCAACGACGTCTCGCAGGAGGCGCGCGCGAAGATCAACGCCGTGCGGCGCGAGCTGCCCGAGGGGATGAAGGAACCGGTCATCCAGAAGTTCGACTTCAACGCGATGCCGATCATCTCGCTGGCGATCCAGTCGAAGACGATGTCGCCGCGCGACCTGACGACGGTCGCCGACCGGAGGATCAAGCGCCGGCTGGAGAGCATCCCCGGCGTCGCCAAGGCGAAGCTCATCGGGTCGTCCAAGCGCGAGATCGCGGTCAACCTGGACCCGTCCAGGCTGGCGTCGTTCGGCATGGGCGTGGACGAGGTGGTCGCCGGCCTCGCCTCAGAGAACGTCAACACGCCGCTCGGGCGGCTCACGCAGGGCGTCACCGAGATGCCGATCCGCATCAGTGGGAAGCCGCGTGACGCCGATCAGTACCGCTCCATGGTCATCAGCCGCCGCGCCGGGCAGCCGATCACGCTCGGCGACGTCGCCACGATCGACGACGGCGTCGAGGAGCAGCGGTCGCTCGCCCTGATCAGCGGGAAGCCGGCGGTGGCGATCGACATCACCAAGCAGACCAAGGCAAACACCGTCGCGGTCGTCGACGCGGTGCGCGCGGCGGTGGAGCAGCTCCAGAAGGAGGTTCCACCCGGGACGGAGATCCAGATCGTGCGCGACACGTCGACCTTCATCCGCGAGTCGGTCAGCGACGTCTACAACACGCTGGTTCTCGGCGGCTTCCTCACCATCGTCATCGTCTTCTTCTTCCTGAACTCGTGGCGCTCGACCGTCATCACGGGCCTCACGCTGCCCATCTCGGTCATCTCCTCCTTCATCGTCATGTACTTCCTGAACATGACGATCAACACGCTGACGCTGATGGCGCTGTCGCTCGCGATCGGCCTGCTGATCGACGACGCGATCGTGGTGCGCGAGAACATCGTCAGGCACCTGGAGAAGGGCCAGGACCACTTCGAGGCGGCGCGCGAGGGCACGGCCGAGATCGGCCTGGCGGTCCTCGCCACCTCGATGTCGATCATCGCGGTGTTCCTGCCGGTGGCGTTCATGAAGGGGATCATGGGCCGGTTCTTCTACCAGTTCGGCCTGACCGTCGCCTTCGCGGTGTCGGTGTCGCTGTTCGTGTCGTTCACGCTCGACCCGATGCTCTCCTCGCGGTGGCACGACCCGGACATCGACCGATCCGGAAAGCGGAGCTGGTGGCACAGGCCGCTCGACGGATTCAACGACTGGTTCGAGCGGATGGCGGACGGCTACAAGCGCGTCATCGCGTGGGCGCTGGATCACCGCATCGTCGTGGTCGCGACGGCCGTCGCGGCGTTCGTCGGCGGGCTCGCGGTCTTCGCCGTGCTCCAGGCGGAGTTCATGACGCCGATGGACCAGGGCGAGTTCGCGCTGAAGTTCAAGAGCGCGCCGGGCTCGTCGATCCAGGAGACCCGCGGCCGCCTCGAGGCCGTCCTGCAGGGGCTGTCGGAGTTCAAGGAGGTTCGGTACACCTACGCGTCGATCGGATCCGGCGACGCCGACACGGTCCGTGACGCGACGGTTTTCGTCAAACTGGTCCCGAAGCACGAGCGGGCCCGCACGTTGAAGACGTTCATCCACGCCGCCCGGCTGCGGCTGGAGAAGACCCCGGGGGTCATCCTCAACTTCCTCGAGGATCCGGACTCGTTCCAGAAGCCGCTGGCGATTCAAATCCAGGGCGACGACATCGCAACGCTCAAGCAGTACGCCGCCAGGCTCAAGCAGGAGATGTACAAGATTCCGGGCATCGTCGACATCGAGGCGACGATGGAGCAGGACCTGCCGGAGTACCGGCTCGCCGTCAACCGCGAGCGCGCGGCGGCGTCCGGGCTCGGCAGCGGCGCCGTGGCCAGTACCGTGGGGATGCTGGTCGGCGGGCAGGCCGTCTCGACGTATGAAGACGAGGAAGGGGAAGCGGTGAACGTGCGGGTCCGGCTGCCGCAGTCGCTCCGCGCCGACGTCAGGCAGATCCACGACCTGAAGGTGACGGTGCCGGGGCTGATGGGGACGTCGCTCGTGCCGCTGGCCGATCTGGTGACCTTCAGCCGCGCGACGTCGCCGGCCGAAATCAACCGGCGCGACCTCACGCGGCAGGTGACCGTGGATGCCAACCTGGACAGGCTGCCGCTGGGGACCGCCAACAGTCTCGCGATGGCGGCGGGTGAGTCGCTGAACATGGCGCCCGGGTACCGCATCGTCGCAGGCGGAGACGCGGAGATGATGATCGAGTCGTTCGGGTACATGGCCGAGGCGCTGCTGCTGGCGATCATCTTCGTCTACCTGATCCTGGCCGCGCAGTTCGAGTCGTTCATCGACCCGCTGTCGATCATGCTGTCGCTGCCGCTGTCGATCGTCGGCATGGCGGGGACGCTGCTCGTGACCGGCGACACCATCAACATCATGTCCCTGATAGGCCTGATCATGCTGATGGGGCTCGTGACGAAGAACGCGATCCTGCTCGTGGACTACACGAAGGTGCTGAGGGGGCGCGGCCTGGACCGGCGGACGGCGCTCATCACGGCCGGCCGGACCAGGCTTCGGCCGATCCTCATGACGACGTCGGCGATGGTCTTCGGCATGCTGCCGCTGTTCTTCGCGATCGGCGAGGGCGCGGAGTTCCGTGCGCCCATGGCGCGCGCCGTCGTCGGCGGCCTCATCACCTCGACGCTGCTGACGCTGATCGTCGTGCCGGTCGTCTACACGATCCTCGACGACATCACGGGGTGGATGTTCAGGCGGGGCGTGCGCCAGGCGAAGGCGGCGGCGATCGGCCTGGCGCTCGCGGCGCTCGTGGCCGGCAGCGCGGGGACCGCAGCGGCGCAGACGGTGGCGCCGGGCGCACGCGGCATGCAGACGTCGCTGACCGTGGCGGTGGAACAGGCTGCGAAGGCGGCGGCGCAGGCGCCGGCCGCGCTGGCGGCGCCGAAGGTGCTGACGCTCGATGAAGCCCTCGCCATGGCCGCGGCGAAGAACCGCGACATCCAGAAGGCCATCGAGTACCAGAAGTGGGTGCAGGGCAAATACCTCGAGGAGCGGTCCTACGCGATGCCGCACGCCGCCTTCACGGGCTCGTTCGTCCGCAACTACGACAGCACGCAGAACGACCTGTTCAAGATGTTCAGCGCCGGCGGGCCGCCGGGCGGATCGTCGGGCGAGAGCGTCGACATCGGCGAGATCTTCAGCGGCCGCCGGGACGCGGCGACGGGGCAGGTCAGGGTGACACAGGTGCTCTTCACATGGGGCCAGGTCGGAGCGGCCATCCGTGCCGCCAAGCTCGGGTTCGGCCTGGCGGACGAGCAGTTGCGCCGATTCCGGCAGGACGTGGCGCGGGACGTGACGGTCGCCTACTACGACGTGCTGGTCGCGCACGAGCTGGTGAAGATCGCCGAGCTGGACCTGGCACAGAAGCAGCGGCACCTCGACGAGTCGACCAAGCGGCAGTCAGCCGGCACCGCCACCGACTACGATGTGCTGGCGGCGCAGGTCGCGGTCGAGAACGCCCGCCCGCCCGTCATCCGCGCCGGGAACCTGGTGCGAAACGCCCGGCTGCAACTCGCCTTCCTTCTGGCCGAGACAGGCGAAATCGACGCGACCGGGGACCTGGGCACGCCGCCCGTGGCCGCGCCGGCCTATGCCGACGTGCTTCCCAAGGCGCTGGCCAATCGTCCCGATCTCGGTGAGCTCCAGGCCGCACGCGGCGTCTACGGCGAGCTGGTCACCATCGCAAGAGCGGGAAACAAGCCCCGGGTGGACTTCGCCGCCGGGTGGGGTCTCGGGTGGGTCGGCCTGAAGTCGATCTCGTCGAATGGCTACCTGTGGAGCGCCGGGGTCGTGGCGTCCGTGCCGCTCTTCGACGGCTTCCGCACGAAGGGGCAGGTGGCGCAGGCCAGAAGCGACCTGGCCAGGGTCTCGCTGGATGAGATGAAGATGCGCGACGGCGTCGCGCTCCAGGTGCAGGCGGCCCTCGACGCCGTCCGGGAGGCGTCCGAGATCCTCACCGCGATCGCCGGCAACGTCTCGCAGGCGGAGAAGCTGCTGGCGCTGGCCGAGAAGGGCTTCGAGCTCGGCGTCAAGACGCGGCTCGAGGTGCAGGACGCCGAACTGAACGCGTCGAACGCCCGCCTGAGCCTCGCTCGCGCGCAGCGCGACTACCGCGTGGCGCGCGTCAACCTCGACTGGGTGACGGGCACGCTCGACGGCGGCAAGATGTAGCGGAATCTTGCGATCTTGCGAACTGGGGATCTTGCGAACGGCCTCCCCAGTCTGAGAGATCGCCCGGTTCACTTCGCACGATCGCCCGGTTCACTTCGCACGATCGCCACTTCGCACGATCGCAAGATACCCGAGCGCGGAGGTCTGCATGAAACGGTGGCTGGCGGCGTGCGCCGGAATCCTGCTGCTGGCGGTTCTGGTGTCGGGTCGTGCGCCGGATCTCGGCGGGGCTTCCGCCTTCGCCCTCTCGGGCGTCGGCGCGACTTCGCAAGCCCCGCCCCGCACCTTCACGCTCGGCGCGAGCGACTTCCTCCTCGACGGCAAGCCGTTCCAGATCATCGCGGGCGAGATCCACCCGGCGCGCATCCCGCCGGAGTACTGGCGCCACCGGATCAGGATGACGAAGGCGATGGGCTGCAACACCATCGCGGCCTACGTCTTCTGGAACCACCACGAGACGTCCGAGGGGGTCTTCGACTTCACGTCCATGACGCGCGACATCGCGCGCTTCGTGCGGATCGCGCAGGAAGAGGGGATGTGGGTGATCCTCCGGCCCGGTCCCTACGTGTGCGCCGAGTGGGATTTCGGCGGCATCCCGACGTATCTGCTGAAGTACCCGGACCTCAAGATCCGCTGCCTGGACCCGCGCTACATGGCGGCGGCCGAGCGCTACATCGCCCGGATGGCCGCGGTCATCAAGCCGCTGATGGTCGCGGGCGGCGGGCCGGTTCTCCTCGTGCAGATCGAGAACGAGTACGGCAGCTACGGCAACGACCGGGCCTACATGACCCGGCTCAAAGCCGTGTGGGAGCAGAACGGCATCGCCGGCCCGTTCTTCACCGCGGACGGCCCGACACCCTACATGCTGGAGGCCGGGCACGTGAAGGGCGGCGCGATTGGCCTCGATTCAGGGTCGAACGAGACGCACTGGGAGCTGGCGCGATCGATCGCGCCGGGCGTGCCGGTGTTCTCGTCGGAAACCTACCCGGGCTGGCTGACCCACTGGGGCGAGAAGTGGGCGCGGCCCTCGCTCGACAACCTGAAGAAGGAAGTGGCGTTCCTGCTCGGGGCGAAGAAGTCGTTCAACTTCTACGTCGTCCACGGCGGCACGAACTTCGGCTTCACGGCCGGCGCCAACTCGGGCGGGAAGGGCTACGAGCCCGACGTGACCAGCTACGACTACGACGCGCCCATCAGCGAGCAGGGGCGCGCCACACCGAAGTACATGGCGCTTCGCGAGATGATCGGCGCAGCGCGCGCGGCCGGCGACCCGTTGCCGCCCATTCCCGAGCCGATCCCCACGCTGGAGGTGCCCGAGATCCCGATGGCCGTTCACGCCTCGATCTGGAACAACCTGCCGGCGGCCGTGAAGTCCGTGCAGCCGAAGCCGTTCGAGGCCTACGGGCAGAACCAGGGGCTGCTGCTCTACCGGACGACGCTCGTCGGGCGCAAGAGCGGCCGGCTGCAGATCACCGACCTGCACGACTACGGGCTGGTCTTCGTCGACGGCAGGCACGTCGGGACGCTCGACCGCCGGCTCGGCGAGAAGACGATCGAACTGCCCCGCTCCGAGAACCCGACGCCAGTCCTCGACATCCTCGTCGAGGGCATGGGGCACATCAACTTCGCGCAGGAGATGATCGACCGGAAGGGAATCACCGACCGCGTCACACTGTCGGGCATGACGCTCATGAACTGGGACGTGTTCCTCCTTCCCCTGTCGGATGCGTGGGTGACGGCTCTGCCGCCAGGCAAGGCCGACCAGACGCGCCCCGGCACCTTCTTCCGCGGCACGTTCCGCGTGGACAAGCCGGCCGACACGTTCATCGACATGACGGGCTATCGCAAGGGCGCGGTATGGGTGAACGGCCACAACCTGGGGCGCTACTGGGACATCGGCCCCCAGACGCGGCTCTACTGCCCGGCATCGTGGCTGAAGGCGGGCGACAACCAGGTGACGGTCTTCGACCTGCACCAGGCGCAGGCGGCGCCGCTCAAAGCCGTCGGCGTTGCCGATCAATCACCACCATGATGATGACCATCCCCCCGCTCCCTCGGAAGAGACTGCTGGCCCTCGTGCAGCGCGCGCGCGCCCTCGCGAATGTCGCGCTGGCGCTGCTGGTCTGTTCGGGTGCCACTGGCGCCCAGGAGCGTCAGGCGGCGACTGCCGTCCCACCGCAGGTGCCCAACCTGGCCGGACGCTGGGAGTTGAACACGCAGCAGAGCGATTCGCCACAGGGTGACGTTTCCGTTCCCGCCGCCGGGGGCCGGGCCGGCGGCTTCGGAGGATACGGGGGATATGGCGGTGGCCAGGGAACCACGGGCGGCGGATACCCCGGCGGCGGTGCGGGAGTCGGAGCACCCGAATCGACCGTCACCCGCGAGCAGATGCAGCGCCTCCTGAAGGCGTCCCGTGTCCTCCTGATCGTGCAGGACCGGACGCACGTCAGCCTGACCGATGACGACGGGCGCGTGGTGACACTGAAACCGGACGGGACCACGGTCAAGGAGGAGCAGTTTGGCCAGTCGATCGAGCGGACGACGAAGTGGGACGGCCGGTCGCTCGTCACGACAGCGAAGCTGAAGGGCGGGGCAAAGGTCACCCAGACGTTCACCAAGGCTTCCGAGGGGCTCGCGCTCGTGGTCGTCACGAGGGTCGCCGGCGGGCGGCTGCCGCGGCCGCTCGAATTGAAGCGCGTCTACGACCAGGCGTTCCAGGAACGTGTGGCGGGGGAGGACCGATGACACGCCGATCCTCAGGCATTCTCTACGGGGCGCTCGTCGTGGGTGTCGGCTGCGGGGTTGTCCTGGCAGCCCAGGCGCGCCCGCCCGCGAAATCCGCCGCGATCAGGTTCGCCGTCAGCTTTCCGGCGCAGATCGCGAAGGGTCCGCTAGATGGCCGGCTGCTCGTCATGATCTCGAACGACGACCGCGACGAGCCGCGCTTCCAGATCAGCGACGACTTGTCGACGCAGGTCATTGCGGGCGTCGACGTGAACGGCATGCTGGCCGGGCGGCCGGTAACCGTGGACGCCGGCGCGGTGGCCTATCCGATCGAGAGCCTCGCCGCGCTGCCGTCGGGTACCTACACGGTGCAGGCTCTCCTCCAGCCCTACGAGACGTTCCGCCGTGCCGACGGCAAGACCGTCAAGCTGCCGATGGACCGGGGCGAAGGGCGGCAGTGGAACCGCGCGCCTGGGAATCTCTACAGCACGCCGCGGAAGATCCTCGTCGGCGCGGGCTCGGACGGCGGCATCGAGATGTCGCTCGACAAGGTCATTCCGCCGATTCCAGACCCGCCGGAGACGAAGTACATCAAGCACGTGCGAATCCAGAGCGAGAGGCTCACGAAGTTCTGGGGCCGCCCGATGTACCTGGGCGCACACATCCTCCTGCCACACGGGTTCACCGAGCACCCGGACGCGCGCTACCCGCTGGTCATCGACCACGGGCACTTTCCGTACACGATCGAAGGCTTTCGGGAGGAGCCGCCCGATCCGGCATTGAAGCCTGACTACTCGGAGCGGTTCCACTGGCCCGGCTACAACAGGACCGAGCAGGAGCTGGCGCACCAGTTCTTCAGGGACTGGACGGGCCCGGGGTTCCCTCGATTCCTGCTCATTCAAATCCAGCACGCGAACCCCTACTACGACGACTCCTACGCGGTGAACTCCGAGAACCTCGGCCCTTACGGCGACGCGATCAACGACGAGCTGATCCCGCATATCGAGAAGACCTTCAGGGGACTGGGCGGGGGGTGGGCGCGGTTCATGTACGGCGGGTCGACGGGCGGGTGGGAGGCGCTCGGCGTGCAGGTGCTCTATCCCGATCTCTACAACGGGTGCTTCGCGGCCTGCCCCGACCCGATCGACTTCCGGCAGTACACCGTCATCGACATCTACAGCGACCGCAATGCGTTCTTCACCGAGGGTCCGTGGCGGAAGGTCCCGCGCCCTGGCCATCGCAACTACCTCGGTCATGTCAGCACCACGATCGAGGCGATGAACCGTCTCGAGCTGGTACTCGGCGAGAAGGGACGGTCGGGCGGTCAGTGGGACATCTGGCAGGCGGTCTACTCGCCGGTCGGCCCGGACGGCTACCCGAAGCCGATCTTCGACAAGCGGACGGGCGTCCTCGACCGGGACGTGGCGACCTACTGGCGGGAGCACTACGACATCGGCTACATCCTGCGCCGCGACTGGGCCACGATCGGCCCCAAGCTCCGGGGCAAGATACACATCTACGTGGGCGAGGCCGACAACTACTTCCTGAACAACGCGGTCTACCTCGTCGAGGACTTCCTGAAATCGACGAAGGCGCCGCCGTACGAGGGTGTCGTCGACTACGAGCCGCGCGCCGAGCACTGCTGGAACGGCGACCACACGCAGCCGAACGCGATCTCGCGGCTGCGCTACGCGCAACTGTTCGCGCCGAAGATCGTCGCGCGGATTCTCGCCACCGCGCCGCCGGGCGCAGACGTCACGAGCTGGAGGTACTGACGGCTTTCGGCTCTCGGCGTGCCTGCCGTGGCGCGGGGCTTCAGCCCCGCCCCAGGCAACCCTGAAGGGTCGCCCTACGGCCGCCGTTCGACCTCGCCCCACCCGGCGGCGAGCGCCTGGGGATCGGCAAGGTGCACGAGGAGGAGGTCGGCTGCGCGCATCGCCTCGATCACGAGCGGCTCGTCCAGGGGGCGTTCGGCAGCGACGCAGAGACGCGCGGCTTCCACCCGCACCACCGCCAACGCCACCTCCAGCGACCGCACGACGGTTCTCAGCCCCATGCCGTGGTACGCACACCAGCTTCCGAACGCGTGCGCGGCGAGGAAGTGGCGGAGCGGCTGCGAGAAGCGCGGCCAGGCGTCCGCCACCCAACTGGCGTCGACCGCGTCGAGCCGATCCGGCGCCGCCGCCGTTACGAGCCCAGCCGGCACCGACGCGCGAACCTCCTCGTAGGCCGCAGCCCATTGCAACACACTCCGCCCTTCGTCCTGCCGACCGGCCGTCGCTGGCTGCGACATGCGCCGCCCCTGCCGGCATTTCTCGACCGCCTGACCGAGGTCCCCATCGCCGGGCGTCCACCTGCGCAGCCGCTCGGTGAAGATCGAGATCTCGACGAGCGCAGCTTCCGGCGTTCCCGGCGATGCCAGAACCTCGATCACGACGCGTTCCCAGGCCTGGCGGCCCGCCCGGTCTGCAAGCAGCCCCGGCCTGACGAGTGGCGGGAGCGTCTCTCTTGCATCCAGGCCTTCGAGCGCGATGTGGCCGACGAGCGACGCCGGGGCCGCGACGATGCGGAGATGGATGTCCGTCCTGAACGCCAGCCTCGCGACCGTCGGGCAGTAGTGCGACAGCGATACGGCGACCCGGTCCGGTTCGATCAGGCACCGGCGCGGGAAGTGCTGGCAGGCCGCGGGCAGGTGATCGTGTCCGAGCGTCCGCTGGACGGCGCAGAGGCCAGCGCCGCGCTGGTAGAACACGCAGGCGCCGGACGCGCACGTCCGAAGGACGGCTCCGGTATCGGGCGGGAGATCCGCGGGCTCGAGAAAGGGAGAACCCTCGTCGGCGCCGTCGAGCGCGAACGTCAGGCGGCCCGCTCCGAGCGCGTCCCGAAGCGCGGGAAGCCGATCGGTCTCGACGTGGATCGGCCAGCCGGACGTGCAGCACGCGCCGGAGTGGCAACACAGGAAGGGGGCGTGGAGGGAAAGACAGTGGACCAGTGAATCTTGCGATCGTGCGATCTTGCGATCTTGCGAAGTGGCGATCTTGCGATCTTGCGAAGTGGCGATCGTGCGATCGTGCGAAGTGGCGATCGTGCGATCGTGCGAAGTGGCGATCGTGCGATCGTGCGAAGTGGCGATCTTGCGATCGTGCGAAGTGGCGATCTTGCGATCCTGCGAAGTGGCGATCTCGGGGACTGTCGTACTCGGACTCACCGCGCGACGTCCAGGAGGCTGAGCCTGGCGAGGAGCGCCTCGTATCTCGGATCGGCCGCCAGCTCCGGCGCGAGGAGCGGCGTGTAGATGTGGACGAAACCGACCAGCGTGTCCCGTTCCTCGAGGGCTCGTTCGACCCATTGGAACGCGCCGTCCACGTCGCCGACGACGGCGGTCGCCCACGCGAGGCCCATGGGCGAGACGTTCACGCCGGGCCTCTGCGCGATCATCCCGCCGAGGATGCGCCGCGCCTCATCGCCGTCTCCCAGCCGCATCCGGATCATCGAAATCATGCCGTCCGCCCAGCCGGGGTGCGGCGCGATCTTCACGCCCTGGTGTAGGACCTCGATGGCCTTCTCTGCCATGCCCTTGAGGAAGTAGGTCATGCCGGCGTGGAAGTAGGGCAGGCCGAAGGTCGGATCGAGTTCCTTCACGCGCTCGAAATCCGCCAGAGCCTCATCGAGGTGACCGGCTGCGCAGTGCAGGCCGACCGACCACCCGTAGAAGAGCGGCATCAGCGGGTCGAGGTCGATGGCGAGCTTGATCTCGTGCAGGGACTCGCTGTAGCGCCGGCGATTGAGCAGGAACCAGGCGTAGCTCCCTCGGGTGAAGGCATCCCCAGGGTTGAGCGCGAGAATGCGGTTGAAGCTCGCCTCCGCCGCCACCCAGTCCCAGTCGTACCAGAACGCGACAATGGCCGCGACGGAGTGTGCCTCGGCCAGCTTGTCGTCGAGCGCCAGCGCCTGCTCGACGGCAGCCTTCGCCTTTGGATACACCTCGGTGGGCGGCGCGAAGTTGAAATTGCCGAGCATGGCGTAAACGGTCGCGATGCCGGCGTGGGCCTTCGCGAATCCCGGATCGAGGGCCAGCGCTTCGTGGAAGAAGCGCAGGGCCGTCTGGAGGAGATCGGGGCGCGGGCGGGCGAGGAAGTAGAGCGCCTTGAGATAGAGTTTGTACGCCTCGTGGTCGTCGGTCGCCCGCTTCTGGAGAGCCGCCCGTTCGCCGACGTGAAGCATCACCTTCAGGTGCTCCACGATCGAGAGCGACAGTTCGTCCTGGATGGCGAAGATGTCGCCCGCGTCCCGGTCGAACCGCTCGGACCAGAGGTGGAAGCCATCCGCGACATTGATCAACTGAGCCGTGATGCGAAGCCGGTTGCCGGCAGCCCGGATGCTGCCCTCGAGCACGGCGCCGACATTGAGAATCCGGCCGATCTCGCGGACGTCGAGACCTTTGTCCTTCAGCGCGAAGGCTGACGTCCGCGCCACGACGCGAAGCCCCTGGATGCGGGCGAGGGCGTGGATCAGTTCCTCCGCGATCCCTTCGCCGAAATACTCCTGGTTCTTCTCGGGACTCATGTCCACGAAGGGCAGAACGGCGACCGAAGGCATCTCCTGCGGCATCCGTGCCTGGACCGTTGGCGGCGGCGCCGCCGCCGCCGCCAGGAGGTCGATTGCCTGGAGGTCGTCGCGCAGGCGTGAGGCATCCTGATAGCGCCGCCCAGGGTCTTTCTGCAGACACCGGTCGACAATCGCCGTGAGCCGGGGCGGCGCATCCGGCCTGAAAGCGGCGATCGGCCGGGCGTCGCTGTGCAGGAGGGCGTACAGATCGGCCTGGCCCGGGGAAGGAGAGAACGGCGTGCGGCCGGTGAGCATCTCGTAGATCACGCAGCCGGCCGACCAGATGTCGGTGCGCTGATCCGTCGGGAGGCCCTGGGCCTGCTCGGGGGACATGTAGGCAAGCGTGCCCACAACGCCCCCCGTTCTCGTGGTTTCACCCGAGCCCTCGACCCGGGCGAGGCCGAAGTCGGTGATCTTCGCCTGGCGCCCGCCGGCCAGCATGATGTTGGCCGGCTTGATGTCGCGGTGCACGACCCGCCTGCCGTGCGCTTCCGCGAGGCCCTCGGCGATCTGGCGCGCGAACGCGAGGGCCTCGTCCAGCGTCAGGGGGCCCTGAGCGATGCGTTCCTTCAGGCTCTGGCCCTCGATGAACGCCATCGCGATGTAGGCGCAGCCCTCGTGCTCCTCCGCTTCGTACACGGTGCAGACGTGCGGGTTGTCGAGCGCGGCCGCCGCCTGGGCTTCGCGCAGGAACCGGGCGCGCGCCTCCGGGCGGGCCGACAGATCTTCGGACAGGAACTTCAGGGCGACCGGTCGCTTCAACCTGGTGTCTTCGGCCCGGTAGACCACGCCCATGCCGCCGCGGCCGAGCTCGGCGACGATCAGGTACTTGCCGGCGAACAGCGCGCCGCGGTCTACGCCTGTCATGGCACGACCCCCGCTCGTGAGGCGGTCCGAGACGGGGCCGATCATACCGCAGGCAGCAAGAAACGCAGCCGGACAGGGGAACGAGGTGCTGCGCGTCGAGCATCTCGGGTGACGGGCCCCCTACGATTTCAGCTTCCTGTGCAGCGCGGCGAGCGTATTGACGTAGGCCTCCTTGACCGTCGGCTCGATCGGCGCCAGCGGCTTCACGGGGATCAGGTCCATCACGCCGTCGGGCGCCAGGCCCGCCTCGGCCATGGTGCGGGCTGCCCCGCCCAGCATCGCCACGACGGCCCCGGCCGAGGCCTCCCTGGTGAGACCGAACTCGCACCCGAGGTCGATCAGCTGGTAGCACTGGTACCAGAGGTACGTCGGTCCCATCGCCGCGACGATGGCGTAGGCCTCGAGCGTGTCCTCGGGCACTTCCGGGAACGCGCCGAGCGGCTCGAACAGCTCGCGCACGCGCGCCCGGTCGTCCGAGGTCAGCTGTGGGGAGAAGCTCACCGGGTTGTAGCCGCTGTTGACGACCGACGGCGCGTTGGGAATGACCCGCGCAATGCGATTGAATCCGCCCAGCGCCGCGCCGATCCCTGCCATGGTCCACTTCGGGGCGAGGGAGACGAACGTCGCGCCCGCCGTCAGGCTCCCCTTGATTTCAGCCAGCACCGCGGCAAACGCGGGCGGGTGCAGTGCGAAGAACACCACATCCTGCGCCGCCGCCTGTCGGTTGTCTGCGGCGATGGTCACCGACGGGAACTCGGCCCGCAAGCGGTCCAGCACCGCGGTGTCTGGGTCGCTCGCCACCACGCGCGCAGGCAGCCGGTTCGCCCGTTTCCAGCCGGCCAGCATGATCCGGACAACCCGTCCGCCGCCCACGAATCCGACTGATTGATCACTCACACACACCTCCGTGGCTGAACAGAACCTCGACGACTGGCTCCAAGCGAGAAGCAGACGCCGCTCTCAACCCTTCGCCGCGGCGAGCCAACCTCGCACCTCCGCCGCCTTTGGAATTCGTCCGGCGAGCACGAACACCCCGTCGACGCTCACCGCGGGCGTGGACACGACGCCCGCGGCCGCCATGGCTTCGTAATCGCTCACCTTCTGCACCTCGGCGCCCGTGCCGAGCTGCTCGACGACGTGACGCACCACGCGCTCCGTCTCGTGACACCGGGCGCAACCAGGGCCGTAGACCACGATCTTCATGAACACGCTCTCCTCAGAACAACAGGTTGAACAGGTACCCGACGACCAGGATGCCGGACCCGACGACGGAGACGAACACGACGATCAACGTCGGCTTCAGGACACGGCGGAGGATGATGACCTCCGGGAGCGAGAGCCCGATGACGGCCATCATGAACGCGA
Source organism: uncultured Acidobacteriota bacterium (assembly GCA_963783255.1). Lineage (GTDB taxonomy): Bacteria > Acidobacteriota > Vicinamibacteria > Vicinamibacterales > Fen-181 > FEN-299. The sequence continues at coordinate 330,476 of CAWAMP010000012.1, read as the reverse complement.
GCACGGTGCCGAGCGCCGCGCCCTTGCCGAGCAGCGCCTGGACGACCGGGATGATGCCGGCCGCGTTCGAGTACATCGGAATGCCGATCAGCACGGCGACGGGCACGCTCCACCACGCGCCCTTGCCCATGATCGATGCCATGAAGTTCTCGGGCACATAGCCGTGAATGCCGGCGCCGACCGCGATGCCCGCGAGCACGTACGGCCACACCCGGCCCACGATGTCCTTCATCGCCTGCCACCCGGCCTCGAGCCGGTCGCTCCACGTAAGCCGCTCCTCCGCCACCGCGGCGCCGGCCGCGCGCGTCTTGAACACCCACGCCTCGACGTGTCGCTCGAGATGGAGCCGACCGATCGTCCAGCCGGACACGATCGCGATGAGGACCCCGGTGCCGGTGTAGATGGCAGCCACCTTCCAGCCGAACAGGCCGAACAGCAGCACGACCGCCACCTCGTTCACCATCGGCGCCGAGATCAGGAACGAGAAGGTGACGCCGAGCGGGACGCCGGCGGTCACGAACCCGATGAACAGTGGAACAGCCGAGCACGAACAGAAGGGAGTGACGATGCCGAGCAGCGCGGCCAGAATGTTGCCGACCGACTCGCCGCGGCCGGCCAGGGCCTCCCGCGTCCGTTCAGGCGTGAAGAAGGAGCGGACGATACCGATGCCGAAGACCACGAGGACGAGCAGCAGGAGCACCTTCGGCGCCTCGAAGACGAAGAACTCCACCGCCGAGGTCAGGTGCGACCCGCTTTCGAGACCGATCACCCGGTAGGTCAGCCAGGCGGCAAACGGCTGCAGGTGTGCGTAGACGGCGACCCACACGGCAACGGCCGCCGCGCACGCGGCAAGGTAGCGTGGAAGGCGTGGATCGACGCGACGGGCAGTCGTCGTGGATGTCGTCATGGGCAGAGCACGAGGCCTTGCGCCCAGAGGCACTCCCCGCACACCGGTGCCGGGTTGCCGTAGCAGTCCTCCCGGTTCGCCTCCGTGAGGGGGCACCCGCCACAGTGGAAACACGGCGGGAAGTCGAACGCGCGGACGCGCTGCCGAAACCCGCTGAACGCCGGGTTTCTCCAGATGTCGGCCAGCGGCTTCTCGTCGACGTGGCCGACGACGAACTCGTCAACCCGTCTCGCCTGTCCGTTGATGAACTCCGTGTGGCTGCGGAGCAGCGAGAGGCAGGGCGTCACCCGCCCGTCCCACGACACCGCGCACATCCCCTCGTGCGCGAAGCGGCAGCGGTTCCGCCAACTCGCGTCATCGACGAGCGGCGACGGGTGCGCCAGGCCGCGCCCGGCGAGGGCCGCGGCGAGCGGCCGCGTCGCCTCCTCCATGTCGAAGCGGCCGGCCCGGATCTGCGGGCGCCAGGACGAGGGGCGGAACACGGAGGCCCAGCCGGCCCGCTCCCACAAGATCTCTCGGGAAAGCCTCTCGGTGTACGGCACGAGATTGCTGATGGCGACGAAGTCGAGCTTCAGATCTGAGGCCCAGTCGAGAAGCGCCGGCAGGCTCGCGACGGAACGGCGTGTCGCCACGGCCGCAATCCCGATGGCCATCGGGCGCCGGGACCTGAGCCGGGCCTCGCGCAGGCGGTAAACGGCGGCCCGCGCGTCGTCTGCCGCCGCGCCGCGCATCTGCGCGTAGCTCTCTCGGTCGCCGCCGTCGATGGACACCGTGACCTGGCTGACCCCGAACTCCGCGATCGCTGCGGCCGCGCCGGCGTCGAGCGGGATGCCGTTCGTGATCATCTCGACACGCAACCGGCGACCGCGGGCGAGCGCGAGGATCTTCCGCCATTCCGGGTGGAGCAGCGGCTCCCCAAAGCCGCCGAATGCCAGCGCAACGGGGTCGGCGGCCGTCGTCGGCAACCCGTCGACCAGCCGTTCGAACCGCTCGAGCGGCATGTGACCGGTCGGCTGCTCCCACGCGTTGCGTGCGCACATCGGACAGTCGAGGTTGCAGCGGCTCGTGACCTCGACGTACACCTTCCGCAGGGCGTCGCGGCGCACACGGACGCCGTCACGCGCCGCCTCGATGACGACGTCATCGTCCGGCCTGATGCCGGCGCGAGCCAGGACGTCGGCGGGGATGGCCAGGTCTTTCACGGGACCGACCTGAAGTACCTCTTCTGAAACGCCAGTGCGACGTTGACGAGTGCGATGAGCGCCGGCACTTCGACCAGCGGGCCGATCACCGCGGCGAACGCCGCGCCCGAGTGGATGCCGAAGACCGCGACGGCCACCGCGATCGCCAGTTCGAAGTTGTTGCTGGCGGCTGTGAACGCCAGGGTGGCCGTCTTCGAGTAGTCGGCGCCGAGCCGGTACCCCATGTAGAACGACACGAGGAACATGACCACGAAGTAGATCAGCAGCGGGATGGCGATGCGCACGACGTCCATCGGCAGGTTCACGATGTATTCGCCCTTGAGCGAGAACATCACGACAATCGTGAAGAGCAGCGCGATGAGCGTCAGCGGGCTGATCTTGGGGACGAACGAGTGCTCGTACCACTGCCGGCCGCGGGCGCGCACGAGCGTGAATCGTGTCGCCATCCCCGCCAGGAAGGGGATCCCGAGATAGATGAAGACGCTCTTCGCGATTTGGCCAATCGACACGTTCACCGCCACGCCCTTCAACCCGAACCACTCGGGCAGGACCGTGATGAACACCCACGCGTACACCGAGTAGAACAGCACCTGGAACACGGAGTTGAAGGCGACGAGGCCGGCGGCGTATTCCGTGTCGCCCTTGGCCAGCTCGTTCCAGACGATCACCATCGCGATGCACCGCGCGAGGCCGATCATGATCAGGCCGACCATGTACTCCGGGTAGTCGCGCAGAAAGACGATGGCCAGGACGAACATGAGGATCGGGCCGATCACCCAGTTCTGGACGAGCGACAGCGCGAGGACGCGGGTGTTGCGGAAGACCTCGCCGAGCTCCTCGTAGCGCACCTTCGCCAGCGGCGGGTACATCATCACGATCAGGCCCAGGGCGATCGGAATGGAGGTGGTGCCGACCTGGAAGGTCGTGATCAGGCGAACGAGGCCGGGCAGGAAATAGCCGGCCCCCACACCGACGACCATGGCGAGGAAGATCCAGAGCGTGAGATAGCGGTCGAGAAAGGAGAGCCGAGACGCGACGCGATCGGACATGTGAGTCCTCCCTATTTGTTCCAGCCTCTCGACTCGACGAATGCCGCCACGCGCGCGCGGATGTCGTCGCGAATCGCACGAACCTCTTCGATCGGCCTCCCCTTCGGATCGGGCAGCGCCCAGTCGTCGCGTTCCAGGCCGGGCACGTACGGACACTGCTCGCCGCAGCCCATCGTGACCAGCAGACCGACGGTGCGCGCGAGCTCCTCGGTGAGCAGGCGAGGCCGGGCCGTGGCGAGATCGATCCCGATCTCCCGCATCGTCTCCAGGACCTCCGGGTGGACGGACGCGCCGGGGCTCGTGCCGGCCGAGAGGGCCTCGGCCTTCGCCGGGTCGGCTGCGGCATTGAAGAGCGCGGCGGCCATCTGCGACCGGCCGGCGTTGTGGACGCAGGCGAACAGGATCCGCGCCCTCGCCATCTAGGCCTCCACACCCGCGCTGCGGCGCGGCTTCGGCATGCTCCGGCGCTGCCATGACGTCGGCGGCACGTGGCACTCGTTTCGTCTGCGCATCTCCGCGACGATCTCGACATCCCTGCGGCAGTCGTCCTCGCCGGCCAGGTGCCGGCGGATGGCGGCGAGCACTCCCCGCGCCAGCGGCGTATCCCAGGCGGTGAGCGCGTAGAACGTGCGCATGCCGTCGCGCCGGTCGCGGATGAGGCCGGCGGACCTCAGCAGCGCCAGGTGCCTCGAGATGCTGGACTGCGGCAGCCGGAGGATGCGCTGGAGGTCGCAGACGCAGAGCGTGCCGCGGGCGAGCAGGTTGACGATGCGAAGCCGCGTCCGGTCGGCGAGGGCGCGGAAGAGGTGGTGAGGGTGGGGCGGAGCGGGTGGCTGTCTGGTCATCCGGATATCCGGATGAAGTCTATCCCCGCCCGCGCGCGGCGTCAACTGGCCTATAATCCGTGTCGACCCTCATGAAGATTGCCACCTGGAACGTGAACGGCATCCGCGCGCGGCACGCGCAGGTCGACGAGTGGGTCGCGCGCGAGCAGCCCGACGTCCTCTGCCTGCAGGAGATCAAGGCCTCACCCGACCAGGTCCCCGCGGGCATCCGGGAGATGAGCGGGTACTGGTGCTGCTGGCACGGCGGAAAAGGCTACTCCGGCGTCGGGCTGCACGTGCGCAAGGCGACATTTCCGGAACCGCCCGAGTTCTCCCACCCGGCCTTCGATTTCGAGACACGCGTCGCCATCGCCCGGCTCCCGGAACTCGACGTGGCGTCCGTCTACGTCCCGAACGGAGGCAAGGACTTCTCGGCGAAGATCCGGTTCCTCGAGGCGATGGACGAACACGCCCGGCAGGCCCAGGAATCGGGCCGGCTCATCGTGCTGGCCGGTGATCTGAACGTGACGCGAACCGAGATGGACGTGCACCCGAAGGAGCGGAAGCCGAACGCGATCGGCCAGCTTCCGGAGGAGCGTGCACGGCTCGAGCGGATCATCGCGCGCGGTCTCGTCGATCTCGGGCGGGCGCTCGACCCCGACAACGAGCAGCTCTTCACCTGGTGGCCGCCGTGGCGGAACATGCGGGAGCGCAACATCGGCTGGCGCATCGACTACGTCCTGGCCAGCGCGCCGCTCGCTGCCCGTGCGACGCGGTGTCCGGCGTTCCGCGAGGTGGGCACCAGCGACCACGCGCCGGTGCTCGCGGAGTTCGACGCGGCTTGATATCCTGAAGCGTGCCTCTGACCACGCTGTTTCTCGACGCGGGTGGCGTGCTGGTGGCGCCGAACTGGCAGCGGGTGAGCGATGCGCTCCACGCGCACGGGGTCGGCGTCGCACCCGCAGCCCTCCAGGCCGCGGATCCCTTCGCGCGCCGCGACATTGATTTCGGGCACCGGCCGACCGCCAGCGACCGGCAGCGAGGTTGGGCCTACTTCCACCTCGTGCTCGAGCATTGCGGTGTGCCCAGGTCGCCCGCCACGGACGCGGCGCTCGCGGATTTGCAGGCCTACCACGAGGAACACAATCTCTGGGAAACGATCACCGGAGGCGCATCCGAGGCGCTCGACCGGCTGCGGACGATGGGCGTAAAGCTGGTGGTGGTGTCGAACGCGAACGGCAAGCTCAGGGTGCTGTTCGAGCGCCTCGACCTGGCGCGCCGCTTCGACGTGATGCTGGACTCGCACGAAGAAGGCGTGGAGAAACCCGACCCGCGCCTCTTCGAGATTGCGCTCGAGCGGTCGGGCGCGCGGCGGGAGGAGACGCTGCACGTCGGCGACCTCTATCACGTCGACGTGCAGGGCGCGCGCGGCGCAGGGATCGACGCGGTCCTGATGGACCCCGCCGACCTCTACGCCGGGTTCGACTGCCGCCGCATTCGCGCGCTCGGCGAGCTGGCGGGGATCGTCGAGGAGCGGCGCTAGGGTATCTTGCGATCGTGCGATCTTGCGATCGTGCGAAGTGAAATGGGGGATCTCGCAGACTGGGGAACCAGTTCGCAAGATCCCCAGTTCGCAAGATCCCCACTTCGCAAGATCCCTACTTCGCAAGATCGCAAGATCCGAGCTACTTCACCCTGGCTTCCACCGCGCCCCAGTTGATGTTGTTGAAGAACGCCGCGATGTAGTCGGCTCGCTTCAGGCCGAAGTCGATCATGAAGGCGTGCTCGAAGACATCCATGATGAGCAGCGGCGTGCAGCCCGCCGGGTGCGCGACGTCGTGCTCGTTGATCCAGAAGTTGATGAGCCGCCCGTTGGCCGGATCCTGGTAGAGAATCGTCCAGCCGATCCCCCGCATCGCGCCGGTCGCCTTGAAGTCCTTCTCCCAGTTCTCGTAGCTGCCGAAGTCGGCCGCGATCTTCTGCGCGAGCGCGCCGCCGGGCGAGATCGGCGTGGCGCCGAGGTTCTCGAAGTAGTACTCGTGCAGGCGCATGCCGTCGAACTCCCAGCCGAGTCGCCGCTTGAGCTCGGCGTACTCCGGCGTGCCGGCCTTGCCGTCCTTGAGCATCGCGTCCAGGGTGTCGAGGACCTTGTTGGTGTTGGTCACGTAGCCCTGGTAGAGCGTGAAGTGGTTCTTCAGCAGGGTCTCGCTGAAGCCGGGCAGTCCGACGAGAGCCGAGTAGTCCTTCGCGGTATAGGCCATGCTGTCCTCCTGGAATCCCAAGGGTACTACAGACGGCAAGCGGGGGAGTCAAGCGCAGGGACCACGGCGCGGTGAGCGGGAACCTCCCCACCCCCTCGTGCGTAACCATCCACAGGGCCCGGTTCGCCCGCCAAAGGACAGCCATGTCGAACCTCATCCAGGACGCGCGTCACAGCCTGCGCCTGCTGCTCAAGAACCCGGGCTTCTCGCTGACCGCGATCCTCGTGCTCGCGCTCGGCATCGGGGCGAACGCCGCCGTCTTCACCCTGGTGAACGAGCTGCTGGTCCGCCCGCTGGTCGGAAGTCAGCGGCCGGGCCGGCCGGTGGGCATCTACAGCCACGACCACACCCGCCCCGACTCCTACCGGGGCTTCTCCTATCCCGCCTACGTGGACGTCCGCGACCGGAGCGACAGCTTCAGCCACGTCATGGCGTTTACGCTGTCGTTCGTCGGCATCGGAGAAGGCGACGCCACGCGCCGCACGTTCGCCGTCACCGCCAGTCGCAACTACTTCGCCACCCTCGGCGTCGACCTGATGGCCGGCCGCACCTTCACCGCGGACGAAGAGCGCCCGGACAGCCGGATTCCGGTGGCCATCGTCAGCTACAGCTACTGGAAGAGCCACGGCGCCGACCTGTCTATGCTCGGCAAAACCATCCGCCTCAACTCGCGGCCGTACACCATCGTCGGCATCGCCCCGCGGGGGTTCACCGGCATCTCGGCCCTCATCGCGCCGGAGGTCTGGGTCCCCATCGGTGCGAACGAGCTCGTCCAGAACGACTTCATGCGGGGCGACTCGGGGGGGACGACGCTTGCCGACCGACGGAACGAAGGGTTGATGGTCGTCGGCCGCCTGAAGCCGGGGCTGACGTCGGACGGGATCGCCCCGTCGCTCAAGATCCTGTCCGGGCAGCTCGAGCGCGAGTTTCCCGCCGAGAACAAGAACCAGCTTCTCACCGCGGCCAGGCTCTCGCGGATCTCGATCTCGACGAGCCCCCAGACCGACAACGGGATCGGCAGCACGTTCGGCCTGCTGACGGCGATGGCCGCCATCGTGCTGGTGGTCTCCTGCCTGAACCTCGCCAACATGATGCTGGCCCGAGGTACGGCCCGCCGCAAGGAGATCGCGATGCGTCTGGCGCTCGGCGGCCGCCGCGGGCGGATCGTGCGCCAGTTGTTGACCGAGGGGCTGATGCTGTCGCTCGTCGGCGGCGGGTTCGGACTGCTCCTCGCATACTGGGGCGTCCGCCTGCTGGTGGCGACGCTGCTGCCGCTGTCTCCGGTGCCGCTCGCGTTCGACGCGACACCGGATGTCCGCATCATGGGCGCGACGCTCGCTTTCTCGGTCCTCAGCACGCTCGTGTCCAGCCTCGGCCCGGCCTGGAGGCTGTCGCGCACGAGCGTCGTTTCGGAACTGAAAGAGCAGGGCGGAGAGGATTCGCGCGGCCGGTTGCGCGCCTTCTCCGCGCGAAACCTGCTCGTCGGCACCCAGATCGCGCTGTCGCTGGCCCTGCTCACGACCGCCGGCCTGTTCACCCGCGGCGCGATCAGGGCGGGGCAGGCCGACCCGGGCTACCGGTACGAGGGTCAGGTCCTGGCTGAGGTCGATGCCGGCCTGGCGGGATACGACGAAACACAGGGCCGCGAGATCTACCGCCGACTGCTGGATCGGATGCGCGGCATCCCCGGCGTCAAGTCCGCGAGCTTCTCGTCGACCGTCGCCTTCGGAGGGATGACCGAAGACAAGACGGTGCAGAAGGGCGGCACACCTCCCGGGCGGGGAAAGGACGGCCGCGCGATCGGTGTCTCCGCGGTGTCCTACGTGATCGGGTCGGACTACTTCGCGACACTCGGCCTCCCGATCCTCCGGGGCCGCGACTTCACCCCGGCCGAGGAACAGGACTCGAACGCGCCGCCCGTCGCCATCATCGACGAGCCGCTCGCCCGCGAGTTGTTCGGCCGCGAGAACCCGGTCGGCCAGCAGATCCAGTTCTCGCGCGGCGACGACGCGGCGCCAGCCAGCGGGAACGGGATTGTGTCGAGGGACGACAATCCCCCCACCCAACTGATGGAGGTCGTCGGTCTGGCGCCCGGCCTCCGGCACGACCTGTTCGACAAGGCTCCGGTCCCGCACGTCTACGTGCCGTTCGGCCGGCAGTTCCGCAGCGGCATGAACGTGCACCTGAGCGCCGCGGGAAGAGGGCCGGCGGCCGAGGCGGCCGTGCTCCAGGCGGCGAGACGCGAGAATCCGTGCGGTGGACGAGCGGCTTCCGGTGCTGGGGCTGAAGACGATGACGCAGTTCCGGGACGGGAGCGTCTTCTACTGGGTCGTTAAGGCCGGCGCCTGGTTGTTCGCGGTCTTCGGCGCCGTTGCGGTTTTCCTCGCCGTCGTCGGGCTCTACGCGGTCAAAGCGTACGTCGTGGCGCGCCGGACGAGGGAGATCGGCATCCGCATGGCGATCGGCTCATCGCCGCGCGACGTGCTGTGGATGGTGCTCAAGGAGGGCTTGGGGCTGACGGCGGCGGGCCTCGCCGCGGGGTTCTGGATGGCGGCGGGCATCGGCATGCTGGTGGGCAGCATGCTCTACGAGGTGAGTGCGTTCGACCCGGCAGTGTTCCTGGCGGCGCCGCTTCTGCTGGCGACCGCGTCGCTCGCGGCCTGCTACCTGCCGGCCCTCCGCGCGACGCGGATCCAGCCGACCGTGGCGCTCAGGACGGAATAGCCGGCAACTGGTAGCCGGTAGCTGTCAACGGATGGCGGGCAGCGAACCCCGGCCACACAGCGGATCCGCTAACGGCTGCCAGCTGATGGCTGCCAGCTTCTCAGTGCATCCCCGCCATTCCGCACGCCCCGGGGCCGCCCGGGACCTGGCACGACGCGCACGGGCTGTCGGCGGGCACGCTGGAAGCGGCCGACCCGCCCTGGACGCTGACAGCGAAGACCGACAACTGCTTCTCCAACTGCCCGCCCTGGCACTTCGGACACGACGGCGCGACTCCAGCCCGCGTCAATTGCTCGAACTGGTGCCCGCACGACTGGCAGCGATACTCGAACATCGGCATCGACTATCCCCTCTCCGTCGGGGTCAGGTCTGAGAACTCCGCTTTTCGCACATAATGCACGTCAAGGATCTATGATCGCACGACTTCATCGTTTAACGATCCTCTGCTTCTCGTTCGCCGTCGTCGTGCTGTCCTTCCTGGTCGTTGCCCAGGGGGCGCGGCAGGCGGCGCCGGCCGATCCGTTGAGCGAAGACCGCCTGATGGCGGTCATGCACGGCATCTCGAGCCACACGCTGCTCGACTACGTAAAGGAAATGGCGGACCCGAAGTACAAGGGCCGCCTGACGGGCACTGCCGAATACGACGCCATCGCGAAGTGGACCGCCGACCTGCTGGCCGGGTGGAAGATCAAGCCGGCGGGCGACAGGGGATCGTTCTACCAGAGGTTCCCGAATCCCTACACGCTCGTATTCCCGGGCGCCTCGCTCAGCCTCGACGTCACACTGCCGAACGGCGACACGGTGAAGCGGCCGTACGTGTTCGAGGACGAGTTCTACCCGGGCTCGACCTCCGACTCCGGCACGATCACCGCCGAAGTGGTCTACGTCGGTTACGGCGCCACCGCGCCCGAGCTCGGCTACGACGACTACGCCGGCATTGACGTCAGAGGCAAGCTGGTGATGATGGAGCCAGAGGTCCCGGTGACGCCCGACCGCGACCCCGAGCTCTTCAGGAAATGGCGCCCCTACTCGTTCCACGACTACAAGGTGCGGAACGCCGCGAACCACGGCGCTGCCGGCCTGGTCTACAACTACTTCATCGTCAACCCGAACTGCGCGTTCGTGAAGGGTTTCGGCTGGGCTGCGGTCAGCCGCACGGTGTGGGACGATGTGTTTGCCGGCACAGGCAGAAGGCGTGACGACGTCGTGAAGCAGATCCGGTCGACGCTCAAGCCGGCGTCGTTCGCCACCGGCAAGGTGATGACGATGAAGAACGTCACCGAGCATCACCCGGAGGGAATCGGGTCGAACGTTGTCGGCTTCATCGAGGGAGCCGACCCGGTCCTGAAGCGGGAGGCGATCGTCATCGGCGCGCACCTCGACCATCTCGGCATGAATCCCGTGCTGATGCCGGGCGCGAACGACAACGCGTCCGCGGTGGCGGTCATGCTTGGCGTCGCAGAGGCGCTGGCGAGGTCCGGCATCCCGTTCAAGCGATCGATCGTGTTCGCCGCGTTCGGGGCCGAGGAGCAGGGCGTGAAGGGATCCGAGTTCTACGTCGCGCACCCGTTCATGCCGAACGAGCAGACCAGGGCGATGCTGAACCTCGAAGGCGTCGGCCGGGGCGAGTCGATCGGCGCGGGCTCGGGCCGGAACTTCCCCCAGCTGTGGGAGGTGATCGACCGGCTGAACAGGAAGTACATCCACCGGCCGGTGACGGCCAGCGCGAACGCGAACCTCGCGCGGCCGCGGCAGGATGCGGCGCACTTCCTCTGGGCCGGCGTTCCGACGATCTCGTTCGGCACGGGCGGCGCCAGGCCGCTGCCCTACGCGTCGTATCACACGACGAAGGACGCGGTGGAGATCATCACGCCTGAGATCATGGAAGACCTGGCGCGGCTCGTCTTTCTGACGACGGTGGAGCTGGCGGCCAGGTAGCCGGAACCGCCGAATCCCGCCGCCCGTCTCACAATGGTGGTAGCCTGTACATCGACCGTCGAAGACGCATGGAGGGCATCATGGTGGACGCGCTGAGGAAGCTCCTGCTCGCCGGCCTCGGGACGCTCGACCTCACCGAGGAAAAGGCGAAAGCCGTGTTCAACGACCTCGTGACGCGAGGCGAGATGAGCGAAAAGGACGCGAAAGAGCTGGTGTCCTCATGGGCGAAGCGGGCCGCGGAGCAGCGCGGGCGTCTCCAGGAGGACATCGACCAGGCGGTCCAGCGCGCGCTGTCCGCGATGGGCATCGCGCGGCGGGCCGAGGTCGAGGCGCTGAAGGCGAAGGTCGAGGAACTCGAGGGGAAGCTCGGCGCCAAGGCCCCTGCGGTCCCTGAGCCATAGACCCTGCTTGCCTCGCCGCAGCCCGCGCCGGCACCCTGCGCGGACGAAGGCGGGAGCCGCGAGCCTCGAGCCGTGAGCCGTTCCATGAGGGCCCTCGGAACACCGCCATCTCAGCAACTGCGCCGACTTCGGGACATCGCGACCGTGCTCGCGAAGTACGGATTCCCCGATGTCGTCGCCCGGCTGAGGCTCCAGCGAACGGTGGCGCTCGGCCGGCGCCTGCGCCCGTGGGGACGCCGCACGGCGCCCGCCGGTAACAAGGCGCAGCGGCTCCGCCAGGCGCTCGAGGAGCTGGGGCCGACCTTCATCAAGTTCGGCCAGGCGCTCGCCAACCGTTCCGACCTGCTGCCCGCCGACCTCGTTGCCGAACTCGCCCGCCTGCAGGACACGGTGGCGCCGCTGCCAGACGGTGTGGCCGAGACCGCCATCGAAGCCGAGCTGGGGCACTCCGTTTCGCAGGTGTTCTCGCGATTCGATCCGAAGCCGGTGGCGGCCGCCTCCATCGCGCAGGTCCACCGCGCCCGCCTTGTCGACGGCAGCGAAGTGGCGGTCAAGGTGCGACGCCCCGGCATCGGGGCGCTGATCGAGCACGACCTCGCCATCCTCGGCCTGCTCGCCCGGCTCGCCGAGCGCTACCTGCCCGACGCCGACATCTACCAGCCGGCCATGCTCGTGGCGGAATTCGCCCGCGCCATCCGCCGCGAGCAGGACCTGGCCCGCGAAGGGCGGGCGATCGAGCGTTTCGCGCGCACCTTTGCCGACGACCGCACCGTCCGCTTCCCCAGGGTGCACTGGCCGCACACCACGACCGGCGTGCTCACGATGGAGTACATGGAGGGGACGAGACTGCAGGACGTCGTGGCGGCCCCCGAGGCGTTCGACGCCAGGGCGATCGCGGCCAGAGGTGCGCTGATCCTCCTCAAGCAGGTCCTGCGCCACGGGCTGTTCCACGCCGACCCGCATCCGGCCAACGTCTTCATCCTGCCGGACAACGCGATATGCCTGCTGGACTTCGGCAGCGTCGGGCGCGTCGATCCCCGCCTGCGCGACGCGCTGGTCCGCCTGCTCGACGCGATCGTCCGCGAGGACGCGGACCGGCTCGCGGCCGCCATCCTGGCGATCGGCCGGCCGCTGACGCCGCTCGATCGCGCGCAGTTCGCCCGCGACCTGGCCGACCTGATTGACGAGTACGCGGGCGTCGCCCTTCGCGACCTGTCCATCGCCGCCCTCCTGCAGGACGCGCTGGCGGTCATGCGACGCCACCGGCTGCAGTTCCCTGCCGACCTCATGCTGCTCGTCAGGGCCTTCGTCACGGTCGAGGGCGTGGGACGCCGCCTCGATCCGACCTTCAACATGCTGGCGCACGCGCGCCCCGTGGTGGCGGGGATACTCCGTGACCGGATGGCGCCGACGGCCGTCGCCGGACGGGTCGCCGACACCGCGCGCGGGATGGCGGAGGCGTTGCAGACGCTTCCGCAGGATCTGATGGAGGTGCTCGGCAAGGCACGGGACGACCGCCTGCAGATCCAGTTCGTCCACCGCAACCTCGAGCACTTCGTCCAGGAGATGGACCGCGCGAGCAACCGCCTCAGCTTCGCCGTGGTGATCGCGGCGCTCATCGTCGGCTCGTCCTTCGTCCTCCAGCGCTCCGCAGGCCCCCAGCTGTTCGGTCTTCCCGCGCTCGGCCTGGTCGGCTTCGTCGCCGCCGCGATCCTCGGCCTGTGGCTGGCGGTGGGCATCCTCAGGTCCGGGAGGCTCTAGTTCTGATATCCTTCGCCTGACCGTTCCGGCCCCGTTTTCGCTGGAGGCTTTGCCATGATCCGCTCGTTCCGCGCACGGACCGTCCTCGCCCTGGCCCTGGCGGTGCTCGCCGGCGCCATCCCGCTCCTCGCGCAAACCGCCAAGCCCGCGCCCGCCGCGGCTCCCGCCGCCGCCCAGCCGGCAGCGAAGGCCCAGGCTCCCGTCTTCCTGACCTCCTGCGGGCAGAGCCCGGGCGCCGTGACGGTGGGCGTGTTCCTGCGACGGCTGCAGATGGACTACGACCTCAAGGAAACCGGCACGGTGAAGGACCTGGCGGCCAAGCCCTACAAGACGATCATCATCGTCACCGGCAGCAGCCTGAAGGGGATGGGCGGCGCGGGCGTGTCGATCGACGACGAGCTCGGCCGCGCCGGTGCGCTCATCGCAGAGGCGAAGAAGCGTGGCATCACGGTCATCGGCGCCCACGTCGAAGGCATGGAGCGGCGGGCCAAGAACGCTGCGCCCGGCGACAACTCCGACGAGATGTCGATCGACGCCGTGTGCCCGAAGTCGCAGCTGCTGGTCGTCCGCAAGGACGGCGACGAGGACGGCCGCTTCACGACCCTCGGGAAGAAGTTCAACATCCCGGTCATCCTCTACGAGAAGAGCCTCGAGCTGAACACCGTCCTCAAGAACCTGTTCGGCAAGTAGGAGCCGCCCCGTGAGCATGTTCACCGAGGCCGGCATCGTCCTGGCCACGCTGGTGGCGGTGTATGTCGTCATCCGGGCATTCCGGGTCTCGACCGAACTGGCGATGTTCGGCGCCGCCGTCGGCGGCGCGCTGGTCGCCGGGCAGTACTTCCCGGCCCGGCACATCGCCGAGGGTGCGGCCACCTACCTCGACATCAACCTGATCTTCGTCGCGGCAACGCTCTTCATGAACCTCCTGAAGGAGTCGGGAGGCGTGACCTTCGTCGTCCGGTCGATCCTGGAGCGGTTTCACCGCAGCCGCGCGCTCCTGCTGGTGCTGCTGACGGTGCTGCTGCTCGTCCCCGGCGCGCTGACGGGCGCGGGCAGCGTCACGGTGCTTGTGGCGGGGTCGCTCGTGGCGGTGGTGCTGCACTACATGGGCATCCCGAGGCACAAGGCGGCTGCGCTGATCTTCATCAACGCGGGCCTGAGCGCCGCCGCGCCGCCCGTCAGCCTCTGGGCGATGATGACGGCGGCCGGCGTCAACATGCCCTACGTGGGGTTCTTCTGGCCGCTGCTGCTGCCGTGCCTCCTGGCCGGGCTCCTCACCAGCTTCATCCTCGGATGGAAAGGAGAGGGAGCCGACGTGACGAAGGCGCTCGAGGAACTGCCTCCTGCGCCTGCCGGCATGGCCTGGTGGCGCGTGCTCCTGCCGTTCGTCGTGTTCGGCCTGCTGGTGTTCGCCGGGCGCCAGTGGCCGTTCTCGACGCCGATCCTCGGCCTGCCGCTGATGTTCGCGGCCGCCGCGCTGGTGTCGTACCTCGCATCGCCGGTGCGCCTCGAGTTCTTCCGCATCGCGCGCGAGACGGTGGACCAACTCCTGCCGCTGCTCGGCACGCTCACCTGCGCCGGGATTCTGGTGCAGATCATGACGCTCACGGGGGCGCGCGGCCTCCTGGCCGTGGCGGCCGTCACGCTGCCCCTGTGGGTCGTGTACGCCTCGCTGTTCATCGTGCTGCCGGTGTCCGAGGCGGTGCTGATGTGGGGCGCCGCGCCGGTGATCGGCGTGCCGCTCATCCTCCTGTTCAACAACCGGGGCCTCGATCCGATCGTCGCGCTCGCGGGAATGAGCGTGATCTGGCCGCTCGGCGACGCACTGCCGCCGACGGCCATCATCGGCCGCCTTACGGTGGACGTCGTCGGCCACAAGGGGTCGTACGGCCAGTTCCTTCGCGCCTGCCTCGTGCCGGCGCTGATCATCGTCGTCATCGGGACGTTGATGGTCGTGTACTCGAAGAAGCTCGGGTTTCTCACCGGACTGTAGCGGGCAGCCGGCAGCCGTCGGCTGGCGGCGGATCCGCTACCAGCTGACAGCTGCCAGCTGATCCCTGAGGTCGTCTATGCCCATCGTCACCCTCCTCTACTACGCCCTCGTGGCGTTCGTGTCGGTGATCCTGGTCGTGAACCTGCTGAAATCGAAGAGGTGGGAGCGGGATGTGCTCTACGTCCTCGTGCTCATCCCGTTCCTGCTCCGGCTGTTCCGGCTCAAGTGAGGTGACCGCATGACCCGTCGCCTCCTCGTCCAGAAGCTCCTCGTCATCGGCCTCGGTCTCGTCCTGCTGGCGACCTCCGGCGCCAGCTTCTACAGCAGCAGGCGGCTGAAGGAGCCGGTCGTGCTCGGCCCGGGCCTCACCACGGTGAAGAAGCTCTCCGAGTATTTCGAACCGCTCGCGGGAACGGCCAACGACTGCAACGTCTACTTTCTCGAGGGCAAGGCGCCGGGCGCGACGCTCTTCGTGCTCGGCGGATCGCATCCCGAGGAGCCGGCCGGCCGCCTGACCGCCTGGGTGCTGGCCGAGAACGCGGTCGTCGAGACGGGCCGGCTGATCGTCGTGCTGTCGGCGAACCGCAGCGCGACGACGGTGACGCGGCTGGGCGGCGCCTATCCGCCGGACTTCTCGATTCCGACGGCCTGGGGCTCGCGCACGTTTCGGATGGGCGACCGGTGGACGAACCCCCTCGATCAGTGGCCCGACCCGGAGGTCTACTTCCACTACCCGAGCGGCCAGCAACTGGCCTACGTGGACATCCGCAACGTGAACCGCACGTGGCCCGGCCGCGCAAGCGGCACGCTCACCGAGCAGACGGCGTACGCCTTCATGGAACTCATCAAGCGCGAGAAGGTCGACATCGAGGTTGACCTCCACGAGGCCGAGCTGCAGTACCCCGTGATCAACACGATCGTGACCCACCAGCGGGGCCAGGACATGGCGACGATGGTGTCGATGACGCTGACCGACATGGAAGGCTTCAAAATCGGCACCGAGTTCTCGCCGCGGACGCTCCACGGCCTGTCGCACCGCGAGGTCGGCGACCACTCGAACGCGATCTCGCTGCTCTTCGAGGCGCCCGAGCCGTTCCTCGACGCCACGCGGGGCATCACGGGCCGCGAGCAGCTGCTGAGCGGCAAGGACGAGTTCGTGGTGAAGGCCGGGAAGCACGGCCTGCTGTTCGCACCTATCGACGAGAAGGGGTGGCCGATTGCGGTGCGCGTCGGCCGGCACACGTCGGCGCTGCTCCAGGTGGCCGAGACGTGGGGCGAAGATCACCCAGACAAACGCCTGGTGATTACCGGCGTGCCGAAGTACAAGGAGATGATCGAGAAGGGCGTCGGATACTACCTCCACGACCCCGCGAAGGCTCCCGCCGGACGGGTCGTGTACGAATAGCGATCGCCTTCTCGCCTCCGCCCGGCCAGGGCGGACCTCGCCGCAGCCCACGCAATGTCCGATGTGGGCGAAGGCGGGCTACTCCTGCCGCAGCGCCACCAGCGGATCGATCCTGAGCGCCCGCCGCGCCGGGATGTAGGATGCGACTCCCGCCACGATCGCCAGCAGCAACGGCACGCCGACGAACACGATCGGATCGGTCGGTGCGACGCCGAACAGCAGGATCGAGACGACGTTCGAGGACAGGAACGCGACGGTCAGGCCGATCGCGATCCCGACCGCGCTCAGCACGAAGCCCTGACGGGCGACCAGCCGCAGGATGGTCGCCGGCGTCGCACCAATCGCGAGACGGATCCCGATCTCCTGCGTCCGCCTGCTGACCGAGTACGTCATCACGCCGCAGAGGCCGATCGTCGCGATCAGCGCCGCGAGCAGACCCGCCGGCCCGGCCAGCGCTGCGGAGAGGCGCGGAGCCAGCATCGCGCGCTCCATGTGCTGGTCCATCGTCTTCGTCTCGAAGATCGGCATGGCGGGGTCGATCGCCTTGACGGCGTCCCGGAGCGCCTTCAGAGCGCTGCCGAGATCGCCCAGGTAGGAAGCCACGACCGTGAGCCTCGCCCGCGTGTGCTGGGCGTAGGGCAGGAAGATGTAGGGCTGCGGCGCCTCGGTCAGCTGCCGGTACTTGCCGTCGGCCGCGACGCCCACCACCTCCAGGAACGGCCCGTCCGGTATCTGCCACTGAATGCGCCTGCCGACCGGGTCCTGTCCGGGCCAGAGCCGCCGCGCTTCAGCCGGCCGATGAACCTGAACTCCCGGTCGTCGCGCGATTCGAGGATCTGCGCATAGGGGCGCGCGAACTGCGGCATCATGGCGATGGGCACCCAGACGTCCGGGGCGAAGTAGATCGCGAAGACGCCCATGAACTCGGGGGCCGCAACCCCGATGACGACGATCGGATCGCGGCCGACGGTCCGCCCCTCGTCGGCATGAAAGCCCCGGCCGAGCTGCATGCGGGGCCTCAGCACCTCGAAGTAGTTCCCGCTCACCATCTCGCCGTAGACTCGCATGGCGTCCTGGCCGGGCGTCGCGAGCGCGCACTCGGTGATCGTGTAGGCCGCCAGGCCCTCGAACGACGTGTCCGACGCGTAGTCGCCGTATTCGGGCCACGGGAACTGATCGAAGACGGCGCCCTTCGCGCTGCGCGAGTAGACCTTCACCAGCTGCTCAGGCGCGTCGACCGGGAGCGGGCGCCACAGCAGCGCGTTGAACATGTTGAACAGCGCCGCGTTCGCGCCGATCCCGAGCGCGAGCGAGAAGGCGGCCACGAGAGTGAACATCGGGCTGCGCCCGAGCAGCCGGACGGCGTAGCGGATGTCGCGGTGGATGGACCCCATGGAAGCTCCTGCCGAGAGATGACCACCCCGGCAGCCAGGCGGGACTCTGTCGCCGTGACGCGGGGCTTCAGCCCCGCGGTCAGCCACCTTCCCGTTCCATACGTATGGCCGGCAGAAGGAGTTGCCTCCGATGACCGACGTCTCACGTCCTGGAATCGTGGCCGCGCCACTGGCCGTCCTGTCGATCTTCACTTCGCAAGATCGCAAGATCGCAAGATCGCAAGATCACAAGATCGCAAGATTGACGATAATGGTCGAAGCGTCCAATGTCCGCGTCATTCCTCCGTCTTCTCGCCGCTTTCACTATCGCCGCCCTGTGCGCGGCTCCGGCCGTCGTTCTCGCCGCACAGGATCCGGCCGCCGTGCCGCAGGCCGTCCCCTTCCCCGAATGGCTGGAGCAGCTCCGCAAGGACGCGCTCGCCAGGGGGATCACCGAGAAGACCGTCGAGTCGGCCCTGGCCGGTATCGAGCTGCAGCCCGTGGTCGTCGAGCGGGACCGAACACAGGCCGAGCGCACGCAGACGATTGACCAGTACCTGAAACGGAGGGTGGACCGGAAGACCGTGTCAACCGGGCGCGAAATGATGACGCGCTACGCCTCGCTTCTCGAGAAGATCTCAGCGCAGTACGACGTGCCGGCCGGCGTCATCGTCTCGGTCTGGGGCCTCGAGTCGAACTTCGGCCGGTTCACGGGCGTCCGCCCGACGATTGCCTCGCTGGCGACGCTGGCCTACGACAACCGGCGGGCCGCGATGTTCAGGGAGGAGCTGTTCAGCGCGCTGCTCATCCTCGATCGCGGCGACATCGAGATCGACAAGATGAAGGGGTCGTGGGCGGGCGCAATGGGCCAGCCGCAGTTCATGCCGTCGAGCTACCTGAAATACGCCGAGGACTACGACCGCGACGGCAAGCGGGACATCTGGGCGTCGAACGCCGATGTCTTCGCCTCGGTGGCGAACTACCTGACGCGGAACGGATGGGTGCCCGGTGCCCGGTGGGGACGTGCCGTCGCGATTCCGGCAGGAGCGACCGGGAAGATCGCGACGGAGGCGCCGCTTCGCACGACGGGTTGCGAGGCGGTGCGGCAGATGACGGTGGACCTCCCGCTTCCCCGCTGGAGCGCGCTGGGCGTCCGCACGGCCCAGAAGCAGGCGCTTCCGGCGTCGGACATGACCGCCTCGCTGGTCCGCGCCGGCGCGCGCAACTTCCTCGTCTACGAGAACTACTCGGTGCTGCTGCGCTACAACTGCGCCCACGCCTACGCGCTGGCCGTCGGCCTGCTCGCCGACTCGCTCCCGGCGGCACGCTGACAGCATGGCGTCCCGTGCGCCGCCGGTGTGGCGCGGGGCTTCAGCCCCGCGATCGCCGCGCGGCGGCCCGTGGCGGGCGCCCGGGGCGCCCGTCCTCAACTATCCAACCCCGTAGTAGGTCTCGATCGGAACCGAGACGCGCTGGCTGACCGCCGCGGCCAGCCGGTCCAGTTCCGCGTCGGGCACCGGCGTGACCGACGGGTCGGCCGGCCTGCGCGCGACGGTGTGGATCTGAACGGCCCTGATCCGTCCGCCCTCCGCCAGCAGCCAGTTGAGCCGACCGCAGTAGGCCTCGATCTCGGCCTCCGGCATGGCGTGACCGTTCACCCGCATGAACAGCGACTGGATGACCACCGGACGCACGCGCGCCGCGTCGCGGATGCTCTCCAGCACCCGGGTCAGCGAGACGTTCGGCCGGTCCACCCGCTGGAAGTACTCGTCGCTGCCGGCGTCCAGCTTCGCCCAGATCTCGCCGTTGTTCGCGTCGAGCACGGTCAGCGCCTCGCGCACCGACGGCTTGGAGAGGTACGCCGCGTCGGTGAGCAGCACGGTCTTTGCGGCGTCGAGACCAAAGCGCGCGCGCGCCGCGGCCGCCACCTCGAACGCCTCCTTCAGGCGCGGATAGGCGGTCGGCTCGCCGTCGCCCGAGAACGCGATGTCGCGCACGCCGCGCGCCTCGGGAGCGAGCGCGCTGAACGGCGGGGCGGCATAGAGCGAACCGTTCGCCTCCGCCTGCAGCACCGCATCGAGTTCGAGCGCCACGCGATCGAGATCCACCTTGCGCACGCTCGACGGCACCGACCGATCCACCTGGCAGTAGACGCAATCGAAATTGCACTCCTTGCCCGGGTTCAGGTTGATTCCGACCGACACGCCGCGGCTCCGCCTCGACACGACCGCATACACGTAGAGGTTGTCGGCCCACCGGCGTTCGTGGCGCTGGTAGGCGTGGCGCAGGGCGTCGGTCGGTTCGGCCATCATCCCCATCATACGACAGGGCCGGACGAGGGCCGATTCGGGCTATGCTGTTGCCCCAGGAGACCACGATGAAGACACGAGTGTTCGGCAGAACCGGGCTCGACATCACGACGATCGGCGTTGGCGCGTGGGCGATCGGCGGCCCCGGCTACGCGTTCGGGTGGGGGCCGCAGGACGACAGCGAATCGGTGGCGGCGATCGAGCGCGCCGTGGACCTCGGCATCAACTGGGTGGACACCGCACCGGTCTACGGCCTCGGCCACTCCGAGGAGATCGTCGGTCGCGCGCTCAGGAACCTCGGGTCGCGCCGGCCGCTCGTCTTCACCAAGTGCAGCCTCGTCTGGCCCGAAGGCCGCCGCGACGTGCAGCACAACCTCGAGGCGGCGTCGATTCGGCGCGAGGTGGAGCAGAGCCTTCGGCGGCTGGGCGTCGAAACGATCGACCTGATGCAGATCCACTGGCCGCGCTTCTTCGACGCGCCGACGGCCGGCAGCATCGAGGAAGCGTGGGGCGAACTGGCGGCGCTCAGGCAGGCCGGCAAGATTCGCCACATCGGCGTCTCGAACTTCACAGCCCAGGACATGGCACGGGCCTCGACCATCGCCCCCGTCGAAACGCTGCAGCCGCCGTACTCGCTGCTCCGGCGTGCGATCGAGGCCGAGACGCTGCCCTACTGCCGGGCCCACGATGTCGGCGTCATCGTCTACTCGCCGATGCAGGCCGGATTGCTGAGCGGCAAGATGACGGCCGAGCGCGTGGCCTCGCTGCCCGAGGACGACTGGCGGCGGCGGACGCCCGAGTTCCAGGAGCCGCGGCTGTCGAAGAACCTGCAGTCCGTCGAGGTGCTGCGCCAGGTCGGCGCGCGCCACGGCGCATCCCCCGGACAGGTGGCCGTGGCCTGGACGCTTCGGAACCCTGCCGTGACCGCGGCCATCGTCGGCTTCCGCCGTCCGCAGCAGGTGGAGGAGATGGTCGGCGCCGCCGAACTCGAACTCACCGACGCGGACGTCCGCGCGATCGAGGACGCGGCTCCGCGGAATTGACAATTGAGAATGAGGAATTGAGACGCGAATCCCGACAAGGCAGAACGGCCGAAGGCCCTTTCTGCCTTTTCAATTCTCAATTCTCAATTCCTGATTCTCAATTCCAGTCCGTCCGTGTGCGCCGCTATCGCAGTATCGTCGCCTTCACCTCCACCGTCTGCTTCCGCTCCACGTTGTCCACGAAGTCGCTCGACTGGCCGACGATGACCGGCTTGCCGCTTTCGAGAACCAGCGTGAGGTTCTGGGAGAAGGTCGGGAACGACGGAGGCCGGCCCGTGCCATCGGATGGCTTCTCGTCGATGGCGCTGAACTCGACGCTCAGGTCCATCCTGGCCTTGTTCCCCTGGATATACACGCGATTGGCGTCCAGGTTCAGCCCCACCGACTTGTAGTTGAAGGAGGTCAGCGGAGCGGCCGGCGAGGGCAGGCCGCCTTCGGACTTTCCCGGGACCACGGGCTGATAGGTTGTCGAAGGCACGGCGACCTGGTTGCCCGAGCGCAGCGAGCCCCTGCCCTGGTCGGCCACCGTCAGTGTCGCCATTCGTCTCACCGGCGTCGCGTTTCCCACCTGATAGGTGATGGTCACCTCGACCTTGACGTTGACCGCCTCGGTTTCGGAGGGAGGTTTCGGGGCCGGCGCTGGTTCGGGCCTGGGCGCCAGCTGGGGCTGGCCGACCGACGGCCGCGCCTGCGGCGGAACGGGCGCCGTCACCGCCTGCGGCGGCACGGGCATTGGCGCCGCCTGCGGCGGGATTGCGGCCCTCACGGTCTGCGGGGATTCCTGGGCGGCAGCCGGCACGGCCGGCGTCAGCAGGACGGCGGCGCACACGAGCGCGAGGATCGAGGCGATTCGACGGGTCATGGGCGGACTCCTTCGGGCTTGCCGGGACCTGTGCGATCCCGGGGACTGTTGTCGCCGGACAGCGTGCTGACCGGCTCGGCCAGCGTTGAAACGGGCGGCGCGTCCACGATGGGCGCCGGGGCAATCGGTAGAATCACGATGGGCCGATGCCTGGGAAGCGGTTTGATCGGGTCGCCGAGGTCCCCGCCAAGCGCACCGGGGAGAAACGAGTCGGGCTCTTCGTCCGGCGCGGCCACCGCGTCGGCTGCAACGGCTCGCGGGCGGCTGAGCGCGTCCATCTCGAGCAGGGAGGCTGCGACGATGCGATCGGCGCCGGGCGCGGCGCGCCGGTCGCCGCCCGGGGACCCGGCCGTGAGCGGGGAAGCTGGCGGCGCGCTGTCCGCTTCGGCTCGAGCGGCCCGCGACGTGGGGCCGCGCGTCGCCACCGTGCCCGGCGCGCTCGGCCCGACGGCACGGCTACCGGTTTCCTGCCGGCGTCCCGAACCCGCGCGGCTCAGCTGCTCGTCCACCTGCCACCAACTGACCGCGACGCCGAGCACAATCAGCACCGCCCCGGCCGCAGGCAGCAGGGCCGGCCGGAAGTAGACGAACGGCCGGGACGGGCGCGCTTCGACAGGCTCCTCCAACCGTGCGAGCACCTGCGCGCGCAGATCGCGGGGAGCGTCGCCGAGCACCGCGCCGATCGCGTCGTCGATTGCGCGGTCGAGAGTGCCGCCTTCCGGCAGGTTGTCGTCTGGTCCGAGGCTGCCTGTCATCGCCGTGCTCCGCCTCCCGATTCCCTCGTCCCCCATTCCTAATTCCCAATTCCCAATTCCCAATCCCCAATTCTCAATTCTCAATTCCCAGCTCCGCCCCGGCGGCTGCCGCTTCTCGGCCGGACCCGCGGCTCACGAGTTTCTTCTTGAGGATGCGCCGGCCTTCCATCGCCCGCCATTTCGCCGTGCCCGTCGGGACGCCCAGCAGCCGTCCGATTTCCTCGAACGTGTGATCGCCGGACGCCGACAGCAGCAGCGCTTCCCTGTACTTGACGGGAAGCGTTCCGAGCAGTCGACGCACTTCCTGCCGGGTCTCCGCCGCGATGAGCGTCGTCTCGTGCGACGGCTGTCCGGACGGAAGCTCGAACCCGTCCTCGCGGTCGCGGGCGACGAACCGCCGGAACCAGCTGCCGGCCTGTCGTCTCCGATCCATCGCGCGGTTCCAGGTGATCGTGAGCAGCCAGGTCTTGAAGCTGGATTCGCCGCGGAAGCGGTCCAGTTTCTGGAAGGCGGAGACCAAGGCGTCCTGCGTCACCTCTTTGGCATCCTCGCGCGAGCGCAGCGCGGCCAGCGCTGCGCGGAAGACGACGTGCTGGTAGCGTTCGACAAGGTCGCCGAAGGCTGCGCGATCGCCGTTCCGGGCCAGCTCGATGAGCTCGGCATCGCTCACACTGGCAGTAGACCGGGAGGGCGGGGCCACGGTTGGGAATTATGACGGAATGGACACGGTGGGAATGGGGTAACTTGCGATCTTGCGATGTTGCGATCTTGCGATCTTGCGATCTTGCGATGTTGCGATCTGGGGATCTTGCGATCTGGGGATCTTGGAATCCGGGGATCTTGCGACCTTGCGAGCTGCAGTGGCAGTCCTCCGCTGTGGCGCGGGGCTTTCCGCCTCGGCCCTGCTACAGCGGCCTCGCCGAAGCCCGAAGGGCGAAGGCGGGAGCCCCGCGATCGCGCCGCCGGCCGGATTGTCGCGCTGGACTGCGACGAGGGCGGCGAAGTACACTGCGATCCGGGCGGGGGCGGGTCGTACCGCGGCCCGGATCCTGTGCAATGCCAGCCTGTGAACCGCGTCAGGGCCGGAAGGCAGCAGCGCTCAGCAGTGCCTGTCATGTGCCGCAGGGCCACCCGGGTCGCGGTAGGTCTCGCCGCCGCTCGTTTTGTCAGCGATCGCGCCGAAAGCCGGAAGCCGAGAGTCGTTCCTGAATGTCCTACCAGGTTCTCGCCCGCAAGTGGCGCCCGCAACGATTCGACGACGTCGTGGGCCAGGGCGGCGTCACCCGCACGCTGAGGAACGCGATTGCCGGCGGCCGCGTCGCGCAGGCCTTCGTGTTCGCCGGGCCTCGCGGCGTCGGCAAGACCACCACCGCCCGCATCCTCGCACGCGCGCTCAACTGCCAGTCCGGCCCGACCGCCGATCCCTGCGGGGCGTGCGACGCGTGCGTCGAGATCGCGGCGGGCCGCGACATGGACGTCCTCGAGATCGACGCGGCGACGCACACGCAGGTGGACAAGGTCCGCGACGTGATCATCTCGGGCCTCTCGATTCCGCCCGTCCGCGATCGCTACAAGATCTTTATCATCGACGAGGTCCACCAGCTCTCCGGCCACTCGTTCAACGCCTTGCTCAAGTCGATCGAGGAGCCGCCGCCGCACGTCATCTTCATGATGGCGACGACCGAGCTGCAGAAGATCCCCGAGACGATCGTGTCGCGCTCGCAGGTGCACGAGCTGCGCACGATCTCGGAGCGAGGCATCGCCGACCAGCTGAAGATGATCGCGGCGAAGGAGCAGCTGACCGTCGCCGACGACGCCCTGCGGCTCATCGCACGCGCCGCCGACGGCAGCATGCGGGACGGCCTCACCGCGTTCGACCAGGTGCTGGCCTTTGCCGGCGACACCGTGTCGGCCGAGGACGTCTCGACCGTGCTCGGCCTGGTGGGCCGCGACCTCCTGCTGGACATCCTCGAGGCGGTGGCCGGCGAAGACGCGCTCGCCGTCTTCGCCCTGGCGGGCCGTGCCATCGAGAGCGGCTACGATTTGCGCCTGTTGTGCCGCGAGATGTCGAGGCTCGTTCGCGATCTGATGCTCATCTCCGTGGATTCGAAGCGGCTCGACGACGTGGACGTGGCGCCGGCAGGCGAGCGCGACCGGATCGCGGTGCTCGTCACGCGCTTCTCGCGCGAGGACCTGCTGCGGTCCTTCGACCTGATCGCGCGGGCGGAGGCCGACCTTCGCGTGGCGGCCGAGCCGAGGTACCACCTGGAGATGGCACTTCTCAGGTGGGTCCACCTGAGGAAGCTGGTGCCGCTGGCCGAGCTGATCGAGCAGCTGCGGCAGGGGGGCTCGCTGCCGCCCGCCGGGCAGGCCGCCTCGCCCACGGGCGCCGGCAGCGGCCCATCGTCCGGAGTCCGGCGCAGCTACGCCGGGCGCGCCGCGACGCCCGCCGCTCCGGTGTCGCGCCAGGCCGCCGCTCGCCCCCAACCACCGGCCCCTGCGGCTCCGCCCGACACCTTCCGCGGCGCGGACTCCGGGGAGATCGACGATGCGCCGCCGGACGCGGCGCCGGCAGTGCGAACGGCCCGGCCGGCTGCGCCGAGCGTCGTGCCGCCAGCCGCGCCGAGCGTCGTGCCGCCGGCCACGCCGTCAGCGGCGTTGTCACCCGCACCGTCCGGCGGGCTGATAGATGCGTTCATCGAGGAGGTCCGGCGCGCCAAGGACGCCTTCTACAAGATGACCGTCGCGCAGGCGCACCGGGTGGACGTCGAAGGCGACCGCATCGTCTTCGTGTTCACGGCCGTGCGGCGCGCCGGGAAGGACCAGATCGAGAAGAACCGGACCTGGCTCGAGCCGCTGGCGGCGCGCGTCGCCGGGCGGCGAATGGTCGTCGCGGCGAGCATCGCAGAGCCCGAGGTCGCAGTGCCGGCGCCGCGGCCAGCGAATGGAGAAGCCGGCGCGAAGCCGGCGCCATCGGACGGCCCTCCTCAGGACTTGAAGGCGGAAGCAGCCGCGGACCCTGGGATGCAAACCCTGCTCGAGCTGATGCCTCTCGAGATCAAGGACATCGAACGGTTGTGACGGTGCTGCGCGGGGCTGATCGGTGTGGCGCGGGGCTGATCGGTGTGGCGCGGGGCTGACCGGTGTGGCGCGGGGCTTCAGCCCCGCGATTGAGATGAGTGATGAACATCCAGCAAATGATGAAGCAGGCGCAGCAGATGCAGGCCCGCCTGCAGAAGCAGATGGCCGAGCTGCGCGTCGAAGCCACGGCGGGCGGCGGCATGGTGACCGTCGTGATGAGCGGTGAGAAGCACCTGCTGTCGCTGAAGCTCGACCCGGAGGTCGTGTCGAAGGACGACGTCGAGATGCTGCAGGACCTGATTCTGGCCGCGGTCAACGACGCGCAGCGCAAGGTGGACGAGGCGATGTCGCAGCAGGTCGGCGGCATGATGGGCGGGCTGAAGATCCCGGGCATGTTCTGATGTTCCAGCCCGAACCGCTGACCCGCCTCGTCGACGAACTGCAGCGGCTGCCCGGCATCGGCCGCAAGAGCGCGCAGCGCCTCGCCTTCCACCTGCTGCGCGGCCCGCGCGAGGACGCCGACCGGCTGTGCGACGCCGTGCGCGACGTGAAGGACAAGGTGGCGCACTGCTCGGTGTGCAACAACATCACCGACGTGGACCCGTGCGTGTGCTGCACGGACGAAGGCCGCGACCGCCGGGTCATCTGCGTCGTCGAGGAGGCCCAGAATGCCGGGGTCATCGAGAAGACCCGGGAGTTCAAGGGGACCTATCACGTGCTGATGGGCGCGATTTCGCCCCTCCAGGGCATCGGCCCCGACGAGCTGAAGATCAGGGGGCTGCTGTCGCGCGTCGAGGCCGGCGGCGTCGAGGAAGTGATCCTGGCGACGAACCCGAACGTCGAGGGCGAGGCGACGGCCATCTATCTGGCGCGCCTGCTCAAGCCGCTCGGCGTCCGCGTCACCCGGATTGCGATGGGCGTGCCCGTCGGCAGCGACATCGAGTACGCCGACGAGGTGACGATGAACAAGGCGATGGAGGGGCGGCGGGAGGTGTAATGCTGCCGACTTCGTACCAGCTGCCGGCCGGCGTGCTGCTGATCCTGGCGGGGCTGCTCGCCTGTCTTGCCGGTTACCGGCTGTTCCGGTTCGTGCTCACCGTTTACGGGTTCGTGCTGGGCGCGCTCTTCGCCAGCACGCTCGTGGCACCCAGCGACACCTTCGCCATGCTCGTGGCGCTTGGCGTCGGCGGCGTCCTGGGCGCGTTGATCATGTTCGCCGGCTTCATCGTCGGCGTCGCGCTGGTGGGTGGCGGGCTGGGCGCGACGCTTGCGCACGCCTGCTGGACGGCGTGGCGTGGGAGCGAGCCGGGCACGATCGTCGTGCTCTTCGCGGTGGTCGCGGGCGCCACGCTGGCCACGGCGCTGCAACGGCAGATTGTCATCGTCGCCACCGCCTTCTTCGGCGCTCAGACGGCCGTCGCGGGGACCGCCGCCGCGCTGACCGCGCGCGCCGCCGGTCGGCCCGGGCAGGACGGTGTGTGGGTGGGGCACCTGGGGATTCCGGCGTTCGGGCGCAGCTGGCAGTTCCTCGCGTGGGTGCTGCTGGGCATCGTCGGCACGATCGTGCAGGTGAGGTCGGGCTCGCCGCGGCCATCCAAGAAGAAGTAGCGGGACCGCTCGCTGGCATCTTGCGATCTTGCGAAGTTGCGATCTTGCGAACTGGCGACCTCGACTTGTTGCTGTCCGCCAATTGACCCTCTCCCTGCGAATCCGCTACCATTGACGGTCTGCGGGTCATCGGGCCCGCGTGCACCTGCCAACGTTCCTCAGTAGCTCAATGGCAGAGCATCCGGCTGTTAACCGGAGGGTTGTAGGTTCGAGTCCTACCTGAGGAGCCATCTTTTCAATAATTTACAGCCACGCGAAAGTCGTCGAAAAGGCACTTCGCCCTTTTCTTGCCCTTTTCGCGCCACCACGCGTCGGAGATCCGGGCAACGCCCGAGGGGTGCCGGCAGACCGCAAGCTTCTGGTGTTCTTGGAGTACGGCGTCTGACCGCCTTCCGCGGTCTTTGTCCTACGAACCGCCGAGAAACCGCGAATTCCAACGAATAGCCGGAGGGTCGGAGATGTGAGCCGGATCGCGACCAGCGCGCGCCGCCGCTGGTCGCGACTGGGCTATAATCCCCCACAACCTCAGGGCCCTCGATGCCGGCGACACCAGGCGTCCGCCCCGGCCCCACCCGCCTTGCTGCTCCGCCGCGCGCCGGCGGCGCCGCATCAGTGACTCTCTGCGTCATCCCGCGATTCCGGCGAGACCGCGCCTTAGCGCGCCTGGACATCCGACCGCGCGGAGGCGGGCCGCAACCCGGTCCAGGAGGCCCCGATGATCGGTGAGGAGGTCGGGCGCTACCGAATCGTCGGGAAGCTCGGCGCCGGCGGCATGGGCGTCGTCTACCAGGCGGAGGACGTGCGCCTGAAGCGCACCGTGGCGCTGAAGTTCCTGCCCGAGGCGCTCTCGCGCGACCGCCAGGCGGTGGAGCGCTTCGAGCGCGAAGCGCGGGCCGCCTCGGCGCTCAACCACCCGAACATCTGCACGATCTACGACATCGATGCGCACGACGGACGGCAGTTCATCGCGATGGAGCTGCTCGAAGGGCAGACGCTGCGCGAGCGGCTGCGCGGCCGGCGGCCGGGCGTGGACGACCTGCTCGAGCTCGGGATTCAGATCGCGTCGGGGCTGGAGGCGGCGCACGCCAAGGGGATCGCGCACCGCGACATCAAGCCGGGGAACCTGTTCGTCACCGCGACCGGCCACGCGAAGATCCTGGACTTCGGGCTGGCCAAGCAGGCGCCGGGCCGCGCCTCGGGCGCCGAGGCGCCACCGACGGACCTGCCGACGGCACCGGCCGAGGAGCTGCTGACGAGCCCGGGGACGGCGGTGGGGACGGTGGCGTACATGTCGCCGGAGCAGGCGCTCGGGCGGGAGGTGGACGCGCGGACGGACCTGTTTTCGCTCGGCGTGGTGCTGTACGAGATGGCGACCGGCGTCCTGCCGTTCCGGGGCGAGACGACGGCGGCGGTGTTCGACGGGATCCTGCACGCGACGCCGGTGCCGCCGGTGCGGCTGAACCCGGAGGTGCCGGCGGAGCTGGAGCGGATCATCGGGAAGGCGCTGGAGAAGGACCGGGAGGTGCGGTATCAGTCGGCGCGCGACATCGTCGTCGATCTGAAGCGGTTGCGGCGCGACACGAGTTCGGGGCGGACGGCGCCCGCGGCCGAGCCGGTGGCCGTCGGCTGGTGGACGCGACGCCGCGTGGTGGTGGCCGCGGCGGCGGCGGTGGTCGTCATCTCGTCAGTGGTCGCGGGTGTCCAGCTGTGGCGGCGGGGCGGGACGGCGCCGGCACAAACGCCAGCCGTGGCCGCCGCGCCCACACTGAACCTGCGCACGGTCGCCGTCGCGGCGTTCGAGAACCGCTCGGCCGATCGCGCGCTCGACGCGCTGGGCAAGAGCGCGGCCGAGGCGGTGGCGGAGGGCCTCACGCAGATCGGGACGATCACGGTGGTGCCGAGCGCGACGGTCTTCCAGGCGTCAGCGGCAGCCGCGCCGGCCGGCGCGCCCGCCGACCCGATCCGCCGGCTGGCCGAGGCGACCGGGGCCGGCCTGGTCGTCTCGGGCGCGTACGAGGTGCACGGCGGAACGCTGTGGATCCGTACCAGCATCACCGACCCGATCGCGGGCAAACCGTTTTACCCGCTGAAGGAAATCGAGGTGCCGCGGGAGAAGCCGCTCGACGGGGTCCGGGCGGCGCAGCAGCAGGTGCTCGACACGATCGCCGCGCGGTACTTCAATCCCTGGTTCAACCTGCTGCTGGAGGAGTTCAAGCCGCCGAGCTTCGAGGCGCAGAAGAAGTTCCTGGCGGCCTATCACACGGTGCATGCCGATCCAGAAGCGGCCGTCGGTCAGTTCCGCGACCTCGTCGCCCTGGAACCCGGGTTCTTCCTTGCGAGCTTCATGCTTTCAGACAGTCTCTACAAGGCGGGGCTGTTCGAGGAGAGCATCCGGGCCACGGAGGCGTTCAAGAAGGGCGAGCAGCCGCTGTCCCAGCTCGGACAGCTGCGGGTGGACGGTCAAAAAGCCATCGACGCCGATCCGAGTCGGCTGGAGGAGATCGTCGTCATCTGGCGGCAGATCGCGGCGATGGCTCCCGACTCCGTGTACGACGCAGTGTCCCTCGCCTCTTTCCTCGCAGGCACGAACCGTCCGCGAGAGAGCCTGGAGACCTTGCAGAAGCCGACGCGCTGGGAGCTGGTGACGGCCACGTGTGCCGACTGTCTCCATGCCATGGAGTGGTCCCGCGCGGCGTCCCTTCATGCACTCGGCCGGCACGAGGAGGAACTGGGGGCCGCCCGCACGGCGTGCGGGAGCACCCCGTGGAGTTTCCACCTGCGCGCGCTCGAGGCCCGCGCGTTGGCCGCCCTGGGACGAATCGACGAGTTGGACGCGTCGATCGGCGCGATCGAGACGCAGATACCCGGTACCCGCTCCTCTCCGAGCATGGTGCGTGGGACGCCCGGGTACGTGATGCTGGCGGCGGCCGAGGAACTTCGCGTCCACGGGCCTCGCGAGGCCGCGATCCGCACGGCGAACCGCGCCGTTGATTGGTTCAAGAGCCGCGCCGGCGACGAGGCGCAGAGCGAGGAGACGCGCTCGGGCCTCGCGGACGCGCTCTACCGCGCTGAGCGCTGGCCGGAGGCCAAGGCGGTGACCGTCGCGCTCGCGAAGCGCCCGAAGGATCCCTACTTCGACATCTACTACACCGGATGGCTGGGCGCGCTCGCCGCGCGGACGGGACAGGGGGCCGAGGCTCGGCGGATTGCGGACGATCTGCGGAAGCGGAAGGGCCTCTGGCTGAACGGCAGGCACACCTTCCGCGCGGCGCGCATCCTGGCGCTGCTCGGCGAGAAGGACGAGGCGGTGCGGCTGCTGAGGGAGGCTGTCGCACAGGGCGCCGGGATTGGGGAAGTGTCGGACCCGCTCGGCTACGGGCACCTCTTCAGCCACTGCATGGACCTCGAATCGCTCCGCGGCTACGCGCCGTTCGAGGAGTTGATCAAGCCGAAGGGGTAGGAGGAGGAAGGAGCGAACTCATGCGGGACGCGTGGGTTCTCATCGCCATCATCCTCATCTCGTTCACCCTGCTCCCCGGGCGAGCCGCCGCCCAGCAAACCGGCGAGATCCGCGGCACGGTCGTCGATGCCACCGGCGCCGCGATCCCTGGCGTCACCGTGGCGGCGCGAAGCCCGAGCCTCCAGGGCGTGCGCACCGCCGTGTCGGATGCCGTTGGCTTCTTCTGCCTGCCCGTGCTCCCCGTCGGCATCTACGACCTCGCGTTCGAGCTGTCCGGCTTCGAAAAGCTGACGCTCACGGGCAACGACGTGAGGCTGGGCGCGACGATCGTGCTGAGCACATCGCTCAAGGTCGCAGGGTTCGAGGAGCAGGTCACGGTCGCGGCGGTCGTGCCGCTGACCGATCCCACCCGCGCCGACACGTCCTATCGGCTCAAGAGCGACCAGCTCGCGCAGATCCCGACGCAGGCGCGGACGATCGCCGAAGTGGTGGCGTTGACGCCGGGCGTGACGGGCGTCCGCACGGACACCGTCTTCGGCAAGGACACCGGCCAGCCGGGTTTCCGCGGGCAGGGCGACTTCGCGAACAGCTGGCTGGTGGACGGCCTGTCCACCAACAGCGTCTTGGACAACAGCCCGGGCGTCCGCATCAACTACGACAGCTGGGCCGAGGTGCAGGTGGTCTCCGACGGGTTCGAGCCCGCCATGGGCCAGGCCGTCGGCGGGCTCATCAACATCGTCACGCGCTCGGGCGGGAACGCGTTCAAGGGCGAGGCGGGCGCGCTGATTCGCAGCGGCCGCCTGCGCGCGGAGCAGCAGGAGCAACTGTCGGCGGCGAGCCTGCCGCAAACCTCTGTCCAGCAGTACTACGGCAACGTCGGCGGGCCGATCCTGAAAGACAAGCTCTGGTTCTTCGTGTCGGACAACTACTTCAGGAACCTGGACACGACCACCGAGCAGACAATCGGCTGGCTGACGATCCCTTCGGGCGACCGAACGCGGACCTCCACTAATCTCTTCGGCAAGGGCACGTACACGCCGAAGGCCAACCACACGGTGGCGGCCACGTTCACGCTGGACACCACGCTCGGCCAGAGCGGCGGCATCGGCGTGCCGGAGCTGTACACCAGGGATGAGACCCGCGACTCCGCCTACCGGATCAACTACACCGGCATCCTCCCGCGCAACGCGCTGCTGACCGCGGCCATCGGTCAGACCCGGCAGCACTCCTCCACCGCACCGCTCAGCGGCGACTACGGTCCGCAGAGCTACTCCTGGCTGGACATCAGCCAGCGGACCAACAACATCGAGGCCGGGCTGGACTTCCTCGAGCACCGGACCGATCTCTCGACATCGGTCGAGTCGTGGCTGGATGGCGGGCGCTGGGGCCGACACCAGGTGAAGGCGGGCCTGAGCTACTTTGCGGCCAGGCTGCAGAACCGTAACCTCTGGACCGGCCGGGGCACCGACCCGTGGCCGGGGAACGGGTTCGACGACGGTTCCCAGATCTTCTGGGCCGCTCCGCAGGAGCCATTCATCTTCGCCGAACTGGGCCCGGGCAATCTGCTCGACTTGAGCGACGGCTTCGGCGTGTGGGTCCAGGACTCGGCGCAGTGGAAGCGCGTGACCGTCATGGCGGGCCTGCGGGCCGACACGCAGCGCGTGTTCAACGACGCGGGGAGGCAGCTCTGGCGCTGAGGCCTGGCCGAGTTCCTTCAGCCGCGCGTGTCGGCCGCCGTCGACCTGACCGGCGACGGCCGGAACCTGGTCAAGGTCGCCGCCGGCTGGTTCTCGCCGCCCTATTCGGTGTTCGGCCTCCAGTGGTTCAACGACGACATGGCGTTCGGATTTTGGCAGTACGCCTGGGTCGGACCGTCCGACCCCAGCGAATCGCAGCTTGTCGCACCGTCGAACTGGGAGTTCCTTTCGGAGCAGAGCGCATCCGCGAACCCATCCACGGTGGACCCGGCTCTGAAGCCGAACCGAGTGGCCAAGGCGCTGGTCGCGTTCGAGCGGCAGGTGCGGACGGGCTGGGCGCTCCGTGTGAGGGGCGTCTTCTCCACGTCAGACCATCTCATCGAGGACGTGGGCACCTACGCGCCGGAGCTTCCGTCTGAAAGCGGCTACCTCCTCACGAACTTCGAGTGCAAGCGCCGCGATTACCGCGCCCTCGAGCTGGAACTGAATGGGCGGATCGGGACGAGCGTGACCTTCGACGCCTCGTACACCTGGTCGCGCGGCCGCGGGACGAACTCCGGGAACTCCTTCGAGCCCTCCATCAAGAACTCAACGTGGGGCGGCGGGTACGATGTCAGCAGCTTCGGCGATCGCGTGGACATGCCGCCCGGCTCGGCGAATGAGCAGCTGTACGATCAGGACCGCGCGGGCGTCGGCGGGCCGGCCTTCGGGGACGAAGGGTGGTACGGCAATCTGCCGTACAGCGTCGCTCACAACGTGAAGCTTCTGGCCAGCTGGTTCGCGCCATGCGACATCAGAGTCTCCGTGAGCGCCGAGTATCTCTCCGGGTACCCCTGGGAGAAGAAGGGGTGGGTCGGGGCCGGCTTCTACGGCGGGTTCCCCGAGGGGCGCGGGGGGCGGACGACGCCCGCGCATGCGTACGCGGACGTCGCGGTCGAGAAGGTGCTCAAGCTGCCGAAGGGCGTGGCGCTCTCGGTCGGGCTGAACGTCTACAACCTGTTCAACAGCCAGCTGCCGGTGTCGTACATCCAGGAGGACACCGACCTGTTCGGCCAGGTGTGGGGCCGGCAACTCCCGCGCTGGACGCAGATCACGGCGGCGGTGCGGTTCTGACCGCGCAAGCCGCGCGCCGCCTGTCGCCACGCCCGGATGGGCGGCGACGACAGCGACGACGAGAGCGAGCATCGCGTCCGCGGACCTTGCCGGAACTCCGTGCTCCGTCCGTTGGGACTCCGTCAGGGTCGTGGACTCCACGTGCGCCTCATTGGCGGGCGTTGCCCTTCGACCTGGATGAAGGCCTGACGGCTTCCTTATGCGGTTTCCTTCGTTTCGGTACGGTGACCGAAGTTCCGTCGACCTCGAGGAGGAGACGCCGCTCGACTTCCTCCCGGCTGCGGGTCACCTCGAGACGTAGTTCCTCCTCGGTCGGCAGGTAGTGCTGGTAGCGCGCCGCGAGAATCTGCTCGTTGTCCTCGGGCAAAGTGATTCTCACGACTGCGTCGTTCTTCTCAGAGCAGAGAATGATGCCCACGGTGGGCCGTTCGTGCTCGGCGCGCTGGAACCGGTCGAACCAGTTGACGTACATCATCATCTGGCCGAGGTCCTGGTGTGCGAGTTTGCCGAGCTTGAGGTCGACCAGCACGAAGCAGCGCAGCAGCCGGTTGAAGAAGACCAAGTCCACGTAGAAATGATCGCCGTCGAGGCTCAGTCGCTTCTGGCGCCCGACGAAGCAGAAGCCTTTGCCCAGTTCCAGGAGAAAGTCCTCCAACCGGTCGATGATGGCCTGCTCCAGGTCTCGTTCGAGCCAGGTGTGGCGCTCGGGCAGGTCCAGGAACTCGAGGACGAAGGGCTCTTTGATCACGTCGCGCGGGACGACCACCTCTTGGCCCTTCTTGGCGAGGGCCAGGACCTTGTCCTCGTCACGGCTCTTGGCGAGGCGCTCGAAGAGCAGCGATGCGATCTGGCGCTCCAATTCGCGGCTGGCCCAGTTCTCGCGGGCGGCCTCGACCTCATAGAAGGCCCGAGCCGTCGGGTTCTCGACGCGCATGAGGACCAGGTAGTGAGTCCAGCCGAGGTGTGGCGGGAAGAGGGCGTTCTCGACGGTGGCCGATTTGGACAGCACTGCTGTCCGAATCTCTGGAACGCCCGATTTGGACACCGGCGCTGTCCATCTTCCGGCGGTGCCCGGACCGGAGAGCAGCGCCGAACCCTTGGGGAAGGTGAGGTAGAACAGGCGCACGCGGCGCAAGGTGCGCGGCCCGAAACCCCTCCACCGGCCAGCGAGACGCTCGGCCAGGCGGTTCATGAGTTCCTCGCCGTAGCCCGCCCGCTTCCTGCCGTGTTGCTCGACTTCAACGATCTCCCTGCCGATGAGCCAGTACGCGTGGACCATGGCGGAGTTCACGGTGCGCGCGACGTGGCCTCGGGCCGCCTCGATGATCTCGGCGACCCGCTTGAACAGCTCCTCTTCTCGGCGGTCGGCCAGCTTCGTCATGGAGGCACAGCTCCTCCGCAATCCTCGACTCGTAATCGCCCTCGACGCTTCTTATATGTCAAAGCCGTGGCGTTTACAATGCGGCGGCTGCAGTCCTTCGGGGTGCTGTCCTCGACCCCGGTGCACGGCACAGCCTGCAACCGGTCAACTGGTGCCAGCGCCACGCGTCACCTTCAACTCGCGCACGCCGCCGCAGATTTGCCGCCTCCGACCCTCCGGCTACCCCTTCGCCCTTTTCTTGCCCTTTTCGCGCCACAACTCGCGGCAACTCGCAGCAACTGCCGGCGCGATCCGGCAAGTGGGCAACTCCTTGACCCCTTTGGAGTAAGGTGAGGCTGCCCCGGTTTCGTAGACAGGTTAGCGCTTTCGGTCTTCCGATCGGACAAGAACGATGATGATGACCTGTGGGAACTGTGGAAAACCTGTTCTGTGGTTTTCCAAGGAGCGGTGGGCGCCGTCTTCGGCGTCCACGGCTCCGGCAGTTTCCACAGGCCGCCCGTCACGCCACGGCCTCCGCGGCGACCGGCTCCGCCGGGATCGCTGCCACCCCTCCGCCTTGGCGCTCGAATTGTACCGGCGAGAGATAATCCAGCGCCGAGTGCCGGCGGGTCGGATTGTACCAGCCTTCGATGAAGTCGAAGACCGCGAGCCGGCCTGCGGCCGGTGTCTTCAGGGTGATGCGGTCCAGCAGCTCGCACTCCAGGGTCGCGAAGAAGCTCTCGCACATGGCGTTGTCGAAGCAGTCCCCGACCGACCCCATCGAGGGCCGGACGCCGGCTTCGCGGCACCGCCGGCCGAATTCGATCGACGTGTACTGACAGCCTTGATCCGAATGGTGGACCACGCCCGCCGGCTGTCGTTGGCGAACGGCCATCTCCAGGGCGGCCAGCACCAGGCTCGTACGCAGGTGCGTCTCCATCGCCCACCCGACGATGCGGCGGCTCCAGGCGTCCAGCACGACGGCGAGATAGAGCACCCCGGCCCACGTCGGAATGTACGTGATGTCCGCGACCCAGAGCTGATTCGGTCCCGTCGCCACAAACTGCCGCTGGACCAAATCTGGCGCCGGCCGCATGTGCTCCGCGCGGATCGTCGTCACCGGCCACTTCCGACGACTGACGCCCTGCAAGCCCGCCCGCTTCATGAGCCGCGCGACCCGTTTGCGGCCGACGCGCGTCCCGGCGGCCCGCAGATCGCGGTGAAGGCGCGGAGCCCCATAGGTGCCCCGCGACCGGTGATGCCAGCGGCGAATCTGGGCGAGCACGGTCGCATCGTCCACCTCCCGCCGACTCGTCGGTCGCCGACACCACGCATGGTACCCGCTCGCGGAGACGGCCAGCACGCGGCACATGGTGGTCACCGAATGGACGGCCCGGTTCGCCTTCATGAACTCGAACCCTTCGACGGGATCGAGTTGGTCTCCCGCGCGAACCAAGCCGCGGCTTTTTTTAGGATGTCCCGCTCCTCACGGAGCGTCGCGTTCTCCCGGCGCAGACGCTGCAACTCGGTCCGCTCCGCGGTCGTTAGGCCATCGGCCCGCCGCCCCGCATCGCGATCCGCCTGGCGCACCCAGTTTCGGATGCACTGCGCTGACGGCTCAAACTCACGCGCGAGGGATTCCGGCGATCGGCCCGCGCGCACCAGATCAATGATCCGCTCCCGATACTCCAGCGGATACGGGGGGTGTGTCTTCGGCATCGTGTCCTCCCATCATCCCCCAAGCAGGGGGGAGTCCACGAAACCGGGGCAACTTCAAGGCGCGCTCAAGCAACCGCCAGTAACTTGCGGCAAGCACCCGCAATTCGGCTGCGACCGGGCTGTTAACCGGAGGGTTGTAGGTTCGAGTCCTACCTGAGGAGCCAAACCTCGCTGCATTTCCCTCTCGGTTTGGCCTGATATCCCGGACTCGAACCTCTGACTTGGGTTGCCCGCCGTCGCTCACCTCCGCGTGGATGCAGATGCTCGGCAAGCTATGGCGGGTCCGCCGTAGCTTCGCAACCCAGCGCGAGCCATCGGTTGCGAAGCGAAGGCGGATAGGTTCGAGTCCTACCTGAGGAGCCAAACCTCGCTGCATTTCCCTCTCGGTTTGGCCTGATATCCCGGACTCGAACTTCTGACTTGGGTTGCCCGCCTTCGCTCGCCTGCGCACGGATTCCCCTGCTCGGCGAGCTATGGCGGGTCCGCCGTAGCTTCGCAACCCAGCGCGAGCCATCGGTTGCGAAGCGAAGGCGGATAGGTTCGAGTCCTACCTGAGGAGCCACCTTCTTCTCCTCGAAAGTCCTAGTGTTTCGCTCGATTCCAGCTCAACAGCCCAGCCGCAACTACCCACCACCTGAGGGTCGCTGGTTCGTGCGAACCCCTGTCGCTACCGATAACTCCATCCGCCTCGATTGACGCCTACCACCAGCTTCGTCCGGGCCCGGCGCACGACGGCGGGTCTGATGGAATCGGCTGTCTGCGGCGTTCGTCTCTCGGCGACGCCGGAGGTACTTTGCGACGGTCGACTGGGCGACCTCGATGCCCAGCTTGCGCAACTCGCCGTGGATCCGCGGGGCGCCCCAAGTCGGATTGGCGTCTTGCATTGTGCGGATCAAGGCGCGAAGGTCCGCGGAGAGTCCCGGGCGGCCCACACCCGGGACAGGCCGACCCGGACGAGTCGATCGAGGCGGTGCAGGCGCAGTCGGCTCGGGGCCTGCCGTCGCAGGACGGCGAGTTGGTGGCGGAGCGCAAAGACCTCGAGGGTCAGCGCCGTCCGCGAGCGGACGGTCGATCGAAGCGCGGCGGGCAACGCGACGAGAAACGCGACCGGAGGGAGCCAGCAGCCTACTCAATCGCCATCGCCAGGCGCAATAGGATCAATGTGCTCAGAGTGTTCGGTAGAGACAGGCCTCGGATCTTCTGGATGGACACGCAGGCGTGGCCGGAGCAAGATTCCCTGGATCCGTCGGCCAATGCGGCGGTCTCCGATGCGACACCTCCGGAGGCGACATGACACCTGTCCAAGAGAGAGTCTCACCGATCCCGGTTCCGCGAACGATGCTGGCAACACTCCTCGTGTGCGGAACCGTCTTCATGCTCGGCGCGGTCCTCATCTGGGTGCAGCACGGCTTCGATCGCGCGGTTCTGGCGTGGTGCAGCGGCGCCCGTGAAAGCGCGGTGGTCGTCCAGCTCGCCCATGCCCTCACTCAATATGGGATGTCGCTGATTGCGTTCGGACTGCTGACCTACATGGTTGCGACGTTCGTCGTGCCTTCCCTGGCGGACACTCAACGGTTATTCGTCGTGTTCTTGTTGTCATTCGCCTTCATCGGCCTTGGCGGCGATCTACTCAAGGAAGTCGTCAAGCGTCCTCGTCCGCCAATCGAAAACGCCCTAAGAGCCAAGGCGGAATCGAACAGCGACACACCTTCCTTCCCTTCTGGTCATGCCACGAAGAGCTTGTCGCTGGCCCTTCCATTCGTGATCTTCGTGCCAAGCCGGAAGCGCTGGGTTCTTCTTCTCAAAGGCGCGTTAGTGGTCGTGGCTTTGGGCGTGGGTTTCGCGCGCATCCTGCTGGGCAGGCATTACGTGAGCGACGTCCTTGGCGCATTCGGCCTGGTGCTGCTACTGCTCCCGGTCCTCGTTCTTGCCTGCAATCAGTTGTTGAAGCGGATGCCAGTGGCGAAGCTCAGATCGGCTGCAAAGGTCTGGACTCTGGGACTACTTGGATTGGCGGTGTTGCTGATCTTCTTATAGAAGACGCATGAGATCAGTTGCAATGGTTGGGATCGCTGAGCCATCGGGAAGATAGCACACGAGCAAGTGGTCCTCACGCTGACGCGTCGATCGTATCGACACGCTGCTCTTCATTGTTTCGTAGATCGCAGGGCGCTTTGGCGATCGCCCCGCCGACCGCCAGCGAGAAAACGATGCCGGCAGTCACCTGGTTGGCGGTTACCCCCACGATCGTGCCGTCGATCGGCCGGCATCCCCCGGCCCTGCACGGCACCTTGTTCTACACCCGGTCGACAAGCCGGTCCCAGCCCTTCGCGGAGGCCGAGACGTAGCCGAGGAAGCCGGCGTCCAATCGCGCTCGTCGTCGCCTTCAGCAGCTGTGCATGGGCGGGGTGGTGGCCGTTCGCCGCTTGGATTAATTTGGGTTTTTGCGGGCGTCGCAGGGGATCGCAAGAGATCGCTTCAGATCAATGGGCCTCAGTAAAGATAGGGTCTGATCGCTTCAGATCGTCGTTTCCAGGCGCCTGTTAACCGGAGGGTTGTCCGCCTCCGCTCGCCTGCGGACCAACTCCTCGTCCTCGGCGAGCTTCGGCGAGATCTCGCCATAGCTTCGCATCCGCCCCGATTAGGCGGTTGCGAAGCGAAGGCGGATAGGTTCGAGTCCTACCTGAGGAGCCATCCTTCTCCCTCGAAATTCCTAGCGTTTCGCTCGATTCCGGCTCAACAGTCCGGTTGGAATTGCCCACAACCGGAGGGTCGGAAGTCGGCGTTTGGGCGCCTGGCGCAGGAGGACGGCCGGTTGATGGGGATGGGCGAGGATTTCCTCCTCGAGTTCGAGTCGAAACCGAAACGTGGCCCGAAGGGCGGCGAGCAGAGCGACGAACAGAGCCAACATGCTGGCCGGGAACGGTATCAGCGTCCCGTTGAGAATCGCAACGACGGCAGCACGTTCCGGATTTCTGGTAGGGACAATCATCCCCGATGGACGGCATGGCCGTTTCGTGGCGACCCTTTCTCATCCCGATTCCGGAAGTGGAAGGTTCATCTTCTTGCAGATGGCGACGAACCTGGGATTTCCGAACAGTCGATCGAAGTAGTGCCCGGGTGTGGTGTTGTAGGTCATGAGCGGGTCGTGCATCTCGAACCCCTTCTCGACCCAATCCATGCACTTGTCGAGTTGATCGGCCACCAGATACCTGAAGGCCATATCCCAAAAGCCGACGGGCTGGGTTTCAGCGTGTTTCTCCAGACGTTCCACGATCTTGCTGTACGCGGTGACGATCCCCGATTCGTTGTAGGACCTTTCGATGTCCTTGTAAGCATCCTCCTCGAGGGGAAAGGGAAGAACATGTCGGACCGCTCGGAGGACTTTGTCGTACTGCTTCAACCTGTGGGCGGCGATCTCGATCATCTGATTGAGGTTGAAATTGTCCGGATCGTCCGCCACGGCTTCTTCCGCGAGAGACAAGCTGGCCTGGTATTCACCGGCCTGCAACAGTGTTCCGATATTGAGTTGCTTCATCATGGGATTCAGCGGGTCAAGGCTCAGCGCCAGCTTGTTCTGGGCCAACGCCTCATCTTTCCTGTGCAGGATCAACAACAAGTGAGCGTAGAGTCCCCTGGAAAGGGCATCGTTGGGGTTGATGGCCAGGGCCCTCAAGAACTCCTTTTCGCTCTTCTCCCAGTCCCAATCGACGAGATGCGCGATCGTGGCCCTGAGATAATGAGCTCCAGCGAGATCCGGGTCCAAGGCCAGCGCCTTGTCCAGGTTCTCGATGATCCGGGGACCGGCGACGGACGGCTGTTCGTACGCGTTTTGTTGCATCCACAGCCAGGCTTCCGCCAGACCGGCATAGAGAGGTGCCCAGCCGGGGTTCTTCTCGACGGCGCTGGTCAGGAACTCCAGGGCTGTGTTCAGAGCTTCCCTTCGACCATCGACAACGTAAGAGCGGGCCTTCAGATACTCGTCATAAACGGCGAGGTCCGCGACTGGTATCTTCTCAATGCGCTTCTTCTCTTCAGGGGAAATGACCGCTCGGAGCGCTTCAGCGATCGATTTCGCGATGCCGATCTGGATGTTGAAGATATCCTCGACATCGGTGATGTTCTGCTGGAACGACTCCCCCCAGAGATGCGACTCGTCATCGGCCAGGATCAACTGCGCCCTCAGCCGGAACGCGCTGCCGTATCTCTGCGCGCTGCCCTCCACGATGTAGTTCACGCCCAGCTCCTCGGCGATCTCGCGGACGCACTTCTTCCTGTCCCTGTATTGTTCGACCGAGGTCCGCGAGATCACCCGGAGCGCTTTGATCTTCTGGAGGTTCCCGACGATCTCCTGCATCACTCCGTTGATGAAGTAGCTGTTCTCCTGGTCGGGGCTGTCGTTGATGAAGGGAAGCACGGCGATGGACTTTTCGGGCTCGGAGGGCGTGGCTTTGGCCTTGCGCGGCTTGAGGCCCTCGGTGATGCCGGCGAGGTCCTCCCGGAACTCCTCCATGGTCCGAAAGCGGTCGGATCTCTTCTTGGCCAGGGCCTGGAAGACGACCTGCTCCAGCGCGGGCACAACCGCCCGGCGCATCTTGACGAGCGACTGGGGTTCCTTCTGGAGGATCGAGTAGATCAGCGTCTGGTCGTGGTCCCCCTGGAAGGGTAGCTTGGGTGACTCCTTCGGCCGGCGCGACGGCGAGACCGTCCACGGCTCCGGTTCGTCCTCATCGAGCGCGGGCAGGCGCACCCCGATCACACCGCCGTGCCGGTCGGCCCTGTCGACGGCGCGCTCGACCTCCGACCTGGCGAGCCTTGTGACATTGGATAGAAAGGACCACTGATTGGCGCGCGGCTCGAACCGGTCGTCGACGAACACGCTGTTGCCGCGCTCGCGCGCCTGCTTCTGCAGCGGCATCGCGATCAGATTCCCGAATCCTCCTTGCGGCAGTGTGTCCTGATTGGGAAAGAGCCGGTCGTAAGAGTCCAGTCCGATGTCGGGTCTCCGCTCCATCGTCTCGGTCAGCAGGAACGAGCCGAGCTTGCGCGCAAGTGCAGCCGGGATGGCGTCTGCGAAGAAGAACCAGACATGGCCGCCCCGTCCCGAACGGGACCGCTCCAGCGCCACTGGGAGCTTCAGCTCACGGCACGTCTCCAGGAACGCAGCCGCGTCTTGCGGCCATCCGTCCTTGTCGAAGTCAATCGCAAGGAAGAAGCACGACTCATCCTGCAGCATGGGGTACACGCCGGCCACAAACGGCTGGCCGGCGTCGTCGTGGCCGGACAGGTGCCAGCGGATGATGTCGTCGGTGACCGGGAGAAAGCGTCGATGGTCACACTCCGCGCACTTGACGCGCGGCTTCTCACACACGCCGCGGACCCACTCGTTCGCACAGGCCGGGGAGTAGCCGGACTTGCCAGTCTTGCGGCTTTCGAAGTGTCGCGGGTAGACGTCTTCGCGACCCCGGAACAGCGAGCGGAAGAGGGCGATCTTGTCCTGAGGAGAGGACTGCTGGTCGACGTGAACCTGCTCTGCTCCCATTGTTCGGTTCTGGCCGAACACCGGCCGGCGGCGGTTGTGGCGTTCATCAGGGTTGGCTGCCGGTCGTCAGGAGTCGCAGGAGGCGCGGGTTGATGAACAGCTTCTCCCGGCCCGCTTTGCGCTCCTGCAGAACACCAATCCCGCAGAGTGCCTTCAGGTACTCCGACGCCGTCTGCCGCTGCGCAATGCCCGACTCGACCACATTCCCAATCCGGCAATAGGGCTGTATGAACAGCAACTCGACGAGTTCGCGGCTGTACAAACCAGGTGCGCGCTTGCGTACCTGGGTGGCAGTCGTCTCTACGAGGTTCCTGATGGCGCGGATCTTTTCGGTGGTCCACCTGGCGGTCGTCGTGACGGCGCCGAGCATGAATAGGAGCCACGGCTCCCAATCCTCGTCACTGCTGACGGCCAGCAACAGACGATAGTAGTCCGACTTGCTGCGGATGATCGCACCGCTGAGATAGAGCACAGGAGCGCCCAGCAGGTTCTGCTCGACCAGGAATAGGAGATTCAGGATACGCCCGGTGCGGCCGTTTCCGTCCGTGAACGGATGAATCGCTTCGAACTGGTAGTGCCCAATGGCCATCCGGATCAGCGGGTCGATTGTCGTGTGTTCGTGGAGGAACCGCTCCCAATTCGCGAGCAGGTCTCGAAGACGACTCTCGCCATCCGGCGGCGTGTAGACGACTTCGCCCGTCGATTGATTACTGAGCGCGGTGCCCGGCACGCGCCGAATGTCCATGTCCAGGTTTCGGAGCGTACGGCAGATCTCGACCGCGGTTGTGGTCGACAAGGGCCGTCGAGCGAGGGAATCGTAGCCGCGCCGAAGGGCTGTTCGGTACCGGAGGGCTTCCTTCGTTGCCGGATCCGCATGACCGTGCTCGTCGTCTTGCGCGAAGCGGAAAAGTCGGTCGGTCGTCGTGACGATGTTCTCAATAGCAGAACTCGCGCGGGCCTCAAGCAGTGGGAGGGTGTTGATGAGGATCGCCGGATTCGGGATCATCTCCGAGGCCACCTTCAGTTCAGCCAGCGCCGTCCGGGCCTCGATGCAGGCCTTCAAGACGACACGAGTTTCGACCTCTGCAGTCGGGGGCAGGCCAGGGAGATTGTTGTACGGCTTGGTGGGCTGGAATTGCGAACTGGCCTGTGTGGGCATATGTCGCCGGCGTCGACACGTCGCAGTTGATATGTCGACGATTTGTCCTTTCGTCGACATATTACACGAGTGCGGTCGCTCCTGTGAAACCGTGTGTCGGGGGCCGCGACGCCGATTTCTGTCACCTCGCGAGAAATGCCCACGACCGCACCTCCTCCCCTCCGGCTACCACTGTGCCTGTTTCTCGCCCTTTTCGCGCCACAACTTGCGGCAACTCGCGGCAACTCCCGGCGCCTCGCGGCAAGTGGGCAACTTGTTGACCTCGTTGGAGTAGGGCTCGCTCCGGCAACGTCCAGCAACTCGCGGCCGACGGCAGCAAAACGATCGTGATCCGCCTGTTAACCGGAGGGTTGTCCGCCTCCGCTCGCCTGCGGACCAGCTTCTCGTCCTCGGCGAGCTTCGGCGAGATCTCGCCATGGCTTCGCATCCGCCCCGATTAGGCGGATGCGAAGCGAAGGCGGATAGGTTCGAGTCCTACCTGAGGAGCCAACTCTCTTAGGTCCATGTACGACAATTCGTGGTGGGCTCACCGCCGCACCTGCGAGCCTCCGGTTTCAGTTACGGGGTCGCAGGTTGACGTCGCGTTGATTGACCAACGACACGGCCGCCCTGGCCAGCTGGCGTCGCTCCGAACCGGGCCTTGCCGCGTTCTTGCCGTGTCGCCGCCCCTTGTTGCGCCGGAGCAACGGTGTTACAGTCTTACTGGTAAGATTGCCTGGAGGTGTCCCGAATGGAGAACATCGAAACGACGCGCATGTCGTCGAAGGGCCAGGTCGTCATCCCGGAGGCGGTCCGCAACCGGCTTGGGCTGAAGACGGGGGCGCAGTTCGTTGTCATGGGTGATCGCGACGTGGTGATTCTCAAGACCATCGCGGCGCCTGCGCGAAGCGAATTCGCGGCCATCGCCGCCAAGGCGCGCCGACAGGCGCGCGAGGCCGGGCTTCAAGTGCCCGATGTCACCCGAGCAGTCCAGAAGGTCAGGGGTGCTCGGTGAAGGTCGTTCTCGATACCAATGTCCTCGTGTCGGGCATTCTGTTCACTGGACCGCCGCACCGGATCCTCCTGGCGTGGAGCGAGGGCCGATTTGAACTCGTCTTCACCTGCGACATCCACGAGGAGTGCCGTCGTGTCGCTGCCGAACTCGAACGGCAGTTCCCTCGGGTCGATCTCGCGGTGGCCCTCGACCTGGTGCTGGTGAACGCGCACGCGTTCCCATCCGCGGTGCTCGAGGGCCAGGTCTGCGCCGACCCGGACGACGACAAGTTCCTGGCATGCGCTGTCGCGAGTGGTGCCGGCATCATCGTGAGCGGAGACAAGCACCTCCTCGATGTATCCGGCTACCGCGGCATCGAGGTCCTCCGCCCGCGTGCCTTCGTCGAACGATACTTGGCGCCTTGAGACCATCTCATCGCATGGCGCACGCGCCGTCGGCGTGAGCATCG
The DNA here is from genome assembly GCA_963783255.1 of uncultured Acidobacteriota bacterium. Taxonomy (GTDB): domain Bacteria; phylum Acidobacteriota; class Vicinamibacteria; order Vicinamibacterales; family Fen-181; genus FEN-299. The sequence continues at coordinate 285,488 of CAWAMP010000012.1, read as the reverse complement.
TCGTCACCGCGTCCCTGGCCTCACCAGCGCAATCCGCGCGCACGGACATTCTCGGCTTCGGTCTGATGCTCTACGAACTGCTGACGGGCAGACGGCCGTTCGACCCGCGGCCTGGCCGGACACGGTCGCGCCGCTCTTGCGCGCTCCGATTCCGCCGCTCGCGGCAAGGGTTCCCGGCCTTCCGCCCGCGGCCTCGTGTCGAACGATGCCGCTGGCGTGGCATGCGTTGTCGCTCCTCCAACCGCTGGGCCCTCTGCGCTCGCGGGTGTGCCGACCTGTTCACCGGGGATTTCGGCGCGATCCTCGAGCGATTCAGAGACACCGCTCAGCGCATCGGCGCCGATGTGCCGTCTGCCGCCTGGTGGATTGCCCAGGCCGAAAACTACGCTGGTCAACGGGCAGCCATACTGCCTATCCTGGGGTGCAGACAACCAGGCAGCGCTGCACCATCGTGTCGAACCGGCGGTTGGGACGGCCGGGCTTCGGGTGAAGCCGTCCTGTCCCATCAGTGTCAGACAGCGGTGCTGACATGAGGAAGCCTTTCACGAGACTCGATACCTCGCGTGATCTGAGGCTTCCGTGGCTGCGATGGGGGTTGGTCTTTGCTGTCGCCACTCTGTCTCTCGTTGGATGCGGGCGTCGACAGCCGGCCATTGACGCAGCCAGCGTCGAACGTGTCATCAGGGTGCTGAGCGCAGACGAAATGGCCGGCCGGGCCCCCTCTACACCTGCCATCGACAAGGCGGCACGCTTCATCCGCGACGAGTTCGCCTCGATCGGGCTTGGCGTGCCCGGCGGGTCGGACGACTACCTGCAGCGGTTCGCAGCGTTTCGGCTGCAGGTTCTGGGCCGGAGGGTCGTCCTGAACGGAATCGAGATCCCGAGTGAACGATCCGCGGCTTGGGTCGGCGCTCCCTCCATCCGATGGAGAACCGGGGATCCCGTCGATGTCGACGTGATCGGACCGGGAGAGGAATGGGGGAAGAGAATCTCATCGCTTCGGATGAGCGGTCGCAACACGATCGTCTTGGTCAGCACCAGGTATCGCGAGCTTTTTGCCGATGGGCCATCGGCGTGTCGTTTCCCGAGTTCTTCCTCGATTCGCCGTCACGGGCCACGCTGGTGTGCGTGCTCACCGACGAGGTCCACCTGACATCCTACGAGGTTGACATCGAGGCCCGCGCGGGGAAGCTCCCGCTCACGAATGTCGTAGGCGTGATTCCCGGCAGGCGCGCCGATGAGATCGTGCTCTTCGGCGGCCACTATGACGGTAAGGGCGTCCTCGACCCCGTACACGGTGATTCCATCGCGAACGGAGCCAACGATTGCGCCTCCGGGACCACGGCGATGATCGAGTTGGCTCGCTAGTTCAGAGCCAGGGGACAACCCGAGCGCACGCTGGTATTCGCTGCGTTCACCGCGGAAGAGATCGGCCGAGGTCCTAACAGGGTGCATATCACGGGGTTCGACCGATCGGATTTCGGCAAGATCCTGCAGCACGCAGTGGAAGGGACACCCCTCTCCTTCTACCCGGATCCACACGTGGGCCAGAACCTCTTCCGCCGCTCTGACAACGCCCCGTGTGCTCGTCGAGGAGTGCCAGCGCACGCGATCGGCACAACCTCCATAGACCCGCGGGACAAAGACCTCCACGGCGTCTCGGACGAGGTCGAGACACTCGACCTCGGCAACATGACGAACGTGATTCGGGCCATCGCCATCGGCGCCACACCGACCATCTCGGGCAAGGCGACGCCCACGAGGATTGACCCGCCGCTCCGAGACTGAGGGTGATGTGCGGCAGTGCCCGTCTGACACGCGTCCTTGGACGCCTGCTGGCGGACGAGTGAGTCATCGACGACGCAACCACGTGTCCGGCGGCGCTGGGCCCTTCTCGTCATCACAACGACACCATACCGCCGACCCTCCGGCTACCACTTTGCCCTTTTCTTGCCCTTTTCGCGCCACAACTCTCGGCAACTCGCAGCAACTTCCGGTGAGATCCGCCAAGTGGGCAACTCGTTGACCCCTTTGGACTAATGCTCGCCCAGGCAACCACCAGCAACACTCAGCAAACGGCGGCAAAACAAACATGACCGGGCTGTTAACCGGAGGGTTGTCCGCCTCCGGTCACCTCCGCGTGGACGCAGATGCTCGGCGAGCCACGGCGTGATCTCGCCGTAGCGCCGCGACCGAGCGCCTGCGGGGCGCCTCTGGTCGAAGAGCCACTCGACCAGCGCCGGCTCGGTGTACGCCCACGCAAAGACGTTGTGGCCGAGGTCGGGGTACTCGGTGTGTCGAGGCCGCCCCCCGGCCTTTCGCAGCGCGTTGACCATCGCGCGCGACGAGGCGACCGGCTCCACGTCGTCCTTCACACCGTGGAAGTTCCAGACCGGCACATCCTTGAAGACCGAAGCCGTCTCGGGATGACCGCGCCCGCAAACCGGCACCGCCGCGGCGAAGAGGCGAGGGCGATGCGCAAGCATGTGCCACGTGCCGGCCCCGCCCATCGAGTGGCCGGTCACGTAGATGCGGGCACCGTCGATGGGAGCCGATCCGAGCAGGCTGTCGATGATCTCGAGGGCGAGGCGCGCCCCGATGCCCAAGGCGTCCGGTGGGCAGAGCTTGATGTCGGCCGCGATCTTCGGCGGGTTCTTCGGGTCGAAGATCGTGCAGGGCCAGTTCCAGTCGCTCTGGGGCGCGAGAACGAACGCGGGGTGCCTGGCTTGGTTCTCGCGGAGAGCCCAGACGAGCGATCCGTACAGGTTGCCGCCCTCGAGCTGCTTCACGTTGTCGGTCCCGCTGCCGCTCGCTCCGTGCAGGAACACGACGAGCGGGTAGGTCCGACCGGGATCGAGGCGGGCCGGCGTGAACAGCCGGTAAGGCATCCGCTCGCCCTTCTGGCTCACGTAGACGTGCGGGGCGAAGGCCTTGGCGAGTTCGGGTGATTGGCTCTTCAGCGATGTAATCGGCGCCCACCGCTCGTCCGAATCCGGCTTCGACCGCAGCAGGCCGTAGTCCTGCGGCAGCCACGCCGCAACCGACGTCAACGCGCCGAGCAACACCGCCGCGTGTCGTCGCATCGGCACCTCCTTCCGAGCTCCTCAGTATTCGACGCCCGCGCCGGGGCGATGTTCCGAGGCCGGCGCCCCATGCTTCGGCTGCTGGAGGACGTTCAGTCGCCCCAGGGCTCAACGCCCGAAGAGAAGACCTGGATGTGCCACCCATGTCCTGGGCTTTCACATCCTAGGGCTCTCCATGTCGGGTCTCTTCGAACCCGGCACCTGGTTTGTCTGCTCGGACTGCGACAACTCTCCCGAATTCTCTGGAATTTGCCAACACGACTGCGTTACGCCTGAATTCAGTCAGCTCAGTGCTGGTCGGCCCGGTCCAATGACATCATCTGCTTCAGCTCCTCGAACAGGTTGAGGAACAGCCTGACATCCGTCACCGGCCGGGGCCTGGCGGCCAAGCCCGCCGCTCGTCCTGGCCTCGCCGCAGTGCTAGAATCCACCAGCCGTCCTTCGGGGACCGCGCCACGCACACGGCGAACCTGCGGTTGGATGGACCCGGCGCAACAGGCGAACGCAGGAGCGACGCCACGATGCAGATCCGGCTCTTCCGGGACGCCGCGCCGGCAGATCCGGCACTGGCCGCATGGCGCTGCCACGCCGCGAACGTCGTGCTGGCCGCAGTCACCGCCGTTCATTTGCCCGCCGCTCTCCTCGCACTGCTCGGCTACGGCGTGCCGACCACCCCGACAACTCGAGCCCTGATCATGGCGGCCTACGTAGTCATGATTCCGAGCGCGTTCCTGCGCCGCGTTGACTACCGCGTCCGGCTGCTCGTCTTCTTCGTCGCCGCCTACGTCGTCGTTGCGCTGTCGAACATCGTCTCGTTCAGCGCGCCGTACGCATCGCTCGGCCTGGTCGTCCACCCGATCCTCGCCCTCGTGCTGTACGGCCCGGTGGCCGCGCACGTCGCGGTGTTCGCGAGCGCCGCGATTCTCGTCCTCGCGCCGTTCGTACGCCTCCTGCCCGGTGTTGCCGGGACGCTGCTTGCGAATCCCGACGGGGTGACGCACCCACCGCCGGTCTTCTGGTCCTACGCAGCCGCCGTGACGGCGTTCCTGGCCACCCTGATGGTGCTCCTGGATCGCTTTCACGGATTCCTGCTCGATGCGCTGCGGGCGCAGCGCCAGACCACGATCACGCTCGAAGACGAGATGCGCGAGCGGCAGCGGCTTGAGCGCGAGATCGCGGCGATAGCCGACGAGGAGCGCCGTCATCTCGGCCACGAATTGCACGACGGCGTGTGCCAGCAGCTGACCGCCGCCCTGCTGCGCTGCCAGGCGCTGCAGCAATCCGTCCGGCAGGGCACGGCGTCTCCGGCCGAGGAGTTGGAGCCTCTCAGGCTGCTGCTGACCGAGACGATTGACGACGCCCACGACGTGGCCAGCGGACTCTGTCCGCTCGCGCCGGAACCCGCGGCGCTGGGATTGGCGCTGCGGACCCTCACCAGACGAATGGCGCAGATGGCGGGAGTCCGCTGCGAGTTCGTCGCGAGGGGAGACGTGCGCGTGCCGGAGCCGGCGACTGCGCACCACCTCTACCGGATTGCACAGGAGGCGCTGAGCAATGCGGCGCGCCACGCGAAGGCCGGGCGGATTACCGTCGAACTGAGCGGGAGCGATGGCGAACTCCTGATGCAAGTGGAAGACGACGGCACGGGATTGCGGCCGGGTCATGCCGCGGGGGGGATGGGGCTGCGCACGATGGGGTACCGCGCGCGAATCGTCGGGGGCGATCTGAACCTCGCTTCCACGCCGGGCAAGGGTACGTGCGTGACGTGTCGAGTGCCGCGACCCGCCGCCTCATTGGCCGGCGCGGCCGACTACTCAGGAGCGGGTCCATGGATTCCGCGGTAGGGGCGTCGGCCCGAATTCGGGTCCTGCTGGTGGACGATCATCCTGCCGTCCGGGAGGGACTGGCGCTTCTCCTGGCGCTGCATGGAATCGACGTGGGCGGCGAAGCCGGCGGGCGGGCCGAGGCGCTGGCCTGCGTGGAGGAACGGCGGCCGGACCTGGCGATTGTCGACCTCACGCTGGACGCGGAAGACGGGACGGCGTTGATCGCCGAGCTTGGGGCCCGGAAGGTGCCGGCGCTCGCGTATTCGATGCACAGGGACGCCCGCCACGTGGAAGGAGCGTTCGCCGCCGGCGCACTGGGCTACGTCACCAAGCGTGAACCCCACGAGGTGCTGCTGAAGGCGATTCACGAGGTGGCGGCGGGACGTCGGTTCGTCAGTCCCGCTGCCGGCGTGGCGCTCTCGGAGCACGTCTCGCAGGCAGGCGGCCCGGCCGGTGTTCACGAGCTGAGTCGCCAGGAGCGGGAGGTCTATCAACTCCTGGGCAGGGGCGAGGGGACGCACGAGATTGCCGCAGCGCTGAACATCAGCACGCGCACCGTCGAGTCGTATTACGCGCGCATGCTCGTGAAGCTCGGGCTGAACGGAATGCAGGCGCTTCGGCAGCATGCGCACAGCCGGGCGCACGACGGTTAGCGGAGTGGCCTGTCCAGTCCGGTTGCCCCTCCCTGGCGTCTGCCGACTGCCGGTCCCGCGTCGCGGCGTACGTGGATTTCCGTACACCGGTGTACGCAAAACCCCTGCAGACACGACATCCCGGCGTTCCTAGAATCAGACCCGCGGCCTGCACGAGGCCAGGCCCCCTGTTTCCTCGACAACCCGACCGCGGCGTTCAGAAGCGGGAGAACCGTATGGAGGCCGTTGAGAGGCGGCGAATCCTGCTCGTCGACGATCATGCGGGCTTCCGCGGCAGCATGGCGCTGGTTCTCGCGGGCGAGCACCTCGGGTATTGCGTCGAGGTCTCCGACCGCCCCGGCGCACTCGAGAGCGTCGACCGGAGGAAGCCCGACCTTGCGCTCGTTGACCTCTCACCCGGCACCGAGGACGCGCTGCAGCTGATTGGCGAACTGTCGGCGCTCGGCATCCCGGTGCTCGTCTGCTCGACGCACGAGGAACCGACCTACGTGCGCCGCGCGTTCGCGGCGGGCGCCCGCGGGTATGTGACCAAGCGCGAGGCACCCCGCGAGATTGTCCGCGTCGTGCGCGATCTCCTGAACGGCTGGACGATGATCAGCCCCCGCGCGACCGAGGGGCTGCAGTAGAAGCCGGCCGTCTTCCCGGTGCCCAGCCCGGAAGCGCAGTGAACAGTGAGGAAGGAGGAGTGACCGATGACGCAGACACACCGCGGAAAAGGCGCCCGCCGCGCGTTGCAGGTCGGCGGGTGCCTGGCGCTCGGCCTGCCGATGGCGGCGTGCCAGGCCCAGCAGAGCCCTCCGCCCACCCAGACCGTGCTGCCGAAGCCGGAGCCGCCGTTCCGGGGGACGATTGGCCAGACCTTCAAGGACTCCAAGCCCGACGTCATTCCTGTCGTGAAGGCGCCGGCCGGCGCGCCAAACGTCCTCGTGATTGTCATCGACGATGTCGGCTACGGCGCCTGGGGCACGTTTGGCGGCCAGATCCCGACGCCCAACGTGGACAGGCTGGCGAAGATGGGGCTTCGCTACACGCGGTTCCACACGACGGCCCTTTCCGCGCCCACTCGCGCCGCGCTGCTGAGCGGGCGCAACCACCACTCCGTGGGCACCGGCGTCATCACCGAGATGGGCACCGCGTATCCCGGCTACACCGGCCAGATTCCGAAGAGCACGGCGCTCGTGTCCGAGACCCTCCGGCAGAACGGGTACAACACCGCCTGGTTCGGGAAGAACCACAACGTCCCGGACTGGGAGACGACCATCGCCGGCCCCTACGACCGGTGGCCCGTCCTGCAGGGGTTCGAGCACTTCTACGGCTTCATCGGTGGAGAGACGAACCAGTGGGCACCCGGGCTCGTCAGGGGCCACGAGCGGGTGGAGATGGCGGTCCCCAAGGGGCAGGAAGGGCGCTACACGCTGAACGACTCACTCGCCGATGAAGCCGTCCAGCTGATTCGCCAGCAGAAGTCGGTGGCGCCCGACCGACCGATGTTCCTCTACTTCGCCCCGGGTGCCACGCACGCCCCGCACCACGTGCCCGGGGCGTGGATGGACAAGTTCAAGGGGCAGTTCGACCAGGGCTGGGACAAGTACCGCGAGGAGACCTACCAGCGTCAACTGAAGCTCGGCGTGATTCCGGCCGACGCGAAGCTCACGCCCAGGCCCAGGGAGATGCCCGCCTACGACACCCTGACGCCGGATCAAAAACGGATTGCCGCCCGGCTGATGGAGGCGTTTGCGGGGTTCACCGCGCAGACCGACTACGAGATTGGCAGGATTCTGGACGCGCTCGAGCAGACCGGCCAGCTCGACAACACGCTCGTCATGTGCCTGATTGGCGACAACGGCTCGTCGCTGGAAGGCACGCCGAGCGGCGCCTTCAACGAGTTCTCGGCCCTCGGAGGCATCCCGGAAGATCCCGCCGCGGTGGTCCAGCGCCTGGACGAGATTGGCGGCCCGAAGTCCTACAACAACTACCCGGTCGGCTGGGCGTGGGCCATGAACACGCCGTTCCAGTGGGGCAAGCAGGTGGCGTCGCACTTCGGCGGCACCCGCAACCCGCTGGTCGTCGCCTGGCCCGACCGCATCAAGGACGCCGGCGGCGTCCGCTCGCAGTTCCACCACGTCATCGACATCGCCCCCACCATCCTGCAGGCCGCCGGTATCCCCGAGCCCACGGAAGTCAATGGCGTCAAGCAGAAGCCGATGGAAGGCGTGAGCATGGTCTACAGCTTCGACAACGCGGGCGCCGAGGGGACCCGGAAGGTGCAGTACTTCGAGCTGGTGGGGAACCGGGCGATCTACAAGGACGGCTGGATGGCCGCGGTCCGGCACGGCCGGCTGCCGTGGGTGACCGGGATCGGTTCCTCCAAGAGCTTCGACCAGGATACGTGGGAACTCTACGACCTGAGGAACGATTACAGCCAGTCCGACGACGTGGCGGCGAAGAACCCGGACAAGCTCAAGGAGATGCAGGCCGCGTTCCTGGTCGAGGCGGCGAAGTACCAGGTGCTCCCGCTCGACGACCGCGTGGCCGAGCGGCTCAACCCCGCAAACCGTCCGAGCCTGAATGCCGGGAGGACGTCGTTCACCTACTACCAGGGCGCACACGTCAGCGACAGCTCGGCCGCGCCCACGCAGAACAGGTCCCACACGATCACGGCCTACCTCGAGGTTCCGGAGCGAGGCGCCGACGGGGTTGTGGCAGCCGTGGGCGGCGTGGCGTCCGGGTTCTCGCTCTACGTGAGAGCGGGTCGCCCCGTCTACGAGTACAACTGCCTGAGCCTGAGACACACCACCGTGGCCGGCACCGAGGCCCTCAAGCCCGGCTCGAATGTCGTGCGCGTGGAGTTCCTCTACGACGGCGGCGGCCTCGGCAAGGGCGCGACGGTGTCGCTCTTCCTGAACGACAGGAGGATCGGGCAGGGACGGGTGGAGCAGACGATCTGGGTGGGAAAGTACTCCAGCGACGAGACGTTCGACGTCGGCGAAGATTCCAACTCACCCGTGAGCAACGCCTACACGTCGCCGTTCCGCTTCACGGGCACGGTCAACAAAGTCGTGATCGACTCGCAGCCGGCCCGGTTGACGACGGCGGACCAGCAGAAGGTCCAGCAGGCGGAGCGCGCGGCCGCCGTCGCGAAATGACGTGCCCTGGGATGCGAGGTGACCGATGAAGACGCTGTTTGCCGTCGCCGGGATTGTCGAGATGCTGACCGGCGTGGCGCTGACACTGGCGTTGCTGCCTCCGGTGACGCCGATCGTCGGGCTGCCGCCCGAGGTTTCGACCGACAAGGCCCTGCCCCTCCTGGCCGCGGTTCTGCTGGCGCTCGGCCTGGCTTTCTGGCTGGCCCGCAACGACTTCCGATCGCCGGCCGGCCGCGCGCTGGCCGTGGCGCTGCTCGTCTACAACACGGGCTTCGCGGTGATCCTCGCCGCGGGTGCCATGGGCGCGATTGGCCCCGGAGCGGCGCTGTGGCCGGCGTTCGCGTTCCATGCGGGACTGGCCGCCTGGGGCGCGTGGGCCGTGCTTGCGAGTTCGCGGCACGCGGGCGCCGCCAAGGGCTGAATCGGCGCGATGACCGAGCCGGCCGGGAGGATCAGGAGATGACGTCGCCACCGTGTCCGCCCGGCCTCCACGTCCTTGCCAAGCCGATCGGACCGGTGTGCGACATCGCCTGCGACTACTGCTTCTACCTGGAGAAGCGCGCGCTGTTCGGGCGCGGCGAGGACTTTCGCATGACGGGCGACGTCCTCGCCGCCTACGTCGAACAATATGTCGCATCCCAGCCGACGCCGGTCGTCGAGTTCGTCTGGCACGGCGGCGAGCCGACGCTCGCCGGCCTCGCCTTCTTCCGGCGCGCGGTCGCGCTGCAGGAACGGTATCGGGCCGGGAAGACGATCCAGAACGCCCTGCAGACCAACGGCCTCGGGCTGACCGACGAGTGGTGCACGTTCTTCAAGGAGCACGGCTTCTTCGTCGGCATCAGCCTGGACGGCCCGCGCGAGATTCACGATGCCTACCGGAAGACGCGCGGGGGCGCGCCTACCTTCGACGGCGTCATGCGCGGGGTACGCCTGCTTCAAAAGCACGGCGTGGCGTTCAACGCGCTCGCCTGCGTGGGCAGGGAGACCGCGCGTCGCCCGCGCGACGTGTATCGGTTCTTCAAGGACGAGGGCGCGTCGTTCATCCAGTTCACGCCCATCGTCGAGCGTGAGCCCGAGCCCGCGACGCGCGCGAAGGGGCTGTGGCTCTCGCCTCCCGCCGCGTTGGAGAGGATCGAGACGAACGTCACGGTGACGCCGTGGACCGTCGAGCCGGAGCGCTACGGTGACTTCCTGATCGCCGCCTACGAGGAGTGGGTCCGCAAGGATGTCGGCGCCGTCTTCGTCATGAACTTCGAGTGGGCCTTGAACGCCTGGATGGGCAAAGGGTCGCCGGTCTGCGTCTTCGCCCGGCAGTGCGGCCGGGCGGTCGCAGTGGAGCACGACGGCAGCGTCTACGCGTGCGACCACTACGTGTATCCGGAATACCGGCTCGGCGACGTTCGCGCCGGCAATCTGGGTGAAATGGTGGAGCGGTCCGTCGCGTCAGGGTTCGGGCCCCACAAGGAGACGACGCTGCCGCGCTGGTGCCGCGAGTGCGACGTGCTGGAGATGTGCTGGGGCGGCTGCCCGAAGCACCGCTTCGCGACGTCGCCCTGCGGCGAACCGGGGCTGCATTACCTCTGTCCCGGCTACAAGAAGTTCTTCCTGCACATCCGGAAGTACCTGCGGCCGCTCGCGCAGCTGCTGGCACACGGCCAACCGGCGTCGCTCATCATGCAGGCCTTCCAGGGTCCGCTCGTGATCCGCTTGAGCTGAGCATCTGCGTCTCGAAGGCCTGGCACGAGTCCGTCAGCTGGGACGTAGGTCTCGTTTCCAGGAACGACCTGGCACCTGGTGAGCTTTCCCATGCCGGACAGGAAGGCCCTGTGATTGGCGTCCGGCTGGGAAAGAGGCGGTCGTACGCGTGCAGCCCGATAGCGGTGGTCACATTCCGCGCACTTGACTCGCGGCTGAACCGGAACGCCCAGCCTGCATGAGCAAGACCCGCCTCACGGCAGGGGCACGTCCACGAGACATCTCAACCAGTTGAACATACATGAACTCCCGGTGTCTTCGGAGGTGTCTCGGGGTCACGTTCCTCAGCGGTGAAGCGGCAAACGAAAAGCGCTTATACTCTGGTCGTCTTCTGCGACAGGTACCAGCGTCGGGTGCGCAGGCTGATTCGGTTTCTGTGCTGAGAGGGGCGTCGGTGCGGTCCGACACCGGGAACGCGGAGGACATCATGTCGGCCATTCGGGCATTGATCCGAAGGCACCCGGTGCCAACCTCCTATGCCCTCGTCTTCGCGATCTCATCGGGTGGCATCCTCATCCTGGTCAGTCGTGGGCGAATCCCCGGCATCGTCACAACGGACGCCCGCGGCGCCCTGCTGCTGTTCGGCCTCGCATGGGGGCTGACAGGAGGGGGCCTGCTCGTGGCGGCTGAATGGACCGGCCGGCAGCGCCTGGCGCGGCACGTGTGCGGGAGTGTGCGGCATGAATGGGCAGAACGAACGCACGCTTCGGATGTTCTTCTTCTCGGGTACCGGCAATGCCCGCAACGTCGCGCGATGGATGGTCGAGGCCTGGAGGGAGCGCGGCCACGCAGCCGAGGCCGTCGACCTCGCGGCGGTTGACGTCGAGGCGGTCGACGTCGGCCCCCACGACGACATCGGCCTCGCCTCGCCCACTCACGGCTTCAACTTTCCGCCGATCACGCTCGCCTTCCTCTTCCGGTTTCCGCGGACGACCTGGGGAAACCGGGTGTGCATCGTCAATACCCGGGGAGGAGTCCGCGTCTTCGGCGTGTACGTGCCCGGGCTGAGCGGCGCGACTCAGCTTCTGGCCGCGCTCGTCTTTCTGCTCAAAGGCTACCGCGTGGTCGGCATGCGGCCCATCGATCTGCCCTCCAACTGGATCTCGCTGCATCCGGGGCTGCCGGCAGACACCGTCAGGGCGATCTATGAGCGGTGCGAAGCCGTCACTCGGCGATCGGCGAACCGCCTGCTCGACGGTCAACGCGATCTGCGCGCGCTCTTCGACTTGCCGCAGGATCTGCTCGTTGCGCCGATCGCTCTCGGCTACTACCTGGCGGGCCGGTATCTCTTCGCGAAGTCGTTCATCGCCTCCGCCGCCTGCGACGCGTGCGGCACGTGCATCAGCCAGTGTCCCGTCCAGGCCGTCCGGCTGGTGGCGGGCCGGCCGTTCTGGTCGCACCGATGCGAGAGCTGCATGCGGTGCATGAACCATTGCCCGAAGCGCGCCATCGAGACCGCCCATGGGTTCATCGCCGGGTTCCTGTTCCTCTTCGAGATCGCCCTGCTGGTTCTGGTCTATCCCGCCCTGCGTCCGGTCGCGTCGATGCTCTCGGCGAGCGGGGTCGTCGGCGCGCTATCCCGCTTCGCCTTCGACACCGCCTTCATGCTGGTGGCGCTGTTCCTGTCGTACCGCCTTCTCCATCACGGGATGCGCGTTCGTCTGATCGAGCGGCTGACGGTCTTCACGTCGCTCACGCACTTCGGCTTCTGGAGACGCTACCGGCCGCCGAACCAAGGCGCCGGCACCGTCAGAATCCGCGGGGGCACCCAATCCTGATTCAGAGGGAGGACTCGACATGGCGGATCCGGCCCAGCCGACCATCATCATTCAGGAGGAGCTCTGCAAGAGGGACGGGCTCTGCGCAAAGCTCTGCCCCGTTCGGATCTTCGCCACGCGCGACGGAGAGATCCCGTCCGTGAATCACACGGAAGAGTGCGTGCTCTGCGGCCAATGCGTGGCCGGCTGCCACAGCGGCGCTCTCTGGCACGGCGGTCTCGACCGGGCGAGGACGACACGCATCGAGCACCAGGTACCAGTCGCCCCCGAAGCGGCGTACGCGTTCATTGCCCAGCGCCGGTCGGTGCGGAACTACAAGACGGAGGTGCCCTCGCGCGAGCTCCTCGAGAAGATCATCGGGATCGCCGGCTACGCTCCCGGCAGCCCGCATCACCGGGTGGGCTGGGTGCGCCACTTCACGGTGGTGAACGGTGAGGCGCAGATGCGGCAGGTGCTCGACATCACGGCGGAGTACGTGCGAAAGCTCCACAAGCTGGTGACGAGCTTCGCGATCCGGATGGCAGCGCGCTTCGACGAATCGGCGAGAAGCGGGATGGCGGTTGCCCCCGACCTCGCGATGCGACTCGCGGAGTACGACGCGTCCCGCGACGCTATCACCTACCACGCCCCGGCGGCGATCTTCGCCCACGCCCCGGTTGCCTCGTCGACTCCGCAGGTCGACTGTGATGCAGCGATGCTCTCGGTTCAGCTGCTCGCCCACGCACACGGGATCGGCACCTGCTGGAACGGTCTGCTGCAGGGCGCGGCGGCCGGCGACCATCTGCGGGGGTTCACGAAGCTCGCCGACTTCCTCAGGATCCCCAAGGGGCACAAGTGCTACGCGGCTGCGACGATCGGGTATCCAGCCGCGAGGCTCCACAGTCTCCCCCCGCGCGAGGTGGGGATCACGTGGATCGGCGCGTAGCGGCGCGTCGCGGCGCCCTCGCCGTCCCGACCCCGCGGCCGGCAGCCCCCGGCGCCTTGCGGTATAATCCGCCGACCGTGACGGCCACACCCACAGGAGAAATCATGGAGAAGATGAACCGCCGAAAACTGCTGGGCAGCAGCACAGCGTTGCTGGGCGGCACACTCGCCGGATTGGCGCTGGAACCGGGCAGAGCCTTTGGACAGGATAAGCCAAGACCGGTCGAGCCCCCCAACCTCCACCCGCCAGTGGTGCAGGTCCAAGGCGGGAAGCTGGCCGGCTTCAGGGATGGCAAGACCCTCACCTTCCTCGGGATCCCCTATGCCGACGCGGATCGTTTCGAACAGCCCAGACCCGTTCAGCCTTGGGAAGGCGTCAAGCGTGCGCAGGCATGGGGACCCGTGTGCCCCATCCCAGCGATGACCACGCCCGGCGCCGACGAGTTCGTCTTCCCGCACCGCTACTGGCTGCAGAACGATCACTGCCAGGTCCTGAACATCTGGACGCAGAGCACGGCCCCGAACGTGAAGAAGCCGGTCATGGTCTGGATGCATGGCGGTCAGTTCATCAATGGCTCCTCGATGGAGTCCTACGCCTACGAGGGCAAGAACCTCAGTGAGTTCGGTGATGTCGTCGTCGTCAGCGTGAATCACCGGGTGAACATTCTGGGAACCCTCGACCTCTCGGCCTACGGTCCCGCATATGCGAACTCCCGGCACACCGGCATGGCGGACCTGGTGGCCGCGCTTCAGTGGGTTCACGAAAACATCGCCAGTTTTGGCGGCGATCCGGGCAACGTGACCATCTTCGGCCAGTCCGGCGGCGGCAGCAAAGTCGTCCGATTGATGCACATTCCGGCAGCGAAGGGCCTTTTCCACAAAGTCATCGCCCAGAGCGGCGGCGGCCTGAACTACCGGACCAGCGATCCCGCCAGGAGCATCAAGGACCATCAGCTGCTCGCCGCCGCGACGCTCAAGAACCTGGGCCTCGACGGCAGTCAGCTTGACACGCTCAAGAAGCTGAACTACCAGGAGCTGCTGGCCGGCGCGACCGCGGCGGCCCAGGCGGTCGGGAAGGAACTCGGCCGGGGGGTTACCATCGGGGATGTCATCGCCGACGACACGTATGTGATGCGCGAGTTCTGCGACTGGGCCGATACCATTCCTCTCATCAACGGCACCGTCTTCAGCGAGTTCGTCGGTACGCTGCAAAGAGGCGAAGTCCGCAAGAACGAATGGAGCCAGAAGGAGATCGATGACAATCTCACCGCCGCATACGGCGCCAAGAAGGAGGAGATTGTCGCCGAGTTCAGAAAGGTCTTCCCGGGCAAGAAGATCCAGGACGTGCTGTTCTACGCCGCCACCTCTCAGCCCGGCACCAGGCAGACGCTGGCCCGCAAACTCGAGAAGGGCAAGACGCCAGTCTACAACTACATCTTTACCTGGGAATACCCGGTCAACGGCGGCCAGACGTCTTTCCATACCTGCGAGATCGTCTTCGCGTTTCACAACGTGACCGAGCCTCACTGCCGGATCGCCACCGGCGACACCCCGGCCGCGCTGGCGCTACAGGACAAGGTCTCCCAGGCGTGGATCAATTTCGCCCGCACCGGCAATCCCAGCCAGCCGGGGCTTGTGTGGAAGCCCTACACAACGCAGGACCCGCAGGTCATGGTCTTCGACGCCGTCTCCGGATCCCGCATTCTTCATGATGAGAATCTCGTGTCGCTCATGCCCGCGAACGCGGGCAGACGCGGCGGCGCGGGGCGGGGAGGGCGTCTGTCGGTGATGTCGTAGAAGCCGCCGGGCGCTGCTTGCGTCCTCGGCGAGCTACGGCGAGTAGAATCTGACGGCATGGCGGGAGTGTTCTTCGCCTCGGGACTGGCCAGCCTCATCTACCAGGTGTCGTGGCAGCGGATGCTGACGCTGCACACGGGCGTGGGCGCCGTCTCAGTCACCATTGTCGTCAGCGCGTGGATGCTCGGGCTGGGCCTCGGCGCGCTGGCGGGAGGGCACGTCGCGCGCCGCGTCCGGCAACCGCGCCTGGCGTATGCCGGCGTCGAAGCCGCCCTGGCCGGCGTCGGCCTGCTGAGCCTGCCGCTTGCCGCGGGAGCCGGTTCCTGGATTGCCGCCGTTCCGCCGGCGCCGGCGTTCGCCGTGGCGTTCATCTGTCTGCTGGCGCCCACTGCCCTGATGGGTCTCACGCTTCCGCTGCTCGCCATGGTGGCCGTGCGCGCCGCGAGGAGGTTTGCCGCCGGCGTGTCGCACCTGTACTTCATGAACACGCTGGGCGCGGCGGCCGGCGCCGCGGCCTCCGGTTACGTGCTCATTTCAGCCCTCGGCCTGGGCGGCTGCGTTCTGCTGGCCGCAGCCATCAACCTGACGCTGGCGGCAGTGATGTGGCGGTGGCGCGGCGAGACGCTTCCACTGTCGTACGGTTCTTCGAGCGCCGAGCCGACTGCCGACCGCGCGGACGACTTCGACGTTGCGGTGTCCGAGGCATCGACCCACGGTGGCGGACCGACCTCGGGCACACTGCCAGGCTGGGCCGTCGCCGCACTCGTGTTCGTCACGGGGTTCCTCGCGATCGGCTACGAGCTCGCCTGGTATCGTGTGATCGGCGTGCTCGTGAAGGACTCGCCGTACGCCTTCGCGAGCGTTCTGGCAACGTACCTTCTCGGCATCGCACTCGGCAGCCGGACCATGGCCAAAGGCCTGGCTCAGCGCACGGCGGCCAGCCGGCAGGGTCTCTTCTTCCTTCTGCAGTTCCTCATCGGGTTGGTGGTGCTGGCGACGATCGCCGGATTCTTCCATCTGGCGGGCCGCGAACCGCTTGCCACGCTCACGCGACTGTCGTTCAACGCCGACGTCCACCCGTCGCTCGCCATCTTCGAGCGACCGGTGGGGTCGCGGTTCCCGGCCGACCTGTTCCTGCTCCTGGATGTGTTCGTCTGGCCAGCGGTGTTCCTGTTCGTGCCGACCGTGCTGATCGGCGCCGGTTTTCCGCTGATGGCGTCGCTCACCTTCGACCGGCGGCGGTCCACGGGTCTGGCCGTTGGCACGACCTACTCCGCGATGGTGGCCGGCAACGTGCTCGGCGGTCTCGTCACCGGCCTGGTGCTGCTGTCGGCGATCGGCACGGAATGGACGCTGCTGGGCTTTGGGGCAGTCGGCGTGCTGTTCGGCGCCGGTGTGCAGCAGGTCGGGAGACGGCCGATCCCCCGGTCGGTTCGCGCGGCCCTGGTCCTCCTGGTGATCGTCGCCGCGGTCCTTCTGTTCCCGCGACCGGGGCAGCTCTACGCCGCGGTCCACGTACCCCCGTTCGAATCGGCACACCTCCGTTTCACGGAAGGCCGCGATGCGGTGGTGCTCACCTACGAACGCGGCGAGCGGGTCCGCAACTTCATCAACGGACAGGGACATGGTTATCGACCGGGCCCGATCTTCTTTGCCGAGGCGATCGCGGCGCTCAGCGCCGGGTCGGACGCGCCGCGCCGTGTGCTGATCATCGGTCTCGGGGCGGGTTCGATCGCCGACGCGGCGCTGTCGGCGCCTGGCGTCGAAGAGGTCACCATCGTCGAACTCTGCCCGACGGTCGTCGAGAACCTCCGTGAGAGCCCCGCGCTGGCACCGATCTTCAGAGACAGCCGGGTCCGCGTCGTTGCCGATGACGGTCGTCGGTTCCTGCGGCGGACGGCGAGGTTGTTCGACGTGATCCTGATGGACCCCATGAGGACGTCGACGGCCTACAGCAACAACCTCCACTCGCGGGAGTTCTTCGCGCTGGCCGCGCAACGGCTCGCACGGGGAGGCGTCCTCCTGGCGGGGGGTACAGGAGGCAGCGCGGTGATTCCAAAGACGCTGATGGCGGTGTTTCGCCACGTGCGGTGGTACGACGGCTACTCCATCGCCTCGCGCGCGCCGCTGGTCGTCGACGAGACGCGACTCCGTCGACTGCTGGAGGCGCTCCCGCCGACCATTCGAGAACAGGTTGTGGAGCTGTCGGCAGACTCCCTCGACGGCGACGAGCTGGAGGCGGCCATTCGGACCGCCCCGATCAACGAGGACTGGCGGCCGGTGTCCGAGTTCTACCTCGCCCTGCCGTTCCGCTGAGATCGTCGATCTTGGCCGCGCGCGGGGCGAAACCTGCTATGATGGAAGCCGTTCCGCTTTGAGTCCCACCGCTGACGGCGTGCCTTCGTGGGTCTGCCGCTCCTCTGTCTGCTTCAAAGCTATCAGGCTCAACAAGAGGTCAGGAGAAACGATGTCAACAATGACCGGCACGATCAAGCGACTGGTGAGCGACAAGGGTTTCGGATTCGTCGCGGCCCAGGACGGCAGCGAGTACTTCTTCCACCAGTCGGCGTGCACCAGCACGCCCTTCGACAGCATGCGCGAAGGCCAGTCGGTGACGTTCGACCGCGGCCAGGGTCCGAAGGGTCCGCGCGCCGAGAACGTGCAACCGGCATAGTCGGCCAGTCCGGCGCCTGCCAACGACGGCTGGACGTTCCCGGACTGGCGCCCGTGAACATTCGCGATCATTGCCCGGATGTCACAGCCGACCGCGATCGTCCGCGGTCGGCTGTCGACAGACGGCATCGAATGACGTCGTCGGCGATGGGCAGCTCTACTTCAGGCCACGCCAACCTCGGTCGTCTTCTACGGCTTGTAGGTCTTCGAGAAGTTGTTCCTCAAGTTGGTCACGGTATAGCTCCCATCGCGGCGCGCGGAGATCTTGATCGCGAAACCCTGGCAGTCCTGCTGCTTCATGTTGGCGATGAAATCCTCCGGAGCGTTCAGCTCGGGCCCGGCCATCGTCGAGTAATGGAGCTGCCAGATGTCCATCCCGCCCGGGGTGGCGCGCAGCGTCTTGACCACGTCGGGGGCGATGCCCTTCCGCTCTCCATTGTTGGTGACGATCGCCTTGGCCCGGAGCGCGTGCACCAGCGCGGGCGAACTGGACGCCGGCATGCCGTGGTGGCTGCCCATCAGCAGATCCACCGTGCCGATCGGGTTGTTCGGGCACATCAGCTTCATCTCGACCCACTGGAGCAGGTCGGCGAAGTCAGCCATGCGGAACTTGCCGAATTCCCACAGCGTTCCGATCGAGGAGGCGTTGTCATCCATCTTGGTCGGCGGCGGCAATTCGGTCGGACAGGCGGTGTTGGGCTTCCCGCCTCCGGTCAACGGCCGGTCGATGGCCTCCTCGTTGGAGGTGAGGACGGTGATCTTCACGTCTTTGAATGGAATCACGTCCCCAGGCTTGACCGATAGTCGCTGCTGCCCACCGACGAACGCCAGATACGCATCCCCCGCATTCTTGTTCATGGCACCGAGCTTGGGGTTTTCCAGCCACGGGCCGTGATCCACGAAGAGCTTGGCTGGGAAGCGTCCCGCGATGTTCGGAACATTGCCGGAGTGATCCACATCGTAGTGCGTCACGAAGTAAACATCGAAGGCGGAGACACCGGCCAGTTTCGCCGCTGCCACGACCCGGTTCAGGTCACGGTCCTTCTCGACCTGCATCGGGGGCCGCGGGGGCGCGGCCGGCGCGCCGCCCGGCGGGGGCGTCACCGCACCGCCACCCTGCGGGGGCGCGGCTGGCGCGCCGCCCGGCGGGGGCATTGCCGCACCGCCGCCCTGCGGGGGCGTGGCTGGCGCGCCGCCCGGCGGGGCCATCGTCGCCGCGCCGGCTCCTCGTCCTGGTGCGCCACCTCGTCCGGCCATGTCCGGCATCCCGCCATCGATCATCATCACCTGGCCGGAAGGGTTCCTGGCGATGACGGCCTTCCCACCCTCGACGTCGATGACCCAGATATCCAACGTGTCGGAGACTTGGGCTGAGCCAATCAGTATGGCCAGACAGACGCCCACGCATGCCAGAAGAACTCTCATGGATCCCTCCTCAGAAGACAATCGGCCCTAGGAGTGTACACCGCCGCCAGGCGTTTCACGATCCTACCTCGATGTTGCACCTCGATTCGCGTTGCATCGCGGCTGGAACGGGACTATAAATGTGGCTCAAGGTACCTCGGACCCACTGGTCGCTCGGACCCCCAGACCCTGGCCACGTCGAAACACCGGCAGCCACGGGGGCGACATGGACGCGCGACGGGTACCCGGCCCGCTGATTCACCGACCCAGGGGGCGACGTACGCCGCCCTCCGCCGGCGTCCTGTACGCGTCGGCCCTGCACCAACATCCGACTCACATATACGCGGCACGCAGGCTGGCGTGGCCGCTCGGCACCGCCTCGCACAACACCCGGCGGATCTCCACAGACGGGGCCAGCCAGGCGTGCGCCAGGGAGGGCGAGATACAGCGGGAACCCGACGTCGCGCTCGCACTTAGCCCCCGGAGATCTTCAACACGGACCGGACGCCGACGATCTCGAGCCCAAGTCCTCTCTTGACAAGGGGTCGGCCTCGGTGGGCCGTGCGACGCGCAGGTCGTTGAAGAGGGAGGAAACATGAGGCGCAGCACGTGCAGCATCAGCGCCGGCCTCGTCGTGGCCCTGTTCCTGGTGCCGTTTTCGGCACCGGCGCAGATCACGACCGGGACGGTGACGGGACGGGTCGTCGACACATTGGGAGGCGTCATTCCCGGTGCGACCGTGGTCCTGATCAGCGAGACGCGCGGGACGAAGAGTTCCCCGGTCGTCACCAACGAGACCGGCGACTACGTGTTCCCGAACGTCACCGCAGACAGGTACACCGTCGAGGTCACCCTCCAGGCGTTCAAGACCATACAGCGCAAGGGAATCATCGTAAGCGGCGGCGATCGTGTCGGCGTGGAGCGGCTGACGCTCGAACCGGGGGGAATCACAGAAACACTCACGGTCGTCGGTGAATCCCCGCTCGTGCAGACCCAGAGCGGCGAGCGGTCGTTCGCCGTCCCAGCCGAACAGATCGAGAACCTGCCGATCAACCGGGCCAACTTCACGAACCTGGTGGCATTTACGCCGGGCGTCGTCGCGGGCGGCGCCTCCGCCGGCGGCACGCGGCTGGGCGGCGCCAGCCAGAACAACATCATGATGGACGGCGTCTCGGCCATGGACACGGGCAACAACGGCCAGATGCTGAGCATGAACATCGAGTCGATCGGCGAAGTGAAGATCCTCACGCAGGGGTATCAGGCGGAGTACGGCCGGTCGAGCGGGCTGCAGATCACGGCCGTGACCAAGAGCGGCACGAACCAGTTCCGCGGGTCAGGCTACGCCATCTTCTACAACTCGGACTGGAACGAGACGACGTGGGTGCGGCAGAAGAACGGCGACCCGACGCCGAAGACGAGCCAGAACAGCTACGGCTACACCATTGGGGGTCCGGTGGGGAAGCCGGGCGGGCAGAACAAGCTGTTCTTCTTCTACGCGCACGAGTACCGGCCGACGCCGACGGCGATCAATGCCGGCAACGTCATCCGGCTGCGTGTGCCGACGGCGCTCGAGCGCGCAGGCAACTTCTCACAGAGCCGCGACAACAACGGGAATCCGATCCCGCCGTTGATGGACTACACGACGGGGCAGCCGTTCCCGGACAAGACGATTCCGGCCGACCGGCTCTATGCCACCGGCGTGGCGCTGCTCAACCGCTACCCGCAGCCGAACGTGGAGCAACTGCCGGGGATGAACTACAACTACGAGGTCCAGCCGCCGGTCTACGATCAGCTGACCCAGCAGCCGGCCATCCGCATCGACTACCAGCTGTCGTCGAAGCTGCGATTCACGGGCAAGTACTCAGGGCAGCGGCAGCGACGGGTCACACAGCCGGGCATCATTCAGGGCTTCACGGATGCCTACGTCCCGTATCCCTACATCACCAACTACGGGATCACCGTCAACTACGTGATCAACTCGACGACGTTCCTCGAGGGGACGTACGGGCAAATCCAGAACGAGTTGGCGGGTGGCAACGAAAACGGGATCCTCATCAACGATGAATCGAACCGCCTGGAAAGCCTCGCCGCCTTCCCGCTGCTGTATCCGAAGGCGGGTGTGCTCGATCAGCGGTACTACGGCTACCAGGTCATGCAGGCCGAGCAGCCGCCGTTCTGGGACGGCACATCGCTGAACCTGCCGCCGATCTTCGGCTGGGGCGGCCGCATCGGGGCGCCACCGTCCAACCAGCGGTATCCCGGCTGGCTGAACATCAACCGGACGAGGGACGTGGCGATCAGCCTGACGAAGGTCGCGGGGCGGCACACGATCAAGGGCGGGTACTACCTCAACCACAGCTACAAGGCGCAGAACGTGGGCGCCGGTGGCATCGCGAACCTGAGCTTCCAGGGCTACGTGAACTTCGGCAACGACCCGAACAACACCCTCGACACCGGGTTCGGCTACGCGAACGCGGCGCTGGGGATCTTCACGCAGTACCTGCAGGCGTCGCGGTTCATCGAAGGCAGCCTGATCTACAACCAGACGGAGTTCTACCTCCAGGACAACTGGAAAGTGAGCAACCGCCTGACGCTCGACTACGGGATGCGGTTCGTGCACCAGCAGCCGCAGCACGACCAGTTCCAGCAGATGTCGAACTTCTTCCCCGAGAAATGGTCGGCGAGCCAGGCCCCGGTGCTCTACATCGCCGGGTGCAGCAACGGTGCGACGGTGTGCTCGGGCAACATTCGCAACGCGATGGACCCGCGCACCGGTCAGATTCTGACGGCGACGGGCGCGGCGAACACGCAGGTGGCCATCGGGACGCCGATTCCCGGCACGGGCAACTCGCTGAACGGGATCATCCAGGCGGGGAACGGAATCGCGAAGACGAACTACACCTGGCCCTCGCTGGTGCTGGGGCCGCGGGTCGGGCTTGCGTACGACCTGATGGGGAACCAGTCGTGGGTGCTGCGCGGCGGCGCCGGGCTCTTCTACGACCGGCCCGACGGGAACACGGTGTTCTCGACCCCGGGCAACCCGCCGATCGCGACGGCGACCGACGTCCGCAACGGGCAGCTGCAGACGCTCGGGCAGGGGCTGAGTCCGCAACCGGTGCCGACGCTGATCACCTTCCAGTATGAGGCGAAGGTGCCGGCGCAGTGGCAGTGGCAGGCGGGCATCCAGAGGTCCCTGCCGTGGGCGATGGCCGTCGACGTGACGTATGTCGGCAACCACGGGTACAACCGCCTGGGAGCATTCCAGGGCGGACAGCGTCAGAACCTGAACGC
Organism: uncultured Acidobacteriota bacterium; assembly: GCA_963783255.1. Taxonomy (GTDB): domain Bacteria; phylum Acidobacteriota; class Vicinamibacteria; order Vicinamibacterales; family Fen-181; genus FEN-299. The sequence continues at coordinate 263,158 of CAWAMP010000012.1, read as the reverse complement.
GGTGGACATCGGCGGGGCGTATCTGCCGCAGAATCAGGACCCGACGCTCGGCACCAGCGCGATTCCCGGCGCGACGGCCTACACGTCGAATCTGCTCCGTCCGTACAAGGGCTACGCCGGAATCGAACAGAACCAGACGGAGTTCTGGGACACGTATCACTCGCTGCAGATGAACGTGCTGCGGCGGTTCCGGAACGGGTTCTCGTTCGGGATAAACTACACGTGGGGGATCTCCTTCGAGGGCAACACGGCGCTGAACAAGCGGTACCAGCACGCCGCGGACGGGACGATCTCGCTGCGGTCCGACCAGGCGGCCTACGAGGAGCTGATGAAGACGCTGGACCGGCGGCCGCACATCCTGAAGGCCAACGCCGTGTGGAACATCCCGGGCACACGCGAGAACAAGGGCGCCGTGCTCCGCGCGCTGACGAACGGCTGGCAGATTGCCGGTGTGCTGACGGCGGGCTCGGGGACGGCCTACGACCTTGGCTACACCTACCAGACCAACGGCGCCAATGTGAACATCACGGGGTCGCCGGACTGGGGCGGCCGGGTGAACCTGCTCGACGGGCTCGGCAGCGGATGTTCGGACGACCAGTACGCGCAGTTCAATGCCTCGGCCGTCGTCGGGCCAGGCTACGGCAGCGTGGGCATGGAGTCAGGCCGCAACTACCTGCGCGGCTGTCCGGACAAGCGGGTCGACCTGTCGCTCATGCGGCAGGTTCGCCTCGGCGGCAACCGCCGGCTCGAGTTCCGGGCGCAACTCTACAACGCGTTCAACACCGTGATCATTACGGCGCGGAACACCACGGCGAATTTCAACAACCCGACGAGCATGACGCTGGTGAACAACCAGTTCAATCCCGACGGCAGCCTGAACACGGCCCGGGCGAAGCCCAACAACGCCGGCTTCGGCGCCGCAACCAACGCCGAGGCGCTGCGCAGCGTCGAGCTGCAGTTCCGCCTCCTGTTCTAGCGAATTGCGCCCCTGACCGTCGAGCATGTGAGGCGCGAGAAGCCAACGATTTCGGCGCATTGACGGAGAGTCCGCAGGATGCGCTGGCGCTGCTGGGCATCGTACCCGTTGGCGCCAGGGTCGCGATTCTGCGGGCCGTGGCGGTGATGGCCCGGGCCATGCCGATCCGGACGGCGAGTCGCCGACGGCAGACCCGGGCGACGTTTTGCGCATCTGCCGCCTGCTGGAGGACCTTCAGCCCCCACCACCCGCGCCCCACGCCTCGCCAGCTGCCGGCAGAGTGCTTCGCCCACGCCGCGACGAGGGCGTAGTATCGTATCCCCCGGGCGGGCGAGAGGTGTCGATGGGAGACAGGACAGGGCAACCGACGACGGCTGGTTCGCCGAGAGACGTGGCCGACTGGCGGGCGCTGAAAGACCGAGGCCTCGACGTCGTGGCCGAAGGCGTCACCATCGCCGACGCGCGACAGCCCGATCGACCGCTGATCTACGTCAACCAGGGCTTCGAGCGCATGACCGGCTATGCGGTCGCGGACGTGCTGGGCCGCAACTGCCGGTTCCTCCAGGGCCCGGAGACCGACGCGGCGGCGGTGGCGGAGATCCGGGCGGCCCTCGCGGAGCGCCGGGAATGCCTGGTCGAGATTCTGAACTACCGCAAGGACGGGACGACGTTCTGGAACCGCCTGTCGATCACGCCCCTCCGGGACGCGGCGGGCGAGGTCACGCATTTCATCGGCATCCAGTCCGACGTCACGAGTCGTCGCCTGGCGGAGGACGGCCTCCGGAAGGCAAAGCAGGCGCTGGAGCACGACTTGAGGCTGGCGGCACGCGTGCAGCAGGCGCTGTTGCCTCCTCCGGAGATTCAGGCCGGCGAACTGCGCATCGCCCATGCGTTCCATCCGTGCGATGACCTCGCCGGCGACGGCGTGGGCATCGTCTCGCTGCCGGACAACCGGCTGGGGATCTACCTGCTGGATGTCAGCGGGCACGGCGTGGGCGCCGCGCTGCTGTCGTTCACCCTGGCCCACCTGCTGTCGCCGACCATCGAGGTCTCGCTGCTGACCGAGAACGACGGCACCGGCCCGTCGGTCATCCCGCCGTCCCGCGTCGCCGAGCGGCTGAACCGGCAGTTCCCGATGGACCGCACCCGCCAGTACTTCACGCTGGTGTACGGCGTCGCCGACCCGTCCTCCGGCCGATTCCAGTACGTGATGGCCGGCCACCCGGCGCCGGTTCGGCTTCCGCAGACCGGACCGCCCGCTCCGGTCGCCGGCGCGGGGCTTCCCGTCGGGATAGTCGACGAGGCCACCTACGACGACGAAACGCTGACGCTCGAGCCAGGCGATCGCCTGTACTGCTACACGGACGGCGCCGTCGAAGCCTCGAATGCCTCCGACGAGGAGTTCGGCCTTGACCGGCTGCTGGCCGAGATCGAGCGCTGGCGGGGGCTTCCGCTGCGCGCCGGTCTCGACCGCATTGCCGCCGCGGTCCGTGAGTGGTCCGGCGGCCCCGTGAAGGACGACATCTCGCTGCTGGCGATCGAACGCACTCGCTGAGACACCACCCGCGACGCGGGCCTCGCCTCGCGCTCCATCCGCGCTTCCCTCGCGGTCATCTTGCGCTCCCCCCGGATGGGCACCCGGGCGCTCTCTTCCAGCCGGCGTTCCGTGCCCGACGCCGGCCCCCGGGAAACGGGCTGACGTGAGAGGGTCAGGGGAAGCCAATCCCTGCTATCCTTCCGGGTTGCGCGGGTTTCCTGCGGTCCCTGAAGGAGGGTGGATGATGAGGAGTTGGATCCGGTATTCAGTCGCCCTGCTTGCCCCGGCCGCCCTGCTGACCGTGCTGGCGCCGGCGGGCTGGGCTCAGGCCGTCGGAGGTGCGGAAAAGGCTCGCCCGGTGGCCGGAGATCCCGGCGTTTCCTCGATGGTTGTCATCGATCAACCCGAGTTCTCGGTGCTGCGTGACTATGCCGAACCCGGCGCGACGCGCCGCATGCACTCCCATGACAACGTCAAGTGGATCGTGTTCACTCTCGTCACGGGAAGACTGGTCCTGACCTTCGAGGGGGAAGCCCCGATCGAGCTGGAACCGGGTCAGGTGCTCCATTTCAAGGGCACGGCCAAGCATACGTTCAAGAACATCGCCAGCGTCACGGCCACCATCGTGGAGGTGTTCGGCAGGGCGCAGAAGCAGTGACGAACGCGCGGCCGGGAACCGGGAATCCATCGGTCGGCGCTGCCACAGGCGGTAAGATGGGGCTCACATCACCCAAGGAGGTGCGATCGTGGCGGACGGGCACATCGACCGGCGGTCGTTTCTCGGCGGCGCGGGCAGATTCGCGGTCGGCGGGCTGACGGCCGCCGCCACCCTCGGGACGATGCGGCCCCCCCGCAGTTGGGCTCAGCAGGCGGCGAAGGAGACCCACGCGGCCTCCGCCCGCGTCGTCGACCGGCTCCGAACCCGCTTCATGTTCCAGATGTCGGTCGACGTGGCGAACGTGGAGCAGGGTCTCGCGGTTGCCCGTGCGGCGCTGGCCGGCGGGATCAACATCGTGGAGATGGGGACGCCGCTGCTCAAGAATCAGGGCGTCGCGAACGTCGTGCCGGCCTTCCGCCGGCAGTTCCCCGAGGCCATCCTGCTGGCTGACATGAAGACGATGGACGGTGGAGCAGGCGAAGCGCGCACCGTCTATGCGGGCGGCGGCAACATCGTTGATTTCCTCGCGCTCTCCGGTGTGGAGACGGCGAAGGCGATCTGCGCCGCGCGCAACGAGTTCAGGCGCGCATCCCCCGACCTGCCGCGGCTCGCCTTCTCCGACATCATGCTCCCGCACCAGGGCCCGGCCGCGCAGGCCATCGAGGTCGCGCTTCGCATGCTCGATGCGGGCGTGGACGGGGTCGGCATTCACCTGCAGGTGGACGCGCGGCGCGCCGACCCGACACTCATCGAGCGCGACTATCTCGGTGAGGTGGCCCGTGCCGTCTTCGAGCGGGTCGGCAAGGCCGCCCCGGTGCAGGTGGTCGGCGGGCTCACCGTCGCGCAGGCGAAACGCCTTGCCCAGGCGGGGTTGCGCTCCTTCGTCATCAGCGGCAATCTGGGCCTGCCGGACTCGGTGGCCCGCTACGACCTGCCGCCGGCCCAGATCGAGCGCCACGTCGCCGATTTCATCGCCGGAGTTTCAGGCGCCTGAGACGACCTTGTGTGCGCCGTGAGGCGGCGCGTTCCATGGACGGTGCGACTATCATAGTGGCCGACCGGGGAGCCGTCCGATGCCTGTCCGCGCCGACTCCATGTTCATCCTGGCCGACGACCTCTCCGGCGCAGCCGACTGCGCGGTCGGAGGCGCGCGAGCCGGCTTGAAGAGCGTCGTCCTTCTCGATCACTCGGTCACCGAGCCGGCCCAGGTCATCGCCGTCGATGCCGATTCCCGGTACAGAACACCGGAGGAATCGCGCGCCATCAGCGTCGCCCTCTGGCGGTCCCATTCCGCTCGGGGACGCCTCTTCTACAAGAAGATCGACTCGACCCTGCGCGGCAACGTCGCGACCGACGTGTCCGCGCTCGTCGGGGCGGGCGTCGCGATTGTCGCACCGGCCTTTCCGGAAGGCGGGCGGACCACGCGGGCGGGACGAGTGTTCGTGAAGGGCGTGCCTCTCGAACAGACGGAGATCTGGTCGAACGAACGGATGCGTGGCGAGGCAGACCTCGTTGCGATGCTGCGGGCGGAGGGGGTGTCTGCGGTGAACGTGCCGCTGGAGACCGTTCGCGGGGACCTTCGTCGCGAGCTGGCACGGCTCGCGTCCGGGGGGCAGGTGCACGCGGTGGTGTGCGACGCCGAGGAGGATGGCGACCTCGCAGCCATCGCGGAAGCCTCCGTCGGGCTGCCCGTGTATTGGGTCGGGTCCGCGGGGCTCGCGGCACACCTGCCGCGGGCCGCCGGACTGGAGGGCCATGCCTCGCAGCCTCGCCCCGCGATCACCGGGCCCATCCTGACGGTCGTCGGGAGTCTGTCGGCCGTCTCCCGCCGGCAGGCGGACGTCCTGGAATGTCACGCGCCCCTCTCCGTGTTGACGGCCGCACCAGCGGCCCTGCGGACCGGGGAGTCCCATCCGCTCTGGCAGTCCCTGCGCGACCAGGTTGGCCAGGCGCTGTCCGCCGGGAGGGATGTGCTGATCCGTACCGGGGCCGAGGGACACGACGATCTCGCCGGGGGGCGTGTGCTCTGCGAGTCGCTCGGCCGGCTGCTCGCGGCCGCGGCCCCGCGCATTGGAGCGCTGGTGGCGACCGGCGGCGAAACGGCGCGCGCCGTTCTGGCGGCGTTCGGCGCGCGGAGTCTGCAGCCGCTTCGGGAAATCGAGCCGGGCATTCCGCTGTCTTTGGCCCTGGGGCGACGGTCGATCCCGGTCATTACGAAGGCCGGCGCCTTCGGTTCGCCCGCGGCGCTGCTCGGCTGCTACCGGGAGCTTGCGGCAATCCGCCGCGGCGACGCTGCCGACCGAGCGAAAGGGGACACGTGATGTACCGCCCCGTCATTGCCTTGACCATGGGGGACGCCGCCGGCGTCGGCCCTGAAATCATCATGAAGAGCCTCGCCCACGCAGCGCTCTACGCGACGTGCCGCCCTCTGGTGATTGGCGATGCGGACCGACTTCGACGGGCCGGGCAGATTGCCGGCGCCGCCCTGCTGGTCAAGGCCGTCTCGGACCCGGATGAAGCGGCATTCGTTCCAGGCTCGGTGGATTGTCTGGACCTGGGCCTGATCCCGCCGGATCTGCCCTTCGGCCGGATCTCGGCCCTGGCAGGCCATGCCGCCTACTGTTACGTCGAAAGAGCCGTCGAACTCGTCAAGCAGGGGAGGGCAGACGCCATCTGCACCGCTCCCCTGAGCAAGGAGGCGCTGCACGCGGGCGGGCACCGGTTTCCGGGGCACACGGAGGTGCTGGCTCACCTGACCGGCACGCCCGAGGTCTCGATGATGCTCGTCGCGCCGCGGCTCCGGGTGATTCACGTGACGACCCATGTCGGACTTCTCGATGCCATCGAACGTATCGAGCCCGGCCTGGTCGAGCGGACGATTGCCCGGGGACACCGTGCCCTCACGCAGGCGGGGGTGGCCACCCCCCGGATTGGCGTGTGCGGCATCAACCCCCACGCCGGGGAGGGCGGTCTCTTCGGCCGCGGCGAAGAAGAGCAGAAGATCGCGCCGGCCGTGGCGACGTGCAGGGCCAGGGGCTGGAACGTGCAGGGGCCGCTGCCGGCAGATACGCTGTTCTTCCGTGCCGTGCGGGGCGACTTCGACCTGGTCGTCGCGATGTACCACGACCAGGGCCACGGACCGGTCAAGGCCCTCGGCATCGAAGCCGGCGTGAACATCACGGTGGGCCTGCCGGCCATTCGCACGTCGGTCGACCACGGCACCGCGTTCGACATCGCAGGCAAGGGCCTCGCGGACGAACGTTCCATGCTCGAAGCGTTGCGCCAGGCGGTGGCGCTCGCCACCGAGCGAAGCTGACTCATGAGGGTAACCGTGCCGGCGAAACGATGGGCATTCGTGATTCCGGTGGCCGCGGTGATGTACGTCCTGGCGTACGTGGACCGCATCAATGTCGGGATGATCCTGCCCTACATCGACAAGGGCTTCGGCCTGAGCGCGAGCGACTCTGGCTTTGCCGCCGGCATCTTCTTCGTGGGCTACATGGCCCTGCAGATTCCCGGCGGGATTCTCGCAAGCCGATGGAGCGCCAGGAAGACCATCGCGATACTCATGGTGACCTGGGGAGTCACGGCGGTGCTGACGGGCTTCGTGCAGACCCGGATGCAGCTGTTCGTCGCCCGCTTTGTCCTCGGGGTCTTCGAAGGCGGCGTGTGGCCGGCCGTGCTGGTGCTCCTGGCGAGATGGTTCCCGCAGAACGAGCGTGCCCGCGCCAATGCGCTGTGGATGACATGTCTGCCGTTCTCCGCGGCTGGCATGGCGCCCCTCACGGGCTGGCTGCTCACGTTTCTGACCTGGCGCCAGGTCTTCGTGATCGAGGGCATCCCGCCGCTGATCTGGGTCGTCGTGTGGTGGCTGTTCACCGCCGACCGCCCGAGCGAGGCGAGCTGGTGTTCGCCCGAGGAGCGACACGACATCGAGAGTCGCATCGCGAGGGAGAACGCCGGGAAGCCTGCCTCGGCCGGCTACTGGGCGGCCCTGTCGGACCGCACGGTCATCTGGCTGTTCGTGGCCTATTTCTTCTGGATGGCGGGATTCTACGGTTTCACGATGTGGGTCCCCTCGGTCGTGAAGAGCTTCGCCGGCAGCGGCGCCTCGTCCGCGCGGGTAGGTCTTCTCAGTGCCATCCCGTTCGCCTTCGCGGTCGTCAGCATGATCGTGACCTCGAACTGGTCGGACCGACGCATGAAGCGCCAGGCGTTCGTCGCCGTGCCGGCGCTGATCGGCGCGTGCGGTCTCGTGGCCGGCCAGTTCGTGCAGACCCCTGCGCTTCAGCTCACGTTCCTCGTGATCGCGGCCATCGGTGTCTACGGGCCGTACGGGCCGTTCTGGGCGGTGCCGAGCGCGATACTCCGTCCCGAAGTCGTCGGCGTGTCCATGGGATTGATCAACATCGCCAATCTCGGCGGATTCCTGGGCCCCTACATCGTCGGATACCTGCGCGGCGCGACGGGGAGCGGCTTTGCCGGATTCCTGGTTCTGGCCGCGTTCCTCGTGATCGTTGCGGCGATCTTCCTGCTGATCGGCGCCGACCAGCGCATCGCCGAGCAGGCCACTGCCCGCGGACGGAGGTGAAGCAGCATGGCGAACGTCACGGTCACCCTCCCGTACGGGAACGAGACAGTCGACGTCAGGATACCGGGCGAGAATCTCATCGGCGTGTATTCCCCCAACGAACTGGAGCCGGTCGCCGACGTCAGGAGCGAGATTGTCCGAGCCCTCGGCAACCCCATCGGATCGAGGCCGCTCCGGGATCTCGTGAGGGGGGCCTCCAGAGTCGTGATCCTGGCCGACGACAATACCCGCCTGACTCCGGCGGACGAGATTCTCCCCGTCGTTCTCGACGAGATGAACGCAGCCGGGGTCAGGGACGAGCAGGTCGCGGTCGTGATCGCGCTGGGCACGCACCGGTTCATGACCGGCGCGGAGATCGTCGAGAAGTTCGGCGACGAAGTGGTGAGGCGGGTCGCGATCCGGAATCACGACTACAGGAACCCCGGGGCGCTGGTGGATCTCGGAACGACGCCGAATGGCACCCGCGTCCGGATCAATCGCGACGTCTACGAAGCCGATTTCAAGCTCGGCATCGGCAGCATCGTCCCGCACCACATTCCCGGCTTCTCCGGTGGCGCGAAGATCGTGCAGCCCGGCGTGTCCGGGGAAGAAACGACGGCGCAGACCCACCTGCTCAGCGTTCGCGCGCCCCGCTCCTATGTCGGCGTGGAAGACAATCCCGTGCGGGAGGAGATCAACGAGATTGCCCGCCGGACAGGGATGCACGTCATCTTCAATGTCGTCCTCAGTCGCCACGGCGAGGTGGTTGGCGCCTTCTTCGGCGACACCGTCGAGGCGTTCGCTGAAGGCGTGAAGCTGTCCAGGCGGGTTTATGCGGTCGAGATTCCAGAGGAAGCCGACATCGTGATCGCGGGCTCCCATCCGTGCGATATCGAGTTCTGGCAGGCGCACAAGACGCTGTACCCCTCCGACCGTGCGGTCAAGGCCGGGGGCACGATCATCGTCGTGACTCCATGCGATGAGGGTGTCGCCGTCACCCACGCGGACATCCTGGAGCTCACGCACTGCTCCGCCGAGGAATTGCGCAGGAAGGTGGCCGCCCATGAACTCCATGATGAAGTGGCGGCCGCGTTGGCCATCGCGTGGGCGCAGGTGAAGGAACGGGAGAACGTGTTCCTGGTGTCTCGGGGAATCGACGAGGCCAGTGCTCGCAGACTCGGATTCACACGCTTCGACGATGTCCAGGGGGCGTGCGATGCGGCGCTGGCGCGCCACGGCCGAGAAGCGAAAGTCGCGGTGCTGACGCATGCTCCCGACATGCTGCCGCTCATCAGTGCGGGCGGCTCCAAGGAGGACTCGATGAGCAGCTCGACCTCGAGGCGTGCATTCCTGTGTTCCGCGCTCGGCGGCGCGGCGGCGACGCTGGCTGCCGGGGGAGGAAGAGTGATGGCGGCTCCGACGAACAAGCGCGACGCGGTGCTGGCGCTGCTCGACAAGAGCGCGCGGCAGCCCTACATTCCAGCGGCGTTCTTCATCCACTTCGACGATGCGCACCACTTCGCCGGGCCGGCGGTCCAGAAGCACCTCGAGTACTTCCGCTACACCGGCATGGACGTCGTGAAGATCCAGTACGAGCGCGTCTTTCCCCCGATCCCTGCCATCAGGCGGCCGGAAGACTGGAAGACGATGCCGTCGTACCCGCTGGCGTTCTACGAGCCGCAACTGGCGGCCGTCGAAGGCCTCGTGAAGGCGGCGAAGAAGGAAGCGCTCGTCCTGATCACGCTGTATTCGCCGTTCATGTGCGCGGGCCACACGACGAGCCTGCCGCTCCTCACAGAGCACCTGCAGCGGGATCCCGAGGCCGTGCGGAAGGGCCTCGAGGCGATCACCGACAGCCTGATGCGCTTCGTGAAGGCGTGCATCCGGCTGGGCGTGGACGGGTTCTACGCGTCCACCCAGGGAGGAGAGGCGGGCCGGTTCGGTGACGCGACGACGTTTGCGCGCTACATCAAGCCATTCGATCTCGTGCCGATGAACGAGATGAAGCAGTCGTGCGTCTTCAACGTCCTCCACGTCTGCGACTACAACGCGCCGTACGCCGACTTCGCCCCGTTTCTGGACTACCCGGGCCACATCGTCAACTGCAATCCCCGGCTCACGGGCCGCACGCTGCCGTGGAGCGAGGTGGCGCGGATGTTCGGACGGCCCTGCATGGGCGGCATCGATCGTCACGGTGTCATCGCGAAGGGAACCGAGGCGGAGATCCGCTCCGAGGTGGCGCGCGTACTGGGAGCGGCCACGCGGCCGTTCATGCTGGGCGCCGACTGCACGCTGCCGGCCGACATCGCGTGGGGCAACATTCGGGCCGCGATCGCCGCGGCGCATGCGCACCAGGGGTAGTTCGGACTCCCGCGTTGGGACGGAAGCGCGCCGCGCGTATCGGTCTCAGGGCGCAGGACATCTGCACCGCCGATCCGGCAGAGCGGGGTTCAGCTCTTGACCAGCCGCCAGGTCGTTCCCTACCTGGTCACATAGATCGCTTCCGCGAATCTCCCTCCGAAGACCCCCAGCGAGAAGAAGAACTGCCCGGCGTCATTCACCGCGGCCCCCTGGGGGGCGCCCGCAATCGTCCCCCCTCCGCCCCGAGGCGCGAGGCTGCCGCGCATGAACAGTGGCGTGAGCATGTTGTCCGCGCCGAAACGCCAGAATCCGAAGTTGTGGTCCGCCCCGACCTGGAAGGTGGTGGACGCCAGGACCTCTCCGGTCGGGCCGAGGCGGAGATTCTCGCCCGGCCAGCCGTTCATCGACGTCGTGTACGAAGCGATGGTCCCGAGGGTGCCCGGCGCCGGCTGGCCTTGGAGGAAGATCGTGCGAACCACCCCGTCGGACACGCGCCGGACGAAGGCGCCGGAATCCGCCGAGCCTCCTGCCAGGGACGCGTGGAACGCCACGTCGCCCGCATCGTTGATATCGAGTTCGGGCGTCTGGGTGTTGAAGACGAAGCTCCCACCTGAAGGCGCCGCCTGGCCGTTGAGCGCCACCGCACTCAATCCGGACGGCGTGCCGACGAACACGCCGCCGCCTGGCCCGCCCACGAGCGGCGTCATGAAGGCGACCTCGCCCCGATCGTTGAAGGCGAATCTGGCGGGAATCGTCGCCGGAAACGCGCCGCCTGAGATCCAGGCATCACCGCCGCGCACGATCGTGACGAGCCCGTGTCCTGCCGAGATGATGAACAGGCCCGGGACCCTGCGCCCGCCCGCATCCCGTACCCACGCGTGGAACGCGACCATGCTGGCGTTGATGGAGGGGTAGCCCGAGAAGCCCGCAAACGTCCAGCCATCGCCGGCTGAATCGCCGCCACGCGCGAGGAGGAAAGGGGCATTCCCGGGTCTACCGACGAGCAAGGCTTGAACCCAGTCGTACGTGCTGGGATTGACAAGAGACGCGGTGAAGACCATCAGGCCGTCATCGTTCAGGCTCTTCGGCGGCGTCGTATTGAAGTTGATCCCGTCGATGGTCTCGCCGTAGAACGTGTCCCCCGCGGCGACGATCTTCTGCAGGATCCCGTCGGCGTCGCGGAAGAAGATGCCGTACCGTCCAGCGCCGGCACCGCCGATGAGACGAGCCGGGAACGCGAGCCCGCCGCGCCGGTTGAGCAGGGGAGAGCTTGCGCCGATCCGCATCCGGCTTTCGACGCCGGGCGCCTCGTCGCCGTCGCCGGCCACCCGAACCGTTGTGGCCTGGGCCAGGTCATGAAGCCAGAGCGAACTCTGGCCCCCGGCCTTCTCGGCGCAGAACAGGACGAAGTCGTTCGACGCGCCAAGTCGGAACGGACGCCACGACGGGAGCGCCCCGGCGGGGAGCGGATCCTCGGTGCTCATGAGCGGCTGCGCCCCGTCGTGCGAGACCAGGAATGCGCCCGAAAACGCGGACCCACCGATCACATCGCTGACGAACATGACCGACCCGTCCGACCGCGTGAAGGTCGCGGTCGTGTTGGCCAGGTTGAACGTTCCTCCCCCCGCAAGAGGGGCAGGGTCACCATCTCTAGTGAGACCGCGCACATGGAATGCCGGCTCGCCGGCGTCGTGCTGATACAGCCGTCTCCAGAAGGGCATGAAGTTGGTGTTGGAGAACGTCAGGACGCCGTCGCTGTTGAGCGAAAACGCCCGGAACTCCCACCCGAACACCAGACCGTCGGAGCCGTCGATCGTGAAATCCTGAGCCGCCACCAGGTGAAGCCCGTGCGCCGAACCGACCGGTTCGGAACGCATCAGGATGCTCCTGTTCGGCCATCCCTGGAGACTCGGGGCCGTCCCGGTGAAGACGACTTCTCCGACATCATTGAAAGCCTGGAGCACGGGCGTGCCGATCGTGCCCGTCAGCGGTGGATTCGGGGGAACCGGGGTGACCTGTCCAACGACGACAGGCACGGGACCGCCCGCCGCGCTCTTGGTCCAGATCGACCCGGCGTCGCCTGCGAGTCCGAACGCGACGTCGCCTGCCATGTTGATGAGGCCTGCCTGGGGCGGGCTGGCGAGAACGAAGGTCCCGCCGTCGGGCCTCGCGTCTCCGTGCGCGACTATCTTGCGGATCCCACGTGACACAGACCCCACGAACAATCCGTAGCCGCCGCTGCCGCCGACTATCGCCGCCTGGAACAGGACCTCGCCGCTTGCGCCGAGTCTCAGGCTCTGAATCTCACTGAGCGTTCCTCCACCCGGAGCCGAATCGCCTGGACCCGCGATGCGGACCGGCGCAAGGCCAGCCGGCGCGATGAAGAGGGTCGTCCTGGCGGGGCCTGCGAGTGGCGTCAGAGACGCGGTGAACGCGATGTCACCCGTGTGGTTGAACCCGCAACAGCTCATCGAGCGGCCGTATTGGGCGCCGTCCGTGCCGGGAGCGTCGGCGCGCGTGTGGGCTATCAGGCGGTAGCCCGCCGAATCGTAGGCCCAGATCGCATGTTGCGTCGTCGAACCCTCGGCAAGCGCGAAATCGGCATCGAAGACGACCAGTCCCGCGTTGTTGATGAACGCGTTGGAGAGAGTGTCGACCAGGCTCTCGGGGAATCCCGGAGCGGGATCGCCCCGCTGCACGACCCGCGCGATTGGCTTGCCCGCGCGGCGCAGGAACAGTCCGCTCGAGCGCCCGCTCGTGAACAGGAAGTCCCCGGACTCGTTGATCCTGAAGATCGTCGCCTCTCCGAACCGGTTCGGAAGTTCGGCCTGATCCAGATCCGTCAAGACGGGCAGGATCGCGGGTTCTCCGGGCATGACGCCGTTGCTGATCCGACCGGCGGGCGGCGGGGAGGGAGGTCCAGGGGTCGCCGGCATCTGGCCCTGAGAGAACGCCTGCTGGCTCGGCATCAAGAGGCCGATCGCCACGATGAACGCCGCCGGCAACAGGCAACCGGCCGAGTGCGACCGAGAGGTGTTGTTCATAGCACCCTTCCTTTTCTGGTGCTGACTGTCTGTCCGTTTCCTGAAGCGCGGACGCTCCTGCCGCTCTCGCGCAACGGTGACCGTCCCGCGGGCACAGGCGTGAGTGACTTACGAGTCGAAGGAGAATCCAGAGGAGGTGAGCGGGCGTGGTCGAGCGGAACAGGTCCCGGGACGCGGGGTGCAGGAGTCTCACGGTGGCGTGAGGCAATCGGTCCGGTGCGGCGCGGCATTGCGACAGAACCTTGGCGCCGAGTACGCCAGACGGCGTGGGACTGCCTGGAGTATGCGCTTCGGCTCGGACCGGCGTCAACGGAACTTCATGCCACGGACGCCGTGCGCCCCTTCTCTGGAGCGCAGGCCATTCTCGGATCCCGGTCGGATCGGCCACCGAGCAGACTTCGTCAGCACGCGCAACGAGTGGGTGACCGCGTTCGGCGGCCGCCCGGCGAGCACGTGGCCCGGTTTGATATAGTCAGGGTCACGTATGACGCACCTGAATACCGGCTTCGGCATTCGAGCGATGATCGTCGTGATGGCCGTGATGGCGGCTCCCGTGCTGGCGTCCGCGCAGGGCGCGACCGTCCCGCCTCCAGCGTCGGGTCAACAGGCGGCGGCGCCCGACCAGGGCCCGGCCGAGATCCGATACAAAGGCGTGACGTTCGTGCCAGGCGGGTTCATCGAGGCGGCCGCCATCTACCGGTCGGCCAACGAGAACGCCGACATGGGCAGCACGTTCATCAACGTGCCGTACGAGGGCTCGGCGAACTCGCACCTCAGCGAGTTCCGCGGCTCCGCGCGCCAGTCGCGGCTGTCCCTGCTCGTGTCGGGCAAGACCGGCCGGATGAAGATGTCCGGCTACTACGAGTTCGACTTCCTCGGCGCAGCCCCGACAGCCAACGAGGTCGAGAGCGGCAGTTTCAACATCCGCCAGCGCCAGCTCTGGGCGCAGGTGGCCCTGGACGGCGGATTCTCCTTCGTCGCGGGCCAGACCTGGAGCCTCGTCACGCTCAACCGCGCGGGGATCGCGCCGCGGGCGGAGTGGATCCCGCTGACGATCGAAGCGCATTTCGTGGTTGGCTACGACTGGACGCGCCAGTGGAGCGCCCGCTTCACGCAGAAACTGCGTGGCGGCAGGATCTGGGTCGCGGCGGCGGTGGAGAATCCCGAGACGACGCTGAGCGTCGTGAACCCGCCGTCCGGCGTGCTCGGCTTCAACACGAGCCCCAACGCGACGTCGCCGAGCTCGCAGATCGTCGTGAGCAACACGCCCGGCGCACACGGCGTGTCGACGGACGTTGCGCCGGATGTGGTTGCCAAGGTGGCATTCGAGCCCGGCCGGGGCCACTACGAGGTCAAAGGGCTGCTCCGGTTCTTCCGGGACCGCGTCAGAGGGGCCAACAACACCGCCGTCGGTGGGGGCGTCGGGTTCGGCGCGATCGTGCCGTTGACCAAGAAGGTCGACGTCGTCGCGGAAGGGATGGCCGGCCCTGGGATCGGCCGGTACGCGTCGGGCCAGATGCCGGACGTGACGCTCGATCCCGAGGGCGCGGTCAAGCCGATCGACGCGTGGCACCTGCTCGTCGGCGTGGAAGCGCATCCGGCGGCGAAGCTGGACCTCTACGCCTACTTCGGCCGGGAGCACTCGGACCAGCACGCGTTCGTGAACGCGGCGGGCCAGGGCGTCGGCTACGGCTCGCCCCTCAATGACAACTCCGCGTGCTCGGTCGAGATTCAGGCCGCGGGTCAGTTGTGCCAGGCGCAGGCCCGGGACCTCTGGCAGATCCAGCCGGGGTTCTGGTATCGCTTTCACAAGGGACCGGAGGGGACCCTCCAGGCCGGCGTGTCGTATTCCTACACGCAGAAGGACACATGGCCAGGGGTGGGCGGGATCGCGCCCCGCGGCCGCGATCACATCGTGATGGCGTCGTTCCGCTACTACATTCCGTGACCGACGGACCTCCGGCCCTCCGGCTGTCACTCTACCGCTTTCGCGCCCTTCAGGCGAGTCGGTCGATAATGCTCCGGGAACTGGCGGCCACGATGCGGGCGCTGGCGGAAGCACTCCGGGCACCCCGCGCCAGACCGTCGAGCGGGACGAGGAGATGACGTCATGGCATTCAGGGTCGCGTTCCTGCTCCTGCTCATCGGCGCGGCCGCGTCGGCTGCGCCGCAGTCCGCCGCCCAGCGCGCGACCGACGACCAGGCCGTGCGAGCCGTCGTGGACCGCTATGTCGGGGCGCGCGAACGCCGGGATGAGGCGGCGATCGCCGCGCTCTTCACCGCCGACGCCGACCAGTTCACCACCGGCGGCGAGTGGCGCCGCGGCCGCGACGCGGTGGTCCGCGGCGGCCTCGCCTCCTCCGAGCAGACCGGCGGCACGCGGCGGATCACGATCCGCGCCGTCCGCTTCCTCGGGCGGGACGTGGCGATTGCCGACGGTGCGTACGAGCTGGCCGGCGCCCGCGACGGCACCACCCGACGGATGTGGACAACGTTCGTCATGACGCGCGGCGCGGCCGGCTGGCGCATCGCGGCGATCAGGAACGCCTCACCGCCAGCGATTCCCGAGTAGACCAGGCGGTCCTGGAAGAGCCCGCTCGCGCGGACGGCTCGCGACGGAATCGCGCCGCGCACGACGAGGCCCGGGGTATTCCCGGGGCTGCCGACGAACAAGCCTTGAACCCAGTCGCAGGTGCTGGGATTGACGAGAGACGCGGTGAAGACCATCAGGCCGTCATCGTTCAGGCTCTTCGGCGGAGTCGTGTTGGCGTTGATCCCGTCGATGGTCTCCCCGTAGACCGTCTCCCCCGGGGGCGGGATCGCCTCGCTGCACGGCCCGCACAACTGGCCGGCCGGTGCGGCACGGCATTTCGACAGAACCCAGGCGCCGAGTACCCGAGACGAGGTGGGACTGCCCAACGCATGCGCTTCGGCTCGGACCGGCGTCAACCGAACTTCGAGCCACCGAAGGCGGTGCCGGCTTGGTGTATCCTCGCCCCAGGCCGCGGCGCGTTTCAGCCGACCGGCACGCCCTGGAGAGGCCCAGACATGAAGCTCACACTCGCCTGTCTCGCCACCCTCGCCGTCCTGTTCGGCGGTCTCGCACCTCACGCGCAGCAGCAGAAGCCGACCGCGCCGCCACCCGCGCCCGATGACCCCTACGTCTGGCTGGAGGACGTCACCGGCGACAAGGCCATGGCGTGGGTTCGAGCCCGGAATGCCGAGTCCGCCAAGGAGCTCGAGGCCGGCGAGAGCTTCAAGGCGCTCCAGGCCGACATCCTCACGATCCTCGACTCGGACGCCCGCATTCCCTACGTGTCGAAGTCGGGCGCGTACTACTACAACTTCTGGCGCGACGCGAAGAACCCGCGCGGCATCTGGCGAAGAACCACGCTGGAGGAGTACCGCAAGCCGATTCCCAGGTGGGAGACGGTCCTGGACGTGGACGCGCTCGGCGCGGCCGAGAAGGAGAGCTGGGTCTTCAAAGGCGCGCAGTTCCTCAGGCCCGATTACCGCCGCTGCCTGATCTCGCTGTCGCGCGGCGGCGCCGACGCCACGGTGACACGGGAATTCGACGTCCAGGCCAGGTCGTTCGTCAAGGACGGGTTCCAGCTTTCCGAAGCCAAGAGCCAGGTCAGCTGGATTGACATCGACACGGTGTTCGTCGGAACGGACTTCGGCGCAGGCTCGATGACCACCTCGGGCTACCCTCGCATCGCCAAGATCTGGAAGCGCGGCCGGCCACTGGCCGAGGCGAAGCTCGTCTTCGAAGGCAAGCCGACGGACATGGCGGCCTACGCCGCTCACGATCCCACAAGGGGATTCGAGCGCGACTTCGTCCTCCGCATCCCGTCGTTCTTTTCGAGGGAGACCTTCCTGCTCGAGCCGAACGGCCAGATGCGGAAGATCGACGTCCCCGACGATGCCGAGGCGGATGTCACCCGTGAATGGCTGACGATCCGTCCGCGGACGCCGTGGACGGTGGGCGGCAAGACGTACGTGGCCGGCTCTCTCCTGACGGCGCGTTTCGACGAGTTCATGGCGGGCAAGCGGGAGATCACGGTCCTGTTCGAGCCCACCGCGACGACCTCGCTGGACGGCTACAGCTGGACGCGCCATTACCTCATCCTGAACGTGCTCGATGATGTGAAGAGCCGGGTGTACGTGCTGACGCCCGGGCCTCGCGAGTGGAAGCGCGAACCCTTCATCGGAGCCCCCGCCTTCGGCACCGTGTCTCCCTCGGCGGTCGATCCGGACGAGTCGGACGCGTACTTCATGACGGTGACCGACTTCCTCACGCCGACGACCCTCCACGTGGGCGAGATTGGCAAGGCGCCCGAGAGGCTGAAGGCGGCCCCCGCCTTCTTCGACGCGTCGACCCTCGAGATCTCGCAGCACTTCACGACGTCGAAGGACGGCACCCGCATCCCGTACTTTCAGGTGTCCCCGAAGGGCATGAAGCTCGACGGCACGCACCCGACGCTCCTCACGGGATACGGCGGATTCGAAGCGTCCATGGTGCCCAGCTACAGCGGCGTGGTCGGGATGGCCTGGATGAGCAAGGGCGGCGTGTACGTGCTGGCCAACATCCGCGGCGGCGGCGAGTACGGGCCGAAGTGGCACCAGGCCGCTCTGAAGAAGAACCGGCCGCGGGCCTACGAGGACTTCGCCGCGGTCGCCGAGGACCTCGTGAAGAGAAAGGTGACCTCGGCCCGGCACCTCGGTATCGAGGGCGGCAGCAACGGCGGCCTGCTCGTCGGCAACATGCTGACGACCTACCCGCAGCTATTCGGCGCGATTGTCTGCGAGGTGCCCCTGCTCGACATGCAGCGCTACTCACACCTGCTGGCGGGCGCATCCTGGATGGAGGAGTACGGCGACCCGGACAAGCCGGAGGAGTGGGCGTTCCTCAAGACCTTCTCGCCTTATCAGAATGTGAAGCCGAACGCGCCGTACCCGCCAACCCTGTTCATGACGACGACCAGGGACGACCGGGTGCATCCGGGACACGCGCGCAAGATGATGGCGAAGATGAAGGACATGGGCTACGACGTGCGTTACTTCGAGAACACGGAGGGCGGGCACGGCTCGGGCGCCGACAACAAGCAGTCGGCGCACTTCATGGCGCTGGCCTACACCTTCCTCCGGCAGAAGCTGTAGGGCGCTTCCCGCGCACGGCTCGCCGGCCATGACGCGCAGCGCACTCCAGCCCGGTGGATGATCCGCGTGAGGCCTGCGCGCACCTTGCTTCGGCGCGGCATTGTGTTAGATTGCTCTTACTGGCAATATATAGCTTGTTGTGCGGATTCAGCGCCATGAAGCCTGAGACCTTCCTGGCCGGACACACGGTGTTTTCGCGACGGGAACTCGCAGTCGTGCTGCGGCGGCGCGGCCGAACCGAAGCCACCGTAGACTCACACCTCACGCGCTGGCGCCGGCAAGGACGCATCGCCCGAGTGAAGCCGGGTGTCTTCCTCCGCCTCGCCGCGGCCCCCGCCGGACCCGCACTGGTGCCGGACTTCGTAGCGATCGCCTCGCGGATGGCGCCGGACGCCGTACTCGCCTACCACACCGCCCTCGAAGTGCACGGCGTTGCCCAAAGCGCCTTCGAGCGCCTGACATTCCTCACTTGGACGAAGGCCAGGCCCACATCCTTCCAGGGACGACGATTCACCCCAGTCCGGCCTCGAGCGCCGCTGCTGGCCGCCGAGGGCGGCGAGCGGTGGACGGAGAGCGCCGACCGGGGCGGGGTCGAGATTCGCGTGACCACCATCGAACGCACCGTCGCCGACGTCCTCGACCGACCGGATCTCTCCGGCGGCACCGACGAGGTGTGGCGCTCGCTCCACGCCGTGCCTGCGCTCGATCCAACAGCCCTGGAAGAGTACGTGGTGCTCCTTGGGAGCCGGACACTCGCCGCGAAGGTCGGGTTCTTCCTCGAGTCCCGTCGTGACGAACTCGTGATTCCCCCTGCGTTCCTCGAACGGCTGCGGACGCGGATCCCACGCGCACCAGTCTTCATGGACCGGAACCGCAAGGGCCGTCTCGTGGCCCGCTGGGCCCTTATCGTGCCGCAAGACCTGCTGGAACGCGCTGACGGGGCGACCGCATGATCACGCCCGGCGACGTCGCCCGCGTCGCGGCCGAGACCGGCTTTCGCGCGGACATTGTCGAGAAGGTGCTGCGCCTCCACGGCATTCTGGTCCGTCTGGACCAACACGAGATCACGCACGGCGCGTGGCTCTTGAAGGGAGGAACGGCGCTGAACCTCCTCCACCTCGACGTCCCGCGCCTGTCGGTCGACATCGACATCAACTACGTCGGCACGGAGGACGTGGAGGCGATGCGGCTGGCGCGGCCGGCGTACGAGCGCGCGCTAGCCTCGTGCTGCGCGCGGGAAGGCTGCGATGTGCGCCGCGACCCGTCCGAGCATGCGGGCGGCAAGTTCCGGTTACGCTACCCGAGCGTTCTTGGCGGCTCGCAGAATCTCGGGGTGGACGTCAGCTACGTGGCGCGGGTGCCTCTGTGGGGCAGCGCCCGGTCCCGCATCCGGTTCCCTCCGGATTCCGATCTCCAGGTTCCCACACTGACCATCGAGGAGTTGGCCGCAGGCAAGTTCGCAGCCCTCGTACAACGCTCTGTCGCCCGGGATGCCTTCGACGCCGCCAACCTGCTCTCCCTCATGCCCGATCTGGCGCGGCGGCCGATGTTCCGGACCGCGTTCGTCTGTCTCGTCGCCGGGAGCCGCTCCGATCCTCGACGCCTCGAACGCGTCGACGTCGTGCTCCCGGATCGGACGATCGAACAGGATCTGGACCCGCTGCTCCGGCGCGATCGAAAGGGCGTTCACCCGACGTTGAGCGCCCTGCGCGATTGGATCGCCGAGACGGTCGGGCCGGCTGTGGAACCGCTGCTCTCGTGGTCGAGCGGCGAACGTCGTTTCCTCGACGGCCTTCTCGAGGAGGGAAACGTCGTCGCCGAGGCGCTCCATGACGATTCGGACGTCCAGGATCGCATCCGCCGCCAGCCGATGCTCAACTGGAAGGCTCGACACGTCCGCGAGCATCGGAGGCTCCGGTGACGCGGCTGAACGAGATCATCCTCGGGACGCGGGTTACCACGGCGGACGCCGCACTGAGACTCGCCCGCCTGTTCAACACGTCGGCGCAGTTCCCGTTCCCGGCACGCCGCGCTCGACCTTCGGCGTGGACAGGGAGGTTAGGTCATGGCATTTATGACGACCCGACGATTCGAGCGCGGTCGTTGCCAAAGACGAGGTGAACCGATCATGAAGTGGGCAATCGCATTGACAGCCTGCCTGTGCCTGGCATGGAGCCAAGAGGTCAAGCGCCCGCGCATCACGGGGGTGGCGCACATCGGTCTCATGGCGCAGGACATCAACCAGTCGCGCGCCTTCTACACCGGCCTGCTCGGCTGGCAGGAGCCCTACTCGCTGAAGAACCCGGACATCGCGTTCTTCAAGATCAACGATTGCCAGTACGTCGAGTTGGTGCCGGAAGACAAGCCTGCCACGGACCGCCTCACCCACATCGCCCTCGAGACCGATGACGCAGCCGGCATGCTGAAGTACCTGGCGTCGCAGGGCGTGAAGGTACCCGACCGCGTCGCGAAGGACCGCACCGGGAACACCAGCTTCACGGTAACCGATCCGGACAAACACACCGTGGAGTTCGTGCAGTACGAGCGGGACGGCTGGAGCGTGCGCGAGAAAGGCCGGTTCATGGACGATCGCCGCGCCAGCACTCATATGTCTCACGTCGGCATCATCGTCTACGCGCTCGAACCAGCCATGAAGTTCTACCGCGACATCCTCGGCTGCCAGGAGATCTGGCGCGGCAGCTCGGACCAGAAGACCCTGAGCTGGGTGAACATGAAGGTGCCGGACGGGGACAACTGGGTGGAGTTCATGCTCTACGACCAGTTCCCCGACCTGCGCCGGTTGGGCGTTCTGCACCACATCGGGATGGAGGAGACCGACGTGGCGAGGTCGGCCGCCATCTTCGAGGCTTCGCCCGCGCGCACGAGCTACACGCGGCCGGTCGAGCTGCGCGGCACGCCGCCGCGCCAGTTCCAGATCTACGATCCCGATGGCAGCCGGACCGAAATCATGGTGCCGGCCACTCCGGGCCGGGCCTCATCCGCCGCGCCGCCGATCCGGTAGAGAACGACAGCGCCTAACCTCCGGAGGACGGGATGTCGACCATCAGGGCCTTGATCGGGAGGCACCCGGTGCCAACCTACTACGCCCTCGTATTCGCGATCTCATGGGGCGGCATCCTCATGCTGGTCAGCTCCGGCGGAATCCCGGGCACCAGCGAGCAGGTCAACAGGCTGTTCCCGTTCGTGCTCGTGGCGCAGTTCGCCGGTCCCAGCATCGCGGGCATCCTCATGACCTGCCTGGTCTCCGGCAGGCCGGGCCTCCGCGAGCTTCGCTCCCGGTTGCTCCTGTGGCGGGTGAGCCCTCGCTGGTACGCCGTCGCCCTTCTGACCGGTCCGCTGCTGGTGGCGACGATCCTCTTTGCGCTCTCGCTGGCCTCCCCGGTCTTCCTCCCCGGCATCGTCACGACGGACGACCGGGGCGCCCTGCTGCTGTTCGGTCTCGCATGGGGGCTCATAGGAGGGGGCCTGCTCGAAGAACTTGGCTGGACGGGGTTCGCGGTCCCCAGACTCAGGCAGCGGCGCAGCGCCCTTGTGACCGGAGTCGTTGTGGGCCTGCTGTGGGGCGCGTGGCACGTCCTCATCGCATTCTGGGCAGGCCGCGCCCTGGCCGGAGAACAGTCCCTGGCGGTCTTCGTGGCCGGGTTCCTCGCGTTCTACGTGCTCGCACTGCCGGCCTACAGGGTGCTCATGGTGTGGGTCTACGACCGAACCGCGAGCCTGCTCGTGGCGATGCTCATGCATGCGTTTCTCTCGGCCAGCACGCTGATCCTCCAGCCTCAGACATCGGCCGGACACCTGACCTGGAACCTCGTGCTGGCGGCGGCGCTCTGGATAGTCGTAGCCGTGGTCGCCGCGGCCAACGACGGACAGCTCCTGCGACACCCGCTCCCGAGGCGGAAGGCGTGACAGGGGTTGCTCCTCCCAGGTCGGGGGCGTCGCGTCGGTGCTCTCGGCGAGCGGGGTCGTCGGCGCGCGATCCCGCTTCGCCTTCGACACCGCCTTCATGCTGGTGGCGCTGTTCCTGTCGTACCGCCTTCTCCATCACGGGATGCGCGTTCGTCTGATCGAGCGGCTGACGGTCCTCACCTCGCTCACGCACTTCGGCTTCTGGAGACGCTACCGGCCGCCGAGCCAGTTCGCCGGCTGCGTCGGGGGTCGACCTCATCGCGGAATCGGGAGCGGAACCTGAGGCGGGATTCTCATCACCGCGCTCAACCTGAAGTACCTGACGCTCGGCCAGGAGCGTCGCGGCTTCGGGGCGGAGGCGGGCAGCGTCCCGCACACCGGAGCCCAGCGTGCCCATGTCCGGCGGTCCATGCGCCACGCCGAAGGCCCCGGGGCGGATCTCATCGAGCACCAGCACCGCATCGTACGCGCCGCGGGCGGCGAGGGCCGGCTCCACCCGCGTGGAGAAATGCGCCTCCATCGTCCACGCCACCCACCACCTGAGCAAGGGCCGCGCGATGACGATGACCCGCCCGGGCGGCAGGATCGACCTGAAGTGCACGAGCTCCGCGTGGGCTGCGGGCACGAGGACGGTCTGGCGCAACGTCTTCACCGCCAGCGCTCCGTGCAGCATCACCGCCAGCGCAAGCGGCGCGACGACCACGGCCGCTCCGGCCTCACGACAGAGCAGGTACACGGCGGGAATCATGCCCGGCACGTACGCGAGAAGCGCGAGGCGCTCGAGCACGTCCGGGCGAAGGAGCGGCGACGAGAGAGCGAGCGCCGCGAGGGTCGAGGCGACGAGGAGCACTCGGGTGGGCGCGTCCATTCCGACACGGTGCCGCCAGAGGGCGACGACACCCAGCACGCCCAGCGCGTTGCCAAGCGCCACCTCCGCCGGTGCGTGGAGCGCCCGGAGCGCTGCGTTCGAGAGACCGCGGACCGACAACAGGCCCGGCGACCCGGCGAACAGCCAGCCCGGGGAGATGACGGCGTGGACGAGGCGCTGCGCGCGGTCGGGATCGAGGGCGCGGACGACCGCCAGGCACGCGCCCAGAGATGCCAGCAGCACGGCGCCCGGCAGCCAGACGCGCGGGCGGACCGCCGGGGTCGCGAGGCCCGCAGCGAGGACGCCTGCGCCGAAGGCCGCGCTCAGGACGAACCCGCCCATGTGTGTGAGCGACGCGAGAACGAGCCAGGCCGCCGCCATCGCCAGCGACCCTCGCCGGCCCTCGCGAAACCACTGGTGCAGGGCAAAGGCAAAGAAGAGCGCAGACGGAAGCGCCGCCGCGTTCTTGATCATGCCTCCAGCCATGCGCAGGGAGTTGCCCGACGCGACCGCCACGAGGCCGACCAGCGCGACCGCGACGGCGCACCGGCCCGGAATGTCGCCAGGGCGCGCGAACGCGCGCGCGAAGAGGAACACCGGCACGGCAAGCGCCAGCGGCAGCAACGTGTCGGTGATGCGCACCGCCGCGACGATCGCGGTGCGCGGCTCCATCACGAGCGAAAGGACGCGCGCCGCCCACGCCTGGAGGTGGAACAGGAGCGGGAAGTCCGGGAAGGCGAGCGTGCCGTCGCGCAGGATGGCGCGGACCTGGACGAGGTAGTAGGCGCCGTCGTCGCCCACCACCAGCGGCGGGATGAGCGTGGCCAGGGAGCGGGCGAAGAGTCCTGCGAGCAGGACGGCCACGAGCGCGCCTGCCATCCGCCCATCGGCTCCGGCGCCGGGCTCAGCCTGCCTCGGCAGCCCCTCTCGAAGGGCTCGAAACCAACCGCTCATGGCTGCGTCCCTTCGTGCCCCGCCGGACGATGTCCGGCGGCGGCCATTATAGTCCCGCCAGACCCTTCGACAGGCCCAGGCTCTGTCGGTGAGGCTATGACGCTCGCCTCGATGCGCCTTTTCTTTCTCGCCGTCACGGACTACGATTGGCTCCGCCCGCCCGGGCTCCGCAACTTCATCGCTGGTGGTGGACGAACATGAACACGAGAATCAAGACCGCGCTGACGCTCGTAATGGCGCTCGCACTGGCCGGCGCCGCGTCGATGATGGCCAGACAGGCCGCGGTGGGAGCCGGCGTCCCTCCGCCCAGGCCGAAAGGCCCGTGTGACGTCTACGCCGCTGCCGGCGACCCCTGCGTGGCCGCCCACAGCACCACGCGCGCGCTGCACGCCGCCTACAACGGCCCGCTCTACCAGGTCCTGCGCCAGTCCGACGGCAAGACCCTGGACATCGGCGTCGTCCCGCCCGTCGCGTCGCCGGTCCCGGATGCGGGCGGATACGCCAACGCGGCCGCGCAGGACGCGTTCTGTGCCAACACCTACTGCTGGATCAGCGTCATCTACGACCAGTCACCCAAGCACAACGACCTCGTCCAGGCCCCCCGCGGCGGATTCAGCGGCCCGGCCATGGGCGGGTTCAACAACCTCCCGGTTGCCGACATGGCGCCGGTGACGATCATGGGCCACAAGGCCTACGGGGTCTTCATCGCGCCGGGCATGGGCCTCCGCCAGAACGACGTGAAGGGCACCGCGGTCGACGACCAGGCCGAGGGGCAGTACTGGGTCGTCAACGGCCATCACTACAACTCCGGCTGCTGCTTCGACTACGGCAACGCCGAGACCGACAGCCGCGACGACGGCGACGGGACGATGGAGACCACCTACTACGGGAACGCCACCGCCTGGTACCGCGGGCAGCCTCCCGGCCCGTGGATCATGACCGACCAGGAGAACAACCTGGTGGGGTGCGTCAACGAGTCCCCGAACGACAAGTACTGCCCGAACCTGCCGAGCATCACCTGGCGCTTCGTGACCGCCACGGCCGACGGCGAGCCACACCGCTGGAGGGCGATGGGCGGCGACGCGCAGAAGGGCGACCTCAAGGTCATGTTCGACGGGCCGCGCATCAAGAACGACAGGAGCAGCTACGATCCGATGCGCAAGCAGGGCGCCATCCTCCTGGGCAACGGCGGCGACAACAGCGTCGGCTCGCAGGGCACCTTCTACGAAGGCGCGATGACAGCCCCGGGCACCTTCCCGACGGCCGTCACCAATCAACTGGTGCAGGCCAACGTCGTGGCTGCCAGGTACGACGTGCCGCGGCTGAGCCTGG
Source organism: uncultured Acidobacteriota bacterium (assembly GCA_963783255.1). GTDB lineage: Bacteria > Acidobacteriota > Vicinamibacteria > Vicinamibacterales > Fen-181 > FEN-299. Next base: position 237,771 of record CAWAMP010000012.1, on the reverse strand, counting down.
CGCCCGCCTCCGCTGAAGCGAAGGCGGGACTCCAGACGTTTTCACCGGGGTCCTCCCAGGACACCACCGTGACGTTCACGAATGCCGGGGGGGCGCCCGTGACGGACGTCACGTTGAGCGTTTCCGTGCCCAGGCAGTGGACCGTCGTCGCCAGGACGCCGGCGACAGTCGCCGGCCCGATCGCGCCGGGTGCAAGCGTCGGCGCAACCTTCAAGGTCACCTCGGGGCCGGCGGCCTTCAACGGCGACCTGGTGGGCCGCGCCTCGTGGAAGCACGCGACGGGTGGCGTGACGCAATCCGAGACGACGGCCCAGAAGGTGCGGAACGTCAGCCCGATCAAGATCAACGAGTTCCGCGTGAGCGCCGGCGCTCCCACGAACTCAACGAACTCGTTCATCGAGCTCTACAACGCCGGCACCAGTGCCGTCGATATCTCCAACTGGACCCTCACCCAGCACCAGACCCAGCAGGCCATCTTCTCGTCGGTGAAGATCCCGGCGGCGACGAAGCTCGCGCCTGGCGGCTTCTACCTGATCGGCCTCTCCAACTCCGGGCTGGCGGTCCCCGCGCGCGCCGGCGACACCGCCATTCACGTCAGAAGCACGGCCGGCATGTCGGTCGGAGACACGATCGACATCGACACCGGATCCGGCGTGGAGACCCGCAAGATCGTCAACATCGGGACGGCGGCCGGCAACCCGACGACGCTGTGGCAGCCCCTCCCCGACGGTCCGGTGATCACGATCCCCGTCGGCTCGACCAACGTGCCCGTTGCGAGCGTGAACGGCTTCGTGGTCGGAGAGAAGATCGCCATCGGCCATGGCGCCACCTACCCCGCCGTCGCGAATTCCCTGGAGCGGTACGAGGTGGCCACGATTACCGCCGTCGGCAAGCCGGGCACGCAGGCGTGGCTGTCGGCAGACGCGAAGGCCGGCGACACCAACATCAAGGTGTCGTCGGTCGCCAATATTTCGGTTGGCGACAAGATCCGGCTGGACGTCGAAACACTCGGCCACGGGATCGAGACCGTCACGGTGACGAAGGTCGGCACGCAGTCGGTGCGCAACACCTTCGCCGGTCCTTTGAAGGCCGGGGAGGATCCGGGCACCGGGCTCGACCTGGCCGCCCCGCTCAAGTTCAACCACGCGTCCAACATGCCCTTCAGCGTTCGCGGCACGGGGATCAGCTTCAAGCCGGCGACGGCCTTCGCGCACTCGAGCAACGAGCCGGTCCAGCCGCTCGGCACCGGCATCACGCTGGACAAACCCCTGGTCATGGCCCACGCGACCAACGCGGTCGTGCGTAACGCCGCGGTCACCACCGCGGGCTACCAGGGGACTCCGGCGCCCGACCAGTGGTTCGGGGGCCCCGCCTTGTCGCCGAGCGCCGGCACCATGGTGCTGCGCAACGCCGACGGCCTGGTGGTCGACAGCCTCAACTACGGCCTCCTCGTCGACCCGTGGGCCTCGGAGGGTTACCACGGCACCTCGGGGGCAGGGCAAGCCGGCTGCCGCGTGCCGGCACCCAGCCAGGGCGGTCCTGGATTCGGCGGCGGCTTCGGCGCGCGGGCCGGGACTGCTCCGGCCGTCAACACGCCGCATCGGAGCGCGGGCCGCTTTCCGGACGGCGCCGACACCGACAGCAACTGCAACGACTTCCTGTTGCAGTCCGCCACCATCCTGTCCGCCGCTTCGGCCGCCGGTGCGACCAACATCAAGGTCGCCAGCGTGGCCGACTTCGCCGCGGGTCAGACGATCCTGATCGATGCGGGCGCGAACCTCGAGAGGGCCACCGTCGCGGCGGTTGGCACGCCAGGCGCCACTGCGGCAAGCGCGGCCACCAGTGCGGGCGCGACGGTCATTCCCGTCGCGAGCGGGATGGGCTTCACGGCCGGACAGACCATCACGATCGACAGCGGCGCCAGCCAGGAAACGGCCGTAGTGGCGTCAACGGGCCGAGGCGGTCCCGGCGGCCCCGGCGGCGGCCCCGGGGGCGCCACGGTCACCGTGAAGGAGCCTCTGCGGCTGGCGCACGCAGCCGGCTCGCAGGTCTCCGGCAGCGGCATCACCCTCACCGCCGCGCTGACCCAGGCGCATGCCAGCGGGGCGCAGGTTGCCACCGACCTGCCCACCCCCGGCGCGCCCAACCGTTACGGCAGGGCGCGTCAGCGAGGGCTCACACCTTGAAGATGACGCCGCGCCGGTAGCAGGCCCACGCGAAGAGCCAGTTGACGAGCATGAAGCCTGCGGCGAAGAGGAACGACCCCACCGCGGTGTCGCCAGCGAGCGGCACCGCGGCGTGCTGGTAGATCCAGGCCCACAGGGACTGCGGCTTCCCGTCGAGCCCCGTCACCACAACCATCCCGATGATGACGGCCCCGACCTCCGACGTGATGTAGGCCAGCAGCGGGTTCCGTCCGAAGACGTTGAAGAACGTCAACGGGCCGGCCTTCCCGTGAATGTCGACCGTCCACATGACCAGGCCGAGCACCAGCATCGACCACCCGCCGGCGTGCAGCGTGTAGGAACTCGTCCAGAGCTTCTTGTTGATGGGGAAGCCGAACCACTCGCTCCAGACGAAGCCGGCCGCGATCAGCAGGCACGCGGCGGGCAGGAGTTCGACGAGCGCCCGACGGCGGTCCTCGGTCCGGTCGAGGAACTGACCGGACAGGTACCCGATGATGAAGGTCACGATGGCGGGCAGCGTGCTGAGGAGGCCCTCCGGATCGAACGCGAACCGGGCGCCGTCCACGCGTTCGCCGTGGTAGAGGTGCGCCGGCCCGAAGAGCCAGGTGTCGAGCCGCAGCGCGGCGTTCGTCTGCAACGCATACGGATCGGGGCCCTGGCCGAAGCCCCACATCAGGGCCCAGTAGGCGAGAAGGATGGCGCCCCCCACCGCAATCAGCGTCCGCCGCGAGACGTAGAGCGCGAGCGTCGCGCCGATCCCGTAACAGAGCGCGAGGCGCTGAAGGACGCCCATGATGCGGATCCGCCCGGCGAGGCTGGCAACGAAGGATCCGGTCGTGAGCGTGAACAGCGACGCCACGAACGCGGGCACGTACCACATGAACACGCCGACGAGGAACAGGATCGCCGTCCGCCGCCAGATCTTCGCGAGGGCCGAGCCGCCGGGCCGGTGCCCGTACCGCTTCAGCGAGAACCACGCCGACACGCCGATGGCGAACAGGAACGACGGGAAGACGAGAATCCGTCGGTGTGAACCCGTGCCACCTCGCGTGCAGCAGCGGGCCCCAGGCCACGTCCTCGTTGCCCGGCGTGTTCACGATGATCATGAACGCGATCGTCATGCCCCTGAAGATGTCGAGGGCGAGGATGCGCCGGGGTGCGGCCGCTCGCTCCGGGGCTGCCTGCGCGGCGGTCATCGCGTTGCTCCCTTCTACTTCTGCAGGAGGCCGCGGCCGCGGATCCACGCCTCCAGCAGTCCGGGCCACTGGTCGAGGGACGGGTCGCCCAGCCCGAGGCCGCTGCCGTGCCTGCCTTTCGCGAACAGGTGCATCTCCACCGGCACGCCGGCCCTGACCATCGCCCGGTAGAAGGCCACGCTTGCCTCCACCGGCACCAGCTCATCGTCGGTCGTGTGGTAGATGAACGCCGGCGGCGTCTGTGCCGTGACATGCGCGTCGGGCGAGTACCTGCTCGAAGTTGACGCACTGCGCCGGCTCGAGCTTGAGCGCCGAGCAGTACCGACAGCACGCCGGCCGGGTTCTTCCACATCGCGTTCAGCCAGGGGTAGCCGAGGACGATGAAGTCCGGGCGGCTGCCCACGCGTTCGATCGGATCCGGCGCGTCGGGCCTGCCGGGCTCGACGAACGTGGCCGCCGACGCCGTCAGGTGGCCGCCGGCCGAGAAGCCCATCATGCCGATCCGATCCGGGATGATGCCGAACTCTGCGGCCCGGGCGCGGACGAACCGGATGGCGCGCTGGGCGTCGCGGAGCGGCGTGGGGTAGAGATAGGTTCGCCCGAGCCGGTACTTCAGGACGAACGCCGTCACACCGCGCGCGGCAAAGAAGTCGGCCACCTGGCGGCCCTCGAGGTTCGCGGCCAGTCCCAGATACGCGCCGCCAGGAGCGATGACGATGGCCGTGCCGTTGCCGGTCCTGGGGTGCGGGCGGAACACCGTGAGCGTCGGCACGTCGAGGTCGGCCTTGCCGGCCGCGCCCGGCGCGTCGCCGTCGTAGAGGCGATAGGTTGCGGTGCCGAGAAACGCGTCCTCGGCGACCGGCGTCGCCCTGGACGGCGCCGCCGTCTGGGCCGCCGCGGCGCCTGTCAGCATCAGGACCATCCCACACGCCAGCATCGATCTCATCGTGCCTCCTGCCCCGGACATTCTACGTGCTCCGCCCGGCGTTCTCCATCAAGGCCGGCCCATTCTGAGCGGCATGCTCGCGCAGGATCAACACTTGACCCATTTATGGCCCTCCTGCCCATACAATAGGCGGATGACCAATCACGCCCACATTCCCGTGGCCGGTGCCCGCCGGCTCGTACTTCTCCTGTTCGCGCTGGCCGGCCTCGCGGCCGCGTGCCAGTCCAAGCCGGCCTCTCCGTCCGTCTCGGTGAACGCGTGGGCGGTGGTGAACGGCCGCGAGATCACCCGCGACGACGTCGACAAGGCCTACCGGCGAGCCGATCAGAACGCTCAGCCGCTGGCCGAGGACGACGCGTTCGCGGCCAAGCTGGCCCTGCTCGACGACCTGATCGTCCAGGACATCCTCCTGGCGAAGGCGCGCGAACTCAAGATCGACATCCCGGATTCCGAACTGGACGCCGCCTACGCCGAGGCGCGCAAGAACATCCCGGAGGAAGTGTTCAACCGGGAACTGGCGAGGCGGTACCTGACGGTCGCCGACATGCGCGAGGGACTGCGCGGCGAGCTGACGGTGCAGAAGCTTCTCACGCGCGAGGTGTCGTCGAAGGTCTCGGTGACCGACCAGGAGATTGCGGCGTTCTACGAGGCGAACAAGTCGCAGTTCAACCGCACGGAGGACGCCTATCGCGTCGCGCAGATCGTCGTCACCCCCGTGAAGGAGGAACAGGTGGCCAACCGCACCGGCAGCGACGCGGCAACGCCCCAGCAGGCGGCTGAGAAGATTCGGACGATCATGGAGAAGCTGAAGTCGGGCGCCCAGTTCGCCGAGGTGGCGGCGGACTTCTCGGAGGACGCCCAAACCGCGCCCCGTGGCGGGGACCTCGGGTTTCTCCCGGTGTCGGCCGTCCAGAAGTACCCGCCGCAGCTGCGAGACGCGGTGCTCACCGCCACACCCGGGTCGGCCAAGGTCATCGGCGCCGACGGCGGCTACGCCGTCGTGGTCGTCATCGGGAAGGACACGGCCGGCCAGAAGGACCTCGGCACGCCGGGCGTGAAGGACGCGATCAGCCAGTCGGTGAAGGCCCGCCGCGAGCAGGTGCTGCGATCGGCGTACGTCAGCACCCTGCGCAACGGCGCGGTGACTCAGAACCTGATTGCCAGGCGCGTCGTCGAGTCCCAGGGGAAGGTCCCGACGCTGGCCCCGGCGGGTCCGGCAGCGAAGTAGAAGGCCGCATGCGCCTGTCGATAGCAGCAGCCCTGGTCCTTGCCGTGGCGCCAGCGTGGGGCGCGGACCTCCCGCATGCCCGCGTGATCCGGACGTCGGAGCGGATCCGCCTCGACGGCGTCCTCGACGAGGCGGTCTGGCGGACGAACCAGCCGATCGGGCCGTTCACCCAGGCCGAACCGGACGAAGGCCGGCCCCCGCGGGAGCCGACCGACGTCTGGCTGGCGTACGACGACCGGGCCCTCTACATCGCGGTCCGTTCGCACGACCGCGAGCCCGGCAAGATCTTCACCACGACCAAGGCGCGGGACGGTCGCCCGTTCGACGACGACTCGCTGGAGATCGTGATCGACACGTTCCTCGACCGGCGGAACGGGTACTACTTCCAGATCAACGCGGCCGGCTCGCTCTCGGACGGGCGAATCGTGGAGAACCGCCTCACAGACGTCAGCTGGGACGGGATCTGGGAGGCGGAAACCCGCATCGACGCGGACGGCTGGGTCGCGGAGATCGAGATCCCGTTCAAGACGGTCTCCTTCAATCCGAGTTCGACCTCGTGGGGATTCAACATCGAGAGGACCATCGCCCGCTACAACGAAGAGTCCCGTTGGGCTTCGGCGGTGCTCGATTCGACGATTCACGCCGTGTCGCGCTGCGGCGTCATCGAAGGGCTGGAAGGGCTCACGCAGGGCATCGGGCTGGACCTCAAGCCGTACGGGCTGCTTGGGGTCAACAAGGACGTGACGCGGGCCGACCAGGTCAAGCCGGCGTACGGTGCAGGAGTGGACGCGTTCTACCGGATCACTGCGAACCTGCTGTCGAGCACGACGGTCAACACCGATTTCGCCGAGACGGAAGTCGACACGCGGCAGGTCAACCTCACGCGGTTTCCCACGCTCTATCCGGAGAAGCGGGCGTTCTTCGTGGAAGAGGCCGGCGTCTTCCAGTTCGGCCTGCCGTCGGCCACTGCCTCGCTGATCCCATTCTTCTCGCGCAGGATCGGGCTGGTCGGCGGTCGGACCGTGCCCATTCTGGCGGGAGAGAAACTGACCGGTAAAGCGGGCCGGCTCGAGATGGGGTTCCTGGATGTCGCCACCCGCGACTCCGACACCGACTCCGGGGCGACGGAGGTTCCGGGGCAGAACTTCGTGGTCGGCCGGGTGAAGTACAGCCTGGGCGGCAGACAGTCGTACGTCGGCGCCATCTTCACGAACGGCGAGCCGACCGGGAAGACCGACGGCACGACGTACGGCGCGGACATGTCGATTGCGACCAGCAACTTCATGGGGAACCGCAAGAACTTCGACGTCACGCTGTACGGCCTCAAGACCGAGACGCCCGAGTCGGATTCGCGGGACTACAGTTACGGCGCCCAGGTCCGCTATCCCAACGACCTCATCAATCTCAGCTACCTCTGGCAGGACATCGGTGAGAACTTCGACCCGAAACTCGGCTACGTGCGCCGCCGCGGTGTGGCCGTCAACTCGGCACTGGCGCAGTACCGCCCGCGCCCGAGGAACAACCGGTACATCCGCCAGGTCACGATCGGTCTCGGCTTCGACGACTTCTACAACACCGTGTGGCGCGACACGGAATCCAGGGCCTACGCCGTCAACCCGCTGGGCCTGCTCTTCCACGGCGGCGAGCGCGCGTCGTACACGGTCACTCACGGCTTCGAGCGGCTCTTCGAACCTTTCCGCATCCACCCTGGAATCATCATTCCGGTCGGCGAATACTCGAACCTCCGTCACCTCGTGTCGCTGACGGGGCCGACCAACAAGGTCATCTCGTACAGCTTCAGCTACGACACGGGGGGGTTCTACAGCGGCAGCAGCGATCAGATCCTCGCGAGCCTGACCTGGAAGAGGAGTCCGAGTCTGACCACCAGCGTCGAGTTCCGTCAGGTACTGGGTCCGGCTGGCCGAGGGGGACTTCAACACCACCCTGGCCCTGGTCAGGTTGAACCTCTTCTTCACCCCCAAGGTATCGCTGACCAACTTCGTGCAGTACGACACCGATTCGCGGAACATCGGTCTGCAAAGCCGGCTCCGCTGGATCGTGACGGCCGGCCGGGAGCTGTACGTCGTCTTCAACCACCAGTGGCAGGAGGACGTGCTCGACCGGTTCAGGACGCTCAGCAGCGACCTCCGCGCGAAGGTGAACTACACCGTCCGGTTCTAGCGCCACGGGCCGCGACGCCCACCAACGTACCTCTTGCCGGTTCCTTGCGTTCCTGCTACGATGCGCGCAATTAGCGACACCCGGCTCGGCCGGAAGCGCCGAAAATCGTCGAGCTGGGTCTGGAGGCATCGACCTGCGGCCGGAGACGTTGGGCGCCGTCCGGCACTCCGAGCCGTTGAACCTCGCGCCATCGTTGAACAGCCGCTACCGGTCAAGGACCAGGAGGTGGACCCGAATATCTACGCATCGGTGATGAACGTCCTGTAGGGACTCGGTCTGTAGTTCGGGTTCCGCAACCAGGCGCGCCCGCAAGAGGGACTCGGCTGCCGGGGTCCAGGCAGCCAGCATTCGCCCAGGCAGGCGGCCTGCGTTTTCTGGAGGGCGCTGCGGCCTTTTCGAGGCCTTCAGTGCCCGAGGTCAGAAATGAATCGGCTATGCGCAGACCAGTGGGGAGGAGGAGAGATGAGACGTAGCACCAGCGGCATCGTCGCAGGGGTCGTCGTCGCGGTCCTGTTTCTGCTGTCGTCTTCGGCATCGGCGCAGATCACGACCGGGACGGTGACGGGACGCGTCGTCGACGCGCAGGGAGGCGTCATTCCCGGCGCGACAGTGACTCTGCTCAGCGAGACGCGCGGCACGCAGAGCGCCCCGGTCGTCACCAACCAGACGGGCGACTACGTGTTCCCGAACGTCACGGCAGACAGGTACTCCGTCGAGGTCAGCCTCGAAGGGTTCAAGACCGTGCGGCGCACGGGGATCATCGTGTCCGGCGGCGACCGCGTGGGCGTGCTGCCCCTGACACTCGACCCGGGCGGCATCACAGAAACCCTCACGGTGGTCGGTGAATCCCCGCTCGTGCAGACGCAGAGCGGCGAGCGGTCGTTCGCCGTCGCCACCGAGCAGATCCAGAACCTGCCGGTCAACCGCGCGAACTTCACGAGCGTGACGGCTTTTGTTCCAGGCGTGAATCAGCAGGACGGGACCTCCGCCGGCGGCACGCGGCTGGGCGGCGCCAGCCAGAACAACATCATGATGGACGGCATCTCGGCCATGGACACGGGCAACAACGGCCAGATGCTGCAAATGAACATCGAGTCGATCGGCGAAGTAAAGGTCCTCACGCAGGGGTATCAGGCGGAGTACGGCCGGTCGAGCGGCCTGCAGATCACGGCCGTGACCAAGAGCGGCACGAACCAGTTCCGCGGGTCGGGCTACTCCGTCTTCACCGACTCGGACTGGAATGAAGTGACGTGGGTGCGGCAGAAGAACGGCGACGCGACGCCGAAGACCTCACAGCAGATCTACGGCTACACCATTGGCGGCCCAATCGGGAAGCCTGGGGGGCAGAACAAGCTGTTCTTCTTCTACGCCCACGAGTTCCGGCCGGCCAACATCGCGATCAACGGCGGCAACGTCATCCGATATCGCGTGCCGTCGGCGGCCGAGCGCGCCGGCGACTTCTCCCAGAGCCTCGACAACAACGGGAATCCGATCCCGCAGTTGCTGGACCCGGCGAGGCAGCCCTACCCGAACAACCAGATCCCGTCCGACAGGCTGTACGCCCCCGGCGTGGCCGTGCTCTCGCGCTACCCCCTCCCGAACAAAACGCAGGCCCCGGGGACGAACTACAACTACGAGGTCCCTGCACCGACCTACCAGCAGCTGACCCAGCAGCCGGCCATCCGCATCGACTACCAGCTGTCGTCGAAGCTGCGGTTCACGGGCAAGTACTCCGGGCAGCGGGCGCGACCGGTCGTGACGCCGGGCCTGCTTCAGGGCTTCAATGACGCCTACGTACCGTATCCCTACATCACCAACTATGCGGTGACCGGCAACTACGTGATCAACTCGACGACGTTCCTCGAGGGGACGTGGGGGATGATCCAGAACCAGCTGGCGGGCGGCAACGAAAACGGCCTCCTCGTCAACGACGAGTCGAACCGCCTGAAGAGTCTCGGCGCCTTCCCGCTGCTGTATCCGAATGCGGGTGTGATGGACTCGCGGTACTACGGCTACGAGGTGATGCAGAACGAGACCCCCCCGTTCTGGGACGGCACGAAGCTGAACCTGCCGCCGGTCTTCGGCTGGGGCAGCCGCATCGGGGCGGCACCGCCCCAGCAGCGGTATCCCGGCTGGCTGAACATCAACCGGACCAATGACGTGGCGATCAGCCTGACGAAGGTCATGGGGCGGCACACGATGAAGGCCGGGTTCTACAACAACCACAGCTACAAGGCGCAGAACACGGGCGCCGGTGGCGGTGATGCCGCGAACCTGAGCTTCCAGGGCTACGTCAACTTCGGCAACGACACGAACAACACCCTCGACAGCGGGTTCGGCTACGCGAACGCGGCTACCGGGATCTTCACGAACTACACGCAGATGTCGAGGTTCATCGAAGGCAGCCTGATCTACAACCAGAGGGAGTTCTACATCCAGGACAACTGGAAGGTGAACAACCGCCTGACGCTGGACTACGGCGTCCGGTTCGTGAACCAGCAGCCGCAGCACGACCAGTTCCAGCAGATGTCGAACTTCTTCCCCGAGAAATGGTCGGCGAGCCAGGCCCCGGTGCTCTACGTGGCCGGGTGCAACAACGGCGCGACGGTGTGCTCGGGCAACGCCCGCAACGCGATGGATCCACGCACCGGGCAGATTCTGACGGCGGTGGGCGCGGCGAACACGGCGGCGGCCATCGGGACGCCGATTGCCGGCTCGGGCAATACGCTGAACGGGATCATCCAGGCGGGGAACGGAATCGCGAAGACGAACTACGAGTGGCCGTCGCTGGTGGTGGGGCCGCGGGTCGGGCTCGCGTACGACCTGAAGGGAGACCAGCAGTGGGTGGTGCGCGGCGGGTTCGGGCTGTTCTACGACCGGCCGGACGGGAACACGGTGTTCTCGACGCCGAACAATCCGCCGATCGCGAGCTCGCAGAACGTCTTCAACGGGCAGTTGGCGACGCTCGGGTCGGGGCTGAGCCTGCAGCCGACATCCACGCTGTATACCTTCACATACGACGCGAAGATACCGGCGCAGTGGCAGTGGCAGGCGGGCATCCAGAAGTCCCTGCCGTGGGCGATGGCCGTGGACGTGACCTACGTCGGCAACCACGGGTACAACCGCATGGGGTCGTTCCAGGGCGGCACGAGACAGCTCATCAACGCGCCGGACATCGGTGCGGGGTACCTGCCGCAGAACCAGGACCCGACGCTCGGCACGCCCACGTATCCCGGGCAGGCGGCCTACACGACGAACCTGCTGCGTCCCTACAGGGGTATCGGCCCCATCGAACAGAACGTGCCGGGGTTCTATGACACGTATCACTCGCTGCAGATGAACGTGAACCGGCGGTTCCGGAACGGGTTCCTGTTCGGCGTGAACTACACCTACGGGTTCTTCTTCGAGGGCAACACGGGGCTGCAGCAGCGGTATCAGCACGCGGCCGACGGGTCGATCTCGGTGCGGTCCGACGAGGCGGCTTACGAGGAACTGAACAAGACGCTGGACGCGCGGCCGCACCTGATCGTCGCCAACGGCGTGTGGAGCATCAAGGGCACCACGGACGGGAATGCCGTGGTCCGCGCGCTGACGAACGACTGGCAGCTTTCCGGCGTTCTGAGGGCGGGCTCGGGGGCGGCCTACAGCCTCGGCTACAGCTACCAGAGCCAAGGGAATCCTGTGAACATCACGGGGTCGCCGGATTATACCGGTCGGGTGTACCTGCTCGACGGGCTCGGCAGCGGATGTTCGGACAACCAGTACGCCCAGTTCAACGCGTCGGCCGTCCGCGGGCCAGGCTACGGGAGCACGATGATGGAGTCGGGCCGCAACTACATGCGCGGGTGTTGGGACCACACGGTCGACCTGTCGGTCATGCGGGCGGTTCGGTTCGGAGGCAGCCGGCGGCTCGAGGTCCGGCTGGACGTCTTCAACGCGTTCAACACCGTGATTATCAACGGACGGAACACCACGGCGCAGTTCAACAACCCGACGAGCATGACGCTGGTGAACAACCAGTTCAATGCCGATGGCAGCCTGAACACGGCCAGGTCGAAGCCCAACAACGCCGGCTTCGGCGCCGCAACCAGCGCCCAGAATCTGCGCAACCTTCAGCTGCAGGTCCGCTTCCAGTTCTAGCGAGGCGGATTTAGCGCCGCCGGGAGACCGACTCCCGGCGGACCTCTTCGCACCCGGGGTGGGCGCTCGCCCACTCCGGGTGTTCGTTTTGTACCTACCTGATGAACCGGACCTGCGCGGCGACCTCCCGGACGATCGGCACCTTCCGTTCGTTGAACGCGACCTTGTTGATGTCGATCAGGTTGCGGCCCTTGGTGTCGATCGACACGATCAGCGGGCCGAACTTCCTGACGCGGCACACCCACAACGCCTCGGGCATGCCGAGCTCTTCCCACTCGACGTGCTCGATCCGCTCGACCTGGGTGGCGGCGAGCACCGCACAGCCGCCCGGGAAGATGCAGTGCAGCGCCTTGTGCTCCTGGCAGGCTTCCGCCGTCTCCGGCCCCATGCCGCCCTTCCCGACGATGAGTTTCACGCCGGTCTCGGCGATGAAGGCCTTCTCGAACTTCTCCATGCGCATGCTGGTGGTCGGGCCGATCGACACCATCGTCCACGAGTGGCCCTCCCGCCTGACGATCGGGCCCGCGTGGAAGATCGCGAGCCCGCGCAGGTCGATCGGCAGCTTGCGTCCGAGCTCGATCAGCCGGCGGTGCGGGACGTCGCGGCAGGTGACGAGCGTGCCGTCGAGATAGACGAGGTCACCGATGTTGAGGTCTTCGATGTCTTCGTTCTTGATGGGAGTGGCGAGCGCCCTCTTCACAGCGTGACTCCCTTGTGCGAGAGGATGTCGTAGGTGAGGTCGGCGTTGATGCGGATGGTGCCGCGCCGGTGCGCCCAGCAGCCGACCGAGACGCCGACCCCGATGGTCGAGGGATGGCGCGCCGAGTTCTCGATGTGCACCCCCATCACGCTCGAGGAGCCGGTCAGTCCTTGCGGGCCGACGCCGAGCTGGTTGAGGCCCTCTTCCATGAGCCGCTCCATCTCGGCCGCGCGCGGCTCCGGATTGCGGCTGCCGATCGGGCGCAGGATGGCGCGCTTGGACAGCATCGCCGCGGTCTCAACCGAGGTCGACAGGCCGACGCCGACGAGCAGCGGCGGACAGGCGTTGACCCCGTAGGAGGTCACCACGTCGAACACGAACCTGACGACACCCTCGTAGCCTTCGCCCGGCATCAGCACCTTGGCGGCGCCGGGCAGCGTGCAGCCGCCGCCCGCCATGTAGACCTCGATAGTTGCGGTGTCGTCGCCGGGAACGATCTCCCATTCGAGCCACGGCAACCTCACACCCGTGTTGTTGCCGGTGTTCGTCTCGACGAAGGTCTCCACCGCGTTGTGCCGCAGTGGCGCCTCACTGGTGGCCTGACGCACCGCCTCGCCGAGGATCCCCCCAATTCCCCGAGCAGCGGGAACCTGGCGCCGGCGCGGATAAAGTACTGCAGCGCGCCCGTGTCCTGGCAGCACGGCCGGTCGAGCCTGTCCGCCAGGTCGAGGTTCTCGAACATCGAGTCGTAGACGACCTGGGCGAGCGGCTTTTCTTCCTTGGCCCGCAACTCCGACAGCTTGTCCATCACGTCGGACGGCAGCCGCTTGCCGATGTAACCGGTGAACGTCGCCAGGATGTCGGTGAGGGCGCGACACTGCCGGGACGCCTCGGACGCGACGTCGCGCCGGACCTCGGACTGGGTACTCTCGGGGAGGGTGTTCATTGGCGTCTCCATCCTGGAACGGAGCCTGGTGCTGCAGGGGAAGGCGCCCACAGCGCGCGGGGTTCGGGGCGCGTTGTCAGCGAGTCGTGACGGGTACGCGCGAGCTGAGCGTCGTCCGGCGTGCGGTTCCGGCGAGGATCAGCGTCGCTACGGCCGACAGCACGAGCAGGCCAGCGACGAAGTACAGGCCGCCGGTGAAGCTGCCGGTGAGATCCTTGATCCAGCCGATCATGGCGGGACCGACGAAGCCGCCGAGATTGCCGATCGAGTTGATCGTCGCGATGCCGGCCGCCGCGGCGTGCCCCGACAGGAACAGGGTCGGCATGCTCCACAGCGGCGGCTTCGAGGAGGTGATGCCGATGTTGACGATCGTCAGCGCGGCGACGACCCCGACCACGCCGGCGGCATTGCCGGCCAGCGCCAGGCCCGCCGAGGCGAACAGGCAGGCCAGCACAACGTGCCAGATCCGCTCGTTGGTCCTGTCCGAATGCCACGACCACAGGACGGTGACGATGACCGCGACGGTCGGCGGGATCGAGTTCAGGACGCCCACCTCCATCGACGACAGGCCGAGTTGCTTGATGATGGTCGGCGCCCAGATGCCCAGGGTGTAGAGGCCGGCGGAGGTTCCGAAGTAGACGAGCGCGAGCGCCAGCACCCGGCGGTCGGCGAGGCCGCGCCACACGCCGTGGCTCGCGACCGCGGCCTTGCCGGCCTGCTCGGCCGCCATCTCGTTGACCAGCCACCGGCGTTCGTCGTCCTTCAGCCATGTGGCCTGCTCCGGCTTGTCTGTCATGTGGAACAGCACCACGACGCCCAGGAAAAGCGCCGGCGCCGCCTCGATCAGGAACAGCCACTGCCAGCCGGCGAACCCCCAGATGCCGTGCATCCCGAGCAGCGCCGCGGAGACAGGCGACCCGAGGACGACCGAGAGCGGCGCCGCGGCCATGAAGATCGCCGTCACCGCGGCGCGGCGGCGGGCGGGGAACCAGAAGCTCAAGTACAGGATGATGCCGGGAAAGAAGCCGGCCTCGGCGGCACCGAGCAGGAAGCGTAGCACGTAGAAGCTCGTCGTCCCCTGGACGAACGCGAAGGCGCCCGAGATGATGCCCCAGGTGATCATGACGCGGGCGATCCAGATTCGCGCGCCAATCCTGTTCAGCACCAGGTTCGACGGCACCTCGAACAGAAAGTAGCCCAGGAAGAAGATGCCCGCGCCGAAGCCGAATACGGTGGGCGAGAAGCCGAGGTCCGCGTTCATCGTCAGCGCCGCGAAACCGATATTCACGCGGTCGATGAAGGCGACGAAGTAGAGCAGCATGATGAACGGAACGACGCGGAGACCGACCGTCCGGATCGTCCGTTTCTCCAGTTCGTGGTCGGTTTCACGCATTGGTCGGTGTCCCCTGCTGGTGCATACCGTCGGCACACCCCGGCCTCTACCAACGTCAGCACAGCCCCCCGCTCTGGAGACCAGCCTGGACGGCAGCCAACAGCGCTATTGTTTGATCACGGTGCCGTCGAGACGCCGGATGACGCCCCATCCGCCGTTCAGGCTCCCGCGCGCCCCGTCGGACCGGAACGGGTACTTCGCCGCCAGCTTCTCGTCGATCTCGATACCCCACCCCGGCGCGTCATTGGCGAAGAGATAGCCGTCCCTGAACGTCTCGCAGCCCCTGAAGATCTCGGCTTCCACGCCCCGGATGACGCCGCCCTCCTGGACACCGAAATTGGGGCTCGCCAGGTCGAGGTGCAGGTTGCACATGTGCCCGATGGGAGACACGTCGCCCGGTCCGTGCCAGGCGGTCTTCACGCCGAACAGTTCGGCGAGTTGCGCGATCTTCCGGCAGGGCGTGAGGCCGCCCGCCTGCGAGATATGGATGCGGATGTAGTCGATCAGCCGCTCGCTGATGAGCGGAATCCACTCGTGCGGGCTGTTGAACAGCTCGCCCATGGCCAGCGGGGTGTTCGACTGCTGGCGGATCTGCCGGAAGTAGGCGATGTCCTCCGGGGAGACCGCATCCTCGAGAAAGAACAGCTTGAGCGGTTCGACGTCCTTCGCGAACTGGACCGCCTCTCGCGGCGAGATCCGTTCGTGAATGTCGTGCAGCAGCTCGACCTCGTCGCCCAGCTGCCTGCGGCACTCCTCGAGCATCTTGATCGTGCGCCGGATGTAGGGGCCGGGCTCGTAGACCGGGTCGTTGTGAAGCGCCTGGACCTTGGGTGCCGCCGCCCCTCCGCCCCCCGCGCCGTAGGCTGACATGCCGGGGATGCTCATCTGCAGTCGAATGTGGCGATAGCCCTGCGCCATCGCCTTGCGCGCCCCGTCGACAATCTGGGCCGCGTCGGCGCCGCCGACGCTCGTGTAGCTGGCCGCCGCTTCACGGCACTTGCCCCCGAGCAGCTGATACACCGGCAGGCCGGCCTGGCGGCCCTTGATGTCCCACAGCGCCTGGTCCACCCCGCTGATGGCGTTGTTCAGCACCGGGCCGTTGCGCCAGTACCGAGGAGTTGTAGCAGACCTGCCACGTGTCCTCGATGCGGTCGGCGGGCCTTCCGACCAGGAGCGGGCGCAGGTACTTCTCCACCGCAGGCACCACCAGGTCGGCTCGCTGCGTGAAGGTCGCGCAGCCGTACCCATACAGCCCGTCCTGGTCCGTGGTGACCTTGACCACGATCAGCCGAACCCCGCCCGGCTGCGTGGTGATGACGGAGATGTCCTTGATCGTCGGGGAGGGCAACCCGCGAGTCGCCCGTTCCACCTTCTCCTGTGCCGCGGCGGTGCTCGCGGCGAGGATTCCCGTCACGCTTCCGGCCGCCGCCATCGCCAACAGCTCTCGCCGTTCCATGGTTCCCTCCATCAGCTCCAGAGCCGGTCGTTCGACCGCTCCTTGTCCCACTCGGGCGTCGGCTCGAAGTACCCCGGCTCCAGCAGGTGCTGTCTGATCACCTCGTCATTCAGCGAGGTGATGCCCAGCCCGGGTCCATCCGGCACGTTGGTGAAGCCCTTGACGACGATCGGCTTCTCGAGGCCGTTCACCATGTCGCCCCACCACGGAACGTCCACGGAGTGATTCTCCATGACGAGGAAGTTCTCGGTGGCGGCGGCGCAGTGAACCGCAGCCATGCAACCGATGGGGCTCTCTGCCATGTGCAGCACCATCGGCACGCCGAATTCCTGGCAGGCGTCCCCGATCTTCTTGGTCTCGAGGATCCCCCCGGACGTGAGCACGTCGGGCTGAATCATGTCGACGGCGTGGTTCCGGGCGAGCTTGATGAAGTCCTCCTTGAGGTAGATGTCCTCGCCGGTGAGCGTCGGCACGTCGATCGCGTCGGTGATCTTCTTCCACAGGTCCGTGTTCTGCCACGGGATCATGTCTTCGAGCCAGGCCAGGTTGTACTTCTCCAGGGCCTTGCCCAGCCTGATGCAGGCATTCACGCCGATGTGGCCGAAGTGGTCCGCGGCCAGCGGCACCTCCATGCCGATGGCTTCGCGCACCTGGGCCACGTAATCGGCCATCACCTCGATCCCCTTCGGCGTGATGTCGATGGCGGTGAACATGTGCTGCGTGGTGTTCATCTCGGCGGCCGTCTGCCCCGCGGGCCGGGTGACCGTTCCGGGGATTCCCTGGAGCAGGCCAATCCCGAGGTCCATCTTGAGGATGGTGAATCCCTGGTCCATCCGGGCTTTCAGGCGCGCCGCGAACTCCTTGGGATCTCGGGTGCTGGCCGTGTCCGCGTAGCAGCGGATTCTGTCGCGGAACTTGCCGCCCAGCATCTGGTAGATCGGCACGCCGTACGCCTTCCCCGCCAGGTCCCACAGCGCGACCTCGACGCCCGAGACGCCGCCTCCCTGCCGGGCGTGGAACCCGAACTGCTTGATCTTCCGGAAGATCTTGTCGATGTTGCACGGGTTCTCGCCGAGGAGCCGGCTCTTGAGCATCAGCGCGTACGTCTTGCTCGAGCCGTCCCGGACCTCGCCGAATCCGGAAATGCCCTGGTTCGTGTCGATGCGGATGATCGGGCAGGTCATCGGCGCCTTCGCCACCACGGCCACCCGAAGATCGGTGATCCTCAGGTCCGACGGTTTCGAGGCCGTCTTCGTGAACTGGAGCACGGTGTCCGCGTCCCCATCCGTCAGGCCTGCCGTGGCCCACGCGGCCGCGGCCGTGCCCTGGAGCACCTCCCGCCGACCCATCAGTTTTCCAACGGAGTCCTTCATCATCGAGGCATCCTCCTATTTCACGGCCGTCCGCCTCTGCTTCCGAATCCCGGCGAAGTCGAAGCGCACCTGGTCGATCCGGCTGCCCACGACCTCGATGCGCTTGAGGTCCCGGGTGCCGATGCCCGCCTCCTCGGCCAGCCGCAGCGTGCTGTCGCAGGTCTCGAACGGAGGCGTCCCGCGATCGGCCATCGGGTCGAAGTTCATCGCGGCCATGCACACGGCGTCGGTCGTCACCGGGTTCCTGCCGGCCACGATCACGCCCGGGTTCACCACGGTTTTCGCGTCCCGCGCCCACGGGCCCTCGCCGCCCGTCATCGTGACGATGCCTTCGACGATGGCCAGGTCGATGGGCCGGGCCGCAACAAGATCCACGGTGACGCGCGGGACGCGGTAGCCTGGCTCGCGCGGCGACGTCGGGTCCCTCTCGGCGGGAGCGGTCCGGGCGGGCGGCTGCGCCCCGTTGTGGAGCGCCTGGCGGTTCGACTTGGGGTTCTCGTCGGGTTCGTCCTTGCCCGCACCCGACCCGTAGACCGACGACGGGGTGATGCCGAAGCTGTTCTTCATCGAGAGCGTGATGCCAGCCGTCCCGTGCTCCTTCATCTTGGCCAGACTGACGAACACGTCGCAGTCCTCGTACGAGTGGTTGACGTCCCAGGCGGGGAACAGCAGACCGCCGTTCGGGACTTTCAGCCGCGAGTACCTCTTTCCGCTGCCCAGGAAATTGGTGTTCTCGAACTCGACGTTGGCGGCCGCGCCCAGGATGTCGCGCGGCTGCCACTTCGCCCGCGCGATGTATTCGTCCAGCGGCCCGGCCGTAGCCATCGGGCTCTCGAGCACCCGGATGCGGCGTGCCCCGGCTTTCCCGAGGAGGTGCACCGTGGCTGCAATCACCTGCGGGTGGGTGTAGTGCGTGTCGCCGACGGGCCGGTCGTTCACGCGGCTCTCGGGTGCGCCGGTGAGGTTGACCTTCACCGCGACCGTCTTGCCGTTGACGAGGCTCTTCAGGCCCCCGATCCGGTCGAACATCCGCTCCATCGCCGTCAGCAGCTCGGCGGGGTCGTACGTCATGCACCGCGCGACCGACACCGGGGCGGTCGGCGCCGCAGCGGCATGAAGCTGCGACGTTCCGGCCAGCCAGGCACCGGAGACGACCGTCGCGGTCTGGAGCACCCACTCTCTGCGACTCTGAAGTTGTTTCATAGGGCAACATGATATTGCACAACCCGTCAATCCTCCACCGCGCGGCGGTAAGATAGGCAGGAGACGAAAACGCTGTTGGCTGGTCCCGCGAAGCGCGGGACGTCTGGGGAGGCTTCCGATGAAGGCAACCGTACTACTCGGCCTCGCTGCTTGCCGCCACGGCGCTGACGTCCGCCGGCGGGAGGGCCTTGCCGGCCGCCGAGGATCCGCTGATCGAAGGGTTCCGCCAGACGGAGGTGGCGTCGGTTGCCGACGCCATCGAGCAGCTGTACGGCCGTCAGGCCTACATGCGACACGACATGCGGGCGGTCTTCAAGACGAAGTTCGCCGGGCCTGCCGTGACCGTTCTGTTGAAGAAGGAGGAGCACAAGGAGGGCTCCGCGGCGACCCGCGGGATGATCGACGCCATCGACACCTCCCCGGCGGGCTCGGTCTACGTCCTCGTCCTCGAGGACGGCCTGGACTACGGCGCCGTCGGCGGCCTGATGGCGACCACGATGAAGGTCCGCGGCTTTGCCGGGGCCGTCGTGGACGCCTCCATCCGCGATCTTCCCCAGATCCAGCGGATTCAGTTTCCCGTCTACGGTCGCGGCGTGTCGCCGGGCACCACGGTCGGCCACTACCGCTCGGTGGGTGTCAACGTCCCCGTGACGTGCGCGGGCGTGACCGTCAGGCCGAAGGACATCATCACCGCGGACGAGGACGGCGTGGTCGTCGTGCCGCTCGACAAGGCGGCGGAGGTCCTGAAGAAGGCACAGGACCTGGACAACACGGAACACTCGATGTACCCGTTCATCGAACGGTTCAAGTCTCTGACGGAAGCGATCGCCAAGTTCGGGCGGCTCTAGAGCTGAAGAGTGCGGTTTTCCGCTTGTAATCCCGCGCTGACACGATACACTTGCGCGATTTCCCAACAACAGGAGGTTCAGGGTGACCAAGACGTCGGCGTTGTCGGTTCTGATTCTCGTCGCGTTCGTGGGGGCAGCTGGCAGCCTCGCAGCCCAGCAAGGCCGAGGCAGCCGGCCGGTACAAAGCCTCTGGATATTCAGCGACACCAACCCGGACAAGGCTCCCTTGCCGGCCGATCCGAATGAACAGAAGGTCTTGAGCCTGCTCGAGGAGCTTGCCCGGGATGACAAGTCGAACCTGATGGTCCCGCTCGAGGATGGCAGGCTGCTGCGGATGTTCACCGAGTCCATCGGTGCCAGGAACGTCGTCGAGATCGGCACCTACAACGGCTACTCGACCCTGTGGTTCTGCCTGGCGCTTCGCAACACGGGCGGCAAGATCGTCACCCACGAGCTCAATCCCAAGTACGCCGCTCTGGCACGCGAGAACTTCACCAAGGCGGGGGTGACAGACCTCGTCACGATTGTCGAGGGCGACGCCCATGAGACGGTGACAAGACTCAAAGAGCCGATTGACCTTCTCTTCATCGATGCGGACAAGCCAGGCTACGCCGACTATCTCAAGAAGCTGCTGCCCCTGGTTCGGCCAGGCGGGTTGATCGTGGCTCACAATACGACGAACACCGGCAGGCAGATGCCAGACTACTTCACGGCCACGACCACGGACCCGAACCTGGAGTCGATCTTCATCGGCCAGCAGAGCGTGGGCATGGGCATCACCCTGAAGAAGCGCCGGGCGAAGTGAGGAGGCCTATGAGGGGAGCGATTGGATTCAGGTCGGGTGTCTTCACGATCGGTGCGCTCTTGACCCTCGGCGGTGTGATCGCCGGCGCGCAGGCGCCGGCGCCCCAGGCCCCGCCGTCGGCTGGCGCCGGTCCGGTCGGGAGCCGCGGTCAGACCGCGCCGCCGCTGGCGATCGACCAGTTGAGCTGTGCCGAACTGTCGGCCGCGGTCCGGATGGCCGTGAGCAACGACAGCCGGCTCCGTGACTGGCCCCAGATCAATCGGTACCGCGAGGCCAACCGCACGGTGACGAAGGCAGATGTCGTGTTCATGGGCGACTCGATCACCGACTTCTGGCCGCAGCCTCGGTTCGGCGACTTCTTTCCGGGCAGGAACTACGTGGGCCGCGGGATCAGCGCGCAGACCACGCCGCAGATGCTCATCCGGATGCGCCCCGACGTCGTGGCGCTCAGGCCGCGGGCCGTGGTGATCCTTGCCGGCACGAACGACATCGCCGGCAACACGGGGCCGATGACCGACGGGGAGATCGAGGGCAATCTCGCGTCGATGGCCGAGATTGCGGAGGCGAACAACATCAGGGTCGTCTTCTCGAGCATCCTGCCGACGAGCGGCTATCACGTCACCGGAAACGCCGCGCCCCAGACCACGCAGCGGCCGCTGGCGCGCATCCGCGCCATCAACGACTGGATGAAGAAGTACGCAGCCGAGCACAAGCACGTGTACCTCGACTACTACTCGGCGATGATCGACGACGCCGGCTTCCTGAAGACGGAGCTCAGCAACGACGACCTCCATCCGAACAAGGCCGGCTACGACGTCATGGCGCCGCTCGCCGAGCGCGCGATTCAGCAGGCGCTGACCGGCAAGCGCTGACGGAGACTCGCCGTGTCAGCATGCACGGAGCGTGTTTCAATGTGACTTCGGGAGAACACGATGACGTCGCAGGAGACCGGCAGACGGACACCCCATGCGGCCGCGGGGACAGTGCTGGTCCTCGCTCTCGCGTGCTGGCTCGCCGGCACCGCGGCCGTCGCCCAGCCGCAGAAGCCGCCGGCTTCGCCCCGGAAGCCGCAGGCCCCCGAAACCCGGCAGAGCGGGCTTCGGCTCAACGACCGCGAGTACTTCGAGACGCGCGGCCTCAACGTCTTCGTCTTCACGAACCAGTACAACGGCATGTTCTTCGACGAGAAGACGGCCGGCATCGAGATCATCCAGAACGGCGTGCGGATGTCCACCGGGGGGGCGGTCCGCCTGTCGCCGACACCGGAGCAGTGGGACCAGATCCCCAAGGTGGTCGATCGGAAGGTGGACCAGGCCGCGAACACGATCACGTGCGTGCTGCGGTACGAGGCCTTCGACTTCGACTCCAGGCTGGTCGTGACGCCCGACGGCGCGGGCATCCGCGTCGCCGTGTATGTGGACAAGCCGGTGCCCGAGAAGCTCGAGGGCCGGGCGGGGCTCAACCTCGAGTTCCTGCCGTCGAGGTACTTCGAGCACGCGTACCTTGCGGACGGCAAGCCCGGGATCGTCCCCCGCTATCCGATCGGGACGATGAAGACCAGGTCCGCCGAGACGAAGATCCGCCAGTTCGAGGGGTACAATACCTTCGACGATCGCGGCCGCAACGAGTACGTCGACGCCGACCCGATTGCCACGGGCAGGACCGTGGTCCTCGCCCCGGACGACCCCGAGCGCCGCGTCACGATCCAGGCCGTCTCCGGCGAACTCCAGCTGCTCGACGGGCGCAACCTCGCGCAGAACGGCTGGTTCATCGTCCGGTCGCTGCTGCCGGCGAAGACGACCGGGAAGGTGGCGGAGTGGCTGGTCCGCCCGAACATCATCCCGAACTGGACGCGGACCCCGGTCATCGGCTTCTCGCAGGTCGGCTACCACCCGACGCAGAAGAAGGTGGCGGTCGTCGAGCTCGACACGAACGACACGGCGCTCGCGACCGCGTCGCTCTTCGAGG
Source organism: uncultured Acidobacteriota bacterium (assembly GCA_963783255.1). Taxonomy (GTDB): domain Bacteria; phylum Acidobacteriota; class Vicinamibacteria; order Vicinamibacterales; family Fen-181; genus FEN-299. The sequence goes on along the minus strand of CAWAMP010000012.1, from coordinate 215,202 downwards.
TGATGGCCGACGGCTCCACGGTGGAGCGGGTGAAAGCGAACGTGGTGCCGTGGGGCAACTACCTCCGCTACAAGTACGCCACGGCCGACTTCAGCGCCGTCAACAAGCCCGGCCTGTACTACATCAAGTACGGCACGCAGAGGACCGAGACGTTCCCGATCGACACGAACGTCTACGACACCATCTGGCACGCGACCTCGGACATCTGGTTCCCGGTGCAGATGGACCACGTCGCGGTCAACGAGGGGTACCGCGTCTGGCACGGCCTGTCGCACATGGACGACGCGGTGCAGGCGCCGCTGAACATCCAGCACTTCGACGGCTTCCGCATGGGGGCGTCCACCGAGACGAAGTACAAGCCGCTCGAGCGCATCCCGGGGCTTGCCGTCGGCGGCTGGTTCGACGCCGGCGACTACGACCTGCAGGGCGCGTCGACCGCGGGCACCCTCACGACGTTCGTGGACATCTGGGAGGCCTTCAGGCCCCAGCGGGACCAGACGCTGGTCGATCAGGCCACCCGCTTCGTCGACATCCACCGCCCGGACGGCAAACCCGACATCCTGCAGCAGGTCGAGCACGGGGCCCTGCTCGTGGCGGCCCAGTACCGGAACATCGGCTTCCTGGCCACCAGCATCATCGACGCGCAGCTCCACACCTATCACCATCTCGGGGATGCCGCGACGCAGACCGACAACCTGATCTTCGACGCCTCGCTCAAGCCGTACCAGGTGGACGGCCACCGAAGCGGCACGCCGGATGACCGGTGGGTCTTCACCGGACGTCAGCCCTCCCTGAACTACTCGGGGATCGGGACCCTGCTTGCGGCAAGCCGCGCGCTGCGGGGGTTCAACGACGCGCTGGCGGACGAGTGCCGCGCGCTCGCGATGAAGGCGTACGCCGAAGAGAAGCAGCGGGCGGCCGCCCCGCCGCCGGCGGGGGCGCCGGGCGGGGCCCGGTTCGGGGCCGGCGCGGAGATGACGGCGCTGTTCCAGCTGATGCTCACGACGAAGGAGCAGCAGTACGTCGACCGGTTCAACGAGCTGATCTGGCCGTCGCTCGGCGCGCCCGGCGGGCGCAGCCTCGTGATGGCGGTCCGGGCGCTTCCGTACCTCGGCCCCGGGGCCGTCGAGAAGCTCCGTCCCTACGCGGTAAAGTACAGGGCCGAGGTGGACGCCCTGCTCAAGGCGAACCCCTACGGGGTGCCGATCGCCACCGGCGGCTGGGCTGGCAGCGGCGGGGTCGTCAGCTTTGCGACCACCAACTACTACCTCCACAAGGTCTACCCGGATCTCTTCGACAAGGAGTCGGTGCTGCGCGGCCTGAACTTCATCTTCGGCACCCACCCGGCCTCGAACACGTCGCTCGTGGCCACGGTCGGCACCAAGTCGAAGCACCTGGCGTACGGATTCACCCGCGCCGACTTCACGTTCATCCCTGGCGTCATCGTGCCCGGGGTGATGATCCTGAAGCCGGACTTCCCGGAGAACATGGACGACTGGCCGTTCCTCTGGGGCGAGAACGAGGGCACGATCGGCGGCGCGTCGCAGTACATCTTCCTGGCGAACGCGGTGAAGGAACTGCTCGGCAAGTAGGTCCCGCGACCTTCTCGGTCTCCCTTACCGCTTCATCGGTTCGGTGTTGCCGAACACGGTGAACTCCGCGACGCCTGGCGTGAGGCCCTTTGGCCGTTCAGTGACGACCAGGCGCGCGCGCACGCCGACGGTCGGTTCGATCTCGCGATAGTCGACGAGGAGGTCCTCGTCGCTGGCGGCGCGGTCCAGGACGGTCTTCCAGCTTCCCGCGGCCGTCTCCAGTTCCACGCGGTAGCGATACGGCCCCGGCAGCACGCCGCGGTTGGAGTCCAGGCCGATGTCACGCCAGGCGATCCGGACGGCGTGAATCGCGGCCGGCGCGTAGAGCCGGCTGGTGAGCGTCGGCGTGGCATCACCGTTGGCCGGCTGCCACCACGTGCGCAGGTCGTTGTCCACCGCCAGGCGGCCCGAGAGGTTCGGTGCGTTCGACGAGCCGAGGGTCTGCACGCCGCCGTTGAGGTGCACCCATCCGGTGTCCGCCGGCCCCTCGCCGGCCGGCCCGCGACCCGGGAGCCACTGCGGCGTCGACGTCGCCCGTGGGACGAACAGCTCGCCCCGGGCGTCGAATTCGACGGGGTCCATGCCCACGCGGCGTTCGAACCCGTGCGCGACGCCGGCCGCGATCGTGTAGAAGACCCACCAGCGGTCGCCTGGCCCCTTGATGATGGCCCCGTGCGCCGTGCCGGTAACGAGGCCGGCGGTGGTCCGGAAGATCGGGTTATGCGCCTGCGGCTCGAACGGCCCGAGCGGCGAGGTGCCGACGTACGCGCCCATCGCGTACGCGCGGTGCTCGGTGCCGCCCGCCGAGTAGGTGAGGTAGTACCGCCCCTGGCGCTTGATCATCCACGAGCCTTCGACCCAGCCCGCGTTCCGCTGCTGGTTGTGTTCGCCGACCCGCTCCCACGGGTGGGTGTCCGGCGAGAACGGGATGAGCTTCCTCGCGTCGCCGACCGGGCGCGTTGGATCGGCGGCGTCGAGCTCGATACCGTAGATTCCCGCCGTCTCGGTGCAGCCCCAGTAGAAGAACAGCCGGCCGTCCTCGTCCACGAAAAACATCGGATCGATCGTGTCCGGCAGGCCGGCGGGCAGCCTCGGGCGGCCGAGCTCCTTGAAGGGACCCAGCGGGGAGGCTGACGCATAGATGGCGGACGAACTGGCCATCAGGAGGAATCGATCGCCCTGGCGGACCACGGTCGGCGCGTAGCCGACGTCACGGGTGTTGAGAGGGTGATGCCGCCACGTCGCGCCCATGTCGGCGCTCACCCAGGCCATGTCCACGGACGGGTAGAGGATCCACCGCCCGTCGTGCCAGATGGCCGTCGGGTCCGCCAGCTCGCGGTACTGTTCGACGCGGTCGACGAACCACAGGAACGACCCGTCCGTCTTGTCGCCGTTTCGCAGGTCCCTCACGTTGCGGCCGACCGGGTAGTTCGGGATGGGCAGCGGGTTGCAGTAGGTGCGCGGCGCGGCGGCGGGCGCGGGCAAGCGGCCGGGTGCCGCCGCCACGAGTGCCGACGCGGCGGCGATGAACAGCGCGAGTGAACGAAGGTGCATGGGAAAGTCCTTCCGTGGGAGCGGTGACCGTCACCTGACGCCGGCGGGCCGGCGGTCGGCGTGTGCCAGCAGGTCCCGCAGTCCGATGGCTGCGGGCTTCGGACGATAGTCCCGGTCGAAGATGAGCGGCATGTCCCGGACGTGCGTGAAGCGCTCGATCGTCGTGCGGTACTTGTCGGTGAACGTCCACACCGTGATGCCCTGGCAGGCCGGCACGGCCAGGCAGCCTCTCGCGTGTGCCGCATAGACCTCCGCCTGCCGGCGAAGCTCCGCGCCTTCGTCGTACGTCAGGCCCAGCGTGAGCAGGTGCCGCGGTGTGCGCGTGAAGACGTTCAGCTCGGTGATCTCCACGGCGACTCCAAGCGCGGCGAACCGGCGAAGCGTCGCCTCGATCTGCGCGGCGGTCGGCCCCGGATTCCCCGTCAGGGGGACGACGTGTCCCTGGAAGCCCACGGCATCGAGAGGGGCGCCCGACGCTCGAAGCTCCTGAACGAGGCGGAAGTACGCCTCCTGCCGCGGCCCGGGCTCCAGCGTTCCCTGCTCGTTGACGAACAGCTGCGCGCCTGGATCCGCTTCGCGGGCGAGGCGCAGCGCCTCGGCGATGTAGCCGGCGCCGAGGACCTTCGAAAACACGTGCTGCGCGAGGCCGTCCTTCGAGCGGGCCGGATCGCCGAAGGTCGGCAACGGTTCGTTCACGACGTCCCAGACGTCCACGCGCCCGCGGTAGCGCGCCATCACCGTCCGGATGTGCGCCGCCATCATCGCGTGCAGCGCAGCCGGGTCGGTCATCTTCAGGAGGTACTCGGGATTCGGCGGGTCGGCCGCCTGACCGTAGACGAGGGCGTGGCCACGAACGCGCATGCGGTGCGCCGCAGCGAACGCCACGAGTCGATCCGCCGGCGTGAAGTCGTAGCGATCCGGCTCCGGGTGAATCGTCCCCCACTTCATCTCGACGAACGGCGTGAGCGAGTTGAACTCGCGGCCGAGCACAGGGCCGTACTGCGGGTCGTCCCGCAGGTCGCTGGCCATCACCGCCGAGCCGAGACGCACGCCGAGCCGGTCCGCGAGTTCGCGCAGGGGCGGCTGCCGGCGCCAGGTGTTCGCCCGTTCCTCCGCACCCGCCAGGGCGCGGCGCCCGGGCGTCGTCACGACCGTGGCTCCGACGAGGACGGCCGCAAGCGCGGCGAGCGCCCCGGCGGCCAGCATCAGCCGCCGAAGTACAGGTCGGATTCGGGACATGTCACTTCTACCAGGTTACCTTGATGAACGATACGCTCTTGCGCGGCAATTCGAACGCCGCCGTGACGCGGCCGTCGCGGCCGATTGTCACCTGGCGCGCCGGCTCCAGCTGCTGCAGGTCGCTGGCCTTCTCGAGCTCGGCGTACTGGTCGCGTGTCGGGTTCTGCGGCGAGCCCATCCTGAGCCAGGCCGCGTACGAGTTGCTGTGGCGCTCGTCGATGCGGTCGTGCGAGACCGTGGCGCGGCCGGCCGGCAGTCCCTCGATGTTCAGCCGAATCGACGCCGCCGGCGCCGGCACGTCGTCATCGTGGTAGTTCCAGACCAGCACCGTCGCCGATCGAGCCGACCGGGCCGCGAGCGCCGAGATGTCCGGCGCCCCCCGCACCCCCTTGTCGCGGACCTCCGCGACGGGCAGGCCGGCCGAACTGACCGCCTGCACGCGATCGCCGCTCATCTGTCCCAGCATCCGGAAGGTGTTCAGCACCGGCTTCGCGATGCCGTTGGTGGCCAGGTCGCGGAAGCCGTCGAAGTACGGCTGGTCCTCGAACAGGAACGCCCAGGTGACAGCGCCCAGCAGGTTCACCTGGTGCAGGTCGGCCAGTTCGTAGGTGCGCGCAACCTGCAGCGCCGTGTACGTCGGGTACATCGTGCCGTTCCGATATCCGTTGTGCGGGTAGTGGCCGACGCCGCATGCCGCGCAGCCTTCCGGATCGGACTCGCCGATCACAATCGGCGTCTTCGCGTAGGCCGGGAACTCCTTGATGACCGCGAAGTGGCTGTCGATGTTCCGGAGCTGGCTGGCCACGCCCATGCGTACGCGCCCCTCGACGAACGTGGGGCTGCCCTTTGCATGGAAGGTGATGAGGTCGAGCCGCGTGCCGACCTTCCCGGTCGCGTAGTTGACGCCCGCCGACGCGTGCTGCAGGAACGAGCGGAGCATGGCCTGCGCGCCGCCCGTCACTTCCGGGCCGCCAATCCTCGCCGTCGGCAGCGCGCGCCGAACGCCCTCGGCCGTGAAGTCGAAGAGCCTGTTGAACTCCTCGCGCCGCGTCTGCGCCTTCCGCGCCGCCAGCGGATCCTCGCGACCGATGCCCGGCCCGACCGACCCGCTCCAGTAGCCGATGTCGGGCTCGTTCCAGAGCTCGAACCACCAGCTCTCGACCTCGTCGTGGCCGTACCTCCCGACGAAGTGCCGCGTTACCTGGTAGCAGAGGTCCTCCCACTTCCGGTAGTCGCGCGGCGCGTAGGTCCACCCGGTGTAGATGTCGTTGTACGGGTCCCCGGGCTTCCAGAAGTGCCGGTACGGCACGCTCGCCGGGGCGGACGACAACGCCTCGGGCATGAATCCGAGCTGGACGAAGGGCTTCATGCCGCGCGCCCGATAAGCGTCGACGATGCGATCGAGGATCGTCCAGTCGTAGACGGGATTGCCCGCCGCATCCTCCGCGTAGACGTTGGTCGAGCCCCACTTGAGCGCGGGCTTCCCGTCACCGGACGTCAGCAGGTTGTGCACGCGCATGAACACGGGCACGGGGCTGAGCGCCTGCAACTGTGACAACAGCTTCATCCCGTTCGGCGTGTAGGTGTAGTTCGGCTCGTCGTGACCGAACCAGGCCCAGAACGGGTGCATCGGGCCGATGGTCACCGTCGTATCAACACGGATGATCACCGGCTCGTTCGGCGGGGCCTGGCTCGCCGCCAGCCCGAGCACGGCCAGTCCGAGCGCCGCGGTAACCAGCCGACCTCGCATCGTTCCCCCAATCCCGGCGGCTCCTGAATGAGGAGCCGCGATTCCGAATCCCGGTCTCGCATTCAGGCGCGCGAAGTCTATGCGCTTCCACAAAAGGCTGTCAACGCCGTGACCTGGCCTGCCCACACGCAGTTTCGCGCTTGATGTCCGGCCGTGTCTGGAGGGGGGCGCCAAGCGAGCCGTGGACATTCAACAATCGGCAGGGTCCCGAGAACCGCCAGCCGGCCAACAATGGCGCGGTTGGGGATGGGGGCGACAGGCCCGGCGTGGGCCCCAACCGCAAGACGAAGGGACGCTGAGCCGGCGCCGCGGTTCTTCGCAAGGGGAGGGATCGCCTGCGCCACCCTCCAGGCGCGGTCGCTGCCGCCAGCCCGCGAAACTGGGGGTGGGCCAGCGTGACTTCGCCCGTGACCTGGCTCGGCTGATGTTGACGTCTCAGCACTCGCGCGACGACGTCAACAGGGTGTACCGTATGTCGTTCGCGCCGGTGACACAACCCGTCCTCGCGCCCGTGCCGATGCGCCACGCGGGCAGCGCAGGTCGACGGACTTCAAGCGATCCGGAGGGCAACGTGACGAAGCGCGTCCTCGCGGCAGCGATCGTGGTGGCAGGTGTCCTGTCGCAGCTCGATGCACCGGCCGGCGCACGGCAGGGGGCCAGGGCGCCCGCGTACGAGGCGCGCCGCAACGGCGACGTCGTGCAACTCGAAGACCGGACGCACGACGTGGTGGTGTCGATCCTGACGTCGGTGGGCAACATCGCGTACGAGATGACCGTCAAGGGCCAGAACATCCTGCGCTTCCCCTTCGCAACGGTTGACGAGTTCAAGGTCAAGGCCCGGCCGGCGGATCTGCACGGCATCCCGCTGATGGCACCGTGGGCCAACCGGCTCGACGAGCAGGCGTTCTACGCGAACGGCAGGCGGTATCCATTCGACATGGACCTCGGCAACGTGACAGGCGCGATCCCGATCCATGGGTTCATGAGCAGGACCGACCAGTGGCAGGTGGTCGAGATGCGGCAGGACGGAACGGCCGCGTGGCTGACCAGCCGGCTCGAGGCGTTCCGGCAGCCGTCCTGGATGAAGCAGTGGCCCTTCGCCCACACGATCGAGATGACCTATCGCCTGGCGGATGGTGAACTCGAGGTGCGCACGGTCATCACCAACCACTCGACCGAGCCGATGCCCGTGTCCATCGGCTATCACCCCTACTTCCAGCTGACCGACTCGACCCGCGCGGAATGGACCATCACCGTGCCCGCGCGCACGCGGTGGCTGCTCTCGCCGCAGAAGGTGCCGACCGGATCGACCGAACCCGCGGACCGTCTCTTCGTGAACTTCTCGGGCGCGCTGAAGGACTACAACCTCGACGACGTGTTCACCGACCTGGTCAGGGACGGGCGGGGACGAGCCACCGCCGCCGTGAAGGGGCGCGCCCAGCGGATCGACGTCTCGATAGGGCCCAACTACCGATCGCTCGTCGTCTACTCGCCCAACCAGAACAACACCGGGCGCGGCTTCGTGTGCTTCGAACCGATGGCGGCAATCACCAACGCGCTCAACCTGGCGCACAAGGACGTCTACCGCGACCTGCAGTCCATCGCGCCCGGCGCGAAATGGCAGGAGAGCTTCTGGGTCAAGCCCGCCGGCTTCTAAGTCCTTCGATGAGCCCGGCGAGCGGTCAGGACTTAGTGCTGAGCGAGCACCAGAGGCCACGCCCGCACAGGCCCGATCGTGGCCGTATTTGCGAGTCGAAGCGCTAGGGCCGGTCGGACCGGACCACGCCGGGGGCCGGATATCCACGCGACGCGTCGTCGAGCACCAGCACCCAGTCGTGACCGTCGCCTGGCTCACCGGGCGGAGAGAAGCGCCCGATCTCGCTGGCGCCGACGACGCCGATGAGCTGCGCGCGCCCGTCACGCGGGTTGAACCACCACGCGCGGAGCGACCGGCCGGCGATCGCGCCGGGGCGGACCGAGAATGGGCGGCCCGTGTAGGAGTAGACGAACAGGTAGTCGCGGCCCTTCGTGGCGAGCAGCCGCTCGTACTTCTCGCCGCTGCCGGAGGCGACCGCCTCGGCGTCGTACACCCGATCGAAGTACGGACGCGACAGCATCAGCGCCTTCAGGTGGCGCATCTGACCGGCCCCGGGGTCGTGGAGCGCCTCCGGCCAGGAGTTCCGCGGGAAGTAGCTGCCCCTGCCGGCGGCAGCCGTGTGGAACTGCATGACCGCGTTGTCGCCGTAGGTGTGGCCGCACGCGCCCGCGAACACGGACCAGTAGGCGTAGCGCCTCGCATCGGCCGCCGTCCAGTACCGGCTGGGTGCCGTCGTGCAGCCCCTGCGGGATGTTCTCGTACGAGGGCTCGCCATCGAGCACCGGCTTGGGCGGCGTCTTCGCGTAGTCGTCCAGGACGTAGCGCCAGTTGTCCTCGCCGAACCGCCTGGGTGAGTCGGTGTCCTGGTCGTAGCGCCGATGGCCCGACTGGAACATGTTGAAGTCGAGCCACGGCTCGCCGTGGAACCAGGTGGAGGACTGCGTGCGCCCGAACGGGTGGTAGGTGATCAGGTGGTTCGGGTCCTCCGCGCGAAGCGTGCGCCCAAGCGCCTTCCACACCTCGATCTCCTCGTTCCCCTTGGCGTCGCCGCCCACCAGCCAGATCACGTTGGGCACGCCGCGATACCGCTTGGCCAGGAACGTCGCGTACGCGACCACGTTCGCCGGGTTCAGCTGCCCCGACTTCACCACCGATCCCCACGCGGGCACGAGGGCAAGGTAGAGGCCGCGCACCGCCGCCTCGCCCGCCACCCAGTCGATGTGATCCCAGTAGTCGTATGCGGCCGGGTCTGACGACACGGCGTCGCCCGGCGTCACCCGCGGTTTGCCCGGGTCGTTGTCGACGAGGGCCGGGGCTCCGCTCGCGGTGCGCGCCTCGGCGGTGTGCAGCACCATGACCTGGATCACCGTGAAGCCCTTGGCCTGCCGGTCGTCGAGATACCGCCGCGTGTCGTTTCGATCGAGACGGCTGAACAGCAGCCACGCCGTGTCGCCCAGCCAGAAGAAAGGCGATCCGTCGGCCTGCTGCAGGAACCGGTGATTCGGCGAGACCGCCAGGCGGGCGGGCGGGGCGGGGAGAGCGGCCAGCGCGATGGGGGCGAGCAGGCCGAGCGCAACGACCGCCGAGTGGAGTCGGTGCCGGGTCGCCTTCATGGGCGCCATTGTACGCGCGCCGGGCCGAACGAGAGGCCGCGATTCGGACTCGTCACCCGGCGTTCATGCCGCGTCGCAGGGATCTGCCCGAAGCAAAGCCTTTGCCTTTCCCCGCGGGGAGGATCACCGCGGGGGCTTTGCGGAGCGGCAGACCCGAGGCGCGGCATGCGTCAGTGGCCACACGGAACCGCGGCCTCTCACGGAGACGCGCGCCGGCGTCAGACAATCGGCTTGAACGCCAGTGCCTTGTCGTCCGACCGGGACTCCCCCGCGTTGGTGCAGTAGATCCCTGGCTCGTCCACCACCGGGCACTTGGTCTCGCAGACGCCGCAGCCGTTGCAGATGTCGTTATCGACGACCGGGACCCTCTGAGGGACGATCTCCCCGTCCGGTGCGAACACCTCGGTTTCGATCATCCGAATCGCCTTCGGCGACGTCGGACACCGCTCCTCGCAGACCTTGCAGGACTCCCCAGTGGCGTAGGGTATGCACCGGTGCTGCCTGATCCACGCGGAGCCGATCTTCGTCTCCGTCTTCTGCTTGATCGTCAACTGCTCGATGGCGCCGGTCGGGCAGACCTGGGTGCAGAGCGAGCACTGGTACTCGCAGTAACCGATCCGCGGCACCAGAATCGGCGTCCAGATTGCCAGGAGCCCGCCCTGATCGAAGGCGTTCTGGAGGCCGTTGGTCGGACAGACCTTCATGCACTCGCCGCACTTGACGCACTTTGCCAGGAACTCGGGTTCGGGCAACGACCCTGGCGGCCGAATGAGCTTCTCGGAGCTTCGTTCGGAGGCGGACACGGCGAACAGCGGCACCGCGGCGAGGCCGAGCGCCGAGGTCAGGACCAGCCCGCGGCGCGAGAGATTGATCGAGGGCGTCCTGGTGGGCGCCATCTCGACGGCCGGACCGATGGCCTCGTGCGGACAGACGGCTGCGCAGGTGTAGCAGTACAGGCACTCGGATGGTGCCCACCGCTCGTTGGGATGCGGGTTCGCCTGCGACTGGCAGGACCGCGTGCACAGGTTGCACCCGTTGCACTTGTCGGCGTCGATTCTGATCTTGACCGGATTCCATCGCCCGATCAGGCCGAGCAGGGCGCCAGCGGGGCAGAGGTACCGGCACCAGAAGCGCTCCCGCACCGCGTTCAGGGAGACGACGGCCAGGAAGATCGCGCCGATCAGCAGTCCCTGGCGGAAGGTCGTGTTGACCGCGACATCCTTCACGAACCTGGCGCCGCTCCCGCCGATCGAGATCAGGCCTCGTTCGCTCAGCGCAGCGACGCCGGCGTCCGCTGCCAGTGCGGTCGCCGGCAGGACCGCCGTCGTGAACGAGCGATACAGGAAGGACAGGGGATCGAGAAAGCCCGCCAGGTCGAGCGTGAAGACGCTGCCGACGAGCACGAAGACCAGGATCGCGTACTTCCAGGCCAGGCGCGGCCCTCCCTCCCGCGACGGCCTGGCCCGCCTGCCCCTGGCAAACAGGAACGAGAAGAAATGGAGCACGGAACCCAGCGGGCAGACCCACCCGCACACGTGGCGGCCGATGGCTGCCGTCACGACGACCGTAACGGCCGAGAAGGCGAACGCCGCAAAGAACGTCCTGGACGCAACCGTCGTCGTGAGCGCGAGCAGCGGATCGAAGTGGAAGAACCGCTCGACCGCGCCAATCGCGTCCCCCTCCCCGCGCCGCGTGGCCACGAGCAGATACACGAACAGGAGAAAGAAGAACGCCTGGCTGCCGACGCGCAGCAGTCGGACGCTGCGATACGTTTTCGACAATGGCCGTTCTCCCTAGACTCGGGAGCGCACCAGCACGCCCAGGTTTCTCGTCAGCACCGGGAAGACCTGCCTCGACTGCGCCGCCGGGAAGTTCCGCAGCTTGCGCTGCAGCGCACCCAGGAGGGGGTCGTCCGGGGCCCCTTTCAGGATCTTTCGTGTTTCCTCTTCAGAGAGATCCTCGAGCGTGCCGTAGAGGTCGGCAATCCCGCCGTTGACCGGGCAGGGCGACTGGCACTTCAGGCAGCCCATGAGCGCGTGGTGGGCACTCGCCGGCAGCCAGTTCGGGAATGCGCCTGGATTCTCGTTGTAGAGTGTCAGGCACTTGTCGACATCGATGATGAAGTTCGAGCGCAGGATGCACCCGGTCGGGCAGATACGGTCGCAGTGATCGCACCTCCGGCACCTGTCCAGGACTTCGATCTGGGTCCAGCCGTCGTCGGGGAACTGGCGGTCGGTGAGGAAGGCGTAGAGCAGGTTGTAGCTCCCCATCCCCTCGACGAAGATCAGGTTGTTTCGGCCGTAGTAGCCGAGACCGGCCCTGGCCGCCAGCAGCTTCAGGGGGACGCGCTCGCTGATGTCGACGACGCGACTCCCCGCCGTCTGGACGATGTCCTTCTGGACGACGCTCTTCAGCGCCCCCGAGTTCATGTCGTCCTGGTAGTACCTGAGGGGGAACGAGGATTCGATAGGAGGCGCCGTCCAGGCGGCAGTTGACGAACATCGGCTTCACGAAAGCCGCCACGACCACGACCGACTTGGCGCCTGGGAAGTCGGCAGGTATCTTGAAGGCGAGCGGCGCCAGCTGATCGACGAACGCCTTGGCACGGCTGAGCGTTCCGGACTGTCGCGCCCGGTCGAAGTCGGCCTGGAGGGCCGGGAAGCGAGTGACGGGCAGGGTGCGGTACTTGTAGGTCGGGATCTGCGACGGATCGACCACGCGGGCGCCCCGACGCCCTCTTCCGCCAAATCCTTGCGGAACCAGCGCTCCCGTCAGGAGCGCGCCTTTCAGCAGTTCTCTTCGGCTCAGCGGGGCCGGCTTCCCGCCGCGGAAGAACTCGTCGCCATCGTGGTCAGGTCGCATCGTCGATCCTCCAAGCTGATCGGGTCGGTTTCTGCCCCATGTAAGCAGTGAATACGCCGCGGCCCCCCGGTTTCGTTTAGCCGGTCCTCCAACTCCAGGCGGGACGCCCTGCGCCCTGCCTCCCTTGGTTGGACGAGCGTTGGCGTGAGGGAGGGCACCACGGCCGTGAAGTACACACATAAGACTGACCTCTCCCAAAGTGCGAGGATGTCGCAACAAAGGAGGGGCGGATGTACGAGCGCATGTACCGAGGAGCTTCAGTCATTGGATCCGCGGCAGCGTCGACGGGTGGAACAGCGCCTGGCGGTCTTGGGGTATGCCTCGACCTGCACCATGCACGCGGCCGCCCTGTATTTCGGCCTCTGGTACCGAACGGTCCGCCGATGGCGCTTTCGGTATCGTGAGGGCGGAATTCTAGGGTTGGTCCCTCGATACCGGCCTGAGCGTCGTCGACGAATCACCCCAGAGGTCCGGGAGTGGATCCGCGTGGCCCGCACCGAACATCGATTTGGGAGTGCCCGGACGAAGGTGTGGCTCCATCGGGTTCACGGCATCTGCCTCGGCATTAGCACCATCCAACTGGTGTTTCGGCAGATGGGACTCGGTCGGTTGCGCCGGACGCCGAAGCGGCGTCCACGCCAACTGCGGCTCTTCAGCAAGGACACGCCGGGGGAGTCGGTCCAGGTCGACGTCAAGTTTGTGCGCGTCAATCGGCAACGGTACCTCCAGTACACGGCGCTGGATGACTGCACGCGGTTTCGGGTCTTACGGTTGTACCGCTACCTCAACGCCCGAACGAGCCTGGCCTTCTTGGCGGAGACCCGAGCGGCCTTGCCCTTCCCGATTCGACAGATTCAGTCGGACCACGGCACGGAATTCCCCTTGGATTTTCGGCTCTCCGTGGAAGCCCTCGGCATTCGTCACCGGTACATCAAGCCGCGCCGGCCTCAGCAGAACGGCAAGGTCGAGCGAAGCCATCGGATCGATCACGACGAATTCTGGAGTCGCCACCGATTTACCTCGTTCGATGACGCCGCCGACGCGCTCAGGCGGTGGGAGCATGTCTACAACGTCGAACGCTTCTCCCTGGCTCTGCAAGGACGCACGCCGGCGGAGACGCTAGCCGACCGGCTGCCGCTCGTTCTTCCCCCGCTACCGTCTCTCGAGAGGCGAGCGAGCACGGCCCCCTCATGAGCGAGCGGGGCCGCGCGCAGCTCGCCGACGCGTCAGGGCGGCGACCGTATCACAGGAGAGGTCAGTCTTGACTGGACAGAACAGAGGGCACCACGGCCGTTGACGCGGCGGAGTCGTTGTGGATACTGTGAGGGCCTGCTTCGAGGCGCGTTCGCGCCCGGCCCACGCGGTGCCGTGTCGGCTACGCGCAGCGGTTGTGCTGAGGACCCATCCGATGAGTGACGGTCGGCTCTATATCGCAGTCGACCTGGGCGCCGGGAGTGGGCGGGTGATCCTCGCCGGGTTCCAGTCCGAAGAACTGATGCTCGAGGAGGTCCGGCGGTTCCAGTACCCGCCGCGCTCGGTCGATGGACACCTTCGATGGGACGCCCGGCACATCCTGGCCGAAATCAAGACCGGGCTTCGCGAAGCGGCCGCGCGCGCGCGCACGTTGAACCGCCCCGTTCACAGCCTGGGGATCGACTGCTGGGGAGTGGACTACGGGCTGCTCGACGCCGACGGGCGGCTTCTCGAGGATCCCGTCTGCTACCGGGACTCGCGCACCGACGGCATGATGGAGGCGGTGTTCGAGCGGGTGCCCAGTGCCGAAGTGTTCGCACGGACCGGCATCCAGTTCATTCAGCTGAACACCCTGTTTCAGCTGTACGCCCACGTGCGGGAAGGGCTGCCGAAGGCGACCAGCCGCATCCTGATGGTGCCGGACCTCATTGGGGCGATGCTGTCGGGCCGGACCGTCACCGAGTTCTCGATCGGCACGACGACCCAGATGTTCGGCGCATCCACGGGGTCCTGGGACGATGACCTCCTGGGGCGCCTGGGGATACCGCGCCATCTGCTGTGCGACGTGGTCCCGCCCGGCACGAGCCTCGGTCCCCTCCTGCGCGACGTCGCCGCCGAGACCGGACTGGATGGCGTCGACCTGGTCGCTCCCGCTGCCCACGACACGGGGAGCGCGGTGGCCGGGGCGCCGCTCCAGCCCGGGTGGGCCTACATCTCGTCTGGCACCTGGTCGCTCGCCGGCGTCGAACGGACCGGCGTGCTGATCAACGCAGAGGTGGCGCGCCACAACTTCACGAACGAGGGAGGCGTCTTCGGCACGACGCGGTTCCTCAAGAATGTGATGGGGCTGTGGATCCTCGAGTCGTGCCGGCGCGAGTGGCGCGAACGCGGGGTGTCGGTCGAATACGACGACCTGCTGCGGCGGGCCGCCGCGGTCGAAGGAGAGCCCGGACTGGTCTATCCCGACGACCCGCGCTTCCTGAATCCGCCCAGCATGCTGGCTCAAATCGGGGTGCAGATGCGGGAAACAGGCCAGGCCGCGCCGTCGGACCCGCCGGCGGTGGTCAAGGTGATTCTCGACTCGCTGGCCCACCGCTACGCGTCCGTCTTCCGGACCATCGAAACGCTGACGGGCACGCGGATCGAAGGCGTTCAGATCATCGGCGGAGGCAGCCGGAACGCGTACCTCAACCAGGCGACGGCAACCGCCACCGGCAAACCGGTGCTCGCGGGCCCGGTCGAGGCGACCGCCATCGGGAACGCGGCCGTGCAGGCGATTGTCGCCGGCCGCTTCGCGTCGATTGCCGACGCCCGATCGCACGTGGCGCGCCATGTGAGCGCGACGCCGTACACTCCGCAGCCCACCGCCGCTTCGGACCGCGCGGGCCTCCGCTATGAGGCCATCCAGGGGCAGTTCACGGAAGGACGCACACCATGAGCGTGAGTGTGGACAAGGCATACGCGCTGGCGGCCGAGCGCTACCGGGCATACGGTGTGGACACCGAAACCGCCATCGCGCGGCTCAGCACGATACCGGTGTCGCTGCACTGCTGGCAGGGTGACGACGTTCGAGGGTTCGAGCGGTCCGGCGGCGAACTGGGAGGCGGCCTCGCGGCCACCGGCAACTACCCGGGAGCTGCCCGCACACCCGACGAGCTGCGCGCCGATGCCGCCAAGGCCCTGTCGCTCGTCCCGGGACGCCACCGCTTCAACCTGCACGCCTGCTACGGCGAGTTCGGGGGCGCCAAGGTCGATCGGGACGAGATCCGCCCCGAGCATTTTGCGGACTGGATCGACTGGGCGAAGTCGCTCGGCATCGGGCTCGATTTCAACCCCACGTTCTTCTCGCACCCCAACGCGGCCGACAACGCCACGCTCTCGCACGCGGACGAGGGGATCCGGGCCTTCTGGGTCCGTCACGGAATCGCAAGCCGGAGGATTGGCGAGGCGATGGGGCGTGCGCTCGGCCAGGCCTGCGTCACGAATTTCTGGATTCCCGACGGCATGAAGGACACGCCCGTTGACCGGACGGGGCCGCGGGCCCGGCTGACCGAGGCGCTCGACGCGATCTTCAAGGACGCCATCGACCCCGCCTTCAACCTCGATTCGGTCGAGGGGAAGCTGTTCGGCATCGGCGTCGAGAGCTACACCGTCGGTTCGCACGAGTTCTACCTGGCGTACGCGCTCACCCGCCGGGTGCTCTTCACCCTCGACACCGGCCACTACCACCCGACCGAGACGATCACCGACAAGATCAGCTCCGTGCTCTCGTTCATGCCGGAGATCCTGCTGCACGTGAGCCGCGGCATCCGCTGGGACAGCGACCACGTGGTCACCCTCAGCGACGACCTGAAGGCGATCGGCCAGGAGCTGGTCCGCGGGAACTACCTCGGGCGCACGCACATCGGCCTCGACTACTTCGACGCCAGCATCAACCGCGTGGCGGCGTGGACGATCGGCGCGCGCAACATGCTGAAGGCGCTGCTCGAGGGGCTGCTCGAACCGATCGACCGGCTGCGGGCCGCCGAGCGGGCCGGCGACTACACGGCCCGCCTCGCGCTGCTCGAAGAGACGAAGACGCTGCCCTTCGGTGCGGTGTGGGACCACTACTGCGAGTCTTCCGGCGTGCCGGTGGGCGACGCGTGGCTGAACGACGTCCGCCGCTACGAGCGCGACGTGCTGTCGGCGCGGAGGTGACAGGGCGAGGCGGGCAACGACTCCTGATGCCGGCGTGCGAGCCGGCAAGCGAGGCAGGCATGGCGCGGATGACACGGATCTTCACGGTCGCGGTGGTGCTGGCGTGCGGCGCCTGGCAGGCGCAGGCGGCGCTCGTGGTCAGGAACCTGCAGGTGGAGTACCGGAGCACGCCGCTCGGTATCGATGTGCAGCAGCCGCGCTTCAGCTGGCAGACGGAGGCCACCGCCGGCGAGCGCGGCGTCTCGCAGACGGCCTACCAGATCGAAGTGCGCGACGCGAAGGGCGCGCTCGCCTGGGATTCGAAGAAGGTCGACAGTCCGGTGGCGGTCCACATCAAGTACGCCGGCCACGCGCTCGAGGCGGCCACGAGGTATGCGTGGACGGTGACGGTGTGGACGCAGGCGGGCGCGAAGCTGACCGCCAGTTCCTGGTTCGAGACCGGGCTGATGGATCCCTCGCCGAGCCTCGCGGCCTGGGGCGGCGCGAAGTGGATAGGCGGCGGAAACGACGATCTCGTGCTGTATTCGCCCTACCTGAGCGTCTTCGACGTGAAGTACGTCCTGGCCATTGCCCCGGGCAGCACGCGCGCGAGCTTCGTGTACGGCGCGAACGACTCGCGGCTGATGGACAGGAACAAGAACATCTACCAGGTGCAGAGCGCGAAGGACCAGAGCTACATCAAGCTGGAACTCGACATCTCGGCGCTGGACGGTTCGCCGGCCGGCAGGGCGAAGCTCCACGTCTATCGCGCCGGCTACAAGGACACCGACAACCCGTCGCAGCCGCAGAAGACGTTCGACATCGACGACGCGGTGATCGGCAACGCGAACAAGAACGCCGAGCACACCATCGAGTTCCGCAGCGTGTTCGGCCAGATCACGGTGACGATCGACGGCAGCACGACCTTCGCGGGCGCTGCCGCTCCTGCCGCCCCGGGCGGGGGCGGCGGCGGCCAGAGGGGCGGGGCGCGGAACGCGATCAACCTGAACCCCGTGGGACAGGGGGGCGACTACCTCACGTTCGGCATGCTCTGCGACATGGGCTTCTCGGTCGGCCCGGGCCAGAACGCCACGTTCCGCGACGTCATCGTCCGGAACAACCGCGTGCCCAACGCCATCCTGTTCCGAGAGGATCTGGCTGCCGGGAACTACAGGGGCATCTACGCGGACGCCATCAAGGCCACCGCCGGGCTGTCGATCGCCAACGGGAAGTACGTGCTCGCAGGGGGCAGCACCGGCGCGTTCGTCGTGCGGAACCCCAGCCACAACTCGATGCCGATGCTCCGGACGACTTTCAGGACCGGAGCGAGGGCGATCGACGGCGCCCGCCTCTACGTCACGGCGCGCGGCATCTACGAGGTCTTCCTGAACGGCAAGCGGGTGGGTGACGACTACTACAACCCCGGCCTCACCCAGTACAACGTCACGCACATGTACCAGGCCTACGACGTCACCAGCCTGCTCAAGCCCGGCGACAACGCCCTGGGCGCCATGCTGGGCGAGGGCTGGTGGAGCGGGCTGCTCAGCTTCGGCAGCATCTGGAACCACTTCGGCGACCGGCAGTCGCTGCTCGCAAAGCTCGTCATCCGCTACAAGGACGGCACGTCCGAGACGGTCACGACCAACGAGCGCACGTGGAAGTACTACGGCAAGGGCCCGGTCGTCTACAGCAGCCTGGACTTCGGGGAGGCGTACGACGCGGCCCGTGAGACCGCCATCGCCGGCTGGCACACGGCGGCCTACAACGACAGCGCGTGGAAGCCCGCGGTCGTCGTGCCGCTCGAGGGCACCACGTTCTCGGGGATGGACGGCGGCGGACGCGGGGGCTCTGGCACGCCGTTCACGTTCGACAGGCTGTCGCTCGTCGGCCAGATCGGCGACACCGCCGGCGCCTTCCGCACCCTGACGGCGAAGAGCGTCAGGGAAGTGCGGCCCAGGGTGTATGTCTACGACCTCGGACAGAACATCGTCGGCGTGCCGAAGATCACCCTCGCAAGCGGGCGTGCGGGCGGGACGATCACCCTCCGGTTCTCCGAGATGCTGTACCCCAACCTGCCGGCGTCTGGGAAGAACGTCGGGATGATCATGACGGAGAACTACCGCGCGGCGCTGAGCCAGGACGTCTACACGATGAAGGCCGGGCCGCAGACCTTCCAGCCGCGCTTCACGTCGCACGGTTTCCAGTACGTCGAGATCACCGGCATCGATCAGCCGCTGCCGCTGACCGCCGTCCAGGGCGTCGCGATCAGCTCGGTCCGAAGCCTGACGGCCGACTACAAGACGTCGAGCGAGAAGGTCAACCGGTTGTGGTCGAACCTCGTGTGGTCCAACGTCGACAACTTCCTCACGATTCCGACAGACTGCCCGCAGCGCAACGAGCGGATGGGCTGGTCGGGCGACATCAACGTCTTCTCGCGCACCGCCACCTACGTGTCGAACGCGAACCAGTTCCTCACACGGCACATGTACGCGATGCGCGACGTGCAGACGCCGGCGGGAAGGTTCACCGACGTCGCGCCGGTCGGCGGCGGCTTCGGCGGCGTGCTCTGGGGCAGCGCGGGCATCGTGGTGCCCTGGGAAACCTACCTGCAGTACAACGACGTTGGCCTGATCGAGCGTCACTACCCGGCGATGGCCGCCTACGTGGCCTACCTCGAGACCACGATCGATCCGAAGACCGGCCTGAGTTCGGACGGGCAGCTCGGCGACTGGCTTGGGCCCCAGAACAACGCACTCGGCAGCGCGTTCCTGGTCACCGCCTACCACGCGTTCAGCCTCGACATCATGGCGAAGGCCGCCGACCTCCTCGGCAAGCCGGCCGACGCCGCGAAGTACCGGGAGCAGTACCAGAAGCGCAAGGCGTACTTCAACGCGACGTTCGTCAACGCCGAGAAGAAGACGCTGGCGACGGGCGGGGGCGGCATGGGCGGCGGCCAGCGCGGGGCGACGCCGGGGGCTGCGCCGGAGTTCCGCGTGGCCGACACGCAGACGTCGTACGCGGTGCCGCTGGCGATGGGGCTGTTCGACGGCGACAGCAGGGCGCCGATGGTCAAGAACCTCGCGGCCGCCGTCACGCGCGAGAACAAGGACGACGGCGGCGCGGTGAGGCCGCCGTACTCGCTGATGACCGGCTTCATCGGGACCGCGTGGATCAGCAAGGCGCTGTCGCAGAACGGCCTCAGCGAGCTGGCGTACCGGCTGCTCCACAACAATCAGTATCCGTCCTGGCTGTATGCGATCGATCAGGGCGCCACCTCGATCTGGGAGCGCCTCAACGGGTACACCGTCGAAAACGGGTTCGGCGGGAACAACAGCATGAACTCGTTCAACCACTACTCGTTCGGCGCGGTCGGACAATGGATGATGGCCCATTCGCTGGGCATCGAGCGCGGCGAACCGGGCTTCCGCACGTTCGTCCTGCAGCCCGAGCCGGACCCGACCGGCCTGATGACGTCGGCCGAGGGCTACTACGACTCGATGTACGGCCGCATCAGCAGCGCGTGGAAGACCGACGGGAAGACGCTGTCGTACCGGGCGACGGTTCCCGCGAACACGACGGCGACGCTCTACCTGCCCACCTCGTCGGCGGAGTCCGTGAAGGAAGGGGCCGCAGACGCGCGCAGCGCGAACGGCGTCGCGTTCGTGAAGTACGAGAACGGCAAGGCGGTGTATGCGCTCACGTCGGGCAGCTACACGTTCACGGCAGCCCGGTAGTTGAGGGAGGGGGAGCCATGCGGAAGTCCCTGGCGGCGGTGTGCGTACTGTTCTGTGGCGTTGCTGTCGGTCTCGCTCTTCCCGTCACACAGCCCGTGAAGGTGACGGGAGGCCTCGTCTCCGGGGCAATCGGGCGCGACGCCTCGATCGCCGTCTTCAAGGGCATTCCCTTCGCCGCGCCGCCGACCGGCGAACGGCGCTGGAAGGAGCCTGGGCCCGTGGTGCCGTGGAAGGGCACGCTGGCGGCGACCGCGTTCGGCCCCAGCTGCATCCAGACGATCGTCGAGGAGCGGAAACCGTGGACCTACGAGTTCATGGCGCACAACGAGATCAGCGAGGACTGCCTGCACCTGAACGTCTGGACGGGCGCGAAGTCGGCCCGCGACCGACGGCCGGTATTCGTCTACATCTACGGCGGCGGCTTCAACGAGGGCTCGACGGCCGTCCCCGTGTACGACGGTGAAGGACTCGCGAAGAAGGGCATTGTCGTCGTCACCGCCAACTACCGTGTCGGCGTTCTCGGGTTCTTCGTGCACCCGGAGTTGACGAAGGAGAGTCCCCATCGCGCGTCGGGCAACTACGGCCTGCTCGACCAAGTGGCGGCGCTGCGGTGGGTGCGCGACAACATCGCGGCATTCGGCGGCGATCCGAACCGCGTCACCATCGCCGGCCAGTCGGCGGGCGGGATGTCGGTGCACAGCCTGATTGCGTCGCCGCTGGCGAAGGGCCTGTTCCACCGGGCGATCGTGCAGAGCGGCGGGTCGAGTGTCGGCGGCGGCACCATCAACCTGCGATCCCAGAGCCTCGCCGACGTCGAGGCCAACGGCGTCAAGTTCGCGCAGGCCAAGGGCGCCGCGTCGCTCGCGGAGCTGCGGGCGATGACCTGGCAGAAGATCGTGGAGCCCCTGCCGGCGCCGGCACCAGCCGCAGGCGGCGCGCCGGCGGCCCCCGCCCTGCGGTTCTCCACGATCGTGGACGGCTACATGCTGCCGGCCTCCGTGCGCGAGGTCGTCGCCCAGGGCAAGCACAACGACGTGCCGGTGCTGACCGGCGCGAACCTCGGCGAGCTGGGCGGGATTTCCGGTCCACAGGCGGCCGTCACGCTGGCCTCCTTCACCGAGCGGGCGCGCCGGACCTACGGGCCGATGGCCGACGAGTACCTCAAGCTCTATCCGGCGGCGAACGACGAGCAGGCGGCGAGAGCGCAGGCCGAGGGCAGCCGCGACCAGTCGCTCGTGTCGATGTACCTGTGGGCTCGGGAGCGGGCAAAGACGTCGAAGACGCCGGCCTACACGTACCTCTGGGACCACACGCTGCCCGGCCCGGACGCGGACCGCTATGGCGCGTTCCACACGTCCGAGGTGCCCTATGTGCTGAACACCTTGTACATGTCGGACCGCCCGTTGACCGACAAGGACCGCGCGATTGCCGACATGATGTCGGCCTACTGGGCCAACTTCGCGGCCAAGGGCGACCCGAACGGCAAGGGCGTGCCCGCGTGGGCGCCCGTTGGCGCGGATCACGTCGTGATGGAGGTCGGCGACAAGACAGCGGCGGTGCCGGTAACGGCCGACCCGGCGCGCTTCGCGTTCTTCGAGAAGTTCCTGCTCCAGCCGCCGGGCCGGTAGACGCGCCTTCGGCGGCACCGTACGGCTCTCGAGGCAGAAACCCGGCGCGCGGAGACGATGACGGTGAAGAACTGGACTCGACGCGACGTACTGAAGAGCGGCGTGGCGCTTCCCACGGCAGCCGTGCTGGGTGGACCGACCAGGGCGCTGTCGGACTCACCCCAGGCCTCGCACCTCGAGCGTGATGCCACCCGCTCCGGGCCGGAGTCAGAGCAGGAGGCCGGCGCGCAGGCGGCTTCCGCGGCGCGGCCGGCGCCACCGGGTGGTCGCGATCGCGAGTTGCTCGATTTCGGCTGGCGGTTCCACTTCGGCCATGCCAGCGACGGCAACAAGGACTTCGGTTTCGGCAACGGCCGGTCGGGAGGGTTCCAGAAGACCGGCGACTTCCTCTCGCCGAGCAGCCTCGCGTTCGACGACAGCGACTGGACACCGGTGGACCTGCCGCACGACTGGGTGATCGGGTTGCCCTTCCAGAACGATCCGTCCCTCTCGAGCAAAGGCTTCTACCCGCTCGGGCGCCAGTATCCCGAGACCAGCGTCGGCTGGTACCGCCGCGTGTTCGAACTGCCGGCCTCGGACGCGCGCCGCCGGATCACGGTCGAGTTCGACGGCGCCTACCGCGACACGATGGTCGTCTTCAACGGGTGCTATGTGGGACGCCACGGCGGGGGCTACGACTCGTTCAGCTTCGACGTGACCGATTTCGCGAAGCCCGGCGACCGCAACGTGCTCCTGGTCCGCGTGGATGCCACGTTGAGCGACGGCTGGTTCTACGAGGGCGCGGGCCTCTACCGCCACGTGTGGCTGGTGAGGACGGCGCCGCTCCACGTGAAGAAGTGGGGCACGCTGGCGCGCGCGAAGGTCACCCAGAGCGCGGTAACGGTCTCTATCCGGACGGAGATCGAGAACCACGGGACGGCGGCCCGGGACGTACGCATCGTCTCGACGCTCTTCGACCCCGTCGGGCGGGAAGTCGGGAAGGCGGTGACGGCGCTGTTCGCGATGACCGAGTGGGGCGAGCGCGCCACCGAGCAGCAGGTCGTGGTGAGACAGCCGGCGCTGTGGTCGCTCGAGCAGCGGAACCTCTACAGGGTGGTGACCGAGATCGAGTCGGCCGGAGCCATCACCGACCGGTACGACACCCGGTTCGGCATCCGCACCCTCAGGTTCGACCCCGACAACGGGTTCTTCCTGAACGGCCGGCCGGTCAAGATCAAAGGCACGTGCAACCATCAGGACCACGCCGGCGTGGGCGTGGCGCTGCCCGACGCCCTCCAGGCCTTCCGGATTCGCAAGCTCCAGGAGATGGGCTGTAACGCCTTGCGGACGTCCCACAACCCGCCGACGCCGGAGCTGCTCGACGTGTGCGACGAGCTGGGCATGCTGGTGCTCGACGAGACGCGCATGCTGTCATCGAACCCCGAGGGCGCCGTGCAGTTCGAGAACATGCTCCGGCGCGACCGGAACCACCCGAGCGTGTTCGTCTGGTCGATGGGGAACGAGGAGAGCATTTCGACCACCGAGACGGGGCTCAAGATTCTCGCCTCGATGAAGCGGATTGCGAGGCGGCACGACGACTCACGGCCGGTGACGATCCCCCCGCCGCCCGCCGGCGACTACATGGGGCGCGGCGGCCTGATCGTGTCGGACGTGATGGGCTACAACTACGCCGACCCGCAGGCCGAGGCGTGGCACAAGAACAACCCGAAGATCCCGGTGATGGGAACCGAGAACGTCAGCGCCGTCGGCACGCGCGGCATCTACGTGACCGACCGCACCAGGGGCTTCGTCGGTTCGTACGACCCGTATACGACGACCGGCCGCGCATCGGCCGAGGGGTGGTGGCGGTTCGTCAGCGCGAGGCCCTGGGTGGCCGGCGGCTTCGTCTGGACGGGCTTCGACTACCGCGGCGAGCCGTCCCCGTATCAGTGGCCGAGCATCAGCTCGCAGTACGGCGTGATCGACACGTGCGGCTTCCCGAAGGACACGTTCTACTACTACCAGTCGTGGTGGACCTCCAGGCGAGTGCTGCACCTGTTCCCGCACTGGAACTGGCCGGGGCTCGAAGGCCAGGAGATCGTCGTCTGGGTCCACTCGAACCTGGACCGCATCGAGTTGTTCCACAACGGCCAGAGCCTCGGCGCGAAGGACATGCCGAGGGACCAGCACCTCGCGTGGAGCGTGAAGTACGCGCCGGGGACCATCGAGGCGCGCGGCTACAAGGACGGCAGGCCCGTGATGACCGCGAAGCGCGAGACCGCCGGGCCCGCGGCAAGGCTCGTGGTGCGGACCGACCGCCAGGAGATTGGCGCGGACGGCGAGGACGTGGCGGTGTGCACGGTCGAAGTGCAGGATGCGCAGGGGCGGGTCGTTCCGATCACCGATCAGCAGGTGCGGTTCACCGTCGGCGGTCCGGGGACCGTGATCGGCGTCGGCAACGGTGACCCGACGAGCCATGAGTCGGACATCGGGACGACGCGGAAGGCGTTCTCCGGGTACTGCATGGCCATCGTCCAGTCGCAGAAGACGCCAGGCAGCATCAGGGTCGAAGCGTCCTCGCCGGGATTGACGACGGCGATGGTCGCGATCCTCAGCAAGGCCGTGACACTCCGGCCGCAGGTCGCCGCGTGGGAGCGAACGGTCCCCGCCGGCGGGGGCATCACGGGGCTCTGGAGACCGAAGGCGGCGGTGGCGGCTGCGGCGGCGGACAACCCGATGGCGCTCTCAGGCGGCGGCGGCGACATGGTGTTCACGTTCCGGCAGGATGGCTCGGCGCTCTCCGGTTCGCTCGAGGCGGCTGGCGGCGGAGGATTCGGCGGGGGAGGCGCGGCGGGCGGGCCGATTGAAGACGGCAAGATCGACGACGTCGCCATCTCGTTCCGCGTGGGCACGACGGCCTACACGGGAACCGTCAAGGGCGAGCAGATTGAACTCCGGCGGAGCGCGCCGGCGCGCCGCGGCGGCGCGGGCGTTCCGGATGCTCCTGCCGGCACCTCCTCGCGTCCCGCGGTCGGTCCGCCGCCGCCGGGCTCCGATCCGTCCTTTGGCGCCGGGCGCGGCGGCCAGGCGCCCGCGCCGCTCGTGCTGTACCGCGTCACGCGGTAGCGAATCCAGAGCGTCGCCGCGGATATGAGCGGCGACATGCCTGATGGGTTCAACAGACGCCCGGGGCGCGAACGCGGACCCGCCGGCCCGCAACCGGCGGAAAGGTAGAAACGAATGTCGAAGATCAACCGAAGAGACCTGCTGACCGCTTCACTGGCCGCGAGCGGACTTGCCCTGGCCGGCAGGACGTCGGCGCAGGGCCCGCCGGCGGGAACCGCTCCGGTCTTGCCGGCGCCGCCCATGGCGAAGGTCGGCCGGTCGATCGAGTTGGCCTCGCGCCAATGGACCGCGCGCTGGATTTCGGCGCCCAATGCGGCCGCGAGTGAATTCGGCGTCTACCACTTCCGCCGCGTACTGGACTTGCCCGCCAGGCCGGCGAGCTTCATCGTGCACGTTTCGGGCGACAACCGGTACCAGCTCTTCGTGAACGGCAAGAGAGTGGTCGCGGGGCCCGCCCGCGGGGACCTGTCCCGTTGGCGGTACGAGTCGGTGGACCTGGCCCCCTATCTGAATGCCGGAAAGAACGTGCTGGCATCGGTGATCTGGAATTTCGCGGCGCAGGCGCCCGAAGCCCAGGTGACGTTCCGTCCGGCGTTCCTTCTCCAAGGCGATGGCCCGGCCGAGGAGTCGGCGAACACCGGAACAACCTGGAAAGTGTTTCGGAACGAGTCGTACTCGCCCCTTCGCGCTGCGCTCTCCGGCTACTTCGTCGTCGGCCCCGGTGAGAAGGTAGAGGCCGCCCGTTATCCCTGGGGCTGGCAGGAACTCGATTTTGACGATTCGGCCTGGCAGACGGCGGGCACCGCCGGAAACGCCGCCGGTTTGGGCCAGGCCAGTGGCACGGGCGAAGTCGGCGCCGGGTGGAAACTGATGCCCCGCACGATTCCGCTGCCGGAAGAGAAGCCGGAGCGCCTGCGTACTGTGCGCCGCTCGGAAGGCCCGGCGCTGCCGGCCGGTTTTCCGGGCCTCGCAGCCGCCGTCACCATCGCCGCCAATACGAAAGCGCGCTATCTGCTCGACCAGACCTACCTGACCACGGCCTATCCCGAGCTTACCGTCAGTGGAGGCCGCGGAGCGTCCATCCAGTTGCGGTACAACGAGGCACTGGTGGGCCCGGGCAATGTCAAGGGCAACCGCAACGACATCGAAGGCAAGACGCTCACCGGCCTGAACGACCAGTTCGTTCTCGACGGCGGAGCCCGCCGGACGTTCCGTCCGCTGTGGTGGCGCACGTGGCGCTACATGGAGCTCGTGGTGGAAACCGCCGCCGAACCGGTGACCATCGAAGACCTGAGCGCCACCTGCACCGGCTACCCGTTCGAGCGGGTCGCCAGATTCGAGGCGCCCGAGGATCCCACGCTGGCCGGAATCCAGGAGGTTGGCTGGCGCACCGCGCGCCTGTGCGCTCACGAGACCTACATGGATTGCCCTTACTGGGAACAACTCCAGTACGTCGGGGATGCGCGCATTCAAGCCCTCGTCTCGCTCTTCAACACGGGCGATGCGCGCCTCATGCGCAACCTGATCGAGCAGGTGAGCGACTCGCGCAACCTGCGCGGGCTGACCATGAGCCGCTATCCGACCCGCGGACCGCAGTACATCCCTTCATTCTCGCTGTGGTGGATCGGCATCGTGCACGACTACTCGCGCTACGTCGCCGATCCCGCGTTCGTGCGCCAGACCATGCCCGCGGTCCGCCACGTGCTCAGCTACTTCGACTCGCTGGAAAGGTCCGACGGCCTGCTGGGGCCGGTCCCGTACTGGCGCTACATGGATTGGGTGGATGCCTGGCCGCGAGGTGCGCCTGCGCAGGAAGCCGGCGGCGTGTCGTCGTGCTTCGATTTCCTGCGCATCATGGCGCTCAACTGGGCCGCGGACCTGGAGGACGTGCACGGCATCCGCCAGATGGCGCCCTACTGCCGCGAGCGCGCCAGTGCCATCGGCGCGGCCGCACAAGCGCAATACTGGGACGCCGGCAAGAGGCTGTACGCCGACACCCCCAGGAAGGCGGACTTCTCGCAGCACGCCAACGTGCTCGCCGTGCTGGCACACGTGGCTCCGGCGACGATCGCCGCCGACCTGGTGGTGCGGGTGCTCGAGGACAAGACGCTCGCGCCGTGCTCGATTCTACTTCAGCCACTACCTGTTCACAGCACTGAACCAGGTGGGCGAAGGTGACCGCTATGTGCCCGAGTTGGCGCATTGGCGGGAGATGATTGACCAGTACGGCCTCACCACGTTCCCCGAGACTTTCGACACACCGACGAAGTCTCCGCGCTCCGACTGCCATGCCTGGAGCGCCAGCCCCAACTACGAGCTGCTCCACACGGTGCTCGGCGTGGACTCGGCGGCTCCGGGCTTTGGCCGCGTGCTGGTGCGGCCGTTCCTGGGCGAGTTGACCAGGGCATCGGGCTCGGTGCCCCACCCCAAGGGCTCGGTCGACGTAAAGCTCGAGCGTGCGGGATCGAGGCTGACCGCCGCCGTCGCACTCCCCGCCGGCATCACCGGCGAGTTCGTCTGGAAGGGTCGCCGACAGCCGCTGCGGGCCGGCAACAACAGCTTCACCATCTGAGCGGCAGAAGTCGGTTCATCGCGCGCGAAGTGTCATATACTCCCCGCGGAGCCTCCCGGACCGGGCGGAGCCGATGCGAGCGAACCCCTCATTCCACGACAGAAAGCGATACTCCATGAACAGAATGATTACGTCGGCACTTGCGGCCGCCGTGCTGGCCACGGTCTGCGTCGCGGCGCAGGGCGGGGGCCAGGCCCCGGCAGCAGCCAGCAAGACCAAGGGCACGGCCGCGGCGGCGCAGGCGGGCGCGCCGTCGAAGGTCGACGGCCTCGTTGCGGCGATGACGCTGGCAGAGAAGCTCAGCTTCCTGTCCGGCGCCACCGACCCGGCCGGCTACGGCCAGGCGGGTTACATCCCCGGCGTCCCTCGCCTCAACGTTCCTCCGCTCCGGTTGACCGATGGCCCGGCGGGCGTCCGCACCAGCCAGCCGGCCACCGCGCTTCCGGCGCCGGTGGCGATGGCATCGACCTTCTCGGTGGACCTGGCGAAGCAGTACGGCCAGATCCTGGGCCGGGACTCCCGGGCCCGGCACCAGAACGTCCTGCTCGCCCCGATGGTGAACATCGTCCGCGTGCCGCAGGCCGGCCGGAACTTCGAGACCCTCGGCGAGGACCCGCTGCTGGCGAGCCGACTCGTGGCCGCGGAGATCCAGGGCGTTCAGGGCGAGGGCGTCATCGCCACGGTCAAGCACTACGCCTTCAACAACCAGGAGAACGCGCGCATGTCGGTGAGCGCCGACGTGGACGAGCGAACCGGGCGCGAGATCTACCTGCCGGCGTTCGAGGCGGCCGTGAAGGCCGGAAGCCTCTCGGTGATGTCGTCCTACAACAAGGTGAACGGGACGTACGCCTCCGAGAACCCGGACATCCTCATCGACCGGCTGCGCAAGGACTTCGGGTTCAAGGGCTTCGTGATGTCGGACTGGGGCGGCGTGCACAGCACGGCCGCGCTCAGGGCCGGCAACGAAATGGAGATGCCGAGCGGTCGCAACTTCGGCGCGCTGGCGGACATGGTGAAGAAGGGTGAACTGCCCGAGAGCGTGGTCAACGAGGCGGTGAAGCGGATCCTGTGGTCGATGGAGACCGCCGGCCTCCTCGCGTCCGACGCTCGGCCCGTTCCCGAGATCCCGACGGTCTCGCCCGCCGCGCGCGACGTCGCGGTCCAGGGTGCGGTGCTGCTGAAGAACCAGGGCGGCCTCCTGCCGCTGTCGAAGGAAGACCAGCAGTCGGTCGCTGTGATCGGCCCGACGGCGAAGGTGTTGCTCGTCGGAGGCGGCGGCAGTGCGGCCGTGCAGCCGATGCGCCGCGAGGTCCCGCTCGACGTGCTGCAGAGGAAGCTGGGCGCGGGTGCCAGGGTTGCCTACGCGAAGGGGTACGACCTCGACGGCGAGGTGGTGCCGAGCAGCGTCCTGAGGCCCGGAGCCACCATCAACATCGTCGGCAGCAACGCGCTGCCGGCCGGCTCGACGTTCACGTGGACCGGCACGGTTGTGGCGCCGAAGACCGGTGACTACATCTTCAAGCTGCAGTCGGCCGGCGGCCGAGGCAGCCTGTTGACGGGCGCGCAGGCGACCGCCGCGCAGCAGCAGGCCGGCGGCGGCGGCCGCGGCGCGGGTCCCGGCGGCGCGCCCGGCGCGGCACCTGGTGCGGCCCCGGCTGGGGGCGCCCGGGCGGGCGGGCAGGGAGCCGGGGCTCCTGGCGCGGCGGGGCCCACCGGCATGATCCCGGCCGGCGTCCCCGGCTTCGGTGGCGGTGCGCTGCTGCCAACGGCCGACGGTCTGAGCAACGCCAGCACGCCGATCCACCTCGAGGCGAACGTGCCGACGCCGATCAGCATCACGGCGGGCGGCGCGGGCCGCGGCGGGGCGCAGCCGGTGCAGGTGCGCCTGGCGTGGGTGTCGCCGGACATCGAGCAGGCGCGCATCGCCGAGGCGGTGGCGGCTGCGAAGGCGGCCAGGGTCGCGGTGGTATTCGTGTACGACGAGGGGACAGAGGGCCGCGACCGCGCCTCGCTGGCGCTGCCAGGCATCCAGGACAAGCTGGTGGCCGCGGTCGCCGCCGCGAACCCGCGCACGATCGTCGTGATGAACAACGGCGCGCCGGTGGTGATGCCGTGGGCCGACCAGGTCGCGGCGATTCTCCAGATGTGGTATCCCGGGCAGGAAGGTGCCGAGGCGACGGCCGCGATCCTGGTCGGCGAGGCCGCGCCCGGCGGACGCCTGCCGGTGACCTTCCCGAAACGCGCCGAAGACGCGCCGACCGCGAAGCCGGAGCGGTATCCCGGCGTGGAGGGAAAGGGCGCCTACTCCGAAGGGATCTTCGTCGGCTACCGGTGGTACGACCAGGAGAAGATCGAACCGCTGTTCCCGTTCGGCTTCGGCCTCACGTACACGACGTTCGCCTACACGAAGGTGGCCGCGAAGCGCGCCGGCGACGGCTACGACGTGACGTTCACGGTCAGGAACACCGGGACGCGCGAAGGCGTGGAGGTGCCGCAGATCTACGTCGGGCCGCCGCCGAACGCGCCGGTGCCGATGGCCGTGAAGGCACTCGCGGGCTTCGAGCGCGTGACGCTGGCGCCGGGCGCCTCGAAGCAGGTGACGGTGCACGTCGACCGACGCAGCTTGTCGTATTGGTCCACCAAGGACCACGCGTGGAAGGTGGCCGGCGGCAGGCGGACGTTCATGGTCGGCGCTTCGTCGCGCGACATCAAGCTGAAGACAGACGTCACGGTTCCGGCAGGAAGGTAAGGGGCAGGGCTTCCGCCTTCGCCCACGGTGCGACGGGAGGCTCGTCTATGCAGAGCACGGTTCGCTGGCCCGTGTGGGCCTCGGTGGTGTTGCTCGGCTGTGCGTTGGTTGCCGCCCAGGAGCGTCCTCCCCAGCAGCCGCCGTCCCAACCGGCTCCGGCTGCTGCCGGGGCGCGCGGCGGGCAGCGCGGAGGTCCGGCGGTCGTGTCGCCGCAGATCGAACCGGACGGCCGGGTGACGTTCCGAATCCTCGCGCCCAACGCGACCAGCGTGACGGTCGGCGGTGACGTCAACGGATCGCTCGTGCCCGACCCGGCCGCCAAGCCTGGAGCGGCGGCGGCGCCAGCCGCGCCGCCGGCGGCACCGCCGTCCGGCCCGCCCGCCCGCTCCCCGGCGGTCGTCATGACGAAGGGCGAGAACGGGATCTGGTCGGGGACGACGATTCGCGCGGTGAAGCCGGGCGCGTGGCGGTATACGTTCAACGTGGACGGCGCAACGGTGGCCGACCCGCGCAACGTCAGGCTGTCGCCCAACCAGACCCAGCCGCAAAGCCTGTTGTGCGTGCAAGGCGACTTCTCGGAAACGCGCGACGTGCCTCACGGCACCGTCGGCCTCGTCCGCTACGTGTCGAAGGCGCTCGGCAACGCGCGGCGGGAAATCTACGTCTACACCCCGCCCGGCTACGAGAAGAGCACCGGGCGCTACCCGGTGCTGTACCTGATCCACGGAGGCGGCGACACCGCGATCTCGTGGCCCACCGTCGGGCGGGCCAACGACATCCTCGACAACCTGATCGCCGAGAAGAAGGCGCTTCCGATGATTGTGGTCATGCCGTCCGGGTGGACGCCGTCCGGCGGGCAGGTGATGACCTCCGACGCGACGAAGGACCCGTTCAACGACGAGATGATGAAGGACATCATCCCGTTCATCGATTCGACTTACCGGACCGTCGCCACGCCGGACGCGCGCGCGTTGTCCGGATTGTCGATGGGCGGCATCCAGACGCTGAACGTCGGCCTGCACAACCTCGGCACCTTCCGGTACCTCGCGGTGATGAGTTCCGGCTGGACGACCGAGCAGGACCGCGAGTTCTTCTACAAGGCCGAGGCGGCGAGGATCCCGAAGTACAACGCCACGCTGAAGCTGTTCTGGTGGGGCTGGGGCGAGACCGACATCGCCCGCACGAACGGGCTCGCCGTGATCGACAAGTTCAAGTCGCTCGGCGTCCGGATCGAGACGCGGGAGACGCCGGGCGGGCACGAATGGGCGAACTGGCGGCTGTACCTCTACGAAGTGGCACCGAAGCTGTTCCGGTGAGGACCGGGACGCGCAGCAGACCCGAGACGCGGCGTGCGCCCTTCGGCAGCGCTCAGGGCGCCCCGAGCGAGGTCGAGGGGCGGCAGCGGCGACTCGGAATCGCGGTCTCTCATGCAGTCTGGGCAGTTGTAGTCGGTGACAGGGGAGACACGATGAGCTGGAAACTCGGAGTCGTGGCGCTCATGGTTGCACCCGTGTTCGTGGTGCAGGCGGCGGACCAGGCGAAAACGCCGGTCGCGCAGCCCAAGGTCGAGGCGCGCAAGGCCCAGGTGCTGACGGTCGCGGGGCTGAAGTTCCGCGACCTCAACAAGAACGGCACGCTGGATCCCTACGAGGACTGGCGGCTGCCGGCCGACCAGCGGGCGGCCGACCTGGCGTCGAAGATGACGGCGGAAGAGAAGACCGGCCTGATGATTCACTCGTCGCTGGCCGGGTTCACCGGGCCGAACGGCGAGGTGCTCGGGCTTCCAGCCGCAGGCCAGCGCGGCGGCGGCGCCCGCGGCGGCGCGAGCGCGGCCCCGCCCAATCGCGCGTTCGAAGGCGGCGCCAACCCGAACAACGTGGAACCGATGGGCAGCGCGAACCCCGCGCAGCTCGTCAACGAGCGCCACATCCGCTACATCCTGGTCCGCCCGAACGCAGGCGAGCCGCCGGACATCACGGCGAGGTTCCACAACGGACTCCAGGAGATGGCGGAGGCGAGCCGCCTCGGCATCCCGATCGTGTTCAGCACGGACCCGCGCCACGGTGTCACCCGCGGCGGTCCCGGCGGCGCAGGCGGCGCCGCGCCGCCCGGACCAGTCATGTCGCAGTGGCCCGACCAGCTTGGCCTGGCCGTCGCGCGCGACCCGGAACAGGTCCGCAGGTTCGGGCAGATCGCGGCGAAGGAACTGAGGGCGATCGGCATCCAGTGCCTGCTCGGGCCGATGGCCGACCTGATCACCGAGCCCCGATGGAACAGGATCAACGGCACGTTCGGCGAGGATCCGGCCCTGGTCAGGTCGCTCACCAGGGCGATCGTCGAAGGCTTCCAGGGAAAGCAGCTCGGGCCCGAGAGCGTGATGACCGTCACGAAGCACTTCCCGGGCGACGGCCCCGTGAAGGACGGCTACGACGGACACAATGCCTACGGGAAGTGGTTCATCTACCCCGGCAACCAGTTCGACCTCCACTTGCAGCCCTTCAAGGCCGCGCTCGAGGCCGGCACCGGCGGCATCATGACCGCCTACGGCATCCCGGTGGGCAGGGACACCGTGGCGATCGCCTTCTCGAAGGCGATGGTCAGCGAGCTGCTGCGGCAGAAGCTCGGCTTCAAGGGACTCGTGGTCACCGACTGGAACCACAACATGCCGTGGGGCGTCGAGAAGCTCTCGGAGAAGGACCGGCAGAAGATGGAAGTCCTGGCCGGCGTCGACCAGATCGGCGGCAACAACGATCCCGGCGTCATCCTGAGCAGCGTCAAGGACGGTTCGATCCCGATGACCGTGATCGACACGGTGGCGCGCCGCGCGCTCGGCCCGATGTTCCGACTCGGCCTGTTCGAAGACCCGTACGTCGATCCCGACAAGGCCAAGGCAACGGCGGGGAGCGCAGAGTTCCTGGCAGCCGGGTATGCCGCACAGCAGAAGGCCGTCGTGCTGCTGAAGAACGCCGACGACCTGCTGCCGGCGGCGACCGGCAGGAAGATCTACGTTGACGGCATCGCCAGGGACGTCGCCGCGGCCTACGGAACCGTGGTTGACGATCCGAAGGCTGCCGATCTGGCCATCCTGCGCGTGGCCAGCCCGTCCACGACGTATCCGTACGGCGGCGCGTTTGCCGGCGGCGGAACGCGAGGCGCGGCCACGCCGCCGCCGCCGCCGCCGCTCGCGACCTTCGGCATCACGCTGGCGTACGGCAACGCGGCGAACTTCACCGTGCTCGACACCATCAGGAAGATCGCGGCGACCGGCACGAAGACCGTGGTCATCGTGAACATGGACAAGCCGGCGATCCTCACCGAGTTCATCGACAGCGTGGCCGGCGTCTACGGCGCCTTCGGGCCCGGCGACGCCGCGCTGCTCGACGTGGTGTTCGGCAAGGCGAAGGTGACCGGCAGGCTGCCGTTCGACATCCCGAACGACATGCCGTCGGTGATGGCACAGGCCGCCGACGTGCCGTTCGACATGGTCGACCCGATGTTCAAGTTCGGCTTCGGGCTGACCTACAAGCGCTGAGCAGCGAGCCGTTCGTGCGGCGGTTGGCTGGGGCAGGCGTCGCGCCTGCCCCTCGTCATCTCGACGTCGGCAATCAGGGGAGACGCGAATGCGAATACTCTGCAAACGTGCATGGCTCGCAGCGCTGGCTGCCGCGGTCCTGCTGGGCACGTTCGGCGTGCTGGCGCAGCAGCCGCCAGGCGACCCCCTGCTCCGGGGGTTCCAGAATCCCCCGGACAGTGCGAAGCCTCGCGTGTGGTGGCACTGGATGAGCGGCAACGTCACCAAGGAAGGCATCAAGGCCGACCTCGAGTGGATGAAACGCGCGGGCATCGCCGGCTTCCAGAACTTCGACGCCGGCCTCAACACGCCGCAGATCGTTGACAAGCGGCTCGTGTACATGACCCCCGAGTGGAAGGACGCCTTCAAGTACGCCACCACGCTGGCCGACCAGCTGGGCCTCGAAATGGCCATCGCCGGCTCTCCTGGATGGAGTGAGAGCGGCGGGCCGTGGGTGACGCCGGCCCAGGCGATGAAGAAATACGTGTGGAGCGAAACCCGCGTCGAAGGCGGACGCCCGTTCACGGGCGCGCTGCCCAGGCCGCCGTCGGTCACCGGCCCGTACCAGAACCAGATTGGCGGCCGAGGCGGCTTCGGCGGCGAGTCCGCGAGTCAGCCGCCGCCGCCCGCGTTCTATGCGGACGCGGCCGTCGTCGCGTATCGCGCGCCGGAAGGCGACCGCCCGATGAGCGCGCTGCAGCCGAAGGTGACCGCGAGCGGCGGCACGTTCGACGTCGCGGCGCTGACGGACGGTGACGTGGTGAAGGCCACGCTGCTTCCCGCCGCCCCGGTCAACGAGCGTGCGTGGATCCAGTACGAGTTCCCGCAGGCGCAGACCGTCCGTGGCGTGACGTTCATCACCGGCGGCGGGGGCGGCGGCGGGGGCGGCGCGCGGGGAGGCGGCACCCCCACCACCCAGCTCGAGGCCAGCGACGACGGCCAGCAGTTCCGCGCGGTGACGCCGATGGCCGGACGCACGCTGGCGTTCGCCCCGGTGACCGCCCGCTACTTCCGGATCTCGGTGCTGACACCGGCCCCGCAGCCGGCGCAGAACCGCGGCGGCGCCGCACCCGGCGGGGGCCAGCGCGCCCAGACGCCCGCGGCACCGGCCGGCACGCAGATCGCCGAGTTCGTCCTCCACTCCGCCGTTGTCAACAGGTTCCAGGAGAAGGCGGGGTTCTCGGCGGCGACCGGCATCTACGCGATGGCGACGCCGGCGGTGCCGCCTGCGGAGGCCGTGCGCAAAGCCGACGTGATCGATCTCACGACGAAGATGACCCCCGACGGCAGGCTGGACTGGACGCCGCCGGCAGGGAACTGGGTCGTCCTTCGCATCGGCTACTCGCTGACGGGGCAGCAGAACCGTCCGGCATCCCCGGAGGCCACGGGTCTCGAGGTCGACAAGCTCAACAAGGGCTACGTGAAAGCCTACTTCGACAACTACCTGGATCAGTACAAGGACGCGACGGGCGGCCTGATGGGCAAGCGCGGCCTGCAGTACGTGATCACGGACAGCTGGGAAGCGGGCGTGGCGAACTGGACCGATGACATGGTCGCCGAGTTCGCCAGGCGCCGCGGCTACGACATGAAGCCCTGGATCCCCGCCCTTGCCGGCCGCATCGTCGAGAGCGGCGAAGCGACGGACCGGTTCCTCTGGGACTTTCGCAAGACGCTGGGCGAGATGACCACCGAGTATCACTACGACCAGTTGACCGACCTGCTCGCCGCCCGCGGCATGGCGCGCTACACCGAGTCGCACGAATCGGGGCGCGCGTTCATCGGCGACGGCATGGAGGTGAAGGCGAAGGCGGCGATCCCGATGAGCGCGATGTGGACCGCGCAGGCGTACACCCCCACCGTCCGCTACGACGCGGACGTCCGCGAGTCGGCGTCCGTTGCGCACATCTACGGCCAGAACATCGTGGCGGCCGAGTCGCTCACCGCCGGCAGCGGCGCCTGGTCGTTCTCGCCGGAGACGCTGAAGCCGACGGCCGACCGCCTGTTGTCGCAGGGGCTGAACCGCTTCGTGATCCATACGTCGGTCCACCAGCCGGTGAACGACAAGATCCCGGGCCTCGGCCTCGGACCGTTCGGCCAGTGGTTCACGCGCCACGAGACGTGGGCCGAGCAGGCCAAGGTCTGGACGACGTACCTGGCCCGCAGTTCCTACATGCTGCAGCAAGGGAAGTTCGTCGCCGACGTCGCCTACTACTACGGCGAAGACTCGAACGTCACGGCGCTGTTCGCGGGCAACCCGCCGCCGGTCCCGGCCGGCTACAGCTTTGACTACGTGAACTCCGACGTCGTGAAGAACCGGCTCACCGTTTCGGCAACCGGCCGGCTGACGACCACGACGGGCATGAGCTACCGCGTCCTGGCGCTCGATCCGAACGCGCAGCACCTGCCGCTCGCCGTCCTCAGAAAGATCCGGGACATGGTGAACGCGGGGGCGGTGGTCGTCGGGCCGAAGCCGACCGGCTCGCCAAGCCACTCGGATGACGCCGCCGAGTTCAAGACGATTGCCGATCAGCTCTGGGGCGGCACGACGGGCAAGGGCAAGGTACTCACCGGGAGCATCGCGGACGCGATGGCGGCCCTGAAGGTCGCGCCCGACTTCGAGTACACGAAGCCGCAGGCCGACACCGAGCTGGCGTTCGTGCACCGGAGGCTGTCGGACGGCGACGCCTTCTGGGTGAGCTACCGCGGCGCGAAGCCGACGGGGCTGGAAGCGACCTTCCGCGTGCAGGGCAAGGTGCCGGAGTTGTGGCGCGCCGCAACCGGCAGGATCGAGCCGGCCTCGTACAAGGTGGTGAACGGCAGAACGGTGGTGCCGTTGACGCTCGATCCGTACGACGCGGTCTTCGTGGTGTTCCGCAAGGCGGCCACGGCGCCGTCTCGGATGATCGCGAAGCGGACCGAGACGACGCTCGCCGCGATGGACGGTTCGTGGGACGTCGCGTTTCAGCCGAACCGGGGCGCGCCCGCGAAGGTGACGCTGCAAGCGCTCGCGTCGTGGCACGAGAACGCGGACGCCGGCGTGAGGTACTTCTCGGGCACGGGCACCTACACGAAGACGATCCAGGCCCCGGCCGACTGGTTCCAGGCAGGCGCGACGCTGATGCTCGACCTTGGCGACGTGAAGAACATCGCCGAGGTGGCGGTCAACGGCAAGCCGCTCGGCACGTACTGGAAGCCGCCGTTCCGCGTGGACGTGACCTCGGCGCTGAAGCCCGGCGTGAACACGCTGGAGATCAAGGTGATCAACCTGTGGGTCAACCGGCTGATCGGCGACCAGCAGGAAGGCGCGGCGAAGAAGTACACGTACACGGCACAGCAGTTCTACCGCGCCGACTCGCCGCTGCTGCCCTCGGGCCTGATCGGGCCGGTGGCGGTGATCAGGTCGAAGTGACCGAGGAAGCTCGCCGACACCTCATTGAAACGCGATCTGCGCGAACTCGGCGAAGTAGCGCCGGAACCACGGCCAGCCGTGGACGCCGTTCGTCATCGAGAACACCGTCTTGTAGCCGCGCCGCTTCAGGTCGTCGGCCAGGTACTTCGCGCTGGCGAAGGTCATCGCGTTGACGCCGTCGCCGATGTAGACGCTCACGCGCTTCACGTTGGCCGCGTCGTCGAGCACGCCGGGATACTGCTTCTCGTACGAGGCGAGGCGGTCGGCGTTGAGCCCATTGCTCGTGAACCCGACGTAGTTGAACTTGTCGATGTTGGGGATCCAGGCGTCGGGCAGGATGTTCGGGTACGAGAGCCCCCCGAACGCGCGGCCAGCCGGGGACGCGAGCGCCCGATAGTGCTTCTCGACGTAGGGCATCACGTCCTGGAAGAGGAGCTTCGCGAACAGCGCGTTGTTGGCGTCGCGGCGATCCGCCGGCACCGGCGGGTCCATCGCCCA
This sequence comes from uncultured Acidobacteriota bacterium, assembly GCA_963783255.1. Classification (GTDB taxonomy): domain Bacteria; phylum Acidobacteriota; class Vicinamibacteria; order Vicinamibacterales; family Fen-181; genus FEN-299. The sequence goes on along the minus strand of CAWAMP010000012.1, from coordinate 177,580 downwards.
GATGCTCGGCATCACCACGATCATCGGCTTCGCCTTGCCCTGCGCGATCAGGTTGTCGAGGATCAGGTTCGCCCGTCCGACGGCCACCCATCCGGCATCGTCGTCACCCCCGCCGTGCAGCAGGTACATGACCGGATACCGCGTCTGCGACGTGTCGTACCCGGGCGGGACGTAGATGTGCATGCGCCGCACGCCGCCGGCGACCGCCGACTGGTAGTGGATGATCCGCACCTCGCCGTGCGGCACCGGTCGCGCTTCCAGGAACGCCATCTGTTCCCCCGGGACCGTGAACACGCTCTGCGTCGCGGAAACGCCGGGCTTGACGACGCCATTCGCCGGGTCTGGCATCGCGGTACCGTCCACGGTGAACGCGTAGCTGTAGACATCGGGGAAGAACGGCCCGAGCGTCACCGACCACACGCCCTGTTCGTCCTTGACGAGCTTCCCGGTACGGCCCTGTTCGAGCCAGAAGTCCCCCGCGATGGTGACCTCCTGGGCGTTCGGCGCCCTGAGGCGGAAGGTGACCCGCTGGTCCGGGAGGACCTGTGGCGATACCACGGCCGCCGGCCTGGCGGCGGCGGGCTGGGGCACCGCTCCGCGCCCTCCACCCCCGGGCCCCCCCGCAGGGCCTCCGCCCCGCTGCGGCGCGGCCACCTCGTCGCCGGCCTGATACCAGTCCCTTAACCGCACCTCGATCCCGCTGCCTTCGAGCGCCTTGCTCAGGATCGAGAGATCGGACCCGCGGCTGTGATACGGATACAGGTACTTGGGCTTGATCGCGCGGGCAGCGGCGGCCGCTTCCTCCGGCGTCATCGTGAAGGGGAGATTGACGGGCAGGAACGCCGCTTCGATGTTCTTCAGCGCCGCCATGTCCGGGATGTTCTCCGTGTCGCCCGCAATGTAGAACCGCTTGTCGCCGAACGTCAGCACGTAGCCGTTTCCGTCGCCCTTCGGATGATAGAAGGCTCCCGGAGCGGGCCCGCGCGTGAGGTTGTAGGCGGGAACCGCCTCGACGCGCCAGCGGCCCACCTGCCGGCTCTCGCCGTTTCGAATCACCGTCGTCCCCGGCAACGCCTTCGCCACGGACTCCGGCCCGAGGACGACGGTGCCCGCCTTCTTCAGTCTATCCAGTGCGGCGGCGTCCAGGTGGTCCGGGTGCGTGTGGCAGATCAGCACCAGGTCGGCCTGGGGCAGCGCCGCATACCGTGCCGCTCCGACGGGATCGACATGGATGACCTGTCCGCCCCCTTCGACCATCATGGTGGCGTGGTTGATCGCGGTGATGCGGACGGGACCGGCCGACGTCGCGAGCTCGTCCACCGGTCGGCGCGCGGGTTGCGCCAAGGCGGCCACCGCGAACAAGAGGGCGGACGACAGCACAGACAGCAGCGTCTTCATCATGGCCTTCCTTACTGCATGCACGGCGGCGGCATCCTCCGTGCTTTCCGGTTCGACCGAGACGACCGGGCCGGCTCGACATGATACCCCGCTCTCCCATGAAGCGCATCCGTCGATTGGCGTTCCGACTCGTCGTCTTCGGCGCGTGGCCGGCAGACGCCCAGCCGACCCGGCCCCTTGCAGCACGTCTCCCCGGCGGACCCGCCGATGATGATCCTGCACGGCCAGTCGGACCAGCTGCTGCCGCACAACCAGGGCGAGGCAGCGGTGATGCGGTCGACATCGGCGGCCGGGTGCAGGGTCGTCAACCCGACGCCGTTCACCCCGTCATGGCAGACCGTCATCGACTTCCTCGATCGGCACATGAAGCGATAGACCCCCTGGATTGTGTCCCGATCGAGTCTCGATTGTGTCTTGACGACACATAGCAAGTCCGGCATCATGACGCAGCCCGGCGGTCGCCTCGGGCCGGTTCGAGCATGGCCAACATCAGATCGATCCTGCATCCCGGTGAACCCCTGGAGAAGTGGCTCGCGCAGTTCATGCCGCACGTGTCGATCGACTGCGTGGTCTTCGGATTCCGCGGCGCCGACCTGAAGGTGCTGCTTCTCAAGTGGAAAGGGGTCGACACCTGGACGCTGCCGGGCGGCTTCATCGGGCGGCGGCAGTCGGTGGACGACGCGGCGCACCAGGTGCTGCAGGCGAGGACCGGCCTGCGGCGGGTGCACCTGCGGCAGTTCCATGCCTTCGGAGACCTCGGCCGGAAGGAACTCAGCGGCCGCAAGGTGTTCAGCAGGAATCGGCCCGACGTGCCGCGGCGCGACCTGTGGCTGTTCCAGCGCGTGATCTCGATTGGCTATTACGCGCTGGTGGACATCCGGAACGTCCGGCCGACGACCGACGCCTGGACGGATTCCTCCGCGTGGTACCCGGCTGCTTCGCATCCCCCTTTGGCGTACGACCACGACCGGATCGTCGAGGGCGCGTGGGACGCGCTTCGGGCCGCCATTGAAGTGCCTGGAGCCGGCGCCAGCCTGCTGCCGGAACGCTTCACGATGCCGGAACTGCAGTGTCTTCACGAAGCCATTCTCGGCCGGCGGCTCGATCGCCGGAACTTCCAGAAGCGGATGCTGGAACGGGGAGGTATCGAGCGGCTGGAGGAGCGGCGGACCGGCGGACCGCACCGCGCCCCGTACCTGTACCGGTTCACGGTGTCGCACGCCGGCCTGGACTTCTGACCAGGAGACCGCGATCCCGCGTTCTCGTCCGGCGGTCATGCCGCGTGGTTCGGCAAGCTCACCACGCCCTGAGCACAGTCGAAGGGCGTCGCAGGGATCTGCCCGGAGCAAAGCCTTGGCCTTTCCCCGCGACGACGACCATCGCGGGGGGCTTTGCGGAGCGGCAGACCCGAGACGCGGCGTGCGGCAGAGGGGACTCGGAATCGCGGTCCCTCGTGTAGCCCCGGCGCCGGGCCTTTGTGTATCGTTGACACAAATAGCTGTTGCCTTCGGCCTGCGACCCTGCTAGCATCCGGCCGGACGGCCAGCGAGTCACACGGGAGAAGACAGGCGATGAAAAAGCAGATCTACGCCGCGTGCGTGCCGGTGCTGATGGTCATGCTGGGTCACGGATCGGCCGTGGCGCAGCAGGCCCACGTGAACCTGGACTGGAACCCGCAGAAGAACACGCAGAACCTCAGGCCCTACGGCGCGAACGTGATCTCGCCCGACGTCGCCGACGGCGGCATGGTCACGTTCCGGCTGAGGGCGCCAGACGCGCAGAAGGTCGAGCTGTCGTCGAGCACGGTCGCGGCCGGCCTCGGGACGCCCGGCGCGAAGCCCTGGCCGTTCACGAAGGGCGCCGACGGCGTGTGGTCGCTGACCATCGGGCCGGTCCCGCCGAACCTCTACGTCTACAAGCTCGTGGTGGACGGCGTCACCGTGCCGGACCCGAACAACACGCTGACCGGGTTTGCCGATCAGCCCGGCTACAGCCAGCTCGTCGTGCACGGCGCCGGTCCCGCGTACTACGACGCGAAGAACGTGCCTCACGGAAACGTGACGCGCCACGTCTACCACTCCACGGTCACCAACGGCGAGCGCGAGATGTACGTCTACACGCCGCCGGGCTACGACCGCACGAAGAAATACCCGGTGCTCTACCTGCTCGGCGGCAGCGGCGAACTGGCCTCGACGTGGTGGCTCGACGGCCGCGCGGCCTTCATCGCGGACAACCTGATTGCCGAGAAGAAGGCGGTCCCGATGATCATCGCGATGCCGAACAACCAGGTGGTCCACCGGAGCGACCCGAAGCACACCGAGCTGACGTTTACGACCTTCGAGAAGGAGCTGCGGGCGCACATCGTGCCGCTCGTCGACTCGACCTACAGCACGCAGGCGACCTCGAAGGGGCGGGCGATCGCCGGGCTGTCGATGGGCGGGAGGCACGCGCAGCTGGTCGGATTCAAGTCTCTCGACCTCTTCCGGTCGTTCGGCATCCTGAGCGCGGGCGACCCGGAGTCGGAGAAGTCGGTGCCCGAGTTCCTGAACGACCCGCAGATCAACACGAAAGTGGACTACCTGTTCGTCGGCCTCGGGACGTACGAGAACCAGCCGACGAACCGCAGCGTCGTGTTCCACGGCATCCTCGAGAAGCACGCCGTGAAGCACGACTACTACGTCGGCGGCAACGGCGGCCACGACTGGGCGACTTGGCGGGATCACCTGCACGCGCGCCTGCTGCCGAACCTGTTCAGAAAGTAGCGCAGGCGGTCGGGCCCGCGATCGGGAATTGCCTATGACCACGGCACGCTCGTTCTTCCGCGTTGCGGCGGCCCAGTTCGCGGCCGTCGCCCTCGTTGGCGTCTTCGTCGTGCCCGTCGGCGGCCAGCAGCGTCCCGGTCCCGGGCAGGGAACGGCCAGGCCGCCGCAGGCCGCCGGGCCCCGCGTCATCGCCAACGAGAAGACCGCCATCGTGAAGACGCAGTACGGGGACATCCGGGGCTTCATCCACGACGGCATCTACAACTACAAGGGGATTCAGTACGCCCGGGCCGAGCGGTTCCAGGCGCCCGAGGCGCCCGAATCGTGGAAGGGCGTGAAGACGGCGCTGTCGGACGTCAAGGTCTGCCCGATCGACATCCCGAACCTACTGCCCGACGAGATCGAGTTCGCCCAGGCGCACCACTGGGGCTTCGAGACCGAGGACTGCCTGCGCCTGAACGTCTGGACGCCGGGCATCAACGACGGCAGGAAGCGCCCGGTGATGGTGTGGCTGCACGGGGGCGGCTACTCGGGCGGGTCGTCGATCGAACTGCCGTTCTACGACGGTGAGAACCTCGCCCGCACAGGCGACGTCGTCGTGGTCAGCGTGAACCACCGCCTCAACGTGCTGGGTTTCCTCGACCTCTCGGCCTACGGGGGGAAATACGCGCTGTCGGGCAACGTTGGAATCGTCGACCTGGTGGCGGCACTCAAGTGGGTGAACGGCACCATCGCGGGGTTCGGCGGCGACCCGGGCAACGTGATGATCTTCGGCCAGTCGGGCGGCGGCGGGAAGGTGTCGACGCTGCTCGCGGCGCCCTCCGCCAAGGGACTGTTCCACAAGGCCGCGGTGCAGAGCGGGTCGCTGACGACCTTCGGTGAACAGAAGGCTGCCAGGGACGTGGCCGCCGAGGTGCTGGCGCAACTGAAGATCCAGCCGGCACAGGTGGACGAGATCCAGAAGGTGCCGTACCGCCAGCTGATGGCCGCCGCGAACGCGGCGGTGCGCACCGCGCGCGAGCGCCAGCAGAAGGCGGGCGGCGCACCGGCGGGCGGCATGGGGCTCGGCTGGGGGCCGATCGTCGACGGCAGCTTCCTGCCGTACCAGGGTGACGACCCGCGCGCGATCGCCATCTCGCAGCAGGTCCCGGTCATCATCGGCTCCAACAGGACCGAGTTTGCGGCGAGCACCATGCGCGGCGCGTCGGCGCAGGACGTGGACGCGGCACTCGCCAAGCGCTACGGCGCAAAGAAGGATGGATTCGTCCAGGCGTTCAAGAAGGCGTACCCCACCCTGGCTGCCCCGGAGTACATGGTGCAGGTCGACCTGATGTTCCGGCCCATGGTGGTCAAGCAGGCGGCCTCGCGCGCGCAGGCCAAGGCCGCGCCGGTCTACGTCTACCTGTTCGCGTGGGAGGCGCCGGTCCTCGACGGCATGTTCAAGAGCATGCACTGCCTCGAGATTCCGTTCGTCTTCAACAGCATCGACCACGCCCAGTACCACACGGGTGCCGGGCCGGAGGCGTACGCGCTGGCGGCAAAGGTGAGCAGGGCGTGGGTGCAGTTCGCGCGGACCGGCAGTCCCAACCATCCGGGCCTGCCGGCGTGGCCCGCGTTCACGCCGGAGAACGGCGCGACGATGGTCGTCGACAACAAGAGCGTCGTCCGCAATCACCACGACAAGGATCTGATCGCGGCGATCGCACAGTAGGGCAATTCGGTCGCATCAATGCCATATTCATGAGGGCCAATCATCTATGAAACCAAGTCGACGGATGTTCGTGCAGACCCTGGGCGTCGGCGCGCTGGGCGCCGCCATGCCCGCCGTGACCGGGTGCGGGCAGACGAAGCCGGCCCCGGCCGACGTTCCGATCCTCAAGGTTGGCGACAACATTGCCGTCGCCGACACCGCGTATGGCAAGGTGCGTGGCTACATCCTCCGCGACATCCACTACTTCCTCGGGATCCCCTACGGCGCCGACACGTCGGGCCCGAACCGCTTCATGCCGCCGCAGAAGCCGAAGCCGTGGACGGACGTCTTCCCGGCGCTCTACTACGGGCCGGTGTCGCCGCAGAACATGGAGAACCGATACCGCAGCCCCTACGGCGCGTTCCGCGACCACTGGAACTACAGCGACGCCACCGAGGACTGCCTGCGGATCAACGTCTTCACGCCCGCGCTCAAGGACGGGAAGAAGCGCCCCGTGATGTTCTGGATCCACGGCGGCGGCTTCACGGCAGGCAACGGGATCGAGCACGACGGCTACAACGGCGAGAACCTGGCGAGGCTCGGCGACGTGGTGTTCTGCTCGATCAACCACCGCCTCGGGCCGGTCGGCTTCTGCAACCTCGCCGCGGCGGGCGGTGAGAAGTTCGCGGCGTCGGGCAACGTCGGCATGCTCGACATCGTGGCGGCGCTCGAATGGGTACGCGACAACATCGCCAACTTCGGCGGCGACCCGGGCAACGTGACGATCATGGGACAGTCGGGCGGCGGCGCCAAGGTATGCACGCTCACGGCGATGCCGTCGGCCAAGGGGCTGTTCCACAAGGCCGTGGTGCTCAGCGGCGCTTCGGTGCGGTCGGGGGAGAAGGAGGTGTCCGAGAAACTCGCCGGCTACGTGCTGAAGGAGGCGGGCCTCAAGCCGACCGAGATCGACAAGCTGCAGGCGATGCCGTGGAAGCAGTACTTCGAGATCGCCACCAAGGCCCAGCAGAAGCTGGCGGCCGAGGTGGCCGCTTCGGGCGTCACCGGCATGCGCGCCGGCTTCAGCCCGCACGTCGACGGCAAGTACATCCCGCAGCACCCCTACTCGCCGGACGCGGCGCCGACCGCCGCGGACGTGCCGATGATCATCTGCTCGACGCTCAACGAGCAGTCGCCGGCGTGGCAGGACTCGTCGCTGATGAACATCACGCTGCCCGAGGTGGCCGAGAGGCTGAAGCAGCGCGCCGGCTTCGGCGCCGGCTTCGGCGACAAGGCGATGGAGGTGGTGCAGGCCTACGCGAAGGTGTTCCCCGACAAGAAGCCGGTGGAGATCTGGTCGATGGTCAGCAGCAACCGGAACTCCGTCGTCACGCTCGCCGACGCCAAGGTGAAGCAGCCGGCGCCGGTCTTCGTCACCTGGTTCACCTGGCAGCCGCCCTTGTTCGACGGGCGCATCGGCGCGTTCCACTGCGTGGACATCTGCTTCTGGTACCACAACACCGACCTGATGCTGTCGCACACCGGTGGCGGCCCGCGCCCGAAGGCACTGTCGACGAAGATGGCGTCTTCGCTCCTGCAGTTCATGAAGACGGGCGACCCGAACGGCACCGGCCTCACACCGTGGCCGAAGTACACGACGGCCAACGGGGAGGTGTTGCTGCTCGACGACACGTGCGAGGTGAAGAACGACCCGGACCGCGAGGCGCGGAAGGCACTCCCGAGAACCTAGCCCAGGCGGGCCGAAAGGAAGACACGCTCATGCGACGTTTAATGAGAATCGCCGCGACGCTCGTCCTGCCCGTGTCGCTCGTGGCGTGCAAACCGGCCGAACCACCCCAACTGGGCAAGAGTCCCACGAAGGATGTGGTGGCGGCCATGACGAACGAGGAGAAGGTCAGCCTCGTCATCGGCGCGGGCATGACCCTCCCGGGCATCGACCTCGGCGAGGAGCGGAAGGCGCCGGCCGTGGCCGAGACCATCACGGGTGTCCCGGGCGCAGCCGGCACGACGGTTCCGATTTCGCGCCTGGGCATTCCCGCCATCGTCCTGGCGGACGGCCCGGCGGGGCTGCGCATCCAGCCCAGGCGGGAGGGCGATGCGCGCACCTTCTTCTGCACGGCGTTTCCGATCGAGACGCTGCTGGCCTCGACGTGGGACGTGGGCCTGATCGAGCGGGTCGGGCGCGCGATGGGCAACGAGGTCCGCGAGTACGGCGTGGACGTGCTGCTGGGCCCCGCGCTGGACACCCACCGCAACCCGCTCGGCGGACGGAACTTCGAGTACTACTCCGAGGATCCCCTGGTGTCGGGCAAGATGGCGGCGGCGATGATCGCCGGCGTGCAGTCGCAGGGCGTCGGCGTTTCGGCGAAGCACTTCGTGGCGAACGATCACGAGTGGAATCGCATGGTGATCAACGTGAAGGCGTCCGAGCGCGCCCTTCGCGAGATCTACCTGCGTCCGTTCGAGATCCTCGTGACGGAGGCGCAGCCGTGGACGATCATGTCGTCCTACAACAGGCTGAACGGCACCTACACGTCCGAGAGCCGGGCGCTCCTCACCGGGGTGCTGCGGCAGGACTGGGGCTTCAAGGGCCTGGTCATGACCGACTGGTTCGCGGGGCGCGACGCGGTGGCGCAGATGAACGCCGGGAACGACCTGCTCGAGCCCGGCACGGCGGTGCAGCAGAAAACGCTCCTCGCGGCCGTGACGTCCGGCCAGCTCAAGATGGACGTCCTGGACCGCAACGTCGAGCGCGTGCTGGAACTCGTCCTGAAGAGCCCGACGTTCAAGAAGTCGCCGCGCTCGGACAAGCCCGATCTCGCCGCAAACGCCACGGTTGGCCGCGAGGCCGCGGCGCAGGGCATGGTGCTGCTGAAGAACGATGGCGCGCTCCCCCTGGCACCCTCGACGAAGACCCTGGCGCTGTTCGGCAACACCTCCTACAGCATGATCACCGGGGGCACCGGCAGCGGTGACGTGAACGAGGCCTACACCGTGTCGCTGGTGGAAGGGCTGAAGGCCGCGGGGATCGCGGTCGACGCGAAGCTGGCCGAGGCCTACGGCGCGCACATCGCCGAGCAGACGAAGAAGCGGCCGCCCACGCAGCCGTTCATGCTGCCGGCTCCGCTGCCTGAGATGGCCGTGGCCGCCGGCGAGATCGCCCGGCTCGCGAAGGAGACGGAGCTGGGCCTGGTCACGATTGGCCGCAACTCCGGCGAGTTCCGCGACCGCGTGCGCGAGGGCGACTTCGAGCTGACCGCCGAGGAGAAGGCCCTGATCAAGACCGTGACCGACGCGTTCCATGCGCGGCAGAAGAAGGCGCTCGTCGTGCTCAACGTCGGCGGCGTCATCGAAATGGCCAGCTGGCGCGGTGTGCCGGACGCCATCCTGCTCGCGTGGCAGCCCGGCCAGGAGTCGGGGCATGCGATCGCCGATGTGGTGACCGGCAAGGTGACACCATCCGGCAAGCTCGCGACGACGTTCCCGGTGAAGTACGAGGACGTGCCGTCGTCCGTCAATTTCCCCGGCAGGACGATTCTCGGCCCGGACCCCGCGGCGCGCGCGAACCTCCTCTCCGGCGGCGACCGGGAGGCGGAGATCGAGTACCTGGACGACATCTGGGTCGGCTACCGGCACTACGCGACCAAGGGCGTCAAAGTGGCGTACCCGTTCGGCTTCGGCCTGTCCTACACGACGTTCGGCTACGCCGACCTGAAGCTGAGCGCCACGGAATTCGGTACCGGGATCACCGCCACGGTCTCGATCAAGAACACCGGGAAGTCACCGGGGCGCGAGGTGGTCCAGCTCTACCTGTCGGCGCCCGGAAAGTCGATGCCGAAGCCGGCGATCGAGCTGCGGGGTTTCGCCAAGACCCAGGTGCTGGCGCCGGGTGAATCGCAGACGCTGACATTCACCATGACGCCGCGCGATCTGGCGTCGTTCCACGAGGCCTCTTCGTCATGGGTGGCCGAAGCGGGCACCTACACCGTCAAGGTCGGAGCGTCCTCGGCGGACATCCGGCAGTCTGCCACGTTCACCAAGGCGACCGAGGAGAAGATCGCCACCGTGGCGGGGACCATCGGGGCAGGACAGTGAACGGTTTCTAACCAGAGGATGCATCATGCAAAGTAGAAGTGCGTTTCAGGTAGCGGCGGTGGTCCTGGCGATCGGCCTGGGCATCACCCTCTTCGCGCAGGCGCCGGCGGCGCCCGCGCAGGCCCCGGCGGCGGGGCAGCGGGCAGGGGCTGCGCAGGGGCCGCGGGTGGTCTCGCCGGAGATTCTCCCCGACAAGAAGGTCACCTTCAGGCTGCTGGCGCCCAAGGCGGGCGCGGTGGTGCTGAACGGCAACTGGGACCAGGGCACCAACATCCCGATGACCAAGGACGACCAGGGCATCTGGTCGGTCACCGTGGGCCCGCTCGGCGAACAGCTGTGGGGCTACTCCTTCAGCGTGGACGGCGTGAAGGCGAATGACCCTGGAAACGGCGAATACCAGCGGGACGGCCAGCGCTACGACAACCTGCTCATGATTGCCGGCCCGGCGTCTGACCCGTGGACGTTCAAGCCGGACATCCCGCACGGCACCATGGCGGCCGTCTGGTACCCGTCGACGATCCTGAAGCAGCCGGGCCGCCGGATGTACGTCTACACGCCCCCCGGCTACGAGTCGGGCAAGGCGAGGTACCCGGTGTTCTACCTGCTGCACGGCGGCGGCGGCGACGAGGACGCGTGGACCACGATGGGCCGCGCCAACATCATCCTCGACAACATGATCGCGGCGGGCAAGGCGAAGCCGATGATTGTCGTGATGCCCAACGGCAACGCCCCGCAGATCGTGTCCCAGGGCTACGCCTACGGGCCGACGCCGCGGCCGGGCGCGACGACTGCGCCGGCGCCTCCGCCCGTGCAGGCAGCACAGGGTCGAGCCGGCATGCCGGGCGCGGCAGCCGCTCCCCCGGCCGCCGGCGCTCGCGGCGCTGGGGCCGCTCCCGCAGCCCCCGGCGCCACAACGACGCCTCGTCCGCCGCAGGTCTACGCGGGTTCGTATCCGAACTCCCTGGTGGCGGAGATCATCCCATTCATCGAGAAGCACTACCGCGTGCAGCCCGGCATGAACAACCGGGCGATCGCCGGCCTCTCGATGGGCGGCGGCCACACGGTGCAGGCCACGAACAACAACCCGGGCACCTTCGGGTGGATCGGCGTCTGGAGCGCGGGCGGCCAGGACACGCCCGAGTTCGCCGCGTCGCTGACCAAGATCAAGGCCGCGGGCGTGAAGCACTACTGGATTGGCGTCGGCACCACCGACTTCGCGCTGAAGGGATTGGAGACCCTCAAGCAGGTGGCGGAGAAGGTCGGGCTGCCGATGTTGTACCACACGTCGCCGGGTGCGCACTACTGGTTCATCTGGCGGGTGTTCCTGAGCGAGTTCTCCACGGTCATCTTCCGCTAACGCGGTCTGGCCCGTTCCCGAGGTGGCTCGGGGACGGGCCTTTCTTCTGCTCCTGTCTCACGCCTCCCGCGGTCCTCGTTCGGACTCTCCCCGGTTCACGAGAGGACGATGGCCATGTCCGACACCCTCGACCGTCGCACGTTCGTCGGCCGGCGTGCCGCTGCTCGTCCTTCGCCCGGACCGGCAAGCCCGGGCACGAAGGGATGCCCGCGTGGCCGGCCTACACGGTCGCGGAGCGAGCGACGATGATCCTCGACGCCGAATGCCGGGTCGAACGCGATCCCAATCGGGAGGAGCGGCTCCTGTGGCAGGAAGACTAATGGGCTCGCGCTGCATCGTCGCGAGAGCGCTCGTCGCGTGCCTGAGCGTCGCCGCCGCCGACACGGTCGCCGCGCAGACAGCGCCAGCCCTCGGGCACTGCACGCAGGAGCACGTCCAGTCGCTGGCGCTGGACCGGGTGACAGTCCGCGAGGTCTCGGTCGTCCAGGCCGGGACGTTCAGGACCTCCGCTTCCGCGCCCCCACTGGCGAACCTCCCTTCCTTCTGCCGCGTGCGGGCGGGCGTCTCGACATCGGCTGACTCGCTCGTCATCTTCGAGGTCTGGATCCCCGAGCGGTGGAACCGCAAGCTCGTCGTCACGGGCAACGGCGGCTACGGGAACGTGCCGAGCTACCGCGACATGGGCAACGCGCTCATGCAGGGATATGCGGCCGCCGGCGGCGACACGGGGCACCAGACGCCGACGCCGGACGATCTGCTCTGGGGCAGCGGCCACCCCGAGCGCATCCTCGACTGGGGAAGCCGCTCGATCCACGCGATCACCGGTCCGGCGAAGCGCCTCGCCGAGCACGTCGCGGGATCCTCGTTTCACCGCGCCTACTTCTACGGCTGTTCGACGGGCGGCCACCAGGCGTACGCCGAGATCCAGCGCTATCCGGCCGATTTCGACGGGGTGGTGGCGGGGGCACCAGGGAACAACCGGGTGCGGCTGAACGCCGCCTTTCTCTGGCAGTTCCTGGCCAACCACGAGCGGGGCGCATCGGCGCCGGTGCTCCCCGCCGCCAAGCTGCCGATGATCACCCGCGCAGTGGTGGCGGCCTGTGACGGTCTCGACGGGGTGCCCGACGGCATTGTCGACGATCCCAGGATCTGCCGGTTCGATCCCGCATCGCTCCTCTGCAGGGACGGCGACGCCGCCACCTGCCTCACGACCGCCCAGGTGGCGGTGGTGAAGAAGATATACGAAGGGGCGAAGAACCCTCGAACAGGCCAGCAGGTGTACCCGGGCTGGCCGCAGGGCAGCGAGGCGCTGACGAGCCTGCCGGACGGGAGGCCCGGGGCCGGATGGCAGCAGGTACCTGGGGCACCACCGAGCCGACCCGCGCGAATTTCTGGCGCCATTGGGTGTTCGGGAATCCGGACTACGACTGGTGGACGTTCGACTTCGACCGCGACCTGCAGGTCGCCGATGAGAAGGTCGGCCGCCTCGTGGACCAGGTGAATCCCGATCTCTCGCCGTTCAAGGCCAGGGGCGGGAAGGTGCTGGTCTACCAGGGTTGGCAGGACCCGGTGGTCAACGCGCTCGACACCATTGCGTACTACGAGCAGGTGCGGACCCGGCAGGGGAGCCAGGCCGGGACCGACGAGTTCTTCCGCCTGCTCCTGGTCCCAGGGATGGGCCACTGCTCGGGAGGCCCGGGCACGACCCAGTTCGGCAACCAGGGCGGAGCGGTACCGGCGGTCGACGCCGACCATGACCTGCTGGCTGCACTCGACGCATGGGTCGAGAAGGGCGTGGCGCCGGCCCGGGTCATCGCGTCCCGCGTGGACGGCGGGAAGACGATCCGCACCCGCCCGCTCTGCCCGTACCCGACGAGGGCGGTCTATTCCGGCGCGGGCAGTACGGACGACGCAGCGTCGTTCACGTGCAGGTAGCGCGCGGACGCCGGAAGGGGAGGCCCGGGTCGCGTGATGCTCACTTCGCGCGTTTCGCCGTGAGCGTCTGCGGCGTCGCCGGCGCGGAGGGCGCCTGTGCGCGCCCCACGTCGCCGGAGATGGCGAGCGCGGCCAAGCCAAGCACGACCGTCACGATGCCGAGTCGAGCCCGCGCAGAGAGGGGAGTGTTCACCACGTGGTCGACTCCTGAAGGGCGATCACTTTCGAGTGGTCTACTCTGAGCGACCCTCCGGAAGATGTCAATCACCGGAAAGCCCCACCGGAAGGCCCCTGCCCACCCCCAGTCTCGAGAGGCGCCCCCTGCGCTCCGACGCCAACGCGGCGGTCCGGTGCGGGCGCCCCGCTCGCCGGACTCCGGGCGGCTGCGCGGCAAACCCGCTCTTCGGCTCTCGTCGGCCGCTGGCCGCCGGGGTCGCGCGGCCTGATGCGCGTGAGTGATCGCGCTCAACCCGGCTGGGGCCCACTGCCTACGAGCGCGTTTGCGCACTGACGCCGATGCGCTGGCCGCCAGTCGCCGGTCTCGCGAGGCATCCCGCACCCGTCCGCCGCAGTCTCCGCTGACGCGCCGACCGGCGCCGGGACGCCCGCGCCGTTCGGCGCCCAGGCAGCCGGCCGTTGGGAGGCGTCCGCGCGGAGCGAACTTGCGAGCAGCGCCGTCGCGCGATCGCACAGCCAGGCGCCGCAGGCCCAGACTGGCCCGGAGGCGCGCTGAACCGGGCCGACTGGCTCAGCGGAATCTCCGGCCCAGGTGCCTGGCTCGGCGCTGTCGAGCGTTCGCGAGCACGGAGGCCTTCCAATGACCGGCTGATCGTGCCCGGACAGGGGAGGACCTGAAACTGGCGGTGGGCAAGCCGGCAAGCGTCACCGGGAGGCGTCAGCGAACCGACAGGACGGTCACCGACTTCGGTTCGAGTGTCACCGTCAGCTGGTCGCCCTGGAGCCTCGCTGAGATCGACCTGGGCGCCACCGTGCGCGGGGCGTCGAAGGTGTTCACGCTGTCCACGGCAGCAGCCGTCAGGGTCTCGCCGGCCACGGTCTTCGGGGCCATGCCGGCCAGACGCGCCGAGATCTCAGCCGGGCGCGTGGGATCGACGTTCGTGACGGCCAGCCACAGCACACCGCTGGGGTCCTTTGCGGCGATGGCGTCGACGCGGGGCAGCGTGACATCGCCGCGGGTGTAGGTGCCGGCGTCGAACGCGACCGGCACGAACGTGGCGTCCTGGAACGGCACGTACATCCGGAAGACGTGATAGGTCGGCGTCAGGACCATCTTCTCCTTGTCGGTCAGGATCATCGCCTGCAGGACGTTCACCATCTGCGCGATGTTCGCCATGCGCACGCGGTCGGCATGGCGCGCGAAGATGTTCAGGTTGAGCGCCGCCAGGACGGCGTCGCGCAGGCTGTTCTGCTGCACCAGAAAGGCCGGATTGCTGCCGGGCAGCGGCGCATACCAGCTGCCCCATTCATCGACCGCGAGCGCGACCTTCTTCTGCGAATCGTACTTGTCCATGATGGCCGAGTGCGCGGCAATCAGCCTGTCCATTTCGAGCGTGGCCTTGAGAACCGTGGCGTAGTCGGCCTCGCCGAACCCGACGGACTTGTACTTGGCATTCCAGTCCACGACCGTGTAGTTGTGCAGCGACAGGCCGTCGATGTCCCAGCTCCACGTGTGGGCCTTCCAGCCTTTCATGATGACGTCGGTCCACTCCATGAACCTGGGTTCGCCGCCGCCAGGCCCGACGGCGATCCGCAGCATCTGGTTCGACTTCTCCTGGGCCGGGTTGAAGTTCCGGACGAACCGGCTGTAGACCTTGAGCTGGCTGAGGTAGTACTCGGCCGTCATGTTGCCGCCGCAGTCCCAGCTTTCGTTGCCGATGCCCAGGAAGGCCACCTTGTACGGCGCGGCGTGACCGTTGGCCGCCCGCTCCTTGCCGAGCGTCGTCGGCTGAGCGGTCGTCAGGTACTCCAGCCACTCGGACGCCTCCTGCGGCGTTCCAGACCCGACGTTCACCGACAGGTAGGCCTCGCTCCCGATCTGGTCCATGAAGTCCATGAACTCGTGCGAACCGAATGCGTTCGACTCGGTGACGCCGCCCCAGCTCGGATTGAGGATGACGGAGCGCTTGTCGACCGGGCCGATTCCCTTGCGCCAGTGGTAGTCGTCGGCGAAACAGCCGCCCGGCCAGCGCACGTTCGGGACCTTGAGCGCCTTGAGCGCCGCCACGACGTCGTTGCGGATGCCGCGGGTGTTTGGAATCGAGGAGCCGGGACCGACCCAGACGCCCTCGTAGACGCCGGTGCCGAGATGCTCGGCAAACTGACCGAAGATGTGGCGGCTGATCTTCGCACCGGCCCTGGAGGCGTCGACGGTCATCGCGATTCCCTCGGCGGCGAGCATCGAGCCGGAACGACCGGCGCCGACGAGCAGCAGACCGAGCACGAGAACCCCTGCCGGGACAGCGAGGCGGATTGGACGGCGCTGGCTCACTGGGTTACCTCCGTTCGCATGACGAGGATCCATCGCGTGCAGCCCTGCATGTGGGTGCTCCGATCATCAAGGGGGCAGACAGCGGCTCAGCGAGCGACTCTCTGAAGCGTGCCATCCACGACGACCGGCGCGCCGGGCGCGACCCGAATCTCGGCCGACCGCTCCCCGTAGCTGACTCGGTACGTCTTCGCCCGGTCGGACAGGAGCCTGAGGGCGGTGAGGCGGCCGTCCTTCCACGTGATGTCGGCCCTGCCCCCGCCGCGCACGCGCACGCCCGTCAGGCTGCCACTCGGCCACTGGCGCGGGAGGGCGGGCAAGACCCTGATTTCGTCCGTACGGCTCTGCACCAGCATCTCGGCCATCACCGCCGGGCCGCCCAGGTTGCCGTCGATCTGAAACGGCGGGTGGAGATCGAACATGTTCGGCAGCGTGCTCCTCGTGATCAGGGACTTCAGGTTCGCGTACGCGCGGTCCGCGTCGCGAAGCCGGGCCCAGAGGCCGATTCTCCAGACCGTCGCCCACCCGGTCCCGCCGTCCCCACGCAGTTCGAGCGTCTTCCTGGCCGCGGCGGCGAGCGCGGGCGTGCGTTCGAGGTCGATGGAGCTGCCCGGGTACAGCGCATACAGGTGGGAGACGTGCCTGTGGGCCGGTTCCGCCTCCGGGTAGTCCTCGATCCACTCCTGCAGCTGCCCGCGCGCCCCGACCTGCAGCGGCGGCAGACGCCGGCCGGCCCGCTCGAGCTCGGCACGGAAGTCGGCATCCGTCCCGAGGATGCCGGCGGCCCGCGCGCAGTTCTCGAAGAGCTCTCGAACGAGCTCGAGGTCCATCGTGGCCCCGTAGGTCATCTGCTGCGGCTGGCCGTTCAGGACGTAGCGGTTCTCGGGAGAGGTGGAGGGAATCGTGACCAGCCGCCCGGCGAACGGCGTCCCGGCGGGTGCCTCGACGAGGGTGTCGAGGATGAACTGCGCCGCTCCCTTCATCGCGGGATACGCCTCCCGCCGCAGGAACTCGCGGTCCTCGCTGAAGTCGTAGTGGTCCCACATCTGGTTCGCGAGCCACGCCTGTCCCATCGGCCACAGTCCCCAGGACCCGTCCACCGGCGTCGTCGCCCGCCACAAATCCGTGTTGTGGTGCAGAACCCATCCCCTCGCCGCATAGTGCGCGCGGGCCGTGTCGGCGCCGCTGACCTGCAGGTCGCGAATCGCTCCCCACAACGGTTCCTGTGTTTCCCAGAGATCGCCGGCGTCCGCGTGCCAGTAGTTCATCTCCAGGTTGATGTTCGTCGTCCACTTGCTGCCCCAGGCAGGCAGCAGATCTTCGTTCCAGATTCCCTGCAGATTGGCGGGTTGGCCGCCGGGCCTGGACGAGGAGATCAGCAGGTACCGGCCAAACGCGAAGTGCAGGGCGAGCAGGTCGGGGTCCTCGTTCTCGGCGAAGCTCTTGATGCGCCGATCGGTGGCGTCCGTGGAGCGGGCGTCGCCAAGGCGCAGCTGCACGCGCGAGAACAGGCGGCTGAAGTCGTCGGCATGCCGCCGGCGCAGCTGGTCGTAGGACCGCCTCGCGGCGCGCGCGACAACCCCCCGGGCGCTCTCGAGCGCGTCACCGCCGATGTCCCGGAAGTTCCTGAAGCTCGTCGCGTTGCTGAACACGATCGTCGCCGAGTTCGCCGCGGAGACCTCGAGGCGGCCGTCGGCGCTCCGAACCGATCCGCCCGACGTCAGCACCTTCAGCACCGCCGCAAATCGCAGGCCCGGCTGGTTCCAGGAACCGGTCCATGACCGCGCCGGGTTCTGGCGCGGCTGGACCTGGCCGGTCAGCTGGAGGCCGTCGCGCCCGGCGCTCTCGACGCGCGCGCCGGGTTGGGGAGAGTCCATTCCGAGGCTCAGCGTAATCTGGCCTGGCCGGCTGGCCGTGAGGCGGACGATGAGCGCCTGGTCCGGGTAGGATGCGAACACTTCGCGACGGAAGGTCGTGGGGCCGACGGTGTACGAGGTCTCGACCATCGCGTCGTCGAGCCGAAGGCGGCGGCTGTATGCCGTTGCCCGCCCGTGGCCCGGGACGTGCAGCCGGAGATCGCAGAAGGGCTGATACGGCATGAGGAGCTTCGGGCGGCCCATCACGCCTTCCGAGAGCTTCTCGGCCTCGGCCACCCTGCCCGCGAAGATCAGCTGCCTGATCTCCTCCAGGCGGGTATGGGCGTCGGGATCGGCGTACGTGTGCGGGCTCCCGCCCCACAGCGTGGCCTCGTTGATCTGCAGGCGGTCGTCTTCCGGCCCGCCGAAGACCATCGCGCCGATGCGGCCGTTTCCGACCGGCAGCGCCTCGGTCCAACGACTCGCAGGCTTGTCGTACGTGAGGGCGAGCCGGGTATCGGACGCGGCGGAGCGATCCGCCGCCGTCGCCGCCGCAGGCTGTCGGAAGCCGCCAGGGTCCGCGAAGAGGACTCGTGCGGAGATCACCAGCGCGCCTGCGGCCAGGGCGCACAGTCCGGTGGCCGCCCGCATCCCGGCCCGAACGCGTCGCGTCATGGCCCCTCCTCAGCGGAACAGGCGAGGGGCGAAGTCCCTGAAGCAGCGCCTCCACGTCAGCCACTCGTGGGCGGTGCCTGGAGATTCGTAGTAGACGTTCTTGATGCCCGCCTGCGTCAGCTGGTCGCTGAACGTCTTCGTGCCGGGTCCTTCCACCGACCCGATGCCGAGGAAGAGGACCTTCATCTTCTTGTTGAAGGCCGCAGCGTCCGCGAACACGCCGCCGTTCGACGTCTTCGGGTCGAAGCCGCCCCGGCCGCCGCTGCTCCCGCTGAACCCGCCGATGTAGGCGAACTTGTCCAGGTTGGTCAGGCCCGTCGTGAACGTCTGCATCCCGCCCATCGAGAGCCCGGCCATGGCCCGGTTCTCGCGGCCGGGGGCGATGCGGAACGTGCTCTCCACCATCGGGATCAGATCGGTCAGCATCATCTCGGTGAACACGGAGCTGCTCAGCGGGCCCATGCCGCCGGCGCGAGCGCCAGCTGGCGTCGGCGGAGCGCCGGCTCCGCGGGCACCGGCGGCCGCTTGGGGCGCGCCGCCGGCTGGCGGCGCGGGAGCGCCCGCAGCACGAGGCGGCGCCGGGGGCTGCGGCACGGCCTGCGTCAGCGTGCCCCGGGCCCCGTAGAGCGCGGCACTCTCGCCCGGCTTCACCGCGTTCAGGTTGTCCATCACGATGATGAAGGGCTTCGCCTTCTTCTCCGCGATCAGGTTGTCCATGATCACGTCGACTTTGCCCTGAGTGTGCCAGCCCTGCTCGTTCTCGCCCCAGCCGTGCATCAGGTACAGGACCGGGTAGCGCACCTTCGGGCTGGTGTCGTAGTTGGGCGGCGTGTAGATGTAGGCCCTGCGCCACGCGCCGGTCACCTTCGAGTAGTACCAGCGCTGGCGTACCTGACCGTGCGGCACGTCCTTCAGCGTGTAGTAGGCCGAGTCGGCTTCTGGGACCTCGATGCCGCTGTTGTCGAAGCCCGAGCCGAAGAACGTGCGGGTGGCGGGGTCCGACACGCCCGCGCCGTCGATCGAGATCGTGTAGTAGTGAAACCCGACGACCTGCGGCGTCGTCGTCACGTACCAGAGCCCGTCGGCCTCCCTGGCCATGTCGAAGCCCGGTCCGAGCCGCACCCTCACCTTCTGCGCGTCGGGCGCGTTCACGCGGAACATGACCCGGCCATCGGGGAAGATGCACGGATACGGGGCGTTCGGGATGTTGAGTGCGTTCGGCTTGCAGTCGGCGGGGGGCTGTGCCCAGGCGCCGGCCGACAGGAGTGCGGACGCCAAGACCGCCAGGAGTAGAGTCCTCTTCACACGCCCTCCTCGTTTGACGACGTCACTGGGTGCCGACGTTCGCTGGGGTCTTCTGTCGGGCCGTCTGGCGCGCGGCGAAGCGATCCGCCGTTCCGGCGGCGGAACACTCGGCCAGTCCGCCGAGGCGCAGTGTATGCGCTTTCATCGCGACGGTCAACTGTGCCTCGTTGCGCCCACAGCCCGACAGACTGCCGGCGTTAAACGCTTGCATTCCGCTTCCGTCCGGTGCGGGCGCTCCGGGCGTCTGACCGCGTGCCCCGCCGGCCTTCCGCGCGTGGCGGCGGTGCGGCCGGGCCGGTGGAACTGCGCAGGACCAGCTCGGGATCGATGACGAATTCGTGCGCGTGGAGCGCCTTCTCGTCGTTCATCAGGCACTCGCAGATTGTCCGGCCGATCTCGTCTCTCGGAATGTGCACCGTCGTGAGCGGCGGCTCGCAGAACTGCGCAAGCTTGACGTTGTCGAAACCGGTGATCGACACATCCTCGGGCACGCGGAGGCCCCGGTCGCGGAGTTCGCGCAGCGCGCCCACCGCCATGAAATCGTTGACGCACACGAGGGCCGTCGGTCGCGGGTTCGCGGCGAGCAGGACTCGCGCCGCGCGACGGCCGCCCTCGAGTGAATCGGCGTCGGCCGCGGTGTCGACCCGAAGGTCGGGATAGTGCCCCGTCGCGTCGAGCAGCACCTTGGCGCGTTCGTCGATGGGAGCCAGCGTCGAGTGGTGTCCCACGAAGCCCATCCGCCGGTGGCCCAGGCTGTAGAGATAGGAGATCACCTTCTGCATGCCGCGCCGGTAGTTCACACGGATGTTCGCGATGTTCCGCACCGGCCGGCCGACGTCGTAGAAGACCACCGGGATCCGGTTGCCCGTCAGCTCCTCGATCAGGTGCGAGTCCATCTCCGACACGATGGCGGCCAACCCGGCCACGCGGCGGCCGATCATCAGCCGGACGCTCGTCACCAGCCGCTCCGAGCTGTAGTCGGTGTTGGCCATGACGAGCTCGTACCCGGCGGCGTGCGCCCCGGCCTCCAGGGCCTTGTAGATGTCGAGGAAGAACGGGTTCTCGATGTTCGAGACGATGACGCCAATGCTTCGGCTCTTGCCGCCGGCAAGACTCCGGGCGTGCAGGTTCGGGTTGTACCTGAGCGCTTCGATGGCCTTCAGGACGCGGGCTCGGGTCGTGGCTCTGACGAGCCCCGCGTTGTTGAGCACGCGCGACACGGTGGCAGTCGAAACGCGCGCGCGTCGTGCGACCTGCTCGAGTTTCATGTCACTTGACCGGGATCTCGAACGGCCAGACCGGCAGGCCGCTGCCGTCCGAACTGCGCCCAGGCCGTCCCCAGGGCGGATGCGACCACGACGAACGCGGCCGCGAGCAGCGAGGCAGGGTTGACGGTGTTCACGAGAGTGTTCTACTTGGGCACGCGGGTGGGGGCACGCAGCGTCCACCCGGGTTCCTTCAGCGAGACGCTGAAGCGGTCCGACGGTTTGACGCCGTCCGGCAGCGTGTACGTAATCACGTACTGGCTCGACAGGTCGTCGGACACCTGCCGCAGGCCCTGCTGAAAGCCCTCCAGCGTGATGATCGGCACCGAGCGCCCCCCGGACTGCAGCGACGCGTCGGCGATGCTGCGGGACCGAGACCATAGCGTCGCGAGCGACACGATCCAGAACTGCACCTTGCTCTTGGCGACCTGGCTGAGGAGGTACTCCGGGTCAGCGACCGCCAGACCCAATTCCGTGGTCGCCAGCACGATGACCGGACGCGCGGTCTTTGCCTTCTCGAACTGCTTGGACACTTCGAAGATCGCGTCGGGCACGCCGCCGGTCGCCCGTGGATGGCTCAGAGGCAGGTTGCGGATCCCGTCGACGAGCGCGTTCGGGTCCGAGGTGAAGTCGATCAGCTTCTCTGCGCGCTGCGAGACCATGAACAGGGCGATTTCGGCCGATGGACACATCCTCGCGACGAACTCGGCGAGGCCCTGGCGCACGTAGGTGGCCCCAATCAGGGGATGCTCGACCATGAGGGCCAGCCGCATCGTCTCGGACGCGGGCGCGACCGACACGATCTCGCGCTGCTTGCCGCCTTCCTTCAGGACGAAGTCCGCCGGGGAGAGGCCGGACACGATTCGACCCGTGTCGTCGGCCACCGTGACGTAGACGGTGCGGGTTGTCGGCCCCGCAGCCATGACGGAGACGTGCGGCCCGGCGCCGAGGGTCGACGCGCAGACAAGGGCGACCGCGACCGCTCGACGCATGAGACCCTCCACTCTACCTCGGCACTCGGTTCGGAGCCTGCAGGGTCGCACCCGGCATGTTCAGCGAGACCGTGATGTGATCCGACGTCTTGACGCCGTCGGGAAGCGTGTAGGTGATCAGATACTGGCTCGAGAGATCGTCGGCCACCTGCTGCACGCCGGCCTGAAAGCCCTGCAGCGTGAGGATCGGCACAGCGCGCCCCCCGGACTGCTGCAGCCCGTCCGCGATGCTGAGGGACATCGGGACGCGCGGCACGGCTGTGTTGCTGGAGGGCCCAGACCCTGCTATCCCGAGCGATACCGCCCAGAACTGCACCTTGCTCTTCGCGATCTCGCTGAGGAGGTACTCGGGGTCCTGGACCGCCATACCCTGTTCAGTGGTCGCGAGCACGATGACCGGGCGCGCAGGCTTCGCCTTCGTGAACTGCTTCGCCACTTCGAAGACCGCGTCGGGCACGCCGCCGGTGCCGGACGGATAGCTCAGAGGCAGGTTGCGGATCCCGTCGACGAGCACGTTCGGGTCCGAGGTGAAATCGACAAGCTTCTCGGCGCGCCGCGACACCATGAATAGCGCGATCTCAGCCGAGCCGCACATCCTCGCGACGAACTCGGCGAGACCGGTCCGCACGTAACTCTGCCCGACGAAGGGATACTCCACCATGAGCGCCAGGCGCATCTTCTGGGACGCCGGCGCCACCGACACGATCTCCCGCTCCCTGCCGCTCTCCTTCACGACGAAGTCCGCCGGGGCGAGACCGAGCACGACCCGACCGGTTTCGTCGACCACCGTGACGTACACCGTGCGGGTGGTCGGCCCTGCAGCGGAGACGGACACGCGCGAGCTGACGCCGAGGATCGACGCGCAGACAACGGCGACCGCGATCGCGCGACGCATGCGATCCTCCCGGGAAACGCCCGAAGCCGGAGGCGCCGGCCTCCGGCTTCGGGCTCGAGATCGATTACACCGGCACGGCCTTCTTGCCGTCCCAACCGAACGAGCGGCCTTCCTTGACGGAGAGGCGCCCGAGCAGACAGGGCAGCGTGACGTGGAACCCGGCCGTGGTGATGTCCGCCACCGGGCTCTTGCGCGACTTGACGCAGTCCAGGAAGTTCCGGGCGTGCGCCTTCGTGTGCGGGTCGTCGCTGTCGTTCTCGTCCTGCCGGTAGTCTGTGGCCGCGATCGGCGCGGGCGGCGGCGTCTGCAGCCCGGCCCCGGTCCGAGCCCCGTGGTCCTGGAAGAGGGGACCACGGGCGAGAGACGACTGGCCCCGGGCCATTCCCGATGCGGCGGCGAAGAACAGGACAACACAGACGAGCGACCGGGCAGGTGTGATGGTGTTCATGGCGCTCGACAAGAGGTGCGGAGCGGACGTGACGACGGCCGGCCTATTTGGGCACGCGGCTGGGGGCACGCAGCGTCCACCCGGGTTCCTTCAGCGAGACGGTGATGCGATCCGAGGTCTTGACTCCATCGGGCAGCGTGTAGGTGATCAGATACTGGCTCGAGAGGTCGTCGGCCACCTGTTGCACGCCGGTCTGGAAACCCGCCAACGTCATGATCGGGACGCGGCGCCCCCCGGAAAGCTGCGGCCCGTCCGCGATGCTGAGGGACGCAGATCCTGCTGCCCCGACCGACACCGCCCAGAACTGCGCCTTGCTCTTCGCGATCTGGCTGAAGACGAACTCCGGTTCTTCGACCGCCAGACCCTGTTCGGTGGTCGCGAGCACGATGACCGGACGCGCAGGCTTTGCCTTCTCGAACTGCTTCGCCACTTCGAGGATCCCCTCCGGCACGACGGCGCTCGCCGCGGACTGGCTCAGCGGCAGGTTGCGAATGGCGTCGACGAGCAGGTCCGGGTTCGAGGTGAAGTCGGCCAGTTTCTCGGCGCGCTGCGTGATCATGAACAGCGCAATCTCGGCCGACGGGCACATCCTCCTGATGAACTCCGCGAGGCCCTGTCGCACATAGGTCTGCCCGAACAGGGGAGACGCGACCATGATCGCCAGGCGCATCTTCTCGGACGCCGGCGCCACGGACGCGATCTCTCGCTCCTTGCCGCCTTCCTTTACGACGAAGTCCGCCGGGGCGAGACCGGGCACGGCCCGACCGTTGGCGTCGGTCACGGTGACGTAGATTGTGCGGGTCGTCGGTCCCGCAGCCGACACGGAGACGATCGACGCCACACCGAGCATCGCCGCACAGGCGAGGGCGACCGCGATCGTTCGACGCATGCGACCCTCCGAAAGACGCCCGAAGCCAGAGGCGCTGGCCTCTGGCTTCGGGCCCGACACCGGCAGGCTCTAGACCGGCACGGCCTTCCTGCCGTCCCAACCGAACGAGCGGCCTTCCTTGACGGAGAGGCGCCCGAGCAGACAGGGCAGCGTGACGTGGAACCCGGCCGTGGTGATGTCCGCCACCGGGCTCTTGCGCGACTTGACGCAGTCCAGGAAGTTCCGGGCGTGCGCCTTCGTGTGCGGGTCGTCGTTGTAGGCCTCTTCCTGCCTGTACAGCTTCGCCTCGATGGGCGGAGCCGCCGGCTGGCTGGCCCTCTGCCCCGCCGCGGCCGCCTGGCCGGCCCTTGGCGCCGCCTCCGGCTGGCCGGCCCTCGGCGGGGGCATGCCGCCTCTGGCCGGCTGCGGGATGATGCGGTAACCGGAACGGTTCACGTGCAGCACGCCCCTCGTCCCGTAGAAGTAGTTGCCGTTCAGGGGGAACTCGCCGGCGGCCACCGGCGTCTGGATGTTCGTGAACGTCATGAGGAAGTCGTCGTACTGCCACGAGCAGCTGAAGACGTCCGGGAACTGCTCGAGGTCTTTCGGGAAGCCCACGTACTGCGACGAGGCGCTGGTGAGGAGCGGCGCCTTGCCGTCGGCCTTCATGGCCAGCAGGGCGATGTCGGTCAGGTGGACGCCCCAATCTGTCATCAGCCCGCCGCCGTACATGTAGAACGCGCGCCAGCGGAGGTAGCTGGGCGAGAACGGCTTCCGCGGAGCCGACCCCTGGAACATCTCCCAATCGAGGTCCTCGGGTACCGGTGCCGTCGGCTGCATCGCGCCGCCGTAGCTGCCCGGCTGGTTCAGCACGCAATGGGAGACCTTCCCGATGTAGCCGTCCTGGATCAGCTTCACGCATTCCAGGAAGTGCGCACCGCTGCGCTGCTGCACACCGAGCTGCACGATCCGCTTGTACTTCTTGGCCGCCTCGACCGCCATGACGGCATCCTCGATCGTGTGGGTCATCGGCTTCTCGACGTAGGCGTCCTTGCCCGCCGCGCACGCCTGCGCCACGATGGGCCCGTGCCAATGGTCGGGCGTCGTGACCAGGACGGCGTCGATGTCCTTCCGATCCAGGATGCGCCGGTAGTCGCTGTAGCCCTGGACGTTGCCGCCGATCTCCTTGATGGCCGCGTCGAGCCTCGTCTTGCGAACGTCGCACGCGGCGACGAACTCGCAGTCGGCATGCGACCGGAAGAACCTGTTCACCATGCTGCCGCGGGTGCCGGTCCCGATGACCGCCATCCGGACCTTGTCGTTCTGGCCGAGTACGCTGCGGGAGGTCGATGCCACGGCCGCCGTCAATGCCACCTTCTTGATAAAGTCGCGTCTGTTCTCCATGCGAGCGCTCCTGCTGTATGAATCAGCGGTTTACTTGACCTTCGGGTGAGACGCCGTGCTGCCCTCCGTCCGGCCCATCACCCACTTCACGCCCTCCAGGTAGTGCTTGCGGACGAGCTGATCCTCCCACGCCTCCTTGGTGTGTCCGAGGCTGGAGTAGAACACGCGGCCCTTCCCGTACATCTTGGACCATGCGAGCGCCTGGTCCTTGTCCTCGCGCGTGCTCTTCACGCCGTACTGCGGCTTCACGTAATCGAGCTTCGTCTCGTCCATCCGCATCAGCACGTTGACCTTGTCGCGCGACCACTGCTTCGGCGAGTACATCTCGTCGAACAGCCTGAGGTACTTGGGCATGTGCTGCGTGGCCGGGAAGCTCTGGTCCTCGACGATGACCGGCGCGTCGAACGTGCCCCAGGGGTGTGCCTGGAACCAGCCGCCGATCATCTCGGCGTATTCAGGCCAGTCGTAGTTGGCGTCGAGCGACGCGTGGGCCACCACCAGTCCCTTGCCGTCGTCGCGGACGAACGAGAGCAGCGCCTCCTTCTGTTCGTCGTCCAGCTTCCAGCTGCCGGTGCAGTTGACCAGGACGATGGCGTCGAAGAAGGGGAGCGAGTGGCCCTCGCCCCGGTAGTTGTCCTTCTTGGTCACCCATTCCATGTCGGTCCGGATCTCCGTGTCCCAGACCCCCGATTCCTTCCCGAGATTCCAGAACATGGCCAGCCCGTTGGAGGTCGAGCCGTGGTGGTAGCCCCTGGTCAAGCCCAGGACCAGGAGGTGCTTGATGGGCGCCGGCGCGGGGCCGCCGCGCCCGCCGGGCACGACCGGCGGCTGCGCTCCCTGCCCCCGCGCACCGGGCGGGGCCTGCGGCGCCCCCGGCGCCGCCTGCGGGGTGGCCGGTGCCGCCCCCCGTTGCGGAGTCTGCGGCGTCGCCTGCGGTCCGGCCTGCGGCGGCGTCTGCGCCGCCGTCTGGGCCGGCAGGACTCCGGTCATCAACACGACGAATCCGGTCAATGCGACCGTGAAGAGAGCCAGCCAGAATGAGATCCTGCGCATCGATGTTCTCCTGTCGAATCGAAGCCCGAGGCGGGCTTCGCTACTTGCTCGGCTTCGTATCAGGCAACTCCTTCACGGCGATCACTCTCCAGCGCCAGAAGCCGCCGGCGCGCCACCGTTCCCCGCCGTGCAGCTGGATGGCGACCGAACCCTCGGTCGCCCCGTTGATGGCGTGATTCTCCGTGTCGGTGCCCTGGAACATGATCTCGTCGTTGAGCCAGGTGGTGATGCGGGGCGGATTGCCTTCGATGCGCGCGCGCACGGCGTTCCACGCCTCCCGCTTCCAGGCCTTCTGCCAGTTCTCGGTCCTCCTCGCCTGGATCTCCTGGCGCTGCTCGGGCGTCAGGTTCGCCCAGCCGGGCCCGTTCATGTTGACGCCCGTGAGCCGCTCGCCGTAGATGCCGGCCACCATCGTCCCGCCGGGCAGGTAGTCCAGCATCACCTGGTAGCCGGCTCCGGCCTCGTCGGCCCAGAAGAACAGCCCGCCGTCACAGCCCCAATCGGGCTTGACCTCCATGTAGACTTCGACGTTCCTGTATTTCTTGTCGGTGAGCAGGATGCCGCCCTGGCCGACCGGCTGCTGCGTGCCCACAATCATGCCGTGCACCACGCGATAGTCGGGCGTCGTCCCGTGGTGGTTCGTCTTGCTGACGTGCCAGCCCGTGAGGTCTTTTCCGTTAAAGATCGGAGTGAAACCCACGGGAACCTTGGCCGGGGGTTCGTCGTTGGTCTGGGGAACGGCCACCACGCCGCGCCCACCGCCCGCCGCGCGCGGGGCGGCCTGCGCGGCCCCGTCGCGCTGGCCGGCCGGCGGCTGTTGCGCCGCGGCGCCGGCACCCCGCTGCCCGGCCGGCGGCTGCTGCTGTGCCGACAAAGGGATCATGACGAGCGCCAGCGCGAGAGCGCCGGCAGGAACCCATAGCCATCTCTTCATTGCTTCCTCCCTGCGGACGACATGGTCAGGCGCATCCGCGTGACCGGTTACTGGAAGAGCCGCGGCGCGAGCTCGCTCAGATAGATGCGCCAGTTGGCCCAGGTGTGACCGCCCTCGTTGAAGGTGAACGTATGGTTGATGCCGACCTTTGTCAACAACGCGTCCAGGTTCTTGCTGCCGTCGACGCAGATCTGGTCCGCCTTGCCGCAGCCGACGTAGTAGTACTTCAGGCCGGCCTTCTTGATGGCCTGCAGCTTGTCGGTGATGTCTTCACGCGTTCCCATGCTGAACACGCCGATGTAGCTGAAGGTCTCCGGGTGGGCGTTGGAGGCGGCCAGCGTGTGGCCTCCGCCCATCGACAGGCCGGCAATCGCGCGGCTGTCCTTCTTGGGGATCACGCGGTAGTGCTTCTCGATGTAGGGAATCACGTCCTTGACGAGGCTCTCTGGGAACAGCCCGCCGCCAATGCCGCCACCGCCGCCGCGCGCGCCAGGCGCCGCAGCCTGAGCGCCGGGGGCGCCAGGCGCACCACGCGTTGCAGCGGCTGCGGGCGGCGCGGCCGCCGCAGGCGGAGCCGCGGCCGGCGCAGCGGCGCCGGGGGCGCCAGGACCTGCACCGCGGGGCGCAGGCTGCGGCATCGCACCCTCAACCCGAGGGAGCGGACCGAACCCGGGGGCCATCTGCTGGTAGCCGTTGCCGTTGGTCATGACCACGATCATCGGCTTCGCCTTCTTGTCGTTGATCAGGCCGTCCATGATCAGGCTGGCGCGGCCCATGTTGAACCAGGCATCCTCGTCGCCGCCCGCGCCGTGCAGCAGGTAGAGCACCGGGTAGCGCTCATTGCCGGCGTCGTAGCCGGCCGGCGTGTAGACGTACATGCGGCGCTGGAGCTTCAGCGTCGGCGAGTTGTACCACACCATGTTCACGCTGCCGTGGGGGATGTTGCGGATCTGGTAGTTCTGCGAGAACGGTCCGTCGATGAAGAAGATGTTCGCGTAGCGGGTGCCGTCCCGGCGGATGTTGGCGTTGCCCGGATCGAGCATCGAGACGCCGTTCACCGAATAGGTGTAGCCCCACAGCTCCGGCGTCAGCGGCCCGACGGTCGCGGACCACACGCCGTCGCCGTCCTTCACCATCTTGATGTTCCGGCCTTCGGGCCAGTCGCCGTTGAGTGTGACCTCGGTGGCGTCCGGCGCACGAAGGCGGAACGTCACGGTGTTGTCCGGCTTGACCTCGGGAGACACGATGCGCGGAAGCGCCTGCCCGCCCGCCCGGGCTCCCGGCGCCTGTCCGGGAGCGGCCGGCGCCTGCGGGGGCGGGCCCTGCGTGGCGGCAAGCGGGACGACGACGGCCAGCGCCAGTAGTGCAAGCATGAATGCGAGTGTGCGTTTCATCGACGGGGAACCCTTCCTTTTCTGGTGTAGTGGGTGTGCGGGCGCTCCGGGCCGTGCGCCGGACAGGCATCCCGCAAACACGGGGGGCCACCCTGATGGTGGCCCCCCGTGCGGTAGACGGCGAGCGTCAGAGCGTCAGAACGAGAAGCGAAGCTGCAGCTGAACGGTCGTTGGGGCCGTCCAGCCGGTGGCCGCGCCAAAGCCGGCGGTGTTCGGCTTCAGCCGGGTCTGGACCAGGGTGCCGTCCGCGTTGTACTGCGGGTTCTGGATGACCTGGTTGGTCGGGTTGTTGTAGGTGACGCCAGTGTTCCGGCCGGTGACAAAGAACGAGTTGAACGCGTTGTACACCTCGGCGCGGAACTGGAAGGAGCGCCTCCCGCCAAGGCGGATGTTGCGCGCGAGCGACAGGTCCCAGATCGACGTGCCGCACCCGTGCAGGTAGTTCTGGCCCGATTCCAGGCCGTTGCTGCCGTAGGTCGGTCCGGCAAACGCCTCCGTGTTGAACTGCTTGTACTGATTGTCGGAGCAGCCGCTGCCCGGGTCGCCGACGATTATGATCCGTGCGCCGTAGTCCGGGGATCCAGTCAGGTTGATGCTGTTGCCGGCGCCCTGGTAGCCGTAGCCGACCGAGTACCCCCCGCCCGTCTGGGCGCTCCACACGCCGGAGAGCTGCCAGTCGTTGACGACGTAGCCGAGGACCTTCATGCCCGACGACTCGGCCCGCAGGTCCGGCAGGTCCCACACGAAGTTGCCCTTGAAGATGTGGGTGGGAGTGCCCATGTCCTTCATCAGCTCTTCCCACTGCGCCTGATCCGCACGCAGGCCGACCGTGCCGTCGGCCCTGTGCTCGATGCGCTGGCCCAAGCCGTAGTTGCCTTCGTCCATGAGCGTCCAGTTCCAGTTCAAGCCGGCCGAGAAGCCTCTGGCGAACCGGCGCTGGAGCGAGAACTGCAGGCCGTGCATCGTGCGATGGAAGTTCGCCGCCATCTGGTTGATGGCGCCGTACCCCCGGTAGGCTCGCATCAGGTTCGTGGCGAGTGCGGTCTGGCCCGGAGTGCTGCTCGCAGCCTGCGTCGGGTCCTGGTTTTGGGGCAGGTACGCCGCCCCGAGGTCGACCATGTTCAGGTTGGTCCCCAAGGTGCCCCCCTGGGAGCCCATGCTGTCGTACTGGTGCTGCCCGACGTAGGAGGCATCGAGCGTGAACGAGATCGGCAGCTGCATCTGCGTCCCGATGTTCCACTGCGCCGACGAAGGCAGGTTCGGGTTCTCATACCGGTAGATGGTCAGCGTTGGCACGCCCTTGGCGGAGGCGCCCTGTCCGACGGTCAGCAGCGTGCCGTATTGCAGCGTCGTGCTCTCAGCGGTGGGCGGGTTGGCCGACTGGCTCATGGTGAAGTTGCCTTCCACCCGGTCGTAGAAGATCCCGAATCCGCCGCGGAGAATCCACTTCCCGTCCGATGTCAGGTGGTACGCGAACCCGACGCGCGGGGCGAGCTTCAGGGCGGGATACTCGAAGTTGTACTCTGAGATCCCCTGGCCCTGCTGCATGATGCCGTTGGTCGGGCTCCCCGTTCCCGGCACGGCTTGGCCGATGAACCCGGTCGTTCCGGCGCCCATCAGCTGACCCGTCAGCGGGTTCTTCGCCTGGCGGCTGTTGCCCGAGCACGGAGAGGCGCCCACGCATCCAGGCACGTAGAGCGTCGGTGCGGCCGATGCCGTCCACTTGTCCGGGAAGAAGTTCGCCGCCTGCCCGTACGTGTCGTGCTCCGGCTGCAGGTGAACGAACCGCACGCCGTAGTCCAGCGTGAATCGATTGGAGATCTTCCAGTTGTCCTGGATGTACGGCTCGATCCCGATGTACACAATGCCCGACTCGATGAACTTCGACGCCTGGGAGTAACTGTTGAAGGACCCGATGGCCATGTTGGCATAGCCGAAGCTCGTGTCGTTCGGGTTGTTGGGATCCTCGCCGAAGTTGATCGTGCCCATCGGGGCCACACCCTGGGTCATGTTCTGCGCCTTGAAGCTGTGGTTGAAGGCGACGCCGGTCTTGATGGTGTGCTTCCCGCGGAGGTGCGTCAGGCTTGCCGCGAAGTCCCACGTCTGGTTCACGTTGAACCACCCCGGATAGCCCGGGGTGCCCGGCGTGTTCCCCGACCGGGCGCCGTACCCGATCTGCTGCGGCAATTCGATCCTGTTGTTCACGAAGAACGGCGCAGTGATTCCCGGCAGCGCGCCGGCCATCCAGTAGTCGGGATTGACGTCCCGGTTGGTCGTGTAGATGTCGGGAATCCCCGCCAGCCCGGCATCGAAACGATTCGACAACTTCCCGGTGGGCACTTCCTTGTAGTAGTTCTGGGTGTGCCCGTAGATCGCCTCCAGGAACGTGCGCGACCCCAGGTTGTAGTTCGCCGACAACGAATACGTCGTGATCCAGGGCCCCTGGTTGCCCATCGAGTCGTACAGCCCCGGGATCGCGGTGGTGTTCGAGCCCAGCACGCCGTACCTGAGCGGCATGCCATGGTTCTGGTTCATCGAATTCATCTTGAACGCCACGCGCAGCGACGACGTGAACTGGTAGTCGACGCGCGCGGCCGGCTGGTACGAAAGCGACTCGAGCGTGGGGCTGTACTGAACGACGTTGTAATTGGTGGCGGGCGCCTGGACCATGGTCGGCTGGGTCGGGACCAGGTTCAGGAGCGCCATACCCGGGGCATAGAGACGGTTCGCCGGAATCTTCCCCAACACTCCGCCGTCCCGGAAGCAGCCCGACGTGTTCGAGGCCGAGCACGTCAGCGGCTTGAGAAGAGGGTCCTGGATGTACGGGTACGGGTTCCCGAGGTTGTCGAGCGACTGCGAGAAGTCCCCCTGCCGCTCGAGGGCCGTGGGCACGCGGAACCTCTGCTCGTTGTTGCCGCTCGTGCGCGGCCGCATCTCGTGACTGAAGAAGAAGAACAGCCTGTTGTTCCCCCCCGGCTTCCCGACGGGGCCGCCAATCGAAAAGCCATAGTCCCGCGACTTGGAGACCGATTTCGGGACCTCGTTCAGGATATTGGTATAGCTGTTCTTGTTCCACTTCGAGTTCCGCTCGACGTCGTACACCGTGCCGCGGAACTGGTTGGTGCCGCCCTTGGTCACCGACAGCACCTGGATGCCGCTCGACCGGCCGTACTCCGCCTGGTAGGCGGAGGTGAGGACCTTCACCTCGGCCACGGCATCCGTGTTCATGGCGATCATCTGCCCGTTGTTGCCGGTGTCCATCGCCGAGATGCCGTCCATCATGATGTTGGCGTAGCCGCCGCCGCCGATGCGCATGACGCCGGCGTTCTGGCCGGCGATGACGCCCGGCGTCAACAGGGCGAGGTCCCTGAAGTTGCGGCTGGAAATCGGCAGGTTCTCGACCGACTTGGTCGGGATGGTGAAGGAACGCTCGCCGCTCGCCCCCTGGATCAGAGGCGATTCGCCCGTGACGAGGACGGTTTCAGAGAGTACGCCGACCTCGATCGCTATCGGCGGGAGGGCGAGTCGGTCGCCCGCGCTCACCTCAAGGCCGGAGATCTTCTTGGTCTTGAAGCCCTCCAGCGACACCGTCACCGAGTAGGTGTCCGGCATCGTGCCCGGAAAGACGAAGTCGCCCTTGGCGTCGGTCGTGGCCACGCCGACCTGCACGCCACGCGTGTCGCTGGTCAGGACGACCGACACGCCCGGGACGATGGCCCCCTGCGCGTCCTTGACGGTGCCCAAGACCGTTGCGGTGGTGACCTGCCCGAACGCGATGCACGGGACAAGCACGAGCCCGATGGCCAGGCTCACCAGGAAACGCGACCTTTCTGTCGACATCATCCCCCCCCCTTCGTTCCATGGGCGCCCGAGGCTGGGCGCCCGCGCCTCGACGCTGCACTCGACACGCACGCCGGTCCGACACGAGAGTGCGACCGAAAGGACCTGCCGTCCTCGCGGGGTTGCGGCCCGCCGGCTAAGCGAAACGACGGCGGGAAAGGGGTTGAGCCAAAGCCCGACCGCCGTCGTTGTTCTTGAACGTTACATGCGCGGCGGGGCCATCATAGGACATTCCCGTCGGGACTTCCATCGTTCTTTCGTGCACCCTCGAGAAGGCCCCGCGCGCGTGCTACAGCTTCAGTTCCCAACCCTTGCGCCATTCCGGCTTGAGGTACTTGTTGGCTTCGGCGTTGTTCGTGAAGCGCATGTTCTTGGCATCCCACAGCAGCTTGGTGTTGGGCATGTGAAGGGCCACGGCGCCCAGTACCAGCCACTCCATGTACTTGCAGGCCACGGCGAATTCCGACACGCCCGGCGCGCCGCCCTTGCAGGCGCGGATCCAGTCCTGCTGGTGGTTGATCCCGCGCTGCAGCATCTGCGGCGGCAGCCTGTAGTCGGCCCACTTGGAGGCCGGGAGCAGCCAGACGCCCTCGCCGCGGTTGCACGTGGCCATGTGGCCCTTCGAGCCGACGAACACGGTTCCGTTGCCCGGACCGCGGTCCCCGGCGGGACCGCCCGCGCGCGCGCCCTGTCCGGGAGCGCCCTGCCCGGGAGCACCCTGGCCGGGAGCACCCTGGCCGCCCGCGCGCGCGCCCTGGCCGCCGCCCGCAGCACCCGGCATTCCACCCGGCGCGCCGGCCGCTCGCGGCGGCGTCGGAGCCCGCTTCCCCTGAGCGTCCAACTGGTCGCCGACCAGCATCATGCCGTCCCCACCCTGCAGGAACGGACGGTTCTTCTCGGTGTCCAGATTGCTCATCGGGGGCAGCAGGCGCTCGCCCTCCGCCATTCCCGGCGGGTTCTTGAAGGCACCGCGCATGGCCTGGTAGGCGTGGATCGTGACCGGGGGCATGTTGCCCCGGGCCGGGAACTCGTAGATGACCTCGTCACTGAGAGGCCACCGGAAGGCGTTCTTCTCGACGACGTTGACCGCCTCGACGCTGATCGGGGCGGCGAGGTCGAGGCGAAGCGCCAGGTGTGCCGGACCGAGGCAGTGAATCAGCCAGTCGCCCAGCGTCCCTCCGGTCGAGAAATCGATGAAGCTGCGCCAGCCCCGATAGTCGGCGTGGTAGGGGCGCGGCGCCATGGGGCCCACCCACATGTCCCAGTCGAACCCCGCGGGTACGGGCTGCTCCGGCGGACCGCTGGCCGGGTACTTCCGGTCGCCCGCGCCCCCTCCCGTCCAGGAGTGCACTTCGCGGACTTCGCCGATATCGCCCGACCAGAAGATCTCGCAGGCCGTCTTCGTACCTTCGTGGTTGAAGCCCTGGTTGCCCATCTGGGTGGCGACCTTGTACTTCAACGCGGCGTCGGCGAGGAGTCGGTTCTCCCAGAACGTGCGGGCCAGCGGCTTCTCGGTGTAGACGTGCTTGCCGCGCTGCATGCATTCGATCGACATGTGGGTGTGCCAGTGATCCGGGACGGTCACGATCACCCCGTCGATGTTCTTCCCCTCGGTGTCGAGCATCTTCCGCCAGTCCCTGTACTTGGCGGCCTTGGGGTAGAGCGCGTAGGTCGCGGCGCCGCGGTTGTCGTCGCAGTCGCAGAGCGCCACGACGTTCTCGCTGCAGAAGCCCGGAAGCACCTGCGGTCCCCTCATGCCGAGACCGATGCAGGCCACGCCCATCTTCTCGTTGAACGACTTGTATCCGAGGGCCTTCAGCGACGGCTGGCTGCCGTAGCCTGCCCTTGGAACGGCCCCCGCCAGCAGGGCTCCGAAGAAGAAGTACCGTCTGGAGAACTGATAGCCGCTCATCGACGCCTCCCGTTCTGAGATGAAGTGTTGAACATCAGAGAGTGCCTGAACTACTTCTTCCTCTTCGCCGTGAAGGTGATCGTGCCCATCTCACCGATCTCGGCGCTGCCCTTGATCGTGTCGCCATCCACCTTGGCCTTGTGGACGATCGAGAGCTGCTGTCCACCCATGTCGAAGCTGAGCGTGTACTCGATGTCCGCGCCCTTCACGGTTCCCTTGAGCGGGGCCTCGCCCATCTCGCTGACGTGCGTGCCGGTCAGCGTCTCCCCCTGCTGCTTGTAGTTGGCGGTGACGACCATCTGGCCCTGCGGCGATTCGACCGTCATCTCCCATGTTCCGGTGACGTCGACCTTCTTCGCGTCCTGGGCGGCGACGGGAACGAGGAACACGGCCGCGGCGACGAGGACGGCGGCGAGAATCTTCATGACTCCTCCTTGGGACTTGGGCGGGCCGGCCTCCCGAGGGCTGGCCGTCGCGGGCATCATACAGGTTTCGCGGGCCGATGTGCTACGGAAAGCCGGGGGGAGCCAACCGGGAGGGTGAACCGCCCCGGCGCTGGCGACGCGAGCCCGCCACTGGACGTTCGAAGCGGACCTGTCACGCCAAAAGTAAGTGTTACCCAACGCTGAATCGTCGCGCCATTAATCGGGTTACCGAGTAACGACGTGCTGGACCTGCGATCTGGTCCTCTGAACCGAGAGGCGCCGAGGCCTCGAAGAGGCCGAGACGCCCCCCCGCGATCGCGACGGGGAGGCCTCGAGTGGCGGGGCGGTCCCGGTGGCGCGGACGACCGTGGCCGGGCGGACCCGCCGGTTCGCCAGACGATAGACCCGCTCGAGCTGCCGGTCGATCCGCGCCGCCAAGGCGAACGGGTCGAGGCGCGCCCGCTGCCGCACGAGCGCCTGCACTTTCGCGGGGTCGCCCGTCCCGCCGGCGAGGAGCCGATCCAAGGGCGTCTGCGGCGCGTCGTACCGGCGGCGCACGCGTGACCCCACCCGCTCCCGCGCGACCAGTTTCACGGACGGCAGAAACAGATTCTGCAGGAGCCGCACCTCGGCGTACAGCGCGTTGAGCGCCTCGACCGCCGCGTCGGTGTCGTACCGCTCGTAGCCCGCCAGCTTGCGGACGTGCGTCCAGTTCTTTTGCTCGATGTGCGCATTGTCGTCCTTCTTGTAGGGGCGGCCGCGCGTGAACTGAATGCCCGTCGTCCGGCAGGTACTGGTGCAAGTGCGCATTGATAAATTCGGAGCCGTTGTCCGAGTCGATGCCGCAGAGCGCGAACGGCAGCGCCTCCCGAATCGTCTCCAGCCCTTCCCGCACCCGCACCTGGCTCTTCCCGAGCACGGCCCGCGTCTCCACCCAGGCACTGTGGATATCCACGACATTCAGCGAATGTGCGAACTCGCCCTCCGCGCAGTCGCCGCTGTGGCTGACCAGATCAATCTCGGTGAAGCCCGGCGCGGCCACGTCCCAGCGGTCCGTTTTCAGCGGGATGTGATGCTTCAAGAGACGGCCCGGCTTCGTGCGGCCGTAGAGCCGCCGCTGGAGCGTGCGCCGATCCTTCGCTAAACACCGGTCCATCTGTCGCGGACTCATCGCCCGCAGCTTCCGCTCGGTCTCGATCGAGAGCACCAGATGCCGCCGCGCGTGCGGCAACCACGTGGGCACGAGGGCTTTCAGCCGCGCCGACCAGGGATGGCCCGCGGCCGCCCAGATCAGGCGCAGCGCCCCCACCACCGTCGGGCCATACTGCCGAGGGCGGCCGCGCCGCTTCAGCGGCCGGCCTCGCTGGCCCGCATGCATGCGACGAATCAAGGCCTTCCGGTGGTAGCCGGTGACCTCCTCCATCTCGTCCAGCAGCTGCCCGCGCGCCTCCTTCCGCGCCCCGTCATACCGCTCACGCATCCGCCTCAGATACTCGCCAATCGCACGTGGTCCCACGCGGGCTCCCCCCATTTCTTCCTCCTATCGGTGGGTAACCCGACTTTTGGCGCGACGATGTCTCCGTGGGTAACACTTTAAGCGGCGCGATACGGCGGATTGACAACGCCTCGGCCGCTCGCGTAACGTCCGCTGCCGTGACGTCAACCACACGACGTTCGCGCGCGGGCCCTGACGTTGGGGGCGACATCCTCCGGCGGGTGGCCTGGAGTGCCGGCGGGGCGTCGCTCTGCTGGCTGTTCCTGCTCCACAGCGGCGTCGTGCTCGGCTTTGCGCTCGGGCTCGGCGCCTCGCCGGCACTGGCGCCATCGGTCACGGGCGTGGCGCTCGTTGCCGCGTGGTGGTTCGCACGGCGAAGCGGCCTCGCGACCCGGCACGCCATCGGCGCGGCCGCCACGACCGCGGCCGTTGTCGCGGGCGGTCTCGCGCTGGCGGCGACCTTCATGGACCTCACGTGGGACGGCCAGTGGTACCACCAGACGGCGGTCTACGAAATGGCGGCCGGATGGAACCCGCTCACCGACCCCGTGCACGACTTCGGCCGCCACACCTGGAACCTATGGGTGCTGCACTACGCCAAGGGGCCCTGGTACGTGGCGCTGGCGATCTACGCCGCAACCGGGAGCATCGAGGCAGCCAAGGCCGCGTCAGCGATCGCGCCCGCCATCGCGCTGCTCATCGTCCTGGCCGCCGCGTTCGAGTTCGGCCTGGAGCGCCGTTGGGCGATCCTCGTGGCGCTGTTGACGGCGCTCAACCCGGTCACGACCTGCGGGATCGTCACGCACCAGGTGGACGGCATCCTCGTGAGCCTGATGGCCTGCACCGTGGCGGCCGGGGTCTGCGTCCTGCGACGCCCCGACTGGCTGCCCGCCCTCGTCGTATTCGTGTCCGCGGTCCTGTGCATGAACACGAAGTTCACGGGGCTCGTCTACCTCTGCTTCTTCTTCCTCGCCGGCGGGCTCTACTGCCTCTGGGGTCGCAGGGACCTGGTCCTGCGCTATGCGGGCCTGGTGGTCGCCGCCCTGGTCGTTGGAACCGTGATCCTCGGCTTCAACCCGTACGTCACGAACGCGGTCCACCGAGGGAACCCGTTCTACCCGGTGCAGGGCTCCGCCGCGCACCCGAGCCTGGCCGATCGCGGCAGGGACCCGATCGAGCTCTACGAGACGCCGCGAAACATGATGGGGCGCAGCAGGGTCCTCCGGCTCGCCTACGGGGTCTTCGGGAAGCCCGGCACGCCGCCCTACGTCACGAAGGACGCGGAGTTCATGTGGCCGTTCGCGGCGACGTGGCGCGACTTCGGGCTCTACTATTTCCACGACGTGCGGATCGGAGGCTTCGGCCCGCTCTTCAGCGGGGCGCTCCTGCTCGCGCTGGCGCTCGCCGCGGTCGGCTGCGCGAGACGCGTCCTGCCTTCCGGCGAGGTGCTGCTCCTCGGCGGCGCGATCCTCGCCTCGCTGCTCGTCAGCACCCACACGTGGTGGGCGCGTTACGGCCCGCACCTCTGGTGGCTTCCCATCGTCCCCGTGGCGGCTGCGCTCCGCGCCGGGGGAGAACGCTGGCTGCGGCGCGCGGCCGCGGCGATCGCGCTTCTGCTGCTGGCCGACGCGCTGCTCGTCGGCGCCGTCCACATGCGCTGGGAATGGCGGTCGACGCAGGCGCTCCGCGCGCAGCTGTCCGACCTTCGGCAGGCCGGACCGATGACGGTCGACCTGGCCTACTTCGACGTCCCGGTGGCCAGGCGGTTCCGGTCTGCGGGCGTCGCCTTCGACGCCACTCCCACCAGGACGTTCGCGTGCCCCGCCGACCGCCGCCTGACGCTGATGAGCGTCTGCCGGGGCTACCCGGAGTGGATCCGGATCTGCCTGGCGGACCAGGCGCGCGCCGCCGAGCTCCAGGCGCTTCCGCACTGGCAGTGGTCGGCCGAGCGGTAGGCGGTCGCCGCTTCCGGCCGACCCGACGTGGGCACGCGCCGGGAAGCAGACACTGACCGTGTCGTGCTGATACAATCCCGGCCGATGGCCTGCGGAGGAGGGTCCCGAATCGACGGGTCGGCTGCCGGCGAGTCCAGGGTTGACGAAGAGACGAAGAGAGGATGTGGAACATGAGAGTCGCGAGCAGACGTGAATTCCTGGCCGGCGCTGCCGCCGGCATCGTCGCGGCGGGTCATCCCTTCGCTGCCGCGGCACAGGCACCGACCGCTTCAGGCCTGGACTTCCCGATCGAGGACTATCACGTCCATCTCAATACGCTGACCATCGAGCAGGTGATGGCCGTGTCGAAAGAGACCGGCGTGAAGTACGGCATCCTCGAGCATTGCGGCACGAAGGAGAACGAGTACCCGATCGTGCTGTCCAACGACAAGGATCTCCTCGGCTGGATTGAAAAGCTGCAGGGCAAGGGCGTCTACATCGGCGTGCAGGCGGAGTGGATCGACTGGGTCGCCTGCTTCTCGAAGGAAGTGTTCTCGCAGCTCGATTACGTCCTGACCGACTCGTGGACCGTTCGCGACGCCAGCGGAAAGCGGGTCAAGGCGTTCGGCCGCGACTACGATCCGGGCAACGACGCCGAGGCGTTCATGAAGTGGTACGTGGACTGGATTGTCGAGATCCTCGAGACGACCCCGCTCGACATCTGGTCGCACCCGATGTGGGTGACGCGGAAGTTCACCCCCGAGCTCGAAAAGATGTGGACCGAAGAGCGGATGCGCCGTGTCATCCGGACGTTGAAGAACACGAATACGGCGGTCGAAATCGACTCAAGCGTCAAGCTGCCGACGATGCCGTTCCTGAAGATGGCGAAGGCGGAGGGGATCAAGTTCAGCTTCGGCGCGAGCAGCCAGGGGGCGCGCATCAACCCGGTGGACTGGTCGATCGCCACGGCGAAGGAGCTCGGCCTCACGCGGAAGGACATGTTCCAGCCCGCCCCGAGGGGCCGGAAGCCGATTCAGGTCAGGAAGCTCAGAAAATGACGGCGTCACCACCGGGCTCTCGGATACGGGCGAGGTGTTCTTGGCATCATTATTCCGGCTTTGAGAACAGGAGACAGTCGCATGGAAGATCGACGCACGTTCCTGAAGGTCATGGGCGCCACCCTGGCGTCGCCTGCGGTATTCGGTGCGAGTGACCGGGTGTTGGGTGCCAATGATCGGGTGCAGATGGGCGTCATCGGCGTGGGCACGCGCGGCAATCAGGTCCACGACGCCTTCGTGCACAACAAGGATGTCGTCTTCGTGGCCGCGTGCGACGTCCAGCAGAACCGCGTGAGCGAGTTTGTCAAGAAGAACGGCGGCCAGATGGGCGCCGTCGGCGACTACCGGCGCATCCTCGACAACAAGGACGTCGAGGCGGTCTTGATCACGACCCCGGATCACTGGCATTCCCCGATGCTGATCGACGCGCTGTCCGCGGGCAAGGATGTCTACGTCGAGAAGCCGGTCTCGAACGCCATCGAGCCCGCCCTGAAGATGGTGGCCGCGGTCGCCAACAGCAAGCGGGTGGTGCAGGTCGGATGCCAGCAGCGGAGCTGGCAGCACTTCCAGGACTGGAACAAGAAGACGCTCGACGGGTTCATCGGCCAGATCAACCACTGCGTGCTGCTGTACCCCGGGGGCGGGTCCTTCGCCCCCGCGCAGCCGCCGCCGGCGCAGCCGCCGACGCCGCCGGCCACTCTCGACTGGGAGATGTTCCAGGGTCCGGCGCCGCGCCACCCGTACGTGGCCAGCCGGCTGCGCTGGCGCTCCTACTGGGACTACGGCGGCGGCGCGATCACCGACTGGGGCGTGCATCTGACCGACGTGATGCTCTGGTACATGAACGCGGATTCGACGGCTCCGCTGCTGACGAGCGCCTCGGCCATCTACACGTCAGGCCAGGACCCCAAGGACGTCGCACCCGACACGTTCTCGATCACCTGGGACTACGGCAAGTTCGTCGCCACGCTCACCAATGCGACGCCGCCCAGCCTCGAGGACGGCTTCGCGATGCCCGACATGTACGGCAACTGGTTCTACGGGCAGAAGGGCGTCCTGCTGGTGAACCGGTTCGGTCATCAGCTGAGGCCGAACAACCAGCGCCGCGGAGGCGTGCAGCAGGAGCCGCTCAAGGCAGAACGAGACATGGACCCACGGCTCATTTCAGAGGATCCCGAGGGCAAGGGCGGCTCGGCCACGGTCCGCCACACGCGCAACTTCCTCGATTGCGTCAAGTCACGCGCGAAGACGGCGTGCCCGATTGAGGTCGGCTTCAACTCGACGCTGCCGACCCTGCTCGCCATCCAGTCGGTCCGTCAGAAGAAGATGTTCACCTGGGATGGGAAGCAGGCCCGCCCGGCATGAGGAGGCTCCGATGAGAAGAACCTGGCTTGTCCTGGCCGTCATCGCGTTCTCGGTCCCGCTTCTCGCCCAGCGTTCGGGCCAGCCCGCGGGGCCGCCGAAGATTCAGACGCTCATCATCACCGGCCAGCAGATGGGGCACAACTGGAAGGCGGTCACGCCCGAGCTGCGCAAGGTGCTGGAGGACACCGGGCTGTTCGAGGTCCGAATCACCGAGGAGTTCCGAGGTGCGGGCCCCGAGACGCTGGCCCCGTACAGCCTGGTGGTCCTCAACTACCAGGATCGCCAGCCGGACCAGCGCTGGGGAGAGCGGGCGGACCAGGCGCTGCTCGAGTTCGTCCGCTCGGGCAAGGGGCTGGTGATGTTCCACTTCTCGGTCGCGGCCTTCAACGGGTGGGATGAATACGAGAAGCTCTCCGGCTGCAACTGGCGCCCGAACCAGGGGCACCACTCGGCGGCGCACGATTTCACGGTGGACATCAAAGACGTCGAGCATCCCATCACCCGCGGATTGAAGAAGTCGCTCCCACAGCCCAAGGACGAGCTGTACGCGAACCTCAAGTGCCAGCCGGAGGGATCGTTCCACGTGCTGGCCACGGCGTATGACGATCACTCCCTGTACGGCGGCAAGGCTCGCCAGCCGGTCCCGGGGGCCGGCCTCGACCGGCCGAGCCTGTGGACGCTGGACTACGGCAAGGGGAGGGTGTTCGCCAACATGCTGGGGCACGACGTCGCGGCCGTCAACACGCCGACCTTCATCACCACCTTCACGCGCGGCGCCGAGTGGGCCGCCACCGGCAAGGTGACGCTGCAGGTTCCACAATGATCCCCACGACGAACAGCGCGCCACCCGTTCCATCCGAAGCGGCGGTCTACCGGAAGATCACATGGCGCATCATGCCATTCCTGTTCTTCTGCTACGTCCTGGCGTATGTCGACCGGGTGAATGTCGGCTTCGCCAAGCTGCAGATGCAGCAGGACCTGGGGATGAGCGACACGGTGTACGGCCTGGGAGCCGGCCTCTTCTTCATCGGGTACTTCCTGTTCGAGGTGCCCGCGAACCTGATCCTGCAGAGAATCGGCGCGCGCCTGTGGATCGGCCCGATCATGGTGGCGTGGGGCATCGTCTCGGCCTGCACGATGTTCGTCCAGGGGACCGCCAGCTTCTACGCCTTCCGCTTCGTGCTCGGGATCGTGGAGTCGGGCTTCTTCCCTGGCGTAATCCTCTATCTCACGTATTGGTACACGCAGAAGCGCCGCGCGCGGATGGTCGCCCTCTTCATGAGCGCCGTGCCAATCTCGGGCATTGTTGCGGGTCCGCTCTCCGGGTGGATCCTGGCCACCATGACCGGCGCGGGCCACCTGTCCTCGTGGCAGTGGCTGTTCCTCCTGGAGGGCATTCCGTCCGTCCTCTTCGGCCTGGTCACCCTCTGGTTCCTGACCGACCGGCCATCCAAGGCGGCGTGGTTGTCCGGGGACGAGAAGCGCGTGGTCCTGAGGGGCCTCGAAGAGGACGACGCGCGGAAACGGATGACCGGCCACGGCGGACACCGTCTCGCGGACGCCTTTCGCAGCGGCCCGGTCTGGCTGCTGAGCCTCGCCTATTTCGGGATGACGGCGGGCAACTATGGCATCACCTTCTGGCTCCCGCAGATCATCAAGGAGACCATCACCCAGGACCCGCAGACGATCGGATGGATCTCGGCCGTCCCGTGGGTGGCCAGCATCGTCGCCATGAACATCTGGGGCCATCACTCGGACAAGACCGGCGAACGGCGGTGGCACATGGCCATCGCCGGGTTCACCGGCGCCGTGGCGTTCGCGGCGAGCGCCGTCCCCGGGATTCCGGGCGTGGCCGGGATTGCCGCGCTGGTCGTGGCCTCATCGGCGATCATGTGCCAGTTCGCGGTGTTCTGGGCGTTGCCGACCGCAATCCTCTCGGGTTCGGCGGCGGCCGCAGGCATCGCCTGGATCAACTCGATCGGCAATCTCGCGGGCTACGCGAGTCCCCACGCCGTCGGCTTCATCCGCGACCAGACGCACAGCATGTTCGTGCCCCTGCTCGTGCTGGCGTGCTCGCAGTTGCTGGCGGCGGCGATGGTCCTGATCGTCGGACGGAAGGCAGCCCGAACGGCCTAGTCAAGGGAGGGCGGGTCGGGGCACGGCATGCCGTGCCCCGACCTCTTCTGCTGCGGGAAGCCGCGGTCGTGGCGCGGCGTGATCAGACGGTGATGACGCTCCTGAGCGCCTGGTCCCACGGCGCGCGGTACTGTTTCACGCACATGGCGGCGGCTTCCTTGTCGCCGATCGCCACTTCCTTCTCAGGATCCCACTTGATCGCCCGGCCGAGCCTCAGCGACATGTTCGCCAGGAGGCACGCGACCGAGACCCGGTGTCCACCCTCCAGATCGCAGAACGGCTTCTGACGGCTCTTGATGGAGTTGATCCAGTCCTGCTCGTTCATCGCCATGGTGTCTTCGCCGCCCGTCCCGTAGCGCGGGTCGGACGCGGCCACCTGGCCCTTCGCCGCCTCGATCCACGGAGAGGGCTTCGTGTCCGTGTAGACCGGGCCGCCGGTCGGATGGCCCATGAACCGCGGGATGTCGTTCACCGGGTCCGTCTTGTTCTCCGGGAAGACCTCCCAGTTCCCCGCCAGGACCATGCTGCCCTTGGTCCCAAGATAGAGTTGCCCGCGGGATGCCGTGTCGGAGAGACTCCGGCCGGAGTTCGCCTCACGGATCGCGGCGTTCATCACGAAACCCTTCGCGTCCGGCGTGGCTCCCGGGAACACCCACATGGCGTCCTGGATGTCCGGCGTGTCTCCGTCGTCCTCGAGGACGAATCGTCCGCCCGTCGAGTGGACGAGCGTCGGACCCTTCACGTT
The DNA here is from genome assembly GCA_963783255.1 of uncultured Acidobacteriota bacterium. Lineage (GTDB taxonomy): Bacteria > Acidobacteriota > Vicinamibacteria > Vicinamibacterales > Fen-181 > FEN-299. The sequence continues at coordinate 133,820 of CAWAMP010000012.1, read as the reverse complement.
CATGACGTAGAGGATCTGGTCGATGGTGTGCGCGCCGAGATTGGTCATCTGGCCGCCGGAGAAGTCCCAGAACCAGCGGAAATGATAGAGTCCGCGATGAGCCCGGTACGGCTTCTTCTCGGCCGGCCCGAGCCACATGTCGTAGTCGAAATTCGCCGGCGGGGTCGTCACGGGCGTGACGCCGAAGCCCGGGTAGATGTTCCGGTACGAGGACCATCGAATGGAGTGGATCTTCCCGAGGGTGCCTTTCTCGACGACGGTCTTGGCCTCGCGCACGCCCTTGCCGTGCCGCCGCTGCGTGCCGACGACCACGATGCGGTTGTACTTCTTCTGGGCCTGCAGCATCCACTTGCCTTCGTCGACGAAGAGCGTCATCGGCTTCTCGACGTAGACGTCCTTACCGGCGGCGCAGGCAAGGATGGTGTGCATGGCATGCCAGTGATCCGGAGACGCGACGAGGACGCCCTGGATGTCCTTGTTCTCGTACATCTTCCGGAAATCGCCGTAGCCCTTGGCGTTGGGACTTTCCATGTAGGCCAGCCCCTCGTCCAGCCGCGGCTTGTAGCAATCGCACATGCCCAGCAGTTCGACATCCTTGAACTTCTTGAGATCCGCGATGTGCTGCTTGCCGATCAGGCCGAAGCCGATCACGCCGACACCCACGCGTTCGTTGGCGCCAAGGATGCGGCGATAGGATGCCGCCGTCATGACACCCGCACCACCGGCCACCTTGAGGAACTCGCGTCGGGTGGGCTTGTTGGTCTCGGTCGAGCCGTTGAGCGTCTCGCTTGCAGAAGCCTCCATGGCAGTCCTTTCTGTGATTGCGGAATCGAGGTACTCCTCGCGCAGCCGGAGTGTACGAGAACGGTCTCGGAAGGTCAATCGCGAACGTCCGCGGTGAAGATCCTGGTGACTGTCACGCACGGTCCCATGTATATTGATGGATCATCTGTGCTCGCCCGATGTCACATGGGAGGGCGGACCCCATTGGGGCCGCCGACATCCGGCTGTTGCGACCTTCATCGAAGACATCGCGAACCCCGACGTTCGCAGACCGCGAGGAATCATCGTGAGCGCTGGCACGTATCTCAACTGGCTCGTCGAGAACACGAAGACGCAGTGGTGGCACGACTCGGCCGATCCGGCCGAGCTCCAGCGCGGTCTCGACCGCGGCGCCGTCGGCGTCACGACCAACCCGTTTCTCACGAGCGTGGCGCTGGTCAAGAACCGAGCCGCGTGGGCCTCGGAGATCGACGCCGTGCTTGCGACCAGGGTCTCCGGCGAAGAGAAGGCCGAGGCGCTGATGCGGTTCGTCGTCACGCGCGCCGCGGCGATGTACAAGCCCCACTTCGATGCCAGCGCGGGCAAGACCGGCTTCGTCTGCGCCCAGGTCAATCCGTCGCGCGCCGGTGAGCGCGAGCCGATGATGGCCATGGCCCGGGCGCATCACGCCTGGGCGCCGAACATCGCCGTGAAGCTCCCGGCGGTGGCCGCGGGCCTCGACGTGCTCGAGGACTGCGTGGCCGAGGGGATCACGACGGCCGCGACCGTCAGCTTCACGGTTCCGCAGGCCATCGCCATCGCGGAACGGTGCCGGGCGGGCCGGCAGCGGGCGCTCAAGAACGGTGTGAAGCCGGGCGAGTGCTTCGCCGTGATCATGATTGGCCGGCTCGACGACTACCTGCGCGAGGTGGCGGCGGACAACCGCTCCCCGGTCAGCGAGTCCGACATTCGCCAGTCCGGCCTCGCCGCGACCAAGCGGGCGTACCGGATCTACCAGGAGCGCGGCTATGAGGCGGTGCTGCTCGTGGCGGCGCTTCGCGGCGACTACCACCTGACGGAACTCGCGGGCGCCGACCTCACGATGTCGATTGCCCCGGCCCCGCAGGAGTGGTTCGTGACCGGCGACCGCCCGCGCGAGGAGCGCATCGACCGGGAGATCGATCCCGCCGTCGTGGACCGGCTTCGCTCGATGCCCGAGTTCATCAAGGCCTACGAACCGGACGGGATGGCGCCGAACGACTTCATCACCTACGGACCCACGCAGCGCACGGTGTGCCAGTTCGTCGAGGCAGGCTGGAAGCTGATCGAGGGCCTCACGTAGGGTGCCCGAAGGAAACGACGAGACACATCGGGACACGCGAATGGCTACCCCAATTGAAATGCCGAAGCTCGGAAACGAGATAGAGGAGTGCCTCCTTGCCCGCTGGTGCAAACAGCCCGGCGAGACGGTGACCGCCGGCGAGGTCGTGGCCGACATCGAGACCGACAAGGCGAGCTTCGAACTCACGGCCCCCGCCGACGGCACGCTCCTCGCCGTCTTCTTCCGGGACGGCGATCTCGTCCCGGTGTACACGACGGTCGGCGTCGTGGGCACTCCGGGAGAACCCATCGAGCAGTTCTCGCCCCGGGCATCGCAGCCCGCTCCGGAACCGCCGCCACACGCGGCGGCGGCCCCCTCGACGCCGGGCCCTTCCGAGGGTGCCTCCGCACCGGCCGCGTCCGCTCCCGCGATGAGCCCGAGGGCGCGGCGCTTCGCGGAAGACCATGGTTTCTCCCCGGGCGCGGTGGCCGGGTCGGGTCCGGGAGGCCGGATTCTCGAGGAGGATCTGAAACAGCTCTACTACCGCGCGCGGCAGCCGGTTCCGGCGGCCGACGACGGCTCCGGGCTTCGCGGCCAGGGATCCGTAACGGGTGGCATCGCCCTGTCCGGCGATCCCGCGGCCCGGCCGATCAGCCCGTCGCGTCTTCGCGGCACGATCGCGCGCCGGATGCGGCAGTCACTGGCGTCCACCGCTCAATACACGCTGAACACCTCGGCCGTCGCAGCCGGCCTCCTCTCCCTGCGCGCCCGCATCAAGTCCACGGGCTCTGCGGAGGACGCCGCCGCCGTCAACATCAACGCCATGGTCCTCTTCTGCGCCATCAGGGCCCTGGAAGCCGTTCCCGAGGTCAACGTCGAGTTCCTGGACGGCACGATCTACCAGCATGCGAGCATCCACATCGGGTTCGCCTGCGACACGCCCAGAGGACTTCTCGTTCCGGTGATCCGCGACAGCCAGCGTCTGACGCTGCCTCAGCTGGCGGCGGAGGTCAAAAGGCTGACCGCAGGCGCGCTCGAGGGATCGCTCGCACCGGACGATCTCGCCGGGGGGACATTCACCGTCAGCAACCTGGGGACCTACGGGATCGAGTCGTTCTCGCCGATCCTGAACGCGCCCCAGGTCGCCATCCTCGGAGTGAACGCGATCCAGGTGAAGCCGGTTCGCCGGGACGGCGCCGTCGAGTTCGTCGACTACATCGGGCTCTCGCTGACCTGCGACCACCAGGTGATCGACGGCGCGCCGGCCGCGCGGTTCCTGAAGACGGTCAGGGAGCAGATCGAGCAGATCGACAACAGGCTCTGAAACACGCGATCATGGAGCCGGTGGCTTGCCGGGCACGCCGTGGCCCCTGGGGGGCCGGCGTGCGCGGTCCGCGGCGGCTCTGTCGCGACGGGCTGCCCGTGACGCAGCACAGCAGGTGATTCCGAAATGCCCAAATCCATTGTCCTCAAACCCGAAACGCTGCTGGCGGAAGACCGCATCCGGTTCACCGACATTCCGGTCAACACCTACAGCAAGACCATCGAAGAGGAGCGGTCGGTCCTCGCCCCTCAGGACTTCCTGGCGATCTGGCAGGACATGGCCGCCATCCGGGAGTTCGAGACCATCCTGAACGAGATCAAGACGAAGCGGCTCTACAAAGGCGTCGCCTACGACCATCTCGGGCCCGCCCACCTGTCGATCGGGCAGGAGGCCTCCGCGGTCGGGATGGCGTTCCTCCTGGGGCCGGACGATCACATCTACGGCTCGCACCGGAGCCACGGCGAGATTCTGGCGAAGGGGTTCTCCGCGATTCGCAAGACCGACGACCAGACGCTGATCGAGATCATGCGGACGTACCTGGACGGCGCCATCCTCCGGCCGCTCGAGAAGGGCCATCGCGGCTCGGTCGCAGACCTGGCCATCAAGTTCGTCATCTTCGGCGCGTTCAGCGAACTGTTCGCCAAGGAGACCGGCTTCAACCGCGGCATGGGCGGCTCGATGCACGCCTTCTTCACGCCCTTCGGGAGCTATCCCAACAACGCCATCGTGGGCGGCTCGGGTTCGATTGCGCCAGGGGCGGCGCTCTTCAAGAGGGTGAACCGCAAGCGCGGCATCATCGTGGCCAACATCGGCGATGCCTCGTTCGGCTGCGGCCCCGTGTGGGAGGGGCTGACCTTCGCGTCGATGGATCAGGTACAGGACGCTCTGGAACCCGGAGCTTGGCGGAGGTCTGCCGATCCTCTTCCACTGCATGAACAACCAGTACGGCATGGGGGGACAGCCCATGGGTGAAACCATGGGCTGCCGCTTCATCGCCCGGATCGGAGCCGCGGTCAACCCCGAGCAGCTGCACGCGGAACGCGTCAACGGCTACGATCCGCTCGCCCTCATCGACGCATTCCGAAGGAAGATCGCGCTCCTCGCGGAGGGCAGGGGCCCGGCCCTGCTCGACTCGGTGACCTACCGCATCAGCGGGCATTCGCCCTCCGACGCCTCCAGCTACAGGACGAAGGAGGAAGTCGAGGCCTGGCAGCAGGCGGATTCGCTGCTGTCGTTCAGGGACAGGCTGGTGCGGGGGGGCGTCTTCCCGGAAGGCACCCTGGACGAAACACGCGCGGGCATCGAGTCTGTCGTCTTCGAGATGTTCCAGCTCGCCATCGATCCGCAGGCCGCTCCACGGATCGGCATCGATTCGGACCTGGTCGGCCGCGTCATGTTCTCGAACGGCACGCGGGAGAAATGCGACGACAGGAAGCCGGAACTGCTCCAGGACTGGTCGCAGAACACGCGGGTTCAGCAGATCAAGGGCCGGGTCCGAACCCCGGAGCTCGACGGCAAGCCGGTGCCGAAGATGAAGGCGTTCAGCGTCCGCGACGCGATCTTCGAAGCCCTGGCCCATCGCTTCAGCATCGATCCGACGATGGTGGCGTTCGGCGAAGAGAACCGCGACTGGGGCGGGGCGTTCGGCGTCTATCGCGGCCTGACCGAGGCGCTCCCGTACCATCGCCTGTTCAACGCGCCCATCTCGGAAGCCGCCATCGTCGGGGCCGCCGTCGGCTACGCCATGGAGGGCGGGCGGGCGGTCGCGGAGCTCATGTACGCCGACTTCATGGGGCGGGCCGGCGACGAGATCTTCAATCAGCTGTCGAAGTGGCAGGCGATGTCCGGGGGGCTCATGCAGCTGCCGGTCGTCCTGCGCATCTCGGTCGGCGTCAAGTACGGGGCGCAGCACTCGCAGGACTGGAGTGCGGTGGTCCACCACATTCCGGGGCTCAAGGTCGTCTACCCGGTCACGCCGTACGACGCCAAGGGCATGATGAACGCGGCGCTCGCCGGCACCGACCCGGTCATCTTCTTCGAAAGCCAGCGGCTCTACGACGCCGGCGAGATGTTCGAGGCGGCCGGCGTCCCCGAAGGCTACTACGAGGTCCCGCTGGGAGAGCCTTCCATCAAGAAGGCCGGGAAGGACCTCACCATCATCACGTTCGGGCCGGCCTTGTACACGGCGCTCGCCGCCGCGCGGACGCTAGAGGCGCAGTCCGGACTCTCCATCGAGCTCGTCGACCTCCGATCGGCGAACCCGCTGAATTTCGAACCGCTGGTGCGGTCCGTCCGCAAGACCGGCAAGGTGCTGCTCGCCTGCGAGGCGGTGGAGCGCGGCTGCCTCATGCAGAGCATCGCTGCGAACCTGACGCAGCTGGCGTTCGATGCGCTGGACGCCCCGCCCGTGGTGATTGGCAGCAGGAACTGGATTACGCCGGCAGCGGAGCTGGAACCGATGTTCTTCCCGCAGCCGGAGTGGATCCTGGACGCCGTTCACGAACGCATCCTGCCGCTCAGAGGCTACCGGCCGTCCACCGACCAGACGGGCGGCGAGCTGGCCCGCCGCCTGCGGCTGGGTATCTGAAGGAGGTTTGGAGATGAAGCGAGTGGTTCTGTGCCTTGCCGTTCTCGTCGGGTGCGCGTCGATGGCTGCCGCGCAGGCGCCGCCTGCGGGTGCCCAGGCGCCCGCGCCGCCGGCGAACCCGTTGTCCACCGAGGTCAAGCAGGCGGCCGACCGTGTCGCCGGCAACCTGTTGAAGATGGCGGAGAAGATGCCGGAAGATCTCTACGGCTTCCAGGCGGTGCCCGAGATCCGGACGTTCGCCGGAACGCTCGGACATACGATCGACGCGCGGATGCGCACGTGCGCGGGCGTGACCGGGTCCGGCACACAGCTCGGCGCCTCGAACATGAAGGCGAAGGCGGACCTGGTGGCGGCGATGAAGTCCTCGATCGCGGAGTGCGAGAAGGCTTTCGCCAGCCTCACCGACGCTACCGTGGTCCAGATGACCACCGGCGGGCGCGGGGGAGCGCGATCGCGTCTGGCGTCGCTCTACGGCATGGTGGCGCACGACAACGAGGAGTACGGCTACCTGGCAGTGCAGCTGCGGCTGAAGGGGATCGTGCCGCCCTCGAGCGAAGGCGGTCCGATGAAGTGAGAATCGGGCTCAGGGGCCGGCGTCGCCGGGCCGGGTTGAGGCCCCTGCCGTCCGCACGCTTCGAATCCCGCGAGGCCGGCCGGGAGCGCGGCGCGCCAAATAGCGGACCCGGCCGGGGGGAACTCGCTCGAGCTACCTGGGCGCCCGGATGTCGTAGCACCACATCGTGTCCGCGTCCCGGATGTAGAGCCGGCCGTCCGCGATCACCGGATAGGCCCACGCCTGCTCCATGGCCTTGTGGCTGGGCGGGGTCGGCGGCGTGAAGCGTCCCCTCTCCCTGTAGGCCTCCGGGCTCGCCTCGATCAGCGCGACTTCGCCATTCTCGCCGTGCAGGTAGAGCAGGCCTTCCGCGTACAGGAGCGAGGCGGCTCCGACGCCGCGTTCAGTCCACTTGACCTGGCCCGTCTTGTAGTCCACGCACATCATCGCCTGGCTCGTGCCGTAGAGGTTGGGCCCGACGAGCACCGTGCCGCCGATGGCGGTCGGGAGCCGCGGATCGAAGTACGCTTCCTCGGCGGCGACGGCTCCCTGGTCCGCCTTGAGCCTGACGGCTCCGCCTCCCACCCGGCCCGCGCCGCTGTAGACGAGCCCATCGCCGGCGACCGGCGTCTGGATGCTCATGCCCATGGACCCCTTGGTCTTCTCGTACTTCCAGAGGAACCTGCCGGTCTTCGCCTCGACACCCACCAGGCCGCTCGCCAAGTAGGCGACGTACTGCTTGACGCCGCCGGTATTGTCGATGATCACCGACGCGTAGCCTGCCATGCCCCCGCCGGGAACGGCCGACTTCCAGACGGCGTTTCCGTTTCGCTTGTCGAGCGCGACGATCGTCGCGTCACTGCCGCCGGGGACGCAGACCAGGACGTCGCCGTCCACCAGCGGCGATTCTGCGTACGCCCAAGTGGGAGCAAGCCCGGCGAAGTCGGCGCGAAGGGACTTCGTCCACCGCACCTTCCCGGTTGCGGACTCGAGGCAGACGAGGTCGCCGTCCGATCCCAGGGCGTAGACCACGGCCCCGTCAACGGTTGGCGTCGACCGTGCCGCGGGGAAGTTCGGGTTCTGGTTCGGATTGCCCACCTTCCCAATCCTCACGGACCAGATCACCTTCCCGTCTTTCGCGTTCAGCGCGCTGACGAACTCGTCCGCGAGGCCGCGGTTGCTCATCAGGTAGATCCGGCCGCCGGCCACGGATGGCGTGGCATACCCGCTGCCCAGGTCGTTGACCTGCCACAGGAGCCTCGGCCCTTCCCTGGGCCACTCCTTGAGGAGGCCCTTCTCGGCGGAATGGCCGTTGCGGTTGGGTCCGCGCCATTGCGGGAAGTCCTGCGTCCACGCGCTCGCCGCGGGCAGCAGACAAGCCAGGACAGAAACGAGCACGGCCCACCGAGTCCTGTCACGCATGGTTCCACGCCTCCTGTCGTCAGTGAGCGAACCCGAGCGTCGCCACGCCCTGCATCATCAGCCCGATGTTGTCGACCCGCACGATCTTGCCCCCGACGACCTTGAACACCTCCGAGACGTACATCTGGCTCGGCGTCGGGTTCCTCAGATAGTGCAACAGCGTCACGCCGAACACCAGGCCGCGTTCCACGTCGATGACGGGGAAGCGCTGCTCACCGGCAGGCCCCCACGGGCGGTCTCCGGTGTTCGATTCGGAACACGTCATACCCCGTCCACCTTCGACGGCATTGCGAACGACGTTGGTCACCTGCTGTCCGCTGTGGAAGCGGTTGCACACGGCGTCGTCGAAGTTGGCGGGATCGGGCTGGTGACTCGACAGTCCGCCGAAATACCTGCGCGCCAGCGCCTCCAGGGCGACTCTCGTCATGCGCTGTTCCGGCGGAAGGACCGCCGTCAGCTTCGGGTCGAGATTCCACACGTAGGCGCCGACGACGCGGGGCGAGGTGTCGGCGCTCATCTCGACATCGGTCACGCGGCGCCCGGCCACGACCTTCAGCCGCGTCGAGATGTACCCGGCCTTGCCGTCGGCCAGTTCCACCCCGGCCCGGGACACGACGTTGCCGGTCAACGCGTCGGCGACGACCAGGCTGGACCGTATCGCCTTCACCTGCTTCCAGGCCGTCGAATCCAGCGTGACCACCTTGGTGTTCTCGCGAATCTCCGCGTCCTGCGCCAGCGGAACCGCCGCGGTCTTTCCGGAGGTCATCGCCTTGATGAAGCCGTCCATGACGTTGGCGAGGCACGCCTGGTCGCACGCCGCCGTCGCCGCCGGACCGAGCCGGACGCCAGTTCCCTGGGACGTCACGGCAACGTGCGCGAGGACGAGGAGCACGACGCAGCACGCGATTGTCGATCGATTCCCTGAGTCCATTTCGTTCCTCTTGAGCAGGCTGTAACATGCGAGCGTCGGTGCCGGACTGGCACCGCTCCGGCCCATTTGTCCATTCAGGCCCGAGCGGCGTCACCACGCTACGATAGAAGACCCGGTTCGACACGACAAGAAGGCAGGTGCCTCCTTGATCCGCCAACGTCGCTCCCGTAAGGTAGCGTTCATCGTCGTGGCAACGACAGGCGACAAGGAGGACGGAATGAGGTGCTCGCGCACGTGGCTGGTTGGGTTGATCCTCTCGGTCTCGCTGGCGGCCGACGCGCAGCCTCCCGCCGGAGTGCCGCCGATCGGCGGCGGCTCCCAGCCGCCTGCCGGAAGGGGCGGCCCCGGCGGACCGGGCTCCCTGCCCGGGCCTGCTCCGACCTTCGCGGACATCGACTACGCGCCAGCGGAGCCGGCGACGAGCAACGGCCACAAGCTCGACCTCTACATGCCCGCCGGGGCGGCCGGGCCGATCCCGGTCGTCATCTGGACGGCGGGGTCGGCGTGGATGGCGGACAACGGCAAGAGAGGCGCGCAGGGCCTCGCGGCCCAACTGAATCCCGCCGGCTACGCCGTCGCGGGCGTCTCGATCCGTTCCAGCTCGCAGGTGCAGTTCCCGGGACAGTTGCACGACATCAAGGCCGCGATCCGGTGGCTGCGGGCGAATGCCGCCAGGTACCGTTTCGACGCCGACCACATCGCCATCATGGGCGACAGTTCGGGCGGGTGGACGACTGCGATGGCCGCAGCGACGGGCGATGCGCCCCAGCTCGAAGGGATGGTGGGCACCACCGGCGTGTCGAGCGCGGTGCAGGCGGCGGTCGCGTTCTATCCGCCGACGAACTTCCTGGCGATGGACTTCTGGGCCCTGCGGAAGTGCGACGGGCAGGCGTGCCACGACAGCGAGAACTCGCCCGAGTCGCGGCTCGTGGGCTGCGCGATCCAGACCTGTCCGGACAAGGTGAAGGCCGCCAGCCCGCTCACCTACATCACGCCGGCCGACCCGCCGATCATGATCCTGCACGGCGACTCGGATCAGCTGGTGCCGCACAACCAGGGCGAACAGCTGTACATGGCGCTGAACAAGGCCTGCAAGGACGCCGTGTTCATCAGTCTTCCCAAGGCTCCGCACGGCAACTGGAACGGGTTCCTGACCGACGCGGCGCTCCGCGAGGCGGCGACCATGCGCTCCACGTCGGCCGCCGGCTGCACGATCGCGAACCCGACGCCATTCGTGCCGACGTGGAAGACGGTGATCGACTTCCTGGACAAGTACATGAAATGACGTCGCGCCTGCGGGCGTGGTCGAGGTCGTGCCTACGCGCCAGGCACGGCCCCGAAGCCGGATTCGCCGGTTCCCCCGGGAGCGACGGCCGTGACAATCAGCCCGGTCAGGACGACCGCGGCACAGCCGATGACGTTGTACCAGAGGAAGGCGATCTTCGTGAAGTACCAGCAGCCGAAGATCACCGCTTCACCGCAGAGCACTCCCCAGAACGCACCCCGACCCCGCACGCGCGGAAACGCCACGGCCAGCACGAACACGCCGAGCATCCCGCCGTAGAAGAAGGAGCCGAGCAGGTTCACCGCCTCGACGAGCGACCCCATGTGCTTGATGAACTGCGCCGAGACGACGGCGTAGAGCCCCCACCCGAACGTGGCGAGGCGCGACGCCAGCAGGTAGTGGTCCTCGCTCGCCCCGCGCCGGCCGAAGCGCTGGTAGAGGTGGATCAGACTGACCGTGCCGAGCGCGTTCATCTCGGACGCGATCGAGGACATCGCCGCCCCCAGGATCATCGCCAGGACCAGACCCAGGATGCCGGCCGGGAGGTAGCGGGTGACGAACGTCGGGAAGATGTAGTTCGTGTCGTTGGGTTGCCTGACTCCGGCCGCCTCCGCGAGCCGGAAGCCCTCTCGCCGTGCCGCCTCGAACCCGCTCTGCGCCGCGCGGTAGGCCGCGCGTGCGCTCCCCTCCCCGTCCGCTGCGCCGGCGTGTGCCGCGTCGAGCAGGCCGTCCGCGGCGCGGCGCCGCTCCTCGTGCGCCGCCAGGTACTGGCGATCGACCACGTTGTACGCCTGCCGGATGACCGGCGCCCGGACGCGCGCCAGGTCGTTCCGCTGGAAGAGAATCGGCGGCGCCTGGTAGATGTAGAACACGTAGACCATCGCCCCGATGAACAGGATGAGGAGCTGCATCGGGATCTTCGCCGCCGCGTTGAACATCAGGCCCCGCCGGCTCTCGGCGATCGATTTGCCCGTCAGGTACCGCTGCACCTGGGACTGGTCCGTCCCGAAGTACGCCAGCGCCAGGAACATCCCGCCGAACAGGCCGCTCCACAGGTTGTACCGATCGTTCCAGTCGAACGTCGTCGTGATGACGTTCAGCTTCCCCGACGCCCCGGCCAGCGTCACCGCGTCCCGGAACGAGACGTGCGACGGCAGGAGCACGACCGCGCACACGAGGGCGGCCGCGAGCGCCGCGGTCATGACCGCCATCTGCAGCATGTGCGACCACGCCGTCGCCTTGACGCCGCCGAACGTCGTCACCGCCACCGCGACGCCGCCCATGATGAGGGTGGTCTGCCAGTCGGGCCAGCCGAAGATGACGCTGAGCACGACGGCCGGGGCGTAGAGCGTGACGCCGAGCGCCAAGCCACGCTGGATGAGGAAGATGACGCTGACCAGCGTGCCGGTCTTCAGGTCGAAGCGCTGTTCCAGGTACTGGTACGCCGTGTAGACACGCGCCCGATGGAAGAGCGGTACGGCTGTGAACGCCAGGATGACCATCGCCAGCGGCAGGCCGAAGTAGAACTGCACGAACCGCATGCCATCGACGTAGGCCTGGCCCGGCGTGGAGATGAACGTGACGGCGCTCGCCTGGGTCGCCATGATCGAGAGCGCCATGGCGTACCACGGCATGGCCCGCCCGGCCAGCGCGTAGTGATCGAGGTTCTGGCGGCCGCGGCTGCGCCACAGTCCGTAGAAGACGACGCCGCCGAGGGTGGCGACGAGGACAATCCAGTCGAGAAGGCGCATGGGTCAGGGTGCCACAACCAACCGGCGACGACAATCAGGCACCTGAACGTAACCGCGGCAGGCCTGGGCTGCGCGCGCCGTGAGCGCCGGCCGGCGCGCCGGCTGCGGCGGAACTTCTACTGATAGCGGCGGAAGGGAAACTGGAGGTTTCGGACCGGGACGCCCACGACCTCGATCCGCTTCAGGTCGCGCGTCCCGATCCCGGCCTCCTCGGCCAGCTTGAGGGTGCTGTCGCAGTTCTCGAACGGCGGCGTCCCTCGGTCCGCTCCAGGATCGAACCCCATCAGTGCCGCGGCGACCGCATCGGTGCACACGGGGTTGAACCCCGCCACCAGGATGCCCGGCTTGACCAGGTGGATCCTCCGCCGCGCCGCCGGCGCGGGTGCGGCACCCTCGATCGAGGTTTGAGTCTCGACGCCGTCGATGATCGCGAGATCGATCGGGCGGGCGGCGACCAGGTCGACGGCGACTCTCGGGATTCGATAGCCGGCATCGCGCGGAGACTCGGGATTCGTCTCGCCGGGCACGAGCGTCGAGGGCTGGCGTCGGCCGGTGTGGAGCATCCCGCGGCGCCCGAAGGGCCGCACCGCCGGTTCCTCGAACCCGGCGGCGTCGCCGTAGATCGTGGCCGGCGCGATCCCGATCATGTTGTTCATCGACAGCGCGATGCCCGCGGACTGGTGTTCCTTGAGTTTTGCGATCGAGACCATCACGTCGCAGTCGGCGTAGGAGTGGTTGCAGTCGAACGACGGGAAGAGCAGGCCGCCGCCCGCGACCTTCAACCGTTCGTACTTCTTCCCCAGGCCGAGCGAGTCCGTGTTCTCCATCTCCACGATCGAGGCGGCGGCCAGAATGTCGCGCGGGTCCCAGCCTCCCTGCAGGAAGTTCTCCTCGAGCGGGTTGTCGTCTTCGTAGGAGCCCTCGAGAATGCGGATCCGACGGGCTCCCGCGGCGCCGATGAGGCTGACGGCCGCCCGGATGACGGCGGGATGGCTCCAGCGCGTGAACCAGGCCGGGCTGTAGCCGGTCCGCGCGCGCAGCGGATTGGCCATGTTGATCTTGATGGCGACGGTCTTGCCGGCAACGAGGCGACCGATTCCGCCCAGGCCATCGAACATCCGGCGCAGAGCGGGCTGTACGCTCGCCGAGTAGTCCGGGCATCGCGCCACGGCCACCCGCGCGGCCGGAGCCGCTGCCACCCTCCCGACCGCGAGTCCCATCCCGGCTGCGATCAGGAGGTCGCGACGGCTCCATCGGGCCGCGGGATCGTTCGACGTCATATCAGATGTCCAGTTCGACCGCGGCGAAGCAGGAGAACTCGCCGACCGGGACCTCGAAACCGAGGCCGCCCGTCGTGATCTTGACCGGCGTCGTCGAGGCCGACGTGATCACTCGGGCGACCCTGTACCGCTCCCGCACGCCAATCGTGACCGGTTGGGTGTTGCCCGAGGCGTATGGAATCAGGTGGACGATCGCCCGACGGCCGTCGGGGCTCGACAGGTAGTGGCTGTTCATGTCCCCGCCGTTCCAGACCTGCACCGCGTCCTCGCGAACGCTCAGCAGCAGCTGGACCTGGCGCACCAGGGAGAATGGATCCTCCCACTTGTCCTGCGGCGTGATCAGCCGCCCGCGACCGAGCGAGTGGATGACGTGCTCGTGCCTGGTCTCCACGGGCGTGGCCTTGATGACCCCGCGCGGGGCCAGCACGGTGCCGCCGTTCTCGGCAAACCGCACGAGCGCGTTCAGAGTCCCCGCATCGGGCGGCGCGGCGTCCAGGTAGATGATCGCCTTCTGCTTGTCGAACGAGGTTCGGGCGAAGTCGGACGCCAGGACGACGCGGTGGGCGAGATGGCGCCGCGGGGCCAGCTTGACGAACTCGTCGGCCACCAGGTCGAGTTCTCCCTTGAAGCTGGAGACGACCGCGAGGCCGGCAACCGGCTGCCAGGTCCGCCACTCCGCCCGGCTCTCGAACAGCTTCAGCACGCCCATCATCTCTCGCCAGACGCCGAGCGCCCGGTCGTTCCTGGCGTTGAGGGCCTGGGCGAACGTCCCGTCGAGCGAGATGACCCAGCGCGCGCCGTAGGCTCCGGCCTCCGCGACGGGCCGGGCGTACTCCTCGAACGGGATGACCTCCTTTGCCCCGGGAGGCGAGTAGGTCAGCCACACCGGCTTGGCGGGCTCCGCCGTCTGCGCCAGGCGGATGGCTCCCGCGTTCGAGTCCACCCACGCCCCGCCGGTGACGCCCGCGACCGTGGTGTCGTCTTCCTTGGCTGGCAGGACGCGCGGCCACACGCCCTCGCAGAGAGCGACGCCCTCCGGAGGCCTGCCCGCGTCCAGGGTCACGAACGGCAGGTCGCCGATCGGGAACGGGGGCGGGGCACTCCCGGCCACGCAATTGACGGGAGTGCCCTTCAGCAGGGCCAGCGCCGACGGGTCCTTCCACTCGGCCGGCCAACGGAATGGAACGAGTGAGGATGGGGCGATCACAGCTTCTTTTCGAACGCCAACGGGATGTCCTCTTTGGCCATCTCCATGTTCGAGATGCCGGCGACCACGCCGCTCAGGTTCGGGTTCTGGAGCGCCCAGTGGAAGCCCTTCTGGAAGACCGTCATGTCGCCCGGCACGAGCGCGTTCAGCGCCTTGACCCGCTCCGGTTGCATCTCGCGGCGGTTGAAGGGATTCTGGAGCACGCGGCTCGACTTCATCGCCATCACGCCGAAGTCCGCCTTCTTCGCCTTCTCAAGCACGGGGTCCACCCACTTGTAGTTCAGGAAGTGGTAGGCAATCATCCCCATGGAGTAGACACCCGTGCCGATGGCCGCATCGAGAACGCCAGCCGGGTCGGAGTGCGCCGAGAAGCCGAGGAACCTGGCCTTGCCCTGCTTCTTCAGGAGCTCGAACGCCTCGAAGACCTCCGGCGTGTTCGTCACCTCGAATGGGGTTTCGATGCCGCGCATCAGGAGGCAGTCGAGGTGGTCGGTGCCGAGCGAGGTCAGGCTGCGCTCGACCGAGGTGATGATGTACTGCTTGAGGTCCTTCTGGGGGTCGAACTTGTCCCGGTACTTCTCCGACAACAGGTTCGCGATCATGTGGTTCCGCATGTTCGACGCCTGGCCGGTGAAGTACGGGCCGAGGTAGCTGGGGTTCTCGAGGTCCTTCGCGGCGACCAGCTCGGCCGCCTTGTTCCGGAGGGCCTCCTGCTCGGCCTCGGGAAGGGCCCGAAAGACCTCCTGGTATCGCTGCATCCGGTTCGGGTGCGCGTTGACCTTGGTGTTCTGAATGACCTTGTCGCGCCCTCGCGCCTTGATGACCGCCCCGTACCCGCGCTCGCTCGCTCCGCCGCCGGTACTGTGGCGCGGTGTCGAAATAGTTCAGGCCCATGTCCACGGACCACAGTACGTAGTCGATGCCCTCCGGGCGGATGTCGTCGCCGCCCATCCCAATCGAGGACACCATCAGTCCGGTGCGCCCCAGGCGTCGATAGGTCATGCCGGGCTGCCTGTTTCGCCATTCCGCTTCGGGGGCCTTCTGGGCGGCGACCGCCTGGGGCATGGCGGCTGCGGACAACACGATGCCTGCCGACATCGTGAGGAATTCGCGCCTCGGAAACTGTCTTTCGGTCAGAAGTGCCATGAGAGTACGCTCCTTACCGGGTTCTTGGTTGGGCCGGCCGCTTCTTCTGGAGCAGGCGCACGCCGTCCGGACGGTGGCCCGGTCACCCGCCAGGCGCGACCGCCGAGACCTGATCCAGACCGAAGCAATATACCGGACTTGCCGTCGGAGGGAAAGGTCGCGACGGCCGCCCGGTCACGACTGAGACTCGCAGAGGCGCACGCGTGACCGCCGTCCGGCCGATGCGCGGGGATCGACTGGGGCCGGATCGGGCGGGGAACTGAATCGACAGGGGCTTGCGCAGACTCGCCCGGCAGGGTAATCTCGTGGCGCCCAATCCCGGCGAGGACAAGGACGACACCATGTTGACAAGAAGACAGGTACTGGCGGCGGCTGGCGCGGCTTCTGCGTGGACTGCCCTGATCCCGTCTCAGGCACGTTCGGAAACACTCGGTGCGGAGTCCGTCGGTGCCGCGCCGCCGATCGCCCCCAAGATGGGCGGCGCGCCCACCGCGTTCTCTCAGCGCTCGCGTGGCGCACGAGGCGGTGGGCAACCGTTCGACATCATCGAGCACTGCCGCTCGATCGGCCTGGCCGGTGTCCAGACCAACCCGCCGTCCACCGATCCGGCCGAGATCAAGAAGTTCCGGCAGCGGCTCGAAGGCTACAACATGCACCTGGTGTGCGACCCGAGGCTCCCGAGACAGGAGAGCGACGTGGCCGCGTTCGAGACCCAGGTCAGGGCGTACAAGGACGCCGGCGCCGTGATGTTCCACGCGGCCATGACCGGCCGGCGCTACGAGGATTTCCCCGCTCTCGAGCCCTGGAAGCAGATGTTCGAGCAGAGTCAGAAGGCGGTGGCCCTGGCCGAGCCCATCCTGCGGAAGCACCAGATGAAGCTCGCCATCGAGAATCACAAGGGGTGGCGCGCGGCCGAACAGGTGGCCTGGCTCAAGCGCCTCGGCAGCGAGTGGGTGGGCGTTTGCCTCGATTTCGGCAACAACCTGTCGCTGTGTGAAGATCCGATGGATACCGTCAACACGCTCGCCCCGTACGTGTTCTTCGCGCATATCAAGGACATGGCACTCGGGGAGTACGAGGACGGGTTCCTGCTCGCGGAGGTCCCCATGGGCGAGGGGATCCTGGATCTGAAGCAGATCGTCCAGATTCTGCGGCAGAAAGACCCCAACATGATCTTCGACCTGGAGATGATCACGCGCGATCCCTTGAAGATCCCGATCTACACGCCGAAGTACTGGGCGACGTTCGACGACGCCGTGAGCCCGCTCCCCGGCAGGGACCTGGCCAAGGTCCTGGCGCTGGTCAAGAAGAACCCCCCGAAGAAGCCGCTGCCCAAGGTCACGGGCCTGAGCGCGGCGGATGCGGTCAAGCTGGAGGACGACTACAACAAGCAGTGCGTCGCCTATGCCCGCCAGAACCTGGCCCTGTAGCTCTCCGTCCTAGGGGGCATCGTGGTCGGGCCCTCGACCACTGAGGTCCTGCGGCTGCGCCAGAGTGTCAGCGCGATGGGGACAACGTTCTCCATCGTGCTGCACGGGCGCGACCGGGATCGGATGGAAGCCGCGGTCCGGGCCGCCTTCGACGAGGTGCGCCGCCTCGACGGCCTGCTGTCGAGCTATCGCCCCGAAAGCGAGTGGAGCTCCGTCAATCGCCGGGCCGCGCACCACCCGGTTGCCGTATCCCCTGAGTTGTTCCGGCTGATATCCGTCTGTCTCGAGCAGAGTCGGCTGACCGACGGTGCGTTCGACATCACCGTCGGCCCGCTGAAGAGAGCCTGGGGTTTCTACCGGGGGACGGGCGGCGTTCCGACGGCGAAGGAACTGGCGGCAGCCCGCAACCACGTCGGACACCGGTTCGTCCGGCTCGATCCATCGGGCCAGACAATCCAATTCGATCATCCGGGCGTGGAACTCGATCCCGGGGGGATCGGCAAAGGCTACGCCGTCGATCGGATGGCGGACATCCTGCGACACCACGGTTGCGACACGGCCCTGGTGGCAGGGTCGAAGAGCAGCATCTACGGCCTCGGAGCGCCGCCCGGCGGAGAGCGAGGGTGGCGAGCCGACATCAGCGATGCTGAACATCCCGGCACGTGCGCGGCCCACGTCCTTCTGAAGGACGCGTCGCTGTCCACATCCGGAACGGGAGAGCAGTGTCACTGGTCGGACGGGACGATGTACTCGCACATCGTCGACCCGCGTACCGGCCGGCCCCTGCAGTCCGTCGAGCAGGTATCGGTGGTTGCCTCGAGGGCGCTGGACGGCGAAGTGTGGGCCAAGGCCTGTCTGCTGAACGGTCCCCGGTGGGCGGCCGAGCACAAGCCGGACGGGTTCAGAGTCCTGTTTCTGGGCGGGGACTCCGAGCCACCGCCCGCCTGGCGGTGAGCGAGGCGCGCGGTGAGCGAGGCGCGCACCGCGCCGCGGGCGGCCGAGTGGTGTAATATCCCGGCATGAAACGAGCCCTGCTTCTTGTCGTTCTCTGTCTCGCTTCGGCGGCAGTCTTCACCGCGGGAAAGACACTCGACATCTGGGTCGTCGACACCGAAGGCGGCAAGGCGGTGCTCGTCGTGTCGCCTGCCGGCCAGTCGATGTTGATCGACACGGGGTTCCCCGGCAGTAACGGCAACGACCGCGACCTGAACCGCATCCTGGAAGTCTGCCAACTGGCCG
This sequence comes from uncultured Acidobacteriota bacterium, assembly GCA_963783255.1. Taxonomy (GTDB): domain Bacteria; phylum Acidobacteriota; class Vicinamibacteria; order Vicinamibacterales; family Fen-181; genus FEN-299. The sequence goes on along the minus strand of CAWAMP010000012.1, from coordinate 115,582 downwards.
GGGTGAAGAAGCTGGATGTCCTGCTGACCACGCACTACGACCTCGACCACGTGAACAACACGCCATCACTGGTGGCGAAGATGCCGGTGACGCTGTTCGTGGACCACGGGGCCGCGGTCGTGAGCGATCCCCGGACAACCGCGGCGGTCAAGGCCTACGACGACCTGTGGCCTCAGGCCAAGCACCTCGTCGTGAAGCCGGGCGACAAGATCCCGTTCGCGGGCGTGGACGTGCAGGTGCTGGCGTCCGCGTTCGAGACGATCAAGACGCCCCTCAAAGGGGCCGGGAAACCCAATGCGGCCTGCGCCGGGGTCCAGGCCAAGACGTGGGAGAGAGCCGACGAGGACAAGTCCGAGAACGCGGCTTCCGTGGGCACGCTGTTCACCTTCGGCTCGTTCCGCATGCTCGACATGGGCGACCTGACCTGGAACCGCGAGATGCAGCTGACGTGCCCCAACAACCTCATCGGGACGGTGGATTTGTGGCTCGTCAACCACCACGGCGCCGACCTCTCGAACAACCCGGCGCTCGTCAATGCGACCGGCGCCCGCGTGGCCGTGATGAACAACGGCTCGCGCAAGGGGGGCTCGGCGTCGGTGGTCGCGCTGATGAAGGCCGCACCCGGGCTCCAGGGCTTCTACATGCTGCACAAGTCGCAGAGCGCCGCGGACGGCAATCCTCCCGACGAGGTCATCGCCAACATCGACCCGGCGTCCGACGGCCACTGGATGAAGATCTCCGCCGAGAGCAACGGCACGATGGTCGTCACCAACGGCCGGACCGGGGAATCGAAGACCTACAAGAAGTAGAGCGTATGCGTTCCATCACTCTCGGTTTCATCGGGTCGCTGCTTCTGGCGTCAGCCCTCGTTCTGAGCTCCGGACCCGCCCAGAGTCCGGTTGGAGGCGGCCAGGCCGGAGCATCGGCGACCATCGCCGCCAAGACGCCGGTGTTCGCCGGCGCCTGCAAGGCCTGCCCGTGGGGCATTCTCGCGAAGGTCACCGCGGATGCGCTGAGCTACTACGGCTATCGGACGACCGTCTGCTGGGTCTGCTGGTCGACCTTCGGGCCGCGGCAAATGGCCGACAAGACCAAGCCGGTGATGCCTCCAGGCGCGGAAGAGAATGCCGAGCACATCGAACCGCCCCCTGACGCCGTGCCGGATATCAGCGCCACCAGCGAATCCAACCTGATCGACGCCTGGAACGGCACGGGAGCCTACGCGCAGGACAAGCGACCGCGCCGGAACTACCGCGTGGTCGCTGTCATACGAACCTCGACCTACATGATCGCGGCAGCCAGCAGGAAGTCCGGCATCACCAACCTGAGACAGATCAAGGATCGCGCCGAACCCACGTGGATTGTCGGCAGCAACAACATCATCTTCGACTATTACGGCATCAAGGTCGACGAGTTGAAGGCCAGGGGCGGCGGCGTCATGCCGCCCCAAGGCACGGGACCAGGCAGGGTTTCGCGCGAGAAGCGCGCATCGGGGGACGTCTTCATCGGCACCGGTCTGCTGGCGAACACGCCGGAGCAGCGCTTGTGGTATGAGGCCAGCCAACTGAACGATCTCGTCTTTCTCGATATGGAGGAGCCGCTGCTCGCAACGCTGGCCCAGCAGCCCGGCTACGAACGCGCCACCATTCCCCTGGCGCTCTTCCGAGGCGTCGACCGGCCGATTCCCACGGTGATGCGCCCCAATCACCTCATCTATGTTCGCGACGAAGCGCCGGACGACTTCGCCTACGCGGTCGCCAAAGCCCTGGACGAACATCGCCAGCTGTTCCAGGTGCAGCTCGAACCCTGGTACTACGATCCGCAGACCGTCGCCGTCAGCAGGGTGATCCCGATGCACCCGGGGGCGATGAGGTATTACCGGGAACGCGGATACGTCAAGTAGGCGGCCGCGCCGCAGACGGCCAGGACCTCGATGCGCAGGAGGACTTCACTCATGACGCCGTCCCGACTCGTCGTGCTCGTGAGCGTGGCGGTCTCGCTGGGAATCCCGCCAGCCACTCTGTCCGGACAGTCGACCGCGGCACAGGCACCCCAGAGGCGGCCGGCGCGGTGAAGCTGTACTGGGTCAGCGCGGGCGACACCGACTTCGCCCGTGACGGCGCGAAGGTGGATTTCGAAGTGATCCAGAAGATCGGGTTCAACACGCGCTGGCTGGAAACCCACGGAGGCCACACGTGGATCACCTGGCGGATGCACATCAGCCAGGTGGCGCCTCTGCTGTTCCGCTGACCCCGCCAAGCGGTCCTGCGGACCCGATCAGACCTTCTCGGGCACCACGAACGGCTCCCGGAAGGTCCTGCTGAGCAGCATGTTGGCCCAGTCGCCATGCTCGCCCTGGAACTTCTCGGCCGGACCGTCCCAGTTCAGTGTGGGGCCCACCGTCAGCGGAGTCTTGGCCAGGTCGATGCCGTTCGCCTCCAGGTGAGGCACCAGCCGGCCGAAGGACTCTCTGAGCAACTCGTGCTTCGCCACCGCGGCGTTGGCTTCCTGGACGGATTGTCTCCTGCCGAGCCGGTAGGAGATGTTGGCCATGTGACACAGGGCGGCGGACAGGTGGCCTTCGCGCATGTTGGCGCGCACCTTCGCCGGGTCGCCGCTCCTCACCGCTTCGATGAAGTTCACGTGATGCGTCCCGCCGCCATCGCCCGGAAACTGCTTGACCCGCTTGTCCTGGTTGTCATACGTCCAGCCTCCGCCGCGGCCGCCGGCGAAGTACCCGTTCTCGCACTGGATGATGATGCCGAAACGAACGCCGCGATACTGGTCCATCCAGTTCACGCCCTGCTTCGCCGGCAACCCTCGAACCTCGTAGATCAGCGGGACCTCCGCATAGTCGTAATAGGCAATCTGGGTGTTGGGCGTCTCCCCGTCGTCGTCGTAGCCAAAACGGCCGCCAAGGCTGGTCACGCGCCGCGGAAGATCGTTGATGCCGATCATCCATCGGCAATCATCCAGCACATGACCGCCGAGGTTGCCGATCTCGCCGGTGCCGGTGCTCCATGACCAATGCCAGTCGTAGTGGAGGTTCTGCCGCATGAGGGGCGTCAGAGGGGCGGGACCCTGGAACAGGCTGTAGTCGCAGGTGGCCGGGATGGGCTGCGGCCCGTTGGCCTTCCCGATGCTCTCGCGCAGTCCGTAGGAGATGGCCCGGGCGTAGCGGACCTTGCCCAGTTGACCTTGTTTGAGGTACTCAGCAAACGCCAGCAGGCCGGTGTCGGAGCGTTCCTGTGAACCGACAGCCACCACGCGGCCGTACTTGCGCGCCGCCTCGACCATCTGCCGCCCTTCCCAGATGCTGTAGGTGGCCGGCTTCTCGACGTAGACGTGCTTTCCCGCCTGGCAGGCCCACACCGTCATCAGCCCGTGCCAGTGGTCCGGAACCGAGAGAATGACAGCGTCGATGCTCCGATCATCCAGCACACGCCGGACATCGACGTGGGCGGCCACCGTCTGATGGCGGGCCTTGAGGTTCTTGACCTCCAAGTCCAGGAACTGGGTGTCGCAATCGCACAGGGCGGCGATCTGGACGCCGGGAGTTTCGCCAAACGCCTTGATATGCTCGATGCCCTTCTTCCGCACTCCCACGATCGCCACTCGTACCCTGTCGTTGGCCCCTGGAACCTGGGCCCAGACGCTGCGCGGCAGAGCAGAGAGTACGCCAGCGCCCGCCAGCGCGGCTCCCGAGCCCTTGATGAAATGTCGACGGCTGACACTCTTCATGGAAGCGGCCTCCTTGGCGGGAGTCACTATATCATGCGAAAACCAGCCCAAAGGAGGCAGATCGCCTTCACGCCGGTGCCGGCACCGGCGTCGCAGGCTTGGGACGCTGCGAGCCGCCATTGACTTCCCGACGTGGGCGGGGCACACTCCGTCTGATTTCACACGGTCGGGCGGGACAATCGGCGCAGCACCGAGAAGGAGGATCATGTTCTCAAGACATTTCAGGACTCTGTTCGTCGTCGGGCGGGTGTTGGCGACGGGCGCAATAGCGTTTGCCGTATTCGCGGCGCAGCCAATCCAGGGGCAGGCCCCGGCGGCCGGCGGCCGGGGAGGTGCATTCGTTTCAGCAAGCGTATTGAGCGCGGCCGACACGGACAAGGATTCCGCGATTTCCAGGGCGGAGTGGAACACGGCCCTCATGAAGTGGTTCACCGCTGCCGACACCGCCAAGTCGGGCTCGGTCACGCAGGAGCAGCTGACCACGGCCATCACCGCCGCTCTCGCCGCGGCGCCGCCGACCGCCACCGGGTTCGGCGCCAACGGGAGGACGCGTCGTCAGGCGAGGGACGCGGACGTCGCGAGCATGCAGGCCGCGCTGCCCTCGTCGGCCCCGGCCAAGCCCAAGGCGGCCCGCAGGATCCTCGTGCTGTCGGTATGCTCCGGGTTCGTGCACTCGTGCATTCCCCTGGTCGACAGGACGGTTGAGGAACTGGGCGCCAAGACGAAGGCGTGGACCGCGACGATTTCGTACGACCCGGCCGACATCAATCCCACGAACCTCGCCAAGTTCGACCTGGTGTTCCTGAACAACACCACGGGCGCGTTCCTGGACGAGCCCAACGATCCGGCCGCCACGGCGGCCCGCAAGGCGGCACTGCTCGAGTTCGTACGCAGCGGCAAGGGGCTGGTCGGCGTCCACGCGGCGGCCGACTCCTATCATCAGAATCAGGGCGCGAGCCCCGGCGGGGCCCGCGCGGCCGCGCCTGCCGCGCCGCCGGCTCCTGCGGGCGCCGCGCTGGCCACCCAGATGATCGCCCAGGGCGACAAGAACGGCGACGCGAAGGTGGATGCCGCCGAGACGACCGCCCTCTCCGACGCCTGGTTCGACAAGATGGATGCGGACAAGACCGGCAAGATCGCCGGCAACGCGTTCCCCATGCGCTATGCGTCCCTGATGCCCCAGGCGGCGGGCCGCGGAACGGCGGCGCGCGGCGGGGCGCCTGCCGCGCCCGCGCAGGGCCGTCAGGGCCGCGATACGCAGATGGCCACCTGGCCCGAGTTCAACCGGATGATCGGCGGCTACTTCAAGTGGCACTGGAACGATCCGACGCACATCGACTACAAGATTGACGATCCGAAGAGCCCGCTGACCAAGATGTTCGTGGAGGCGATGCCCTTCTCGCTCGACGACGAGACCTACACGTTCAGCGTCAACGCCGATTCCTACTCGCGCACCAACCTGCACGTGCTGACCAGCGTCGATTTCGCCAAGATGAGCGGGACCGAAAAGGCCAAGCAGGACTTCCCGCGCGAGGACGACGACTACGGCCTGAGCTGGATCCGCCGTGAAGGCAAGGGCCGCGTGTTCTACGAGGCTCACGGCCACAACGAGAAGATCTACTCCATCAAGACGATGCTGGAGCACATCACGGCCGGCATCCAGTACGCGATGGGCGACCTGGCCGCCGACGACAGCCCCAGCCAGAAGCGCTAGCCTGACGGGCCCCGCGGCCCGCCGTCACCGTCGACCTGGTTCCAGGCCGGAATCCTCGAGGTTCCGGCCTGGATCCTCTCGGCGTCGCCCCAGGGGGCTCGATCGATCAACCGTGCGGCGGAGGATGTGATGAAGACGATGTCGAAGGCGTTGGTCGTTCTGTTGCTGCTGCTGTCGGCCAGCACGCTGTGGGCGCAGTCCAAGCCCAATTACAGCGGCGAATGGACACTGGTTCCAGGCAAGAGCGACTTCGGCATGATGCCGCCCCCCTCAAGCGGCACGCAGAAGATCACGCACAACGAACCGCAGCTCAAGGTGGTCAGCACCCAAACGAGCGATCAGGGGACGAACACCACCGAGAGCACGTACACGACCGACGGCAAGGAGTGCGTGAACAAGGGGTTCATGGACAGCGAGATGAAGAGCACGGTCAAATGGGACGGCGACGTGCTGGTCATCGACTCCAAGATGGACATCCAGGGGAACGCGATCACCATCACGAACCGGTGGGCCCTGTCCGCAGATGGAAAGACCCTGACTGTCGCCATGCACTTCGGTTCGCCGATGGGCGAAGGCGATGTCAAGGCGGTCTACGAAAAGAAGTAGCTTGGCCGGCGGGAAGCGACGGTCCCACGGCATCATCGTCTTCAATCCGCCGTAGTAAGTGTCGTAGGTGCCGGCGTCGAGGTAGGGGTCCGTCGTCAAGTGCTTCTTCACGCCGTCGGACAGCGGCGTCCCGAAGAACACCATGTTCGCGAAGGCGACGATGTTCGCAGCCTGCGAGGGCTTCAGAGAGTGTCCGCCGCCGCCCATGTAGATGTCCAGGGCCAGATTCTGCGGGGCGCCGAGAAACGCATACACCGGCTTCGCGCCCTGGTAGCCGATCGCATCGCCCTCGGCGTTGTCGGCGTAGTCGTCATTGGTGTTCGCGATGATGACCGCCCGCGGCGCGATCGCGGCGATGACCTCGTGGCGGTCGAACGGGAGCCGCTCGCCGTATCCCCATGTGCCGGTCCGGTACATGCGCGGTGCCACGGCCGCCGGCGCGATGTCGTTCAGGAAGCGCCGGATCATCTCGTTCGAATTGTGGGTCTGGTGCCGCACGTGGTCGCCCAGTGTCTCCGCGCCGGTGGAACGGCCCCACGGATACACGTTGCCGAACGGCGCCGATCGGAACGGCCGGTTGCCGAACGAATCGTATCGATAGGGCGCGGCGCCGCCGCTCCCCGATCCGCCGGGGGCCGTCACCTGGAAGCGGTCGTCGAGGAAGCCCGCCACGAGAGCCGCCTTGCCCCAGCGCGAGAAGCCGGTCACCACCAGCTTCTTCAAGTCGAGCAGATTCGCGTACGCCGGATCGTGCGCGGCGAGATACTCCAGCGCGTCCACCCCGCGGCTCGCGCCCCAGGCCCAGGCCAGCAGCACGCCGCGATCGTTCCCGTCCTGATCCAGCTGGTACGGATAGAGCGCGTAGAAAGCCCCGGTGTGGTTGCCGTCGTCGCTGGCCACGCCCGGGCTGCCCGCGCTGGGGTTGTCGGAGGTCGGGATGCTCAACACCGCATAGCCGGCCTGCGTGAACGCGCGGTTCGGCGTGCCCTTGGGAGACGACCGGAAGTCCAGCTGCACAACCACCGGGTACGGCGCCGAGCCCGCCTCCGGAAGAAACAGTACCGGCGTGAACGACGCTGAACGCCCACCGTCCTGCACCGTGACGGCGACGGACCGGGTGCGCAGGGCGCCGCCCGGGTAGTCGATCGAGACCGCGGTCAGCGCCGGCGGCCGTGCCGGCATGTAGCCGAACTCGTAGTACTGAGCCAGGTCCCTGATCTCGGCGCGCCGCCTTTCCCAGTCGGCAGCGGTGCGCACCGTCGAGCCGTTCAGAAACGTGAACGGGTCGGGCAGGCTGTTGACCGCCGGGAGGTCGCAGGGATCGGGGTACTTGCCGCTGCGGCGCAATTGTCTCAGCGCGGCGTCCAGCGCGGTGTTGGCCGCGTCGATGTCTGTCTGTGAGCTAGCCCGCCGCAGCGCCGCGTCAGCCGCTGCCAACGCTCTGTCTACCGCCGACTCGTCTTTCCAGATGCCGCGCACGAGTCCTGTCGCAGAACTCGTCGAGGCCGTCGCCTTCCTGACGTTCTGCTGCAGCATGTACGTGTTCAGCGGCATGGGCGAAGACGCGTCGTATCCCGCCAGAACCACCTCGCCCCACATCGTGTTGTCGTTGGTGCCTGTGTTCCCCCCGTTGCTCCAGTACAGCTGGTACTGAAGCGCGTGCGACGCGCTGGAGACGGCGTTGATGGCGAACTCCATGCCGATCGTCGTGCCGTTTCTGAGCGGCAGGTCGCCGATCTGCCAGGCGATCTCGACCGTGTATCCAATGGCGTGCCCGCCCGCATCGGTGCGCGCCGCGGCTGCAGAGGAGTGAAGGTGGGTGGACCAGAGCGCCGGGTAGTACGGCAGGTTGGCGTTGGGCCTGTTTCCGCTCTGCTGGCCCGCGGCGCTCACGACGAGATAACCGTCGTCTTCCTCGAACTTCGGGAACTTGTCGTTGTACTGATCGACGAACACCTGCACGCCCGACCGCCGCGCGTCGATCGGCGACGTCGTGTCGATGTCCGGATCGGTGACCGTGAACAACAGATACAGCAGCGGTCCGCTCCACAGCGCCTGGACGGAACCCGTGACCGCGCAGTCGGTGAGCCCGGCGGTTCGCGCCGGGTTCATGCAGATCGCGATCGCCGAAGACGCGGCCTTGCTCCACGCGGCGTCGGTATGTCCGTCCACCTGGAGGGGAGTCGGCGTGAAGAGCGCACTCAACGTTCTGGGCTGCGCGTGCGCCGCTGGCGCGCAGAGACCCGCCGCACACAGGCCGGCGACGATCGCCGCTGAGAACGGTCGTGGATGCATGTCCTCCGGCTACAGGATCCTCGAGTATGCCGCCGATCGGTACAGCGTCAGCCGGCGGTAGCTGGGGATCTGCCCCCACCGCTCCAGAGACTGCTTGCGCAGCGCGACCCACTCGGGATCGGCGTTGAACGCGGCCGTGAACCTGTCGCGCGCAGCGAGGTCGTCGAAGGCGAGGATCCAGGTGAGATTCGGCTTGTCCGGCCCGAACGCCGTGGTGCCGAACATCATCGGATCCGACCCGGAACGCCTGAGGATCTTGGCCTCGGCCTCGGCGAACCGTTCCACGAGACCCCGCAGCTCCCTCTGCGTGTGCGTCTGGTAGACGCGCATCTCGTACACGCGTGGCGCCTTCGGCGGCGGGTTGAGCGGCGCGAAGGCGGGCGCGAACGCCGACGCCTCGAGCAGTTCCGCGGAGAGGCTCTCGAACGCCCGCTCCGGGCCTGTCTGCCAGGCATCGGTGGCGTCCTGTAACGCCTTGTCGGCATCCAGCTTCGCCCGGAGGCTCGTCGCCTGCTCGACCGACGGGAAGGCATCGATGAGGGTGACCATCGGCAGGTGTTCCGAGAACTGGGCGTCGAGCACCAGCGTCGGACCGCCGTTCGCCTTGGCGACGGCCGGCAGGTAGGCCTTGCTCAGGTACTCAGCCAGCCGCGAGCCCTGGGTTCCGAGCTGGAGCCGGTAGTGCTGTATCACGTAGCACCCGGGCGCCTTCGATGCCGTGCCCTGGGCCGCGTAGGCGCCGGTCAGCGGCGCCGCCGCCATCGCGCCGAGAAAGTCGCGTCGATCCATGGGGTCCTCCTTCTACTTGGTCGGCGCGGACTTCGTGTAGACGACCGACGCGAAGTGCTCGCGGTAGCGGATCATGCTGTCGTTCCAGCGATTGTAGTTCGGGCCGTCAGCAATCGGCACCACCGGGGCGGTGCCCGCCATGACCTTCGCGTCGAGGTCCATGAAGTACTTGATGTAGCGCTTGGTCACCGGCGCCCCGTTGTGGGCCGGGACGATCATCGAGACCTTGCTGTAGTACCTTGTCGTACAGCTTCTTCATGTTCGCGTGGTGCATCCGAATCTTCTCGGGGTTCATCCCGACGACCTGACCCGGATCGATCTCGTCACCGGTGAAGAGGTAGCCGGCCTTCTGGTCGAGGAAGGCGATGCTCCCCGGGCTGTGCGCGGGGATGGCGATGACCTCGATCTTCCGGTCGCCGAGGTCGATGATGTCGCCCTCCTTCAGGGCCTTCAGCGTGTAGGTGATGGGCGTGTTCCCGCGCGCCGCGGCCGCCTTGATTTCCTCGATCGCGGGCGCAGAGGCATAGACCTCGCCGAACTGCCCGTTCCCGGAGATGTGGTCGCGGTGGGGGTGCGTGTTGACCACGACGAGCGGCTTGTCCGTGATGCTCTTCACGTAGTCGACGATTTTCTGGCCCTCGAAGTCCGCCATCGTTTGCGTGTCGACGACGAGCGCCTTGTCCCGTGTCACCAGGACGTACATGCAGGTCGAGTCGAGGCCCAGCGCGATTTGAAAGAGGTCGTCCTGGATCTCCCGGACGGCGAGTCGCGGCGGTGCGACATAGTTCGGGCCGCGCTGGACCCGCGGGGCGCCGGCAGCGGGCGCCTGGCCCGCGGGCTGGGCCTGTCCGGCCGGCTGGGCTTGGCCGGCGGGCTGACCCTGAGCGAGCAGGGCGGCCACGGCGACAACGGCGAACGATACGACGAGGAACCAGGACGCGGTTGACTTCTTCATACGAGACCTCCGGGCGACCGGGATGATGCCCCGTTCGCGGACCATGAATTCGAGGCGACCGGCTCGGCCGCGCAGGCCGCGCCGTGTCGTGGAATGATGTCGGTACAGGGAGGGATCGTCAACGCGAATGTGAGGAGCGGGTTCCGGGCGCCGTCACTCCGCCCGCAAAGCGGTCATCGGAGACACCCTGGCCGCGCGGAGGGCCGGGACCAGAGCGGCGACGAAGGAGACGACCGTGACGACCGCGAAGACGACGGCGTAGCTGAACGGGTCGTGCGCGCTCACGTTGAACAGCATCCCGGCCAGGACGTCGCGGCCGACCGTCGCAAGCACGAACGCCAGGGCGAACCCGAGCGTCAGCCCGACAGCGATCTGACGGCCTCCCCGGCGGAGCACGCTGCCCGCGATCGCGCGGCGGTCGGCACCGAGCGCCATGCGCACGCCGAATTCCTGGCGGCGCTGGTTGACCGAGAACGACATCACGCCGTAGAGTCCGACCGAGGCCATCAGCACCGCCACGAGACCGAAGATCGAGAACATTCCCGCGATGACACGGTTCTGGGCGAGAGCGTTGTCGTAGTGCTGCGCTGGCGTGCCGACGTAGTGGAGGGGAATGTCGCGATCGACCGTCCCGACCGCCCGGCGCAGGGCGGAGACCAGGGCTTCCGGCGGCACGCGCGCCGCGGGCCTGACGACGACGGTCGCGAACCCTGACGGCGCGGGCGCCGGCGGAACGGGACCGTTGATCGAGCCGTAGAAGGGTATGTAGAACCCCGAGTCGTCGACGAGCGGGCTGTTGTAGACGCCGAGCATCCGCACGGTCCTGGTCACTCCCACGATGGTGCGCCACGGCCCGGCCTGCTCGTCGTCGCCGACGATCCTGAAGCGGCGTCCGATCGGGTTGTCACGCCCGAAGTGCCGGCGCGCGAACGCCTCGTTGACGACAGCCACCGGCAACCTGGCATCGAGGTCGTCATCGCGGATCGCCCGGCCCTGGAGCACGCCCTGGCCGATCGTCTCGGCGAAGCCGCCCGAGACCTTCTCCCAGTTCGCCGCCGGGCGGTCCCGCTGCTCCTTGTAGACCTTTCCCTCGATCTCGATCCGAGCTTCGCCCGACGACACCATGCGGTTGCGGTTCGTGAGCGCGGCGCCGCCGAAGTCCGGCGCATTGCGCAGGGTGACGAGCAGCCGGTCGTAGAAGAGCCTGCGCGCGTCGGGCTCGTCGTACCGCGCATCCGTGAGGCCGACCCTCGCCGACAGCACGCCTCGCGTGTCGTACCCGAATTCCACCCGCTGCTGCTTGACGATCGACCGCAGCTGCAGGAGGGAGCCGACGAGGAGCACGCACGTGACCACAACCTGGAGGATGACGAGGCCGCCGGTGGCGAGCGTGACGCCCCGGCTCGTGCTGCCGCGCGACTGATCGCGCAGCACCGCGACGGTGTCGGCGCGCGACGAGACATAGGCAGGGACGAGGCCGGAGACGACGGCGGCGGCGGCGGTCGCGGCGACCGTCAGCGCGAGCACCCGCGCGTCGACGTCGAACGTCATCCACGTCGGCGGGCCGAACTGCATTCTGTGCACGGTCGCCCACAGCCAGTCGGTCACCTCGTACGCGAGCGGAATGCCGACGGCCGCGCCTGCCGTCGCCACAATCGCGCTCTCCGTCAGCATCTGGCGGACCAGCCGGCCGCGCGTCGCCCCGAGGGACGAGCGGACCGCGAGCTCCTTCGCGCGCAGCGCCGCCCGGGCGAACTGCATGTTCATGACGTTGACGCACGCGATGAGCAGCACTCCCACGCAGAACCCGAGCATCGTGAGCAGCGTGCCCGTGAGCGCCTCCGGGGTGTACCGTCGGATGAGCGGCAAGACCAGGCCGGCGCTGTAGCGCTTGTTCGTGGCGGGGTATGCGTTCGCGAACCGCCCCGCGAACGACGTCACTTCCGCGCTGGCGGCATCGAGCGACGTGCCGGGCCTGAGGAGGGCGAGCACGAGGGCCGAGCGGTCGCGGGGATCGTTCCGAGGGAGGACGGGGAACTGACCGTGGAGGGGAATCCACACGTCCTCCCGGTAGGGGAACGCAAACCCTTTGGGCATCACGCCGATGATTGTGGCGGGCGCGCCGTTCACGCGCACCACGCGGCCGACGATGTCCCTCGCCCCGCCGAAGTCCCGCTGCCAGAGCCCGTCCGAGATGATCGCGACCTTCTCGGCGCCGGGCAGATCGTCCGAGGCCCGGAAGGTGCGGCCGAGCGCCGGGTCGATGCCGAGGATGCGGAAGAAGTCGGGCGTGGCGCAGGCGCCTTCGAGGCGCCTGGGTCCGCCGTCGATCGTCATGTTGATCGTCTCGCCTTCGGTGTAGGCGGCGATCAGCTCGAACGACTGCTGCGCGGAGGCCAGATCGACGAAGTCCATCGACGCCATCCGGCGGCCGGCGTACAGCCCGCTGCCCGTCGTCGGATCGATGAAGTCAACGTGGACGAGGCGACGCGCGTTCGGGAACGAGAAACCGCGGATGATCACCCCGTTGACGACCGCGAACATGGAGGTCACGCCGCAGATGCCGAGGGCCAGCACCAGGATGGCGAGCGTGCAGAATGCGCGCTCCTTCACGAGGACGCGCACGCCGATACGAACGTCGCGAAGAAGGTTGTCGAACATGTCGGCCCCTGCAGACGAGCCTCGACCGCCGTTGACGGCTACTGCGCCGGCGTCGCGGCCACGCTGAAGGTCCCCTTCAGCAGGTCCTTCTCGCGCGACGACGGCCCGACGAGTACGGTGTAGGTCATCGGCTCGATCTTCCATCCCTTGGCCTCGACGTCATACCAGGCCAGGTCCTTCGCCGCGACGCCGAGCGGCACGGTCTTCGTTTCGCCTGGTGCGAGGGCGACCTTCGAGAAGGCGCGCAGCAGCTTCACCGGCCGCTCGACCTTCGAGCCGTCGAAGCCGACGTACAGCTGGACGGTTTCTTCCCCGGCGCGCGTCCCGCCGTTGGTCACCTCCACGGTGACGTTCACGCGACCGTCCGGCCCGACGGCGGGCGTGACCACCTTGAGGTTGGCGTACGAGTAGGCGGTATAGCTGAGGCCGTAGCCGAAGGGGAATGCCGGCTCCTCGCCGTTCTTGTCGAACAGCGTGTAGCCGTGGAACGGCCCGTATGTGATTGAATCCGCGAACTCGTCGAAGAACGGCAGCTGCCTCTCGTTCCTGGGCGTCGTCAGCGGCATCCTGCCGCTCGGGTTCACGTCGCCGAAGAGCACGCGCGCCAGCGCGTGTCCCCCTTCCATGCCGAAATACCACGCCATCAGGATGGCCGGGGCCTCGTGCCTCCACTCTTCCATCGTGTAGACGCTGCCGCCGACCAGCGCCACGACGCACCGCGGGTTCGCCGCGCACGCCCGGCGGATGACCGTCACGTCCCGCGGCTTCAACGCCAGCGGCACGTAGTCGCCGCCCGACATCTCGAAGGGCTCCATGAACGGCAGCGTCACCTTCAGCGGCCGCTTCTGCGCGGGACCGCTGGGCCTCAGGCCCTGGTCGTCGGTCACGTACTCGCCGACCTCGTCCCAGCGCGTGCCGGCGAGGACGAGGACCGCGTCGGCCTCCTTGGCGAGACGGCCGACTGCGGCGAGGTCGGTCCCATCCGAGTGCAGCACCGTGGCGGCCGATCCGAGGTAGTCCCGCAGCCCTTTGAGCGCAGACGTGTAGTACGGGGGCGTGACCCGGCTGCTGCCGTGGTCGCCCGTGTTGTCGGCGTCGGCCAGGTGCCCCACGACGGCGACCGTCCTGACCTTCGCCTTGTCCAGCGGGAGCAGCGCCGCATCGTTCTTGAGCAGGACCATCGCCTTCTCGGCCGCCTCGCGCGCCAGGGCCGCGTGTTTGGGCGAGGCGGGGAGGGTCGGCGGGTAGGCCTGCGGATCTGCGCGGGTCAGGTACAGCAGTTTCGTGCGGACGATCCGGCGCACGCTCTCGTCCACCCCGGCCAGGGGCAGGTCGCCCCGCTCGACGAGCGCCTTCAGGTTCTTGCCGTAGAACTGCCCGGTCGGCATCTCGATGTCGAGCCCGGCGTGCACCCCGCGCGTGCCGTCGTGGAGCCCCCAGACCCAGTCGGAGGTCACGTATCCGCGGAAGCCCCAGTCGTCCCGGAGAATCGTCGTGAGCAGGTGGCGGTTCTCGCCGCACCACTCGCCGCGCACCTTGTTGTAGGCGCTCATGAACGTGGCGACGTCGTGCTCGACCGCCTTCCGGAACTGCGGCATGTACACCTCGCGCAGCGTCCGCTCGTCGACGTCGACGTTGTTCTTGAAGCGGGCCGTCTCCATGCTGTTCAGCGCGAAGTGCTTGGCGCAGGCCATCACGTTGTGGCGCTGGACGGCCTCGAGGATCGCCACGCCCATTTCGCCCGTGAGCCACGGGTCCTCGCCGTAGGTCTCCTGGGCCCGCCCCATGGACGGATGGCGCACGATGTTCAGGCAGAGTCCGCCCCAGTAGTTCGCCCCGAGTGCGCGGGCTTCCTGACCGATCGCGTCGCCGACCCGCCGCTGCAGGTCGACGTCCCACGTGGCGGCGCGCGCAATCGCGACAGGGAAGGAGGTCGCCCGCCCGCTGGTCACGCCGCGGGGGCCGTCGGTGAATGCGACCGGCGGGATGCCGAGGCGCTCGTTGGCCCCGGCGTAGACCGGCGCCATCTCCCCGCGCAGGGCCATGGCCAGCATCATCGGGGCCATGCCTGAGCCGGTCATCTGGCCGACCTTCTCGTCGAGCGTCATCTTCGAGACGAGGCCGCGCGCCGCCCGGTCGGCGTCCTCGAACGTCATGTTCTTGGGCCAGCGGTCGCGGGCGGCCGTGACATCGAGCCGCTGCATCTGGTGGTGCGCCCAGTAGGCACCGACGGCCACGAGCGCGACGAGAAGAACGATGCCGACGATCAGGACAACCTTGAGGATCCTCCAGAGGCGTTTCAGCATGACCGGAGCCTCCACACGCTCTTCTGGCCCGCGCCCCGCACGCGGGCCGCGACGGCATCATGCTAGCAGAACCGTACTCGATTGACTCGGCGCCGCCGCACAAGTAGCGTACCCGGGTCGCGGCGCCTGCAGGCAGCGGGCCCGCCGCCAAGGAGGTTCCCCTGCGGAAGATCAAGGCGCTGCGCTGGTGGATGATAGGGCTCCTGATGCTGGGGGCGATCGTGAACTACCTCACCCGCAGCACCCTGGGGGTCGCGGCCCCGACGCTGCTCGAGGACCTCCACATCACGGCAAAGGAGTACTCGTGGATCGTCGCCACGTTCCAGGGCGCGATCATGCTGCAACCGGTGTGCGGATACGTCCTCGACGTCCTGGGACTGAAGGTCGGGTTCGCGATCTTCGCACTGTCGTGGTCGGTCATCTCCATGGCGCACGGGCTGGCGCGGAACTGGCAGACGCTGGCCGGTCTCCGCGGGCTGCTCGGGTTCGCCGAGGGTGCCGCAAACCCGGCCGGCATGAAGGCCACGGCGGAGTGGTTCCCCGCGAAGGAACGCGGCCTCGCCGGGGGGGTGTTCAACATCGGCGCCTCCGTCGGGTCGATGCTCGCGCCGCCGCTCGTGGCCTGGGCGATTCTCGCCTACAACTGGCAGGCGGCGTTCGTGATCACGGGCGCGCTCGGCGTCGTGTGGGTGGCGCTGTGGCTCTGGCTCTATCACCCGCCCGAACGCCACCCGAGGCTCTCCGACGAGGAGCGGGCGTTCATCGCGCAGGGGCAGGAGGCGCACCTCCGGAGCGCCGGCACGCGCCCCTCGATCCTGGCCATCGCCAGCCAGCGCAACTTCTGGGGGATCGCGATTCCCCGCTTCCTGGCTGACCCGGCGTGGGGCACCCTCACGTTCTGGGTGCCGCTCTATCTCAGCTCGGTGCGCCACTTCGACCTCAGGCAGATCGCGTTGTTCGCCTGGCTGCCGTTCCTCGGCGCCGATCTCGGCTCGGTCTTCGGCGGCGCGGTCAGCCTGTGGCTGCAGAGACGCGGCGTCGGCCTCATCAACGCCCGGCGCACGGCGTTCACCGTCGGTGCGCTCCTGATGACAGCCGTCGCGCTGGTGGGCTACGTGGAGAGCCCGTACACGGCGATCGCGCTCATCACCCTCGCCGGGTTCGCCCACCAGACGCTCTCGGTGACGGTGATCACGATGTCCTCCGACCTGTTCAGGCGCCACGAGGTGGCCACGGTCGCGGGGATGGCCGGCACGTGCGGCAACGCCGGGCTGCTGGTCTTCTCGCTGATGATGGGCGCGCTGGTGGCCACCGTCGGGTACACGCCGTTCTTCATCGGCCTCGGGGCGCTCGACCTCGTCGGCGCCGCGGTGTTGTGGACGGTGGTCCGGGAGCGGCGCCCGGTTGCCTCCTGACCCTTCGGCAGGCTCAGAGTCCTCCCGAGCAACGTCGAGGGATGAGTGCGAACATCCGCTGCCGTCTGCCGTCGCCGGGTATCGAAGGACCGAGGAATCGACACATGGCCACCATCCGCAACCCGATTCTCCGCGGCTTCAACCCCGACCCCTCGATCGTCCGGGTCGGCGACGACTACTTCGTGGCCACGTCCACCTTCGAGTGGTTTCCGGGCGTGCAGATCCACCACTCGCGCGACCTCGTGCACTGGCGGCTGCTGACGCGTCCGCTCACCCGCGCGAGCCAGCTCGACATGCGTGGCGACCCCGACTCGTGCGGCATCTGGGCGCCGTGCCTCTCGTACGCCGACGGGCTGTTCTGGCTGGTCTACACGGACGTGAAGCGCTATGGGCGCACCAGCGTCGGCGGCGCCTCCGGCGCCTCGCTTCGCGACTTCCACAACTACCTCGTGACCGGTCCGCGCATCGACGGGGAGTGGTCGGACCCGACGTTCCTCAACAGCAGCGGGTTCGATCCCTCCCTCTTCCACGACGAGGACGGCCGGAAGTACCTCGTCAACATGCTGTGGGACCATCGTCCGGGGCAGAACCGCTTCGCGGGCATCGTGATGCAGGAGTACTCGGTCGCCGGGCGCCGGCTCGTCGGGCCGCGGCGAAACGTCTTCTCGGGCACGCCCCTCGGACTCACCGAGGCGCCCCACGTCTACAAGCGGAACGGCTACTACCATCTGCTGACGGCCGAGGGGGGCACCTCCTGGGGGCACGCCGTGACGATGGCGCGCGCGCGGGACGTGTGGGGGCCGTACGAACTGCACCCGGACGCGCAGATCCTCACCGCCCGGCACCGTCCCGACGCCGCGCTGCAGCGCACGGGGCACGCCGATCTGGTCGAGACGGCGCAGGGCGAGACCTGGATGGTCTACCTGTGCGGCCGTCCCCTGCGCAACCGCGGGCGGTGCACGCTCGGCCGCGAGACGGCCATCCAGCCGATGACGTGGTCGCCGGATGGCTGGCTCCGAACTCGGGATGGGCGGGGCCTTCCCGATGCCGAGGTGGCGGCGCCGGACCTGCCGCCGCATCCGTTTCCAGCGCGGCCGGCGCGTGAGGAGTTCGACGACCCGCAGTTGCCGATCGACTTCCAGTGGCTGCGCACGCCGGACGCCGGGGACGTGTTCAGCCTCTCGGCCCGCCCGGGGCACCTCCGGCTCTTCGGGCGCGAGACCATCGGCAGCCTGTTCCGGCAGGCGCTCGTGGCCCGCCGACAGCAGGCCTTCCACGTGAGCGCGTCCACCAGGCTCGAGTTCGAGCCCGAGCACTTTCAGCAGATGGCGGGCCTCGTCTGCTACTACGGCGGCGCCAAGTTCCACTACCTGCACGTGTCGCACGACGCGTCGATTGGCAAGCACGTCCGCGTGATGTCCGCCATCCCCGACGGCGTCGTCACCGACGTGTTCACGCCGCCAGAACCGGTCCCGCCGGGACGGGCGATCGAGCTGCGAGTCGAGATCGACGAGGAGCGCCTGCTGTTCGGCTACCGCGTCGATGGGCAGGGCTGGCGATGGCTGCCGCAGGTGTTCGACGCGAGCATCCTGTCGGACGAGGCGAGCGCGCCCGGCCTGCCGAATTTCACCGGCGCGTTCGTCGGCATGGCGTGCCAGGACATGGCCGGCACGGGGCATCCGGCCGACTTCGACTGGTTCGACTACCGGGAACGCGAGTTCGTGCCGGACCCGCGGGGCGAATCGTCGTCGCGGTCAACGACAGCTGCCATGACGCACGGACCCGGGGCCGCGTGAGTTCGCGGGGCGAACAGCGCGACCTTCAAGGTCGATGTCCTGGCGAGGGGAGACACTCCGAGCGTTTCCAGTCATGCGCGTGCTTCTCGTGGAAGACGACCGGGAACTGGCCGACTATGTCAGGCGCGGCCTGGAAGAGGAGGCGCACTCCGTTCAGGCGTGCTTCGACGGGTCTTCGGGCCTGCGCGCCGCTGAACGCTCGGCGTTCGACATCATCGTGCTGGACGTCATGCTGCCGTTCGTGGACGGCCTCGAGGTCACGCGCCGCCTGCGGCGCGGCGGCGTCCGCACGCCCGTCCTGCTGCTCACCGCGTGTGACGCGCCCGAGGACATTGTCCGCGGCCTGGACGCTGGCGCGGACGACTACCTCACCAAGCCGTTCGCGTTCGACGTTCTCCTCGCCCGGCTCCGCGCCCGCACCCGGGCGGCTGCTCCCGCCGATGCGCGGCGACGGTTCGCCGATTTGACGATCGACCTCGAACGCAACGAAGCCTGGCGCGACAACGCGGCACTACGTTTGAGCCGGACCGAGTTTTCCATCCTCGAGTGCCTGATGCGCTCGGCCCGCCGCATCGTCACCCGCGACCAGTTGATCGAGGCCGTCTGGGGAGACCGCGAGGTGAGCAGCAACAACCTGGACGTCTTCATCCACTTTCTCCGGGCGAAGGTGGATCTCCCGGGGCACCGGAGGCTCATTCACACCGAGCGGGGCGTCGGCTACTGCCTGCGGGACACCGAATGCTGACCTCCTTGCCCGTCCGCTGGAGACTCGCCGCCTGGTACTTCTGCACGCTTGCCGCCATCCTCACGTTTGTGGCTGCGGGAAGCTGGCTCACGATGCGTCGGAGCCTGGAGCATGCGCTCGATCTCTGGCCTGACCCACCAGTTGAACGGGCTCCGCGACTACGTGGCGAAGAGCGGCGCCGCCCGGCCGGAGGAGTTGTCGCCGGGGCTGGCGCCAATCTCGGGCCTGAGCGACCTGTTCCGCGTGTACGATGCCGCGGGCCGCTTGATCTGCGAGTCAACGGCGCTGACCAGCCGACACGTGAGGCTGGCGGCGCCGCGCGACGCCGACTCGACGGTGCGCTACAGGTCCGCCCCGGGCGGCTTCGCGCTGCGCCTCGCCTACCAACGATACCGGCTTGGCGAGCACACGATCACGCTGGAGGTCGGTGATCCGGTCCGCAAGTTCGAAACCGCGCTGCAGGAGTCGACGATGGATCTCTGGATCTTCCTGCCGATCCTGCTGGCCCTGGGCTCCCTGGGAGGCTTCTGGTTGAGCGGTCGGGCCCTCCAGCCCGTCGACCAGCTGACGACGGACGCACGCGCGATCACGGCCACGGACCTCTCGCGCCGTCTGGCCGTTCCACCCGCGAGGGACGAGTTGCGGCGGCTCTCGGAAACGCTCAACCTGATGCTCGACCGGATCGAGAACTCGTTCCGGCAGGTGCGGAGGTTCACCGCCGACGCGTCGCACGAGTTGCGGACGCCCGTGACGCTGATCCACACGGCCGCCGAGTTCTCCCTGAGACGAAGGCGGAGCGTGGAGGAACTCGAAGCCAGCATGCGCAAGATCCTGCGCGAGGCGCAGCGCACCGCCCGCCTCATCGACGACCTCCTCCTGCTCGCCCGCGCGGATTCCGACCCCTCCGCGTTTTCACTGAAGCCCATGGACCTCGCGCCCGTCCTCGACGAGGTCGCCGAGCAGGCCGGCGTGCTCGCGGCGCCCCGCGGCGTCAGCGTCACGGCGACCCGCGCGCCCGGCGCGCTTCGGGTCACCGGGGACGAGGCATCGCTGCGGCGGCTGCTCCTGATCCTCGTGGACAACGCCGTCAAGTACACTCCCGCCGGCGGGCACCTCACGCTCGGCACCCGGACCGAGGGCCACGAGATCATGGTTGCCGTTGCCGACTCCGGCGCCGGCATCGCCGAAGAGGACCTTCCGCGGGTATTCGAACGCTTCTGGCGCGCCAACAAGGTGCGGTCCCGGGAGTTGGGCGGCGCCGGCCTCGGATTGTCCATTGCCAAAGAGATTGCCGATCGGCACGGCGCCCGGCTGGCCGTTGCCAGCCAGTTGGGGCGGGGGTCCACCTTCACGTTGATTCTGCCGGTGCTTTAAGCCTCCTTTAAGCTTCGTGCTGCATCCTCGCTCTCTGAACCTGGACGCCGACTGGCCGAGGTATCGAAGCTGACTGTCCGGCTGACGGCGGCCATTGGAGGGAGAGAGAGCATGAATCGAAGGACGTTTGGCTTCTCGCTGGCTGGACTCGCCGTACCGGCGCTGTCGCTCGCGCAGGGAGGGCGGCAGCAGGCAGCCGTGCAGAACCGGCCGCCGGTGGCCAAGACGGAGGCGGAGAAGAGGATCCTCGCCGTGCTGGACCAGATGCGGGCGGCGGGCGAACTCTTCCAGGCGGTGCCGGTCGACAACGGGAGAATGCTGCGGCTGCTCGCCGAGGCCGCCGGGACGAGGAACGCGATCGAGGTCGGGACCTCGACCGGCTACTCCTCGCTCTGGCTCTGCCTCGCCATGCAGAACAGCGGCGGCAAGCTGACCACGTTCGAGATCGATGCCGCGCGCGCGGCGCAGGCTCGACGGCACTTCGAGCAGGCGGGCGTGACCGGCATGGTGACCCTCGTCTTGGGCAATGCCCACGAGAAGGTCGGGAGCCTCAAGGAACCGATCGACGTCCTCTTCCTGGACGCGGACAAGGAAGGCTACGTCTCGTACCTGCAGACGCTCCTGCCCCGGCTGCGGCCGGGCGGGCTCATCATGGCCGACAACGTGGCGATGGCCGAGGACTACGTCAATGCCATCACCACCGACCCCCAGCTGGACACGGTGTTCTTCGGCCGGTTCGCGGCCACGTTGAAGAAACGATGAAGACGCTGAACAAGTACTCCCACGTCGGGCTCGTCGTTTCGGTGACCGCGGGTGCCGTCCTGGCGGTCCTGCTGTTCGCCCAGAGCGTGAGAACGTATCTTTACGTCGGGAGGGTCCTCGTTCCTCAGGAAGCCGAGCGGGCGGTGGAGCGCCTGGGCGGCGCGCTGACCAGCGCCGCCCGGGGCGCGGGCATCTCGGACCCGCGCCAGCTCGGACCCCTCTTGGAGCGTGCGGTCGCCGAGGACTCGAGCCGGGTCGCCTGGATGCGCCTGCTCAACCTGGAGAGCGCGATTCTGGCTCAGGCAGGAACGCCGCAGGGGACGGCCAACGTGCCGCCGCGCTGGCGGGAACTCGTCGAACAGTATGACGCGCTCGGCCGCCCGGTCGACACTCCCGGAGGCAAGACCTGGGTCACGATGATTGCGTTTCGAATGCCCCGGCCTCAGGGCGCGGAACGGCCGGCGTCGCAACCGGCTCCCACGGGCTCCGGCCAGCGCGCGAGCCCCGGTGAACGCCGGGCGGCGGCTCTGGTGTTGGAGGTCGCCATCCGGCTTGACGCTGTCTCCGGGGTCTTCAGTGAGTTGCGCCAGAACCTGATTCTCGGCGCGCTCGCGTCCCTCGCATTGCTCGCAGCCATGGCGGCGATCGGCTTCCGGACGCCGCGCTACCTTCGCGGGAAGTACCTGGAGAAGGAGCTGGAACTGGCACGACGGGTACAGAGCGCGCTGCTGCCGAAATCGGTGTCCGTCTCGCCGCACCTGGAGTTCGCCTCGGCGGCAATTGCCGCCGATCAGGTCGGCGGCGACTTCCTCGACATCTTCGAGGCCGACACGGGCAGGCTGTCCCTTGTGCTGGGAGACGTGTCGGGAAAAGGCATGTCATCTGCGCTGCTGGCCAGTGTCGTTCAGGGTGCGATTCGCTCTTCGAGCGGATCACAGCACGAGACGTCGTGTGAACGGATCAACCGCATGCTGTGCGAGAAAACCGCGTCCGAACGATTCGTGACCCTGTTCTGGGGCGTGTTCGACCCGGCGACAGCCACATTGTGCTATGTGAACGCGGGGCACGCCGCCCCACTACTGCTGCGGGCGAATTCGGTTTCGGGGAGTGCGCCCGACCGTCTGGATGAGGGCGGCCCGGTGCTCGGGGTCCTGCCCAACGCGCAGTACCGCTCCGGCAGGAGGCAGATCGCGGCGGGCGACACGCTGATCGTCTACTCGGATGGCATCAACGAGGCCGAAAACCAGATGGAAGGGCAATTCGGAAACGACCGCGTCCTCGCGATCGCGTCGGAGACCTCGATGTGCGCGCCTGAGCGAATCTGCGAGCGGATCATGTCGCAGGTGGCGGGTTTCTCGAAACCGGGCTTCCCGCAAGACGACCGCACGCTCATGGTCGTTCGGTTTCTGCAGCCGGAGCCGGTGATGGCACCCTGAAGGCGTCGGACGTCATTCAAGAGTACTGGACGAATTGTGCCGGAACCGTCAGCGCGAAAGGCAGAGGAACACCATGCCCCGTATCCTGGCCGTCTGGCTTCTTTGCGGCGTGTCGTGCACAGCCTCGGCGGCGTTCTTTCGCGGCGGAATCTCGTCCCCGGCATAGCCGTCGATGTAGTTGTTGCCGAGGTCGATCAGGAGCGCCTTCGCCGTACCCCGGATCAGGTACACGTCGACGCCAACTTGATGATTCTGTAAGAACCGTAGCTGGCCGTGTCGCCGACCTTGACCAGCGGCGCGGGATTGAAGCGTGCCGCTTGTTGCGCCAGCGCAAATCGCCTGCGCCACCCTTCAGGCGCGGCCGTTTCCGCCAGCTCTCGAGACCGGGGGTGGGCAAGCCCGGGTTTCCCGCTTGACACGGCCGGGAGGCGTGGATAACGTCGGCGAGTCGCCCGCCGTTGCCGAGGGGACTCAGCCCATGACCTGGAGCCAGAACTACGACCCGCTCGGCTGGTGGCCGCTGTCCACCGTCGTCTCCGCGCTTCCCGTGGTGACGCTCTTCTTCGTGCTCCTGGTGCTGCGCAGGCGTGTGTGGGTGTCGGCCCTGGCCGGAATGGCGGTGGCGGTCGGCCTGGCCCTGCTCGTCTTCCGGATGCCCGCAGGCATGGTTGCCGCCGCGAGCCTGAATGGCTTCGTGTTCGGCTTCTTCCGGATCGCCTGGATCGTCATCTCCTCGATCTACCTCTACAACGTGGCCGTCGAGACGGGGCAGTTCCAGGTGATGAAGGAGTCGATTGCCGGGCTGTCCTCGGACCGCCGGCTGCAGGTCATCCTGATCGCGTTCTGCTTCGGGGCGTTCCTCGAGGGCACGGGCGGCGGCGGCGCGCCCGTGGCGATAGCCGGCTCCTTCCTGATCGGCCTCGGTTTCCCGCACTTTCAGGCGGCCACGCTGTGTCTCCTGGCGAACACGGCGCCCGTGGCGTGGGGAGGGGTCGGCAACCCGATTCGCGTGCTGAACGGCGTCACCGGGCTCCCAATCCACGAGCTCAACGCGATGGTCGGCCGGATCCTCCCGCCCTTCTCGTTCATCCTCCCGGCCTGGCTCGTGGTCACGATGGTGGGCTGGCGAAAGGCGCTCGAGGTGCTGCCGGCGCTGCTCGTCAGCGGAGCCTCGTTCGCCGCGATGCAGTTCTACTGGTCGAACTACCAGGAGGCGGGGCTGGTCGACATCATCGCCGCGATCTTCTCGCTCGTGGTGATGGTCGGCTTCCTGCGCGTCTGGAAGCCGAAGCGGTTTCTCGAGGACGGAGGGGCCAGCACGATCGCGCTGCGGCAGCACGGCGTCCTCTCGGTCCTCAAGGGCTGGTCGCCGTTCGCCCTCGCCTCGGTCCTCATCTTCCTGTGGGCGCTGCCGTCTTTCGGCGCCTACCTCAAGGTCCCGGTCCTCACGTTCCCGACGCCAGGCCTCCACGCCCTCGTCATCCGGACGCCCCCGGTGGTGCCTGCGCCGACGCCGGAGACGGCCTCGGTCGACTTCAACTTCCTGGCGCTGCCGGGGACCGCGGTCTTTCTCGGCGCGTTCCTCGTTGCGCCATTCCTTGGCGTGCCGGTCTCCAGGTCGCTCCGGATCCTCGGGCGCACCTTCCGCCAGCTCGTGCCGTCGATGCTCGCGATCTGCTTCATGGTCGGCCTCGCCTACGTGACGAAGTACGCCGGCATGGACACCGTGCTCGGCCTCTCGTTGACCAGGACCGGCTGGATCTACCCGTTCTTCGGCACGCTCCTCGGGTGGATGGGCGTGGCGCTCACTGGCACCGACGCCGGGTCGAACGCCCTCTTCGGCAACCTGCAGAAGGTGACCGCAGAGCAGATAGGCATCTCGCCGGTGCTGATGGCGTCGGCCAACAGCGCGGGCGGCGTGATGGGCAAGATGATCGACGCGCAGAGCATCGTCGTCGCGTCGACCTCGACGGGCCTCGAGGGGCGCGAAGGCGAGATCTGGAAGGCCGTGTTCTGGCACAGCCTCGTCCTTGCGTCGCTCGTCGGCCTGGTCGTGATGCTCTACGCATACGTGGTGCCGTGGGTCATCCCGTGAGGGTGCTTCCAGTGGCAGGATGGGGATGTCGAGTCGAACGTCCGATCAGGAGCAGTTGTCATGAAGAGACTACCGGTCGCGGTCTTCCTTGCCGTTCTTCTTCAGGCGGCATCGTTTGCCCAGACGCCACCGCCGCAAATCGAGGGGAAGCAGGTCTTCAGGAATGACGATGTCGTGTTCCACCAGATCGATGAACACACGTGGGTAGGCTCGGGGCACATGATGGCCAGCGAGAGCCTGTACCTCGTGGAGGGAACCGAGAAGGCCGTTCTCATCGACGCTGGCACCAAGATCGCCGATCTGGACAAGGTCCTCGCTTCTCTGACAAAGAAGCCGGTCATGCTCGTCGTCACCCACGCCCATCCGGACCACACCGGTTCTGCCATCGACTACTTTCCCGAGCTTCACATCAATCCAGCTGATGCGGCATCGCCGTTCCTGGCCAGCTACAAAGGCAAAGTCAGAGAACTGAAGGATGGGCAGATCATCGATCTGGGCGGGAGACGCCTGGAAGTGGTCTTCACGCCGGCGCACACGCC
This sequence comes from uncultured Acidobacteriota bacterium, assembly GCA_963783255.1. Lineage (GTDB taxonomy): Bacteria > Acidobacteriota > Vicinamibacteria > Vicinamibacterales > Fen-181 > FEN-299. Next base: position 90,353 of record CAWAMP010000012.1, on the reverse strand, counting down.
TGGATCGACGACGTTCGTCGACAAGAAGGCGGGTTACGGATTCAGTGGTGATTCCTTCGGTTCCGGGAATCTACTGCTGTCCGGCACCTTCTCGACGCTCTTGGCCACGTGCCAGAAGGTGAGCGCGATGATGGCGAAGGACGGGATCACGCGCCTCTACCCGGGGCACTTCTTCGGCAAGAACGCGGAAACGAAGCAGCGCGTCGATGACATGGCCACGATCAGCAGGGATGTGCTCGCCGGCACGGTGAAAGGAGAACCGGGTGGGAAAGGCACGATGGGCCTGAATCTCGTCATCAGCGCCTACGGCGTTCGCATCAACTACAGCGAGAGAAGCCTGAAATAGGGAGTAGAATCGGCGCGTCTCTCGAAAGGGCTCAATCAAGGCGTATCACCACAATCACTGGAGGACGACGATGCGCGCACGATGGTGTTTCAGAATCGGACTGGCAATCCTACTCGTAAGCTCGATCGGCCTGCTCGTGGCTCAACAGCCCGCTCCGCCGGCAGCGGCCGCGAAGGCGCCAGCTTTCAATTTCAATGCGTTGGCCGGAGAGAAGGACTTCGTCGTCGGCGTCCAGCCGACCTTCACGTGGTTCCCCGACGCGCCGCCGAGGGGCGTGCCGCCGGGATTCACGCCGATCTTCAACGGTCACAACCTGACGGGCTGGCATGTCAGCCCGGACAACCACCACGGCGTGACGCCGGATTTCCGCGTGGTGGACGGCGCCATCGTCGGCGCGCAGAGCCCGTGGGGCGACGGCGGGATTCTGCTCACCGACAAGAGCTACAGGAACTTCGAGCTCTATATGGAAGTCCGGCCCGACTACGGCTGTGACAGCGGCATCTTCATCCGGTCCACGGAATCCGGCCACGCCTACCAGATCACGATGGACTATCTGCCCGGCGGCAGCATGGGACGCCTGATCACGGAGACCATCAACGGTGCCGGCGGTACCGATCGCGCGGCAATTCTCGCCATGAAGGGGCTGCCGCCCTCCGCCACTCCGGCCGGCGCTTCCACCGGCACTCCTGCCGGCGCCCGTGCCGGTGCTCCTGCGGGTGCCCCTGCGGCCGGCGCCCGTGCCGGCGCTCCCGCCGGTGCTCCTGCAGGTGCCCCTGCGGCCGGCGCCCGTGCCGGCGCGCCTCCACGCACGCCGGTGGTCGCAGGCATCCCCCTCGGGATGACGACGGCGAACGGCGAGGATGCGTGGATGAAGGCCTGGAAGCGGGAGGCGTGGAACACGGTCCGCGTTCGCTTCGAGGGTGACATTCCGCACGTGACGGTGTGGATCAACGATCAGGTCGTCACCGATACCCAGGAAAAGACCAACCGCGCAGAGGCGGGCGTGGTCTCGGGACCGATCGCGATCCAGATCCACGGCGGCAACCGATGGGTGCAGGCGGGCTTCTGGCGCTGGCGGAACATCGGCATCAAAGAGCTGCCCTGATACTCAGGCTTCCACGCAGCCCCCGCGCGGATGCGGCCGGCCGGTGCCACCGACGGCCGCGTCCGCGACCGGTCGCGCCATGACGCGGCCGGGTCCGACCGGCGTTCAATCCGGGCGCTCGGGCGGCACCTTGCCGAGCGGCACGTCGAGCGATCCGTACCGCCCGCTGTTCACGTCGTGCACGATCACGCGCAGGGCGGTCGCATCGGCCGCCGGCTTCCACGTCCCTTCGTAGCGGGCCGGCTCCTGGCGGGCCGTCTCCCATTGCGCCGCGGGCACCGTGGCGGTGATCGCGGCCCGGGTGGAGCGACCCGGTCCTTCCGCCGTGCGGTCCCCGACGAGGATCTCCAGGGTCGCCTTCAGGTTCTTGCCGTCCGGGACGAACTGGAGCGCCGCCGTCTCGGCCAGCACCGTGACCGACACGTCGCCGGACGACGTCCTCCTGCAGGCTGCCGTGAGCGGAATCGCCGTCGACGCAATCGGGTTCGAGAGCGCGGCCCTCCACGTCTCCTCGGTCCACTCGGTCGGCTGCGCCGCGCGTGAATCCGACAAGTACCCATCGCGGTGCCGCACGCTCAGGCCCGAACCCTTCACCTGCACCTTCAGCTTGTGCCACTTGTCGTCCGGGCTCTCAGACGGGTAGAACCCCAGCGTGTAGCTGCCCTGCAGGTCGGCTGCGACCTTGTTCACGCCAGTCGCATCCTCGGGGTAGAAGTAGCGCCCGCCCGTGATCGACGCCATCGCCTGCATGGCCGACTTGGTGTCGCTGCTGGCCGCCGCCGTGTCCATGAAGAGCTCGAAGTTCCCTCGCCCGCGCTGCGGCAGCGGTTGGGGCGACTGCGCCCGCGTGTCCGGAGGCGCCTCGACCCTGTTCGCATCGACGATGTACAGCACGATCCCCAGTTGCGCCAGGCGCCGGGAGGCCTCCCGCACGCCAGCCTCGTAGGTTTCCAGGAGCTCCGGCATCGATCGCTGTCCCGCCGTGGTCGCGGTGATCGAGGCCATCGAGAATCCGCTGCCGATCCAGACGACGCTCTTGCGCCCGGGAATCCCGGCGAGGTGCATGCCGAGCGCCTCTATCTGAGCCAGGCTCCGCTGCACCCGATCGCGCCGCTCCACCGCGTTCGCCATCGCATCGGCTCTCAGCGAGTCGCTGAGGAAGCGCAGCATCGCCGGGTCGCCGTCGAACACCTGCAGGAGCATCTCGGCTTCCACGATGGCCTGACTGTCGTCCGTCTCCCGGGCCGTCCCAGCTGGCAGCTTGGCCGCCTCGAGCCTGGCGCCAAGCGCGGCCGCATCGTCGGTGAAGTCGTGCAGGACGTGGAGCTGATTCGCCATCAGGAAGATCGCCGTCAGCGTCTGCGGCGCGAGCGCCCTCATGTACCGCATCATCTGCGCGCGCGCCGTGACACCCTGCCGAGGCGGCGTATTGATGGTGTCCAGCACCAGCGCGGTCACCTGCCGGGGGGCGCTGTCGGCGACTGCCGGGAGATTGGTGAACGTCCCCGCCGGCAGCGTGGCCGTCGCCGCGGCGGCCGCCGCGGTCGTCCATCCGTCGTACCGGAAGATCTCGACGGGCCGGGGCTTGCCCTGGTCGAGCACCACGAAGTCGGCGGGCCCGAGTCCTTTGACCGCGTTCCCCTTCTTGTCCACGACGGCGACCGAGACCTCCACGAGCCTCGTCGCCGCCCGAAACACAGGCCGCTGTGACTGCGCCCTCGGCGCGGCGACGCCGAGCACGAGGAGGGCCACGCCGGCCAGCGTGCCGCACTTCATCGTCTGCACCTCGACCCCATCCTGGCGATGCCTCCGGGCCGCATCGGCGGCGACAGGCCACACTATAGGTCAAAACAACCCGGCTCCTGTATTATTCCCCCTGCAAGGCAACCCACGCGGCGCCGTCGGCCTCATGCCTGGGAGACAACACCTATGACCAACAGACCTCTCAACGTCGGTTTGGTGGGCGGCGGACGCGGCGCGTTCATCGTCCAGCCGCACCAGAAGGCCATTCACTTCGACGGAACCCGCCGCATCGTCGCGGGGGCGCTCTTCCCCGACCCGAAGATCGCGCTCGAAGAGGCCGCCGGTTGGCCGTACCCGATCAAGGGCTACGGCTCGTACGACGAGATGATCGCCGCCAACGCGGCGCTGCCAGACGCGGAGAAGCTGGACTACATCCTCATCGTCACGCCGAACCACGTCCACTACGACCCGGCGATGAAGGCGATGAAGGCCGGCATTGCCGTGTTCTGCGAGAAGCCGCTGTGCCTGACGCTCAAGGAGGCCGCCGACCTCGTGAAGACGTCCCGCCGGCTGCGCGTGCCGTTCTGCGTGGCGCACACCTACATCGGTCACTGGACCAGCCGCCTGGCCCGCTACATCGTGCGCCGCGGCCTGATCGGCGACGTGCGCTGGGTGGACAGCTACTACATCCAGGGCTGGCTCGCCACCAAGGTCGAGGACACCGGCTCGCAGCAGGCGTCGTGGCGGGTGGATCCAAAGCGCGCGGGCGGCTCGGGCTGCGGCGGCGACATCGGGACCCACGCGCTCATGCAGTTGCGGTACGTCACCGGGCTCGAGGTGGCGGAAGTGAGTGCGCAGCTCGAGACCTTCGTCCAGGGCCGTCTGCTCGACGACCACTTCACCGTCTACTGCAGGCTCGGCAACGGCGGCCGCGCCCTCGTGCGGGCGTCTCAGATCTGCATCGGCAAGAAGAACACCCTCGGCATCACCGTCGCGGGGACCAGGGGCACCCTGGAATGGGAGCAGGAGGAACCGGAACGGCTCACGATCCTGCTGCCGGGCCAGCCCGACCGCGTGTACTGGCGCGGCGCGGTCACGCCGGGCGACGGCTTCCTGCCGAAAGACGTGCCAGCCGACCTGATGGCCGAACCGACAATCCCGTCCGGGCACCCGGAAGCCTTCCACGACGCCTTCGCCCGGCTGCACCGGTCGTTCGAGGCCGATGTTCGAAAGTGGAAGGCTGGCAGGAAGGTCACCGCGGACGGTTCGAAGTACGCGAGTGTCGAAGACGGCTGGACCGGGATCGCGTTCCTCGAGACCTGTGTCAAGAGCAGCCGAAAGAAGGGCGCGTGGACGGCGATGCCGAAGGCGATCTGAATCAGGCGCGGAGGGTCGAACGGTGAGCAGGACAAGCCGACGTATCGCGGTCGTCTGCGGATGCCTCGTCTCGGTCGTCGCCGGCGTGGCGCTGTGGGCCCAGCCCCCCAAGAAGGAACCGCCGGTGCAGTGGGTCGACACGCCGACCGGGCGCTGGATGGTCCACGACGAGGCCCGGCCCGCGCCGCCGGTGGTCGTGCCGGGAGTGTGCGGCGCCCAGGAGACTCCGGCCAGGCCGCCGGCCGACGCCGTCGTGCTCTTCGACGGAAAGGACCTCTCGAACTGGACGGACGTGAAGGGCCAGCCGTCGAAGTGGGTGGTCCGCGACGGCTACATGGAGTCGGTGAAAGGAGCGGGGTACGTCAGGACGCGGCAGGAGTTCGGCTCCGCACAGCTCCACGTCGAGTTCGCGACGCCGTCGGTCGTCACCGGGGTCGGCCAGGGGCGGGGCAACAGCGGCGTCTTCGTCCAGGGCAAGTACGAGGTCCAGGTGCTCGACTCCTACGAGAACCCGACCTATCCGGACGGCCAGTGCGGGGCGCTGTACGGCCGCGCGGTGCCCCTGGCGAACGCCTCCTGCAGGCCGGGGCAGTGGCAGACCTACGACATCATCTACCACCGCCCGGTCTTCGACCAGTCCGGCAAAGTGACGAGAAAGGCCGTCTTCACGTTGATCCACAACGGGATCCTGATCCAGGACCACGTCGCGCTCGAGGGCGGCACCGACTGGATCGGCCCCCACACGATCACCGAATACACCCCGCACGCGGACAAGGGGCCGCTGATGTTCCAGGACCACAGCAACCCCGTCAGATTCCGCAACGTCTGGGTCCGCGAACTGAAGGACTGAGTCCGAGCCTCACGACGTGAGCCCCATCGTGCGAACCTGCCTCGTCGCCGTGATCGCGCTCGGCACCAGCGCCATGCTGGTCGCGCAGGGCCCGGCACGCCCGTCCCAGGTGCCCGCCGCCGGCCAGACGCCGGGTCCGGCGGGCCTCAGGACCATGACCGAAGCCGACTGCACGGCTGCGAAGCTGGGGTCGGCGATCCCGATTGACGCCATCGGCGAGGCGGTTTCCGCGGTCGCGCTCGACGCGCCGCAGTGGCGCGCGGAAGCCGGCGGCGTCCCCGCGTACTGCAGCATCGAGGGGAGCATGGCGCCGGTGGACAAGAGTCCCACGGCGAGGCCGATCCGATTCGGCGTGGCGCTGCCCGCATCCTGGGCAGGCCGTGCGGCGCAGCTGGGCGGCGGCGGGATGAACGGGGTGATCCCGCGGTTGACGGGCGGGGTCACCCGCGGCGCCGCACCGCTCATTCAGCAGGGTTTTGCGACCTACGGAAGCGACTCGGGACACCAGGGTGGCGGGTTCGCCGCGCCGCGCGGCGCGAGCCCCACGGCGGCAGCAAGTCCCCCGGCCAGCGACTGGGCGCTGAACGACGAGGCGGTCGCCAACCTCGGATCCATGCAGTTGAAGAAGACGCACGACGCCGCGATGGTGATCGTGCAGAGGGCCTACGGCGAGCGGCCTCGGTTCAACTACTTCTTCGGCAGCTCGCAGGGCGGTCGGGAAGGGCTGACGGTCGCCCAGCGATACCCCGCAGACTACGACGGCGTGTCGGCGGAGGTGCCGATTGTCAGCTTCTCCACGCTCATGCTGGCACCGGAGTTGATCCGGATCCAGGAGAAGCCGCTGGCCAACTGGGTGACGCCGGCCAAGGTGAACGCGATCCGCGCCGAGTTCATGCGGCAGTGCGACAGGCTCGACGGCCTCGTGGACGGCGTCATCAACAACTACATGGCGTGCCGCGCGATCTTCGACGTCAGGACGGGCGCACCCAGCCGTCGTCCCTGGTCGGCCAGGCGCTGTGCCGACAACGTGGACCAGACCCCCCAGGACACGAGCGCTTCCGCCTGCCTGACCGACGGCCAGATTGCGACCCTTGAGATGGTCTATTCCCCGTACGTCTTCGCGACGCCGCTGGCGAACGACGTGAAGTCGTTCGGGATGTGGCTTCCCAATACCGACCCGTCGGGCAGCGGCCTGATCTCGCCCGTGCGCTTTCGCGGCCAGGAGGGAGCGGCCGAGAACGCGCCGCTGCACAGCCACCTCGGCGTTCTTGGCGTGACCGGATTCCTGATGAAGGATCTGAGCGCAAACCCGCTCGATTACGTCGAAGGCGGCCGGTGGAACGGGCGGCGTGTGGCGCTCTCCGCGATCCTCGATTCCACCAACCCGGACCTGAGCGCGTTCCGGAAGCGCGGCGGCAGGTTGATCGTCGTCGTCGGCACGAACGACACGCTGGCCTCGCCTGGCGCGCAGATCGCTTACTACCAGTCTGTCATCGACAGGATGGGCCGGCCCGCCGTCGACGCCTTTGCCCGGTTCTTCGTGCTGCCCCAGGCGGATCACGGGCTGAACGCCCGGACAGCAGGCGTGGACGGTGACGGCCGCGAGACTGCCGTCGCGCAGATTCCGACCGCCTACGATCGCGTCGGCCTGATCACCGGCTGGGTTGAACACGGCACCGCGCCCGGCACGTCGGTCACGGTGACGGCGGGCGACCGCAGCCTGCCGATGTGTTCGTACCCGGAGTATCCGAAATACGTGAGCGGCCCGGCCGGCGCAGCGGCGTCGTACGTGTGCGCCGCGAAGTGACTCCCGGCGCTTTGCCGTAGTGGGCCCCGTCGGCGGCCTTGTTGTTGCGGCCGCGGCAGCCGGGCGACACGACGACAAGGCCAGCGGCCAGGGCGAGATCCGTTCGCTGTATGGTGCCCTCTCGCTCGGGCCTACCGCTTCTCGACGACCGGCTTCACCTGCACGTTGCGGTACTCAACCCGGTAGCCTTCCGCCTCGAGACCGACGTATCCGCTGGGCACGGCGCATTCCTTGTACTCACTCGTCACGGCGCCGTTGACCCACAGGGAGATCTGCCTGCCCACCGCGCGCACCTCGTAGATGTTCCATTCCCCCGCAGGCTTGATCCGGTTCTCCGACATGCTCTGGCGCAGGTTGAAGCGCTGAACGGCCCCGTCGACCGTGGCGGCTCCGAACAGGAACCCCCCTGCCATGGTGCCTTGCGCCTGATGCCAGGTCTTGCCGTCGACGCTGCTTCGGACGTACACGCCGCTGTTGTAGGCGGGTTCACCGTCGACCTTGGTCAACCGCCACTCCACGTGGAACACGAAGTCGGCCAGTTCCGTGGCGTATCGCATCCACTCGTGTCCGACCTTGTCCCCTTCGCACAGCAGGATCCCGGTGGCCGGATCCATCTTCCAGGGGGATGGTTCGTCCATCCAGCCGGCGCGCAGCTGGCCGGCCGCTCCCAGAGGCCCGCGGATCCAGTCCTTCATGGTCTTGTCGGCGAACAGGTCCTGCCAACCCTTCGGATCGGATTCGAGCGCGCTCCGGGTCGGGGCCTGGATCGCCATCGGGGTCTGGGCCGGGGCCGGCGTCGGGGCCTGGGTCTGGGTCTGCACCGTTGGGACGAGAAGACCGAATCCGAGCAATGCGCAGAGCAGCATCCGCATCAAACACTCCCTTCTGGTCGGGTCGATTAGCCCACCTGCACCACGATGCTGGCAGGCGGCAAGCCGTCCGCCAGCGCCCGCACGGTCGCGACGCCCGCGACGTTCCCGGGTCTCACAATCGCCAGACACCTGCCGTGGAACGTCTTGGGCCGCGTTCGACGGAAACTCTCGACGTCTTTCGGGCTGGCCGACCCCGCCGCGGCCAGTTCGCCCGCGCCGCTGACGCTGAGGCTCACGGGAACCACCGCGTCCGGCACCAACTCGCCCGCCTGGTCGAGCACCTCGACGGTGATGAAGGAGAGGTCGTTCCGATTCCGCCGGATGGAGGCACGATCCGCCTTCAGCCGAAGCTTCGCCGGCTTGCCGGCGGTCTTGAACGAGAGCTCCGCGATTGGCTGGCCCTTCGACACGGCGATGGCCTTCAGCTCGCCGGCCGCGTACGGGACCTCGAACTCGGCCTTCAATTCCGTCTCCGGAGACACCGGCTTGACGCCCACCTCCTTGCCGTTGAGCAGCAGGCGGACCTGGTCGCCAGACGAGTAGACGCGGACCTTCACGGTCCTGCCTTCGCTGCCGGGCCACGTCCAGCTGCGCAACTCGTCGGACCACCCCCACGCGCTCAGGAGTTCCGACCGGCCTTCGGGGACCGGCCGCTGCACCGCCATCTCGAGCTTGCTCAGCCCCCAGAACACGCGGCGGTGGAACCACTGGGGTTTGGGCTGGCCGATCAGGTCGATGTCGCCGCAGTAGCAGTTGAACCAGGGGAAGGGCAGGCTGATGCTCGATCCGGCCGCCATCATCGCTCCCAGTCCGCTCGCCCCCCCTCCGCCTGAAGCGCCAGGCGCCTGCGTTCCGCCGGCAGCGGCTGCGGCCGGGGGAGCGCCTCCTGCGGCCGGAGCGGCGGCGACCGCGCCGCCTGGTGCCGCGGCACCGCCGGCGGCGCCCGGCCCACCAGCGCCACCGGGACCGCCTCTCGCCGGCGTGTTCAGCTGGGCATTCCCGATGGACGACTCGCCCAGGTGGTCCATTCCGGTCCACACGAAATCCCCGATGACGAAGGAGTGCTTCTCGGCGGGCCGCCAGCTTGGGTAGCCTTGCCTCGGGAGGGACTCGGCTCCCAGGATCACCCGCTTCGGATGGCGGGCGTGGTCCGATTCGTACAGGCCGAACAGGTAGTTGTACCCGCCGACATCCAGGTGCTCGAACGCCGGGTCGAGGCCCTCGCCGCCCCCGCGCCCCCCGTTGATGGCGGCCGTGATGGGGCGGGTGAGGTCGAGCGCCTTGATATGCCCGGTCAGCTGTTTGGCGATCTCCACGCCGCGGGGCTGCGCGCGTTCGGGGATCTCATTGCCGATGCTCCACATGATGACGCTGGGGTGATTGCGGTCGCGCAGCACCATCGCGCTTACATCGCGCTGCCACCAGTCGGCGAAGTAGAGGTGGTAATCCTGGGCGTTCTTCTGACGCTCCCAGCAGTCGAACGCTTCGTCCATCACCAGCATGCCCAGGCGGTCGCAGGCATCCAGAAACGCCGACGAGGGCGGGTTGTGGGCGGTGCGGATGGCGTTGAAGCCGTGCGCCTTCATCAGCTCGACGCGGCGCTCCTCGGCACGGTCAATCGCGCAGGCGCCCAGGAGGCCGTTGTCGTGGTGCAGGCAGCCGCCCTTCAGCTTCACGCTCTCGCCGTTGACGCGCAGTCCGCGTTCGGCGTCGACCTCCACCCTGCGGATCCCGAACGCCGTGGCGGCGACATCCGTGGCCCTGCCGCCCACCAGGAGTTCCACCTCGGCTCGATAGAGGTGAGGGGTGTCGGCGGACCACAACTGCGGCGCGGCCACGGTGAATGCCTGCTCGACGCTGGCGCTGCCGCCGGCGGCGAGCGATTGCCCGACGTCGCGCGCGCCCGCGCTGGCATTCTTCGAGTCGAACAGGCGAATGCGGACGGTGACGTCCCGAGCCGACTGGGCGCGGTTCTCGATGCGAACCGCCACGTTGACCGCGGCAGAGGCTTTCGAGACCTCTGGAGTCGTGACGAACAGGCCCCACAACGGAACGCGCACGCTGCCGGTCGCGTTCAGCCAGACATGCCGGTAGATGCCGGAACCGGAATACCAGCGGCTGTTGCGCCCTTCGTTGCGGACCCGAACGGCCAACACGTTCTCTCCGGCGCGTCGGAGATGGGGCGTCAGGTCGTACGCGAATGCGGTGTATCCGTAGGGGTGATTGCCGAGGAGCGTGCCGTTCAGCCAGACGTCGCTGTTCATGTAGATGCCGTCGAAGACGACCTCGACCTGGCCGTCAGCCGGCACCGCGGCCGCCGAGAAGCGCTTGCGATACCAGCCCGCACCGCCCACGAACCAGCCGGTATCCCGGCCCCCCTGGCTCAGTTCGGTGTCGAACGGACCCACCCGCGTGGGAGTCACTGCAGTGCCCCAGAGAGTCCCCTCGCCATTTGCGTCCGGGGCGCGGGGCGGCAGGTCTTCCACGCTGAAGTCGTGCGGCAAATCGAGCGAGCGCCACGCGGTGTCGTCGAACTCCGGACGTTCGGCTCCGGGAGCATCGCCGCGGAGGAAGCGCCACCCTTCATCGAAGAGCTGACCGCGCTTTCCGGCCACGACCGCGGCGGATGTCCCAGCCGGGACCTGGGCCGTGGCGCCCGTCGGTGCGGCCAGGGGCGCCGCGGCCAACATCGCCACTGCTTTCATGGCGTCCCGCCTGGGCATCTCGCCCGCCTTCCCTTTACGCCGGCGGGTCGATTCGTCCTTCGTCGTTTTCACGCGTAACTCCTCCTCAACCAGGATGCCGCCGCTCTCCGACGCGTAATATGACACAAACTCGGCAGATCCGGGCCCCTGGACTCGACCCCGCCGTCGGCCGCGAATACTGATCTTCGAGGAGGGGCCATGACACGCCAGGGCGACCGGCCATATGGTGATTGCCTCGGCCGAGCCAGGCGAGCGCTGGCTCTACTGCTACCAGCATGACCAAGTCGTCGAATACTGACGGGCTCCCCACGCGGCTGTCGCGGGCGGATTCTCGTGGGCCGCTATCTCCGGAACCGCGAGCGTTCGCGCCAGCTGTTCGCGCTCCTGTCCGACGCCGCGTACGACGCTCGCCCGATTGCGCTGCGCCATCCCGTCGCGTTCTACGATGGCCACCTGCCCGGCTTCAGCTTCAACACGCTGGTCAAGAAGGCCCTCGGCGGCTGCCCGGTCGCAGGCACCGGGCGACCACGACCGATGGCCTTCGCGTGACGTCGTCGCGGCATGTGCCGCAGAGGCGGACCGGCGCGTCATCGACGCGCTGGAACATGCCGACCTCGAACGGCCCGGGCATCCCTTGCTCGATCGGGGCGAGGCGGTCTTCGCCATCCTCGAGCACGAGGAGATGCACCACGAGACGCTCCTGTACATGTGGCACCGGCTGCCTTTCAGTCAGAAGATCGCGCCGGCTTCCGGATGACCGGCCAGTGGCAGGAGAGCGGCTTCGCCCTGACGCTCGCGGAAGCCATGTAGGCGAGCGGGGCCACGGGCCTCAGGTGAGGGCGAGGTACTCGTGGACGAACCGCACGACCATCGACCCCTCTCCGACGGCTGACGCCACACGGTTCATGGCGCCGGCGCGGATGTCGCCGGCGGCAAACACGCCGGGGACGCTGGTCTCGAGCGACAGCGGCTCGCGGCGTTCCTTCCAGATTCGTGTGTACGCGCCGTCCGTCAGCAGGTCCCGGCCGGTCAGCACGAAGCCCTTCCCGTCACGCCGCACGTCGGCGGGCAGCCAGTCGCTGCGCGGCCTGGTGCCGATGAAGATGAAGACCGCATCGACGTCCTCCACCAGGCTGGTGCCGTCGTCGATCGACAGGAACGCGACGCGTTCGACGTGGCCGCTCCCTTCGACGCGCTCGAGTTCGGTGCGGGGCCGCAGCCTGATGTTTGGGGTCTTGGCGATCTGTTCGATGAGGTACTGCGACATCGTCTCGCGCAGTGAATCGCGGCGCACCACAATCTGCACGTCCGTCGCGTACCGTGCCAGGTACATCGCGCTCTGGCCGGCCGAGTTGCCCCCGCCGACGACCACCACGCGCCGGCCGGTGAACACCGGCGCTTCCGTCGTCGACGAGCCGTAGTACACGCCGGCCCCGGTGAGGCCCGACACGCCGGGGGCGGGATGCTCGCGGTAGGCCATCCCGGTCGCCGCCAGCAGGGTGCGAGCGACGATCTCGCGGCCGTCGCCGAGCGCAAGGCGCTTGTAGCCGGAGTCGATCGACACGCCGATGGCCTCGAGCGGCACGAGGAACTCGGCGCCGAGCCGCTGGGCCTGCGTCACCGCGCGGCGGGTCAGTTCGCTGCCGCTGACGCCGGTGGGAAAGCCGAGGTAGTTCTCGATGCGGGAACTGCTGCCGGCCTGGCCGCCCGGCGCATGCTCGTCGAGCAGCACGGTCCGCAGGCCTTCCGAGGCGCCGTAGACGGCGGCCGCGAGGCCGGCGGGGCCGGCCCCGACAATGACGAGGTCGTACAGATCGAACGCCGCGGACAGCGGGCGTCCGAGCCGCTCGGCCACCTGACGAGGCTCGGGGCTGCGCAGCACGGACCCGTCCTCGAAGACGAGCGCCGGAAGCCCGTCGGAGGTCACGCCGGCCGCGTCCAGGAGCGTGCGCGCGTCCGGGTCGCGCTCGATGTCGAGCCAGCGGTAGGGGATGAGATTGCCTGCTAGGAAGTCCTTGATTTCGTGCGACCGGGGCGACCACTGATGACCGACCAGCCGCAGCCCTTTCGCTTCGGGAAGATACGACGCCTGCCAGGTGTCGAGCAGGTCGTCGACGACGGGGAACAGGCGCTCCTCGGGCGGATCCCACGGCTTCGCGAGGTAGTGATCGAGATGCGCCTCGTTGATCGCCTTGACGGCCGCGTCGATGTCCGAATAGGCCGTCAGCATCACTCGCCGCGCCAGCGGGTAGATCTCACGGGACCGCGCAAGCACCTCGGTGCCCTGGATTCCAGGCATCCGTTGGTCGCTGATGACCAGTGCGAGCTCGTCGGCCCTCGCCTTCAGTTCGCGGACGGTCGCCAGCGCCTCTTCGCCGGAGGAGGCGCTGACGACCGCGTACGACTCCCGATACCTGGCGCGAAGATCCCGCCGCACCGCGGCCAGCACCTGCGCGTCGTCGTCGACCACGAGAAGAACCGGCCTGTTCACGACCGCCCTCCCGCCCCGCCGGCTTCGACGACCGGCAGCGAGACGCGGAACTCGGTCCGACCCGGTCGCGACTCGACGTCGATCGCGGCATCGTTGTGGCTGATCAGCCGCCGGACGATGTCGAGGCCCAGGCCCGTGCCCTTGCCTATCGGCTTGGTGGTGAAGAACGGCTCGAACAGGTGCGGGCGGATCTCGTCCGGGATGCCCGCGCCGTTGTCGATGATGCGGACCACGACGCACTGCCGCTCACGGGCCGCCGTCACCTCGACGCGGCCGCCATCCGGGACGGCGTCCAGGGCGTTGTCGATCAGATTGGCCCAGATCTGGTTCAGTTCGCCGACGAAGCCGCGCACGCGCGGGAGGCCAGGCTCGATCTGGACAGCGACCGCCACCGATTTCGCGCGTGCCTTCGATTTGAGCACGGTGACGGTGTTGCCCAGGCTCGACACGAGGTCGACGGGCTCGGCCACCGTCGCCTGGTCCATGTGCGTGAACCCCTTGATCGCCAGGACCAGGCTGGAGATGCGCATCGAGGCATCCTGGATCTCGGACGCGATGCCGCGCACCGAGCAGCCGGCGGCCGTCCAGCGGAGGACCGCATCGAGCGCCGGCCCGCTGACCGCCTCCGCAATCCGATCGAGCGCATCGAGCGTGACGGCGGTCTCGGCCATCGGCCCGGCGATGGCCTCGCCGACCCCGTGGTCCCTCAGCCAGTCGCTGATCGCATCCTCCCGTTCGGCCTGCTGGATCGGGGAGAGGACACCGCTTGCGCGCTTGGCGAGGCAGGAGGCCTGCACGGCATCGATGGCGGCGAGCTGGAGATCGGTCAGCCGCGCGGCTCCGAGCGCGCGCGTCGCCAGGTCGGCGTCCGCCAGACGGTCCGCGAGCAGCGCCGCGCTGCGCTCGATGGCCGACACCGGATTGCTCAACTCATGGGCCAGGCCCGCCGAGAGCTTGCCGAGCGAGACCATCTTCTCGTCGTGCAGGCCGCTCGACGTGAAGACCCGGGCGCGATCGAGCATCGTGTGGACGAGGATGGTGGTGACCTGATGACACTCGCGAATCAACGCGGGAAGGTGGGCCCGCTCGACGACCAGAATGTCGGTCGGCTCCTGCGCGACCGAGTCGCCGGGCGAATTCACCAGGCGCGAGTACGGGAGGACCCCCGTGACGTCCCCGGCCCGCCATTCCATCACCTTGTGTCGTCCCGCGCCGCGGTCGACGAAGATGGTGACGTTCCCGGTCAGCAGGATGAAGAGGCCGCCGACCGGAGCGCCCGCCGCGACCATCAGATCCCCGTCGTCGAGATGCCGAAGAACGCCGTGTGCGGCCAGCCATGCAAGCTCATCGCGGGGGGCGGCGCCGAGCGTCTGGTGTTCTGCGAGCCGATCGATGAGATTCTGTCGCGGTCACGTGCGGACTCCCTGAGCAATTGGCCTGGAGCGATGAGGCTATTTTACCTCAGGGTGAACGACGCCTCCTTCAGGTCACGCGAGTTGCCGCCGACGAACACCCTGAAGGCCCCGGGCTCCGCCTCCCACCGGCCGCGCGCCGTGTAGAAGGCCAGGTCCGCGGGCCGGATCGTGAAGGTGACGTCCGACGACCGGCCCGGCGCCAGCTCGACGCGCTCGAAGCCCTTGAGTTCCTTGACGGGCCGCGTCACGCTGCCGACCATGTCGCGCACGTAGAGTTGCACGATCTCCGAGCCCGTGCGCCGGCCCGTGTTGGTGACGGTGACCGACACCTTGATCTCGCCGCCCTGGCCGAGCTGCGCACCGCTCAGCTTCGGGTCCGAGTAGGCGAAGGTCGTGTAGCTCAGGCCGAACCCGAACGGGTACAGGGGATCGTTGGACACGTCGGTGTAGTGCGACCACGTGACGCCCGGCTCCGGCCCCGGCCGGCCGGTGTTCTTGCGGCCGTAGTACAGCGGTTCCTGTCCCACCAGGCGCGGGAACGACACGGGCAGCTTGCCGCTCGGGTTGTGGTCGCCGAACAGCACGTCGGCGATCGCGTGGCCCGCCTGCGACCCGAGCAGCCAGGTCTCGAGCAGGGCGGGCACGCGGTCCGCCACGTGGCCGATCGTGAGTGGCCGCCCGTTCATGAGCACGACCACGACGTTTCTGTTGGCGGCTGTGACCGCCTGAACGAGTTCGTCCTGCAGCCCGGCCAGGCCGATCTGCGCCTGGCTGCGGCCCTCACCCGACTGGTAGGCGTCCTCGCCGACGGCCAGCAGCACGACGTCGGCCGAGCGTGCGGCGTCAACCGCTGCGGCGAAGCCAGAGCGGTCGGTCGTGTTGTAGACGGACGGTGTCTGGAAGTCACGCGCGCCCGTGACGAGCTTCGCGCCCTCTGCGTAGACCACGCGCGTGCCGGGCGACACGGCGGCCTTCACGCCCTCGAGCAGCGACACCGCAGAATTGGCCGCGCCCCGCCCCCGCCAGTTGCCGAGCGGCGCATCCTTGTCGTCGGCGAGCGGCCCGATCACGGCGATCGAGCGAACGGCCTTGTCGAGCGGCAGGAGGCCGTCGTTCTTCAGCAGCACGATCGACCGGCGCGCGACATCGCGCGCGGCCGCGAGATTGGCTGGCGTCATCGTCGCCGCCTGCTCCCGGGCGGTGTCGGAGTAGCGGTAGGGGTCGTCGAAGAGGCCGAGCGCGAACTTCACGCGCAGGACCCGCCGCACCGCCTCGTCCACGACGCTCACGTTCAACCGGCCGGACCGCACGAGGCCGGCCAGGTGGCCGACGTACGCGCGCCCTTCCATGTCCATGTCGCTGCCGGCGGTGATGGCCTGCTCCGCGGCCTGGGCGAGGTCCTCGGAATAGCCGTGGCGGACCATTTCGGCGATCGATCCCCAGTCGGAGACGACGAATCCCTCGAAGCCCCATTCACCCTTGAGGATCTCGCGCTGCAGGTGCGCGCTGGCGGTCGCCGGAATGCCGCCGATCTCGTTGAACGCGTTCATGAAGGTCACCGCGCCGGCGTCGGCGGCAGCCTTGAACGGCGGCAGCACGACGTTGCGGAGGGTGCTCTCGGAGATGTCGACGGTGTTGTAATCGCGGCCGGCCTCGGCGAATCCGTACGCCGCGTAGTGTTTCGCGCAGGCGGCAATCGTATCCACGGCCGCGAGGTTCCGGCCTTGGAAGCCGCGCACCCGCGCCGCCGCCAGCTGCGCGCCGAGAAACGGGTCCTCGCCGGAACCCTCCATGATCCGTCCCCAGCGCGCGTCGCGCGCGATGTCGACCATCGGCGCAAACGTCCAGTGAATGCCCGCGGCGGCCGCCTCGGTCGCCGCCACCCGTGCCGATCGCTCGACGGCCGCGCGGTCCCAGCTGGCCGCTTCGCCGAGCGGGATGGGGAACACCGTCTTGTAGCCGTGCACGACGTCGTAGCCGAAGATCAGGGGATCTTCAGCCGGCTGTTCTCCACCGCGAGCTGCTGCGCCCTGCGCGTCGCCTCGGCGCCGGTGACGTTCAGCATCGAACCGACGAGCCCGGTCCGGATCTGCTCGTAGGCCGCCTTCTGGGCGCCGGCGCCTGGCGGCGGGCCGGTCACGTCGAACGAACTGCTGTACTGATTCAGCTGGCCGACCTTCTCGTCGAGTGTCATCTGCGCGAGGAGGGCGTCGATCTTCTTTTCGGTCGCCGGGTTTACGAGCGGCTGCGCACCCGTGTCGCGGGGCGCGAGCGAGAAGGCCAGCAGGCCGGCGGCCAGGAGTCGGTTCGACCTGTTCATGGGTGCCTCCGGGATCGAGCGAGAGTGGACGAGGGGCCGCGGCGGTCGGCGCGCGGCCCCGACGTGCGGATTCTACCCACGCACCCGCGCGTCGGCGACAGAAATCGTGAAGCGGTGTGCTCCGCGCCCTCGATCGTTGACGGCGCCGATTCCTCTCTGCTACCGTGGAGGCCGATGGCGTTCCCGACCGCGTTCATCTTTCGCCCGACCATCGTGACGACGGCCATGCCGTCGTCAGGGTGGTCGTGTCGGAAGCCGGCGGAGGGAGCGGTTCGAACGCGGTAGGTCGTCGGAATCGACGCCCGCGAGGCCTCTTCAGCCGCCCGGCTGGAGGGGCCTTTTCCATTTTCAGTGGCGATTGGTGGAGGATGCTGTGACCGACCGATTGAAGGGACTCGACCCGCCCGCCGGCGCGTCGGCGCTCGCGGAGGTCCGCGACCGTATCGACGATACGGACCGTAAGCTCATGCGCCTGCTCGACCAGCGGATTGAGCTGGCCCTCAGGGCGGGGCGTCTGAAGACGCAGATTGCCGACCCGGTACGCGAGGCGCAGGTGCTGGACAAGGTCCGCGCGTCGGCGCACGGGCTGCTGAGCGCCGAGTTCGTGACCTCGCTCTACGGCGCGATCATCGCGGAGAGCCGGCGGGTGCAGGCCACGCGCCCGCGGCTGGCGGGCTTCCAGGGGGAGCGAGGCGCCTGGAGCGAGATGGCATGCCAATCCTGGGACGCGGGCCTCGTGCCGGCGCCGTGCCGGAGTTTCGCCGACGTCTTCGACGCCGTGGCCGACGGGTCGTGCGATGTTGGAGTGGTGCCGGTCGAGAACTCGCTCGGCGGCGCGATCATCGAAGTGACGGACCTCCTGATCGCCAGGGACGTCTGCGTCATCGGTGAAGTCGTCGTGCCCGTCCGCCAGTGCCTGCTGGCGCTGCCTGGGGCACGGCTGCGGGACATCCGTTCCGTCTACTCCCACCCGCAGGCGCTCGTGCAATGCCGCGCGTTTCTGGCGGCGCATGAACTCGACGCGCAGCCGTTCTATGACACCGCCGGGGCTGCGAGGCGGCTGATGTTCGAGGGCACCAGGACGGCGGGCGCGATCGCCAGCCCGCTCGCCGCCACCTTGTACGGACTCGAGATCGTCGCCGATTCGATCGCCGACGAACCCGCCAATGAGACGCGCTTCCTGGTCATCTCGCCGTCGCCCCTGGCCTCAGGGGGCAACAAGTGCTCGATCGTGCTGACCACCGAGGACCGCGCGGGGGCCCTGGCCGAAGCGCTCGGGGTCTTCGCGACCCACGGCATCAACCTGTCGCGAATCGAGTCGAGACCGACGCGCACCCGGCCCGGGACGTACGCCTTCCTCATCGACTTCCACGGGTCGCAGGATGCGGAGGGCGTCGGGAACGTGTTGGCCGCGCTGCGATCGCAGTGCGTCTCGTTGAAGGTCCTGGGGTTCTACGAGGCGGCCCGCGGCGGCGCCTGAGCCTCTGATCCAACCGGGATTGGCGAGTCGGCGTGAATCGGCCGCCGTCGATGGTGCCGCCGCCCTACCGGCACGTGCCCGTGCCGCTGTCGGCGTCGAAGAGCGTCGCGTGGCTGTCGGCGCTCGAGCGTCGGAGCGAGCGCAGGCCGAACCCGAACGACACAATGGGGTTGAGGGCACCCGAGGTGGCCTTCTCCAACCCGCTGGGGGAGACCGGCGCGGTTCGCCTCGCGCACGCGTATGATCGGGGGGTCGATCAATGGGGCGGCAGAAGGAGACCGACATGGACGCGATCGCAATCGGTTCCCGGCAGGCTGCCCGGATCCCCCGATGGTTGCTCGCCGTGCTGTCGGCGGTTCCTGTTGCGGTCCAGCTGGCCGGTCTGCTGACGCCGGGATACAGCTACTTCATCGACGAGTTCTACTACCTCGCGTGCGCGGCGCGCCCCGCCCTCGGCTACGTCGACCATCCGCCGCTCGCCCCCTTGATGCTCGCGCTCACGCGGCCGGTGCTGGGCGACTCGCTGCTCGGACTGCGTCTCCTGCCGTTCCTGGCGAGCGGCGCGACGGTCTGGGTCACGTGTCTGCTGGTGGCCAGGCTGGGCGGCGGGCGTTTCGCCGCCGTGCTCGCCGGCGTTGCCGTGGGTCTCGCGCCGTTGATCCTCGGGATGTCGGGATTCTTCTCGATGAACGCCTTCGAGCCGCTGTTCTGGATGCTGACGGTGCTGCTGGTCGTGCGGATCGTCCAGACGGGTGAGTCGCCGCTCTGGCTGGTGGTCGGCCTGCTGATCGGCCTGTCGTTCGAGAACAAGCACACCGCGATGGTCTACGTGGCGGCGCTTGCGCTGGGCGTCCTCGCCACCCGCGCGCGCCGGATTCTCGCGGACCGGTGGCTGTGGGCCGGCGCGGGCGTCGCGCTGCTGATCGCGCTGCCCAACGTCTGGTGGCAGGTGGTCAACGGCTTTCCGTCGCTCGAGTTCTATCGCAACGCGCACTTCCTGAAGAACGTGCCGTCGCCCCCGCTGCGGACCCTGGCGACGCTGGCGGTGGCGATGAACCCGCTCGCGTTGCCCGTGTGGGCCGCGGGCTTCGTGTTCCTGCTCGGGCCTCGCGACGGGAAGATGTTCCGGTTCCTCGGCGTGACGTGCGTGCTTCTGCTGGCCGCCCACGTGGCGTCCCGGACGAGCCGGCCCGACCGCGTCGCCGGCATGTTCCCGATCCTCCTGGCGGCCGGCGCCGTCGTCACTGAGCGGGTGATTCGAGCCCGAGTGGGCCAGGTGGTCCTCGTCGGCGTCACCGCCGCGACTGGCCTGGTGCTGGCGCCCCTCGTCGTGCCGCTGCTGTCGCCTCCGGTCCTTGCGCGGTACACGACAGCGATGGGGTTCAGCTACTCGGCCGAGCGGGGCAAGACGTCGCCCATTCCGCAGCTGCTCGCCGATCGCACCGGATGGGAGTCGTATGTGGACGATGTCGAGCGAGTCTACAGGAGCCTGAGTCTGGAAGACCGGCGGCGCGCGATCGTCTACGCTCCCAGCTACGGCCAGGCCGGCGCCATCGAGCTGTGGGGACCGGCGAGAGGCCTGCCCCGCGTCATCGGAACCCAGAACACCTACTGGCACTGGAGCGCCGGACACACCAACACCGAGGTATTGATTGCCGTCGACGCCAGCACTGCCACCCTTCGGACGCTGTTCGAGGACGTGCGCGTGGCAGGCCGCGTGGAGTGCGACTACTGCATGAGCTGGCGCAACGGCATCGAGATTCTCGTGGCGCGAGGTTCGATTGCGCCGGTCGAGTCAATCTGGCCACGGATGCGGCATTACGAATGAGCCCGACGGCGCGATGGTCCGCGAGCCTAGCCCGTCACCGTGGTGAAGGAGAAGCGCCTCGTCTGCCATGCCGACTGCCAGATGGCCAACTACTATCACGCGGTGATCACCACCACCGAGCCGAACCTGTCGAACGCAATCCGCCAGCTGAATGGCGAGTACGCACGGTGGTGGAACTACCGACACCGCCACGTCGGGCACCTCTTCCAGGGACGATTCGGCGCCCAGATCGTACAGGACCACGCATACATGCTGACGGTCTGCAGGTACGTGGTCCTGAACCCGGTGCGGGCTGGGCTGGTCGACGAACCCGGACAGTGGCGATGGAGCAGCTATCGAGCAACCGCAGGTCTGGCGCCCACCCCGGAATACCTCTCTCCAGAAACGCTGTGGCATTGCCTGGGCGGCGACGTCGAAGGTCCGCAGCGCTACCGCTCGTTTGTAGCGGCCGGAGGAGCCGCCGCGAGGCTTCCTGATGACGCCGTATTGGGCGACGAGTCATTCCGGCGGCGTTTCGACCAGTGGCGCGAGGCAGCCAGCCGCGAAGTCCCGGCACGCGAGCGCAGACCCGGGCCGTCGGTCGAGGCGCTGTTCGTCGGAGCCGTAGCCCGCAAGTCCAGAAACGCCGCCATCCTGAGAGCCGTCGCTGCCGGCTACTCGTTGAGAGCAATAGCAGCGCACCTTGGCGTGCACCCCTGTACCATCAAACGGGTCACGCTGGCCGAGGGTGCCGCTGAGTGCCAGAGCGGCAAGATGCAGAGTTTCTAGACCTGACCCCACGAGAGTGAGGGTAAGCTAGCGGCAGATGCAGCAGTCACACGAGAAGGAAGGTGTCGTCAAGTACACCGTCCGGCACGTCACGGCCCGGATTGTGCTCCCGCCGGAGCTGCCCGAACTCCTGTCGTGGCGCCGACGGCTCCGGGAACTCGAGCTGATCGGCGCGGACTCGCAGGGCCTCGGGTACGGCAACATCAGCATCCGCCTCTACTCGTCGCCCGGCTTCCTGATCACCGGCAGCCAGTCCAGCGGGCTCGCCGACATCGACCAGCGCCACTTCGCGCGCGTCACGGTGATCGACCTCGACAGGAACTCACTGCGCTCGACCGGCGAGATCCCTCCGTCCTCCGAGGCGCTGACCCACGCCGCACTCTACCAGTCGCGGACGTCGATCCGTGCCGTCGTGCACGTGCACTCCCGGGCGATCTGGTCGGCCTGGCGGGATCGGCTGCCGACCACGCGGCCGGACGCCGCCTACGGCACGCCGGAGATGGCGTACGAGATGCTCCGGCTGCAGAAGAGGACACCGATCGCCGATCACGGCGCGGTCGTCATGGCCGGGCACCAGGACGGCGTCATCGCCTTCGGGCGATCGCTCGCCGAGGCGGCGGGGGAGATCCTCGGCCTGATGCCGGGGCGGAGCTGAACCAGGCGCAACCGTCCACTACCGGGCCACGAACGGGTCCAGGATGAGCGCCGTCGTGAGCACCAGGGCGAAGGCGTTGAGGCGGACGAAGACGCGGCGGAAGACAGATGCGTCGGGGTCTGGCCGAAGCAGTGGCGCACCGCTGTATACCAGCCAGACCACGGCCGCCGCCAGCAGGAGCAGCGCCTGGAGCGTGACGAGGGCACGGAAGATCGGCAGCAGCGAGCACGCCGCGGCCGTGCCGCAGATCCACGTGAAGCTCAGGCGCGCGAGGCGCCGGCGACCGAGCCGCTTCACGACGGTCGGAAAGCCGGCCGCCTCGTAGCCTTCCGCGTGCATCGCCGCCAGCATCCAGAAGTGCGGCACCTGCCAGATGAAGAACACGAACGCCAGCGCCAGCAGGGTGGGGTCCTTCACATCCCCTCCCGCGGCGGTCCACCCGATGGCCGGGGGCAGCGCGCCGATCAGGGCGCCCGGAACGACCGCGAACGCGCTCACGCGCTTGAGCGGGGTGTAGAGGGCGTTGTACCACGCCATGGCGAGCCCGCCGAGGACCGCGGGAACCGGCCCGTGCGCCAGCAGCAGGATGAGGAAGCCGGACACGGCGAGGCCGCCCGCAATCGCCAGCGCGGTCCGAAGGCCGATGAGGCTCCGCGGCAACGGCCGCGCCATGGTGCGCGCCATCCGGGCATCGAAGTGCCGCTCCTGGCACTCGTTGACCGCGCTCGCGCCCATCGCCATCAGCAGGATGCCGGCGAGCGTCGTCGACAGCCCCGCGTCCAGCTGGCGGAGGCACACGACATGGCCGGCCGCAGCCGTCACGGTGGACGCTGCCGAGATCCGCAGCTTCGTGAGCTCGACGAGCGTCACAATCAGGCCGGGTTTGCGGGTGACACCGACGGCGGCGTTCAACGAGACTCCGGGGCTACTTCAGGTTCTTGATGTAGGCGACGATCTCGCCCAGTTCATCGGGCTCGACCCTGATGACGGGCATGGCCGCGGGATAGCCGCGCACGACGTGATCGGCGGGGGTGAGGATGGCCTGGCGAAGGTACGACTCGTCCACCGTGACCACCCGCATCGCCTCGGCCACCTTGACCTGCTCGGCCTTGCCATAGAGGCCCTTGAGTGTGGGGCCGACCTTGGGCTTTCCGTCCACGGAGTGGCACGTCAGACACCCCTTGGTCTGGAGGATGGCCAGTCCAGGCGGGATGTCGCGCAGGTCGGGATGGGCTTCGGCCGCCCTGAAGCCCGCGCCAGGTTCCGGGGCGTTGTCGCCGCCGAAGTACCACGCCTTGAACTCCTCTTCGGGAACGACAATCACTTTGCTCAGCATCAGGCTGTGATCGACCCCGCAGATGACCGTGCACTCGATATCGTACGAGCCCGGCTTGGTGGCCTGGAACCACGTGGTATTGGCGCGGGCGGGCACGGCGTCGATCTTCAGCCGGAACGACGGCACATAGAAGCCGTGCACGACGTCGGCGCTCCGGACCTCCAGCTTCATCGGCCGGTCGAGCGGCGCGAAGAGCACCCTGGTGGACTTGCCGTTGGGGTACTCGAACGACCAGTTCCACTGCCGGGCGGTCACCTTGATGACCATGGACTCCCGGGGCGCCTGCCGCATGTACTCGTAGTTGGTCCAGCCGTAGTAGAAGATCGCCAGGAAGAGGACCAGCGGCACCAGCGTCCAGACAATCTCCAGGCCGGTGTGTCCCTCGATCTGCGACGCGACCGGGTGGCGCTTCCTCGAGTACCGGATCACGAAGTAGATCATCAGCGCCGTGATGCCCACGAGGAAGACCACCGACAGCGCGAACACGTAGAAGAACACCGCATCCGACTTCTCGGCGGAGAGCGCGGCCTGCGTCATCCAGTTCATTGCAGAATCCTAATGAAACGCCACGTCCGCGAACAGGAGCACGAAGAAGATCAGCAGCGTGCCGAGCGTGACCAGCAGGACGCCCTTCAGCAGCGGGCCTTCGTACCTCAGGTGCATGAAGAAGTAGAAGACGAGTCCGGCCTTGATGGGGGTGATCGTCAGCAGGCCCCACACGGCGTAGTTCTGGCTGATCAGGCTCATCAGGACCAGGATCCCCGTGAGGGCGACCAGGGCGGCCCAGACTTTGATGAATGTTCCGTAGCCGGGGTGCTCGCCGGCGTGCGCAACGAGGTCGTGGGTCGTCCCGTCCATATCGGGTCCTTATGCCGCCAGGTAGAACAGCGGGAGGAGGAAGATCCAGATCACGTCGACCAGGTGCCAGTAGAGGCCGCCGTTCTCGAGGTGGATGTAATGATCCTGCCGGATCGAGCCCACGGCCACCATGCGGGCCAGCACCGACAGCACGCCGACGCCCACCAGCACGTGGACACCGTGCAGGCCGGTCATGGTGAAGTAGAGGCCGAAGAACACCTGCTCGCCGGCCGGCAGGGTGGCGAGGTGCGCCGAACTGGGATACAGGCCGTGCTGGAACTTGGCCGCCCACTCGAAGCCCTTGATCACCAGGAACGTGAGTCCGAGTCCGACCGTCGCGCAGAGCAACGCCACCGTCGTGCGCCGGTCCGCCCGCTGGATCGCCACGATGCTCAGCACGACCGTCAGGCTGCTGGTGAGCAGGACGATCGTGTTGATCACGCCCAGCGTGACGTTCAACTCCTGTCCGCCGTGATGAAACTCCGCCGGATAGAGGTAGCGCATGTACGAATAGGCGACGAAGAGGCCGCCGAACAGGACCATCTCGGTGACGAGAAACAGCCACATTCCGAGCTTGGCGCCCTGGTTGTCCCGATGGGTCGGCGCGGTCATCGAGCCTCCTGGGGGAAGTGGTACGGCCCGGTCGTGACCGCGGGGATCTCGGCGAAATTCTCGAGCGGCGGCGGGCTGGCGATCGTCCACTCGAGCGTCACGCCGCCCCACGGATTCGCCTCGGCTCTCGCCCCCCTGAATGCCGCTTGCACGAGCGTGCCGGCGAACATCAGCAAACCTGCCACGAGGAACCAGCTGCCGACGGTCGCCACCACGTGGAGACCGTGGTATTGCGGGAGATGCACGTAGTAGCGCCGCGGCATGCCCTCCAGCCCGAGGATCAACATGCCGAAGTACAGCAGGTTGAAACCGACGAACAGGGGCAGCCACGACGCGTAGATCGCCCGCTTGCTGTACATCCGCCCGACCATCTTCGGGAACCAGTAGAGCAGCGCGGCGAAGAAGGCGAAGACCGTGCCTCCGAACATCACGTAGTGGAAGTGGCCGACGATGAAGTAGGTGTCGTGCACGGCGATGTTGATCGCCAGCGCGCCCTGCATGACGCCGGTGAGGCCGCCGATGCAGAACAGGAAGATGAACGTGAGGGCGAAGAGCAGCGGCGGCTGGAAGTCGATGGAGCCCTTGTAGAGCGTGCTCACCCAGTTGAACACCTTGATGGCGCTCGGCACGGCTACCACCATCGTCAGCAGCGAGAACAGCATCTGGGCAAACGGGCTCATGCCGCTCGTGAACATGTGGTGGGCCCACACCAGGCTGCCGACGCCTGCGATGGCCAGGCTCGAGAATGCGATGGCCTTGTAGCCGAAGATCGTCCGCCTGGCGAATGTCGGCAGGATCTCGGTGATCGCGCCCATTGCCGGCAGGATCATGATGTAGACGGCCGGGTGCGAGTAGATCCAGAAGAGGTGCTGGTAGAGCACCGGGTCGCCGCCCTTGGCAGGGTCGAACACCCCGATGCCGAACGCCCGCTCCAGGATCACCAGCACCAGGGTGATGGCGACAATCGGCGTCGCCAGGATCTGGATCCACGAGGTCGCGAACACGGCCCAGCAGAAAAGCGGCATCCGGAGCCACGTCATCCCCGGGGCCCTGAGCCGGACGATGGTGGTGATGAAGTTGATCCCGGTGAGCATCGACGAGAAGCCCAGCACGAACGCGGCGAACACCGCCAGCGAGACGTTCGTGCCGGTCCTGAGGCTGAACGGGGCGTAGAAGGTCCACCCCGTGTCGGGCGCGCCGCCGCCGGTGAAGAGCGACAGCAGGGCGAGCACCGCGCCGGCCATGTAGAAGTACCAGGACGCCAGATTCAACCGGGGGAACGAGACGTCCCTGGCGCCGATCAGAATCGGCAGGAAGAAGTTGCCGAAGACGGCGGGCAGCCCGGGTATCACGAACAGGAAGATCATGATCACGCCATGGACCGTGAACATGGCGTTGTAGGTCTGGGCGGTGACCAGCGCCTGGAACGAGGTGAGCTGCACCAGCCGCATCACGAAGCCGATGCCCATCCCGACGAGGAAGAAGCACGTCATCGCGCAGAGATAGAGCAGGCCGATCCGCTTGTGGTCGGTGGTCGTCAGCCACGCCGCCAGCCCCTTGCGCGTGCCGGTGTCCACCAGGAAGCTCGGCTCGATCGTGGTCGCGTGATCGGTCATGCGCGCTCCTCAGGCATGGGCTTCTTTCCCCGGCCCCTCCGGCTGATGAAGACGACGAAGACGACGGCTGCCACCAGCGTCACGGTGGCGGCGGCGGACGTGACCGTCAGGACGATCCTGCGGCCCTGCGGGTCGTAGCCGAAACAGAAACTCAGGAACTTCGCGATCGTGGGCCGCGCCTCGTTGCGCGCCGCCTCGAGCGCCGCCATCTGGACATCGGCCGGCAGGTACGTCACGCCGTACATGTAGCGCGTGACGCTGCCCTTCGGGCCGACGAAGATGATCGCGGCGGCGTGGACGAAGTCGTCGCCCACCCGCTTGAAGCGGAAGCCCACGGCGTCGGCCAGCTTCTTCGTAGTGGCCGCATCACCGGTCAGGAAGCGCCACGCCGAAGGCGGGAACGGCCGCTTGATCTCGCCCAGATAATTCGTGCGCTTCTGAGCCGCGATCTCCGCCGTGTCGCGGTCGTCGAAGCTGACGGTGATGATCTGGAAGTCCCGGCCGGGAGCCGCGGCCGTCGCGTTCGCGACGCGGGCCACGGCGTTGAGCTGCGGCGTGCAGATGCCCGCGCACCGGAAGTAGTTGAGCGTCAGCAGCGTGGGCTTGTCGATGAGCGACCGCAGGGAAACCGGCTTGCCGTCCTCATCGCGCAGCACGAGATCCAGCGGGAGCGTCTGCCCCAGCTTCTCGTCGATGCCCACCTCCTGCGCCGTGAACGTCGGCGACGGAGCCGCGGCCGCCTGCGGCTCCTCGGGCCCGCGCCTGACCGGCGCCGGTTCGTGGCCGGCTGGCGCCGCGGCCGCGCCGGCTTCCGCCACGAGAATCCTGATCGCGCGCGCCACCGGGATGCGATTGGGGACGACCTCGCCAGCGGACGCGAAAACGCGTTCGAGATCGGCGCGCGCCTTCGGGTCGCTCGTGCCGTGGTCGAACCCGCCCTGCGACTGGACCACGTGAACCAGCGCCATCCGATCCCTCTTGGAGAGGTAGTCGTACGGCACCATCGCGCTCCCTTTGACGCCTTCACCGAGAGTGTTGAAGATGTCTTCGATCCGGGTGCCGTTCTTCCACCCGTCCTTCTGCGAGAAGTCCCGGGGTCTGGGCGTCAGGTTCGCGCCAGCCGGGCCGTCGCCGCGGCCCTCGGGGCCGTGGCACGAGGAGCACGTCTGCGAGAACAGCGTCTTCCCACGGGCCATCAGTTCGGGAGTGGGCGTCAGCACCGTCTGCGGATCGACCGGCGGAATCACCTGGCGCGCTGCGGCGGGATAGTCGGTCGGATCGAGCCAGCCCGTGTCGCCCTGGACGGCGGCGACGGCGGTCTCGCTCCCGGGCTCGTTGACGTTCCGCATCCCGGGGACGACGAGGAACGCGAAGAGACCGATGATGCAGATGAACACGGCCACCACGAGCAGCGCCGACACCAGGCGCCTGAACTCCGCCGGCGTAGCGTAGCGCTCCATCATAGGCGGAACTCCAGTCCTTCCTGCAGGAACGGATCGCCCACGGGCATGTCCTCGCCCTTCTCCATCGCGCCTCGAACCCAGAGGACGCCCAGCGCGAGGAAGAAGACCGCGAAGCTCAACTCGGGCCAGCCGAAGTGCGGCGTCGCGCCGAGCGCGGGAAAGATCAGCCAGTAGAGATCGAGCAGGTGAGCGCCCAGCATCAGGAACGCCACCTTGCCCAGGCGCCCGGCGTCGCCCTTGGCGTCGCGGGTGACCAGGACGAAGAACGGCAGCACGAAGTGAAAGAACGCCAGGGCGAGCGTGATCAGGTGCCAGGGTCCCTCGAGGCGCACCTTGTAGTAGAGGACCTCGTCGGGCAAATTCGCGTACCACATCAGCATGTACTGCGCGAACCCGATGTACGACCAGAACACCGTGAAGGCGAACATGAATCCGCCCAGGTTGTAGAGGTGGTCGTTGCGGACTCCCTCGAGCCGGCCCCTGGCTTTCAAGTGAAGCACCGCCAGCGACGTCGCGCCCAGTCCGGCCAGGAACGAGCCGGCAAACAGGTAGATGCCGAAGATGTCGCTGTACCACTCGGGCGTGAGGCCCGAGATCCAATCGAAGGCCACCAGCGTGATGACGGCGGCGAAGATGAACATCCAGCCGGGCGCGAACTTCCGAGCGCGGACGTTGAACGCAGGGTCTCTCGACACGTCCTGTCGCATCGAGCCGCGCACGAGCACCGCGAGGCCAACGAGGCACAATGCGAAGCAGGCAACCGCCCGCGCGGAGAAGAATGGCAGGCCGAGCCAGAACGCTTTGCCGGCGAGGATCGGGTTCTGCAGCGCCTCGGGGCGGGCGCCGGGATAGAGCACCGGGAGTGCGCCGAGCGCGATCAGTCCGACGGGGACGACGGGGAGCAGCAGTGTCGCCAGCCGCTCGGGGATGCGCCGGATCGGCACGCTCCACTTGGCGTTGATGAGATGCTCCAGCGCGACGATGAACAGCGAGCCCAGGCCGACCGTGAACAGGAAGATGAACCAGAGGATCCAGTTGGCCCAGAAACGCTCCGGCCCCGCGCCCAGATACGCCCCGACGATGCCCGCGGCGCCCAGGGGCAGGGCGGCCCGGAGGAGAATCGGAGTCGAGCGGGTGACGGCGTTCATCGCCGGTCCTCCACCGTGAGGTCCTCGTCCTTCGCATTCTGCGCCCGCTGGAGCGCGCGCACGTAGTGAACGACCGCCCAGCGCTGCGTGTCGCTCAGGTCGGCCGCGTGCGAGGGCATGGCGTTCTTGCCCATCACGATGACCCAGTAGATCTTCCCGTCCGGATACTCGAGGAACGTCTTGGCCTGGAGATTGGCCGGCTTGGCCCCATAGGCGGCCGTCAGGCTGCCGACGCCGTCGGCCAGCGCGCCATGGCACACCGCGCAGCGGCGCCTGAACGACTGTCGGCCGAGCGCGAACACCTCTGCGGTTCGCGGCAGCGGATTCACCAGCGCGGCGGCTTCCTCCTGCGAGGTCACGCCGAGCGGCAGGTACCCGCGCGCGACGGTTCCGGCCACCGGCATCTGCATGCCACGACCATCCTTGAAGAAGCTGTCGGCCTTCTGCGGATTCAGTCTGGGCTGGTCCAGCATGTAGACCATCGGCGGCAGAACAGGAAACAGCTTCACCGCCCAGTACATCAACAGCCCGGCGACGGCGCACGCGGCGAAGATGCCGCCCAGGGTCCGCAGCACGTAGTCGCTGGTGAGGAATGGACGGCGACCGACGTCGAACAGCACCTCGATGTGCGCGGCGCCGGTCGCGGCCAGCGCCTCGCGGGCGGCGGCGGCGTCGAGCGGGCCGGCATCCGCCTCGACCGAGAGCGCGAAGCGATCTCGCGTGATCCCCCGGATCGCCTTCGACGCGAGCACCGGGTGGCCGAAGAACGGCAGTCTGTTGAGCAGCAGCAGCATGCCGAGTCCGGCCGTGAAGGTGGCGAACAGGACCGTCACCTCGAACATGATCGGCACGAAGGCTTCCCACGACTCCGGCGGCTTGCCGCCCGTGACGATGGGATAGTCGATGGCGCTGATCCAGTACTCGAAGCCCAGCGCCGTCAGGGCGCCGAGAATGCCCATCACGAGCACCATCCCGCCGAGCGGCGATCGCTTCAACCCGAGCGCCTCGTCCAACCCGTGGACCGGATACGGCGTGTAGGCTTCGAGGCGCCCCAGGCCTCGCGCGCGCACCTCGGGGATCGCGTTCATCAGCGCGTCGGCGCTGTCGAAGAGACCGAGGACGGCGAACTCGGACCTACTCATGGCTGCCTCCATGGTGCGCGGGCTGCGCGCCCGGGAGGATCTGCTTCACCTCGGTCGTGGCGATGACGGGCAGCACGCGCGCGAACAGGAGGACCAGCGTGAAGAAGAGCCCGAACGAACCGACCAGGATCCCGAAGTCGGCGATCGTCGGCCTGTAGATGCGCCACGCGGACGGCAGGTAGTCCTGGTGGAGCGAGATGACGATGATGACGAAACGCTCGAACCACATGCCGATCGTCACGGCAATGGCCACCAGAATCATCCAGAAGTAGCTGGTCCGGCACCGTTTGAGCCAGAACAGCTGGGGGATGAAGATGTTGCAGCTGATGGTCAGCCAGCCGGCCCAGCCGTACGTCCCCGAGATGATGTTCGTGAAGGCGCGGTGCAGGTACGGGTTCATCGAGTACCACGCCGTGAAGCCCTCCATCACGTAGCTGTAGCCCATGATGCAGGACATGCCGAGAATCACCTTGTTCATCACCTCGAGGTGCCGGGTCGTGATGAGGTTCTTGAGCTGCATCCCCTCCCGCACCACCACCATCACCAGCACCACCATCGCGAAGCCGGCGAAGATGGCGCCCGCGACGAAGTAGGGCGGGAAGATCGTCATGTGCCAGCCGGGCACCACCGAGGTGGCGAAATCGAACGACACCACCGAATGCACCGAGAGCACCAGGCCGGTGGCGAGGCCGGCGAGCAGCAGGTACGCCTTCTCGAAGTGCCGCCAGTGGGAGGCCGCGCCGCGCCAGCCCAGGGCGAGCGCCGTGTAGATGGGCTTCCGGATCCTGCTGACCGTGCGGTCCCGCATCGACGCCAGGTCCGGCACCAGGCCCAGGTACCAGAACATCGCGGAGACCGAGAAGTACGTGCTGATCGCGAACACGTCCCAGAGCAGCGGCGAGCGGAAGTTCGTCCAGACGGCCCGCTGGTTCGGGTACGGGAAGAGCCAGAAATCCAGCCAGGGCCTCCCGACGTGGATGAGCGGGAAAATGCCGGCGCACATGACCGCGAAGATCGTCATCGCCTCGGCGAACCGGGCGATCGCGTTGCGCCACCGCTTGCGAAACAGGAACAGGATGGCCGAGATCAGCGTGCCCGCGTGGCCGATGCCGACCCAGAACACGAAGTTGATGATGTCGAAGGCCCAGAAGACCGGGCTGTTGTTTCCCCAGGCGCCGATGCCCGTGACGATGCTGTAGCCGATCGTCGCGAAGCCGAGCGACATCACGGACATCGTGATGGCCAGGCCGACGTACCACTGCTTCGGCGGCCGGCTCTCGGGAAACGCGAGCACCTGGTCGTCGAGGCTTCCGGGGGTGACGATCCCTTCAGTGAGCGGCGGGTCGAGCAGGCCTTCCGGAATCGCGCCCCGGAGGACGGCGGCCCCATTATTCATGGGCGCCTCCATCGACCGGGGGATTCTTCAGATCGGCAAGATAGGCGATGGCGGGTTTGGCGCCAACCTCCTCCAGCACCTTGTAGGCCCGGTGGTCCCCGGCCAGCTGCGAGACTCTGCTCTTCGGGTCCTTCAGATCGCCGAACACGATGGCGTCGGTCGGACAGCCGGCCATGCACGCCGTGACGATCTCCCCGTCACGGATGGGCCGAGCCTCTCCCTTGGCGCGGATCCTCGCGTCCTGGATGCGCTGGACGCAGAAGGTGCACTTCTCCATGACGCCGCGGGGCCGGATGGTGACCTCCGGGTTGTAGACCAGCGTCTCGGGTTCGGTCTTGTGCGACGTGTATTCCAGGAAGTTGAAGCGGCGCACCTTGTACGGGCAGTTGTTGGCGCAATACCTGGTGCCGACGCAGCGGTTGTAGGCCATCTGGTTCAGGCCGTCCGGGCTGTGATTGGTCGCGGCCACGGGGCAGACGTTCTCGCACGGCGCGCTGTCGCATTGCTGGCAGAGCATCGGCTGGTGAACCGTGCGCGGGTTCGCCGGATTCCCCTCGTAGTAGCGGTCGATGCGGATCCAGTGCATCTCGCGGCCGCGCGCGACCTGCTCGGCGCCCACCACCGAGACGTTGTTCTCGGACTGGCAGGCCAGCACGCACGCGCTGCAGCCCACGCACGCGCTCAGGTCGACGGCCATGCCCCACTTGTGCTCGGGGAACCGCTGGTCGGGATAGAGACTCGCGAGATCGTGCACGTGACGCGGCTCCCGCTCCCTGGCCGCAGACTCCGCCGTCGTGTACCAACGGGCGAGATCGCGCCCTTCCAGGCCGTGATGGCGCTGAGTACGGGCGAGTTCCTTGGATCCCCCCGCGACGGACAGCCGCACACCGGTCTGAAGATTGGCGGACGCGGGGTCGCTGCTCATCAACGCGAAGGCGTTGACGCCGACGCCGGCCGCCACCGACCCGCTGCTGCGGCCGTAGCCGAGCGCGAGCGCCAGTACGCCGTCGGCCTGGCCGGGCTGGATGACCGCCGGGACGCGCACGCTCCCGTGGCCGGTGTCGACGGTGACGAATGCCCCATCGTCGACGCCGAGCTTCCGGGCGTCGGCCGCCGAGAGCATCACCGGGTTGTCCCACGTCACCTTGGTGACCGGATCCGGACATTCCTGGAGCCAGCCGTTGTTCCCGTAGCGGCCATCGTGGGTGGCGAAACCCGGGAACAGAACCAGTTCCATCCCGTCGGCCACTCTCGCGGCAGCTCGCGCCATCGCAGGCGCGACCGACGCGCCGATGAAGGAGGGCGAAGGAACCTCCTGCGAGCGGGCGGACACCAACCCGTCGTGGAGCGCCGTCTGAAAGAACCGGTCGAAGGACGCGGCGCTTCCAGGCGGCTGGACGTTCGTGCGCCATCGGGCCTGCAGATACGAGTGGTAGTCGTTCGCCGCCCGCACGCCGAGGCTCTTCATCCCGGCGAGCAGGATGTCCTCGCCCTGGCGCGTGTCGTAGAGCGTGCCGATCGTCGGCTGCCGGAGCGTGACGATCGGGCCGAAGCCAAAATCGTCCCACGACTCGAGCCAGTGATTCTCCGGCAGGACCAGGTCGCACTGGGCCGAACTCTCGTCCTCGATGAGTCCGATCCACGCCCGGAACGGAACCTTCGTGAACGCGTCCCGCCATTCCGCGGCGCGCGGAAAGGCGAGCGCCGGATTCACGTCCCAGAGAATCGCGGCTGCGCACTGGCCCGACGCCATGTCTCGAGCCGCCGACTCCAGGTCCCTGCAGCTGGCGAGCGGTTCCGCGGCGCGCAGGTCGACGGCCTCCGACCCGAGCATGGCATTCAACAGATGGGCAGCCAGGTGCGCCTCGGCCGGCATCTCCTGGCCGCACAGCACGACGGCGCGGCGCCTGGCAGCGGCGAGATCGTCGACGAGCCTGGTCCACACGCGGGCGGGAATGTCGACGCCGCGGGGCATCCCCGCTGGCACGGCCGACAAATCCGCGCCCGCGGGCAGCGCGACGGCGTGCCTCGCATTCAGTTCCTTCGCGAGCGCGAAGGCCAGCGGCGCAAGCCGGCTGGGCTTTACGGGAAACCGCTGATCGGCATTGGCGCCGGTCAGCGTCATCGGGCCCTCGAGGACCCACAGCCGGTTCATCGCCCCATCCGTCCGGCCGGGCCGCCGCTTCGAGGCGAACGCGGCGACAGCCTCGACATCCGCACCGTTCAGGAAGTCGGACCCGAGCGACAGGATCACTTCGGCCTTGTCGAGCCGCGGAACGGTCTCCACCGCCTGGCCGAATGCCTGTCTCGCGCCTTCGTCCGCCGCATCTCCCGCCGCCGCGTCCCAGGCCACGTGCTTCAGCGTGGGAAGCGCCGCCATCAGGTCCGCAATCAGAGCCTTGCGCGACGGCGATGCCACGGCTCCGGTCAGCAGCAGGACGCTCCGGCCGTCCGCCCTGGCCCGCCGCAACGCGTCGCCCAACTGAGAGTCCGCCTCGGTCCAATTGACGGCGCGGCCCTGGAACCTGGGAGCCCTCAGCCAATCGGGATCGTAGAGGCGCAGCACATCGGCCATGGCGCGCGGGCTGGTCTTTCCCTTGACGCCGCCGTGTTCGCTGTTGCCCGTCACGTGGATGGGGCGGCCTTCGCGCGTCTTGACGAGCACCGGGTAGATGCGCCGGCCTTCCTGGAAGGTGCTGGCGTAGTAGTTGGCCACGCCGGGGATTACTTCCACCGGCCGTTTCGTGTAGGGCACGACCGTGGTCTGGCCCCTGCGCTCGCACGCGACCGTCGCGGCCAGCGCCGTGGTCGCGCTCACGAGGCTGAAGAAGTCCCGTCGAGACAGACCCGCGGAGCGCGGCATGTCGTCGGGTGTCGGTCCTCGGTTCGTCGTGCCCATCATCGGTCTCCCGGTGGTGTCATCGAGCTTGCGACATGCGCGCAGGTCTTCAGCGGTGGCACGCCCCGCAGTGTTCGGCGGCCCTGACGATCTTCGTGTCGGACGGAAGCGCCGCGCGCGGATCGCGATGGCAGCCGAGACAATTGCCCATCCTCATCCCCATCTGACGAGAGAGCACGGTCATCGTCTGCACCTCTCCGTGGCACGTCTGACACACGATGCCCGCGTTGACGTGCGGACGATGATCGAAGAAGACGTGGTCGGGCAGCGTATGGACGCGCTGCCAGAGCAGGGGACGTTTCTCGTTGTAGAGCTGTGTCAGCTTCTGGATGGCCGGCCGATCGGTGCGAGTGACCTGGTGACATCCGATGCACACCTCGACGGCAGGGATCCCGGCGACGCGGGACCGGTCCGCCCCGGCGTGGCAGTACTCGCACGGCGTCTTCAGCGTTCCGGCATGGAGCAGGTGCGAGAACGGAATGGGCTGTTCGGGTGCGTAGCCACGCGCGAGCCAATCAGGCTGCGTGTACCAGCCCACCGCGAGCACCGTCGCCAGCACGGCCACCGCGCCGGCCGGGAGGACGAGGCGGAAGGCTCGGTCGTATGGGTGCATGCACAACCTCAACGAAGCTGCGGGTGTTCCATCCGGAGCCCCCGACGCGCTCGAGGAACTCTGAGCATCATAGATCATGAGCCCACGAATGTGACCGGTCCGAGTGGTCTGTCCCGTCTCCTCCCGGTCCGAAGGCGGGGGAGGGCGGGCGGTCGGACAGGCAATCGCGACCAGGAGCCGATCCTCTGGAACACGAGGAGCGGCACGATGAGACAGAATCCCGCCGGGGCCGGCGCGGCGGGACGAGCCCGGGCGCAGACAGGGCCTCAGGCGGTCACATCTTGAACGGCACCTCGACTCGCACCGTCTTTCCGTCCATGGCGGTTCCGGCCACGGTGATGCGCGTCGCCTTCGCGTTGCGCCGGCTGAAGGACACGGCATCGCGGTCGGTGAAGTTGCCGTCCGCGAGGCGGCGCGTCTCGCCGTTCGACATCGTGCCGATCCTGTTCATGAAGTGGCTGGCCGGCCCGACAGGCTCTATCTCCACCACGACGTCGTTCAGGGGACCGCCGGAGGTGTTGGTGACGGCGATCTCGAACTGCGAGAGCGTCACCTGGATCTTGTCGACGTCGCCGGTCACCGACGCGCTGCCGCACCCGGCCCAGATTCCCGCCACGCCTACGAGGGAAGCCAGCACGAGGAGTCGCGTCAAGACTGCACGATTCGGCATGGTTGATCCTCCCTGCGGGGACACTCTAGGCCTCACCAGGGGTCGAGTCAAGGGCGGCCGAGGTTCTCGGTTCGCGGCCCTGCATCCCGGCTCGCTCCTACTTCCGCACGACCGCGCCGGAGGGCACGCTGGCGCCGGTTTCGACCGGCGTCTTCGCGTTCCTGAGATCGACGCCGGACACGCGGATGCCGCTCGTTGCCGCGCCATCGACGCGCAGATAGACGTCGGTGCCCAGGGCAGCCGCGCCGCCCTCGATCGTGACGTTCCGGCTGTGGCGGATTGCCAGGGCCGGGCCAGACCGCGGCGCGATCTCGACCCGGCTCAGCGTGATCGCGTCGGCGTCCACGGCGACAAGCCCCTTCTTCGCCGACACCCGCACGTCATCCAGCACGATCCCCCGGATCGGCATCTCGGGCAGGCCCTCCAGCATCACCGCGCGCTCGGCGCCCCGGCAGAGGATCCGCGTCAGCACGATGTCCCGGAACTGCGGCGTGCCGGCGCCGACCGGCACTGCGGGCCGCGGCGCGACGTCGGCGGCCTCCGCCCCGTCGGTCGGGGCCTCGCCGCCGTAGTACATGTTGAAGCCGATGGCATCGGTCGGGATGTCCTTCATCTGGATGTCGCGGATCCAGATCCTCTCGACCACGCCTCCACGGCCGCGCGTCGTCTTGAAGCGGAGGCCGACATCGGTGCCGAGGAACGTGCAGCGCTCGACGAGGATGTTCCGGACCCCGCCCGACATCTCGCTGCCCACCGTGAAGCCGCCGTGGCCGTGGTAGACGATGTTGTCGACGATCACGACGTCCTCGGTCGGCCGCCCGCGCGTGCGGCCGTACTCGTCCTTGCCCGATTTGACGCACATCGCATCGTCGCCCACGTCGAACCTGCAGTTGCACACGATCGCGCGCCGGCATGAATCGAGGTCGAGGCCGTCGCCGTTCTGCGAGAACCACGGGTTCAGAACCGTGATGTTGCGGATGACGATGTCCTCGGAGAGCAGCGGGTGGATGTTCCACGCCGGCGAGTTCTGGAACGTCGGACCGTCGAGCAGGACGCGGCGGCATTCGACGAGCGAGATCATGACCGGGCGGAGGAATTCGCGCGCGGCGGCGTAGTCCTGGAGGGTTGCGCCGGGCTTCGAGTCGAGCGCCTTGACGGTGTCGGCGCCGTGCAGCGCCTGTCGGGACGGCCACCACGTCGTGCCGGCCTCGTCGAGGACGCCGCCAGAGGCGGCGAGCGCGGTCCACTGGGAGGCGGTCATCTTGCCCTTCTTGACCGGCCGCCACGCCTGGCCCGAACCGTCGAGGACGCCCTCTCCGGTGATGGCGATGTCCTCGGCGCCGCGCGCCCAGATCGGAGAGGTGGCCTTCACGCTCGGGAGCCCCTCGTAGGACGTGCGCGTCAGCGGATAGTGCTCGAACCTGGGGCTGAACAGCAGCAGTGCGCCGCGTTCGAGGTGGAGGTCGACCCGGCTCTTCAGTTCCACCGGCCCGGTCAGGAACACGCCGCGAGGCACCACCACGCGACCGCCGCCGGCCTTGACCGCCGCCGCGATGGCGGCGGCAATGGCGGCCGTGTTCAGCGTCTCGCCGTCCCCGCGCGCGCCGTGGTCCGTGATGCGGACGGTGCGGGCCGGGATCTGCGGAAGCGCCACCGGGGGCATGGGGAACGGCAGGTCGGCGGTCAGGCTCCGGGGATCGAGAGTGGGCGCTCCGCGCTGCGCGCCGAGTGAACCGGACGCGAGCCACAGGCAGGCGACGCACGAGACGACGACGGGTCTTCGACACGAACGCATGGCTGCCTCCCCTGCCCGGCTGACGCGGAACCCGCTACTTCGACATGCTCGAGACCAGGTCGAAGAACCCCTTCTTGCGCGCCGACGACACACCCCAGGTCACCGGGACGCTCTGGTAGCCCTCCTCGAACCCTTCACCTGCCCGCCTGAAGTCGAAGAACCCCCACGATGCGCCGGCGCTCGTCGCGGCAACGAAGTTGTTCCACGGCTGTTCGAAACCGTAGTGGTCGTCCTCGTTGAACACGATCGGCTTCGCCGCGAAGCCCGGGCTCCTCCGCGTGTCGTTGACCATCTCGACGATGCGGTTCGGGTCGGCGACGCCGTTGCCGTGCAGCAGGACGAAGTCGGATTCGCGGACGACCTCCGCCGTCGGCATCCGATTGCCGCTGAAACTGGTGCTCGCCAGAAGCCGGCGCCCGCCGATGTTGGTGCGCTTCACGCGCTGGATGAGCTCGGCGACCCGCGCGGGCTTCAGGATGTCGTGATCGTAGGCGCCGTCGCACTCGTTGTTGATCTCGATCAGCACGTGCCGGTAGCCCGTGCGGAGGACCCAGGACACGGTCGCGTCGACGGCGCGCACCACCGCGGCCTCGTCGGCCAGCCGCTGGTCCTGGCCGAAGTAGAAGAGACCGAGGATGACCGCCATGCCGAGGCGGTCGGCCTCGTCGAGGACCAGTGTCAGGCGTTCGACGTAGTCGGCGCGGAGCGACCCGTCGGCCTCGAAGGCGGAGTTGTGCCACGGCTGACCCTTCGAGTACCCCTCGGGGCTGCCGCCCTGCAGGTTGAGCGTGAAGGCCAGCAGACCCTGCTTGCGCCACTCGCGCATCGCCGCGACGTATTCGCGCGTGTTGCGCGCCGGGTCCCAGGTCTTCGTGTCGGGGTAGGCCCAGCGGCCTCGCGTCTCCGGATTGAGATCGTCGAAGACGCCCTGGACCATCCGGGAATTGGGCAGCAATCCCTCCACCCGGAAGCCGCGCCAGGTCCTTCCCCGCAGCGTCGGCTGGCCGTCGATGTGGAAGGCCTCGCCGACGATGGCCACGGTCGTCGGGCGCGGCAGCGCCTGCGCACCCAGCGTGACGCCGCACAGCAGCAGAACCGGCAGTCTCGTTGTCATCGCAGTCAGTCTTCCCGTGGCGATCAGGACCCTGAGCGAACCAGCCAATATCACCTCAGGATCGACGAGTGGTGAAGCCACTCGCGTATGGGACAGGAGAAACCACTCCTTGACAGGTGTCAAGATGTATTATTGAATTCACGCAGCCGAAGCGAACGTCGACCGGAGTCCGCCGGACGGATGCCTCAAGGTCAAGGTCGCCACAAAAAGGACAGTGGTAACACCTCTGGGGTGCGGACGAGGTTCGGCGCGCGGATGGAGTGGAGCTGACGCTCATGACACCAACGGATGTCGGACCTGCCACCGTAGCCGGCACCCCAGCGTTGCCGGGCTCCGGGCCGCAGATCGGGTCGCACGGCGGAGCCGTCACCTGGTCGCTGTCGCCTGCGGGCGGCGAGCGCCGCCTGGTCGCGTCCGCGGCGCCCGAAGCGGCCGGCGTTCTCGAGCCCTTCGACGGCGAGCGCGTCGAGCGGAACGGCCGCACGGTCCTCACGGCGCCGATGACGGCGGTCAACGCCGGCGCGCTCCGGCGCGCCTTGCCAAGCCTCCAGCCGGCGCCCATCGGGCTGGCGACGTCGGCCGGCTTCGGCGACCGCCTCGGCCTCGCCACTCCGGGGCACGCGCGAGCGCTCAGGACCGCCGGCGGGCGCATCGCGCCGGTGTTCGCGCAGCAGTCGAATCGCGAGATGACGCGCACCGGGCGTTCGCCGCAGCAGGTCGTCGACGACGCGACCTGGGGCGCGTTCGAAGGGGGCTGGCTGGACGGGTTTGGCGCCGACGCGGATCACCTGAAGGCGGCCTCAGACGCGACGGCGTGCGCGGCCGCAGGATTCACGTTCTTCACCATCGATCCGGGCGAGCACGTCGACAACGGCGCAGACGGTGCGACCGACGCTGCGCTGCGGGCGGCCTGGGACGCGCTGCCCTGGAGCCGGCTGGAGGACTCGGCGCGCGATCTTCTGGCCCGTCACGCCGGGACGACGATCGACGTCGAAGGCGCGCGGCTCGCGTTCGACGAGCGCACCGTGATGAAGGCCGCGGTCAAGTACGGCCGCGCCGTCGCTCACGTGGCGATGATGTACCGCCACGTTCAGTCGGCCGTGGATGGGCGGCCCTTCGACTTCGAAGTCTCGGTGGACGAGACCGAGACGCCGACGACGCACGCGGAGCACGTGTTCGTGGCGAAGGAGCTGCGCCGCCTCGGCGTGAGCTGGACCAGCCTCGCCCCTCGCTTCGTCGGCCGCTTCGAGAAGGGCGTCGACTACATCGGCGACGTCGGCGCGCTCCGCGCGGACGTCGCCGTGCACGCTGCGATCGCGAGGGAGTTCGGGCCCTACAAGATCAGCCTCCACTCGGGCTCGGACAAGTTCGGCATCTACGACGCGGTGGCGGCCGAGACGCGCGGCCTGGTGCACCTGAAGACGGCTGGCACGAGCTACCTGGAGGCGCTGCGCACCGTGGCCCAGCTCTCGCCCGAGCTGTTCCGCGCGGTCTACGGTCTCGCCCGCGAGCGGTACGCGGAGGACCGCGCGAGCTACCACGTGTCGGCCGAGGTGGGGCGGACGCCCGCGCCCGCGGCCGTGGCCGAGCAGGATCTGGTCGGACTCCTCGACGACTTCGATGTCCGCGAGGTGCTGCACGTCACGTTCGGGTCGGTGCTGACCTCACGCACGCCGGACGGGGCGCTCAGGTTCGCTCCGGCCATTCTGGCGCTTCTCCGCCAGAATCCGGAGGCGTACGCGGCGTGCCTCGAACGGCACTTCGTGAGGCACCTGCGGCCGTTCGTGTCGTTTGCGGTGCCGGCACGCTGACCCGGGACGCCTCTTCCAGGCCGCCGCAC
This sequence comes from uncultured Acidobacteriota bacterium, assembly GCA_963783255.1. Taxonomy (GTDB): domain Bacteria; phylum Acidobacteriota; class Vicinamibacteria; order Vicinamibacterales; family Fen-181; genus FEN-299. The sequence continues at coordinate 50,089 of CAWAMP010000012.1, read as the reverse complement.
CAGGCAGCAGGCTGCTCATCGTTCGTGAGCGCCTTCCTGCAAGGAGTGTGGGCCTGCGCGGCACCGGTCAGTCCCGGAATCGAGCAGACGCGGCTTGCCGCCTGCGATGCCGTGTACTATTACTACCGGCCGACGGCCCTCAACGCTACGACAGCCCCAAGCAGAAGCCGGCCGAGGGAGGATTCGCATGACCCGCAGGACGCTCGCACTCCTGGTTCTCGCCGTCGCCGCCATGGTCGCCCGCCCGCCCGCCGCGGGCCCCGCCGCCGTCGTCACCGTCAGGAATGCGCTCGACCTGGAGCGGCCCTCGGAGACGATCGTCCTGACCGCCGCCGCGATCAAGAAGGCCATGCCCGTCGAGGATCTGCGGACCGTGCACGTGACCGACGACGCGACCGGCAAAGAGGTGCTGGCGCAGCCGATTGACACGAATGACGACGGCACGTTCGACGAGGTGGTGTTCCAGGCCGACTTCGGCGCGACGGCGACGCGCACGTTCTCGCTCGGCGTCGGCGACAGACAGGTGTTCACGCGGGATCAGTTCCGGGCATACGGCAGGTTCGTGCGCGAGCGGCGCGACGACTTCGCCTGGGAGAACGACCGCACCGCGCACCGGATCTACGGCAAGGCGCTCGAAACCTGGGCGCAGGAGCCGCTGACCAGCAGTGCCGTGGACGTCTGGTTCAAACGGACGCGGCGCCTGGTCATCAACGACTGGTACATGGTCGACGACTACCACCGCGACAACGGCGAAGGCGCCGACATGTACTCCGCCGGCAGGAGTCGCGGCTGCGGCGGAAACGGCGTGTGGGCCGGTGGCAAGCTGTATCCGTCGACGAACTTCGTGGGTTCGCGGGCGCTCGCCAACGGGCCGATCCGCGTCATGTTCGAGCTGACGTATCCGGCCTGGGACGCGGGCGGCGCGCGCATCACCGAGGTGAAGCGGATCACGCTCGACGCGGGGATGAACCTCAGCCGGTTCGAAAGCCGGTACACGGGCACCCCCGCGACGCCGGCCGCGCAGGCCGCCGGCATCAAGAAGCACCCCGACGCCTCGGTGGCGCAGGACAAGGCGCGGGGGCTGCTCCGCACGTGGGAGCCCGTGAAGGCCGACGGCAGCCACTTCGGCTGCGCCGTTCTGGCCGACCCCTCCGAGGTGCAGGCGTTCGCCGAAGCCGACGGGAACGTGCTGATGGTGACCGGCGTGCCCTCGTCCGGCATCGTGACCTACTACGCGGGCGCAGGCTGGGACAAGAGCGGCGACTTCCCGACCGCGGCGGCCTGGGAAGCCTATGTCGACCGGGCGGCCCGGCGGATGGCATCGCCCGTCACCGTGACCGTCGCCGCGAAATGACGCTATGATGTGAGGATGACACACGCCAGGAAGCTTGCGCTCCTTGTCACCGTCGCGGTCGTGCTGGCCGCCGTTCCGCTCGTGGCCGGGATGAAGGTGAAGGTGCAGTACGACAAGGAGTACAACTTCGGGAGCGTCAAGACCTACGCCTGGCGGCTGGACGGGGCAAACCCGATCAAGATGCTCGAGAACACGGCCGACAACCCGGATCAGATCCGGAAGAACGTCGAGCCCTTCGTCCTGGCGTCGGTCGACGAGGCGCTGGCGAAGAAGGGGTTCGTGCGGCTCGAGTCGGGTCAGCCCGACCTCTACCTGGACTACTACCTGCTGGTCGGCCCGGGTGCGTCATCGCAGTACCAAGGCCAGTTCGTCGGCGCGGTGCCTGCGTGGGGGCTGCCGGATTTCGCGATGAGCACGAGCGCCATCAAGATCTACGAGCAGGGCTCGCTCATCATCGACCTCGTCTCGATCGCACAGAAGCACACCGTGTGGCGCGGCTCGGCGGATGCCGAGGTGGACCGCCGGCGGACCCCGGCCGAGCGCGCGGGCGTCATCGCCGAGGCGGTCCGCAAGATGTTCGAGAAGTTCCCGCCGAAGTTCAAGCAGAAGTAGCCGCGGATTCGGCTACGTGCGCGGCGGGGCCGTCAGGCCCTGCTTCTTCATCTCCTTGACGATCCTGGTCACCAGGTCCTTCATGAAGACGTCCGTGTTCTTCGGGTTGCTCGTTTCGCTGACACCCGCCCAGAGCAGCTTGTCCTTGGGCACGCTGAAGATCAGCGTCTCGACGATGACCTTCGTCTCCTCGCGCGTGTAGCCGGGATCGTACGCGACGCCCCAGCTGTACCCGTAGTAACCCCACAGACTTCCGTAGTAGCCGGTGGACCACGTCGCCGGGCTGTAGGTGGTCACCTTGTCCGCGCTGACGAGGCGCAGGGCCACGACACCCTCGACGCCGACCTTCGCGAACCAGGCCCGCGCCTTGTCCTTGTCCTGCATGACCTCGCGCGGGGCCAGCCGGTAGGAGGCCTCGCCCTGCACGCCGATCGCGTCCAGCTGCCGGACCAGGGCCTCCTCGGCCGACTGCCGAAGCCCCTCGTCCTTGGTGATGACGAGGGCCGCGACCTTCTTGCCGGCGAAACCGATGGTGGTGATATCGGGCGCCTTCCAGACGGACGTGAACTTGGCCGCCTGGACGACGGCGGCCGTCCCAACGGCGAGAACCACCAGAAAGATGACAGTCCGGCGCATGGCGGATGCTCCCTCGATGCGATGACCTACTTCTTTGCCGGGACTCCTGCGGCCCGCGCCGCCTGGGTCCGCTGCTCGGTCTTCTCGGTCACCATCTTGTAGGCCAGGTAGTACTTGTAGATGTTTCCGACGTACTGCACGGTTTCGCGGCCGATCCTCTTGGCCACGACCAGCTCGACGTTGTTGAACCAGCGGTTGGGGTCGAGGCCGTCAGCCTTGGCCTCCTTCCGCAGCTTCTGGATCTGGTTCGGTCCGGCGTTGTAGGAGGCGATGGCGAACAACACCTGGTTGACGCGGGTCATCGGCTCGTCTTTGAAGTACTCGTCCAGCAGAAAGCGCAGGTACTGGTACCGGCGTTGATGTTGTTCGGCAGCTTCTCGACATTCGTGATCCCGATGGGCTGTCCGGCGGCCGTGCTCGGCTTGATCTGCATGACACCGACCGCGCCGGCCGGGCTCCTCACGGAGTTGTCGAGGCGGGACTCCTGGTAGGCCTGCGCCACGACGAGCAGGTACGGCAAATCGTACTGGTCGCCGTACTTGCGGAACAGCGACGCCATCTCGGTGAACTTCTTCATCTCCCTTCCGGAGGTGGCGTCGACGGCCCACTTCGTGCTCCTGAGGTACTTGTTGAGCAGCGTATTGCCGTAGAGCGTCCCGATGCGGTGGCTCTTGACGAACTCGTTGACCAGCGCCTTGAGGCGCGGGGTGTTCTTGCGGAGCGCCCAGCCCGTGGCGCCGTTCTCGACAACTGCCGCGTCCGCGTGCACGCGGATGCCATCGAAGACCTTCGCCCAGAAGTCGGCCACCAGGCGGTCGGCCAGCGTCACATCCACCAGGCCGGCACTCACCATCTCCAGGATGTCGCTCGATTCGAGGTTCTCGTCGGCCGGCTGGATGACGATGGGCGGCTTGCCCTCGCGCTTGAACCTCTGGTTGAGCCGATCGATGATCGGCGGGAGTACCGAGGACAGGGGAACGTACACCTGTTTGCCGGCCAGTTCATCGAGGCTCTTCAGGGGGGGCGTGTCCGGCCCCGTCACGGGGACGACCGAGACGTCGTCGCGCATCGGGTCCGAGAAATCGACCACGGCGAGACGCTCCGGCGTGATCCCCAGGCCGGCGACGGCAATGTCGCCCCGCCCCTCCGCGAGGGCCTTCAGGATCTCTTCGCGGCTCGCCGGGACGAAGACGAAGTTGACCGGGGTCCTGACCGTCTTCATCTTCTGGTTCAGGAAGGTCTCGAACTCCCGCATCGCGTCGTAGGTGACGCCGTGCATCTGCTGGCCGTCGAAGAAGAAATACGTCTTGTCGGGAATGACCAGCACGCGCAGGTAGCGGCGCTTCACGATGCCGTCGAGGTCCCCGGTCCAGCGCTCGCGCTGGATGTGCTCGGCGGCGGCGTCCTCGGGCTTTTCAGGGGCGCTCGTGGCCGGCCCGGACACCGGCGGCCCTGTCGTTTCCGGAGGCGGCGCCGGCGCCGGCCCGCGGCAGGCCGAGAGCGTCAGTGCGCCCGCTGCGAGGAGAAGGGCGAACCAGAATGCGGTGGCAGACGGCCTGTCCGGTCGAGTGGAGCACATCGCTGTAAACATAGCACGACGGGGTCCTGTTTACCTCTTGCGCCAGGCTCTTCGTCGAACGATACTCGAAGGAGTCCCTGGTGGCGCGGTGCCGCCCGTATTGGGTTCGAGGAGGAATGGAATGAAGAGACTGTTCGGCATGTGTGCGGTGCTCGGTGTCGTCCTGCTGCTCGCCGCGCCGGCGAGCGCCCAGACGAAGACCCTGACCGGTGAGACCATCACCAAGACGGCCACCATCGAGGCCATCAACCCCGGGACCCGGGAGTTGACGGTCAAGGGACCCGACGGGAAGTACGTGACGTTTGTCGCCTCTCCCGAGGTGAAGAGGTTCGACGCGTTGAAGGTGGGGGACACGATTACCGCGAAGTACTACGAGAACCTCGTCATCCGGCTGAAGCTCCCCGGCGAGAAGGACGTGGACACGGCCACGGCAGGAGCCGTGCCGGCCGCCGGTGCCAAGCCCGGCGGGACGATGGCCGAGCAGCGCACCATCACCGTGACGATCACGCAGATCGATCCCAAGGTGCCGTCGATCACCTTCACGGGGCCGAACAACTGGACTTACAGCTCGCGCGTCGAGGACAAGAAGGCGCTCGCCAAGGTCAAGGTGGGCGACAAGCTGGACCTCACCTGGACGCAGGCGGTGCTGATCGACGTGGCGCCGGCCGCGAAGAAGTAGGTGGGGTGCGGGGCTTCGAGGTGTGGCGCGGGGCTTCAGCCCCGCGTGCGCCGCCCCCGTCGGGTCACAACATGCGAAATGCGATGACGCGGGACGTGACCCCCGGGTTCCTCCTCGCGGCCTGCGGCCTCATCCTCCTCTTCTCGGCGTCGGCCGGCGGGCGGGGCGCCGCGCCTCCGCCCGCCGACGACTGGCCGCAGTGGCGAGGGCCGAAGGGCGCCGGCATCGGCGAGGGCGCCTACCCCGATCGCTGGTCACCCACCGAGCACATCGCCTGGAAGACCGAGATTCCCGGCAAGGGGCACTCGTCGCCCGTCGTCTGGGGCGACCGAGTGTTCGTCACCACCGCGATTGAAGGCGCCGAGATCCCCGGCTGGAAGGCGCCCGCCCACCTGGGTTTCGACCGGAAGCCCGGCTACGTGAACGCGGACAGCACCGGCGTCGGGCACATGCTGACGCTCAAGGTGTACGCGCTCCAGGCGACGACCGGTAGGATTGTCTGGGAGCGCACGTCGTTCGAGGGGCCGCCGTACGACGACCGCCACCGCTCCAACACCTACGCCTCGCCGACGATCGCGACCGACGGGACGCTGCTCTACGTTTCCTTCGAATCCGCCGGCTTCTACGCCTACGACCTCGCCGGCGCGCCGAAGTGGAAGCTCGATCTCGGCGGGATCGGAAAGGCCGGCCTCGGCCCGGGCACGTCGCCCCTCGTCTACGGGAACCTCGTCATCCTCCAGTGCGACCAGGAGATGGGAGAAGGGTCGTTCATTGCGGCGTTCGACAAGACGACCGCGAAGGAAGTGTGGCGAGCGCCGCGCACGACGCGGCGCAGCTGGGCAACGCCGGTGATCGTCACCGCCGGCGGCCGCGACGAGCTGGTTACCTTGGGCGCCGAAGCCGTCGTCGCCTACGACCCGAAGACCGGCAAGGAGCTCTGGACGGCGCCGGGCGTCGTCAGCCATCCGATCCCGAGTGTGGTGGCCGGGCGCGGGCTCGTGTTCGCGACGGCGGGCAGCCAGGCCAAGGTGGTGCAGGCGCTACGGCCGGGGCCGCTCGAAAGCGGAGCGGAGCGCGTGGCCTGGAAGTACACCAAGGGCGCGGCCTACGTCACCTCGCCGATCTTCTACCGCGACTACGTGTATCTGGTGAGCGACGGCGGCATCATGACGTGCCTCGACCCGGCGACCGGCGCCGTGCACTACGACAACGGCCGCGTGCCCATTCCGGCGACCATCCGATCGTCGGCGGTGGCATTCGGCGACAAGATCCTGCTCACGAGCGAAGAGGGCGACACGTTCGTCGTCAAGGCCGGCCCGAAGCACGAGGTGCTGGCGACCAACTCGGTGGGCGAACCTGTGTGGGCCTCGCTCGCGCTGGCCCGCGGCATGGTCTTCATCCGCGGCGCGCAGCACGTGTTCGGGATTCGGTAACCGACATGCGCACGAACCCTGGCGTCCTTATCGTAGCAGCCGTATTCACGGTGGGTCTGGCCGCCTGCGTCGGAGACCCGACAGGCACGGCGTCCTCGAACGAGCCGTGGGGGGAGCAGATCGTCAAGCCCGCGGACCTCGTCGCGGAACTTGCAGACACGACCGGTACCGACAAGCCTGTCGTGGTGTGCACCGCACCGCCGTTCCTCTTCCGCGCCGGCCACGTCCCTGGTGCCGTCCTGCACGGTCCGATGACTTCCCCGGCCGCCGTCAACGGCCTCATGGCATGGGCGCAGCCGCTCCCACGCTCGGCCAACCTCGTCATCTACTGCGGATGCTGCCCGATGGAGCAGTGCCCGAACGTCCGGCCGGCCTACAAAGTGCTGAAGGACCTTGGCTTCACGCGGGTTCGCGTGCTCGTCCTGCCGGACAGCTTCGCCACCGACTGGGTGGGCCGCGGGTATCCGGTCGAAAAGTAGGCGAGGGGCGAACGGACGCGAGAGGCACCCCGGCTGTCGACTGGAGTGTGCGTGATGACGGATGGCCGCACGTCGGCTCCACGGTCGCCACGCATGCCCGTGGTCTTCGCCGCGCACGGGGCGCCCGTTCTGCTGGATGACCCGATCTGGATGTCGGAGCTTGCCGCGTGGTCGGACGCGACGGCCAGGCCCGCGAGCATCCTCATGGTGTCGGCGCACTGGGAGCAGCGTCCGACGACGCTGGGCGCGACGCGGCCGGTGCCGCTGGTTTACGACTTCTACGGGTTCCCCGAGAAGTACTACCGGACCGAGTATCCCAGCCCGGGCGCGCCCGCGTTGGCGGAGCGGGTCCGCGAACTTCTCGCCGAACAGCAGATCGCCTGGGCGGCCGACGAGCGGCGCGGCCTCGATCACGGGGCCTATGTGCCGCTTGTGGCGATGTACCCGGCGGCGGACGTTCCGGTGCTGCAGATCTCGATGCCGGCCCTCGACCCGGAGGAACTCTTCGAACTCGGTCGCGCGCTCGCGCCGCTGCGCCAGGAGGGCGTACTCGTCTTCGGCAGCGGTTTCCTCACGCACAACATGCGCTACGCGTTCCGGCCGGGCACTCCGGCGTGGGCGCGGCAGTTCGACGAATGGGTGGCCGACGCGCTGCGGCGCTTCGACGTGGGAGCGCTGAAGGACTTCGAGCGGCGCGCGCCGGACGCGGCCGTGGCGCTGCCGACCTGGGAGCACTACGCGCCGCTGCTGGTCTGCGCCGGCGCGGTGGGTGACGCCGTCCCGAGGGTCACGTTCCCGATCACCGGGTTCTGGATGGACGGCGCGTTCACGAAACGTTCGGTGCAGTTCGACTGAGGCGGCCATCGCGTTCTACCGAATCAGCCGGCCGATCGCCACGTACACCCGGCGGTGCCCGTCGCGGCTGACGCTGGCACCCGCGAAGACCGGGCCCACGAGCGACTCGAGGACTGCGCCGCCGGACGCGCACACCGCCCACGCCGCATCCTGCCTGGCGTCGGCAGCTGGTCGAACGACTGCAGGTCCCAGTAGGGCAGCGTGACACGGTCCAGGAGGAACGACACCTGCTGCCCCGAGTTCAAGCCGGCGGCCATGCTGAAGCCGTGTTTCAGTCCGAATTCGAGCGCCGAAGGGTAGAGGCGGCGGTCCTGCTTGCGCCGGAACGTCTTGTTCTCGAATGGCGAGTCGGACTCGAACATCGCGTTCCAGTCGGTCCCGCGCATCAACTGGCGGATCTCGTTCGGCGTCATGCCGCGGGCGCTCAGGAGCTTGCGCCGGTCACGCCGCCAGGGGCGTCCGTGCCCGAGCCTCCCTCGCTTCAGGCGTTCGGACGCGGCCTCGGCATGAGCTTCACGACGAGCCTGTTCTCAGAGAGGAATCTGCCGCCGGCGGGAGGATCGCCATGGCGTCGATCGCAGACGGCACCGCACCACGGATCGGCTCAGCGGCTCGCGGACGCCGAGCCGGGTGGCGATCGCGCCCATGCTCGGAGCCCGCTGCTGGGGCGTCTCGGTTTCGGTCGTGCCTCGCGCTCGATGACGCGCCGACCCGCTACTTCTTCTTCTCCCGCGCGAGTGCGCGGTAGTACTCCTCGATCTGTTTGCGGTAGGCCTCGGGTGCCGCGTCAGACCCCGACAGGAGCAACTGCTCGGCGTCGGCCGTGCCCAGCTCACGTCGCAGGTTGAACTGGAAGCGCTGCATGGTCTGCGCGAGCTGGTCGCGAAGCCGGGTGATTTCGTCGGCGTCGGTGTAGACGCGTGCGTTGTCGAGGGCAGCGAGCGCGGCGATGACCGCGTCGAGGTCCTTCACGTCAATCCCGAGCGACTGGAGATCGCGCCGCAGCGCCTGCGCGTCGGTTCGGCGCTCGCGCGCCTCGCGCTGGAGTTGGCGCGGATCGAATGCGGCGATGTTGCCGCCGCCGGCGCGGGCGTCTCCACGAGGCTGATCGACACGGGCGCCCATGCGCCCGCCGCCGCCCTGCTGATCGTCCCGGGCCTGGTCGCCGCGTTGTCCGCCGCCGCCCTGCTGATCGCCGCGGGCTTGGTCACCGCGTTGTCCGCCGCCGCCCTGCTGGTCGCCGCGGGCCTGGTCGCCGCGCTGTCCGCCGCCGCCCTGCTGGTTCGCGGCGCGCTGCTGCTCCTCGCGCAGCCGCTGCTCCATCGAGCCGACGCCCCGCGCCAGGCCGCGGGCGCGCGCCATCGCATCGGCGCGGCCGTTCTGCGGGGCGGCGTTCACGGCGTCGGCGGCGCCCCTCAAGCGTGACTCGAGCGCCGCGATGTCCGCCCCGATCTGTTCCTCGAATCCCGCGGCGGTCTCCGCCGGTGCGCCCTGCACGAGGCCTCGCGAGTAGCGGATCTTCTCCTTCAGCCTGCTGTCGCGGATCGCGTCGGCCGCCTGCTGGACCTTCCGTGCGGCGTCCGCGCGCTCGCGACGAAAGTCGGCCGCGGTCCGGTCGAGCTGCTTCTCGAGATCGGCCACCTCTCCCGCTTCGGCGTCCTTGCGGCCCTGGAGCTGCTGCACCTGCGCCGAGCGGTTGGCGCCGGCCTTGTCGAGCGCCCGGACGTCGTTCTCGATCGCCTTCTGCTCGTTCGCCAGCCGGCGCGTCCTCGAGAGCGCCGAGTCGATGTCGCGCGCCATCCTGTCCGTGCGCTGGCGCTCGAGACCGTCCCTCGCCCTCGCGAGCCGATCGGCTGCGGCTCGCGCTTCGCCGAACGCGGCGGCGTCCCCGCTGGCGGCGGCCCGGCGCATGGCGTCGGCCGCGCCACGCAGGTCACGAGCCATCTGGGCGAGATCCTGCCGGCCGTCCTCGCGTGACAGCCGCTCCAGCTGCCGCGCGGCCTCCTCCGTGTCGGCGGCAAGCTGACGCTGGCGGGCGTCGGCCGCGCTGCCGCCGGCCTGCCTGTTTCCGGCCATCTGGCGCTGGCGCTCGGCCTCCTGCTCCTGGCGGCGCGCGAGCTCCTTCAGCCGCTCGAGCATCGCGTCGACCTTTGCGTCGGCGGTCTGCTGCTGGCCGCGGTCGAACGTCTCGTACTGATTCCGCAGCTTGTCCAGCTCGAGCTGAAAGAGGTTCGCCAGTTCGTCGGCCGCGGCCGACGACTGCTGGCCGCCGCCGCCTCCGCCGCCGCCCCCGCGCTGCTGGTCCATCCGAACGCGCACGTCCCGGTAGGCCTCCTCCGCGCGCTGCAGACTCGCGAGCGCCTGCTGCTCGCCCGGCAGCGCGCCCTTCGGGTCGCGCGCCTGCAGCCGCTGCTCGGCGCCCTGCATCGCCCTGGCCGCCTCCGCGAGCGCGCCTGCCACCTTCACCATCGTCGGTTCCGCCTGCGCCACCCGGGCCTTGATCTGGGCCGACAGCCCCTCCGCGCGCTCGCGGAGCTGACCCTGGGTCAGCGCGAGGAAGACGACATCCTGCCTGAACTTCTCCTCTCCCGCCTTGGGACGGTCGCGCAGGACGTTGAACGTGCCCGACACGATCCGCCGCTGCTGCTCGGAGAGCGCCGACGGGTCGTTGCCGCCGGCGCCGCCGCCCTGGCCGGCCTGCTGCCCGCCCGCCTGGCTCTCCGCCGCGCGATAGTCCTTGCGGAACGGCTGGATTTGGAGGAAGAAGATGTCGCTCGTAACCGTCTTCGCGCCGGAGACGTCGTCGTTGTCCATGGCGCGCGCGTAGTAGGCCACGACGTCGCCCGGCTGGAGGCCCAGCTCCTCGAGGAAGAACGTGTGGCCGGCCGACACCTCGGCGCGAGGCGATGGCGCCGGGCCGATGAGCCTCACCTGCTTCTCCGGCCCGCCATTCACTGCGTACACGAGCTCGAGCTGCCGGACGCCGAAGTCGTCCGCCGCTCCCGCCTCCACGAAGATCTCGTCCAGGCTCGTCGCCCGCAGATCCCGGCCCGGCTTCTGGAAGGCCACTGACGGCGGCTCGTCGGTCAGCGCGTCGATGGTGTACTGCGGCGAGGCCGACACGAGCGTGCCCGCCGGCGTCGCGAGCTCGATGCGGTAGATGCCGTTCTCCTTGACCTGGAGCGCGCCGGAGAGCGTCCCGTCGGCGCCGACGGTCAGTGGCAGGTGCTCGCGATCGTCCCGCACGATGCGCCCCGCCTTGGTCGCCATCGTCGAATGCACGCGCAGGCGGACGGTCGTGCCGCGCAGCACCGCGATGTCGCCGGCCTGGTCGATGGTCCGCGGGCCGAGCCCGGTGTACGCCGGGTAGACGAACTCCATCTCGATCCGCTCGACGAAGGGAAGCGCGGCGGCTTCGATCCTGAAGACGGGTGAGCGCACGCCGGCCGACTGCACGAAGTAGTCGAACGACTCCACGACACGGAACAGCGTGCTCTCGAATGCGCCGCGGTCCGCGGCCGATGCCATCGGCGTCCGCTCGAACGGCGCGCCGGAGCTCGCGCGCGTGAACAAATCCACCTCGGTGGAGGTGAATCCGACCAACTGCGCCGTCACGGACACGTCCGTGCCGCGCGCGATCGTTGCAGACCCCGGCTTCACCTCGATCCTGTAGGGACTGGCCGCTTCGGCGCCCGTGACGGGCACCAGCACGGCAAACGCGCCCTGCCTGAGGTACGCCGGCCCGAATGTGAAGACGACCGTAGCGACCGCGGTGATGACGCCCAGCACGGCCAGCGACCTGCGCAGGCTCTGGCGTTCGAGCCCGCGCCCGACATCGGACCGCTGGCACCGCTCGACCGCCGATTTCACGAGCTGTTCGAGCAGTTCGGCGGACTCCCCGGAGCGCGCGACCGGCCGGTCGGGCGCTCCCACGTCGACAGCGCTCACCAGCGCTTCCTGGAACGACGGCTCGTGCTCCTCGAGATAGAGCGCGACCTGCTGGTCGGTGACGCGGCGGCCGAGCGGCCGCACGAAGAAGAACCATCCGAGGGCCACGAGGACCGCGTAGGTCACCACGCGGGCGACGACGATGGCGGCCGGGCTGAACCTGAAGCGCTCGAGGCCGTAGGCCACGGCGAGCAGGGCGAGGATCGCGGCGCCGGCCAGCACGGTCACGCTGCGGAGCACGACCTTCCAGCGCCAACGGCCTCTGACACTCCGGATGACGCGCAGCAGTTCGTCGTGTTGAGACATCACGCTATCCTCGGCAGCCGGCCCGCGACCGCCGCCTCGACCACCAGGAGCAACAGCCCTACCGCCAGAAGATACCACCAGAGCGACTGGCGGCGTTCGCCTTCCTCGACGGTCTGGACGCGACCGCCACCGTCGCCGGCCGCGCCGGCGGCCGGAACGACGTTCGCCGTGATCACGGCAGGGTCCAGCGGGGCCAGGTCGGACTCGACGACGGCTCCGTTGACGGCGACGACATCCGGCTCGCCCGACGATCCGGCCGCCCGGATCTCGTAGAAGCCAGCCTCACCGAGCGGAACGGTGCGGCGCCCGCTTCCGGTGACGGGCTCGACGACGCGACCGGTCGGAGACACCGCCGTGAACGCTCCGCCCTGCCGGCTTCCGGGGCCGACCGGCGGCGCGTCCGCGGGGTCGTACGTCTCGCCGACGGTGTACCAGGGCTTCGGCTCGACGTACCGGCCGAGATGCCGCATCACCTGATGCACGAGCGGTACGAAGATCGGCTTCAGCGGAACGTCGTTCCAGTAGCTGTCGAGCGTCGATGTCCACGCCAGGACCGCGCCGCTTCCGACCTTGCGCTCCGCCACGGCCACGCCGCCATCGTCGAAGCGCGCCAGCACGTGTCCGGCCGCCGTCAGCGTTCGATACCGGAAGATGCGCGCGGCGGTGAGGTCTCCGCTTCGCGGCGAGCTGAAGATCTCGAACACCGGATGGCTGAAGTCGATCGACCCGAGCGTGCCGCCGCTCGTGCCCGAGCGATCGACAGCTGCGCCCAGGCGGCCCGGCAGCAGGTCGGGATCCTCGGCTGACCAGTCGCTCCGCTCGCCGAGCAGCACGAGCAGGCCGGCGCCGGCGTTCACGGCGGAAGCCAGCGCGCGGCCGGCGGCTCCCGAGGGCACGCGCGTGTCGTTGAGCACGACGACCGCGGCCGCGGCGACGTCCTCCGGACGCACGCGGTCGGTGCGGGTCACCCGCGTGTCGAAGCCGGGCGCGGCTGCGACACCGAGCGCGCGGGCGAGGTAGAGGCTGGCGTCTGGTGCCGGGTTGACGCTCTCGACGATCAGGACGGGCACGCGGCCGCCGGCCGTCACCACGGCGTGGAACACGTCGTCGGCCCGGAGATCGTCGGCGGCCAGGCTGGCGGTCGCCCGAACGCGCCCGCCGCCAACGACGAACGGCGCGAAGGTCAGGACGGCCGACGTACCCGGGCCGATCGAGACGCGCTGCGAATCCACGCGGTGGCCGTCGATGCTGAGCGTCACCTCGCGATTGGCGACGGGGACGGCGGCGTAGTTCATGACGCGCGCCGATGCGGTCACGAGCACGCCCTTCGCAGCAGGCTGCTGGACGAATGTCATCGCCGCGACGGCGGCGTTGACCGTCGTCTGGTCGGCCACCGACACCGGTGTCAGCGAGATTCCGGGCGGCAGCCGCGCGTCCTGCGAGGGGTCCCAGCCGGACTTCTGGAAGTCGGAGACGAGCACGATCTCGCGGCGGCTTGCCGAGGACGCGTCGAGCAGGCCGGCCGCCGCGCGCAGCGCTGGGCCGAAACGCGTGAGCCCGGGGCCAGGTGCCGCCCGATCGATCGCCGCCACGAGCGCGGCACGGCCGCTGTCCGCGCGGGCGGCGACCTCCACGTCGGCCGCAAAGAAGACGACCGACGCGCGGTCGCCCGGCGCCAGGCCCTGCACCACCCGCTTCGCGGCATCCCGTGCGCGGACCCAGTGCCCGCCGTAGCCCATGCTGGCCGAGCGGTCCAGGAGGATCACGACCTCGCGGGTGCCCCCGATGGACGCCGCCGGCGCCACGGAACCAGGGAGAAACGGCCGCGCGAAGGCGACGGCGAACAGGGCGAATGCGAGGATACGCAGCGCCAGCAGCGGCCAGTGGCGAATCGCGCGGCGCCGCACGGACTGGTTCGGGATCCGCCGCAGGAACATCAGCGACGGGAAGGCCACGACCGTCCGCCGCTCCCGCTGCACGAGGTGCACGACGATGGGAATCGCGATGGCGAGCAGGCCGGCGAGCAGGGCGGGGGCGAGGAACGACATCAGCGGGCCCGGCTCAGGCGCTCGCGCGCCGACAGGTACTGGAACAGCGCGTGGTCGAGCGGCACCGCGGTGTTGAGCAGTGCGTAGTCGATCCGGCTGTCGGTGAAGAGTCGGGCGAGCGCGGCCGTGTGTTCGCGGACCAGCGCCTGGTATCGCTCCCGCAGCGCCGCCGGCACGATCGGCATGCGGTCGCCGGTCTCCATGTCCTCGAAGCTCACCGATTCGGTGAACGGGAAGTCCAGTTCGGCCGGGTCGAGGACGTGAAAGACGATGACGTCGTGCCCGCCGTAGCGGAGCGGCCGGACGGCGTTCGCCACGGCCTCTGGATTGTCGTAGAGGTCCGAGACCACGACCAGGATGCCGCGGCGCCGGAGGCGCTCGGTGAGCCTGCGGAGCGGCGGGGCGAGGACGCCGGGCCGCGGATCGCCCACGCGGTCAAGGGCGTAGAGGCTGTACGGAAGGTGCCGCGCCGACGCCGGCACGTACTCCACGATGTTCGCGTCGAAGGTGACGAGCCCCACGCGGTCGCGCTGCTGGTGCGAGAAGTAGAGCAGCGACGCCGCGAGGAACCGGCCGTAGTCGAGCTTGCTGATGCCGCCGCTCGCGTAGCGCATCGACGTCGAGACGTCGAGCGCCACCACGACGTTGGCGTTCGAGTCCGCCTCGAACTGCTTCACGTAGTAGCGATTGGTTCGCGCGAACACCCGCCAGTCCACGCGGCGCAGGTCGTCGCCGGGTTCGTAGGCCCGGTGCTCCGCGAAATCGAGCGAGAAGCCGAGGTGGGGCGCGCGGTGCAGGCCGTTGATGAAGCCGTCCACGACGGTCCGGGCGAGCAGTTCGAGGTTCCGAATCCGCGCGAGGGCGGACGGGTCCACGAACTGGGCGCCGCGCATCGAGGCCCGCGTGTCGCGCCGCTCCATGGCTACATCCCCGACTTGGGCGCCGGCACGGAGGCAACCAGCCGGTCGATGATCTGATCGGTGGTGACGCCTTCCGACTCGGCGTGGAAGTTCGTGAGGACGCGGTGGCGCATCACCGGATGAGCCAGCGCCCTGACGTCCTCGAGCGCCACGTGGTAGCGCCCGTGAACGAGCGCCCGCGCCTTGGCGCCGAGGACGAGGTACTGCGCCGCGCGCACGCTCGCGCCGTAGGCCACCCACTTCTCGACGAAGTCGAGCGTGCCGGCCGGATGGCGGCGACTGGCGCGCACCAGCGACAGCGCGTACCGCATGACCGGCTCGGAGACGGGAACGCGCCGGACCAGCCGCTGGAACGCCAGCAGCTCCGCGCCCGTCACGGCTCGCGACACGGTGGCGTCCTGCACCGCCGTCGTCGTCCGCAGCACCTCGAGTTCCTCGTCTTCCGGCGGATGATCGATCACGACGTGGAACATGAACCGATCGAGCTGCGCCTCGGGCAGGGGGTACGTGCCCTCGAGCTCGATCGGGTTCTGCGTGGCGAAGACGTGGAACGGCTCGTCGAGCACGTAGGTGCGGCCCTGGATCGTGACCCGGTGCTCCTGCATCGCCTCGAGCAGTGCCGACTGCGTCTTGGGCGGCGTCCGGTTGATCTCGTCGGCGAGAAGCACGTTCGTGAAGACGGGGCCCGGCGAGAAGACCATGTGGCGTTTGCCGGTCTGCGGGTCGTCCTGGATGATGTCGGTGCCGGTGATGTCCGACGGCATCAGGTCGGGCGTGAACTGGATGCGGGCGAACTTCAGGTCCAGCACGTCCGCCATCGTCTTGATGAGCAGCGTCTTCGCCAGGCCTGGTACCCCGACGATGAGGCTGTTGCCGCCGACGAGCAGCGTCAGCAGCACCTGCTCGATGACCGCCGACTGGCCGACGATGATCTTGCCGAGTTCGGCGAGCATCCGGTCGCGGCTGGCCCGCATGCGGTCGGCCAGCGCCACGTCGCCTTCGGACTCGAGATGGTGTTCGCTAGTAGTCGTCACAGTGTCTCCGTCTGGCGTTCAACTTCGCAGGTTCGCAACTTCGCAACTTCGCAAGATCGCAACTTCGCAACTTCGCAACTTCGCAAGATCGTAACTTCGCAAGATCGCAACTTCGCAAGATCGCAAGATCGCACGATCGCAAGATCAGTGAGTCAGCCCATAGATGACGTAGTTCACCCCGAGCTTGTACGCCTCGTTCGACAGGTCGATCGGCGTCCAGCCGGTGTCGGACCATTCCCAGGTACTCGCCGACGTCGTTGTTGTAGTTGGCGATGAAGAGCAGGCGCTTCTCCGGGTCGTTGTCGAGGTACGCGCCGATGAAGTACGGCAGGTCACGGTCGTAGTACTGCCGGAACTCGAGCGTCAGGATATCGAAGAAGGAATGGAAGATCGGGTGCGCAAGCGGGATCTCCACCATCCGCACGTCCGGCAGGACGCGCTTCATCTGGGCGTCGAAGTTCGCCCAGTCGTTTCCACGGAAGTCGTCGAAGATGATGAAGCCGCCCTTGAGCAGGTAGGCGCGGAGGTTCTTGGCCTCCTCGTCGGTCTGGGTCCAGAACCCGGCCTCCGCCATGTACGAGATGGGGTATTTGAAGAGGTCCGGAGACCCGATCGCCACGATGGTGCCGCCGAGCGGCCCCGTGTACGGATCGAGCGTGGTGATCTCGGAGAGGATCTTCATGAAGTTCCGCTCGGCGCGGGGGTGGTCGTGCGACCATGGCGGTCCCTGACCTCCACGGCCGCGCCGGCCGAAGGACCGCGCGCCGCCAAGCTCGTCGGGCGACACGCCCTGGTCGTAGCGCAGCCGGGCGAAGGCAAAGCGTCCGTCGTACGGCAGCTGACCTGGCGTCAAATCGGTGGATTCGGACCGATCGAGCTCGCCGAAGCGCATGCCCCCGCGACCCTGGCCGGAGGAGCCCGGCGGCATCCCTCCGCGAGGACGTTGCGGCGCGAGGCCGTCGGTCGTCCCGAACGGCACGGCCGGCAGCCGGACCGCCGGGTCCCGCTGCGCCTGGCCCAGCAGCGCAGCCGAGGCGGCCACCGCGGCCACTGCGAGCCCGGCCAGCATCGTCCTGGTCACTTTTGCTTCTCCCCGATGGCTCGATTCACCCGGGCCAGATCGATCAGCAACTGCTCGAAATCGCGTTCGTACTTCTCGGGATCGGTCTTGTCCTTTGCGGCTTTGAGGGCCGCGATGCGCGTCTCGAGCGCGTCGCGCTGTGCCACCAGCGCACGCAGCTCGGGATCGGCGTGGTCCGGAATCGCGCGCGCCGCCGAGGCGGCCGACATGAACAGCGTCCGGGCGAGCGCGCCATCTTCCCCCGGCTGCCCCGGCGCCGCCGTGCCCTTTCCGTCGCCGTTGTCGTCGAGCACGGTGTGCTCGGTGAGCAGCTGGCCGTCCCGTTTGTAGGAGTCGGCCACCCGCGTGCGGGCCCAGTTGAACGCCTCGAGGATCGACACGCGGCCGTCCTTGTCGCCGTCCGCCCCGTCCGCGGTGAACGCCTCTGCGAAGAACTCGCCGAAGCGGGTCTGGTTGCGTTCACCGTCGGTGGTCGTCGCGGTGATGATGACACGGCCCCGGCCCGAGAGGGCGGCGACGAAGCCGCCGCTCGCGCTCGCCGTGTTCACGAAGACGACCGTCTGCGCCGCGAACCGGCCAATGAGTTGCGAGAACTCCGCGGCGGTCAGGTCGGGCCCGGGCAGGTTGAACCGGGCCCCGCCGGTCGCCGACGCGCCGTGCCCGATCAGCACCACGAACACGGTGTCACCGGGTCGGGCCTGGCGTGAGAGACCGTCCACGGCCGCGGCGATGGACTCGCGCGTCGAGCGGCCGCCGATTCTCTTCGGATCGCGCGCCGGGTCCTCGCCCAGGTAGACAACGCTCTCCGCCGCCAGGCCGTATCGGCCGCGCGCCGCATCGACGATCGTGACGGCCCACTGATGGAACCGGTCCGAGTTCTCGAGATCGCCGCCGAGTCCCACGATGACCATCAGGTGACTGCCCGGCTGGGCCGCCGCAACCGACGCAGACCCCGTGGCGAGCAGCAGCGCGAGGATGACCGGCGCGGCGGTGCGGCCCGGCGTCATGCGAGCCCCCATCTGCGCCGGAGCACCCACTCGCCGCCCGCGAGGGTCACGAGCAACAGCAGGACGAAGGGCATGTCCCAGAGGTCCTTCTCCTGCACGACCGTCACGCCCCGGCCCAGGTAGGTGATGTCCTCGGGCAGCGTCGACGCCGTCGAGGGCGTGTAGAAGCGGCCGCCCGTGTCTTCGGCGATGCGGGTGAGGAACGTCGGCCGCATGGCGGCATCGAAGTACTCCCGATCGTCGGGCGCCGCCCGCACGAACGCGCGGGCCCGCTGCGGCGCCTCCCTGCCGCGCGCAGTCTCGACGGCGATGTCGTAGAGGCCGTCCTGCGCGGTCTTGAAGGTCCCCCGGTATTCGCCGTCGCGATCCACGGCGAATGTCAGCGGCATCTCGGTCGTCCGCCCGTCGGGCCCGGTGACCCGCGCGCTCACAGCGGCGTCGTTCACGCCGATGAACCGGTCGTCGCGCAGCGCAGCCGTGACGGCCACCGTGTCGCCGCCCTCGACGCGCTCGTGGTCGACCGACACGGTCAGCCGCTCCGGCACGCCGTCGACGAGCCAGCGGAGCAGTCGCCGCCAGAACGTTTCGTGGGTCTGGTCCTCGAGCGGGATGTCCGCGTGCATCTGCCACATCCACGAGTCCTGGACCGGGAAGGCGATGGCCTTGCCGGCGCCGTAACGCTGGTGGGCCAGCACAATCTGCCCGTCGCTCGTTCCGTCGCGACCGGTGAGCAGCACCGCCGCTCCCGGCTTCACGCGATGAATGGGATTGACCGTCGTCAGCGGCGGCAGCGTCGCCCAGCGTTCCCCCGACGCCTTCTCGGTGGCGCCAACCTGCGTCGCGACGTGGGTCTGGCCGAGCCGGGTCGGGAGCACCGTGAGGCTCTGGAGGAACGAGTCGGCGGCCTTGGTCCCTTCGAGCTGGACCGGGAGCGCCTCGGCCAGCGGCGTGCCCGAGTATCCGCCCTCGGTGAACGACCGTCGGCCGCCCAGGGCGAGCAGCCCTCCGCCGCGGAGGCTGACGAAGTCGGCCATCATCTGGAGCTGATCCTGGGAGAACGCGCTCGCCTCGATGCTGCCGACGACGATGCCGCGGTAGGCGTAGAGCTCCTCCCGCGTCTTCGGGAATCCGCCTGCCAGATCGTCGGCGGCGTCGATGTCGAGCCTCAGGAACTTCCGGTCGGCCGACCGCTGCAGCGTCACGACCTGCAGGTTCTTGTCGTCGGCGACCGCCTGCCGCAGGAACTTCATCTCGGGGCGCGGCTGGCCCTCGATGTAGAGGATCTTCTCCCGGCGGTCGACGACCGTCACCAGCGCCTCGCGCTCGTTGTTCCTCGTGACCTGCTCGCCGTCCAGCACCGGAATCCGGAAGCGCAGGACGCGCGGACCGGCTTCGGCCAGCGTGAAGCGGATGCGGGCGGTGGCCGGCTCGCCCTCGGCGGGAAGCGTGACGTCCTGCGAGGCGATGGGCTGGCCCTCGTCTTCGACGACGACGGGGACCGTGCGGCCGGCAAAGCCGGACTGCCCGATCACGACGTCGACGACGAGCGTCGTGCCCTTGAGGACGAGGAGCGGCGGATCCACGCGGCCCAGTTGAACGTCGCGCGCCAGCGTCTCGCGGCCCAGTCCGACCGCGAACACCGGGAGGCCCGCGGACCGCAGCGACCGCAGCGTGTCGGCCATGCCGGTGCGGGAGGTGTCGGCGCCGTCGGTCAGCAGCACGATGCCGGAGACCGGGAGCCCCGCCAGTTCTTCGGCCGTGCGCTGCAGGGCCTGCCCGACGTTCGAGCGCGTGCCGGCGTACGAACCGCCATCGGGAGTCGACGCGCGTTCGGCGGTCGCCGAGAAGCGGAAGTCGCGCAGCGCGAACCGCCGGCCGAGCACCTCCCGCAGCCGGCCGGAGGCGCCGAACTGGTCGCGGGCGAACGCCGACCGCGGCTGCTGATCCTGGTCGGCGATCGTCATGCTCCTGGAATCGTCCGTGAGCACGGCGAGCACGTTCCGCTGCGGTTCGACCGCACGTACGACCAGGACCGGGCGCAACAGGCAGACGAGCAGGAGGGAGACGGTGGAGAGGCGGATGGCCAGCAGCGTGGTGCGTGCCCGCGCCGGGGCTCCGGGAACGCCGGCCCGACGGTAGGTCCACACGCCCAGCGCGCCCGCGACCACCGCAGCCGCGATGACGAGGATCGCCGGCCAGGGCGGGCTGAAGGCCAGCTCGCCCTGGGCGTAGATCACCGGGCGATACTTGAAAACGAGCCCAAACAGCCACTCCAGCAAGGACACCTCGAACAGCAGGCCCAAGCGGGGCCGCTAGGAGTCGAATACCGCGGGCAGGCCCAGAACGTTTACCGGAGACCCGCCGCGCTCGGCCGGCCGCGATGCGTTCGGGTATAGTGGCAGAATACATCATGCGCGCAACCGGCGTCGTCGCACTTCTGATGGTGGTCGCATTCGCGGTTCTCACGCCGACGGTGTCGGGCGGGGACGGTGTCGGGTCCGGCCTGCCGGTCCAGGCGGTTCAGGGCCAGGCCGCGCCTGCCCAGGACGGCGCGGCGCGAGCCGCGCAGGCGAAGGCCGAGCAGGCCCGGGCCGCCGCCGACGTCGCGTTCACGAAAGCCGCGACCGCGGCCATTGCCCATGGCCGGCGAACCGACGCGGAAGCGCTCGCGCGCGGGCGTGGCGCGGGCGACCAGGCGGCGGCGGCGATTCTCGGTCGCCTGGCCGCCGACCGTGGGCAGTACCGAAGAAGCGCTGGCGCTGCTGCAGCCGTCGGCCTCTCGCAGTCCACTGGGTGACGCGGCGCTCGAGCTGGGTCTCCTGTATCGCCAGCTCGGCCGGGCCGCCGAGGCGGCCGGCGTGCTGATGCCGCTGGTGAATGCCACGCGGGGCGGCGTCACCGCCGAAGCGCTGTTCCGCGCCGCGCGCGCGGCCCACGCGCTCGACCAGACGCGGACGGCCAGCGCGCTCTACCGCGACGCCTCCGAGGCGCTCAAGAACGATCCCGGTGTGAACACGGCGTGGGGCAGGCTCTTTCACGAGAAGCACACGCCCGGCGAGTCGGTGAGGTCGTTCCGCATTGCCATCCAGAGCGACGCCGACTGGGCGCCGGCCCATGCCGGCCTGGCGCGCGCGCTGGCCGACGACGACCCGGCGGCTTCTGCGGCCGAAGCCGCCCGCGCCATCGCGCTTGATCCGGCGCTCGTCGACGCGCACCTGCTTGTCGCCGAGACCGCACTCGACGAGGACAGGCCGGCCGAGGCGAAGGCCGCCATCGATCGCGTTTTGGCGGTCAATCCGCGAAGCCCGGAGGCGCACGCGCTGCTCGCGGCCATCGCCTGGGTGTCCGGGCGGACGGCTGAATACGAAGCCGAGGCCGCCCGCGCGCTCGGCGTGAACCCGACGCGCGGCGATACCTACCGCACCGTCGCGGCCCACGCGGCCCGCAAGTACCGCTTCGATGAGGCCGTGGCGCTCGGGCGCCGCGCCGTCGCGCTCGAGCCGGCGAACATGCCGGCCCACGCCGACCTCGGGATGAACCTGCTGCGCCTGGGCGCGGAAGCCGAGGCGCGCCGCACGCTGGAGACGGCGTTCCGCGGCGATCCGTACGACGTGGTGACGCTGAATCTGCTGCGGGTCCTGGACACGCTCGACGGGTTCGCGACGCTGAAGAGCGGGGTGGCGACCATCAGCATGCACCCCGATGAAGCGCCGGTGCTCGGGCTCTACGCCGGGCCGCTCGCTGCCAGGGCGCTCGTGGAGATGCGCGGCCGCTACGGCATCGACCCCCGTGGGGCCGTCACGATCCGAATCTTCCCGAAGCACGACGACTTCGCCGTCCGCACGTTCGGCCTCCCCGGGATGGAGGGCGCCCTGGGCGCCAGCTTCGGTTCGGTCGTCACCCAGGACTCTCCGCGGGCCCGCAAGCCGGGCGAGTTCAACTGGCAGGCGACCATGTGGCACGAGCTGGCGCACGTGTTCACGCTCCAGCTCTCCAACCAGCGAGTGCCGCGGTGGGTCACCGAGGGGATCTCGGTGTACGAGGAAGGGCTGGTCGACCCGTCGTGGGCCCGCGACTCGGAGCTGGCGTTCGCCAGGGCGTTCGGCGAGGGCCGCGTGCTGAAGCTGGCCGACCTGAGTTCCGCCTTCACGCGACCCGACCTGATCGCGCTCGCCTACTTCCAGTCGTCGCTCGTCGTCTCGCTCGTCGTCGAGCGCCACGGTCAGGAAGCGCTGCGAGTCATGCTCCGCGCGTTCGCCGACGGCGCCGACGTCGAGGCGGCGCTGAGGAAGGCCACCGGGAGCGGGCTTGCCGACCTCCAGGCTGCCTTCGACGGGAGGCTCGAGCAGCGGTACGGTGCGGTCGGGCGCGCGCTGCGCGCGCCCGAGGGTGTGGCGATGCCGGCGGGCGGGACCGTGGCCGCGTGGCAGGGGCTGGCGGCGCAGCACCGAGGCAGCTACGTCGTGCAGATGGCCGCGGGCGACGCGCTCGCCACGGCGGGCGCCCGCGAGGCGGCGACCGCCGCGTACGAGCGGGCGGCGACGCTGGTGCCGATCGCCATCGGCCCGAACAGCCCGCGGGCCCGGATCGCGGAGCTGGCCGCGAGGGGCGGCGACTTCCCCCGCGCGCTCCGCGAGTTGACGTCACTAGTTGCCGCCGACCACACGAACATCGAGGCGGCACGCCAGCTGGCACAGCTCGCCAGACGCCTCGGCGACGCGGCTGCCGGCGCGCTTGCGTACGAGCGCATCGTGGCCATCGACCCGTTCGATTCGGCGGCGCACTCGGCGCTCGGCCGCATGGCGGCGGACCGGCGCGACGCCGCCGTCGCCGTGCGTGAATTCCGGGCCGCGGTGGCATCAGGCCCGGTCGATCCCGCTCCCGCGCACTGCGACCTGTCGGAGGCGCTGCTTCTGAGCGGCCAGAAGGCCGAGGCCAGGAAGCAAGTGCTGGCCGCGCTCGAGATCGCGCCGACCTACACTCGCGCGCAGGGACTGCTGCTGAAGATCGTGGACGGGAAGGACTAGGGCTGCTGCGGCGCCGGTGTGGGGCGGGGCTTCAGCCCCTCCCGATCGCCCTTCGGCCCTCACAGCACGAATGGCACGAGCGCCCTCCGCCCTGTCGGGTAGTCCGCGAACGTGCGCCGGTACCAGCGGTGCGTCGCGATCGCGCGCGGCGCGAGATTGGTGAACGTGAAGACGGCAAACGCGAGGCCGGGCCACGACCAGGTGGCCAGCGCCCACCCGCTCCACTCGAGGATCTCGCCGAGGTAGTTCGGGCACGACACCCAGCGATAGAGCCCCCCGAACGGAATCCGGTAGCCCGACCCGCCCGTGTCCCGCAGCGCCAGCAGCACGGCGTCGGCGTGCTGATTGACGCCGTAGCCGGCCGCGAACAGCGCAACGCCGGCGACCAGGCGCGGGTCCGAAAGCCAGGACACGTCGTAGGATCCCGTCTCCGAGATCCACCTCGCGTTCAGCCACGTGTTCACGCAGTTGAAGAACAGCCCCATCCCGACGATCACCCACGGCATCCGCTTGCCGCGTTCCCGAAGCCGCCAGGGGAAGACGAACGCGCGGTGCGCGTAGTGTACCTGCCAGAGCAGAAGCAGCAGCAGCGGCACGGTCTCCCCGCGGTGCGCGCCCAGGGAATAGACGGCGAGGAACCCGATGGCCGACGGCGCCTCCATCAGCAGCCAGCCCCAGCGGCTGGGCAGCGTCGGTCCCCAACCCTCGCGCATGAACCGCCCGTACGGGGCGGCCACCCACCACAGGATGCCGAACGCGAGTACGCCCGCCGCCATCAGCAGCTGCGAGGCGAGGATGAGCGAGCCGGCGCCGGTCATGCGTGGGCTCCGGGGTCACCGTCCGCCGCCGCGTCGGCGAGCGGGCGCGCCAGCGCGATCCTTCCCGTCTCGGCAAACCACGCGTAGGCGTCGCGAAGCGTCGTTCGCAGATCACGGGGCGAGAATCCAAGCTCCTCCCGGGCCTTGGTGGAATCGACCCGGGTTCCCATCGCCAGCGCATCCAGCGACTCGCCGGTGAACAGCGGCTCGCGGCCGCGCACGCGGCCGATCGCCGTCGAGAACGGCGCGGCGGCGCGGGCCAGCCAGAACGGCGTGCACCAGCGCGGCGCCGCCACCCCGGTGACGGCGGCGGCCAGCTGCGCCAGTTCGGCCACCGGCGCGTACCGGCCCGACAGCAGGTAGCTCTCGTTCGTGCGGCCGCGCGCCTCGGCGGCGATGAGCCCCGCCACCACGTCGCGCACGTCCACCCAGTCGAACCCGCCGGGGATGAGCGAGGGCAGGCGGCGGTGATACAGGTCGAGCAGCACGCGCCCCATGCGGGACGGCTTGAAGTCGCAGGGGCCGACGACGGCCGTCGGGTGGACGATCACCGCGTCGAGGCCGCGCGCCACCACTTCCCGCACGGCCTGCTCGCCCTTGGCCTTCGAGCGGTCGTAGGCGGCGTGCCGGGCGTCGAGCGCGCGAGGCATCGACTCCACGACCGTGGCGGAAGGGCCGCCCTGCACGAACGCGTGGATGGACGAGCAGTGCACCAGGCGCCGCACGCCGCACTCGAGCGCGGCCTCGGCCGCGCGTCGCGCGCCGTCGACGTTGGTTGCCGTGACGAGGCCATGCCGGTCGCCGTCGATCGAGATGACCGCGGCGAGATGAAAGACCGTGGTGGCGCCGCGGAACGCGTCGCGAAGCGAGGCCGGGTTGCGGACGTCCGCCTCGACGCACTCCACGCCGAGGCCCTCGAGCGCGGCGCGATCCTGGCGGACGACGCACCGCACGCTGCGCCCGGCAGCGAGCAGCCCGCGGACGAGGTTCGCCCCGATGTGCCCGGTCGCTCCGGTGACGACGGTGATCACGGGGTGTGCCTTCTCACGTGGCGGGAGATCTACTGTCCCTTCCGCTGCTCTCGCCGGATGCGGATGCCGTCGACGATCTGCCGAAAGCGGGGCTCTCCCCGGATGGTCGCCATCAGCGGGTTTCGCTCGAACCACTCTGCCCGTTCGTCGCCTGCCCGCACGGCGCGGTCCAGCGAGTCGAGGGCCTTCTGTCGATCCCCGAGCGCCGCGCAGAACTCGGCCACGTTCGACGCGAACACGATGCACTCGCCGTACCTGAGCACGTCGGCGCCCATGGCGCTGATGACCTCAGCGCGCCGCCCCTCGATCGCGAGCTGAAGCGCCCACAGCAACCGCGTTCAGGTTGTGGGGGCCATGCGGTGCCTGGAGCATTCTATGCCGACACCGCCCGCTCAGAACCCGACGCGCGCCGTCAGGCCGACCACGCGGGGGTGGCCGGGCTCGGCGATGAAGCCGGACGGCGTGAGGTTGCCGTAGGCGAAGGCGAGCGGCACGTAGCGGGTGTCGAAGGCGTTCCTCACCCAGCCTTCAATCCCGAACTTCCCGGCGCGGATTCCGCCGTGGAGGTTCAGGACCGAATAGGCATCCTGTCCCGCGCGGTTCTGGTCGTCGTAGTGGTAGGCCCCGTAGAACACGACGTCGGCGCGGCCGTACGCGCCGAGTGATTGGCCGAGCCCCGCCGAGAGCTTGAGGCCCAGTGACGCCGTGTAGCCCGGGGCCAGCGGCAGTTCGTTTCCCGACACGTCCACGCCGCCCGAGGAGCTGCCTTCTCCGAACGTCGCGTCGGTCGTCCCGACCGTGCCGTAGAAATCGAAGCCGGACGACGGGCGGGCGTTCATCGCGAGTTCGAACCCGGTGCTCTTCGCGTTCCCGACATTCGCGATGTAGAACTGCGCCGGCGCTCCAGGGGTCGGGACGTTCAACTGCATGTCGTCCCAGGTGATGCGATAGTACGCCGCGTTGACCAGCACTTTGCCCTGGGCCCACGTGGTCTTCACGCCCGTTTCGAAGTTCCACGCGAGCTCCTCGCCGTACGACTCGCTTCCGGGCGGCGCCCAGGTGTTGAAGCCGCCCGCCTTGAAGCCCTTCCCGTAGGAGACGTAAGCCGAGACCTTGGACGTCGGGCGCCAGGCGAGCGCCGCCTGCGGCGAGATGTTGGAGAACGTGCGCTCGGCATTCACCTGCGTCGGAGGCGCAATCGCGGGATTGTAGGAGGTGCCGATGTCGGCCGCCCGCTGCTCCCAATCGAAGCGCGCGCCGAGGGTGAGATTCGAGCTCGCTCCACGCCGTCAGCGTCCCGAGGGCGTAAACGCCGAGCCCCGTGTCGTCGAGCACCGCGTCCGGCGAGTTCTGGTTGACGGGGACCGGGATTGAGGTGGACAGCACGTACGGTGCGAACGCGGTGACGGCGTCCTGCGAGTAGTGCTGGGAGAAGAGCATCACGCCGGCCTGCCACTCCACGGCGAAGTTGCGCGAGAGGCGAGCCGGCGCCTGGGCGGCGGAGGCGACGCGGAACTCCTGCGTGAACTGCGTGTCCTTCTCCGCGTTGTCGCGCGTCACGAGCGGCTGCGCCGAGTAGTCGAGGTCGGTGAAGTCGCGCGTATCCCACCAGACGCCGCCCGTGACGGACGAGAACGCGAAGCGGGGCCCTTCGTGGCGGACGAGGAAGGTGGACGACCAGATGTCGCGGTCCGTGTACCCCTCGACGTCCCGCTGGGCGTGATACGGGTTCCGCCGCGTCTCCTCGAGGTCGTTCAAGGCGTAGTCGCCGTCGCGATCGCGCTCGCCGCCGAAGATGAAGCGCGTTTCCCACCGCGGCGTCGGCATGTAGACGAACTGGGCGCGGCCGAACGTGGCCGACCGGTCGTCCAGCGTGTTCCCGGTGACGTCGTTCACCGTGAAGCCGTCGCGGGCGCGCGTGCCGAAGGCGAGGCCGATGGCGGCGGTGCCGCTCAGCGGGCCGGACATCGCGCCGCGAATCCCGCGCTCGCGCTGGGTGCCGAGCGGGGAGTCGATGCGGCTCGTCCACTGCGTCATGGACGGCCTGGCGCTCGAGACGTTGATCAGGCCGCCGATGGCGTTCCGGCCGAAGAGCGCGCTCTGCGCCCCGCGCACGAACTCGATCTGCTCGACGTCGATCAGTTCGATGTTCGCGGAATTGGCGTTCAGCTGCGGAACGCCGTCGATGTAGGTCGTGACGCCAGGATTCGACGGGCTCGACCCGACGCCTCGCATGAAGGGGTTGCTGACCTTGCGCGCGCTCAATTCGGCGAACAGGGTGTTCGGCGAGAAGACGGAGGCTTCGCCGATCGCGCTGAATCCCGAGGTGTCAATCGTCTGGCGGTCTACCGGCGACACGCTCACCGGCAGGCGCTGCGCATCGGCTGGCTCCTTCTGGGCGGTCACCACCACCTGCGGCAGCGTCACGGGCGGGACGCCCTGCTGGGGCGGGTTCTGGTCGATTGGCCGCGTGGATGCCGAGGACGCGGCCATCGAGGCCGCAAGGACGAGGCAGGCCAGTGGGAACATGTCCTCCAATTATACGGTGTCCCTCCTCGGTCCCAACCCGTCACGCTCACCTCCGGGTCCTGACCGAGCCGATGCGGCCGGCGGCGACGTCGCGCGGAAGTGCTCGCTGCGGTGCCTGTTGCGGGAGGTGCAGCAGGTGTGCAAGCAGCCGACCGTTACCTGCAGGATGAGCGAGTCGGCGCCGCTCCGGGCAGCGCGAGACCCGAGTCGCGAGGACGGCTTCTCGTCCGGCAGCGTCAGGTCCAGAGGGCCGGGAGTTCCAGCTCGACGTCGGCGAAGGGCTCGGCCCGCACGACTTCGGCCCCCGCGTGCGTGGCGAGGATTGTCCACCGGCCGGACTCGAGGCGGAGGACCTCGAGGGTGCCTGCGTCCGGGTCGACGAGCCAGGCGTGGCCCACCTGTTCGCGCGCGTAGATGGCGAGTTTCTTCACGCGGTCGAGCGAAGCGGTGGAGGGTGAGAGGACCTCACAGATCCAATCGGGCGCGAGCGGGAAATAAGCGGTCTCGGGCAGGCTTGGCATTCGGCTTCGCCGCCAGCCGGCCAGGTCTGGCACCAGGACGTTGCGGCCGAAGTGCAGTTCCGGTTCGTCGAGAATCCACCACCCGCCTGGCCCCCCGCGGCCCTGATCGAACGGGTTTCCCACGAGCATGCCAAGCGAGGACCCGGTGCGGGCATGCCTGGGCGCCGGTCGCGGCGACGCGTGGAGTTCGTCGTCGACGATCTCCGCAACCATGATATCGGGGACCTTCACCAGGTCCTCGTACGTCGCAGGCCGGTCGAACGGCGGCACCCTCGCCATCGCCCTCATGATACATCGTCGTCCTGCACGGGGGATGCCATCGAGAGCACGCGATTGCCCAGAGATCCCGGCGGCCGCGGAGGGGATGTCGCAGGTTCTGCGACCGGACGCCGCCGAGAGGTTTCAGATTCTGCAACCAGGCGCCCCCTGCAGCCCGCGCACGATCTCCGGTTTCAACGCGACATCCCCCGCGAGCGCCGCGTCGACCGCCGCGAGGATCTCGGCCTTCGACCTCGGCAGGCGGCCGGTGAGGGGCGCGTAGTTGCTCGCGTGGTTGCAGGTGAAGGAGGTCTCGCACGTCACGGCCTGCACGAACTCTCGGATCTCGAGAATCGACTCGCGCGCGTCGGCGTGTCGGTGAGACGACTCACAGGTCCGCCAGCGCGAACCCTTCCCGACCTGCCGCCGCGCGCAGCCGGTCGTCGAGCGTCACGAAGGTCATCGACGGCGGCCGCCGCTCGGCCGCCACGAACGCCGCGGCCAGCTGGAGGGCGTCCGCGGCACGCAGCGGATGAACGCGGAGCAGCCGCCGCGCGGTCTCGCGGATCTCGTCGCTGGGTTCAACCTGCAGCCAGCTGGCGGCCAGGGCATCCAGGCGGGCGAACGCGACCGCCGCGTCCGCAGCCGTCAGCGCGTCGTCGCGCTCCAGCCTCGCGATGGCGGATGCACACTCGACCGGGGTGGCCCACCAGACGACGGGCTCGGGATCCTGCAGGTAGAGCGCCCGAACCGGTCGAGACGCCGCCTCGGCCGCCAGCAGCGGCACCACGGCGGAACTGTCCCAGAATCTCATCGCCCGCCTCGCCGCTCGTCGATCAGGACCCGGCTGAGACTGGTCCGGCCCGTTGGCGCGGGCGGGTCGGCCGCCAGCACGCGGCGCGGCGGCGGGGCGACGGCCGGCCTCAGGACGCCCTGGCGCACGAGCCGCGCGACCCGCCCCTCCGACGCGTCTCTGCCCGGCGCCGCGACGGGTTCGAGCCGCGCCACGGGGACACCGCGGTCCTCGATGACGATGGCGTCGCCGTGGCGGACCCGGTCGATCAGCGCGCTCAGGCCGTTCTTCGTTTCGGTAATACTGGCCTTTTTCACATGGCTAGAATAGCCATATCAAGCGCCGTGCGTCAAATGTCGGGGCACACCGTACGCGGCTGCGAGATGCGCGACGTGGCCCCACCGCGCTGTGGGGTCGGATCGTGCGAAATGTGTGGATGCCAGATGCGACCCCGGGGGCTACTTCGTGATCCCCACCTGCTTCAGCATCCACGCGCACTCGAACGCCGTGTCCTTCAGGCGGTCGTAGCGCCCCGAGGCGCCGCCGTGGCCGGCCGGGTCCATCTTCGTCCTGAGCAGCAGCTCGTTCGCGTCGGTCTTGAGCGTGCGCAGCTTCGCGACGTACTTCGCCGGCTCCCAGTACATCACCTGGCTGTCGTTGAAGCTGGTGGTCACGAGGATGTTCGGATACGCCTTCCGCTCCAGATTGTCGTAGGGGCTGTAGGACCGCATGTAGTCGAACGCCCCCTTCTGACTCGGGTTGCCCCACTCGAGGTACTCGCCCACCGTCAGCGGCAGCGTCGCGTCCATCATCGTGTTCATCACGTCCATGAACGGCACGGCCGCGTGCACCGCCTTGAAGAGATCGGGCCGCATGTTGGTGACGGCGCCCATCAGCAGGCCGCCCGCGCTCCCGCCCTCGATCAGCACCTTGTCTCGCGCCGCCCACCGCTGCGCGACGAGGTAGCCGGCGCAGTCGATGAAG
Organism: uncultured Acidobacteriota bacterium; assembly: GCA_963783255.1. Classification (GTDB taxonomy): domain Bacteria; phylum Acidobacteriota; class Vicinamibacteria; order Vicinamibacterales; family Fen-181; genus FEN-299. Next base: position 20,157 of record CAWAMP010000012.1, on the reverse strand, counting down.
TCGGTGAACGTGTTCTTCTTCTTCATCAACATCCCTTCGTCGTGCCACGCCTCTCCCATCTCGTTCCCGCCGCGGATGTGGGCGACCGCGTAGACGACGCCCCGGTCGAGCAGGCTGAGGCGGTTGCTCCCGAACGTCGGCGTCTCGCCATAGCCGTAGGACCCGTAGCCGTACAGCCACAGCGGCGCCGTGCCGTCGCGCGGCACGCCCTTCTTGTAGACGAGGGACATCGGCACCTTGACCCCGTCGCGCGCCGGCGCCCACTGGCGCTCGGTGACGTAGTTCGCGGGGTTGTAGCCGCCCAGCACTTCCTGCTGCTTCATCAGCTTCCGGTCGAGCGTCGCCAGCGTGTAGTCGTAGACGCTCGGCGGCGTGACCATCGACTGGTAGCTCACGCGAAACGTGGGCGAGCTGTACTCCGGCGTGCCTCCCGGGAAGGCGGTGTAGATCGGTTCGGGGAACGTCAGCTCGCGCCACGTGCCCTTCGCGAAGTCGAAGACGCGAAGCCGGTTCAGGCCCTCCGACTGCTCCACGGACACGGCGTAGTCCTTGAACAGCTCGAGGCCCTGGTTGAGGACGTCCGGCCGATGCGGGATGAACTCCTTCCAGTTCGCAGGCGACGGGTCAGCGACCGGGGCCGTCACGATGCGGAAGTTCTTCGCGCCCTTGTTCGTCAGGATGTAGAACAGGCCGTCGCGGTGGTCGGCCGAGTACTTGTGGCCCTTCTCGCGCGGCAGCACGAGCTTGAACGGCGACTCCGGCGTGGCGGCGTCCAGGTAGCGGTTCTCCCACGTGTCCGTGCTGTTGACGGCCAGCACCACATAGCGCTTGTCCTTCGTCCGACCGACGCCGATGTTGAAGAGCTCGTCCTTCTCCTCGTAGACGAGCACCGGCGCCGCCCCGAGCTTCATCCGCCACAGTTGGTTCGACCGCTTGGTCACCTGGTCTTCCGTGGTGTAGAACAGCGTCTGGTTGTCGTTCGCCCACTCGACCGACGTCACGCGCTCGGCGGTGTCGGGATAGGCGCGGCGGGTGACGAGCGCCTTGACGTGCAGCGTGTACTGCCGGAATCCGGTCGTGTCCGTCGAATACGCCAGCAGATTCCCGTCGTCACTCACCTGGACCGCGCCGACGCCGAGGAACTTCAGCCCCTTCGCCATCGCGTTCTGGTCGAGCATCACGAGTTCGGGTGCGTCCGCGCGGTACGAGCCGTCGGCAGCGGCCGGCTTGCGGCAGTAGAGCGGGTACTGCTGCCCCTCGATCGTCCGCGAGTAGTAGTAGAACTTCCCGTCCCGCACCGGCACGCCGAGGTCGGTCTGTTTGATCCGGCCGAGCATCTCCTTGTAGAGCGCGTCGCGGAACGGGGCGAGCCCGGCCGTCGCCGCCTCGGTGTAGGCGTTCTCGGCCTCGAGGTACTTCGCCACCTCGGGGTTGCTCTTCTCCCGCATCCAGAGGTACGGGTCGTTGACGGTTTCACCGTGCCAGACCTGCGTGTGATCGACGCGCTTGGCGACCGGTGGCGTCGGCCGGGCCGCCTGGCCTGCGGCGAAGCTGACGCAGCAGACGACGGCAACGAACAACAGGGCGAGACGGCGAAGGCGGATGTTCATAGGAACTCCGGGCGAGAGACGGATACCAGGCCCATCGACAACGACAGGATAGCCGACGGTAGCGGGAAGGTCGAGGGTGACCGCGCATGATGAGTGCTGCAGTAACCCCTTGCCGAGTCTCCACGAACCGAGTAGCCTGAGTCCGGGTCTCGCGCCGATACCCGGAGGAACCGCCCGATGCCGCAGGAAAAGACGATCGCCTCGTTGACGGCCGACGAACGACTGGCCCTGGTCGCGCTGATCGAACGGGTCCTGCTCTCCGAGCGCTCGGCCGACGAGGACGAGGCTGCCGCGCTGGACGCGTTCGTGACCCAGTTCGGCGAGGCAGACTACGCGGGGCTGGTCGCCAGGGCCGACTCGGACTTCGAAGACGACGACCGCTTCAAGGCGTTCCTCAGCACGATCACCGACACCGATTCCCGCGAGCTGATCCTGGGGACGGTGGTCGAACTCGCGCTCGTCGATGGCGTCCAGGCCGGCGAGGCGGAGTGGATCGGGTGGGCGTCGGAAGCGTGGAACGTCCCCGTCAGCGTCGCTGAACCCTGACGTCTGGGGTCAGATCGTGCAAAATGCGTGAATGCTAGATGTGACCCCAATGATGCCACTCTGGCCGCAGCCGCTCGCGCCCCTCCACTCGATCGCGCTTTCCGCCCTGGTCGCCGCGATCCCGCTCGCCGTCGTCCTCGTCCTGATGGGCGTGCTGCGGAAGAGCGGCCTGCTCGCCGCGGCCTGCGGGCTCGGCACCGCCCTGATCCTCGCCATCGGCGTCTGGGGCATGCCGGCTCCGCTCGCCGGGTGGACGCTGGTCTACGGCTGGGCGTTCGCGCTCTGGTCGATTCTCTGGACGGTCTTCAACGGCCTCTGGCTCTACAACCTCGCGACCGAGGTCGGCTCGTTCGGGAAGCTGCGCCGCTGGATGGAGAGCTGCGCGCCAGGCGACCGGGCGGTGCAGGCGATTCTGGTGGCGTTCTGTTTCGGCGCGCTGCTCGAAGGCAGTGCGGGCTTCGGCGCGCCCGTGGCCATCACGGCCTTCCTGCTCGTCGGCCTCGGATTCGAACCGCGCCTCGCGGTGCTCGTCTGCCTCATCGCGAACACCGCGCCCGTCGCGTTCGGCAGCATCGGCGTACCCATCGTCGCACTCGCCGGAGTCACGGGCCTCGACGTGATGAAGCTCTCGGCGATGGCCGGCCGCCAGCTCCCGTTTCTGTCCCTGATGCTGCCGGCCTATCTCGCCTGGGTGGTCGACGGCCGGCGGGGCCTCGGGAGGGCCTGGCCCGCGGCGCTCGTCGCGGGCGTCAGTTTTGGGGCGGTCCAGTTCCTGGTTTCCAACCTGTGGGGCCCGTACGCGACCGACGTTCTCAGCTCTCTGGCCGCGATTGTTGCCACGGTCTGGTTCCTCAAGATCTGGTCGCCGCGAGAAGCGGGCCCGGCTTCCACCCCGGTCCGCGCCGCGCTCCCGACAGTCGCCACGCGCATGTCGGCCCGCGAGGCATTCTCCGGCTGGCTGCCGTGGGCGCTGATCTCGGTCGTCATGATCACGTGGTCGTACTTCAAGCTCTTTCCGTTCGGCCAGGTATTGATTCCCATCCCGGGACTGCACGACCAGGTCTTGATCACGCTGTATCAGAAGCGGTACGCGGCCATCTTCACGTTCCAGCCGCTCGTCGGCGGGACCGCGGTGCTCGTGACGGTGCTGCTGACCGCCCTCGTCTTCCGCGCGAGCCCGCGCGTGCTGCGGCAATCGGGTCTCGCGGCGCTCAAGCAGCTGCGAGTGCCCGGGCCCGTCGTGCTGCTGATTGTCTCCCTGTCGTATCTCTACAACTACTCGGGGATGGCCTACACGCTCGGCGCCGCGCTGGCAGCCACGGGCTTCCTCTTTCCATTCGTCAGCGCCTTCCTCGGGTGGGTCGCCTGCTTCCTGAGCGGCAGCGACACGTCGAGCAACCTGCTCTTCGGCAACCTGCAGGTGGCGGCCGCACATCAACTGGACTTGAATCCCGTGCTGCTCGCGGCGACGAACTCGTCGGGCGGGGTGGCCGGCAAGATGATCTCGCCCCAGAACATCGCCGTCGGCGTGACGACGGTCGGGCTTGCCGGCTCGGAGGGCCAGGTGCTGCGCAGCACCTTCTGGCACAGCGTCCTGTTCGCTGCGCTCATCGGCGCGCTGGCGTTCGTCCAGGCCTACTTCGCCAGCTGGATGATCCCGTAGCGCCGTTCAGATCTCGTCGTCGGAAGCCAGGCCTGGTCCGGGAGGGGTTGCGTCCTCTGACGCAGACCGCGGTGGCGCCGACTTCGAGGACGAGGGTGGCGCGCTTCCCGCCGGCCGCTTCGGGCGCGCCTTCTTCACGCGCGCCCGGCCGAGGAACACGACCTCGACGACCATCGCGCGAGGGATGAAGGTCAGGCCCCTCAGGTTCTGGTCGTCGCCTTCCTCGCTCGCCAGCGTCACGCCCTTCTCGTCGTCCACGAGCAGGAGGCCGTAGGTGGTGTAGCGCGCCGGCCTGTGGAACTGGGTCCGCACCTCGTTCAGGTCGTATTCCTCCACGGCCGTGGCCTTCGCATCGTCCCACACGACTGCGGCGAGCGGATGAATCGAGTTCTTCACGGGTGCTCCAGTCTACACGTGTCTCAGCGGCCGTTTGCCGATGGCGAAGACGTTGAAGCCGAGATCGAACAGCCGCTGGTGGTCGAGGACGTTGCGGCCATCGAACACGAACGCCGGGCGTTCCATGGACGCGAGCAGGCGCGCCCAGTCGAGGTCCCGGTAGAGGCTCCACTCGGTCAGCACCGCGACTGCGTGGGCCCCGCGCGCCGCCGCGTAGGGGTCCGGCTCGAACTCGATCGAACCCTCCAGCCCCTTGGTGTCGATGCGTGCGTTGTCGAGCGCCTGCGGGTCGGTGATGACCAGGCACGCGCGCTCGGCCGCGAGCTGCCGCGTGACCTCGAGGGCGGGCGACTCGCGCGTGTCGCCGGTCTCCGCCTTGAACGCGAAGCCGAACAGGGCAATCCGCTTGCCGGCCACGGTGTTGAACATCGTGGCCAGCATGCGGCGCACGAACCGCGTCTCCTGCCACTCGTTCATTCGCACCACGGCTTCCCAGTAGCGGGCCACCTCGTCCAGGCCGTGGCTCTGCGCGATGTAGACGAGGTTCAGGATGTCCTTCTTGAAGCAGGACCCGCCGAACCCCACGCTCGCCTTCAGGAAGCGGGGCCCGATGCGCGAGTCGGAGCCGATCGCGTACGCCACCTCGTCCACGTCGGCCTCGGTCAGCTCGCACAGCGCCGAGATCGCGTTGATCGACGAGATCCGCTGCGCCAGGAACGCGTTGGCGACCAGTTTCGACAGCTCGGCGCTCCACAGGCTCGACTCGATGATCCGCTCGCGCGCGACCCACGTTGCGTAGATGTCCGCCACGGCCTTCCGCGCCCGAATCCCCTCCGGTGTCTGGTGCGACCCGATGAGCACCCGGTCGGGCTGCTCGAGGTCCTTGACGGCCGTGCCCTCGGCCAGGAACTCAGGATTCGAGACGACCTCGAACCGCAGGCCGCGCGTGTTGCTGTTGAGGATCCGGTCCATCGCTTCGGCCGTCCGGACGGGCAGCGTGGACTTCTCGACCACGATCTTGTTGCTGGTCGAGCAGGCCAGAATCTGCCGCGCCGTCTTCTCCCAGGTACCTGGAGATCGGCGGCCCGGCCGGCTCCCTCGCCGAAGGTCTTCGTCGGCGTGTTCACGGATACGAAGATGATGTCGGCGGCCGCAATGCCGGCGTCGATGTCGGTCGAGAAGAAGAGGTTCCTGCCTCGCGCCCGTTTCACGACCTCCAGCAGGCCCGGTTCGAAGATCGGCAGGTCGTCGGTCTGCCAGGCGTGAATCCGCGCCTGGTTGATGTCGACGATGTTGACCGTCACGTGCGGGCACCGGTCGGCAATCACCGCCATCGTCGGGCCCCCGACGTAGCCGGCGCCGATACAGAGAACGTTTACGCGGTCCGTCATGAGTGCCCCTCGAAACGAAACCCGATCCTGGCGGCGGGAGCCGCCTCCTTCCTGTTTCGGCGCGACGGCGGATTTCGGATAGGCGGGTCCGTCGATTGCCCCGCGCGGCCGTGTCAGGAGACGCCCGCTCTCGATGTCACGCCATTATGTTCGCGCGGCGACGCCGCAGCAACACCCCGCGCCGCTCCGGCCTTCATCGGCTGCGCATCGCCGGCGTCCACGTCCTCGTCACCGGCCGGACGACGGGCGGCGGCATGACGATCATGATGTCGTACTGACCGGTCACCGCCTCCCGGGCGGCTTGGGCCCGCCGCCGCCAGGCCGCGAGCCGACCGGCGCGTGCTTGTCCAGGATCGCCTGGAACCGGGAGGCGCTGCCCGACCGTGCCGCGCGGTGCGGCCCGCCCGCTCGCGGCGCCCCCGAGGCGCGGCCCGACGGCTTCTGCCCGGCGCGGCGAGGGCCTCGCGCGGCACGCGCAGCCGCCAGGCGGTCGCGCACGGGAATCTCCAGGCGCTCGGTCGTCTTCCGCGCGTAATCGAAGTCGGCGAGCGTGACCCGCGGCAGCGACTTGCCGAGCGCACGCTCGATTGCGCGCAAGTCCTCCTCTTCGTCGGGCGACACCAGCGTGAAGGCGTCGCCGGTCGCTTCCGCGCGGGCCGTGCGTCCGATCCTGTGAAGGTAGGCGTCCGGATCGGCGGGCACATCGAAGTTGACGACGTGCCCCAGCTCCTCGATGTCGATGCCGCGGGCCACGATGTCGGTGGCCACCAGCACGCGATGATCGCCGCTCTTGAAGCCGGCCAGCGCCGCGGTCCGCTGTCCCTGACTCCGGTTGCCGTGAATCTTGGCCGCCGGGATCCCGTGGCGCGCGATGAACTCCGCGAGCCTGTTGGCCCGGTGCTTCGTGCGCGTGAACACGATCGCGTCCGCGATGATGTCGCGCTTCAGGAGTTCGACGAGGAGCGCCGACTTCAACTCGCGGGCCACCGGGTACACGGCCTGCGTGATCCCCACCGGCGGCGCCGATTTCCGCTCGAGATTGATGGCCACCGGGTCGCGCAGCATCTCCCGCGCGAGGGCGACGATGTCGTGCGGCATCGTGGCGCTGAAGAAGAGCGTCTGGCGCCGAGCCGGGATCTGCTTCAGGATGCGCCGGATGTCGGGGAGGAACCCCATGTCGAGCATGCGGTCGGCCTCGTCGAGGACGAGCACCTCGAGCGCGGCGAGCCGCGCGTACGGATGCCTGAGGTGATCGAGCAGCCGGCCTGGCGTGGCAATCATCACGTCCACGCCGCTTCGGAACGCGTGCTCCTGCGGGCCCATGCCGACACCCCCGAAGACCGCCGCTCCGGTCAGCGGCGTGTGCACGGCGAGTTCCTCGAGGTGCGCGTGGATCTGGGCTGCGAGTTCGCGGGTCGGCGTCAGGATCAATGCCCGCGTCTGCCGTCGCGGCGCCGTCATCAGCCGGTTGAGGATCGGCAGGAGAAACGCCGCGGTCTTGCCGCTTCCCGTCATGGCGGTCGCCATCACGTCCTTGCCGGCGGCGGCCGGCGGGATGGCCTGCTCCTGGATGGGCGTCGGGCGCAGGAAGCCGAGCTCCCTGACGCCGCGCATCAGGTCGGGATGGAGAGGGAGTTTCGAGAACGGCATGGAATAGCATACCTCTTGGCCGTAGAATCTCCTTACCAAGTGCCGGGAGAAACAGTCATGAGCATGGCGCCGAAACCCGCGTCGTCACGAATCCTTCCGACCACCGTGAGCCGGCGCGAGTTCATCGCGCGCTCGATGGCCGGCGGGGCCGTGGCGGCCCTGGGACGGAACGCCGCGGCGCGCCAGTCCTCGGCGGCGGCGCAGGTCGCGCCGACCTCGGCGCGGCTCAACATGGCGTTCATCGGCATCGGCGACCGCGGCCGCGACATGGTCAAGACCTTCGCCGCGACCGGGCTGGCGAACCTCGTCGCCTTCTGCGACGTGGACCTCGACGCGCCGCACACGGCGGAGTCGCAGCAGCTGTTCCCGGCCGTGCCCGTGTTCCGGGACTTCCGCGCCTTGTTCGACAAGATGGGCGCCCGGTTCGACGCGGTCGTGGTCGCGACGCCTGACCATTCGCACTTCCCGCTGGCCATGCACGCCATGCGGCAGGGGAAGCATGTCTATGTCGAAAAGCCGCTCGCGCAGACGTTCCGCGAGGTCGAACTGCTGATGGCGGAAGCGGCCAGAAGCGGCGTCGTCACGCAGATGGGGAACCAGGGGCACTCGGGCAACAACTACTTCCAGTTCAAGGCCTGGACCGAGGCCGGCATCATCAAGGACGTGACGAAGGTCGTCGCCTTCATGAACTCGCCGCGGCGATGGCACGGATGGGTCGTCGACGGGTACGGGCCCGGAGAGCCGCTGCCGGCCGGGCTCGACTGGGACGCCTGGCACGCCTCGCGCCCCGTCAACCCGTTCAGCAAGCGCCTGCACCCGGAGAACTGGAGGGGCTGGTTCGCCTACGGCACCGGCGCGTTCGGCGACTGGGGCGCGCACATCCTGGACACGTCCCACCGGTTCCTGGGGCTCGGGCTGCCGCACACGGTCGAGGCCGTGCGGCTCGACGGCCGGAACGACTTCGTCTTCCCGCAGGCGTCGACGATCCGATTCGACTTCGCGGCGCGGCCCGGCATGCCGCCGGTCGAGGTGTTCTGGTACGACGGTGTGGACAATGTGCCGCCGCTGCCCGCGGAACTGGGCGCCGGCGCATCGCTGACCGAGAAGAACGGGAAGTTCATCTACAGCAAGACGCTCACCTTCCGGGGCGGCACGCACGGCGACACGCTGCGCATCATTCCCGAGGACCGGATGCGAGAGATGTCGGACGCCCTGCCCAAGATCGGCGGCGGGTTCTCGGACCACGCGACCAACTTCATCCTCGCCTGCCAGGGCAAGGAGGAGAGCCGATCGCCGTTCCGCGTCTCGGGCCCCCTGACGCAGGTCTTCCTGCTCGGCGTGATTGCCCAGCGGCTGGGAGGCCGGCTGGCGTTCGACGCCGCCCGCGGGGAGTTCACCGGCAACGCCGAAGCCAACCGGATGCTGGCCGCTCCGCCTCCGCGCCCTGGCTGGGAGCAGTACTACAGATAATCTCCCCCGGAGTGATTGCGGGCCCGGCTGGGGCCGATATCCGGTACGAATGGCCCCGGTGTGCCCATGATGCACGAGCGCACAACCTGCCGCCTCGTCGCTGCGCTGATCCTGGCCGCGGCGGTTTCCGCGACGGCGTGCCGTCAGCCTGCGGCCGCAGGCGCCGGCCCGGACGGCGCCGCTCCGCCCCTGGGTACGAGTCCCTACGACGTCGAGACGACCGACATCGCCAGGGTGCTCGGCGGCATGCGACCAGTGCGACCCGACGCGTTCGCCAGCCTCCTCGAGAAGCCCGCCTGGCAAGCCTACGAGACCGAGGCCCGCAGCCGCTGGTCGGTCGCCTGGTCCGCACGGTTCGAGCCGGTGCGCCGGTGGGCCGGCGTCGAACTCAAGGCCGCGTCGGGCAACTGCCAGACGCTGCTGCACCCGTTCGGCGGGACCGAGTTCCTGTCCGCCTACCTGATGTTCCCGGGGTGCGAGGGCTACGTGCTCGTGGGCTCGGAGGCGGTCGGCCAGTTGCCGACCTTCACCGACGCGACCGCGGGCCGGGTGGCCGACATGGCCGACGAAGTCCGGCGCTCGTTTCCGGAGGTGTTCGCGCAAGACGCCGGAGCCCGCCGGCGCGCCGCAGCCCCGGTCCGCCCCGGAGCCCTGAGGCTGCTGCTGGTCCAGCTCGCGCACCTCGACGCCCGGATCGTCAACGCCTCGCGCTTCGACCTCGCCTCGAGCGGCCGGCCGCTCGAGGCCATTCCAATCCGCGGAGGCAACGCGAGGCCGGCCGCGCTCAGCCTCACCTTCGAGCTGCCGGGAGGCAAGCCGCAGTCGCTCGTCTACCTGCCCGCCGAACTCGACGATGCCGCCATGAAGCGCCGGCCGGGCGTGTGGACGTTCCTCAGGCTCCAGGCGCCGTTCACGACACTGCTCGCGCCGGCGGGCGGGCTGGCCGGCGACCGCGCGACGGTCCTCCACGAACTCATCGTCGGCCAGTCGCGCGTCATCCTGGAGGACCGGCCGGTGATCCCGGAGCGGCTGCTCAGCCGCAAGCGCTGGGCCGTCTCGACCTTGTCGGACCCGCCGGCCGGAGCCCTCGGGCCAGGCGCCGCCCCGACGCTGGCGTTGCGGCGCATTTCCGGCTCGGGGGGCGCGAAGTAGCAGCGACGCGGACCCTATCTCGGCAGGCCTTCCTCGGACAGCAGGTACGCCATGAGAGCCATGATGTTGGCGCCGAGCTGCAGCTCGCGCGGATGGACCTTGTCGAGTGTGTCCGTGCCGGAGTGGTGCACGTCGAAGTAGCGCTGCGAGTCGGGCACGGGGCCCATCAGGATCGTGCCCGTCGTGCCGAGGGGCGCGATGTCCACCCCGCCACCCCCCGGACGAATCCACTGCAGGCCGATCCGCTGGAACAGCGGTTCCCACGCCTTGATGCGCGCGAACGCCTCTCCCTTTGCGCCGACGCCCATCCCGATGGGGAGGAACCCGCCGCGGTCGGATTCGATTGCCGCGAGGTGCCGCTCGCGCCTGCGGTTCTCCGACGGCGCGTAGTCGCGGCCGCCCGTGCCGCCGTTCTCCTCGTCCATGAACAGCACGGCGCGAATCGTCCGCTTCGGACGCAGGCCGAGCTCTCGAATCAGGCGCAGCGCCTCGATCGCCTGGGCGCACCCGGCCCCGTCGTCGTGCGCGCCCGGGCTCAGATCCCAGCTGTCGATGTGCCCGCCCACGACGACGATTCTCGTCGGGCCATGACGTGCCGCGCAGCTCGCCCATGACGTTGGAGGAGGTCACCGGCGGCAGGGTCTGGCACGAGGTCGTGAACGAGAACCGCACGTCCGGCTCTGCGCGAAGCAGTGCGCTCAGGCGTTCGGCAGCGGCGGTGGAAATGGTCACGGCCGGGATCTTCGGCGTGGCCGCGTCGTAGCTCATCGTCCCGGTATGCGGGTCATCGTCTGTCTCGAGCGTGAGCGACCGCACCACCGCTGCGACGGCACCCGCCCGGGCGGCCGCCACCGCGCCGCCGGACCGCTGTTGCGCCGCGCCGCCGTAGGCGGGGAACGTGTCGATCAGCGTCGGGTCCATGGCGCCGTTGAAGAAGACGATGCGGCCGCGGGCCTTGTCGCCGACCTTCTCCAGCTCGGCGACCGAGCGGACCTCGAGAACGCCGGCCGTGATACCGCCCTCCGGTGTCGCGATGCTGTTGCCGATCGCCCGGACCTTCACCGGAATCGCGCCGGACGTTCTGGACAGGATCCGGCCTTCCTCCCGGTTGCCGCGCACCCAATGGCCGACCACCGTCGGCTCCGTCCGGACGTTGTCGAATCCGAGCCGCGTCATGTGCTCGGCCATCAGCTTGACCGCGGCGTCCGCCTGCGCGGATCCGGTCAGGCGCGGCCCGACCGTCAGCAGCTTCGCCAGCGTCGCGTAGGCGCCCAGCTCGCGAAGCCCCTTCTGCTGCAGGCGGGTGGCCACGTCCTCGTAGCCCGCCAGGTCCTGGCCGCCCCCCCTCGCCGCCGCCATCACGCCCACCGCGGCCACCAGGGCCAGGGCCGCCGCGGGCACCACGTGCCGTCTCGTCAGGTTTTGCATCGTCCGGCCAGTATGGCTGGAGGCGCGGTTGCGTTCAAGCGGTTCACCGTGTCACTTTGTTTCGGGATGCGGTTGGGGCGGCAGTCGAGAGGGAAGACGTGATCGGACGCTTTGCGGATGTCGGCACCGTGGCGGACGTAGGCGCGCGCCGCGTGGTGACGACGGTTGCGGCCGGGGTGCTGGTCATCGCGGCCGCGGTCGCCGGCGCGGCCGGGCACGACCGGACCGGCGCCGCGCTGGCGCTCGTGTCGCTGTCGCTCACCGGGCTCCCGATCGTCTGGCGGGCGGTGCGCGGCCTGGCCCGTCTCGAATCGAACGTCGACGAACTGGTGAGCCTGGCCATTGCCGCCTCGCTCCTGCTCGGCGAATGGACCTCCGCCGCCATCGTCGCCTTCATCATGGTGCTCGGCTCGCTCATCGAGGAGTTCGTGAGCGCCCGGGCCCGCCGGCACCTCGAGGCCCTCGTGGCCGCCGAGCCGCGGCACGCCTTCCGGCTGTCGGACGACGGCGGACTGCAGCAGGTGCCGACGGCCGAACTCGGCCCCGGCGACCGCATCCTGGTGAGGCCCGGCGACGTGATTGCGGCGGACGGCCAGGTGGAAGACGGGGAGAGCCAGGTCGACGAGTCACTGCTCACCGGGGAGAGCGCGCCGGTGGACCGCGGGCCCGGGGACCTGGTGTCGGGCGGGACCATCAACGAGAGCGGCTCGTTGACCGTTCGCGTCCGGCGGGTCGGCGACGAGAGCGCTCACGGCAAGGTGCTGCGTCTGATCAAGGACGCCGAGTCGCACCGCGCGCCGATTCTCCGTGCGGCCGAATCGTACGCCCGCTGGTTCACGCCCGGCGTGCTGGCGCTCTCCGGCATCGTCTGGGCGGCGACCGGCGACGTGCAGCGCGCCGTCACGATGCTCATCGTGGGGTGCCCGTGCGCCTTCGTCCTCGCCACGCCCACCGCCATCGTCGCGGCCATGAGCCGGGCGGCGCGCGAGGGGCTGCTGATCAAAGGCGGGCGCTACGTGGAGGGGTGCGCGCGAGTGGCCGCGATTGCCTTCGACAAGACGGGGACCCTGACGAAGGGCGAGTGCCGGGTGGTGGACGTGATCCCGGCCGAGGGCGGCTCGCGGGCCGGGCTGCTCGCCGCCGCGGCACGGCTGGAGGCGGCCGCGGACCACCCGCTGGCGCGTGCCATTCAGGCCCGAGCGGCGGCCGAGAGCGTGGCCGTGGCCGAGAGCCTCTCGATCCTCCGCGAGGCGGGCCTCGGCATCGCGGGGCGCGCCGACGATGGCGGCGAGGCCTGGCGACTGGGGAACGCGCGTTTCATGGACCGCCACGGCATCGACGTCGGTCAGCTCGAGCGGCATGCCGAACGGCTGCGGGCGCAGGGGCTTTCGATCGTGTACGTCGCGCACGGCAGCGAGGCCAAGGGGCTGTTCTCGATCGAGGACGAGGTTCGGCCGGAGGCGCGGGAGGTGATTCGGGAACTTCGCGCCGACGGTCTCCGCGAGGTCCGCATCCTGACGGGCGACGCGCGGCCGGTGGCGCTCGCCGTGGCCGCCTCGGTCGGCGTCGATCCGGATGATGTCCTTGCGGAGCTGCTGCCCGAGCAGAAGTACGAGCGCATCCAGGACCTCGAGCGGCAGCACGGCCGGCTGTGCTACGTCGGCGACGGCGCCAACGACGGCCCGGCGCTGTCAGTCGCGACGGTCGGCGTCAGCCTGGGTTCACGCCACGACACGGTCGCCCTCGAGACGGCGGCCGTGGTCCTGATGCGAAACAGCCTGTCGGTTCTGCCGTTCCTCTTCAGGCTGAGCCGGGCGACGACGAGGACGATCCATCAGAACCTGGTGCTGTTCGGCCTGATCTTCAATGCGGCGATGCTGGCCCTGTCGTCGGCGGGTGTCCTGACGCCGATCCTCGGGGCGCTGGCGCACAACGTCGGGTCCGTGTCCGTGGTGATCAACTCGGCCCGTCTGCTGCTCTTCGAGAGGCGTCGGAACCGCGCCGTCCGCTGAAGAGCGCCGCCGGCAGCAGCGGCCGCCACAGGGGAATGGTCTCGAGCCGTTTCTCGAGGCGCATGCCCCACGGGCGGTTGGCGACGAACGGCGGGAAGAACCCGAACCGGTGGAGCGACAACGAGGTCAGGCCCCCCGCACGCATCGCCGGGAAGACGACGCCCGGGCGCATGCGCGCCATGCCCCGGTCGCCGCGCCAGGTCATCGTGGGCGTGATCGCGATCTGAAAGTAGTAGAGAAGGTTGAACGCGTTCGGCTCGAGGAACGCGACGACACCGCCGGGTTTGACCAGCCGCGCCATTGCGGTAAAGCAGCGCGCGAGGTCGTGCATGTGATGGAGGGCGAAGAATCCGACGACGGCGTCGTAGGCGTTCTCGAGTGCGGCAGGGCAGTCGAGGACGTCCATGCAGTAGGTCGGGATTTCGACTCCACTGGTGTTGAACGCCTCGAGCCTTTCGAGCAGGAACGGCGAGAGGTCGAGCCCCTCGACCCTGATGCCGCGGGCCGCCAGCGGGATCGCGTAGCGTCCCATCCCGCACCCGACGTCGAGGACCCGATGGCCGGGCCTGATGCCGGTCACCTCCAGCAGGCGGTCGAGGTGGTGCTGGGTGTAGGGACTGCCGGACGGCGTCATCGTCTTCTTGACGGTGCCGTCGTAGTACGCGATGACCTCCTGATTGTGCCGCGCGAGATCCATGGGCGTTGCCTCCAATCATCGCATCGATCGGGGGCGGCGTGTTAGATTGAGGCGGCTGGCGACGGAACCCACGCGATGAGCGCACCTGAATTCGAATTGCTGCTGTTCTCGGTTGACGCGGAATTCATCCGCGAGGCGGTAGGCGCCGGGGTGGCCGGCATCATCGTGGATTGGGAGTGCGCGTCCAAGCGAGAGCGCCAGGCGGGTGCCGACACCGAGATCAATCGACACACCGTTGCGGATCTCCACCGCGTGCGGCGGGCGACCGACACGAGGGTCATCTGCCGGATCAATGGGACCAACCCGGGCTCGGCGACGGAGGTCGAGCAGGCGATCGATGCCGGCGCCGACGAACTGCTCGTTCCGATGGTCCGGTGCCCAGGCGACGTGGAGCGGATCCTCGATCTCGTGCGGGGGCGCTGCCGCGTCGGCATCTTGATTGAAACCCAGGCCGCCGTGACGCGGGCGCGCGAACTGTGCGCGCTTCCCCTCTCGCGTGTCTACGTCGGCCTGAACGATCTCGCCATCGACCGCGGCGTCCGCAACATCTTCGAAGCGGTCGCCGACGGCACGGTCGCTGCCGTGCGCAGCGGGTGCGCCGTGCCCTTCGGGTTCGCCGGTCTCACGCTTCCCGATGCCGGAGCGCCGATACCGTGCCGGCTGCTCATCGGGGAGATGGTTCGGATCGCCGCTCACTATTCGTTCCTGCGCCGGTCGTTCCACCGCGACGTCGAGGGCCGCGACCTCGCCACCGAGGTTCCACGGCTGCTGGCCGCCATCTCCGCCGCGGGGGAACGGCGTCCCGCGGAGACGGCCCGCGACCACCACGACCTGGCGGCCGCCATCGGCGGATTGGTCGCGCCTCCCAGCGTCGTGCCGCTGCGGGTGCCGGCATGAGCCCGTGGGCCGGCCGCCGGGTGCTGATCACCGGCGCGGCCGGGTTTGTCGGCACGAATCTGGTCGCGGCGCTCGACGCGGCCGGGGCGGACGTACACGGGATCGTGCGTCGCGGCACGAACCGCTGGCGGCTCGACGCGCTGAACGCGCGCTTGGTGGTGCACGCAGGAGACCTCACCGACAGGATTTGGCTCGCCGCGCTGGCGCGCGACATCCGGGCCGACGTGGTGTTTCACGCGGCGGCCGCCCGAGCCGGCCACCCGACCGCGGCAGCCGAGCGCGCCGCCGCGCTCGACGACACGGTCAATGGCACCGCGGCCCTGTGCGAAGCCATGGCGGCCGCCGGCTCCGGCCGGATCGTCGCGCTCGGCAGTTCGCTCGAGTACGGACCGGCCGAAGTTCCGCTCGACGAGGGGCGGATCCTGGCGCCTGCCACATTCCGCGGCGCTACGAAAGCCTGTGCCACGATTCTCTGCCGCCAGATCGCAGGGGAGGCGGGCGTTCCGGTGGTCGTGCTTCGCCCGTTCTCGGTTTACGGCCCGTGGGAGTCGCCCTCCCGGTTCGTACCCACGGTCATGCGTGCGCTCCAGACCGGCCGCGACCTGCCGCTGACGCGTCCGGGTATCAGGCACGACTTCGTGTTCGTTGCCGACGTAGTTGCAGCCTGCCTCCTCGCCGCCGCCGCGCCCGGCGTGAACGGGGAGGTCATCAACGTGGGTTCCGGCCGCCAGTGGGCCAACGAAGAACTCGTGGAGATGGCCGAGCGGGTCGCCGGCCTCAAGGCCCGCATCACGGTCGGAGCGTATCCCGATCGCCCGGTGGACACGGGCCACTGGGTCGCCGACATCGACAAGGCGAGGCGCCTGCTGGGCTGGACGCCGGAACACTCGCTGGAACGCGGGCTGGCCGAGACGTGGCGCTGGTCGGTCGCCCGTCGTGACTCCGACGCCCCGCGCTCTGCCCGGGTGGACCCGTGAGTGGCGCGCAGGCTGTCAGCGTGGTCCTGCCTGTCTACCGGAACCAGGCGACACTCGAGGAGCTGCACGGTCGCCTGGTCACGACGTTGGAAGCTTCCGGTCGCCCGTTCGAGATCCTCTTCGTCAACGACGCGTGTCCCGACGGATCCCTCGGCGTGCTTCGGGCGCTCGCGGGCCGTGACCCGCGGGTGCGGGTCGTGGCTCTCGAGCTGCGGGCCGGACAGCACGCGGCGCTTCGGACGGGCTTGGCGCACTCGCGCGGGCACGTCGTCGTCACCATGGATGCCGATCTCCAGGATCCGCCGGAGGCCATCCCGGCGCTCCTCGCCGCGCTCGAGTCCGGCTACGGGGCGGTCTACGCGGGACGGAGAGGGCGGTACGAATCGCGCTGGCGCCTCGCCTCGTCGTGGGTGTTCAAACACGCCCTCTCGCTCGTGGCCGGCATGCCGGCCGATGCCGGCGCCTTCATCGCGATGCGGCGCGTCGTGGCCGACCGCGTCGTGGCGCTGCCAGGCCGGGCGCCGTTCATCACGGCCGCCGTGGCGTTTGCGGGCCGCCCCGTCGCGTCGGTCCCCGTCGTTCGGGCCTCCCGTCCCGATGGACAGTCGTCGTACACCGCCGGGATGCGCTTCCGAACGGCAACGACGGCGTTGACGCAGGCGATTGGGTGGCGCCTCTCGGGAGTGGCGCGGTGATGTGGGGAGCCGGGCGGACGCGGGCTCGGTGGATCGCGGCGGCGGGCCTCGTGCTGGCGGCCGGCCTCTTCACCGCCACCCATGGCGATGTCGGGTGGGACGGCCTGTGGGTGCTGCAGGTCGTCTCGCGCATGGGAGCGGGCGAGGTGCTCTATCGGGATGTCTTCGCCGGCGTCCCCCCGCTGGCGTTCTTCGCGGCGTCGGCAGTGACGCGCGTGCTGGGCGTCGAGTTGTCCGCCCTCAGGCTGCTGCTGGTGGCCGTCCTGGCGCTCTCGTATCTGGCGGCGGCAGATCTGCTTGCGCGCGTGACCGGGACGCGCAGGTACGATCTCGCGCTCGCGCCGATGATGGCAGTGTGGGCGCTGCCGGCGAACGTCCCGTTGTACCAGCCGCTTGCGAACCTCTTCCTGATCGCGAGCATCGACGCGGCCGCGTGGTGGTGCGAGCGGTCGGAACACCGTCGGCCCCTGCCGGCGATGCCGCTCTGGATCGCAGGAGCCGCTGCGGGCCTGTCGTTCGTGTCGAAGCAGACGGTCGGCGCGTGCGCGATGGCAGGCGTGGCCGTCATCGTTCTGGCCGAACACCGGCGGCGCGGCGGCCTCCTCGCGGGCACAGCGATCTCGTGGGCATGGTGCGGCGCGGCGTTCGCGCTGGCGGCCGGCGCCGTGCTGGTTCCGGTGGCGGTCAGCGGAGGCTGGGAGAAGTTCCTCGACTACGCGTTCCTCAACAAGACCACCTACGTGCGCGTTGCCGGCGTGCCGTACTACGACGAACTGGCAACGTTCCTCCGGACGCTCGTCCCGGGCGGCTCGTTCGACTGGCTGGCTTTCGTCAGGCACCAGCCGATTGCGCTCCCGCTGCTCGTCGCCGTCGCCGCACTCGCGTCGGCGCCGACGCTGCTCCGTGCCGATCGGGCGGCCGCGATCCTGCTGTGCCTGGCGACGGCCGCACTGCTGACGCTGTATCCGAGGGCGGACATCGACCACGTGGTTCCCGCGTTCCGGGCTTGCTGGTCGTGCTGCTGGCGCTCTGGCATCGAACCCGGACGCGGGTGCCGGCCGCAGCCGCACGGCTCGCCGTCGGCGCGATGGGGCTCGCGGTGGCGGGGGTCTCGCGATCAGGCTGGGAGCCAGCCTGGTTGCGATGACCGACGACCACCGCGTGTGGTGCGACCTGCCGCACCTGCGCTACGTGATGCCGCACGCGCGGGCAATGGAACTGGCGGCGGAGGCCGAGGCGATGCGGACGGCCGCAGCGTCCGGCGGGCTCTTCCTGCTGGTGCCGAATGCCGGTCACTACTCCGGTTTCGGGCGTGTTGAACCCGACGCCCTTCGACTACCCGCTGGGCACGGCCTTCGGCCGAGCCGGGGAAGCCGACCTCGTTCGCGCGATCTCCGACGGCCGGCTTCGCCGCGTGTGCATGACGACGGTGACGGGGCGCATGGCCGCCCAGCGGCTGCAGGACGCCGTCGTCAACTCGCTCCGGCCAGCGGCCGACCTTGGCGCCTGCACCCTCTACACGCGGCCCGAGTAGCGCTGGCGCGCCTAACGGGGCCTACTTCTTCGGGCCGTCCTTCGTCTCGGGGAACAGCGTGACGCGGACGTACTCGCCCGTGTCGAGGTACCGTCGCGCCGCCTCCTGGATCCCGAGGGTGCGGAGCTTCTGGTACTCGCCCGGGAGGTTGAAGAACGCCATCGCGTCCTGCGAGAACCGGTACCGCTCGACGAGCCGATCCGCCAGACGGTTGTTTTCGGCCATGTCCGTCTGGAAGGCAACCATCAGCGCCTCGCGGGCGTCGGCCACCTCGCCGTCGGTCGGTCCCTGCGCCTTCAGCTGCTCCACCTCGCGCAGGAGGGTCGCCACCAGTTCCTCGGTCCGCTCGGGGTCGCACCCGAACTGGATCATGACGGTGTAGCGGGGCTCCGGGATCTTCGTGGCGCTGGCATCGACCTCCACGCCGTACGTGCCCCGCAGTGACTCCCGCAGGCTGCGGCGCAGCCGCCCCTCGAGGATGATCCCCAGCGCGTCGAGCGCCGCTTCGTGCGGGCGAGTCGAACGGGAAGGCGCCGGTGAACGCGATGGCGGCCTGGCTCTTGGGCTCGATCCCCTTGCGGACGACCCTCTCGACGACGCCGCGCGGCGGGGTGATCCCGTCGTTCTTCCAGGTCTCCCGCCGCTTGAGGGACGGCAGCGAGGCGAGGTACCGCTCAACCAGCGGTTTGATTGCCTCCAGGTCGAAGCTCCCGGCGAAGACGAACGTGAAGTCGCTCGCGTCCGCGAAGCGGTCCTTGTAGAAGGCGAACGACCGATTGAGGTCCATCTGGTCGATCATTGCCGGCGTCATCGGGCGCGCCCGGACGTGGTCCTGCGTCATGGCGGCGTTGAGGGTCTGCTGGAACACGAATTCTGGGCTGGCCTGCTGATGGGCCAGCATCACCTTCGTCTGTGCCGCGACCGTGGCGACCGTGGCGGCGTCTGCGCGCGGCTGAGTGAACGTCAGGTAGATGAGCTGGAACATCGTTTCCAGGTCCTTGGGCGACGCGCCCCCGCTCAGCCCTTCGTCGGTGTCGTCGATGAAGGCCGAGACGGACACGGCTTTGCCGGCCAAAGCGTTCCGGAGCTGGATGACGTTGAACGGCCCGACGCCCCCGGCGGCGACCACCTGGGCGGCCGTCCGCGCCGCCACGAAGTCCTTGTCGCCGGCGAGCGAAGTGCCGCCGGGCTCGTGGCGCGGAAGATCACTCCGTCTTCCTTGAAGGTGGTCGGCATCAGGACCACCTTCAGGCCGTTCGAGAGCTCCCACTCGGTCAGGCCGTAGCGGCCCTGGAACGTGCTGGAGACCACCGAGCCGGAGCGGGGCGGGTGCTCCATGAGCGCCTGCGTGCCGGCCACGTCCACGTACGGTTTCAGGTCGCCCCCGGAGGTCGCCGTGATTGCCGCGGCCAGCTGGGCTTCGGTCGGCAGCGTGAGTCCGGGCTTCCTCGGCGCGTTGACGAGCACGACGCGGCTGCCGGAGGCCCACGCCTTCGCGACCGTGTTGACCTCGTCGAGCGTGATGGCGGGCACGAACCGCTGAACCAGGCCGGACCCTGGAGGTCATCCCCGGCGTTGGCTCCTGCTGGGTGAAGGCGCGGATGACTCGGCCGCCAGGTCGGCCGACTCCTCCTTGTCGCGCTCGGCGAAGGCGCTCTCGTAGCCGCGCAGGACGTCGCGTCGCTGGCGCTCGAGTTCGCCCTGGGTGAACCCGAACCGAGCGGTCCGGGTCAGCTCGGTGACGAGCGCGGAGAGGCCGCGCTGATGCGGTCCTCCTTGACGAGCGCCATCATGGTTCCGGCTTCCTTCGTGCGGACGAAGATTCCGCGTTCGATGCCGGCCCTCACGAAGGGCGGGTCCGGCTTGATGGCGAGCTCGCTGAGCCGGGCGTTCATCATGCCGGTGTAGAGCCGCTCGACCTGGCGCTGCCGATAGGCGCCGACCGTCACCTGCTCGCGCAACGGCAGCATGTTGTAGAACCCGACCGTCGTCACGGTGGCCTCGGGGTCCGAGGCGATCGCGAAGAGCGTCTCCGGGTG